>NZ_KI515749.1:859932-1354932 GCF_000478095.1 Corynebacterium sp. KPL1824 | reverse complement strand
GCTTACACCACCAATCCACTAAGTGGCGCGGCTACCTCACTGCGTCACCCCATCACTTGAACCACACATCAGGCCCCACGACATCAACACCACCAACACTCAAAAAGTGAAAAGGTAGCGTATCCGCAGTGGTTAGTATCCGTGCTTTATCATGGGCGCACATGTACGGGTACCAGAATATCAACTGGTTATCCATCGACTACGCCTGTCGGCCTCGCCTTAGGTCCCGACTCACCCTGGGAAGACGAACTTGACCCAGGAACCCTTAGTCATCCGGCGGTAAGGATTCTCACCTTACAATTCGTTACTCATGCCTGCATTCTCACTCGCACACAGTCCACGCCTCCTCACGGTAACGCTTCCACCCATGCACGACGCTCCCCTACCCAAACAACAAAAAAATGTTGCTTGCCGCGGCTTCGGCGGTGTACTTGAGCCCCACTACATTGTCGGCGCAGAACCACTCGACCAGTGAGCTATTACGCACTCTTTCAAGGATGGCTGCTTCTAAGCCAACCTCCTGGCTGTCTTCGCGATCCCACATCCTTTTCCACTTAGTACACCCTTAGGGGCCTTAACCGGCGATCTGGGCTGTTTCCCTCTCGACTATGAAGCTTATCCCCCACAGTCTCACTGCCGCACAACACAATTGATGGCATTCGGAGTTTGGCTGACATTGCTAAGATTGTAGTCCCGCTCAACCAACCAGTCGCTCTACCTCCACCAAGCTAAATGCGACGCTGCACCTAAATGCATTTCGGGGAGAACCAGCTATCACGGAGTTTGATTGGCCTTTCACCCCTACCCACAGCTCATCCCCGCAGTTTTCAACCTACGTGGGTTCGCGCCTCCACAACCTCTTACAGCTGCTTCACACTGGCCATGGGTAGATCACCCCGCTTCGGGTCCAGGACATGCCACTTATCACCCCATTAGGATTCGGTTTCCCTACGGCTACCCCACACGGGTTAACCTCGCGACATGCCGCTGACTCGCAGGCTCATTCTTCAAAAGGCACGCCATCACACACAAACAGGTGCTCTGACGGATTGTAAGCACATGGTTTCAGGAACTATTTCACTCCCCTCCCGGGGTACTTTTCACCATTCCCTCACGGTACTATCCACTATCGGTCACACTGAGTATTTAGGCTTACCGGGTGGTCCCGGCAGATTCACAACAGATTCCACGAGCCCGTTGCTACTCGGGAACCCAACAACCCCCACATCATCATCTTCAGCTACAGGACTCTCACCTACTCCGGCAGATCATTCCAAACCACTTCACCTAACAACAATGCACAGGGCGTGCCACTGGTAGATGACACAAAATCAGGCCCCACAACACCGCACACACAACCCCTACCAGGTATCACATGCACACGGTTTAGCCTCATCCACGTTCGTTCGCCACTACTAGCAGAATCATTATTATTTTCTCCTCCTACGGGTACTGAGATGTTTCACTTCCCCGCGTAACCCCCACAACAGCTATGAATTCACTGAAGGGTAACCCCACATAACCAGGGCCAGGTTTCCCCATTCGGACATCCTCGGATCAACGCTTTATTGACAACTCCCCGAGGCTTAACGCAGCCTTACACGTCCTTCATCGGCTCAGCATGCCAAGGCATCCACCATGCGCCCTAAATAACGAACACACCAACCACCACACACAAACCACACAACACGAAGCCATGCAGCCAGCATGTGGCAGCAACAAGTGAACTTGACAAAATAAACAAAAAGAAAAATCACATCACACACACAAGACACCACCCACAAAAGCAGGCGGCATCATGTGAGATGCTCGCGTCCACTATACAGTTCTCACACAACACCCCAACCAGCAACAAACACCACCACAACAAACGATGCTCATCAACCAGTCAGGCACACACAAAAGGGGATAATGCCCCAGACACCCAACAATGCACCAACGACTTACCAATCAACTTTACTTCCTGTATGCATGGACACTTTTACGCATGTCACAAAGCACTGTCTCAACACTTAGACCCTGCTGATTAAGGTGTATGTCCTACCCGGAATTTCCATATTCGGTGGCAGCAGAACACTCGCCCACTCAACCACCAACCCACCATCAAACAACAGTGGGCAACCCACAACTGTGGGCCATTGGCTGCAACTGCAGCCAAAATAAAAGCTCCTTAGAAAGGAGGTGATCCACCCGCACCTTCCGGTACGGGTACCTTGTTACGACTTCGTCCCAATCGCCGATCCCACCTTCGACGGCTCCCTAACACGTTTAGGCCACCGGCTTCGGGTGTTACCAACTTTCATGACGTGACGGGCGGTGTGTACAAGGCCCGGGAACGTATTCACCGCAGCATTGCTGATCTGCGATTACTAGCGACTCCGACTTCATGGGGTCGAGTTGCAGACCCCAATCCGAACTAAGGCCGGCTTTCAGCGATTCGCTCCACCTCACAGTGTCGCAGCGCGTTGTACCGACCATTGTAGCATGTGTGAAGCCCTGGACATAAGGGGCATGATGATTTGACGTCATCCCCACCTTCCTCCGAGTTAACCCCGGCAGTCTCTCATGAGTCCCCAACCAAATGCTGGCAACATAAGACAAGGGTTGCGCTCGTTGCGGGACTTAACCCAACATCTCACGACACGAGCTGACGACAACCATGCACCACCTGTACACCAACCACAAAGGGACGAACTATCTCTAGCCCAATCTGATGTATGTCAAGCCCAGGTAAGGTTCTTCGCGTTGCATCGAATTAATCCACATGCTCCGCCGCTTGTGCGGGCCCCCGTCAATTCCTTTGAGTTTTAGCCTTGCGGCCGTACTCCCCAGGCGGGGCGCTTAATGCGTTAGCTACGGCACGAAAGTCGTAGAAAGACCCTCACACCTAGCGCCCACCGTTTACGGCATGGACTACCAGGGTATCTAATCCTGTTCGCTACCCATGCTTTCGCTCCTCAGCGTCAGTAACTGCCCAGTAACCTGCCTTCGCCATCGGTGTTCCTCCTGATATCTGCGCATTTCACCGCTACACCAGGAATTCCAGTTACCCCTACAGCACTCAAGTTATGCCCGTATCGCCTGCACGCCCGGAGTTAAGCCCCAGAATTTCACAGACGACGCGACAAACCACCTACGAGCCCTTTACGCCCAGTAATTCCGGACAACGCTCGCACCCTACGTATTACCGCGGCTGCTGGCACGTAGTTAGCCGGTGCTTCTTATCTAGGTACCGTCACAAAAAGCTTCGTCCCTAGCGAAAGGAGTTTACAACCCGAAGGCCTTCATCCCCCACGCGGCGTCGCTGCATCAGGCTTGCGCCCATTGTGCAATATTCCCCACTGCTGCCTCCCGTAGGAGTCTGGGCCGTATCTCAGTCCCAATGTGGCCGTACACCCTCTCAGGCCGGCTACCCGTCGCCGCCTTGGTAGGCCATTACCCCACCAACAAGCTGATAGGCCGCGAGCTCATCCTACACCGAAAAAACTTTCCAACCACCACACTAAAGATGGCTCCTATCCGGTATTAGACCCAGTTTCCCAAGCTTATCCCGAAGTGCAGGGCAGATCACCCACGTGTTACTCACCCGTTCGCCACTCGAGTACCCTGCAAGCAGGGCCTTTCCGTTCGACTTGCATGTGTTAAGCACGCCGCCAGCGTTCGTCCTGAGCCAGGATCAAACTCTCCACAAAAAGAAATTTCAGAACAACAAAATCCTGAAAAGGCCGTGAAAAGCCCAAACCTAACCAAAAGAACAAACCACCACAAACCCACAAAAGCAGGCCCATGCTGGCGTCCAAAAATTACTACAAAGAAAAATAAACTGCCTCCCCAACCCGACGGGGCACAAAAAAGGGAGACAAAAAGTTGAACACAATCACATGCCAACCAATCCATCAATGCAGCCGAAACACTAAACAGTATTCAAAAAGATGCGTATTCCAACACCTTACCGGCACACACCAACCAACAAACCACCATTAGGTTCGCCGGCCAACAGACCAATCAACACACAACCATGCACACAAAAATAAAAAATAAGTACATTGGCACACTATTGAGTTCTCAAACAACATCCACACACCACAAGAAAATTAACCAAACGTTAACCTCTCAGCGGCGGCTCGTACCAACTTACCCAACAACCTGAACCAAGTCAAATCCTCGAGCCAAGTCAGTACAAAAAGTCACAAACAAGTAACCAACCGGCTACCTCTCGGCGACTTCGATAAAGTTACACCCAACCCCGAAAAACACACAAATCCCCTGGCAAAAGCGTAAAAATGCAATTACCAAGGGATCAGTTAACAGCTAAGGTGACGCCCCTAGGAAGGATTCACAACCCGTGCTCCGGCGAAACGCTTCTTGCCTTTACGCAACACGAGCCACGAACCATGCAGCAGATCGTTGGAATTCGGCGACCACTCGATGTCCTCGATGCGCTGGTTATTCACGTAAGCGCCGCCCTCGCCCACGGTGCGGCGCGCAGCACCCTTTGATTTTTCCAGTCCCGCCTCAACCAGCAGATCCAGAATCGTTGCCTCTGGGCCGACCTCGGCAATCTCGGTTTCCTGCAATGCGGAAGACAACGTGGCCTCGTCCAAATCCTGCAGCTCTGCCTTACCAAACAACGCCTGGGAAGCCAGCTCCACTGCTTCGGTGGCCTGCTCGCCGTGCACCAGGGTGGTCATCTCCCGTGCCAATACGCGTTGCGCCTCACGCTTGTGGGGTTCCTCCTCTACCTTGCGTGCCAGCTCTGCGATCTCCTCCTGAGTGAGGAAGGTAAACCAACGCAGGTAGTCGATAACCACCGCGTCGCCAGCATTAATGAAGTACTGGTACCAGGAGTACGGGCTGGTCAGCTGTGGATCCAGCCACAGTTTGCCGCCGCCGGTGGACTTGCCAAACTTATTGCCCTCGGCATCTGTCACCAACGGCACCGTCAGGCCGTGGACCTTCGCACCATTCACGCGACGATTCAGATCGACGCCGGAAACGATGTTTCCCCACTGGTCGCCACCGCCAATTTGCAGCACACAGTCGTACTCTTTGTGCAGGTGCACAAAGTCGTTTGCCTGCAGCAGCATGTAGGAAAACTCGGTGTAGGAAATACCGTCGGATTCCAGGCGGCGCTTGACCGTATCGCGGTCCAGCATGGTATTCAGCGAAAAGTTCTTACCGATATCGCGTAGGTACTCGATGACGTTGATCTGGCTAGTCCAGTCCGCGTTGTTCACCATAACCGCCGGGATTGCGGACTCGCCCGCCTCAGTGAAGTCCACGAAGGCCTCAAGTTGGTCCTTGATTGCCTGCATATTCTCTGCGATCTGCTCTTCTGAGAGCATGGAGCGCTCTCCGACATCCCGCGGGTCACCGATCATTCCCGTCGCGCCACCGGCCAGCGCGATGGGACGGTGGCCGAAGCGTTGGAAGCGCTTCAGCATAATCAGCGGCACGAGGTGGCCAGCGTGCAGCGAGCTTCCCGTCGGGTCAAAACCGCAGTACAAGCTGATCGGGCTCTCTGCGGCTTCCTTCAATGCCTCCAGATCTGTGGACTGGTTGATCAGCCCGCGCCATTGCAGTTCATCGATAATGTTCGTGGTGTTGCTCATACGTAGGTGCTCCCTTGTTCCCTATTACGTGTTGTCTTTCCAGAGCGCGGCGCTCTACTTAATGGGCCAGTCCTTGGCTTCGTCGACCAGCATGACCGGAATATCATCCTGCACCGGATAGGCCTTGTTCAGCCTTGGGTTCACCAAATAGTCGCCGTGATCCTCCAGCGGCTGCTTGTCGATGGGGCACACGAGGATCTCTAGGAGCTTCTGATCGATCATGCTGCCTAGTCTAACCCGTACCCCAGACAAGCTATTTAGTGACTCCCTGATGTTGCTTGCCGATGTCCCCTCGGTCAATCGCCTAACCCATAACTTCACCCTCGCGTGGTGTGCGTTACAGTGGAAGGCGCAACCGAACACGGGCGCTCGAGGTATCGAGCTGAGATCGCGCTGTATGCCCGCGTGAGTACCGCTAGAACCTGCCTGGTTAGAACCAGCGAAGGAAGAATGAGGAGAGTCAACTATGACGGATACGTCTGCCCAGCACACCCGTACTACCATCCCGAACGACGAGTACGGTGCGGAAATCCACCCGAAGCACAGCTTCGCCCCCATCGAAAAGCAGGTGGAATCCTTCGGCAAGACCTTCACCCTACAGGTGCCGGAGACCGAGGTGCAGCTGGACGATTCCCCTACCGGCCCGAACGCGCCGCAGAAGCTCTACCGCACACGTGGCCCGTGGGCCGAGCCGACAGAGGGGCTAGAGGCTCTGCGCAGCGAGTGGATCGAAGCTCGCGGCGATGTGGAGGCCTACGAGGGCCGGCGCCGCAACCTGTTGGACGACGGTAACCGCGCCCTCAAGCGTGGCGAGGCCAGCGATGAGTGGAAGGGTATAAGCCGCGAGACGCTGCGAGCCAAGGAAGGCAAGCGCGTAACCCAGATGCACTACGCCCGCCAGGGTATTATCACCCCGGAGATGGAATACGTCGCACTGCGCGAGCACTGCGACGTAGAAAAGGTGCGCGAGCAGGTTGCCTCCGGTAAGGCAATCATCCCGAATAATATCAACCACCCGGAATCCGAGCCGATGATCATCGGCAATGCCTTCAACACGAAGATCAACGCCAATATCGGCAACTCCGCAGTGACCTCCTCCATCCGCGAAGAGGTGGACAAGCTGCGCTGGGCTACCCGCTGGGGCGCAGATACCGTGATGGATCTATCCACGGGCAACGACATTCACACCACCCGCGAGTGGATCATGCGCAACTCTCCGGTGCCGATCGGTACCGTGCCGATCTACCAGGCCCTTGAGAAGGTCGACGGCGTGGCCGAGGACCTGACCTGGGAAATCTTCCGCGATACCGTAATCGAGCAATGCGAGCAGGGCGTGGACTACATGACGATCCACGCCGGGGTGCGCCTGCCCTTCGTGCCGCTGACCACCAAGCGCGTGACCGGCATCGTTTCGCGCGGCGGTTCCATCATGGCCGGCTGGTGCCTAGCCCACCACAAGGAATCCTTCCTGTACGAGAACTTTGACGAGCTGTGCGAGATCTTCGCCAAGTACGACGTCGCGTTCTCGCTTGGCGATGGCCTGCGCCCCGGCTCCATCGCCGATGCCAACGACGCAGCCCAGTTCGCTGAACTGAAAACCATCGGTGAATTGACCCACCGTGCCTGGGAGTACGACGTTCAGGTCATGGTAGAAGGCCCAGGCCACGTGCCGCTCAACATGGTGCAGGTCAACAACGACAAGGAGCAGGAATGGTGCGGCGGCGCGCCGTTTTACACCCTGGGACCGCTGGTTACCGATATTGCTCCCGGCTATGACCACATCACTTCCGCCATCGGTGCGGCCAATATCGCGATGGGTGGTACCGCGATGCTGTGCTACGTCACCCCGAAGGAGCACCTCGGCCTACCGAATAAGGACGACGTGAAGACTGGTGTGATCACCTACAAGGTCTCCGCGCACGCGGCGGACGTCGCCAAGGGCCACCCTGGCGCCCACGAGTGGGACGATGCGATGAGCAAGGCTCGCTTCGAATTCCGTTGGCACGACCAGTTCGCCCTGTCCCTGGACCCGGATACCGCCCAGTCCTACCACGACGAAACCCTGCCCGCGGAGCCGGCGAAGACCGCCCATTTCTGCTCGATGTGCGGACCAAAATTCTGCTCCATGCGCATCAGCCAGGATATCCGCGACGCATTCGGCGAGAAGATCGACGAGGCGCTGGCCACCGACCGAGAGCAATCGCTAGTCAAGGACCTCGGCTTGCCTGGCTTCGGCCGCCAGAGCGTGGACGAAGAGCACTTCTCTAATGCTGAAGGCGAAGAAGAAATGGCCGAGGAGTTCCGTCGTGCGGGCTCCAAGCTGTATCTGAACCGCAGCGAGGCCAAAGAAGTAGCCGAGGATCTGGAAAAGGAAGCAGCGGGACACAGTGCGCGCTAAGCAACTGGATCTGCGGTGTTACCACGTGACGGGTGTACCGCAGGAGAAGGTCGTGCAGGTTGCCGCAGCGGCAGCAGCCGGTGGCGCGGGCGTGATTCAAGTTCGCAGCAAACCCATTAGCGTGCGCGATCTGACCGCGCTTGCTATCGACGTGGCGGCGGCGGTCGAAGAGGCCAATCCAGCAACGCGGGTGCTTATCGATGACCGAGTCGACGTGGCCGCCGCGCTGATGGGTAACCACAATATCCACGGCGTACACATCGGCCAGGACGACCTGGATCCGCGCCTGGCACGACGAATCCTTGGCGAGGATGCGATCATCGGGTTGACCACCGGCACCCTCGAGCTCGTGCAGGGTGCCAACGAGTACGCCGATGTGATCGACTACATCGGTGCCGGGCCGTTCCGCCCCACGCCCACGAAATCCTCTGGTCGAGCCCCGCTCGGGTTGGAAGGCTATCCCCCGCTCGTCGCGGCTTCGGCCGTTCCGGTGGTGGCGATTGGAGACGTGCAGGCTGCCGACGCCGAAGCGCTGGCCCACACCGGTGTGGCTGGAGTCGCGATTGTGCGCGCCTTCATGGACTCCCACGATCCGTCTGCGCTGGCGACCACGGTTGTCCGAGCTTTCGACCGCGCGAATGCAGCCACAGGTTCACATGCATAATGCCGAGCACGCCATCATTGGCGCGGGAATCATCGGGCTTACCACCGCATTCGAGCTGGTGGATGCGGGTGTCGACCCACAGGAAATCGTGGTGATCGATCCCCACCCCATTAGCGGTGCCACTTTCGTGGCCGGCGGCATGCTGGCTCCGGTGGCGGAGGTGCAATACCGGCAAGAGCCGTTGTACCCGCTGATGGTTGCTTCGGGCGAGATGTTCCCGGATTTGCTAATCAGGTTGAGTGCGAAAACCACCGCACCGACCGGGCATCGCCGTGAATCCACCCTGGTGGTAGGCGCCGACCGCGCCGATGGCGTGCACATCCGCGAGCTGCTGGCGCTACAGCAGAAACACGGCATGGATGCCCACGCGCTGCCACTTCGGCAAGCACGAAAGCTAGAGCCTGGGCTCAGCCCCCAACTGGCCGCCGCAGTGGAAATCCCGGGCGATCATCAGATCAACCCGCGCATGTTCAGCGCGTGCCTGCTGGAATACCTGCAGCACGCCGGGGTTCGCTTTCTGTCCACGGCAGCAACGCGCATCGACGGCCAAAATGTGCAGCTTGCCGATGCCCCCATGGTCACTGCCAACATGATCTACCTCTGCAACGGGCTGGGCGCCAAGGACGTGGATGGCTGGTTCGAGGGCGCCAATCCCCTAGCACTACGGCCGGTGTTGGGTGACATGCTGCGGCTGCGGGTACCAGAAGAGCTAGCGCCAATCACCCGGGTGGTGCGCGCATTCGTGGAGGATCGGCCGGTGTATGTTATCCCCCGCACCGACGGCACCATCGCTATCGGTGCCACCAGCCGCGAGGACAACCGCAAGGGCCCGTCTGTGGACGGTGTGCACACGCTCCTTCGCGATGCCATCCGCGTGGTTCCGGGACTGGAGGATTGCGAGTTCATCGAAGCGATCGTTGGAGCCCGGCCAGGCACCCCCGATGATTTGCCCTACCTGGGCAAAGTACGCGACGGGCTAGTGATCTCCACCGGGTACTTCCGCCACGGAATCCTCCTGTCCGCCCTGGGGGCTAAGGTGGGTGCCCAGTTGGGATTGGGCACGTCCCCGGGGATAGACATTTCGGCCTGCGATCCGCTACGCCACGCCCGATAGCCACAAAAGAAAGGAATAAGCACCATGGAATACACGGTTAATGGAGAACCCCGCAACAGCGATGGGCCGATCACCGTGAGCGCCATCGTAGAAGCAGAGACTGGCGATGCCTCGCCAAAGGGCGTGGCCGTAGCCGTCAATGGCGATGTCGTTCCAGCCAGCAACTGGTCTTATGAAGTCGCCAACGGCGATGAGCTCGATATCCTCATCGCCGTACAGGGCGGTTAGGAATCTCCGATGCTTACTATTGCAAATAAACAATTCGATTCGCATCTAGTAATGGGAACCGGCGGGGCCAGCAGCCAGGACATGCTGGAGCAATCCCTGGTTGCCAGCGGTACGGAGCTCACCACCGTCGCCATGCGTCGGCACAGCGCTAATAGTCCCGGTGGCGAGTCCATCTTCGAGCTCTTACAACGATTAAACATTGACGTGCTACCCAACACTGCGGGGTGCCGCACCGCCCGCGATGCCGTGACCACCGCCAAGTTAGCCCGCGAGGCGCTGGGCACCAATTGGGTGAAGGTAGAGGTGATCGCGGATGATCGCACGCTTCTACCGGACGTGGTGGAGCTCGTGGATGCTTGCGAGATGCTGGTTGCTGAAGGATTCGTGGTGCTGGCATACACGAGCGACGATCCGGTCATCGCCAAGCGGCTAGAAGACGTGGGCGTGGATGCGGTGATGCCTTTGGGCTCGCCGATTGGTACGGGTCTGGGTATCCTGAACCCGCACAATATTGAGCTGATCTGTTCGCGCACCCAGGTTCCCGTGCTGCTGGATGCCGGTGTGGGCACGGCCTCCGATGCTGCACTGGCCATGGAGCTGGGCTGCGATGGCGTGCTTTTAGCCAGTGCCATCAACCGCTGCCAGGATCCCCTGGCGATGGCGACTGCAATGAAATACGCCGTGGAAGGCGGCCGGTTGGCCCGCCAAGCTGGGCGCATTCCGAAAAGGCAGCATGCCGTGGCCTCGTCATCGTTTGAAGGGTTGGCGAGCTGGGAAGATAAGGTCCTGTAATGAGCCAACTGCCCCGCGAAGAGCTGCATAGAGTGGCCCGCCAGACCCTGTTGCCCGGTTTTGGCATCGCCCAGCAGGAAGCGCTGCACGGCACCCACGTATTTGTCATCGGCGCTGGCGGATTGGGATGCCCCCTGATGCAGCAACTGGCTGCCGCCGGTGTGCGCGAGATTTCTGTTATCGACGACGACACGGTGGATCTGACCAATATCCACCGCCAGATCCTATTCGGCACCCAGGATGTGGGTAGATCCAAGGTGGACGTCGCCGCCGAAAAGCTCGAACAGCTGCAGCCCGGCATCGTGGTGCATGCGATTCGCGACCGCCTTACCGCCGACAACGCCGTGGATTATCTCCGTGGAGTGGACATCCTGGTGGATGGTTCCGATACGTTTGCCACCAAATTCCTAGCCGCTGATGCTGCGGAGATCACGGGTACCCCGCTGGTATGGGGCTCGGTGCTGCGATTTCGCGGCGACTGCGCAGTGTGGTGGTCTGGACCCGGTGCCGAATCGGGCGTGGGCATGCGGGACCTCTATCCCCTGCAACCCGATCCCGATTCCGTGCCGGATTGCGCCACCGCCGGCGTGCTGGGCGTGACCACAAGCGTGGTCGCGGGCCTGATGTCGACCGAGCTAATCCAGTTCGCCACCGGCATGAACCGCGACCGGGTAGGTCTGTTGAGCATCTACGATGCCCTGACTTCCTCCATCACTCACTTCCGCGTGCCCCACGACCCGGCACGTGAGCTAACCACACAGCTGCAGCACAACTACGGTGGCGCTGCCTGTGCCTTACCGGGGGCCGAAGATACCGCGGCGATGTTCGACGATCTGCGCGCCGGCGCCGTGGCCATCGATGTACGCGAAGCCGGGGAGGCCGCCATTGATGATTTCTTTTTTGACGCCACCGCGAAGCATTACCACTTACCGACCACCGTGTGGCAGGAAGATCCAGAGGCAGCGCGCTGCTTGCTCGATTCCCTGCAGGGCGCGGGGCTTAGCGACGCCTGGGTGTACTGCGCCTCCGGCAAGCGATCGGCCAGCTTCATCTCGGCCTTCGCTGAGGAAGCCGAACAGCGTGGCATTATGCTGCACAACGTTGCAGGTGGCATAAAGAGCCAGCCCGCAACATTCCACGGGATGCCGGATCACTAACTAGTGCAAAACATCCGAATATGACAAAGGGTCCTTGCCTTGCAGGAAGACAAGGACCTCTTACAACTTCTAGGGATAGTGGTTCTCACCTTAGCGAGGCAGAGGGAGAAGTTGGATCCCTCTGCCCCACCCGTGCCTTAAAGCAGGGACGGAACGTTAGCAACCAAGGAGAACAGATCCTTAGGATCGTCCGGGTTGGCAATGATGTCAATCTCGGACTCCAAGTCGGTGCCCTTGACGGAATCGCGCAGGTAACGCAGCGCGGAGAAGTCATTGATGGCGAATCCGACATCATCGAAAAGCGTGATCTGCTCATCATCGTCGCGGCCGGTGGCCTGACCGGTGAGCACCTGGTAGAACTCCACGACCGGGAAGTCTTCCGGCTTCTGCTGGATTTCGCCCTCGATGCGGGTCTGCTCAGGGAATTCCACGAAGACCTTGGACTTGTCCAGGATGGAGCTCTCGAGCTCGGTCTTGCCTGGGCAGTCACCGCCGACTGCGTTGAGGTGTACGCCTGGGGCAACGTGGCGATCAGCAAGAATCTGGTTCTGAGCCTTGTCGGCGGTGCAGGTGGTAATGATATCTGCGCCCAGTACTGCCTCGTCGACGCTAGAGCAGGCGGTGATATTAAAGCCAAGTGGCTCCAAGTTACGCTTGAACTTTTCCACTGCTTCAGGGTCGATATCGTAGATGGTGATGTCTTCGATGCCCATGACGCCACGGAAGCCCAGTGCCTGGAACTCGGACTGCGAGCCAGCACCAATCATCGCCATGCGCTTGGAATCCTTGCGCGCAAGGTGCTTGCCCACCATGGCGGAGGTGGCGGCGGTGCGCAGCGCGGTAAGGAGGGTCATCTCTGCTTCGAAGGTCGGGTAACCATTGTCGACGTCAGCGATAACACCAAATGCGGTAACGGTCTGGTAACCGCGAGCAGGGTTGGACGGGTGACCATTAACGTACTTGAAGGAGTACTCCTTACCGTTAGAGGTAGGCATCAGCTCGATGACGCCGAACGGGGTGTGGGAGGCAACGCGCGGAATCTTGTCAAAGCGCTCCCATTCGCGGTAGTCAGCCTCGAGGTAATCCACCATTCCAGTAATGATGTTCTCTACGCCTTCGCGCTGAATCCAGCGCGCCATATTTTCGACGTCTACAAACTTAACAGCGTGGTTCATAAGAATTCCTTTCTTAGTTCTTGGAGTGAAGGTCTGTTTGTGGTGCGGCAGGGAAGCTCGAGGTTGGCAGGTGCTTTGCCTTCCTCTCCTCCGCAATAGTGCGGATACGCTCGCGCCATGCAAACCACATTGCCACAAAGACCGGAATGAGCAGCACGGTCGATGCAAGCGCATAGGTTCCGATCGGATAATCAAAGGCCATCAGGATAATTACCAGGCCAATGAAGATCAGTACCGCCCAGTCTCCGCCTTGACCAAATGGTGAGCGGTACCCAGGACGAGTATAACGCCCACTCTTGGATAGTTGGATAAACCTCAGGTGAGATAGAGCAACCGCAGCCCACGAGGCTAGAGTGCCCAACGCAGCCAGGTTGAGGACGATTTCGAATGCCATCTCAGGCACGACATAGTTGAGGAAGACACCTGCCAAGCCCACCAGGGCTGCCATCACGATGCCGCCATAGGGCACGCCCGACTTGGACATACGGGCACCGAACTTCGGGCCCGAGCCAGAGGTAGACATGTTGTACATAATGCGGCCGGTGGAATACAGGCCAGCATTAAGCGAGGAAATAGCGGCTGTAATAACCACCAGCTGGAAGATTGGAGCGGCCACGCCAACGCCAAGGGACTCAAAGAAGGTCACAAAGGGCGACACTTCTGCCACGTAGTTGGTGTACGGCAGCACTAGGGTCAACAGCAGAACAGAGCCAAAGTAGAAGACCAAAATACGCAGGAGGACGTTGTTTACCGCGCGCGGGATGTGCTTTTCTACGTCCTTGGTTTCACCGGAGGTGGTACCCACCAGCTCGATACCTGCATAAGCAAAGACAACACCCTGGATGACAATCACGGCAGGTAGCAAGCCATTAGGCAACCAGCCACCGGTACTAGAAATCAGGCTGAAGCCAGTCGGGTCTCCACTCGGATGACCAAAGATTAGAACACCGATGGCCACGAGCATAAAGATAATCAGAGCGACGATCTTAATCAGTGAGAACCAGTATTCCAGCTCACCGAAGATCTTCACCGAAAGCATGTTGAATACCAAGATGCTGCAGATGACGACGAGGGCAAGCGTCCACTGCGGTACCGAGTCAAGCCATGTTGTGTACTGGCTAAACCACTTGATGTAGATGGCCACCGCAGTACCATCCGCGACCAGAGTCATGGCCCAGTTTCCCCAGTACAGCCAGCCGGTAACAAACGCAGCCTTCTCGCCGTAGAACTCTCGAGCATAGGAGACGAAAGAGCCGGAGCTTGGGCGGTAGACGATGAGCTCGCCAAGGGATCGCAGGATTATGTAGCCGAAGAAACCACAGATGAGGTAAAGCACCGCTAGGAAGGGGCCGGCGGTTTGCAGGCGGCTACCAGTACCCAAAAGAAGACCGGTACCAATCGCGGAACCGATGGCAATCATCTGTAGCTGGCGATTGCCCATCCCCTTTTGAAGGCCATGATCTTCCGATGCGAAAACCGCCTTCTCATTCTCGTGCGGCCCAGTACTAGACGGCGGAGAATTTTCAGTCATTTAGAGATCGTCCTTTCATTGGCAGGAATGCGTGTACTAGGTCTCATTCCTCGAAAAGACATTAACACAACACTATGTAACCCATGTCACCACTACCCCCAATTTGTTCAACAACACGGTTAGTACCTTGGGAATGAGTCGATCTCCTACCCCCGTTGGAAATATAAAAGAACCGCATGGCCATAGACCATGCGGTAAGAAGGGGGATTTCGCCAGTTAGCGCAACGGCTTCTGCGCCCACTCGCGCGCCGCGGCGGCATTTTCGCGGACGGTTTCGCGCTGTTCAGCAACGCGGACGCCGGCGGTTCCGCCTTTTGTTGTGCGGGAAGCAACGGCCCCGTCGATGGTCAGAACCTTGCGCACCTCTGGGGTCAGTCGCTTGTCGACGCCCTTGAGTTCCTCATCAGTGAGGTCCACCAGGTCCACTCCCCGCTCTTCGGCGATGCGTACGCACGCGCCGGAAGCTTCGTGTGCTTCGCGGAAGGGCACGCCTTGGCGCACCATCCACTCGGCTAGGTCGGTGGCCAGGGTGAATCCGCGTGGCGCCAACTCGCGCATCCTGTCCTCATTGAAGGACAAGGTGGACACGAGCCCGGTCATCGACGGCAGCAGCAAGTTGAGCTGTGCTACCGAATCCACGATCGGTTCTTTGTCCTCTTGTAGGTCGCGGTTATAGGCCAGCGGCTGTGCCTTCAGCGTGGATAGCAAGCCAGTGAGGTTGCCAATCAGGCGCCCAGTCTTGCCGCGGGTAAGTTCCGGGATATCCGGGTTCTTCTTTTGCGGCATGATGGATGAGCCCGTGGACCATGCGTCGTCCAAGGTGACGTAGCCGTATTCCGGGGTGCACCAGTAGATGATCTCTTCTGCCAGCCTGGACATGTCAACGGCAATCTGTGCCAAGACAAAGGCCGTCTCCGAAGCGAAATCGCGTGAAGCGGTGCCATCCAAGGAGTTTTCAGCGGCTGAATCGAAGCCGAGTTCCGCCGCGATGGCCTCTGGATCAAGCTGCAGGGAGGAACCTGCGAGTGCACCCGAGCCATACGGGGATACGGCTAGCCGCTTATCCAAGTCCTGCAGGCGTTGAATATCGCGCAGCAGCGGTTGGGCATGGCCCAATAATTCGTGGGCAAGCAGGATGGGCTGCGCGGCCTGGGAGTGCGTCTTGCCCGGCATGATGGCTTCGGGATGCGCGGCGGCTTGATCCGCTAGGGCATCGACAAGCTCGGAGACCTGCAGGGCCGTATCGCGGATGGCATCGCGCACCCACATGCGAAAGAGCGTGGCGACCTGGTCGTTGCGGGAACGTCCCGCGC
This sequence comes from Corynebacterium sp. KPL1824, assembly GCF_000478095.1. NCBI lineage: Bacteria > Bacillati > Actinomycetota > Actinomycetes > Mycobacteriales > Corynebacteriaceae > Corynebacterium > Corynebacterium sp. KPL1824. The sequence goes on along the minus strand of NZ_KI515749.1, from coordinate 1,338,948 downwards.
GCAGGCGGCCGCCTACTTCGGGCCCGACGATGTCGATGAGGCCACACTCCATGGCGCCGTGCACGTCTTCATCGGTGGGCGCTGGGACAAATTCTCCCGAAGCTACCTTCTCCCCGAGCTCGGTGAGGCCGGAAAGCATGGTGTCGAGGTCGGCATCGGAAAGCAGCCCTGCCTTGTGCAGCACCTTGGCGTGCGCCTTCGAGGCGAGCACGTCGTAAGGGGCAAGCACCCAGTCAAAATGGGTGGACACCGAAAGGGCGAACATCGCCTCGGAAGGGCCGCCGGAGAACCGGCCGCCCCAGAGTGCGCCTTCGTTAGTCTTGTATGGTTCCATCGGTGCCTATTTCTCTGCGCTGGTGGGGAAACCACCCTCGCGGTCACGCTGGTTGGAAATCTGGGTGGACAAGCCGTGCAACTGAACAAAGCCCTTTGCAGCGGTCTGGTCGAAGGTATCGCCGGTGTCGTAGGTAGCCAGATCGAAGGAGTACAGCGACTGGCCGGAGCGGCGGCCGGTGACGGTCGCAGTACCTGCGTGCAGGCTCAGGCGGATATCGCCGGTGACGTTCTCCTGGGATTCCTCGATGAAGGCATCCAGGGAACGCTTGAGCGGCGAGTGCCACAGGCCGTCGTAAACCTCCTCGGACCACCGCGCATCCGTCAGGCGCTTGTAGCGTGCCAGCTCGCGCTCCACGGTGACATCCTCCAGCGCCTCGTGAGCCTGGATGAGCACCATGGCACCAGGCGCCTCATAGACCTCGCGGGACTTAATGCCCACCAACCGGTCCTCCACCATGTCCAAGCGGCCGATGCCCTGGGCACCAGCACGGCGGTTGACCTCTTCGATGACCTGCAGCGGGGTCAACTTCTTGCCATCGACGGCAACCGGAACACCCTTCTCAAAGGAAATGATGATCTCATCCGGAGCATTGCCCAGGCCCGGGTCTTCCGTATATGCGTAGAGATCCTTTGTCGGTGGGTTCCACAGATCCTCCAGGAAGCCGGTTTCTACCGCACGGCCCCACAGGTTCTGGTCGATGGAAAATGGCGAGGCCGCCGATTGCTCAATGGGCAGGTTAATCTCTTCGGCAAAATCGATGGCCTTATCGCGGGTCCATGCATAATCACGCGCTGGGGCGACGATCTCTAGCGATGGATCCTGGGCGCGGAAGGACACCTCAAAACGCACCTGGTCATTGCCCTTACCGGTGCAACCGTGAGAAACGTGCGTTCCGCCGTGCTCCTGCGCGGCCTTTACGAGATGCTTGGTAATAAGCGGACGGGAAATGGCAGATACCAGCGGGTACTGCTTCATGTACATGCCATTCGCCTTAATGGTGGGCACGCAGTATTGCTCCGCAAACTCATCTTTGGCGTCGATAACGATGGATTCCACCGCACCGCAATCGAGCGCACGCTGGCGTACTGACTCCATATCCTCGCCGCCCTGACCCAAGTCGAGGGAAACGGCAACGACATCGCCGCCGGTCATCTTTGCCAGGTATGGAATGGCTACCGAGGTATCGAGGCCACCGGAATAGGCCAAGACTACGCGTGCAGACATGCTAAGTCTCCTTCAGTGTTTGAAAATAATGCGTTTACTTAAATAATATACGAGTAGGTGCGAGAATGCCACTCTTCTTTAAATCTTCTGCGCCTTCAGCTTTTCCGCCAATTCCGCACCGGTGACCCCCTCGCGCGCCAGCACAAAGATGGTGTCATCACCAGCGATGCACCCCACCACGTCGTGGAGACCCACGCGGTCGATAAAGCTGGCGAGGTATTGCGCCGCGCCCGCTGGTGTGCGCAGCATCGCAATATTCATCGAGGAATCGTGGGAGACCACCAATTCATCCAACATGCGCCGCAGCTTCTCGCGCGGACCGCCCACCTGGTCTTCGAATTGCTCCAGCTCGCCGGCGACCATATAGTACGAGCGCCCGCCATCTCGCTTGACCTTTTTTGCTCCCAGCTCATCAAGATCTCGCGAGAGCGTGGCCTGCGTAATGTCGATGCCTTCTGCCAACAAGAGCTCCGATAATTGGACCTGGCTCGTGACGCGGTTGCGGTCCAGGATTTCCAAAATCTTTGCCTGCCGGGCAGTACGAGTGCTCGGGGTACTCATGGCTAGCTATTCTCCTTATTGATATCGAGCAACCACACCAGCAATGCCTTTTGGGCATGCAGGCGGTTTTCTGCTTCATCAAATACCCGGGACTGCGGTCCATCGATAACCTCTGCGGTCACCTCGTTTCCACGATAGGCCGGCAGGCAGTGCAAGAAAATCGCGTCCTTCTTTGCCTTTGCCATCACGTCTTTAGAGACCTGATACGGCAAGAACGGGGTGCGCCTGTCCTGCCCATCGTTTTCCTGTCCCATAGATACCCAGGTATCCGTTATTACCACATCAGCGCCGGACACTTCTTCCACATCATCGGTCACCGTCACATTGCCGCGCTGCCGTGCGCGCTCGACAAATTCGGGACGCGGTTGGAACCCTTCCGGTGAAACGATGGAAATATCCATGCCTGCGGTAGCAAAGCCAATCATATAAGAATTGGCCATATTATTATTGCCGTCCCCAAGATAAACCGCCTTGCGGCCTGTAAGGTCACCTAGGTTTTCCCGGCAGGTCAGGAGATCGGCCAGGATTTGGCAAGGATGCAGGTCATCAGAAAGCGCATTGACCAGCGGAGCCGTCGAAGTCTCCGCCATCTGCTCCAGGTTGTCGTGGGCATAAGTGCGCCAGACAATGGCCTCCACGTAGCGGGACAAGACCGCACCCGTATCCTGATAGGACTCGCCCTTACTCATATGAGTGCCAGAAGAATCAACGGTAATGGCGCTGCCGCCCATGTGCGCGATTCCAGTTTCAAAGGAAAAGCGGGTGCGTGTAGATGTCTTATCAAAAAGGACGGCTACCGTCTTTGGCCCCTCCAACGGGCGCCGCGCGAACGGGTCGGCCTTGAGCTGGACCGCCAGATCGAGGACTTCCTTTTGTTCCTCTGGGCTCAGGTCATCATCGGCTAAAAAATGGCGCAAGTTCATACTAATTCCTCCACAACGGTGCGTAATTTTTCCAGGGCAGCATCGATTTCCTGCTGCGATATGATCAGCGGCGGGGTAAGGCGCAGGACGTTCTCGCTCGGGGCGTTGAGAATAATTCCCTGCGCGAATCCGCGCTTGACGGCCTCGCGAGCAACCGGTGCATTTAATACAACTCCGAGCATGAGACCGCGCCCGCGCACCTCGCTGACCCCGGGAATCTCCTTGACTTGCTGCGCCAAGTACTCGCCCTTGGCGGAGACCTCATCCAAGAACTCCTGATCCAGGGCATCGAGTACAACATTGGCCGCCGCACACGCCACGGGGTTTCCGCCAAAGGTGGTCCCGTGGGAACCTGGCTGGAATAAGTCCTTGGCGCGCCCACGGGTGATGGTGGCGCCGATGGGCAGTCCGGCACCCAACCCCTTGGCCATGGTGATGACATCGGGGGAAATTCCCTCAAACTCGTGGGCAAAGAACTGCCCCGTGCGCCCAGCCCCGGCTTGGACCTCATCGACGATGAGCAAAATGCCGTGCTCATCGCATAACTCAGAAACGGCCCGCATAAAACCGGCAGGAGCAGGAATGACTCCGGTCTCGCCCTGAATGGGCTCGAAGATGATGGCGGCGGTATCCGCGGCGTCTTGCTCCACCAACTGGCGCAGGTAATCGATATCGCCGTAGGGGTAAAATTCCACGCCACTAGGCAGTGGGCGGAATGCCTTTTGCTTATCAGGCTGCCCAGTCATGGCCAAAGAGCCCATCGTGCGGCCGTGAAAACCATGGTGCGCAGCAAGGATGCGCCGCCTACCGGTCAGCCGCGCGAGCTTGAATGCCGCCTCGTTTGCCTCCGATCCGGAGTTGCAGAAAAATACGCGCGCCTCACTTTCGCCCACCCGCTCGATCAGTTTTGCCCCGGCGTCCAGCACGGGTTGGGTGGCAAAAAGATTGGAGGTATGCACAAGGGTGCGGCTTTGCTTGGCAACAGCATCTGCTACCTCCGCATTGCCATAGCCCAAGGAATTCACGGCGATACCGGCCAGCAGGTCAATGTAGTTCTTCCCGTTTTCATCAGTAAGGGTGGCGCCCTCCCCGGACACCAGGCCGAGTGGCGGCTGGCCATAGGTATTAGCCAGCGTTTCTGACCACCGGCCGGTTAATGTTTCTTGCGCGTTCATGCGATATCGTCCTTCCTGAACACTGTGCCTTCGGGATAATCGTGCTTTTCGTAATCATCGGGCAGGACCATCGTTCCAATGCCGCCTGGGGTTAAAAGCTCAAGGAGCACAGAATGGCCTATTCGGCCGTCGATGACGTGCGCCGCGGATACCCCGCCCTGCACGGCATTGAGGCAGGATTCCATTTTGGGAATCATGCCGGAGCTCAGGCCGGGAAGCAGCCCAGTAAGCTCATCGCTTTCGATTTTGGAGACTAAGGAATCTTTATTCGGCCAGTCGGTATAAAGGCCTTCCACGTTGGTCAAGATGACAAGGCGTTCTGCTCCCAATGCGCTCGCTAGCGCACCCGCGGCGCTGTCGGCGTTGATGTTATATACCTCGCCATCGGCTCCAGGTGCGATGGTTGAGACCACCGGGATGCGGCCGGCTTCGATGATGTCATTGACGGCTGCCGGATTAACCTCCACGATATCGCCCACCATCCCGATATCGGTTGCCTCTCCTTCTACCTCCACAAACCGCTTGGTAGCGCGGAAAAGCCCAGCGTCTTCGCCACTTGTGCCCACGGCGTAGGGCCCGTGCGAGTTAATGAGGTTCACCAGACCGCGGCCGACTTGGCCAAAAAGGACCATGCGCACCACGTCCATGATTTCGGGCGAGGTGACGCGGAAACCGCCCTTAAACTCGCCTTCGATGCCGAGCTTATCCAGCATGGAATTGATCTGCGGGCCGCCGCCGTGGACGACAACGGGCTTTGCTCCAATGGTGCGCAGAAACACCATATCCGCAGCAAAGGCTTCCTTGAGCTCCTCATCCACCATGGCGTTGCCGCCATACTTGACGACGACGATTTTATCGCGGAAGTGCTGCAGCCACGGCAGGGCTTCAGCCAGCACCGTAGCGCGTTCTTGATTATTTAATCCGGGAAACATTTCTCCTCCTAGGAGCTATACGCCGAGTTAATCTCAACGTAGGAGTAGGACAAGTCCGTGGTGCGGACGAACGCTGTACCCTCACCGCCGGTGCCGAGATCCACGCGGACATCAATATCCGCCCCGCTCAAGTCCACATCGCGGGCCCCGGGCGCGCCCGTCGAGTATTCGCATACCGGCTGGTCATTGAAATAGACGGAGATATTGTCTGGGTCCATGTCCGCATCCGCCATGCCGACGGCGGCCAGTACCCTGCCCCAGTTGGGATCGGAGCCAAACATGGCGCACTTGAATAAATTGTCCCGGCCCAGAGTGCGAGCGGCATTGAGCGCTTGCTCATCAGATCCCGTGCCTTCGACGGTGATCTTTACGCGCTTTGTCACTCCCTCAGCATCGGCTTGGAGCTGATCCGCAATATCCGCGCAGACCTCTAGGATTGCCTGGTCCAACTCTTCTGAGCTGGGCTGCACGCCGGAGGCCCCGGAAGCCATGACAATCACGGTGTCATTGGTAGAGGTCGAACCGTCCACGTCCAACGTATTAAACGTCTGTGCGCAGGCCTTCTCCAGCGAGTTCTGCAGGGTAGCTGCGTCAGCGACGGCATCGGTAGTAATGCAGACCAACATCGTGGCAAGCGACGGCGCCATCATGCCAACGCCCTTTCCCATAGCGCCCACGGACCAACCATCGCCAGCACAAGCGGATTCCTTAGGAACGGTATCCGTGGTCATAATGGCAGTGGCGGCGTCATTGCCGTGCTGTGGGGTCGTGCCCACGTGGTTCACAACCTCCGCGATGCCCGCAAGCGCATTGTCCATGGGCAGCGGCTCACCGATGAGCCCGGTAGAACAGATGGCAATATCCTTCACGGCGATTTCCGTGCCATGGGATACGGCATCGACCATCGCGCGTGCATCGACATCGCCTTGCGCGCCATTGCACGCATTGGCATTGCCGGAGTTGATGACTACGGCACGCAACTGGCCATCCGCTACCGCCTCGCGGGAGACCTTAACGGGGGACGCCACCACGCGGTTGCGCGTGAACACCGCCGCCGCGTCCGAGCGAGGGCCCTCGTTTACAAGCAAAGCCAAATCCGCTTTTCCGGAGGGCTTGATTCCGGCCTTTACCGCGCCGGCGCTAAATCCGGCGGGTCCTGTGATTCCTAGTGTAGTCATCAAATTCTCCTCTAAGTAATGCGCAGCCCTACGGGGCGACTGCGGCTTGGGGCAATCCCAAAATTTCTGTCCATCCCAGCGCAAGGTTCATGCATTGCACGGCGGCACCGGCGGTACCTTTGCATAAATTGTCTAGCGCCGCGGTAATGATGAGGCGGTGGGAATTTTCATCGATATGGGCTTGGATATGCACCATGTTCGTGCCCACCACGTTTTGGGTTTCAGGTTGCTGGCCTTCTGGCAGCACAAGGCAGAAAGGCTCATCTGCATAAAATTCTTCGAAGGCGGTGCGCACCTGCTGCTTGCCGATGCCCCCTTTCAGCTCCGCCGTAATCGTCGCCAGAATCCCACGAGGCATGGGTGCAAGCACCGGGGTGAAACTCACGGATACCTCGTCGCGAGAAAATGGTTGCAGGTTCTGCACGATTTCCGGGGTATGCCGGTGAGTGCCGCCTGGTTTATATGCCTTAACGTTTCCCATGGTCTCCGCGCCCAATTGCGCGACGGATGCCTTCTTTCCCGCTCCGGAGACGCCGGTAATAGCGATCACGGAAAGGGCGGGCTCCACGAGATCGCGGGCAATGGCGGGCAACGCCCCCAAGGTAATGGCCGTGGGGAAACAACCAGGCACGGCTACCCGGTTCGTACCTTTGAGATTCGACCTATTGTCTGGGAGTTCCGGGATACCGTACGGCCACTGCCCCGCATAGTTCCCGCCGTAGTAGGCTGCCCAATCGCTCTCCTCGCGGAGCCGAAAGTCGGCGGCGCAATCGATGATGGTGATCTCATCGCCCAAGTGCTCCGCAAGTCGCGCTGAGTGCCCGTGCGGCAAGCCCAAGAAGACGACGTCGTGTCCGGCTAGCTCTTCGGGAGTGGTGTCAGTAATGACGCGATCTGCCAGCTGCGGGAGGTGCGGCATGATTTCTGCGACGCGCTGGCCCACTTGGGAATTTCCCGTCAAGGAACCAATGCGCAGGTCACCGGAGTGATAGGCAGGGTGGGATAGCAGCAGGCGCAGTATCTCTCCGCCGGCGTACCCTGTGGCCCCTGCCACTGCTACTGAAATCGTCATACGAGGAACTATAGCAAGAAATACGTTCCACTGTATGTTATTCAGTGAATTGGGTTACTTTCCCCAGCTCAGAGAGTATGAAAATAATTAACATGTTGCATGAAAACGCAGAATGGCGAAGACCCAAGACCCGAGTAGCTTATGTGCCACCAAAGTCTGGTTCTTCGCCATTTAATGCAAAAGGCTAGGCTTCTGGCCCGTCCTATGCTCGCATTTCTGCACCGAACCGCTCCTTGGCCAATTCGGCGGCCGTCGTGCGGTGCTCGTTGACTTCCTCATCGGTCAAGGTACGGTCCGCAGCGCGGAATTGCAGCTGGAAGGCCAAGGACTTCTTGCCCGCACCCAATTGCTCACCGCGGAAGATATCAAACAGGTCGACCGACTCGATGAGGTCTCCTGCGCCCTCTTCCACCGTGGCGCGCACCTTTTCCGCTGGAATATCTTCATCCACCACCAGCGCGATGTCCTGATGCAAGGCTGGGAATGCCGACAATACCGGCGCTGGGAAGCGCTCGGTCAGCGGCAGCGCGGTGATATCAAGCTCCATCGCGCACGTGCGCGGTGGCAGGTTGAGGGCTTCGAGCACCTGCGGATGCAATTCACCGGCATAGCCCACGACGTCATCTGTTCCTGCCACCTTGATGGCGGCGCACCGGCCTGGGTGCCATGGCAGGTGGTCCGCGGCTTCAACCTCGATATCCAGGCCAGCGGCGCGGGCCACCAGCCGTGCGGATTCAATCGCGTCCGCGTAGGTGTAATCGCGGCCTTCGCCCCACGGGCCCTCGTGCTCCATCTTGCCGGTTGCAACGGTTGCCACGTGCAAGGGCTGTTCAGGAAGCGTGCGCAGGAGTTCTTCTACCACTTCATCACCAGGACGCTGAGCAACAGACGGCATGGGCGAAGATTCTGCGCGCTTGAAGGCCACCTGCTGCAAGCCATAGAGCGCCAGATCTTTGCGGCCGCGAGCTACGTTGCGGCCCAAAGCCTCAAGCGTTGCGGGAAGCAACGTCGTGGCCAAGATGGCTTTGTCAGATTCCAAGGGATTCTGCACGGCGACGGTGTTGCGGCGGGCATCGTCAGCCGCAAGGCCCCACACATCAAAGGTGTCGTTTGCGATAAACGGCGTGGGCAAAACCTCTGCATAGCCGGCATAAGCCAAACCGTGGCCGATGGCGCGGCGGCGCTTTTGCGCTGGGGTCAAACCGCGACCGCCTGCCGGGGTGGGCAGAACGGTGGGGATATCTTCCAGGCCTTCCAGGCGCAGGACCTCCTCGATGAGGTCAACATCCATGGAAATATCGGTCCGCCACGTGGCGGGCGTGACCTGCAGAACTGAATCCGAACCTTCCTCGACCGTGCAGCCCACCTCTTTAAGGCGAGAGATAACGGTCTCGCGGGAGTATTCGACGCCGGCGTATTCACTCGGCTTTTCCGCACGCAAGCGAATGGCTTGGGGCTCGGCTACCTCTCCGACGAGGGTACGTCCCTTTTCCACCGTTCCGCCCGCAATCGAGTGCAATAGCGCGCACGCAATATTAAGGGCCACCTCAACGATGGCTGGATCGACGCCGCGCTCAAATCGGCGGGATGCCTCAGAGGAAAGCTTGTGGCGGCGAGAGGTACGGGCGACGGTAATGGGATCCCAGATAGCGGATTCGAAGTAGACATCCGTGGTCTGATCAGAAATCTCTGAGTGCGTGCCGCCCATAACACCGGCCAAAGATTGGATGCCGTTGTCATCGCAGATGACCACGTCCTCACCAGAGAGCTCGCGCGTGACGTGATCAAGGGTCTCAAACTTCTCGCCCTCTTGTGCATTGCGCACCGTGAGATCGCCCGCGACTTCATTGGCATCAAAGGCATGCATCGGGGTGCCCAAAAGCAACATGACGTAGTTGGTCACGTCCGTTGCCACATTGACGCTGCGCTGGCCGCACAGCATGAGTTCGCGCTCCATCCAAAATGGGGTGCGCGCCTGCGGATCGATGCCGCTTACCTTGCGCACGCCAAATCGCTGCGCCTTGGTCTCCTCGCGCAGATCGATGTTGATAAGCGAGCCTTCTGCCTCTGGAACCGCAGAGGTATCGATCCCGGCCACCGCTGGATCATCGGCGACGTCCTTAAACTCCAAGTCAAAGGAAGAGGCGATTTCGCGGCTTAAGCCACGCGCAGATAGCGCGTATCCGCGGTCCGGGGTGATGTTGACGTCAAAGTCGGTATCGGACAGGCCGATGACTGGACGGGCATCTTCGCCTACCATATCCGCGACTTCCTCACCCAGCACGATGATGCCGTTTGCCTGCGCGCCAAGGCCCAGCTCAGCAGCGGAGCACATCATGCCATTGGAGATGTGATCATAGGTTTCGCGCGCCGCGATTTTGAACCCACCGGGCAGCTCTGCGCCGGGCAGGGAGACTACAACGTAATCGTGCAAGCGGAAGTTACGCGCACCGCAGATAATGCCTTGCAATTCACCGGTGCCATTTGCCTGGCCAACGTTGACCTGGCAGTACCGAATGGGCTTTTTGAACTGCGTGAGCTCTTCGATTTCTACGACCTGGCCGATAACCAACGGGCCAGTGGTCTCAGGGATCGGCTCATATCCTTCGGTTTCAAACCCCACGCGGACGAAACCGGAGTCCATATCGGCAGCGGACACGCTCCAATTCGGATTGGAGGCGCCAAGGATACGGGTAACCCAGTCTTGGGAAATAAGCATGATGTATCTATCCTTTCTGGGTTTTAAGCCTGTACGCCAAAGGGCAGGGTGAAGCGGACATCGCCTTCAACCATGTCGCGCATATCGGTCAGTCCATTGCGGAATTGCAGGGTGCGCTCAAGGCCCATGCCGAACGCGAAGCCCGTGTATTCTTCCGAGTCAACGCCTACCGCGCGCAGCACGTTGGGGTTGACCATTCCGCAACCGCCCCATTCGATCCAGCCGGCGCCGCCCTTTTTATTGGGGAACCAGACGTCCACCTCCGCGGAAGGCTCCGTGAACGGGAAGTAATTCACGCGCATGCGCGTCGTGGTTTCGGGTCCGAAAAGCACCTTGGCTAGGTGCTCGAGCGTTCCGCGCAGGTGAGCCATGGTTAGGCCCTTATCCACGGCAAGGCCCTCCACCTGGTGGAAGACTGGGGTGTGGGTGGCGTCCAGCTCGTCCGTACGGAAAACGCGCCCTGGGCAGGCGATGTACAGCGGCACATCGCGCTCGAGCATCGTGCGCACCTGCACAGGCGAGGTGTGCGTGCGCAGAACCTGCTTGGAGCCTTCCTTGCCCACGTGGAACGTATCCTGCAGGGTGCGCGCTGGGTGATCCGGCTTGAAGTTCAGGGCATCGAAATTAAAGTACTCGGCCTCAATCTCTGGGCCATCGGCGATTTCCCACCCCATGCCAACGAAAATATCGGCAATGCGCTCGGATAAGGAGGTAATGGGGTGCAGCGCACCCGTTTGCGCCCGGGTCGTAGGAATGGTGACGTCGACGGTTTCGGCCTTGAGCTGGGCCTCGCGTGCCTTCTGCTCCAATTCCTCCTTGACCTGCGCAAAACGCTTTTCCATCTTGCCGCGGGCCATGTTGACGGCCTTGCCGGCGGCTTTGCGTTGATCCTTAGGTATTTGGCCGAGGGATTGGCGGGCTTGCGGGATATACCCGTTATCGCCTAAGTGCTCGCGGCGAGCAGCGGTGAGATCCTCTAGCGTCTCTGCTGCTTCGAAGGCTGCGATAGCCTTATCGGCCGCGGCCCCGAGGGCCTGTTCGGTCAATTCGATCTGCGGTGTATCGGACACGTACTTCGTACCTTCTTCTCGCGCGAAAACTAACGCGTGCAATCTTACTCTGTCACTAGGACACGGACAGCCCCAGGGACCCCCTTTTCATTCGCTACCGCGGAGCAACGCGATTGCGGCCTAGTTCTGGTCCTGCGCCTTGGCGGATTCGTACAAGCAGATGCTGGCCGCGGTGGCAAGGTTGAGTGACTCCGCGCGCCCCCGCAGCGGGATGCGTACCCGCATATCGGCCTCTTCAAGCAGCTCGCCCAGCCCGTGGGCCTCATTGCCGAAGAGCCAGGCGGTGGGTTGGGAGAGGTCGGCATCGGCAAGCTCTACTTCCCCATCTGCGGCGGTAGCGACGATTTGCATGCCCGACTTGCGCAGCTGACCCAATACGTCCTTGATATTTGGATCGCGCGCGACGGGGACGTGGAATAAGGAGCCGGCTGAAGCGCGGGCAACCTTGCTGCCTAGGGGATCCACGGTCTCGCCCGCGAAGATCACGCCATCGGCGCCCATCGCGTCCGAAGTCCTAATCAACGTACCCGCGTTTCCGGGCTCGGAAGTAAGCACTGGTACCGAAATCAACTTCGGCTTCCCATTAAGAATCTTTCCTGCGGACCATAGGACGGAGGAACTGCACAAGGCAAAAATTCCCGTCGTCGTCGCGGTATCGGCCAAGTGCTTGGCGGCCTTGTCCGTAATAGGGTGGACGTAGACATCCATATGCCCACAGGCCGTAACGATTTCCGCAAAGCGCTCGGCAGCCTTCTCCGTCACGAATACGTCCGTCGCCGCACCCGTAGACACCGCAGCATCCACCGCATTTTCGCCCTCGATAATGAACTGCTTGGCCTTCTTACGATTAGCAGCCCGGTGCAATTTCGCCGCGTTGACGATGCGCGGAGTGCGTTCAGTAAAGGCGGAGTCAAAGTCTAGATTCATAGGCCCTACCCTACCTTGGGCGCTGAACCGCTCGTTTCACGCCATAGGCATGACAAAGCCCTGCCAGAAATCCGGCAGGGCCATGGCAAAAAATTACTTCTTTAACGGGACTCCGCGTGCGTCCTTGTCGTAATCGCCCACGCCAAGGAGAATCATGAAGAACTCAATGAACACCCAGATTCCTAAAACGGTCCAGAAAAGGAAGCCCAATAGGAACCAGAAGGTAAACCAGCCAAGAATATTCAGCGACAACTGCACGACCCCATAAGTTGTGCGGCCAGTGTAGAAGTTATGCGCGCCGACACTGCCCAAGAAGAAGCACAGAAGCAACGCAGCTACCCAGGACTTTTGGTTACCTGCCGCCGCATATTGTTGCTGAGGATAGCCCTGCTGCGGGTAGCCCTGCTGCGGATAGCCACCAGAGTGGAATTCCTGGGAGTAATACGGCCGATCCTGGCCAGGAAATTGACTCGAATAAGGGTTGCCTTCTGGTTGCTCGCGGTTATATGGGCTCGTCATGGCGCGGAGTTCTCCTTGCAAATGCTGGGTTTATAGCCCCATTAATTTAGCACACACATCGGACAGGTTATTAGCAGGCTTGAGGCAGTGAGATAGCACAGAACCCACCCCTCACCGTGTCGAGCGGTGTGGAGTGGGCAATCAGCTATGTAGCTGGAGAGGCTTACGCAGCCTTCGGTGCGTTGACGTCCTCAGGCAGGGCGGCCTTAGCGGTCTCGCACAGTGCGGAGAAAGCCTCGAAGTCGTTGACGGCAAGCTCGGCGAGGATCTTGCGGTCTACCTCGATCTCAGCCAAGCGCAGGCCGTGGATGAGGCGGTTGTAAGTGATGTCGTTCATGCGGGCAGCAGCGTTGATGCGCTGGATCCACAGCTTGCGGAACTCGGACTTACGCGCGCGACGATCGCGGTAAGCGTAAGTCATAGAGTGCAGCCACTGCTCCTTAGCCTTACGGTACAGGCGGGAACGCTGACCACGGTAGCCCTTGGCGGACTTCAGGATCGCGCGACGCTTCTTCTTTGCGTTAACTGAGCGCTTTACTCGTGCCACAGTAATACTTCCTTAAATTCTGGTTGAGATGGTGGATGTGGGTTGATTGGGCGCTATTAAGCGCGACCGAGCAGGCGCTTGACGCGCTTGGTGTCTGCCTGGGAGACGGACTCGGTGCCCTTGAGGCGACGGGTACGCTTGGAAGGCTTGCCCTCCAGCAAGTGGCGACGGTTTGCCTGCTCGCGGCGCAGCTTGCCGGAACCGGTCACCTTGATGCGCTTTGCGGTGCCCTTGTGGGTCTTCTGCTTCATGAGTATTAAGTCCTTAAATCCTACGTGGAATACGGTTTACTTTTTGCCCTTACGAACCGGACCCAAAACCATGGTCATATTGCGACCATCCTGCTTGGGGCGGGACTCAACTACGCCAACCTCGGCGACGTCATCGGCCAACCGCTCCAAAAGCCGGAAACCCAGCTCCGGTCGCGATTGCTCACGGCCGCGGAACATGATGGTCACCTTGACCTTGGATCCCTTTTCCAGGAAGCGAACTACGTTACTCTTCTTGGTCTCATAATCGTGATCGTCGATCTTCGGACGGAACTTCTGTTCCTTCACCACGGTCTGCTGCTGGTTCTTACGAGATTCGCGAGCCTTCTGGGCTTGCTCATACTTGAACTTGCCGTAGTCCATGATTTTGGCAACTGGGGGCTTAGCCTTAGGAGCTACCTCGACCAAATCCAGGTCAGCTTCATAGGCAAGCTTGCGGGCATCATCGGTACGGACGATACCCACCTGTTCACCACCGGGGCCGACAAGACGGACCTCGGGTACTCGGATACGCTCATTAATGCGAGCTTCAGCGCTGATTGTGGTTCTCCTCGATTAGGGGGTTATGGGTAATGAGTTCACCTACCGTGGCCCACAAACGAATTTAACCCGGTCTGCCATAGACAGCCGGGAGATCTCACAGAGCCAGACACGAATGCCTGGTTACCTTTACCGTTATCCAACGAACCTGAAGTTCGCGGCATCGGGTGGGAGAATCTCCGCTTGTGACCCAGGTTCCTGCAAAAGGTACCTTGGGCGGTAGTGGATATGACAGTAGCAGCCGCCACTACTTAAGGCAAACCGCGGCGAACTAGCTATCCTTACAGGAGGAATCGGGCTCTAATTTTTCATCCGCGATGGCTTTGTCGATAGCCTTGAGGACGTCATCGGCAAGGTCATCGATCGCGGCGGAGCCATTCTCGTAGTCCTCGCCCTCGACGATGACGCTTAGGGCTACCCCTACCCTTTTGCCGTCCTTTTCATGCACGCCGAATTGCCGGAAGGTGTAGTCATCGCTATTTTCATCGAGTCCCCAGCCGCTTTTTGCCCGGGTGCTTGTGTGTTTGGAGAGGCCAACGTTTTGCCATTCCACGATGTCATTTAATACTTCATGGACGTATTCGGCTTCCTTAATGCAGGGCAATTGCGCACCGAAATTTGCCTGCTCCTGCAATGGCCAGGTGGCATACCCGAAAGAACCTTCCTCGATGGAGGCTTTCGAGCCGTACTCGCGCAAGAGCTTTTCCACCGCCTCTGAGGCCTCGCCTTCCTCCCACTGCACCTGCGACCACAATGCGTAGGCGGCGTCATTGTCGGATTCCTTTATGGCCAAATCCACCAAGGATGGATCGGCACCGTCCTGCAGCGCCGTAATGGCGATGGGCACTTTGATGGTGGACCATGCTGGGCCTTCGCCCTTGTCTCCCGCGGAGATTTTTTGGTTACCGGCGGCGATGGCCACGCCAACCTTGGCATCGTAGTCCTTGGACACTGCCTCAACTGCGCGGTCTAGATCTTTAGCGATTGCGGCATCGGCATTATCGCTAGCGCTTGCCGATGCCCCCTCCCCCGCCGTATCCGGCGCCTGCTCAGGTGACGAGCACGCCGCCACGGCGGCAAGCGATACCGTGGCCAGTATCGCTCCTAATCTCTGCCGCAGGTTCATTCCTCACAGACTAGCCCATGATTTAAAAAGAGGACAATTTTTCACAGAAACTATCGCTCTTATTTTTAAGGCAGCATTTCCTTGAGGTAGCCGCCGGTATAGGAGCCTTCCACTTGTGCAACCTTTTCCGGCGTCCCCTGCGCAACCACGGTGCCGCCGCCGGCACCGCCTTCAGGGCCCATATCCACAATCCAGTCCGCTGCCTTGATGACATCGAGGTTGTGCTCAATGATGAGCACGGAATTGCCCTTATCTACCAAGCCTTGGATAACCAGCATCAACCGGCGAATATCTTCAAAGTGCAGACCAGTCGTCGGCTCATCCAAGATATAGATGGTGCGGCCATTGGTGCGCTTTTGCAGCTCCGAGGCAAGCTTCACGCGCTGGGCCTCGCCGCCGGACAACGTGGTGGCGGCTTGGCCGAGGCGGACGTAGCCTAGGCCAACATCGACAAGCGTGGCCAAGTAACGGTGGATGGAGGTGATGGGCTCGAAGAAGTCCGCGGCCTCAGAAATCGGCATGTCCAGCACTTCCGCGATGTTTTTGCCCTTGTAGTGGACCTCCAAGGTCTCGCGGTTATAGCGCGCACCCTCGCAGACCTCACACGGGACATAGACATCCGGCAGGAAGTTCATCTCGATCTTGATGGTGCCATCGCCCTGGCAGGCCTCGCAGCGCCCGCCTTTGACGTTGAAGGAAAAACGGCCGGCCTTGTAGCCGCGCACCTTTGCTTCTTGGGTCTCCGCAAAAAGGTTGCGAATCTTATCAAAGACACCGGTATAGGTCGCCGGGTTGGACCGCGGGGTGCGGCCAATCGGGCTCTGATCCACCTGCACCAATTTATCCAGGTGCTCAACGCCCTCCACGCGCTTGGCGCGCCCAGGAACCTGCC
The DNA here is from genome assembly GCF_000478095.1 of Corynebacterium sp. KPL1824. NCBI lineage: Bacteria > Bacillati > Actinomycetota > Actinomycetes > Mycobacteriales > Corynebacteriaceae > Corynebacterium > Corynebacterium sp. KPL1824. Next base: position 1,322,937 of record NZ_KI515749.1, on the reverse strand, counting down.
GGGCGCGGTTCAAGTTATTGGCCAAGGTCTTGGCCAGGATTTCATTGACCACGGTGGACTTGCCGGAGCCGGATACACCGGTAATGCACACTAGCACGCCGAGCGGAATCTCAACGTTGATTCCCTTGAGGTTATTTTCCCGGGCACCAACCACCTTCAGGGTGCGGTCCTTATCGATCTCGCGGCGGTGATCCGGAACGGCCAGGACCTTGGAACCGGATAGGTACTGCCCCGTTAAGGACTCCTTTACCTGCTCCACGCCGGCGGGCTCGCCTTGGTAGACCACTTCACCGCCGTATTCGCCGGCGCGCGGGCCCACATCCACGAGCCAATCGGAAGAGCGAATGGTGTCCTCATCGTGTTCGACCACGATGAGCGTATTGCCGATATCGCGCAGGCGCTGCAAGGTCGAAATCAGGCGGTGATTATCGCGCTGGTGCAAACCGATGGACGGCTCATCCAACACGTACAGCACGCCGGCGAGCCCAGATCCAATCTGTGTGGCCAGGCGGATGCGCTGGGCCTCGCCGCCAGACAGGGTCGAGGCGCCGCGGTCCAGGGTGAGGTAGTTAAGGCCTACATCCAATAAGAAGCGCAGGCGGGCTTGGGTCTCCTTCAACACCGCCCCGGCAATGATTTCCTCGCGGTGTCCTAAGACCAGCGAATCCAAAAACTCCGAGGCATCCTCGATGGACAGGGCGCTCAGCCCCGCGATGGACTGTTCGCCATGCGTGGTCGACGCCAGGCGCACGGCGAGGATTTCCGGCTTCAGGCGCGTTCCCTTACAGGTGCTACACGGCACCCGGCGGGTGTATTGCAGCAGCCGATCCTTTTGGGACTGTGAATCCGTCGTATCCAATTTGCGGTGCAGGAATCCGACGGCACCCTCAAAGGGCGCGGTCCAATTGCGCTGGCGGCCATAGCGGTTCTTATAGCGCACCCGCACCTCGGTTTCGGTGCCGTAAATCAACGCATCGCGCTGCTCCTTGGTCAGCTCGCTGACGGGGGTTTGCGGGTCAAAGCCCAGGGCCTTGCCCAAACCTTCCACGAGTTTGACAAAATACCGGGAGTTCGGGCTGGAATGCCACGGCTGCACGGCATCAACGGCCGGGGCATCCGGATCCGGGATGAGCAGGTCTACATCCACTTCGAGCTTCGTGCCCAAGCCATCGCAGACCGGGCAGGAACCAAAGGGCGCGTTAAAGGAAAACGCGCGCGGTTCGTATTCCTCGATGGTAAGGGTATGGCCATTGGGGCAGGCCGCCTTCTCGGAATAGGTATGCGTGAGTTCTTCTTTATCAACGAACTCGATGGTGACGAGGCCATCGGCAAGCCGCAAAGCCGTTTCCACGGAATCGGTCAGGCGCTGCTTCTGCGATGCCTTAACCTGCAGCCGGTCCACCACCACCTCGATGGTGTGCTTAACCTGCTTCTTCAACTTCGGCGGATCACTTAATTGATGGGTCTCACCATCCACGCGCACGCGGGAGTAACCCTGCGCCGAAAGATCTTGGAAGAGGTCAACAAATTCACCTTTGCGCTTGCGGGCCACCGGGGCAAGCACCTGGAACTTCAGCTTTTCTTCCTGCTCCAGTACGGCATCAACAATCTGCTGCGGCGTCTGGCGCTCGATGACGGCATCGCACTTGGGGCAGTGCGGGGTGCCGGCGCGCGAGAAGAGCAAGCGGAGGTAATCGTAAATCTCCGTAATCGTGCCCACGGTCGAGCGCGGGTTGTGGTTGGTGGATTTCTGATCGATGGACACCGCCGGCGACAGGCCCCCGATGTATTCCACATTGGGTTTATCCATTTGGCCCAAAAACATCCGGGCATAGGAGCTCAACGATTCCACGTAGCGGCGTTGGCCCTCCGCGAAGATGGTATCGAAGGCCAGCGAGGACTTACCAGAGCCCGAAAGCCCAGTAAAAACCACCATTTTATCGCGCGGAATATCGATATCCACGCCCTTGAGATTGTGTTCCCGTGCGCCTCGCACAATCAATCGTTCTGCCACTGCGCTCCAGCCTCCACATCATAGATTTTAATCTCCCCTTGAATGTACCCGTAGGCTGGGACGTATGACTAACGAGCTACATCTTCACCAGATCTCCGTTTCGGAGATGGACAATAACTGCTACCTGCTCACCGCCGGCGACCAAGGCTTGCTTGTCGATGCCGCCGATGATGCCCCCGCCATCCTCGACATGGCCCGCGAGGCAGGCGTTGACATCACCGCCGTTCTCACCACGCACCGCCACTGGGATCACGTGCGGGCGCTCGGCGAGGTCCTGCAGGCCACCAACGCAAAGCACTACGCCTCCTTCATTGATTCGCCGGCCATTCCAGAAGACGTAGACGTTGAGCTGCGCGAGGGCGATTCCATCGAGTTTGCCGGCATGAAATTGCCCATCATCATCCTGCGCGGCCATACCCCCGGCGGCGTGGCGCTCGTGGCCACCGTTGACGGCGTCACCAACCTGTTTGTGGGAGACTCCGTTTTCCCCGGTGGATTGGGTCGAACGACCTCTGAGGGCGACTTTGTGCGGCTATATAAGGACGTCACCAAGCGCGTCTTCGAGGAGTTCCCAGATAACGCCATCATTCGCCCGGGGCATGGCAAGCCCACCACCTTGGGGGAAGAACGCCCCAAGTTGGGTGATTGGTGGGAGCGCCGGTGGTGATCTAGGCGGCTATTTCAGCGTATAATGGTCAATCACACGATTGGTCTAGAACAACGAGCTAAGGAGCTTAAAGGACTATGATTCGCAAGTTTGCCCGCCCCATGCTGGCATCGGTATTTGTATGGGAAGGTGTAGACGACCTGCGCAATGCCTCGGAGCACACCAAGGAAACCGAAGGCTTCCTCAAGACCCTGCGCAAGTTCGTCCCCTCCGGTTACAAGAACCTCATTCCCAATGATCCGGAGCTAGCTACCCGCGCCCTTGGCGGCGCAAAGATCGGTGCAGGTACCACCTTGGCTCTGGGCAAGGCACCGCGCACCTCCGCAGCCGTGCTGGCTGCCGCTACCCTGCCCAACTTGGTGGGCAAGAATAACTTCTGGGCCGCAGATAATAAGAAGGACAAGGAAGACCGTCGCAACGGCTTCATTACTAACACCGCCCTGCTCGGCGCGCTGTTTATCACCACCCAGGACACCGAGGGCAAGCCGTCCCTGCGCTGGCGCGCACAGAAGGCCGGTGAGCGCACCAATAAGAAAATTCAGCAGGCGCTGCCCACCAAGTCTGAGTCTCAGGAAAAGCGCGAGGAGCTTTCCGCTCGCGCCAGCGAGCTGTCCAATAAGGCCGGCGACTGGTTCAATGAGACCTCCCAGAAGGCTCAAGCCTATGTGGATGACAACAAGGATGACTGGCAGTCCACCGGTCGCGGCCTCCTGGATACCGCCAAGTCCTATGTCGATGACGCCAAGGACTACGTCGATGACAACAAGGATGACTGGCAGGATTCCGGCCGCGACTTCTTGGACAACGCAAAATCCTTCATCGAGGACTCCGTAGATAGCGCCAAGTCCTACGTTGATGACAACAAGAAGGACTGGCTGAAGTCCGCTGAGTCCAACGCCAAGACCGCCCGCAAAGGTGCCGTCAAGGCCGCGAACAAGGCACAAAAGCGCGCCGATGACGCCGCATCGAAGCTCGACAAGGCAGACTCCAAGCGCGCTGCTAAGAAGGCTTCCAAGCAGGCAGACAAGCTGCAAAAGAAGGCTAATAAGAAGATCGACGCCGCTATCAAGAAGATTGAAAAGCGCGCTAAGTAATTCGCCTTAACCCTCGCACACGGCCCAGCCCTACGCTGGGCCGTTGTTCTTTGTCACGGCAAGGTCTAAACTCGAACCTCCCCTACGCGGCACGCGGATGCGCGCCCACCCATATTTTCGTGTTTCATTCTGAGGAGTCTTGTGAACTCTGCACCGAAGAATTCTCCTGCCACCCATTCTCCCGCCACTGCATCTTCATCCAGCCGCGCGGAAAACGCTGGAATTTCAGCCATCGAAGCCGAGCAGAACTATGTCGATGGCCTCTTTGACCGCCTCGATGACGAGGTAGCCGCGGCAAACGCGCGCCTGAATGAGGTCCAAGCCGAGGTCGACCCGGCGACTCCCGATGCCGATGCCTTAGTGCGCCGCGAAACGGAATACCACGGCCTCCAGGCCAAATTGGACCGCCTCAACGTCGCACAGATGGGGCTCGTCTTTGGCCGCATCGATATCGATGCCCCCGGCGATAACCCGACGGAAGAAGGACTCGATCGCCGCTATATCGGCCGCATGGGTTTGGATGCGCGCGAAGAAAACTACCGCACCCTGCTGCTGGATTGGCGCGCGCCCATGGCCCGCCCCTTTTACCTCGCCACTACCGCACAACCTGAAGGCGTACACACTCGCCGCCAGATCCGCATGTCCGGCCGCACGGTCACTGATGTCAATGACGAGGCATTAAACGGCCCAGGCGTGCGCGAGGAAGAGACGGGCGTGGCGAGCGAGTCCGCCCTGTACTTTGCCATGCAACGCGCCCGAACGGGGCACATGACGTCCATCGTGGAAACCATCCAGCGCGAGCAGGACGAAATCATCCGGGATAATACCCGCGGCGTCATGGTCGTAGAAGGCGGCCCCGGCACCGGTAAAACTGCCGTCGCGCTACACCGCGTTGCCTACCTGCTCTACACCCACCGCGAGCAGCTATCTTCCACCGGTGTACTCATCGTTGGACCCAATACCAACTTTTTGGACTATATTTCCCGCGTGCTGCCCGAGCTCGGCGAGACCGGCGTCGTGCTCTCAACCATCGGTGGGCTATTCCCCGGCATCACTCCCACCCATACCGAGGGGCTTGTGGGCCGCGAAATTAAGGGCAGCGCGGCCATGGCGGAAATCCTGAGCGCCGCCGTCAAGGATTATCAGCAGGTGCCAAGTGAGCCCCGGGACATCACCGTAGATGGCCTGACCCTGACCATCACGCCGTCCATGGTGAAGAGGGCGCGCACCCGCGCTCGCCGCTCACGCAAGCCGCATAATCAGGCGCGCGAGGCGTTCATCGAGCACTTCGTAGAGGACCTGGCCCAGGAGATGGCCACCAAGGTGGGCACGGATCCCCTGGGCGGGGAAAACCTCCTAAGCCGCGCGGATGTGGATCAATTCCACGACGATCTTGCCATTGATGAGTCCGTGGTGGGATGCATCGATGATTTTTGGCCCGAGCTCGATCCCTCTGAGGTACTCGCCGCGTTATTGTCTTCCCGCGAACGCATTGCCTCGGCTGCCCGCGGCTACGATGAGGAAACCCAGGCCGCCTTATACCGGCCCGATGGTTATACCTGGACCGATTCCGATGCTGCCCTTTTGGATGAGTTGGCCGTCCTCATCGGGCTGCCCAATCCTGAGGAGAAGAAGGCGGCCAAGGACGCCAAGTGGCGCGAGCAGATCGCGGATGCAGAAGATGCGCTGGATATCCTGTCCTCCTCCGAATCCACCGATAACGACGATGACATGTTTGAGGCGGAGATTCTTTCGGCGCACGACGTGATCGACGCGGAGACCCTGGCGCAGCGCCAGGAGGTACGGGATACGCGCACCACCGCGCAGCGTGCCCGGGAGGATCACACGTGGGCCTTTGGCCACATCATCGTGGACGAAGCGCAGGAACTAACCCCGATGGAATGGCGGATGCTCTTCCGCCGCTGCCCGTCGCGGTGGATGACGCTGGTGGGCGATACCTCGCAGACCGGTTCCCCGGCCGGCGTGGATGACTGGGGCGAGGCCCTAGAGCCGTTCATCGCCCAGCGCTTCCGCCACCACCTCCTTACCGTCAATTACCGCACGCCAGAACCCATTACCGAGCTTGCCAATCGTCTGTTGGCCTCCATCGATCCGGATGCCACCCCGGCCATTGCCATTCGCGATGGCGAGCCGGTGCGCCGGCTTGCCGATGCCGGCTTCACCCCCGGCGTGACCACCGAGGACGATGGCCGTCTGACCGCGGTCATTGACGCCACGAACGCCGAAGCAGTCAAGGGCCTCGAGTTCGACCACGTTATCGTGCTTAACCCGCGCGAGATTGTCGATGCCTCCCCGCAGGGGCTGCAGAATCTGTACGTCTGCATCACCCGGGCCACGCAAACGCTGACCCTAGTGGGAGATACGTCCGGCGTGCTCTAGCCCACTGGGATCACAAAACCCACCGCACGAATCCAGAGGTGGACTTGCTGCGGTGGGTAAGGCGAAAGCCGGTCAGGCGAAGGCCTAGATTAATTGACGGTGTGAACAATCATGACGTCACAATCGGACTGACGCGCCACATCCGCTGGCACCGAGCCGAGCAGACGACCGGTTAGGGAATTAATGCCGCGGTTACCAACGATGAGCAGGTCTGCATCATTGTCATTGACAATGGACATCAGGGCTTGCACCGGCGTGCCAGGGCGGACGGCGGTTTCTACCTTGGAAACCCCGTGCTTTTCCGCTTCTTCCTTGCCTGCCTGCAGGTTGGCTTCGGCTTTCTCATCACCAAGAATAGTGACGGAATCCTGACGCAAGGTCTTCGAAGCCTGCTCTTGATTCTCGTAGTAAGCACAACCGATGATCAGCGTGGCATCGAATGCAGCGGCAATCTTGGCTGCTCGCTCCACGGCGAGGAGGGAGGACTTGGAACCGTCAGTACCGACAACAATCGTGCTGTAGTCGCTCATGATGACCTTTCTTTGTGGGTGTGTACCCTAACTATTCTAGTGTGCCAACTTGGCGTTACTGCAAGTCTAACAATGAAAAGTGATTAACGTTTTTCACTCGTGTTAACCACCACGACATCCACCTTGGATTTATGGGTAAGTTCCGTCGGCACCGAGCCAAAAACGCGCCCGCGCACGGAATTAACGCCGCGATTGCCCACGACCAAGAGCTCAACGTCGTATTTCTCCGTGACCTCGATTAAGGCGTTGACGGGGTCACCGGGGGTGGTGACCACTTCAATGTTTTCCGCACCTTCGGACTCGGCAATCCGCTGCGCGTTCGTGAGGTAGGTATCGGCCATTTCCTCGCTGACCACCGGTAGCCTGGAGCCCTCACCGCTGGGGGCACCGAGCATGGAGCCAGAATGGTTATAGGCTGCGGAGACGATGATGAGCTTGGCATCGTATGCCCGCGCCATGGATGCTGCCGAGCGCACGGCGCGCAGGGAAGTTTCGGAGCCATCGGTACCGACGGCGATGGTGTGATACGTAAGCATGATTCTCCTTGCTGGTGAATTACTAGGTCGGCACATTGAACCGGCTGATTAAGTCGCCCCCAGTATAGTCAGGGCGCCGGACCAATAAACCGATCGTTGCAGTAGTGCGCACTTTTAGGGGGAGAGCGTTACCGGGACGGCGCGCACGCCGCTAGATCCCGGCTTCCTTCAGCCCGCGCAGTTCTTTCTTCAAATCCGCAATCTCATCGCGCAGCCGGCCGGCCAACTCGAATTTCAGCTCGCGCGCGGCAGCGCCCATCTGTGCCTGCAGGTCATTGATGAGCGCCTCAACCTCATCGGTGGCCATGCTGGACACGTCGCGCTTTTCCACCACCGTCGAAGGATCCGACTCGGCGGCCTCTTCCCCATTATTCTCATAGACTTGGTCCAAGATATCCGCGATCTTCTTGCGCAGGGGCTGCGGATCCACGCCGTGTTCCTTGTTATAGGCAATCTGCTTCTCGCGGCGGCGCTCCGTTTCATCGATGGCTTCTTGCATCGAGTCGGTGATTTTATCCGCGTACATGATGACCTCGCCCGATACGTTACGGGCAGCGCGGCCAATGGTCTGGATGAGCGATGTTGTCGAGCGCAAGAAGCCTTCCTTATCCGCATCGAGGATCGTCACGAGCGAGACCTCGGGCAAGTCCAAGCCCTCGCGCAAGAGGTTGATGCCCACGAGCACGTCGAATTCGCCCTGGCGCAACTGGCGCAGCAGCTCCACGCGCTGCAGCGTATCGATATCCGAGTGCAGGTAGCGGACCTTAATCCCCTGTTCCAAGAGGTAATCCGTCAGGTCTTCTGCCATGCGCTTGGTCAAGGTAGTGACCAATACGCGCTCCTTAGAGGCAATGCGGCCGCGGACCTCATCAATGAGGTCATCGATCTGGCCCTTGGTCGGTTTCACCGTGACCTTAGGATCGACCAGGCCAGTCGGGCGAATGACCTGCTCGACAAACTCGCCGCCAGAGGAGGTCATTTCGAAATCGCCAGGGGTAGCGGACATATAAACGGTTTGACCAACGCGCTCTTCAAATTCGTCAAAGGTCAGTGGCCGGTTATCCACCGCGGAGGGAAGGCGGAAGCCAAACTCCACCAGGTTTCGCTTGCGCGACATATCGCCTTCGTACATGCCGCCGATCTGTGGCACGGTCACGTGGGACTCATCGATGATGGTAAGAAAATCCTCTGGGAAATAGTCCAAGAGCGTGGCTGGCGCGGACCCCGCCGGGCGGCCATCCACGTGGCGGGAGTAGTTCTCAATGCCGGAACAGAACCCCACCTGCTCGATCATCTCTAGGTCATATTCCGTGCGCATGCGCAGCCGCTGCGCTTCTAAGAGCTTGCCGCGGTTTTCTAGATCCTCGAGGCGCTCAGCCAACTCTTCCTTGATATCGGCCACGGCCTTTTCCATGCGCTCTGGGCCGGCCACGTAGTGCGTGGCGGGGAAAATGCGCACTTCATCGACCTGCTCGATAACATCACCTGTCACTGGGTGGATATAGTACAGCGAATCAATATCATCGCCGAAGAACTCGATGCGCACCGCGCGTTCCTCATATGCCGGAATGATATCGACCGTATCGCCCTTGACGCGGAAGGTACCGCGGGTAAAGCCCACATCGTTGCGCTCATATTGGATATCCACCAAGAGCCGGAGGAAACGGTCCCTGTCGAGCTCCTCGTCGACGGCGATAATCACCGAGCGATCCAAATAGGATTGCGGAGTGCCCAGGCCGTAGATACACGAGACCGAGGAGACCACCACGACATCGCGCCGCGAGAGCAATCCAGAGGTGGCCGAGTGGCGCAGGCGCTCGACGTCCTCATTGATGGAGGAGTCTTTTTCGATATAGGTATCGGTCTGCGCGATATAGGCTTCTGGCTGATAGTAATCGTAATAGGAGACGAAGTATTCCACCGCATTATTGGGCAATAATTGGCGCAGCTCATTAGCCAGCTGCGCGGCCAAGGTCTTATTGGGCGCCATGACGAGCGTGGGTCGCTGCTGCTTTTCAATCAGCCACGCGGCCGTGGCGGATTTACCCGTACCGGTTGCACCCATGAGCACAACGTCGCGCTCGTCGCGGTTGAGGCGCTCATCAAGTTCCTTGATGGCCGCAGGCTGGTCACCTGCGGGTTCATAATCAGAAACGACCTGAAACTTGCCGGGGGTGCGTTCTACCTCGCCGACGACGCGGTGTTCAGAATTTGGAATAAGGGGATGTTCAGCAGCAAAAGCCATGCCCGCTATTCTACTGCTTATACGCTGTTGCTAGCCATTTCATGGGAGCGCGGCTTGGGCGGTGTGCAACCACTGGTCGAGCTCCCCTGTCGGTTCCCAGAGCGCGTAGACCGACGAGGAATCAGAGCACATCGCTTGATTGATGCGCCGGCGCAGCCACGCCTTAGATTGCGGCGTGTACAGGGACGCTAGATCCGTCGGGGCTACGCCGTCTGGCAGGCCATCGGCAGGCAGCTTCGTCAGCGCCCCTAATGCGATGACCGCTTCGGCTTCATCGGAATCGAGCACTCCAGTGCCGCACGAGCGCTGAAAGTGCCGGAGATCAAAAGAACCATCCCGCAGGCTATCGAGTACGTCTCGCGCCGCGTGATTATCGAATGGTCCAGTGCCCCAAGTTCCCACGCTCAAATAGTGTAGGGACCAAAAGTAAACGTTAATAGGAAAAGACGTTAACGCTACTTACCAAAAAGGTTAAGGTTAAGAAGACGCCGCCTCAATCTCATCGCAGACCGCCGCCGCGCGCTCGGCCAGTTGTTCCTGCGTGCCGTTATTATCTATGACATGGCTTGCTGCCGCGAGCCGTTTCTCATCAGAAATCTGGGCGTTAATCCTTTTGCGCGCGTCTGCTTCATCGAGTCCGCGGAACTCCACGAGACGACGCACCCTCTCTTCTGGATCCACGTCAACGACGATGACAAAATCCATATCCCCGTCGAGCCCATTATCAACCAGCAACGGCATGTCATAGACCGTAAAATCAACGCCCTCTTCGCGCGCGGCGGCGAATTGTCGCTGGGTCTCTTCTTGGATACGCGGGTGCGTAATCGAATTGAGAAGCTCGGTATGTTCCTTGTCCACGAAAGCGCGGCGGGCTAGTTTCTTGCGGTCGAGGCTGCCGTCTTCCTGCAGGATGTCCTCGCCGAATTTCTCCGCAAGCTCAGCCAAGGCCGGTTGGCCAGGCTTGACGATGTCCCGGGCAATACAATCTGCATCCACCACCCGCCAGCCGCGCTGGGCGCACAGCTTCGCTACCGTAGATTTCCCGCTGCCGATTCCCCCAGTTAATCCGATTAGCTTCATAAGGTACCAGGGTACGCGAAAAGGAGCCCGGCACGAATGCCTGGGCTCCTTGCTGCGGAATTTAAGAGTGCCTTTAGGACTCGAGTTCTTCTTCCGGCTTCGGATGAACCTGCAAGAGTTCATCGCTTGGGGTGACAGCGCCGGTAGCGCCGCTCACGGAACCAAATTTCTTGGCGTTAGTAACAACGACCGGGGTAATCAGGTTGTAGTCCTTGGACTTAATGAAGTCTGCGTCAAAGCTGATGAGCTTATCGCCAGCGGAAACGCGCTGCTTCTTTTCCACGTGGACATCAAATCCCTCGCCGCCCAGTTCCACGGTGTCTAGGCCAACATGGATGAGCAGCTGTACGCCGTTATCCAGGTTCAGACCGATCGCGTGGCCGGACTTTTGGACGGTGAGCACGGTGCCATCGGCAGGCGCGTAGACGGTATTGCCGGTTGGCTTCACGGCAGCGCCCGGCCCAAGCTTGGCGCCAGCGAAGATGGGATCCGGTACCTCGGACAGGTCCACTGCCTCGCCCTCCAAAGGAGAGTCCAGCTTCATGATTGCCTGTTCTGCTTCCTTGGTGGCGATTCCGGTGGCAGCAGCAACCCCTGCAGCCTGTGCATTCTCGGAACCGTCCGACTCATCATCGGATCCTCCGATGATGCGGGACTCGGAGCGGCTAGCAACCTCTTCCACGGTCTCGTTATTTTCGCGGGCGATGCGCTCGAGGTCGGCCTGCTTTTCCTCTGCGGTGCGGTAACCAAACAGCAGCGTGAGGGAGAAGGAGGTGAAGAATGCCACGGCGATGCCGATGACGTAGCCCACGTGCGGGATCATGGCTGGGGTGGTCAAGATGGAGGTGAAGACGAAGGCGTTAGCGCGGACATCGAAAAGCCCCATCACTGCGCCACCGATGGCACAACCCGGCAGCAGGCGGTGGTAGGTGCGGCGGAAGCGGAGCAAGATGCCGTAGAGGGACGGCTCCGAAATACCGCCGAGCATGCCGGCTGCGAATGCACCGACGGAAACCTGGCGCATGGAGTTGTTCTTCTCCTTCATGGAGATGACCATTACGGCGCCGGTGACGCCGAAGCAGGCAAAGTTCCACGCACCCATCGGGCCTTGGATGAAGTCGTAGCCGTAGGTCGTGATGTTTTGAATCATGATCACGTTGAGCGGCCAGTGCAGGCCCATGGGCACCAGGAACGGGTACAACAGCGGAATGACAATGGCCAGGATGAACGGCGAGAAGTCATTGATCTGGAACAGTACCCAAGAGATGCCATTGCCCACGCCGATGCCGAATGGGCCGAGCAGGAAGGCCGTAGCCGGAATCATGATGAGCAGCGAGAAGAATGGCACGAAGACCATGTGTACGGCGCTCGGGATGATCTTCTTCAAGCCCTTTTCCACCCAGAACAGGCCGATGGCGGCCAAAATCGGCGGGAATACCTGGGAGCCGTAAGAGTTAATCACCAGCGGCAGGCCGAAGACGTTGACGGTATCGCCCTGTTCACCCAGGGACATGAATTCCGGCGTGAGCAAAGCGGCCGGAATGGCGGCCGAGACCCACATATTCGCGCCCAACTTCTGCGCGGCGGTAGCGCCCACCATCACCGGCAGGAAGTAGAAGACCGATTGGAACATCGCGTGGGCCAAGCGGTAGCCCTCAGGCTGTTCTTCCAGCGGCGCGCGGAAGTCTTGAATGCCAATGGTATCCGCCAGCACCAGCAGCGTGATGATGAGGGAGGCACCAAGCAGCGCCCACAGAATCGGGCGGAAGGTATCAGAGAGGAACTCGAAGCAGTAGTCGACCCAGTCGTACTTACCACGCACACCGTCGTAGTTCTTCTTGGATGAGGAGGCCTCCTCATCCGGCGGGTTTACCCCAGGGTCCTTGATGATTTCGCCGTAGTAGTTGGCCACGCCGCCACCCATGACCACCTGGTAGCCATGCGTACCCTGCGTGACGGAACCGAGAACGGCCGTATCGCTTTCCAGCTTTTCCTGATCTACTTTCCCCACATCAGCGAGTTGAAAACGCAGGCGCGTCGCACAGTGCGTCAGCGACGTGATGTTATCGGCGCCGCCCAAGCTATCGATGATGTGTGTGGAAGTGTCCTTCACAGATGCCACTTCATACTCCTTGCATAAAGACAAAACAATAGTCAGTACTCAACTGGCTATTACGTCACACTTGGATTATAAGTGAGAGGCAACACAAACAAAAGCCCAATTTAGTGGTCTTAAGTGGGGATAGTTGTCTTTTTTGCAGGCGCCATTGCTTTGCCGCAGGTCAAGAACCCGCAAACGAAAAATACCGGGCAATCGTTTGCATATACTGTCATAAAAGTCACAAAGCCCCGTCCTGCCTCCCCGAAGGAGAAGGACGCGGCTAGTGCAGCTGCGTGGAGTTAGGGACTATCTCACCCTAAGCTCCAAAGGCGTCTTAGTTGCCGGCGAGCTTGTCGCGCAGTGCGGCGAGCTGCTCGTCAGAAGCCAAGGATCCACCGGACTCTGCCTGAGTCTCCGATGCCGGAGCTGCATCGGTGGAGTCAGAAGAGTAGTTGGAGGATGCTTCAGCGGACTCTGCAGCCTCTGCGGCGGCAGCGCGGTTGCGCTCGATCTGAGCGGTGTGCAGGTTGAAGCGGCGCTCGGACTCTGCGTAGCGTGCCTCCCAAGCCTGACGCTGCTCGTCGAAGCCTTCCTTCCACTCGTTGGTGTCCGGGTCGAAGCCTTCTGGGAACACGTAGTTGCCCTGCTCGTCGTAGGAGTCAGCCATGCCGTACTTGGACGGATCGAACTCTTCGGAGTAGTCCTCGTCAGCCTGCTTGACGGACAAGGAGATACGACGACGCTCGAGGTCGATGTCGATGACCTTGACCATAACTTCCTGGCCAACGGTGACAACCTGGTCCGGCACCTCGACGTGGCGCTGTGCCAGCTCGGAGATGTGAACCAGGCCCTCGATGCCTTCCTCGACGCGAACGAACGCACCGAACGGAACGAGCTTGGTGACCTTGCCCGGCACGATCTGACCCACAGCGTGGGTGCGGGCGAAGACGCGCCATGGGTCTTCCTGGGTTGCCTTCAGGGACAGGGAAACGCGCTCGCGGTCCAGATCAACGTCCAGAACCTCAACGGTTACCTCGTCACCAACGGTGACAACCTCAGATGGGTGGTCGATGTGCTTCCAGGAAAGCTCGGACACGTGAACCAGGCCGTCGACGCCACCAAGATCGACGAAGGCACCGAAGTTGACGATGGAAGAGACAACGCCCTTGCGGACCTGACCCTTCTGCAGCTGGTGCAGGAATTCGGAACGGACCTCGGACTGGGTCTGCTCCAGGTATGCACGGCGGGACAGGACAACGTTGTTGCGCTGCTTGTCCAGCTCGATGATCTTAGCTTCCAGCTCCTGGCCAATGTAGGGCTCCAGGTCGCGGACGCGACGCATCTCAACGAGGGAAGCAGGCAGGAAGCCGCGCAGGCCGATGTCCAGGATGAGGCCGCCCTTGACGACCTCGATGACGGTACCGGTAACCGGCTCTTCCTTGGCCTGCAGCTCCTCGATGGCGCCCCAAGCGCGCTCGTACTGTGCGCGCTTCTTGGACAGGATCAGGCGGCCTTCCTTGTCCTCCTTAGTCAGGACAAGCGCGTCAACCTCATCGCCGACCTCGACAACTTCGTCGGGATTGACGTCGTGCTTGATGGACAGCTCGCGGGAAGGGATAACGCCTTCGGTCTTGTATCCGATGTCCAGCAGTACCTCGTCGTGGTCAACCTTGACGACGGTACCCCCGACAATGTCACCATCGTTGAAGTACTTGATGGTGGCGTCTACAGCTGCGAGGAAGTCCTCTGCGGTTCCGATATCGTTGATCGCAACCTGAGGGGTAGTAGAAGATGGCATATTGTAAAAATGCTCCGAATAAATGTAGGAAATCGTTCGTGGACAACTGCGTGTCTCTCGAATTAAAAGCCCATCTGCGCTGCACAAATACAGGAGATAGAGGCCACATTCGATCCCGCCGCGTGATTGCCCCAAGCTTTCCTACAATAGCCTGCAACAACCCGTGGCATAGACATGCTTGTAAAAGCCTACATCTGTCCAGCTTATACGGCAAATATTGGACGCCAACCAGAAAGGTAACCCACCCCAGTGACTTCGCCTTCTCACGCCAATCAATCCCACTGGGACGGTGATGCGGCCAACTACCATGCCGAGCACCCCGAGTACCTTTCCTCTTTTTATTGGTGCCCAGAGATGCTCCACGAAGCCGATGCGCAGCTGCTTGGCGATGTCTCCTCTGCCGCCGTCCTCGAAATCGGCTGCGGGTCTGCCGCCTGCACCCAGTGGCTCAGCACCCGCGCCCGCTTTGCCACCGGCTGCGATATTTCCCGCAGCATGCTCGCCCACGCAGCACCTGGTTTGGCGCTCACCCAAGCCGATGCGCTGGCACTGCCCTACGCCACCGACTCCTTTGACGTGGCATTCTCTGCATTCGGCGCATTCCCCTTCCTCGCCGATCTCGATGCCGCGCTCGCGGAAGTTGCCCGCGTTGTGCGCCCAAGTGGGCGCTTCGTATTCTCCGTGACCCACCCAATGCGCTGGATCTTCCCCGATGATCCCACTAGCCTCACCGCTGAGATAAGTTACTTCGACCGCGCTTATCTGGAACACGATTCCGCCGGGACGCTAACCTATGCCGAATTTCACCGCACCATCAGCGATTGGTTCCGCGCGCTCCAAGGTCGCGGACCATTTCTGATCGAGGACATCATCGAACCGGAATGGCCCGAAGACTTGGACATTACGTGGGGCCAATGGTCCCCGCAGCGCGGGGAAGTTTTCCCAGGCAGCATGATTTTCATCTGCCGCGCATACAGCTAACGTAGAGAACATGATTGCCGAAAGACTAGGAATTGCCCTGCGCCGCGCCGTGGCGTGGTGGATCGACGCCTTTCTCGTGGCCGCCATCGTCACCGTGGTGCGGTGGGTGATTAATGCTCTTGCCGGTACCCCCTTATCCGGCCGCCCCGAAGAGATCTACGAGGCGGCCGCTCTCGCCGTGGTCTTTTACATCTACCGCGTGTGGGTGGAAACGAAGAAGTCCACCCCCCTGGGCAAATGGTCGATGCAGCTCGAAATCATCCCGGCCCGCTCGCCGCTTGTCACCGCGTGCCTGCGCAATTCGTGGCTACTGCTCACACCCCTGACGCTTACCGGCTGGAATATCGACGGCATTATCGTTGCGATTCTAGGCCTTTCTGTTTTAGCCATCGGCCAAACGCCCTTTGACCTCTTGGCCGGCTGCCTAGTGGAAAAGCGACCTCAGGAGGATTCCACCGCGATGCGCGGCCAGAGGTAGTACACCACGGCAGCAATAGTAATGAGCGCAAATACCCACGAATACGGGAAGGCCACGGCAATGACAGTTACCGCGATCATTACACCGGCCGCCTGTATTCGGTAGCGCCACGGGTTCTCGCCTTCTCTGGCGGCGTTGCCAGCAGAAAGGAAAAACCCAAAAGTTATAACCGCATAGAAAATGAAGTAAGATTTATCGCTGCTTACTGCTTCTTTTAAACCGCTCTCAGCAATTTGTCCCGCCGGGTATGCGACCATGACTGCCCACGTAGTCTCAAAAAAGCGCAAGACGTAGGGATGGGACTTCCAGGTAATACGTTTTCCGAGAAACTCCATGGAACTACTTTAAAATCCTCATCTGCTTCACGCACTTCTCAGCAGTCTTTCCACTGCCGTTCCACGCGGCGTGACGCGTAGGCGGGAATACCCCAGTCCTCAATCCCCTGCTTATTCCACATGCCGCGCACTTGGCCGTCAATAACGATGGCGCGGCGGAAAATGCCCTGGTTCCCGGGAACGAGCGCGTGGTGCATATCCGCTGACATGGCAAAAAGTCGATCTTGGTAGCCCAAAATGTATTCATCAAAGGCGCCCAATAGCAGCACCGATTTCTTCCTTCTCACCTCTGGCAGCTCCAGCACCTCTGTAGAGACCAGCTCCTCGCCTTCCCTACCTATCCGGATGAGGTCATCCGGCAAATTCTCCGCTGCGGGACGAATGAGCTTTTGGGGCAGCTTGGACCACCACGCAAAGTCTTGCAGCGTCGCCGGACCATGGGCGCGAAAATAGCGCGTCATCAATTCCGTCGTGGCGGCCACCGAGTCGCCGTTAAATAGGGCCTCCAGGCCGTCTAACTCCACCGGAGTAATGAGCTGCTCTTCGCCTACATAACACGCATGCCCGCTTTCCATGGCGATGCGTACCACGTGCCAGAAAGATAGCTCGGGCAAGGCCCGGGCGGCGCGTGCTTTCAATTCTGCGCGCGTTAATGGGGCATCGATAAGCTGCAGCACGGCTTCCCGTACCGCTGCATCGCCTTTTCGAGGCTTCGCGCATAGCTCGGTAATCCAGCCCATATCCTTGACGGAGGCGGCGAACAGCGTATTGCGCATCGCATAGCCGCGCACGATCTCGGACTTATCCGATTCATCCGTTGCGCGCAGCGCCAAGGACCGGCGCACCGAATGCAGGTCCTGGCCTTGCGTAACGCCAAAGGCGCGAACCGCCTCCGCAGCGGTGCGCCAGCGCTGGGCCGTAAGCCCCTGGGCGGCCAAGCGCATGCGGGCGCGTTCGCGCCGGTTAAGCGTCATCATCGAACTAGTGGGCCGCGGCGTCCCAATCCGTGCCGGCGCCGGCAGAGACTTCGAGTGGCACGTTCAGCTCGATGGCAGAATCCATCTCGCGCTCAAGAATCTCGCGGACTTGATCGGCCTCGCCGGGGGCGACTTCCACCACCAATTCATCGTGGACCTGGAGCAAAACACGTGATTTCATATCGCGCAACGCACGGTCCACGCGAATCATCGCGACCTTGATGATATCCGCGGCCGTTCCCTGGATCGGCGCATTGAGAGCAGCGCGTTCCGCGTTTTCACGGGCCAGCCGGTTATCGGAGTTGAGCTCTGGCAGGTAGCGGCGGCGGCCAAAGAGCGTGGCCGTATAACCATCCTTGCGGGCTTGCTCCACGACATCATCCAGATACTTCTTCACACCGCCAAAGCGCTCAAAGTAGCTTTCCATGATGGACTTGGCTTCACCGGCAGGGATTCCCAGCTGCTGCGAAAGTCCAAACGCGGACAGGCCATAGACAAGGCCATAGGACATGGCCTTTACTCGGCGGCGCAGCTCAGGAGTCACCTGATCCACGGGCACATCGAAGACCCTAGAACCAACGAAATTGTGCAGATCTTCGCCGGCCTTGTAGGCCTCAATCAGCCCGGGATCGGCAGACAGGTGCGCCATAACGCGCATTTCAATCTGCGAGTAGTCCGCGGTCATTAGCTGCTCAAATCCCTCGCCTACGATAAACGCCGAGCGAATCTGGCGACCGGCCTCAGTGCGCACCGGGATGTTTTGCAGATTGGGTTCCGTCGAAGACAAACGCCCCGTCGAGGTCACCGTCTGATTAAAGGTGGTGTGGATGCGGCCATCCGGTTGGACGGTCTTGATGAGGCCCTCCAACGTGGTCTTCATCTTTTGGTACTCGCGGTGAGCCAAAAGGTGATCCAAGAACGGGTGCGGGTGCTTGATAGCCAGCTGCTCGATTTCCTTCGCGGCCGTGGAATAGCCCGTTTTCGTCTTTTTCGTCTTGGGCATATCAAAGGTCTCAAAAAGCACCTTTTGCAGCTGCTTAGGAGAATTTAGGTTGAGCTTTTCATCGCCAGCAAGCTCGCGCGCGGAGCGTTCCTGTTCCGCGACCTGCTCCACAAAGGCATCCTTTTGGGTTTCCAAAATATCTACATCGACCGCGATACCCGTAGCCTCCATGCGCGCCAGGATGGTCACCAGCGGCAGTTCCAGGTCGGTGTACAACTCGAAAGAGTCGATGTCCTGCAGCTCCGCGGTGAGTTTTTCCGCCAGCTCCATGATTGCCGCCGCCTGATCCACCAGGGAGGAACTATCGAGCAACGACATCTGCTCCGTGGCGGCGCCGAGGGACTTTTGAAGGTGGCGCTGGTAGACATCGGAAAGCTCGTAGGTACGCTGGCCTGGGCGCAGGATATACGCCGCCAAGGCCGTATCGTGCGCAAGCCCGTTGAGCTCGATGCCGCGCCCTGCCAGCATGTGGAACGCGGCCTTTGCGGCGTGGAAATACTTAGGGGCCGACGATTCTAGCCACTGGACCAAGGCCTTTTCCTCATCGGCGGAAAGTTCCCCGAGTTCCACCTGCAGGCCATGATGGTTGCGGTCCACAAACGCGATGGCAGAAGCATCACCCTGACTTGGGATGCCCTCGCCCTGCACATACACAGCTACGTGCTCGCGGCCAGGTAGCCACTCGCTCAGGGAGGCATCATCGATGGTGAGCTCGACATCGGGGGAATCCGCGGCTTGCTCAGCGGCCTCTGCACCATCGTTGGGGATGGCGGATAAGACACGATCGCGCAGGTTGGTGCCAAACTCCAGTTCATCGAACTTCGCGGCAACATCGGCAACCTTGACTTCCCTGAATGCCAGATCATCCGGGCCGACGTCTAAGTCCATATCTGTAATCATCTGGGTGAGCTTCCGGTTCATCTGCACCTGCTCGATGCGTTCGCGGAAGTTATTTCCCACCACGCCATTGATTTCTTCGGCGTGCTCTACCAGCGAAGCCAAGTCTCCATACTTGACTATCCACTTGGTGGCGGTCTTTTCTCCCACCTTGGGAATGCCGGGGAGGTTATCGGAAGGATCGCCGCGCAAGGCAGCAAAGTCGGGATACTGCGCGGGGGTCAGCCCGTATTTATCCTCGACGGCTTCTGGGGTAAACCGGTGCAGCGTGGATACGCCTTTCATGGGATAGAGCACCGTGGTCGAATCCGTAACCAGCTGCAGGTAATCGCGATCACCGGTAACGATCAGCGTCTCGTAGTCCTGCGCCTCGGTGGCAAGGGTGGCCAAAATATCGTCGGCCTCGTAATTTTCACGCGAGAGCGTCGTAATACCCAAGGTCTCTAAGGTATCGCGAATGATATCTACTTGGCCCTTAAATTCCTCCGGTGCGGCCTCGCGCTGCGCCTTATAATCCGGGAACATCTCCGTGCGGAAAGTCTTCCGGCCAACGTCAAAGGCAACCGCGATAGCATCCGGCCTTTCCTCAGAGACAATATTGGACAGCATGGATAAAAAGCCATACACGGCGTTGGTGTGCTGGCCGCCGGAGGTAGAAAAGTTTTCCACCGGCAGGGCATAAAAGGCACGAAATGCCATGGAATGGCCGTCAATGAGCAAAAGGCGAGTCTTATTGGAAGTCACCTGCCCCATACTAGGCAACACCGTGGACACGGCGACACCCCACCCAACTTCACCGCCTTGAGCAGGACTTTTTACCGGAAGTGGACCCCAATTAGGAATTGCACCAAACCCTGCGCTAATATTTCCATCAGTCAAAGGCGCTCGCTTTTGATTGCCCCTGTAGCCCAATTGGCAGAGGCAACGGATTCAAAACCCGTCCAGTGTGAGTTCGAGTCTCACCAGGGGCACAGTACAACCCCGCTTCCTTCCGGATAAATATCCACGGAGGAAGCGGGGTTTTGCCCGCATATCCGAATTTGTTGAGTTGTGGGGTTCGCGAACTAGACAACATTTAATGTTGGCGCGGTGAGGTTTCCAAGGTTTTCTCTTCTACTTAAACGGAACAGATCCTGGGACACTTCATTTGGCAACACGTCGTCGATGCGTCTACTTGGTACATCAGCTTGCTCTAGCTTAGCCTCGGCGTGAGCATGGTCGCGGTATTCGGTCCAG
This sequence comes from Corynebacterium sp. KPL1824, assembly GCF_000478095.1. Taxonomy (NCBI): domain Bacteria; kingdom Bacillati; phylum Actinomycetota; class Actinomycetes; order Mycobacteriales; family Corynebacteriaceae; genus Corynebacterium; species Corynebacterium sp. KPL1824. The sequence continues at coordinate 1,302,565 of NZ_KI515749.1, read as the reverse complement.
TTTAATGGTTACTCTGGCAATGGCTCTGGAACGAATGGAAAGCGATAGAGAGTCCTTAGCAGTTCCAAAATACGCAGAAACTTAAGTGGAAATAGGTTCTTCTGCGGTTACAGTGGTTCCATATCTATAGGCTATGCGAAGTTTCCATAGCCAGAAATGGTGCTCACCCATAAGAACGCTGATACGACGAAAGCCGCAGCGAATGTGAAGGCAAAAGCACGCCATGATCGGTCGCTAAGCCGACCCTTTTTCAACATGTAGACAGACATGGCTAATACACCCAACACCACCAATGAAGGAAGAGGTAGCCCATAGAAGACGAAAGGTATTGGAAGCCATGTGGACAGGACCACTCCGCCGTAAAGGGTTGCGACGCCTACGACAATTCCAAAAAGTATTCCCGGAATGATCGTTCTTTCTTTCACAACAAATTCCTTACCAATCAGTTTATCTTGATCAGACCACCGTTTTTAGCCTGCGCATGACATTCATTGATGGCGCCCGCTTCATCTCCTTCGTGTCGCAATCCAATGTCTCGACCAATGGCATTGTTTGTTTGATCCATGTGCCCAGCTTCAGGAGAACCAGGATGGTCTGTTTCGTGGGCATCGCCAATTTTTCGTGCAAAATCTGCGTTAGCCCGGATCGTTGTCAGCGCCTGCCATACACAATGCCTATCAGCGTCCTGAATGTTATCGTTCGTTACTTTGTTTGGAAACGTTTGCGAGGAAATACGTTCCGCGTCCCTGATTGCTGATTTCGCGCGCTTACAATCATAAGGATTGGTCGCGCAGGCTGCCGCTTCATGCCTACCGATGTTGGTTCCATAATTGTCCCCGGAGTCTCGAAGGCCTGTTTTATCCCCTGCAGAGCCGGATTCATTTAAAACTTGCTGTACGATATGGTCTGGAGTCTCAGCCTTCGGATCAATGTGCTCTTTCTCACGCAGTTCAATCGTCGTCTGAGCGATGCGCTCGTAAGAGTCAGTTTCTGCTGGTGTGGCATGTGCTGGCGATGCTGCCAAACCATTCGCCGTGACGCCAATCGATAGTAGTGCTACTACACCCAAAGCCTTCATAGCCTTCATATTTAAGCCTTTCTCGAATCTTGATGGACTCGGCTAGTGCACCACACCCAAAGCTCTAATACAACCGATAATCATTATTGTTACGGTACCTTTATGTGATCTTATATATCTGTTCACCTTCCACCATCCCGAACTACCTTGGCGAACATGTCAAGCAAACGCAGACCACGAAAGCTCTAGTTTCAATTCAAAAAACGAAACAACCCCGCTGCAGTGATACAGCGGGGCTAAATACGTAAGGATTCTTACTTCAAGTCTTGATTGAACCCATTAGGAAGCTTTCGCATGATATTGCTGAACTCATCAGCGTCCTTGGAATCATCCTTGATAGGCGAAAGATCGAGCTTGTAGAGTCCCTCGTCACCTTCAACACTGAAGTAGAGGTTGTTTGGATTGTTTGGATCGACCGCCACAGCAGTGACATCAGCTTCGTTATTAGGTAGGCCATTAATGCTGATCATATGAGTGATGTCATTACGCTCTCCGGGGGCCTGCCCCCGGAAAGTAGACACGTCGGAGGGTAGCTATGCTACTTGGCTCAATGTAGCTGAATTAAGTGCTTCGAAGTCATCGGGGGCTTGAAAGTTGCACCAGGAGTGTCGTCTGCGCGTGTTGTAGCGTATGCACCACTGGAAGACTTCCTGGCGGCAGCTGATTGGACTTTCGAAGACTTTCCGATCACGCAGGACTTCACGCTTGAAAGCGGCGTTAAACGATTCTGCTAGGGCGTTATCGGCACTTGTACCCACCGCTCCCATGGATTGGCGCACACCAAGCTGGGCGCAGTGGTCCCTAAATGCCTGCGATGTGTAAACACTGCCGTAATCGGAATGGAAAATTGCCCCTGTAAGGCTTCCGCGGACCTTTCTAGCATGAGACAAAGCTTCGATAACCAGCGATACCCGCATGCGATCCGCGAGTGCATGGCCAACGAGCTTGCGCAAGTAGGCGTCGATGACTGTGGCCAGGTACATATTCTTGCCGCCCTTACACGGCAGGTACGTAATGTCGCCTACGTACACGTGGTTGGGCCTGTCCGCAGTGAATTTGCGGCCTACTAAATCTGGCATGGCTCGGTCGCCAGGCTTACGCCGAGTGGTGATGCATCGACGCTGTTTTGAAAAGCCTTTAAGCCCCATGAATTTCATGATGCGTGCGACCTTCTTGTGATTGATTGGGCGAATGCCCGAATCGTTGTTGAGGCTTGCAGCGATGCGTTTAGCACCATAAAGCCCATGCTCATCATCGAAGATGGTCTTGATTCTTGCGCCAATAAGAGCATCAGCACACATCTTTAACCTGCGCTTTTCGCGGGTATTGAGCCATTTATAGAACGAGGAGCGATTGAGCTTTAACACGTGACACATCCGCTTGACCGAGTACTCGGTTCGGTGGCCATAGACAAACTGGATGAAGTGTCCCAGGTTTTGTTCCGGTTGAGTAGATGGGAAAATCTGGAACATGCCAAGAAAATTTGACCAGGATGCAAAGGACCGCGTGGTCCGTCTCGTGGAAGACCGCATCTTGGCGGAAAACATGTCGATGCAGGCCGCGTGCCAGGCAGTAGCTCCAAAGTTGAGGGTTTCATGGCACACAGCTCGTCAATGGACTTAAGCCTGCTCGCCGTGCAGGAAGCACCCCAGAACCAGTGCCTGAAGATTTGGCTGCCGAAAATGCCAGGCTACGCCGCGAAAATCACCAGCTTCGAGATACCAACGAGTTACTGAAGGCCGCGTCAGCTTTTTCGCGTCGGAACCAGGCCCAAAACGTTAAGAAATGATCCGGTTCATCGATAAATACAGGAATCATTTCTCTGCCGAGTTCATCTGCACTGGCGTTAAAAGAATAACCGGGCTGGTGGGTTCATCACCTCGCGTGGTTATCGCCAGTCCAAAGCCCGTGGGCTAAGTGCTCGTCGCCTTCGTGACGGCTGTTCTAGTTGAACGCATTGGTGCTGTTCATCGGGATAATTACGGTGTCTTAAGCGTGCGGAAAATGTGGCATGCACTTCACCGTGACGGAATCGACATCGGTCGTGAGCAAACCGCCCGGCTGATGCGCCTGGCCGGTGTTTCTGGCAAAGGCAAAGGCGGATCACCTATCACAACCCGCAAACCTAACGTGCCAGATCTGCGCCCGGATTTGGTCGAGCGTGAGTTCAAAGCCCAAGGCCTTAAACAGGCTGTGGGTGGCCGACATTACGTATGTGCGTACGAAGAAAGGCTTTGTGTACACCGCGTTTGTCACCGACGTTTACTCCCGGCGGATCGTTGGGTGGGCGTTATCAGATTCCATGCGCACCGAGGCATTGCCACTGCAAGCACTCAACCAAGCGATTGTAAGTGCGAGGGAAACAACAGGCCTTATTCACCATTCGGATCACGGCTTATAGTACGTCAGCGTTGTCTACAACGAGCGTCTCGCCCAGCACGGGATTGTCGCTTCCACTGGGACTGTCGGTGACTGAAATGACAATGCTCTAGCTGAAAACGTTAACGGCTCCTACAAGAACGAGCTGATCCATACTCGCAGGTGGAATGACGTTGTCGAAGTGGAAATCGCGACGTTTGAGTGGGTGTCATGGTGGAACGAGGTAAGGCTCCACCAAAGCCTGGGATATCGAACCCCGGCCGAGGTGGAAACCGAATTTTGGAAGAAGAACCCGCAACAGGGAATAATAGAAATCAAGGCAAATGCCTAGGAACAAAAGGGGCACTTCAATCCTAGAAAGCTTCGAGGCTAACAAGCATCGCTACGGCTACCGGCGAGTGTTGCTGGACCTGCGCAACAAGGGCTGGGTGGTCAACCACAAACTCGTCTACAAACTCATGCGCCAGATGGGTCTTCGAGCCAAGATTCGCCAACGCAGGCCGTATATTTCCTACGCAGGAACTATAAGCCACATCGCTGACAACAAACTCGACCGCAAATTCACCCCAGACACGCCAAACACCGTCTTTGTCAGCGACGTCACCGAGTTCAGGGTCGCAGGCCGAAAAGTGTATTTGTCACCGGTGATGGACTTGTTCGACCGCTCAATCGTCGCTTACACCGTGGCCACATCGCCGACGGCAGCGTTTACCGTCGATTCTTTGTCCAAGACGATCGCAGCCTGTGCACCGAAGCCTGGGTGGATGATGCACACCGATCAAGGATTCCAGTACCAGCATTCCTCCTAGCGTAACCTGATCGGTGACAACGGTAGTGTTCAGTCGATGTCGCGTAAAGCCAACTGCTACGACAATGCAGTAATGGAGAACTTCTTCGGGCACGTAAAGACCGAGATGTACCACGGGGAAGTCTTCGACACAGTCGAGGACTTTAACCAAGCCATCGAAGACTACATCCAGTGGTACAACACCGAACGCATCCAACAACGACTCAAGGGCCTGACCCCGATGCAATATCGGAATCAGACCCTTGAACCCCTCACCGCCTAGAATTAAACCAGTCCAACTTTCGGGGGCCAGTTCACCACGCGCCGCGGGGCCTCCTCGACGGTAAAGTCACCGAACTTGGTGGCCACTGTGACCGGATAGGCCGCGGCGTCGCCGTCAGCCGATGCCGACTGCGCCAACGATGCCGACGATGCCGCCACCGAGTTGTCGGCCGCACCGGAATCGGGGTCCGACGAGCATGCGGCCACACCCCAGCCGACATGGGCGAGCGACAGGAATACCGCGGCCGAGCGACGAGTGCGGGAAGTCCGCAGAGACACAAAAGACTGTCGAATTGAGAAAAGTTAGCCTAACCAACATTAGGTGAACCTATCTCAAGCCGACGAACCTCCAGCAAGGAAAGACAATTCACGTATATCGGAGCAATTAGGGTAACCTTACCTACATGACATCGACGACTCTGCCGACACCGGCCGCGGGCACCCCGCGCGCCGCGGGCCACAGCAGACGACTCCTCGGCCTAGCCCTCCTCGTGGCCGCACTCGCCGCCCTTGTCTTCGCCAGCCTGGCACTGGGCGCCAAGGCGACTTCCATCTCAGAGCTCACCCAGGCCTGACCCACCGCCTGGGAGATCCTGCGCGGGCACACCGACACTGCCCAGGCCGCCGGCACCGTGGGCAGCAGCGTCGCCGAGATCGCCGGAATCCTTGCCACAATGCGCATCCCGCGCACCGTGCTCGCCATCGTCGTCGGAGCTGCGCTCGGACTAGCCGGCACACTCGTTCAAGGCCTGACCCGCAACCCGCTCGCGGACCCTGGACTACTCGGCGTCAATGCGGGCGCCGCACTCTTCGTCGCGGCGGGCATCTTCCTCTTCGGGCTGACGTCCATGCAGTCGCACCTTTTCCTCGCCTTCCTCGGCGCGGGCCTGGCGGCGCTGCTCGTCTTCGGGCTCTCCGCCGGCGGCATCGGTCGCGGCGACACCCTGGGCCTCGTCCTCGCGGGTTCCGCCCTGTCCGCCGTCCTCGCGGCGGCCACGTCGGCCATCGTCTACATCGATCCCAACGCGCTCGACACCCTCCGCTTCTGGCAAGCGGGGTCCGTCACCGGACGCGGCTTCGACATCATCACCCCTGCGCTCGTGCCGCTCGCCATCGGCGCGGTACTAGCGCTGGCGCTGGGCCCGACGCTCAACATCCTCAATCTGGGCGCGGAGGCCGCGCAGGCGCTGGGCACCAACGTTGCCCGCGCCAATATCCTGGGCCTCGTGGCCATCACCCTGCTGGCCGGCGCGGCCACGGCAGCCGCGGGCCCCATCGGCTTCATCGGTCTCGTGGTGCCCCACGTCGCCCGCGGCATCACCGGCCCGGACTACAAGTGGGTCACCCCCTACTCCGCGCTGGCGGGCGCCTGCCTGTTGCTCGGCGCCGACATCGTGGGCCGCCTCATCATGCGCCCCGGCGAGCTCCAGGCGGGCATCGTCATCGCGTTGCTCGGCGGGCCGGCGTTTATCTGGCTCGTCCGGCACCGAACGGTGGTGAGCCTGTAATGAAGTACCTCAGCCTCGGAAAGTTCAGCTTCCTCTACCACCCGCGCACGCAAGCCTGGACCGTGGCCATCGTGGTCGCGAGCGCGCTCGTGTGGGTCATCAGCCTCGGCATCGGCGAGTTCCCCCTTAACCCCGTCGAGGTCATCGGCGTTCTGGCGGGCGGCGGAAACAAGCTCGAGCGCACCGTCGTCATCGACTGGCGCCTGGCCCGCTCGCTCGTGGGTCTAGCCGTCGGCGCCGCGCTGGGGCTCTCCGGCGCCATCACGCAGCGCATCGCCCGCAACGGCCTGGCCAGCCCGGACATCCTGGGCATCAACCAGGGCGCCACCGTGGCGGCCGTGGCCATCATGGTCTTCGGAGGATCTGCCGGGGCCGGCGGCGCGTTCGGTGCCTACGTCGGCATCCCGCTCGCCGCCATGGCCGGCGGTCTCGCCACCGGCGCGGCCATCTGGATGCTGTCCCGGCGCGGCGGGGTGGATATGTTCCGCCTCGTCCTCGTGGGCATCGGCGGCAACGCCTTCCTTCACGCCTTGGTCACGTACATGTTAGCCGCCACAGATCTCAACACCGCGGCCGCGGCCAAGGTGTGGATGGTCGGCTCGCTCAACGGCCGCACCTTCGAGCACCTATGGCCCACCCTGGGCATGCTCGTGGTGTGTGGCCTAGTGCTAGCCCGCATCGCCATCGATCTGCCCGCGCTGGAGCTCGGCGAGGATTCCGCCCAAGCCCTCGGCGCCCCCTTGAAGAAGATCAACGCGGCACTGCTCATCGTCTCAGTTCTACTGGCCGCGGTGACCGTCTCCGCCGTGGGCCCGGTGAGCTTCGTGGCCTTCGTCTCCCCGCAGATCGCCGCGCGCCTGGCGCGGGTCGGGGCGCCGCCCCTGGGGGCATCGGCGGCCATGGGCGCGCTCATCGTGTGCGTGTCCGACCTCATCGCCCGCTGTGCCTTCGGCTGGGAGATCCCGGTGGGCATCATTACCTCGGTCATCGGCGGACCTTTCCTCATCCGGCTGCTCTGGCAGCAAACTCGAACACGAAAGTAGACAACCATGCAACGACGTAACTTCCTCAAGATCACCGCCGGCCTCGGCGTCGCCGCCTTCGCTGCGGCCTGCTCCAAACAGGAGACTGCGCCGAGCGAGCAGGCGGCCACCTCCGCGGCATCATCCAGCGCCGCCGAGCAGCACCAGCGCGTGATCGCGCTCAACACCGGCCAGCTGGACAACCTCCTCATGCTGCGCATTCTCCCGGTGGGCGCGGCTAAGGCCAAGAACCTGGGCGTCGTCCCGGACTACATCCGCAACCGCTTCGGCTCCGACTTCGATCTGGACTCCATCGCGGACTGCGGCCTACGTGCTAACCCGGATCTGGAGACCATCGCCTCCCTGAAGCCCACCCTCATCTGCGCTAACTTGCGTACGGACGAGGCCATCCTGGAGCAGCTCAAGGCCATCGCGCCCGTCGTCACCGGTGAGGGCGGCGGCGAGAACTGGAAGCAGGACCTCCTCACCATCGCCGAGGCCGTGGGCAAGAAGGACTCCGCCGAGACCCTCCTGGCCGAGTACGAGTCCAACGCCAAAGCCTGGGGCGAGGGCTTATCCTCCAAGCCCACCGTCTCCTTCCTGCGTTCCAAGGACGACCAGTTCCAGCTCTACGGGGTCAACTCCATGGCGGGCTCCGTGGCCGCCGATGCCGGCCTGCCCCGCCCCGCCAACCAAAAGCAGATTAAGAAGGCTGGCCAGGACATCTCCGCCGAGCAGCTCTCCGAGGCCGACGCCGACTGGATCTTCTACGGCGTCAACGCCGGCGCTGCCGACCCCTCGCAGGCCGCCACGTGGCAATCTCTCAAGGCAGTGCAGGCCAACCAGGCCGTGTCCGTGGACTACGAGTCCTGGTACATGAACGCGTCCCTGCTCTCGGCCACCATCATCCTCCAGGGTCTGAAGGACAACATCAAGTAATGAACGCTCGACTTTCCGCGCACTCCGTCTCCGTCGGTTATGGCGATACCGTCATCAGCCGCGACGTCACGCTCGACATCCCCGACGGCCAGGTCACCACGCTCATCGGCGCCAACGGCTGCGGCAAGTCGACCCTCCTGCGCGGCCTGTCCCGCTTGCTCCCACTGTCGGAGGGCTCCGTCACCCTCGACGGGAAGAAGCTGGGTGACTACTCCTCCCGGGAGCTAGCCACGCGCTTGTCGCTGCTCCCCCAGTCCCCCATCACCCCTGCCGGCGTCACCGTCGCAGACCTCGTGGCCCGCGGCAGGCACCCGCACCAGTCCTGGCTGCAGCAGTGGTCCGCCTCCCACTCCGCCGCCGTGGACGAGGCCATGGCGCTCACCAACGTCTTTCAGCTGCGCGACCGCCCCGTGGACTCCCTGTCCGGCGGCCAGCGCCAGCGCGTATGGATAGCCATGGTCCTGGCTCAGGACACCGACATCGTCTTCCTCGACGAGCCCACCACCTATCTGGACCTGGCGCACTCCACAGACGTCCTCGAGCTCGTCTCCACGCTCAATAAGGAACAGGGCAAGACCATCGTCATGGTGCTCCACGATCTCAACTTGGCCGCCCGCTACTCGGACAACCTCGTCCTTATGAAAGACGGCTCCGTCACGGCCCTGGGCTCGCCCGAGTCCACCATCACGCCGCAGGCCCTGCGCGACGTTTTCGGCCTGGACTCCCGCGTCATCGAGGACCCCGTCACCGGCGGGCCGCTCATCGTGCCGGAGCGCCCATAAGCCCCGTCGTTCCCTGCGTTTTTCGATCATGGGAAAGGCGGCGGGAGTTCATCATGTTCACGCTTTCAGTCACAGGACGGCTACTGCACACTGTGTGACACATTCTGCGAATCGTTGCTCATTGCTAGCAAAGACTTAACAGACTCGTGACCAGTAATCTCTAGTCCCCGTCGTGCTGTGAAACTATCCTGTGGGCATGAAGAATCTGCGCGTACTCCTGTCCCTCAGCCTGCTGCTACCACTCGCCGCGTGTTCCGCCGGCGAGGAGGACACTGCGGCACCGTCGGCAGTCACGACCACCGTCGTTCACTCGGCCGACGCCCCTGCGGGTGACGATGCCGCCGACGGCACTGTCGGTGCTGGCGGTGCGGACGCCGCCGATACCGCCACGGCCGACAACGTTGCTTCCGGGGCCGCTCCCGGCGCGTCCGGCACCGCACCAGCCCCAGCATCCTCCACTATCCCGCCCTTGCCCGAGGGCGCCTGCGCCACCTCCCAGCTCTCCGCCGAGATCACCAACGAGCAGGGAGCCGCTGGCTCCCGACTCGTCGACATCGTGCTGACCAATACCTCTGGCGAGGAGTGCACCCTCACGGGCTTCCCCGGCGTCTCCGCCGTCACCGGCAACGACGGCACTCAACTAGGCCCCGCCGCGCTGCGTGAGACCGGCACCGAAGCTGCCACCGTGACGCTGGCGCCAGGGGCCCAGGCCCGCGCGGGGCTCAAGATCACCAACGTGGGATTGCTCGACGCGGCGGCCTGCCAACCTCAGGACGCCGATGGCCTGCGGATCTATCCGCCCGAAAACACCGACAGCCTCTATGTCGCAGTACCGGGCCTGCAGGGCTGCGCGGGCGAGGTCGACATCTTGTCTGTCCAGCCCATTACTGAGCTCTCCCCGTAAATCATTTCGATCTCCTAACAATTTCCAGCTGGTGATAGAACTCGGCTTCGCGCTTCGTTAGTCTCGGCCACGAGTTCGCCCCCTCGGACGAAGGACATACACCATGACCACTCTCCCTGTCCTCCTGCCCCAACGCACCGCGCGTGCCGCAGTAGCGGTGGCATCAGCAGCCGCGCTCGTTGCGTCCTGCTCCCTCCCCGACACCCGGCGCGAGGCAGCCCCGTCGGAATCCGCAGTGGCACCTGACTCGACCACGGCGACCGAGTCTGCCTCCAACCCAACAGCGACCTCGAGCACTTCCTCACGCGCGACTCGCAGCAGCACCAGCCCAGCTACGTCGAGCAGGGCGGCATCGACACGCAACTGGCCCGTATCCTTGGCCGAAGAAAGCTGCGACCCGAACGCCAGAGTCGCCGACACCGAAGTCGGCGAATTCGTTGACAAAGGCGAAGCACCAACGGCCATCGTTCATTTCCTGTCGACGGGAGGAGCCTGAACGCGGAGCGCCTCTCAAAGACTTCAAGGTCACCCAAGATTCTTTCGATGCGTGCGAGTGAAGCGTCCTCGGTTTAGTTCCTACCTCAGCTAAGGAAGGATTGAACTATGCCTAGAAAGTATTCCGTCGAGTTCAAGGAGAAGGCGATCCATCAGATCATCGAAATGGTCCGCCTGGAGTCCTGCGCACTGCAACGTGCCTACACAGAGGTCGGTGAGCTGCTAGGGGTATCTCACCCTACGTTGCGGGCTTGGTACCGTGACAGCGCTTCAGTACGTGATGACTCTGACGCTTCAGGCGGCGAAACAATGGAAGAAGAGCTTGGGGCGTCTGCGCCGAGAAAACCGCGAACTGAAACGAGCAAACGGGATTCTTAAGACTGCTTCGGCTTTTCTCGCAGCGGAACTCAACCGACCCTAAGACCAAATGATCTCCTACATCGACGCGTATAAAGATCAGTTTGGGGCCCGGGTCCATCTGCAGAGTCCTTAAACAAGCAGATCGTGGATTCATCACCTCACGCGGCTACCGCAAAGCCACCACACGCGTTCCCAGCGCAAGAACCTTAAGCGATAGCCTTCTCATCCCAGAAATACAGCGTGTGCATGCGCAGAATTTCTCGGTCTACGGCATCCGCAAAATGTGGCACACTATGAACCGTGAAGGCTATCATATCGGCCGCGACAAGACCGCACGTCTGATGAAACTCGCAGGTGTTTCCGGCCGCCGACGTGGACGAACCCCTGTGACAACGATTAGCCCGAAGGCACCGGATCATCGCCCAGACCTTGTACAGCGAGACTTCCGTGCGCAGGCGCCAGGCAGGTTGTGGGTTGCCGACATTACCTACGTTCGCACCCTGTCAGGATTCGCCTACACCGCATTTGTCGTGGATGTATTCAGCCGAAAAATTGTTGGTGTCGTTACACGATCGACAATGCGCACCGACGCGCTGCCGATGGAGGCTTTGGAGCATGCGTTAACGACTGCAGGGCGAATTCATGGAAACCAGTTAATTCACCATAGCGATCGGGGCAGCCAGTACGTGTCACTGAAGTATTTCAGGTTAAGGGTCAGAAAGTGTGTCTGGGATCGGGGATTTTTACGCCCTGACCTTTAGGTTAGCGTCAGATATACGCTTTGGGAGCGTATATCTGGCCTTGGGGACGTAAATCCACGTTGTGGCTGACTGCCTGTGGTAGTCGGCGGTGGTGTGGTGCCCCAATGCCAAAGAGTCGACCACGCTGCCACTGCGGCGCCGATACCAAACGCAATGGAACAACCGGCCAGCATTCCTCTGGATGGCTGCGTAAGGCCTACGCTACACCCCAAAATAGGCCGTCCGGAATCCCCAGCGCCGCAGTATTTATCCAGCTCCTCGTGCGTATTGCACCTCTCGGACAGCTCAGGCGTAGCCAGCTCAATGAAATGAGGCTAGTGCCACACCACGTCGGGGCGGTGGTTAAACCGGTCTTGATTGGTGGCGTTGCCTAGGTACCACGACCGAGACTGCTCCAACACCATCTACGCCCCGTCAAGGGAGCGTGTCAAGTTGTTTGTGTGTGGGGCTAGGTTTATAGGTAATTGTCGAAGCGGTCGGGGTAGGCCACGGCCATTTGGTTGATGGCTTGTTTCCAGCCGGAAACTCGGGCTCCTTCCATGAGTCTGCCGGCTGTCGCTGAGACTCGTTTTCCCTGCTTCGCCCTCTTGGCAGCTCGTTTGTCTTCGATATTGCAGATCATCAACCACAGCGTCTTTATCGCTGATTCATCGTTGGTGAACTGCACCCTGTTGCGGGTAGCTTTACGCAGCTGGTTGTTAAACGACTCAATGGAATTCGTCGTATAGATGACCTTCCTTGCTGCTGGCGGGAACTGCAAAAATGGCACGAATCTATCCCATGCATCCTGCCAGACCTTGACTGAGCGGGGATATTTCTCACCCAGCTCGGAGGCTTCAAATTCGTCTAAAGCAACCTGTGCTGTGGGCTCGTCCGTGGCAGTGTAAATCTTTTTCAACGCGGCCGATACGCCCCAGCGATCCCCATAGGCTACCCACCGGTTAGCGGCGCGAATCAGGTACACGATACAGGTTTGCACCATAGAGTTCGGCCAAGTTGCCTCAACTGCTTCAGGCAGGCCTTTAAGCCCGTCACAGCAGACGATAAAGACGTCCTTGACCCCACGGTTAGAAAGATTGGCGCATACCTGCGCCCAAAATGAAGCGCCTTCTTCTTTGGCAATCCACAACCCCAAAATATGCTTGATACCGTCGAGATCCACGCCGATAGCCATGTACGCGGACTTATTGACCACCCGGCCACCATCCCGGACTTTAATGCGCAGCGCATCCAGAAAAACCACGGGGTAGAACTCATCTAACTGGCGGTTTTGCCAGACCATGACCTCATCGAGGACAGCATCGGTGACTGCGGAAATCGTCTCATGGGAAATATCAACCCGCATCGCCGTTGCCATATGGTGCTGGATGTCCCTAATTGTCATCCCACCGGCATACAAGCTGACGATCATGTCATCGACATCAGTCAAACGCCTAGAACCTTTAGGAACCATAGTCGGCAAGAATGTACCAGCCCGATCCCTCGGGACATCAACGGTTAATGGCCCATAGTTAGAATCCACGGTCTTTGGATACGACCCGTTGCGGTAATTGTCTGTCCCAGCAGCAGCTTTAGCGCTCCTGTCGCCAGACTCGTAGCCCAAATGGGCATCCATTTCCGCGTTGAGTCCCCTGGTAATCGAGGCCTACAACATGCCGCGAACCAAGTCATTGGCATCCATTGTCGACCTGCCTAGGTCATCAATCAGCTTCGCGATCTCAGGGTTAGCAAGCAGCTTCTTTTCAATCGCATCAATCTTGACCTTATCAGCCGGATCTCGTCGTGCCACACTAGTCATTCTGATCCATCTCCTCGTGCAGGTTAGGTACCCACACACAAACCATCAGACACTCTCATCATAGTTGTCAATTCGTTGTCACAAACCGGGTCATCGTAAATTATCCCCTGGTCAGACCATTAAATTACGGCAGGCCGCGTGAGTTCGAGTCTCACCAGGGGCACGGTACAACCCCGCTTCCTTCCGGAAAAATATCCACGAAGGAAGCGGGGTTTCGTCATGCCACTTTCTTTCTCTTACCACGGCCTCGATTCAGCGTATATCCTTCCGCGAATTGCATATTTACACAACGGCTAAGAAGCGTTATCTCTGCAAATTAATACCTTCTTAACTCGAGACTTTAAGCACAAGCCCATCTCATATAAGGTAGATAACCGTTAAAGTAATGAAAGATATGCAGGCTTAAGCCACCACGGGCGGTGCTACACCTCGCCGTACGGTCTTGAGCAACGAGCTTTTTGGCATCCCGAGTGGCCCGTCAACCGCAGTCATGTCTTATACCCAGGTAGATTTCTAATTTATGCACTATATTTTGAACGCCGTTCGTGGCGCCCTCATCGGTATGGCCGAGCTGGTTCCCGGCATCTCCGGCGGAACTGTCGCCCTCATCGTGGGGATTTATGAGCGCGCCGTCCGCAATGCCAATGACCTCATCTCCGGCAACTTTAAAAAGGTCGAGTGGTCCTTTCTGGGCTCCGTCGCCGTCGGCATGCTCATCGCCGTTTTCGGCTTTTCCACGCTCCTGTCCAACTTCGTCGACAACAACGTCTCTGCCTCCAGCGCGCTCTTTTTAGGCATGGTGGTCATCTCCATCATCGTTCCGCTTTCCATGTTGTCTAAGGCGGAGCGCACCGCCCCCTCCTCCATCATCGCGTTTATCGCTGCTGCCGTCGTGATTTTTATCGTCACGGGCTTTACCTCCGAGCCGCAGGATGACCCGAGCCTTATCGTGGTCTTCTTTGCCGCAGCGATTGCTGTATGCGCGCTAATTCTGCCGGGTATTTCCGGCTCGCTCATCTTGCTGACCATGGGGCTGTACCAGCCGATCATCGGCGCGGTATCGGACCGCGAGTTGGGCACCATGGGCGTCTTTGCACTTGGTGCCCTGTGCGGGCTCGCCGCCTTCATCAAATTGCTCAACTATTTGCTGAGTACCCACCGCGCTCCCACCCTGGCCGCCATGGCGGGCTTCATGCTGGGATCCCTGCGCGCCCTGTGGCCCTGGGGTGCGGACCAGGACGCCTCTTCGGGCGCCATCATCGGATACTTCATCCTCGGTGCCATCATCGTGTCCATCTTCATCTACGTAGACCGCAGGAACGCACAAGCCATCGATGAAAGGACGGCGGAATATTAATGCCCTGGGCGATTAATCATCGACCACTAACGGCCGCCATCATGGCGTGTGTACTGCCCTTGAGCGCGTGCGTTGTCAACGAGGAAGATTCCACGCCGGAAGGCTGGGAAGAGCCAGATACTGATGTTGTTCCCGAAATCGCAGCGATGTACCACGACGATGATGGCGTGCTCACGGCGGGAACGAACCCGCCCTATGCCCCATTTCAGCTCAAGGACTCACACGGCGATCTGCAGGGCGTAGAGCTCGACCTCGCCCGTGCCGTAGCCGGGGTATTGGGCCTGAAGTTCCAAGCCTTGGAGCAAGATTTCTCCATGATCCTGCCAGCGGTCCAATCCGGCCAGATAGACATGGGCGCCTCCGGGTTTACGGATACGGCCGATCGCCGCGATGAGTTCGACTTCGTGGATCACCTCTATGCGGGCATTCAATGGGCTGAGCTTGTCGATGGACCGAATAAGGTCGATCCCTCTAACCCATGCGGGCTGACCGTAGCGGTTCAGCGCACCACCGTGTCCGAAACCGACGATGTGCGCCCCAAACAAGATGCCTGCGACGGCGACCTCACCGTCTTGTCCTATGACACTGGGGATAACGCCGCGCTCGCCGTCCTTATGGGCCGCGCCGATGCCCTATCCGCGGACTCGCCGGTGACCGCCTGGGCGGTCAATCGCTCCGAGGGAAAGATGCGTGCGGTGGGAGATATGTTCCAAGCCTCCCCTTACGGGTTCGCAGTACCGAAGGACTCGGACTTGGCAAAAGCCTCAGCTGCTGCCCTCCAACACCTCATTGATACCGGTGAGTACGCGGAGATCTTGGCCCGCTGGGGAATTGAAGATGGATTAGTAGACCAGGCGATGATTAATGAAAGGCCCATCAATGGTTAACGAGCACAAAGAGGAAGCCAGCGCGACTGCGCACCAGGAAGCACCCGCCAAGATTGAAGCCCGGCCACTGCGCCACCCTTGGCGGTGGCTCTGCGCGGTCGTGCTGCTCATTCTTGGTCTGTGGTTTGTCATTGCCTCCGCGCGCAATGAGGCCTTTGGGTGGGATACGTACTTCCAGTATCTCTTTGACCAGCGCATCGCCATCGCCTCCCTGCACACGATTGCAATCACCATCTTGTCCATGATCATTGGCGTGGTAGGCGGCGCCATCCTCGCCGTGATGCGCATGTCGCCCAATCCCATCCTGCGCGCCATTTCCTGGATCTTCCTGTGGATCTTTCGCGGCACGCCGATTTATGTCCAGCTGGTTTTCTGGGGCTTGCTATCTGCGATTTATCAATCCATCAACTTGGGCTTTGCAGAGGTCTCCCTGCAAAGTGTGTTGACCAATGCCTTCTTCTTGGCGGTCATGGGCTTGGGCCTCAATGAGGCCGCCTATATGGCCGAAATCGTGCGCTCGGGCATTTCCTCGGTGCCAGAAGGCCAAAAGGAAGCCTCCAAAGCCCTCGGCATGTCTTGGTGGATGACCATGCGGCGCACCGTATTGCCGCAGGCGATGCGCATTATCATCCCGCCGACAGGCAATGAGTTCATTTCCCTGCTCAAGACCTCGTCACTGGTGGTGGCCATCCCCTATACCCACGAGATCTTCGGCCGCGCCACCGATATTTCTGCAGCCCTCTTCCAGCCCATTCCGCTCTTGATGGTCGCCGCCTCGTGGTACTTGGTCATTACTTCCCTGCTCATGGTGGGCCAGTACTTCCTCGAGCGCCACTTTGAGCGCGGCGCCACCCGCGAGCTCACTGGGCGCCAACTTGCCGCGCTTGCCGATGCCGAAGGTACTATCCCCCGCAACGTCTCTGTAATCCAGGAGGGTAAAAAATAATGACTACTCCCATGATCTCCGCACAGAATGTGCACAAATCCTTCGGGCAATTCGAGGTGCTCAAGGGCATCGACTTAGAGGTCCAACCCGGCGAGGTAGCCTGCCTTTTAGGCCCTTCCGGTTCAGGTAAGTCGACCTTCCTGCGCTGCGTTAACCACCTGGATAAAGCCACGGCGGGCCGGCTTTATGTCGACGGTGAGCTCATTGGTTACCGCGAAAAGAATGGAATCCTCTACGAAATCAGTGAAAAGCAGGCTGCGCAGCAGCGCTCCGATATTGGCATGGTATTCCAGTCTTTTAACCTCTTCCCCCACCGCACGGTGGTAGAAAACATCATTGAAGCACCGATGCAGGTCAAGAAGGTGCCAGAGGATAAGGCCCGGAAGCGTGCCATGGAGCTGTTAGATGAGGTGGGACTGGCGGCGAAGGCCGATAACTACCCAGTCCAGCTTTCTGGTGGCCAGCAGCAGCGCGTTGCCATCGCTCGCGCCGTGGCGATGGATCCAAAGCTCATGCTTTTCGATGAACCTACTTCCGCCCTGGATCCCGAGCTCGTCGGCGAGGTCCTCCGCGTGATGAAGGATCTCGCGGCCCAGGGCATGACCATGCTCGTGGTGACCCACGAGATGGGCTTTGCGCGCGAGGTGGCGGATAAAATTTTCTTCATGGACGGCGGCGTAGTCCTCGAATCCGGTACCCCGGTTGAAGTGCTCGACAACCCACAGCAACCGCGCACCAAGGAGTTCTTGTCCTCGCTTCTTTAGGTAGGCCTCGCGCGGTGCCAGCCGCGCCCTAGGCTCCGTAGGTGACGACGCCGCGAATCAGCGCACTGAGAGCGCCGAGGCTAGCTACCGATAGCGACAGTGCGCGCGCGATATCCCTGGACACGATATGCGCGATGCGCGAGCCCAGCCAGATGCCGATGAACATGCCGGCAATGCCTGCGGGCCAAATAACCCAGGGCAGGCCATCGAATGTCGCGGCGCCGAGCGCGGTCTTGGTGATAACGGAAAAGAGCCCGCCCACCACAAAGATCGGTTGCAGGGTCGCCGTATACATGGCTTGGGGCCATTTGGCCGCCTGGGCGTAGACGGTAATGACCGGGCCGGCCACTCCGGCCAAGGTATTGGTAAATCCGCCAAGGATGCCCGCGGAAATGGCCGGCCCCTTGCCTTCCATCGGCGGGACGAACCTAGCGCCGTAGGTCACCACCGCCAAGGCGATGAGCAGTGCTGCACCCACCACTATCAATAGCCCTGCGGTATCGATCTTGCTAATCAACGCCGCGGCCGCCAGAGAACCGATAATCATCACTGGCGCAATGAGCCCGAACATTCTCCAGCTGACATTGCGGCGGACAGTGACCGTAGTAAGCAGAGCATTGACCGCCGCCAAGACGTTAATCACCAGGATGCCTTCTACCGGGCCCATCACCAGCATGAGAATGGGCCCGCCGATAAGGCCAAGCCCCATGCCAGAGACGCGTTGCAGCGTGGATCCCGCGACAACGACGGCAAAAATAATCAGCGCCAAAATCATCGGCGGTATTTTTCCTTCACCGCTTGTACTACCGGATCAGGAAGCATGCCAGTGACCTCGCCGCCGAATTGCGCGACCTGCTTGCACAGCGAAGAGCTGATGTAGCCGTACTTTTCATCGGTAAGCAAAAAGACCGTATCGATGCCGGACAAACGCCTGTTCATCTGGGCCATCGGCAGTTCGTACTCATAATCCAGGGAAGAACGCAGTCCCTTGACCAAAACGTCTACTCCGTGCTGCGAGGTATAGTCCACGAGCAGGCCGGACCAATAGTCCACGTTAATGCGCGAATCCACGCTCTGGCGGATGAGATCCATGCGCTCGTGCACGCTAAATAACCCTGAAGGCTTTTCTGGGTTGCCAGTAACGAGCACCGTAACCTCATCAAACATCTGGCTGGCGCGCTCAAAAATATTGACGTGGCCAAGAGTGATGGGGTCAAAAGACCCGGGGCACACGGCTGTGGTCATAAAATATCGCTTTCTCTAGTTATCTAAGGTGTCATCGGTTTCGTCGGCATCGTCGGTACCGGGACGGGTATAGACTGCCATATCCATGCGCGCGATGCCGAAGGTACGCTTCTTTAATTTCTGCCCCGTCGGCTCAAAACCTTCGGGCCAGTCGGTCTCGGGCGATTCGACATGGCGTTCAATGACCACCATCGCAGTATCTGTAAGCACTGGCTCTATTGCGGCGATGAGCCCGGCGACATCGTCAAAAGCATAAGGCGGATCGGCTAAAACCAGATCAAAGTAGCCGCGCGGGGCGCTGGCCAGATACGTCGATACCTTCCTTTCCTCCACGCGGGCACCAGGATGTTTCACCACGCCGATGTTGTGCTTGATGATAGAGACCGCCGCAGGGTTGGACTCCACCAACACTGCCTCATCTGCCCCACGGCTTAATGCCTCCAAGCCCAAGGCGCCGGATCCAGCGAACAGGTCAAGCACCTTGGATCCCGGGAACCCCCACCGGGCATTCAACGAGGAAAAGAGGCCTTCCCTCGCGCGATCGGCGGTCGGGCGGGTTCCCTCTGCCGGAACTTTAATCGTCCGCCCCCGCGCTTCGCCTGCAATAATCCGCGTCATTTACGCTTCTCCAATCTCCATAATTAAGTCTCCGCCAATTACATCGCTAAAATCCGCCACCGCAATGCGAGAAATCGTCCCTGGACCAGGGGACACGACCGGCGATTCCAGCTTCGTTGCCTCAACGGTAGCGAGCTCCTGACCAGTACTAATTTTCTCACCTACATCGACATGGCAGCGAACGATGCCCGCGAAGGGGGCGTAGATTTTCATACCTATAGCCTATCCCCTCTTAGTTTTTCTCCAAGTATTCCTGCTCGCTTTGGCTCAAATTCCGCGTCAGCTCCTCTGCCAACTGGGGATTGCGCTGAACCATGGCATACGCATCCGCGTGAGTACGCTCCACAATATCTTGGTCATCGGCAAGGTTGAGCAACCGCAGCGTCCGGTGGGTACCAGATTGCACCGCACCCAGAATATCGCCCTCGTGGCGTTGCCGAAGGTCTAATTCCGCAAGGTCAAACCCAGACGAGGTCTGGGCAATCTGGGTAATGCGCCGATACGAGGCCGAGTTCTCCTCCGCTTTCGTATGCATCAGGCAAATGGACGCATTGCCGCCACGTCCTACGCGTCCGCGCAATTGGTGTAGCTGGGAGACGCCGAAGTTTTCTGCCTCGCGGATGAGCATGACCGTGGCGTTGGGAACATCGACGCCCACCTCGATGACCGTGGTAGATACCAAGATATCGATTTCACCCCGGGCAAAAGAGGTCATGACCTCATCCTTATTCGGCATCTTGCCGTGCAAGATATCTACCCGCAGCCCCTTAAAAGGGCCAGCAGCAAGCTGTTCCGCCAGTTCAAGCACTCCGCCCTCGCCTTCGATGCGCGGGCAGACGATATAGGCTTGGTGTCCATGCGCCACTTCCTCACGGATGCGCTCGAGCGCCCGCGCCACCCAAATGGGCCGCCACTCCGCCACCACGGCGGACTGGATCGGTTTTCTTCCGCCCGGTAGCTCGGCGAGCGTCGATACCGCGAGATCGCCGAAAATCGTCATGGCGATGGTACGCGGGATGGGGGTTGCCGTCATGACCAAGACGTGGGGACTTATCCCCTCGCGCGTCTTAGAGCGCAGGCTATCGCGTTGCTCTACGCCAAAGCGGTGCTGCTCATCCACGATCACCAAGCCCAAATCGAAGAACTCAACCGATTCTTGAATGATGGCATGCGTGCCGATGACGATATTCGCCTCACCCGAGACGATATCCAGGAGCGCTTGGCGCTTCTCGGCGGTCCGCATGGATCCGGTTAAGAGCACAACCTTGACGCCTTCTGGCACGGAC
The DNA here is from genome assembly GCF_000478095.1 of Corynebacterium sp. KPL1824. NCBI lineage: Bacteria > Bacillati > Actinomycetota > Actinomycetes > Mycobacteriales > Corynebacteriaceae > Corynebacterium > Corynebacterium sp. KPL1824. The sequence goes on along the minus strand of NZ_KI515749.1, from coordinate 1,282,367 downwards.
GTACCAATCGAGGCCGCATGCTGGGAGGCCAAGACCTCAGTGGGAGCAAGCAGCGCCGCCTGGCTTCCGGCATCGATGGCCTGCAGCATGGCGCAGGTGGCGACCATCGTTTTTCCCGAGCCCACCTCGCCCTGCAACAGACGCATCATGGGTAAGGAACCGGACAGGTCATCATCAATCTCAGTAATGACCCGGCGCTGGCCTTGCGTGAGTTCAAAGGGAAGATGGGTCAATAACTCTTCGCGGAAACCGCCCAAAATAGCGGGCATCGCCGGCGCCGTGTGCGCATGCGCATCGCGCTGGCGCAGCGCCATGACCAGCCCAATGGAAAGCGCCTCGTTGTACTTGAGTCGCTGAACCGCGCGTTGCGGGCCAGCCGCGCCGGGCTCATGGATTTCGCGCACCGCTTGATCCAGGCTGATAATCATCTGCTGGTCCAAAGGCTCCCGGATGGTGGGGGTATGCGCGAGCACGTAGTGGATGGCTCCCATGAGGTACCACGAGGTGATCTTTGCCGTGGCGGGATATACCGGTATCCATTCCCGCTCGAGCAATAATTTATCGAGCCGGCCGAATTGGGACAGGTTGCGCAGGGACCCGGTCGCCTTCTGTGGCTTTTTCTTTCCCGCCGCAGGCGCCTGGTAGGCGGCAAGTTCCCCGTCTGGGCGCCCGAAGGCATCGATTTCTACGAAATCCGGCTGTTGTAGCTGGGGCTGCTGGCGGAAATATTTCAATTTTCCGCTCATCATAACCCGCTGCCCACGGTGGAGCATGCGCAAGACGTACATGGCATTAAAAAACGTGGCGATAATATGACCATCGAGCTGGACGTTGATGATGGTGGTCTTGCCCGTATCGCGGGTCGTTATTCCCGTTACGGTTCCGGTAATGGTGACGATATCGCCCTCGGCGGCATCGCCAAGCCCCACGTCTTGATTATGACGGATGTAATCGCGCGGATAGTGCGCCAAGAGCTCCCCGCAGGTCTTATATCCCAGCGCCTTGGTGATCTTGGTAGCGTCTTTTTTATCCAAGACATCGGTCAACGGGCGATCATCTTGCCAGCCAAGCATCGCTATTCCACCCCGATCTCGGTAGGAATATCCGGCACTTGCAAGGCCACTACATCGACGCCTAGCTCGGCCGCCAGCTCTTCTTGCGAGATGGCAAGCGGGCTAATGACCGTGACCTGTTCCCCGCCGGCGGCCAACAACTGGCGGCACGTCTTAGCGATGGCTGCCGCAGATTCTTCTTCCGGGTGCGCCACCCGCATCGACTGCGCAGCATCGCGCATGGATTCTACGACCGCGGCGGTATCCGCATTATCCGGTTCATAGACGGAGATGGCGGCCAGCCCCGCCGCAAGGGAAGAAATGTCCACGGTATGCGCTGCAGTTGCGTGTTCTTCTAGCCCGCTGGATAAAACGATGTCCTCGCCCGCCGCGTGGATGGTTTCTCCTGGTTCGACCACCGTAACCCCAGCGGACTGCACCAGCTCGGCCATGGGGCCGGCGGGCACCGCGGCATAGACGGTGCGCGTATGACCGGCGCCAGTGTCTCCGCGCGGGGCCGAGGTTTCCGGAAGTGCCTCAAGGCGCAGGTTGCTGACAGATCCTGCGGCAAAGGCGGTTTCGATGACCTTGCCGGCTTGGGTGGAATGGATGTGGATCGAAGCGCTATCGTCACTTGCTTGCGCGATGACCAAGCTCGTGCCCAGGGGGGCAATCTTCTCCTTCAATGCTGCGCTATCGCCTTCGAAAAAGAAGACCACCTCAAGTTCGGTGACGGCCTCCGGCATGGATTCGGCTGCGTGGCTGGTAGTGCCCTCGATTTCTGCGAGGAGGGCTTCTAAAAGGATGACCAGGCCGGCACCGCCTGCATCTACCACCCCAGCTGCACGCAGTTCTGGCAGCTGCGAGGGCGTTTCCGCAAGGGCTTTCTGGGCGGCGGAAATCGTCTCCGCTACGACGCCGTGAAAACTAGATTCGGGTTGCCGCGCGGTGCTTTCCGCTGTTTCTGCGGCGCATCGCAGTACGGTAATAACCGTTCCTTCCACCGGTTCCGCAATCGCGCGGTCCACGAGCTCTACCGCATGCATAAGCGAAGCTGCAAAGATGGCGCCATCGATGGTGGAATCCACGGTGGCCTCCGCGACCCCGCGCAAGACCTGCGAGAGGACCATTCCGGAATTTCCCCGCGCCCCGCGCACGGCCCCCATCGCAAGCGCGGCCGCAACGTCGCCTCCGCCCTTTTCCACCTCGGCGACGGCGGCTTCCATGGTGTGCGCCATATTCGAGCCGGTATCAGAATCCGGCACCGGAAAAACGTTGAGCGCATTGATTTCGGCGCGCCGATGAGAAAGCTCGCCTACAGCGCGGTGCGCCCAATTGCGCAATCCGTGAGCGTCCAGCGTGCTGGGGTATGACATGCGCAATAGTTTACAAGTCCCACGCGATCTCCCGCGCGCCTTGGTCCCGCAAAAGGGCGTTTGCCCGGGAAAATGGGCGGGAACCAAAGAACCCCCGGCTGGCCGAAAGCGGCGACGGGTGCGGCGAGGTAATGCAGGGCACATCGGGAAGGAAGCGCTCGCAGGATTGGGCATCGCGGCCCCATAAAATCGCGACCATCGGGGTGCGGTTGAGGGCGCGGATGGCGGCCTCGGTCACCTCTTCCCAGCCGATGCGCCGGTGCGATCCCGCCTGCCCCGGCGCCACGGTCAGCACCCTGTTCAGAAGCAGTACCCCCTGGTCGGCCCAGGCGCTCAGATCGCCGTCTTCGCGCCCGCGAACGCCCACATCGTCATACAGCTCACGGTAAATATTGACCAAGGAGCGCGGGGGTTTGACCCCCGGCTTGGTGGAAAAGGCCATCCCCATCGCGTGGCCCGGGGTGGGATAGGGGTCTTGGCCAACGATGAGCACGCGGACATCATCAAGCGGCATCTGCAATGCCCTGCACACGTCTTCTGCCGGCGGCAGGTAATCCTGGTTGTCCAGCGCCTGAGATATCCGTGGCCACTGCTGCTCCAGCACCGGCGCGAGAACCGGTTCCCACGAGGGATGGTAAGTCGGGTGCATATCTAAAATCCTGCCCACCCTTCTGCATAACGGGGTCGTTTACCACCCACCGTAACGCCGCTGCCGCGCGAGACGGTGCCGATTTCCCGGAACCCCGAAGGCGCCTGCTTCGCGGTGGTTCCAATCAGGCTATGGTCCTCGCCGCCGGCCAGGACCCACTGCCACGGATCGCAATCGAGGACGGCGGCCGCGGCATGCAGAAGCGGATCGGGCTGGATGGCATCGGCATCCAAATCGATGTGCACCCCGGAGCGCTGCGCCATGGTTCCGCAGTCTTGGATGAGGCCATCGGAATTATCGGTCATTGCGGTGACCTCGGCGGCGCGGGCGATAACGCCGCGGCCGGGGCTGAGCCAGGGGGCGCAGTGGGCATCAATAAGTGGGTACAAATCCGCATGCTCTGCCGGCAGATCGCGGCCAAACCGCTGCAGCAAAGACAAGCCCGCCGCCGCATGGCCAATCGCGCCGTGGGCCACGACCTTCTGGCCCGCGCGCGCCGCATCAAGGGTCAACGCTTCCCTGCTGCCGCCCAAAAAGCCGATGGCGGTGATGTTGATAACCAGCAGGTCCGATTTCGTAATATCCCCGCCCACCAGCTCGGCGTTGTAGAAAGAGCAATGCTCGGCGATGCCCTTAGCTACGCCCCTGACAAAGCTCACCGGCGTATCCCCCGGTGCGGCGATGGCTAAAAGGGCCGCCACTGGGCGCGCGCCCATGGCCTCGATATCGGCGAAGTTGCGCAGGATGGCCTTCTTACCGACCTCGCGCGGAGTGGACCATTCCCGCAAGAAGTGTCGGCCATCTACCATCAGATCGGTAGAGGCCACCGTGCGCGAATTGGGTGGCGCCGCGAAAAGCACAGCAGCATCATCGCCATTCAGGCTGCTGGGGGCGGCCGCTGTGATTTCTCGAATCACCGCCTGCTCCCCCACGTCCGCGAGAGTCTGACTTAAGTTCACCGGCATCCTTTCGATAAAATGAACCCCTATGACATCCCAATTTAACCGCACCGCGATCTTCATTTCACTTGGGTTGTCCATAGTGATGGTTTTAGCGGTCCTTTTCGGCGCGAAATACGTATTCACAAACACGGCCAAGGCCCCCGTGGCGGTCTCCCCGGTGGATTCGCCAGAGGCCGATTCACAGGCGTGCACGGACTTTGTGCATGCGCTTCCCGATGAAGCCATGGGCCAACCACGCGCCGATATTGCAGAGCCCGTCCCCGCCGGCGTTGCCGCCTGGGCCGCTAACTCCCAGGAAAAGGTGACGGCGCGCTGCGGTGTTGCCATGCCCTTCCAGTACACCGATTACTCCACGACGCAAGACGTCGACGGTGAGCAGTGGTTCAAGGTCAAGGATGCGACCTCTGGTTCTAACCTCTCTACCTGGTATTCGACCCAGCGCTTCCCGGTCGTGGCGGTAACGACCTTTGATGATGAAAAGCCGCAAGACCTCAACGAGGCCGTTGCCACCCTGGAGAACAAGCCGGCCGAAACCCACCCGGCACCCTTGCGCGATCTAAAGGCGGCAAAAAATGACCGCTGTACCGCGGTAGAAAAGGCGCTACCGGATGAGATTGCGGATGGCTACCACCGCCGCGAGGTGGACGATAAGGACACCTACGTGTGGAGCTCTGAGGGGCACGAGGACATCGTCGCGCGCTGTGGCATCGCCCAGCCAGAAAATTACGAGGCGGGCGTGCAGCTCCAGCAGGTCAACGATATTGCCTGGTTTGAGGATACGACCTTGGCCCAAGGCACGACCGCAGGAACCTGGTTTGCGCTCGGCCGCGAGAATTACCTGGCGCTGCACGCCCCGCAGGATTCCGCACAGGCAGCACTGGTGGCGCTCAGCGATATCACCGCGAAGCACGTCCCAGAAAGGTAAAAGGAAGCCGCAGACCTACGCAGTGCGGGCCTCTGCGCTGGCGATGAGCACCTCAAGCAACGAGGGGTAATCCACGCCAGAGGCCGCCAGCACCTGCGGGTACATAGAAATCGGGGTAAATCCCGGCAGGGTATTGACCTCGTTGATGTACAGGCCCTCTTCGGTAACGAAGAAATCCACGCGGGACAGCCCGGTGCAGTTAAGCGCCTTAAAGGCCCGAATCGCCATATCGCGCAATTGCGCCGTGAGTTCTTCTGGGAAAGGCGCGGGAATTTGGGCCGTGACCACGTTATCTAGGTATTTGGTCTCAAAACCATAAAACCCTTCATCGGAGTCATCGATGCCCTTAAGCAGCGCTGGCACAGAGGCAATAAGCTCGCCATCTGGGTATTGCAGGACGCCGACCTCTACCTCGCGGCCGACGATTTCTGGCTCGACCAAAATCTTGTCATCGTCTTCCAAGGCAATGCGCACGGCTTCTGGGAAATCCGCCCAGTCGCTGACCTTGGAGACGCCAATTGAGGAGCCCCCGCGGGCAGGCTTGACGAAGACCGGCAGGCCAAGCCGTTCTTTTTCTTCCACGGTCAATTCCGTGCGACCCTGCACGATGACCTCTGGTGCCACCGGCAGGCCCGCTGCGGATAAAATCTTCTTGGTAAATTCCTTGTCCATTCCCACCGAGGACGCCAATACGCCGGGGCCCACATAAGGGATTCCGGAGAGCTCGAAAAGCCCCTGCATAGTGCCGTCTTCACCATAGGGTCCATGGAGAATGGGAAAGATAACGTCAACCTGGGCATACAGCGAACCGTCACTAATCGTGCGGATTTCGCCCTTACGCGCTGGATCCGCAGAAAGCGCCAATTCCGTGCCGCGCTTGACCTCAGGCATGACGCCATCGACGATTTCTAAGCCCTCGGTATCGCCCGATGTCCACGTGCCCTCGCGCGTAATGCCGATGGGCACCACCTCGAATTTTTCCGGGTCGAGATGCTTCATGATTGCGCCTGCGGATACGCAGGACACGGAGTGCTCGGTACTGCGGCCACCGTAAAGGACGGCCACGCGGGTCTTTTCAGTCATGGGCGATGATTTTACCTTTCTGCTACTCCGACTTCTTGGAGCGACCCATAAGGGCAATGATCATATCGTCTACCGCCATGCCCTGATGGCATACTCCGTAGACGGCTTCCGTAATGGGCATCTCTACCCCAGCCTGCTGGGCTAGGCGGAAGATGGAATCAGAGGAAAACACGCCTTCTGCCACCTGGCCATTGGTGGCCGCCTTCGCTTCTTCTAGGCTGCCACCTTGACCGAGGCGGTAACCGAAGGTCCTGTTGCGCGAGAGCGTGGAGTTACACGTGGCGACCAAATCGCCCAAACCCGCCAGGCCGGAAAAGGTAAATGGCTCCGCCCCCAAGGCCGTGCCCAGGCGCGTAATTTCCGCCAGGCCGCGGGTAATCATCGTGGCCATGGTGTTATTGCCCAAGCCCTTACCCGAGGCCATGCCGCAGGCCAAGGCGATGACGTTTTTGCACGCGCCACCGATCTCCGCGCCGATGACATCGGTATTTGTATAGGGCCGCAAGTAGGGCGCGGCGATGGCCGCCTGTACCGCCTTGGCGCGCTCTTCGTCGGTGCAGGCGATGACCGTGGCCGTAACCTGCCCCGCTGCTACTTCTTTGGCTAGGTTGGGCCCAGATAGAACCGCCACGCGCTGCGGATCCACACCCGCTGCATCCACGATGACTTCGCTCATGCGCTTGAGCGTGCTGGTTTCTACGCCCTTAGAAATGGAGACCAGCGTGGAATCCTCGGGCAATACGGGTGCCCAGCGCTCCACGTTGGCGCGTAGGGACTGCGATGGCACACCGAAGACCACGATATCCGCGCCGGAAAGCACCTCTTCCTCATCGTGCGTGGCGCGCAGTGCCGCCGGAAGGTGGACATCCGGCAGGTAGTCAGGGTTGGTATGCGTTTCATTGATCGCTTCCGCCAACTCGGTCCGGCGGGCCCACAGGGTGACATCATTTCCTGCGTCCGCAAATACCTTGGCCAGGGTGGTGCCCCAGGAACCGGCACCCATTACCGCTACTTTTACCATGGCGTCCTCCAAACGTTTTTCCTATTAGGTCCACCTTAAGGCATTTATCACTCCGGGCGTGGCAAGGATGCGGCAGGGATCTCCCCCGTGGAACAATGATGATGAGGTTAACGCCAATTTTTCACTTACCGAAGAAAGGCACGAAAAGCTATGCCGAGCGCGAAGAAGATGCACGAGACCGATAAAGATAAAAAGTCCGAAAAATTCATTTCCGGCCGGCACCAAGAAATTCCGGTGGATCCAGCCAAGGAATTTCCCCGCACTACCCTTGCCGCCGGTGCCGTCGTCTGGCGCGGCGATCCCGCAAACCCAGAGATCGCACTCATCCACCGCCCGCATTATGATGACTGGTCCCTGCCCAAGGGAAAGGTGGATCCAGGCGAATCCCTGCCCACTACCGCGGCGCGCGAAATTGAGGAGGAAACCGGCTTCCACGTACGCCTGGGCAAGTTGATTGGCAAGGTCACCTACCCCGTGCAGGGGCGCACCAAGGTGGTCTATTACTGGGCGGCGTTCTACCTCAGCGGCACCTATACCCCCAATGATGAGACCGATGAGCTGCGCTGGGTGCCCATTGACCAAGCACAGCAGTTTTTGTCCTATGACGTGGACAACGACGTCGTCTCCAAGGCACAAAAGCGGCTGCAGCTCGCCCCCACAACGCGCCTATTGTACGTTCGCCACGCCCACGCCCACGACCGCAAAAAGTGGGAGGGCGATGACAACCTGCGGCCTTTGGATAAGAAGGGGCGTCGGCAAGCAGAAATGCTCGTGCCCATGCTGGCGGCCTACCACCCCACCGCGATCTATTCCGCTCGCCCGCACCGGTGCCAGCAAACCGCCGCGCCGCTTGCCGACGAACTGGGCAAGGACATCGCCATTAATAAGGACTTTGGCGACGAGGCATGGGAAAAGAACCCGGCGGCCGCCAAGAAGGCTTTCCGCCGCGTAGTTGAAGACGGCGGGGTGCCGGTCATTATCAGCCAGGGACAGACCATCCCCGGCATCATCGAGGATTTGGCGCCGCAATTCCTCAAGAAGCCACAGGAGGAATTGAAGTTTAAAAAGGCCTCGGTGTGGGTCTTGTCCTTCAATAATGGTGAATTAACCGGGGCAGATTATCTTCCTAGCCCCCTGCCGGTGCGCTAGCTGGCTTGGCGCTAGCTGGCTTGAGGCGAGCGAGCCCCCGCCTCCCTAGCCGTGCATGCCGAGGTTGCGGCGCACGAAGAGGGTGGGGGCCAAGGCCATGAGCCCTGGCAGCACGACGATGCCCACCACGGTTGAGCCCAGCGCCATGTAAAGGATGATGAGGACGATGCCCACCAGGAAGGTGGTGCCGATGTTCCTCTTTGCGATATCCGCGGAAAGCTTGAAGCAGGATCCCAGGGATAAGTCGGGGCGCGCTGCCTTGACGGCTGGGACCCACCACCAGAAGAACAGGGCGAAAAGTCCGGGGATTATGAGCAAGACAAAGCCGATGCCGATGACCACGCTGGTCACGAGGTATGCCAGCATGATGCCGCCCATGCCCTTAAAGGTAAAGAAATCTCCGAAAGTTAAGTCCTGGCCGTTGACCTGCTTAGTAGCGGCTTGGTACCAGATGGCGTTTGCCCACAGATAAATAACTAACAGGGCTATTACCCCGAGAATAAGTAACAGCACGCCCAGTACGCCAAGGGAACCGTCTAAGGCTCCCTCGGTCGACGCCTCGATGGAAAGAGATCCGCCACCGGCGGCAAAGACTACGGCGATTACGGCGTAAGCGACAAAAAGGACGACCATCTGCACGAGCGGGGCACAAAGCCACGGCACCCAATTGCGGCCGAAATAGCGGAAGCTATCGCCGATGATGCTGACGGTATCTATACCGCCTGGGGCGGGCGGCTCGCCGGAATATCCCGGCTGCCCATTTGAATAGGGCTGCTGGGAATAGGGATTGTATCCGTCGTGGTCGCGTGAACCGGAATAAGGCGAAGTCATACCGCAGACAATAGTGGATAATCCCGTTTCACGGCTACGGTGCTGCCGCTATTCCGGGTGAACCGCGGGCTTAAAGCTGGCGCGGGAGTTCTCGAAGCTCGTGATCGCCTCTTCATCGCGCAGGGTGATGCCGATGTCATCAAGGCCTTCCATCAGGCGCCAGCGCGTGTAGTCATCGATGTCGAATGAGTAGGTGTTTTCGCCAACCTGAACGGTACGCGCCTCCAGATCGACCGTGACTTGGGTTTCCCCCGCTTCCAGCTGCTTCCAAATAAGCTCGATGTCTTCTTGTTCCATCAACCCGGTAAGCAAACCAGACTTTCCCGAGTTACCGCGGAAGATATCCGCAAAACGGGAAGAGAAGACCGCCTTAAAACCGTATTCGCGCAAGGCCCACACTGCGTGCTCGCGCGAGGAACCGGTGCCGAAGTCGCGGCCGGCGAAGAGAACGGAGCCGTCCTTGAACTGCTCCTGGTTAAGTACGAAGGTGGAATCGGCGCGCCAGTTGGAAAACAGCCCCTCCGCAAAGCCCGTGCGCTTGACCGATTTGAGGTAGCGCGCGGGGATGATTTGATCCGTATCCACGTTGGACGCCCGCAGCGGGACTCCGGTGCCGGTATGGGTGATGAATTTCTCCATTGTTTCAACCTTTCTCGCGTGCTTATTTCAGGTCAGCCGGGCTGGACAGGTATCCGGTGACGGCGGTAGCGGCAGCAACCTGTGGGGAAACGAGGTGGGTTCGCCCGCCAGGGCCCTGCCGGCCTTCAAAGTTGCGGTTGGACGTGGATGCGGAGCGCTCACCTGGTTTCAGTTGGTCGGGGTTCATGCCCAAACACATGGAGCATCCCGCCGTGCGCCACTCTGCGCCGAAGTCTTGGAAAATCCGGTCAAGGCCTTCCTTTTCCGCATCGGCCTTGACCACCGCGGAGGAAGGAACCACGATCATGCGCGTAGTGGAATCGATGGTGCGGCCCTTGACCACCTCAGCGGCGGCGCGCAGGTCCTCGATGCGCGCATTGGTGCACGATCCCACGAAGACGGTGTCGATCTTGATATCGCGCAGTGGGGTGCCTGGTTGCAGGTCCATGTACTCCAATGCCTTTTTCACGGTGGCCTTGGAATTGTCATCGCCAAAGTCTTCTGGATCCGGTACGGTTTCGCCCAGCGGCAGGCCTTGGCCCGGGTTCGTTCCCCAGGTCACGAACGGTGTCAGTGCTGAGCCGTCGATTTCTACGACGCGATCGAATTCGGCGCCATCGTCAGTAGGCAGCGTCTTCCAGTACTCCACCGCAGCATCCCAGTCGGCTCCCTTAGGGGCGAACTCGCGGCCCTTGACGTACTCGAACGTCGTCTCATCGGGCGCAACCATACCGGCACGGGCGCCGGCTTCAATGGACATATTGCAGATGGTCATGCGGGCTTCCATGGACATCTTCCGGATGGCTTCACCGCGGTATTCGATGATGTAGCCTTGGCCGCCGCCGGTGCCGATCTTGGCGATAATGGCAAGGATGAGGTCCTTGGCGGACACGCCTTCCTGCAATTCCCCGGTGACTTCGATGGCCATCGTCTTAAATGGCTTCAAGGACAGCGTCTGGGTGGCCATGACGTGCTCTACTTCTGAGGTTCCAATGCCCATGGCGATGGAACCGAACGCACCGTGGGTAGAGGTATGCGAGTCGCCGCACACAATCGTCATGCCGGGCTGGGTAATGCCCAGCTGTGGGCCCACGGTGTGCACGATGCCTTGCTGCTCATCGCCCATCGCGTGCAACCGCACGCCAAATTCTTCGCAGTTCTTGCGCAAGGTGGAAACTTGGGTCCGCGATACCTCATCCTTAATCTCTAAAAGGTTGCCGGATTTAATCCCCAGCGTCGGCACGTTGTGGTCCTCGGTGGCCAGGTGCAATTCTGGGTGCCGCATAGTGCGACCTTGCAGGCGCAGCCCATCAAAAGCTTGCGGGCTGGTAACTTCGTGCAAAAGTTGAAAGTCAATATAGATAAGGTCTGGTGCACCTACGTCGCCCTCTTGGATAACGTGGTCGCGCCATACTTTTTCAGCCAATGTCAGCTTCTGGTTCATAAACATCACTCCACACTTGAAATCTCATAATTTGGGACGTAGATTTCATTATATGGGAGAGTATAGCGCAGTTTCCGGCATTAAGGTACTAGATCGTGCAATGGCCATCATGATGGCCGCCGCGAACCATCCATCGACCCTTAATGAATTGTGTGAAACCACGGGGCTACCTCGGGCGACGACGCACCGGCTAGCCACCGCACTGGAGGCACACCGCATCCTTGTCCGCACCCCTGAAGGAAAGTGGAAGGCCGGCCCCGCACTTCCCGGCAACCGCGATCACATCCTAGAAGTTGCAGGCCCCATCATGGATCAACTCCTCAACCGCACCGGCGAGTCCATTCAGCTTTATGAGTTCACGGGTACCACCCGCACCTGCATTGCCACCCGCGAACCCACGTCCGGCCTACACAACGTGGTCCCAGTAGGCCGCCAGCTGCCGCTAACCTCAGGCTCTGCAGCCCGCATTATCGCAGGCTATGTGGACTTTCCCCTAGACGCCGCGCAATTCAGCGCTGCCGATGTGGAAACCGCCCGCCGCCAGGGCTATGCAGAATCCATCGAGGAGCGCGAGGCCGGCTTGGCTTCTATTTCCGCTCCCGTCTTTGATTCTTCCGGCGTTTTCCGCGCGGCACTGTCCATCTCCGGGTCCGCCGAGCGCTTCCGCCCCTCACCCGCCAAGAAGTACGCCCACCTGCTTACCTCCGCCGCCCGAGAGCTTTCGGAACTGCTCTAGCTTTACAACCACCTCACCACCACCCCTGGGCCACCCGCTGGCCCAGGGTTTTGTCATGTTTTACCTCCACATACCCCGCTCCTCCGCGGTCTAATGAAAAAATATCGAAAATCTCCCGCGCGCTATTGAAACCGTACTGAAAAAATGATTTAATGAAAACAGAGTGAAAACGAGAAGGACACTCCCCAACCACAAAGCGAAGAAAGGATTCATGACTATGACTCACGCTACCCACACTGAACACGAGCACACCCACGGTGAAGGCTGCGGCCACGTTGCCTTCCCACACGAGGATCACACCGACTTCGTGCACGATGGCCACATCCACCGCGAGCACGAAGGCCACTGGGACGAGTGCGAGACCACTGAGCACGTCGAGGCTGAGCCACACAGCGAGCACACCCACGGCGAAGGCTGCGGCCACGTTGCCGTCCCCCACGGTGACCACGTTGACTACATCCACGACGGCCACCGCCACGCCGCTCACGGCGATCACTACGACGAGCACTAAGCCTCGCCGCCAAGCGCCCCGCAGTGCCCTAGCGCCGCGATAATCCACCGCTTCGATGCATGGATTATCGCGGTGCTTTTCTACGCATTAGCCCAGCGTGAATTAACCTTTTATTAACCCTAGCCGCATTGATGCGCAAAGCACGGTGACTGAGAGGTAACCAAGCTATCAATTTCGCGGAATCTGCCTGCTTGACTATTAGTTAACACCGTTTCGGTGCTACGGTCTTTCGAGTGATTACTAGTTGGAAGCTTTTTCTCCAAGACTTCGTCCGCCTGTGGCGGACGCCGCAAGTCTGGGTGATTCTCATCGGTTTGATGATTACCCCTGCCTTATACTCTTGGGTCAACGTCTCCGGTTTTTGGGATCCCTATGGCAATACCGAACACCTCAAGGTAGCCGTGGTGAATGAGGACAAGGGTGCCTCGTCAGATCTCACCGGCGATATTGACGTCGGCGGGCAGATGATGGAAAAGCTGCACAACAACGACAAACTCGGCTGGCAGTTTATGGACCGCGGCGAAGCCGAGCACGCGGTGAAATCCGGCGATGTTTTTGCCTCCATCATCGTCCCGGAGGATTTTTCTTCTGACTTTGTCAGCCTCTTCGAGGGCACGTACTCTCAACCCACCTTGGAGTATCAGGTCAATGAGAAGATCAATGCCATTGCCCCCAAAGTCACTGACTCCGGTTCTTCTACTCTCGAAACCACGATTAGCGCCACGTTTAATGAAAATGTCGCGAAATCTGTAGCCACCGAGTTGAGGAATTCCGGCGGCGATCTCAGCGATAAGATCAATAGCACCGCGGGCAATACCGCGAATTCCTTCTCAGAGACCGCCGATACCGTGGCCAATTCCCGCAATTCCCTGACAGATGTCACCGCCACTATCGACGATGCTCGCCCCACCATCGCGCAGGCGCGCAAGTCCCTGGGCTCCGTGCAGACCACGATCGATGACGCGCAGCAGGCCTTAAACCAGGTCACCGCCTTGACCGACGAGGTGCAAAAGGAAGTAACCTCCTTCGCTGACGATGCCACCGCCGCTTATATCCAAGGCACGACTGCGCTTGCCGATGGCACCGCGAACGCCAATGCCAATATCGGTTCTGTCACAGGGAAGTTAAACGGCGCCCTTAACCGCGTCGACGCCGCCACCGACGGCGCACAGGGCATTCTCGGTCAAGCCGATAAGGCCATCGACCAATTGGCCGGTGTCGCTGCCCTGCCGGCCCTTCCCCCAGAGGTATCCCAGCAGATCAACCAGTCGGTCTCTGAGCTGCGCGACCGCAATAACCAAAACCGCGCGGTGCTAGGTGAGCTTGATTCCCTCAATAGCGATACCAATGCCACCCTGGATTCGCTGAATAAGACCTCAGAATTGCTCAATTCCATGGCCGCCCAAGCGCGCGATGATTCCCATGGACTCCGCGATAACGTGGCCAACGGCCTGCCTAAGCTCAATTCCGCGCTTTCTAATGTCTCCGCTACCGCCGGACGCCTATCCGCCTCGCTTAACAGCCAGAAGGCGCTGGTTGGGCAAACGGACGGGCTTCTCGGGGGCGTCGACGAGCAGCTGACCCACGCCCAAGAAGTGGTAAAGCGCTTCTCGGTCGACCTGGATCGCGTCGAGGAAGGCCTGCGTTCCGCGCGGACCGATGTCATTGCCTTGAGCAACACGGCCACTAATAACACCGTGCTGAAGTCCGTCAATGGCCTTGATACGGACCACGTATCTTCCTTCCTCTCCTCGCCCGCAGAGATGGAAAGCCACGCGGTCTTCCCCGTTACCCACTACGGCTCCGGCATGTCCTCGCTGTTTATCAACCTCACGCTGTGGATCGGTGCCTTCATGCTCCTGATCATTTTCCGCGCCGAGGTTGACCCGCAGGGCCGCCGGGATCTGACCATCAATAAGGCCTATTTCGCGCGCTTCTTGCTCCTCGGCTTTTTCGCCATTGCCCAGGCGCTAATCGTGTCCATCGGTAACTTGGTCATTGGCGTGGAGCATGTCAGCGCCACCGCTTACGTCCTTACCTCCGTATTCATCAGCCTGTGCTACCTCAGCATTACCTATGGCTTGGTCTCGACATTTGGCCACGTGGGCCGCGGTATCGCGGTGGTCCTCGCCTTCATCCAAATTCCCGGCGCATCGGGCCTGTATCCCATCGAGATGACGCCGGACTTCTTCCGCGCCGTTCACCCCTTCTTGCCGTTTACCTACGGCATCGACGCCATGCGCGAGACCGTGGGTGGGTTCTACGGTACCCATTACATCCGCGATATCGCCGCGCTCACCGGCATGGCGGCTATCGCCTACCTCATGGGCACCTTCTTAAGGCGCGGGTTGTCCAACGTCACCATGCTGGTCAATGACGAGCTGGCCAAGGGCGGGCTCGTCATCAACGAGCAGGTCCACCTCATCGGCAGCCGCTACCGCTTCACCGATCTGTTGTATGCCTCCGCGGACCGCGAGGGGTATCAAAAGAGCTTGGATACCAAGTGGATGACCGCGCGGAAGAATTATTCTCAGTTGATGAAGCTGACCATCGCCATTGGCTTGGCCTTGGTTACCGTGCTCGTTATTTGCTCCCGGTTCATGCCGGATCAAAAGGCGGTCATCTTCGGCATTGCCTGCCTCGTGGCGCTCATTGCGGTCGCGACAATTTGTTCGCTGGAATACGTGAAGCAAAGCATCGCGCACGACAACCGCCTGGCGGATCTGAGCGATGAGGAAATCCAGCAGCACCTTGAGCATCAACGCCGAAACCCCAATCAGTATCGGCTAGAAGATGTGCAATCGGATAAACACGCCGAAATATCTTCTACCCCACAATCGCAGGGCGATACTACAGATAAGCCCGTCGACGGCGGCGAAGAATCCGGAAAGGGAGATAAGTCATGAACAACATCCTGACCATTCTCCGCGATGACCTCAAGGCCATCCGTGGCAACGTAATGACCGCCGTCATCATTTTCGGCCTCGCCATTATCCCGCTGCTTTTTACCACCTTTAACGTGCTCGCCAGCTGGGACCCGTTTGCCAATACCAAACAGCTCAAAATCGCCGTCGCCAGTGAGGATGAGGGCCACCAAAGCGATCTAGCTTCGCTCAAGCTCAACTTGGGCGATGAGGTTTTATCCCAACTTAGCCGCAACGACGAGATTAACTGGGTGCTTACCAATAGCGAGGATGCCGTAGAAGGTACCAAGTCCGGTGAGTACTACGCTGGCATCGTCTTGCCCAAGGATTTCAGCGCCAACCTTCTTACCTTCTATGTGGAAGGCACTGAGCCGAGCAAGCTGAATCTCTATACCAATGAGAAGAAGAATGCGCTGTCGACCACGATTACCCAGCGCAGCGCTACCGGCGTGATCGAAAAGATCGACGAGTCCTTCACCCGCGTCGTGTCCAATGTGGGCCTTGGTGTCATTTCCTCATTGGACCAGTACTTGGATGAGGGTGAAACCCAAGCTGCGCTCAATAACGTGCACCACCGCGTCAACACGGTGCAATCGCGCCTCGATGCGGCCTCAGGCACGGTCATGGCGCTAAGTAATCTGGTTGATTCCACCATTCCACTGACCCGAGCTGCCAATAACATCCTGAATGAGGCGGGAAACCAGGCCTCCAGCACCACGAATGACAACGGCGAGTCCCCCATCGACATCCTCAAATCCACGCTGGATGAGTCCACTGGCTCTTTGGATGCGTCCCTTGCCGCGACCACGCAGAGCTACGAGGTACTGTCCGCGCAAATTGAGGAATTGCTCAACAACGCTAGCGCCACCTCCGCGCAAACCGCTCAGACCTTCCGCACTGCCGCGGACCGCGTGGGACAGCAAACCGCTGCTTTCCAAGGCGTGAAGGACAGCATCCAAAAAGAAGCCGATAAGGTCAATCTTCCCGCCCCCGTGGCGGCGGGATATAAGGCCGTCATGGGGCAGCTCGATGCCAGCATCGCCCAAAGCAATGCGCTGCACGATTCTTTGACCTCAACGGCCAATAACATTGAAAATGGCGGTAAGTCCCAGGACTCCAAGCAGCAAACCCAAGCTGCGATCGCTAGTGCCAAGCAGGCCGTAGAAAACGCCCGCAACTCCTATAACTCCAATCTCAAGCCGCAGCTAGCGGCCCTGGGAGATAGCGTGGGCACGGTGGCCAACGATATCGATGCGGTCAAGCGCGATATCGCGGGCGTCCGCAATACCATCTCCAATGACAACGATGCCCTCGTCCGCGCCCGCGATATGACCGCCGGCCTATCCGGCACCCTGCAGCAGCAGGCGGCCCGCTTTGGTGAGCTCAGCCAAAAGATCGATGAGATCCGCGACGGCGGCGATCTCAGCCAGCTCGCCGATCTCATCGGCGATGATCCCGAGCTACTGGCCTCTCGCATCGCCTCACCGGTCAATGTGGACCGCCAGCCCATCTACGAGGTTGCCGCCTTCGGTGTTGGCATGACGCCGTTCTACCTCACGCTCTCGCTGTGGGTCGGCGCCCTGCTCGCCTGCGTGCTGGTACACACCAACGCCGAGCGCAAGTACTTGAAGAAGAACGAAAACCTCGACAAGAAGGATCACTTCACCAGGAACCAAGTCTTCTTGGGCCGCTTCATCACCTTCGGGCTCATCGGCATCGCCCAATCTACCCTCGTGGTCCTCAGCCTTATTTTCTTCGTGGAGATCGAGCCCGAGCACCCATTCATGATGCTCTTTGCCTCGTGGATAATCACACTGGTGTTTATGTTGATAATCTATTCACTGGTTATCACATTCGATAGCGCAGGCAAGGCCCTCGCGGTGCTGCTCTTGGTTATCCAAGTCTCCGGTTCCGGCGGCGCCTATCCCCTGCCGCTGCTTCCAGAGTGGTTCCAAAATGTCAGCCCGTGGCTGCCGGCCACCTACGGCATCGACGCATTCCGCAGCGCCATCGCCGGCATTTATGAGGCCGATATCCTCCGCGAGCTCGGCATGCTCCTCCTCTTCGCCATCCCGGCGCTCATCCTCGGCCTGTTCTTGCGTCCCGCCATGGATAACTATCACAAGCGCCTCCAGAAGGCGATTAAGAAGACGAAGGTCATGGCCTAGCCACACACCTACACACAACGCCCAGTGCAGCCTGAGAGGCTCGCTGGGCGTTCTTTTTGCAGTGGTGTGGAGCCCATGCCCCTCCCTTTGCGCTCACGGTGGCGCACCCCCGCTCCAGTTCTCGCTGAGCCGGTGAGCGCGAAGGGCGGGCTGCGGCTAAAGCAGACGCTTTCCGATGCCCCTTCCTCGCCCACCGTGCTTCCGCAACGTGGCCGTTCAAAGGGAGTCATCTACAACCATCGGAGCCGGCACGAGGCTTACCACGGGTTACAGATACACCACACCAGTGGACGCAACCACCCCGGTCGAAGTGGAGACCGATTTTTGGAAGCAGAACCCGCCGCAAGTAATAATAGAAATCAAGGCAAATGCCTAGGAACAAAACTAGGGGCACTTCACGCAAATGGGCGGCAAACTACCCAGACACCGCAAGAGGAACGTCATCTCTCTCTAGGATTTGCTTCACGTCTTCTCTGTGTTTCTTGTGCACGGCAAGAATGAGTAATCGTTTAGCCCTCGATGCGCCTACATAAAGGACTCTTCTCGCTTCAGAGCCTTTTCCTTCTTTCCAGTCACGAATGGTGTCTCTCGTCCGGCTGTCGTGTGGAATGACTAGGACGACTGAGTTTGCCTCCAACCCTTTGAAACCGTGAACTGTTGAATGCTCATATTGATGCTTGGCTGCCGGTGTACCAACCCAGGGCCAGACATCGGCCTTTGGTGTCTTCATACGGCCACGATCGAGCGAAATCCCGACTCCTTCTGCAGCCTGGATAAGTTTCTTTCTGTACGTGCTGCTGGACTGCTCTGAAGGATTTCCTACTGTCACAACGAGCCTCAAACACAGTTCATGGTACGAACTCTTGCTCAGCCTGAGATTCTCAAGATAATCCTCTTCCTCAGCTGTAGACAGCTGCTTGTCGGGATTCAGCCGCTGCAGCAAAATTCCGGTTTCTCGGAGCGCTTTAGTCCTTTTCGCCGAAGTCGAAGAAGAGTCCAAGAGCAGACTGGATGCCTTCGCTAGCGCTACAATTTTATTTTTTGACGACTTACCTTTGCTACGACCACCAGCAGCGAGGGCTGCATTATTTGTGCTGTGCGCCAGAAATACCGGTTTCTCCAATTCCGGGTATTGATCAATCACTCGCTCGACCAATGGTCCGATCTCCGAGAGATGTTGGTAACCGATGAGATGAACGGGAGCATCGTAGGTCGAGACCTCTCCCCCTGAAGTGTCGCGGGTCGACCCCGCACGTAAACTATTCACGACTTTGCAAATAGCCGGGGAGCTACGAAAATTTGTATCGATACGGGGCTGAGGATCCGTCGACTGCAAGAAATTGCTAACTTCTGGCGCCGAGGTACCTCTAAACTCGTAGATGGACTGGTCTAGGTCTCCGACAGAAATAAGACGAATTCCCGCATCTCTCAGAGACTTTAGTACCAGAAGATCGACGGAGTTGCAGTCTTGAACTTCGTCGACAATAACCTCCTCAAATCGTTTAGCTAGTAGCTCTACTATTCCGTACTTGTTTTCTTCAATCTCTGTTCTCGCCAAGAGTCTCGCTGTGTCCGCATCGAGGTGCCCTGACCTAACAAATTGCGTCCATTTGGTATACGCCTGCGACTCCAACTCGCAAATTTGAGACTGTGAATAGCCTTGAATGTGTCTTTTCCGCAGCTTTGCCCGATCATTGTCGAATTGAAAGTGATCTAAAGGCACTGGACACCGGCCTTTTATCACCACATCAGCCGAGTCAAAACTGCTCCAAGAATCCCAAAACTTAGGAGCTTTGCCGTATTCCGCTTTGTAGAATGGCGTAACAAAAAACCTATTGATAAAACTATCGATAGTACCAACGAAGTTCGGTGCTTGAAGTAGTTTGGGTTTGTGGGCGCATCTCCTCTGTACTTCCTCGGCAGCGGCGTTAGTAAAGGTAACCAAGGCGGTACCGCACCGCGAGTCTTCCGAGTCAGCACGCCTTGCAAACCGTTCAACGATGGTTTGCGTCTTACCTGCACCCGGACATGCCTCAAAGAAGCCGCCAGACTCCGACTCGATTAACGACTTTTGCGACGATGTGAACTCGAGACTCATACTTCATCCTCAGTCTTCAGCTGCTGCCTCGATCGTTTCTTTGAGCTGAGTTGGACATTTGAAAACCACTCCAGGCTCAGCGATAGCGAGAGCGATGTCATGAGCAAACTGCCCCTTACTTATATCCAAGCCATCGGCGCCCTTCTTGGATTGAAGTCTGCGGTACATCTCCCTGCCTGGTTCTTGCGCATCTTGGATTGCATCCCACTTGCAATGTGACTTCGGGTGCTGTTGTAAGAATGCTTTCCTGAGGAGTTGGGCGTTCTCACTCGCACCGGTTAAAAGGGTGGCTTCCAAGGTATATTCTGTTGTCTTCACCGTTAGGATGTCTTCGGCCTTCAACTTCGTAGCAATGCTCTCGAGTTCCTCGGCTCTGTTAAAACTCTTAGCCTCTGAACCTTCAAGAGTTGGGTCTTCATCTGTAAGTACAACCACCTTGTCTGCGATATGCATCCCTTCGCCGAAGTCATACAAGAGCAGTGTCAGATACGGGCGAAAGTCAACCGATCCAAGATTAACGATCGGCGTGGCGTTGAAGCGGCGAAGCCGTTTTAACTGTTCAGGGTCGCTTCTATCGAACACGCAGTGCCTAGCAAGCGCGGGGAGCAACACTGCCTCAGAAATTCCCTCGACTAGGATA
This sequence comes from Corynebacterium sp. KPL1824, assembly GCF_000478095.1. Taxonomy (NCBI): domain Bacteria; kingdom Bacillati; phylum Actinomycetota; class Actinomycetes; order Mycobacteriales; family Corynebacteriaceae; genus Corynebacterium; species Corynebacterium sp. KPL1824. The sequence goes on along the minus strand of NZ_KI515749.1, from coordinate 1,262,159 downwards.
ACCCTCTGAGTAAACAGGAGATCAGACCGAGTCACGTCCAAGTATTGATCGATTTTCCGACGATCGTTGTCGTTTGCGAATTCTATCTGCTTCAGCGCAAGCGCGACTGAGCTCCTTCGATTATCGCGTTTAGCTGACCGAATAACGACAGTCCTTTCGATACCAACCGAGCTGGCCAAGTTGGGAGAATGAGTCGTCGTGATAACCTGAATTCGACCTGCGGGACGTCCCTCTTTCGCCGATTTTACGGACTCTTCGGCTTGCTCGAGGAGGAAATCAAGCAGAACACCTTGGAGCTGCGGATGTAAATGCGCTTCCGGCTCCTCCACTAAGAGAAGGGTGAGCTCTGATTGGTTTGCCTCTTGCAGCTCAAGCAAAATTGTCGACATGAATAATAGGTTGGCATAGCCCAATCCGGACGATGCGAGATTAGTTACATCTATCCCTTTCTCCGCCATCTTGAGGCGCAAACCTCGTGCAAGATGATCGAGCGAAGGCTTCTCAAAGCCAAGCGCTACCTGTTGCCCTCGGACAGCATCGGTAAGAGAAGAAAGGTGTTCCTGAATCTTCTTACTTACCCCTTGGATTGCACCACTTCCGGAAAGCTGCTCGGTGGCAGTATGGGCACTTTGCAGGAATTCCTCACGCTCCTTCTCATCAAGCAAGTAGCGTAAGACAGACCCCAAGCGCCGCCCGTTGGCAGAATCCAACTCACGCTTCGCATCACGCAGTGGCTCGAGGTACACATGGTTGATCTTCGAGCGCACCTCCGATTCAGGATCGGGTGACGCAACGAGTCCTGCCAAGCGTTCTGTCCGACCCCGCGGGTACCGATCTGTCGGTGAAAAATAGCGAACATGATGGTGAATCTTCTTGCTTTGTAGGTCCAAAGCTCCGATGAATAATGCCTGCTGGAATTCGTCCCCTTCTGTATAAACAAGCTCGATGTCTGGGTTGACCCCAGCTCCGAATGAAGGGTCATCAATCTCGAAGAACCTCGTTCGTCTTCCACTCAGTGGAGCCGTTGCTAGGCGAAGCGCATCGATGATGTTAGATTTACCCGCGTTGTTTTCACCGACCAAAAGGGTAAGATCGGGACAAAATTCCACCTCCGTTTTCTCGCAAGACCTAAACCCCTTAATCCGAGCACTCTCCAACCACATACCCTTAGCAGCATCGGCATCAGTCAACATTGTTTTCACTCCAATCTTTCGCCGCTTCAAAGGCTCCGTTTAACTCACCATCTCTAACAGCCCAATCCGCCAGATGTCGATCGGTCACCCTTTTAATCCTATAGCCGTGATTTCTAGCAATCAGATGTGGCAGTTCGTGGCCCATTATGTATTCCAAACTTCGGAGGGTTCAGTAATCTAGACGGTCTAAATCGTCTTCATATTTTCGGCTTTTCCGGTGACGATTAATGTAATTAAAGCCGTTAACTTTCAAGTGCCCCTAGGCTGGGACCTGCCTCCGGAAAGTCGACGCGTCGGGGGTTAGCTATGCTGCTTTAGTCAGTGTAGCTGAAGTCTCGTCTTCAAAGACATCCGGCGCTACAAGATTGCACCAGGAGTACCGCCGGCGCGTGTTATAGCGCATGCACCACCAGAAGACTTCCCGGCGGCAGGAGATCGGACTGTCAAAAACTTTCCTATCACGCAAGACTTCCCGCTTTAACGTGGCGTTAAACGATTCTGCTAGGGCTTCTATCAGCACTCGTTCCTACCGCGCCCATGGATTGGCGCACACCCAACGACGAGCAATAGTTCCTAAAGGCTTGTGAGGTGTACACACTGCCGTGATCGGAATGGAATACAGCCCCGTCAAGACTGCCACGCACACCATGTGCGTGGGCTAGGGCATCGATGACCAGTGAGCCCCGCATGTGGTCTGCGAGTGCATACCCTGCAAGTTTGCGTGAATGAAGTGTCAATGACTGTGGCCAAATACATGTTCTTGCCACCCTTACAGGGCAGGTAGGTAATATCGCCGACATAGACGCGGTTCGGCTCGTTGGCTGTGAATAAGCGGGCCTAGTAAATCTGGCATGACGCGGTGGCCAGGCTTACGCCTGGTAGTGATGCATCGACGCCGTTTTGTAAAGCCTTTAAGCCCCATGGCTTTCATAATTCGTGCGACCTTCTTGTGATTGACCGGGGTATACGCCGTGTCCTCGTTCAGGCTTGCAGCGATGCGTTTAGCACCATAAAGACCAAGCTCATCATCAAAGATGGTTGCGATCCTCGCACCAATAACGGCATCAGAATACATCTCTTATCCTGCGCTTTTTACGAGTTTGGGCCCATTTGTAAAATGAGGAACGATTCAGCTTTAACACATGGCACATCCGTGTGAGCCGAGTATTCGGTTCGGTGGTCATAGACAAACTGGAAGCAGAACTCCAGTGAGTTGCTTTAAGCAAAATATTTAGCGGCCTTGCGCAGGATGTCACGTTCTTCGCGCAGTTTTGCGTTTTCTTTTTCTAACTGGCGGATCCGTCTCACGAATCATTCGCTGCTTGGGCTTTATCCTGCAGGGGCTTTTATGCGGGCACGTTTGCCGGTGCCGTACTTGGTGATCCAAGAATGCAGCGAGGCACGGTTGATACCGAGCTCGGCTGATGCTGAGTTCAGTGAGAGGTCCTCATTGTTTTCGTAGAGGGCCACGGCATCGCGTTTGAACTGTTCTCAGTACCTGGACATGGTGGTAGATTACCTTTCTTTCCAGCCCGACTGGGCCGGATATCAGGTGTCCACCAAACAGGGTCAGATCCCACCACAAAAAGTAGTCTATCCCGACACGCCACAAACAACGCACTTTGTCGTTTAGACCATTTAGGCAGCAAATGGCAAAAGAAAAGGCTGCGGGCGGTGAAGCTCGCAGCCATTAATATGTACCCCGTACGGGATTTGAACCCGTGTTACCGGCGTGAGAGGCCGGCGTCCTAGGCCGCTAGACGAACGGGGCTCGTTCGCGCGTAGCAGGCAAATCAAAAGCTGTATTGCTTAAAGCTTGCTTGCTGCGGACTCGTTAAACAGTAAACGATGGGTAAACACAATACAAATCAGCAGATAGTAAGGAAATTCGCACCAGTAAATCCCCCAGTTAAGACCCACTTTGGTCCCGATTAAGCCGCAAGCGCACATACGAAAAATTCCTCCAGCCACAATGGTTGGAGGAATCATTTTATTTGTACCCCGTACGGGATTCGAACCCGTGTTACCGGCGTGAGAGGCCGGCGTCCTAGGCCTCTAGACGAACGGGGCATAGAACTAGTGAGCCTGCTTTAAAAGCATTTTCACTGCTGGCCTACCAGGACTCGAACCTAGAATGGCGGTACCAGAAACCGCTGTGTTGCCAATTACACCATAGGCCATTTGCTCACTCGCTTGGAACCGCACCGTTACCGGCTGCGCCCCCTTGCTCGCTGCAACGTGTTATAACTATAATGATCGTTGCCCAATGCGCCAAATCGCCAGCACAACCGGCATTTTTAGGCGTTTTCTTAGAGATAAAATAAAGCGGCGGATGACATCTGTGTAAGTTCGATGTTCATCCGCCGCTTTAGTGGGCTTTCTCCGTCAGGCTTCGGACGGTTCCGGTATTACTCGGCGGCCGGAACGTACGGAGTTGCCTCGCGGGCAGCGCGCAGGCGCGCCAAGGTGGACTCCTTACCCAGAAGCTCCATGGACTCAAAGAGCGGCGGCGACACCTGAGCGCCGGAGATGGCTACACGCAGCGCGCCGTAGGCCTTGCGCGGCTTAAGCTCTAGATCCTCGATGAGCGCCTTGGACAGCGCTGCCTCGATAGCGTCGGTCTTCCACTCCTCTACCGCTTCAAGGGTGTCAATGCCCACCTCAAGCGGCTGGACGGCGTCCTCCTTCAGGTTCTTCTTGGCCGCCTTTTCATCCAGGGTGAGCTCAGCATCGGGGGTGATAAGGAAGCTGAGTAACCCGTAGGCATCGGCAAGTGTCTTAATGCGCGTTTGCACCAGGTCCGCGGCGAAGGCGAATTTCTCGCCGTCATAATCGGCCGGGAAGTCGGTGTATTCCGTTAGGTAGTTGCGCAGACGGAAGGCAAATTCCTCGGGTTCGAGCAGGCGAATGTGATCGGCGTTGATCGCCTCGAGCTTCTTCTGATCAAAGCGCGCAGGGTTGCCCAGAACATCATTGACATCGAAGTTCTCAATTAGCTCGTCCATGCTGAAGATGTCCTGATCCGCAGACAAAGACCAGCCCAACAGCGACAGGTAGTTGAGCATGCCCTCTGGGATGATGCCGTTATCGCGGTGGTTGAAGAGGTTGGACTGTGGGTCGCGCTTGGACAGCTTTTTCTTCCCCTCGCCCATCACGAAGGGAAGGTGTCCAAACTCTGGGGTAAATTCCGCGATGCCAATTTCCTTCAGCACCTCATACATGGCCAGCTGGCGCGGGGTGGACGAGAGCAGGTCCTCACCGCGTAGCACGTGGGTAATCCGCATCAGCGCGTCATCCACTGGGTTGACCAGGGTGTAGAGCGGGGCGCCGTTGGAGCGCGCCACCACATAGTCAGGCTGCGTTTCGGACTTGAAGGACATCTCACCGCGTACAAGGTCGGTCCAGGACCAATCCTTGTCCGGCATGCGCAGGCGCCAGACGGGCTTGCGGCCTTCCGCCTCAAAGGCGTCAATCTGTTCCCGAGTAAGGTCACGGTCGTAGTTGTCGTACCCCAGCTTCGGGTCACGGCCTGCAGCCCGGTGGCGCTCTTCTACCTCTTCCGCGGTGGAATAAGCGGGATAGACATGTCCGGCATCGATAAGCTTTTTGAGCACATCTTTATAAATGTCCATGCGCTGGGACTGCCGGTACGGTTCATGCGGGCCGCCTACATTAACGCCCTCGTCCCAGCCCAATCCGAGCCAGGTCAAGGAATCAATGATGGCCTGATAGGACTCTTCCGAGTCGCGGGCAGCATCGGTATCTTCGATGCGGAAAACCAACTTTCCGCCGGTGTGGCGGGCATAGGCCCAGTTGAACAGGGCCGTACGCACCATGCCAACGTGCGGGGTACCAGTGGGAGAAGGGCAAAATCTAACGCGAACTTCAGTCATGGCCACCATCGTAGTGGAGCCGCGGGACACAGTCCGCACCAGCCCAAACCAGCACCTCACTCACATACCTAAAAGTGTGCACCCATCTATATGGACACACACAAAAGGGGGTAGACGATAACGGTATTCATTATAAACCCACAGGTAAACGGGAACCGGTTTCAGTTGATTATCTAGTAATAGGAATCATTTTCTATAGTTTCGGAGTGAACTACTGACAACTGCAGAAAGGTAACGCGCTGGTGGCTTCTCCTCGTATCCGCTTCATGGCCGCGCTCAGCACAATCGCGCTGATTACCCCGGCTACCGCCTACGCCGGTCCAGACGATGGCAAAAACATCGCGACCCAAACCCACGTCGACTCCCCCAAGAGCTTTTGGGAAAACGACAACTTCCTGCTGAAATCCGAATTTTCCGGTCAAACCCCGCTTATCGATGACACCGTTGCCTGGGTAGGCAAAGGCTATTCCCGCGAAGACGAAGACGGTAAGCGCCACCAGAACTTTATGTATTCCCTGCCCCAAAACGGTACGCAGGATTACATCGGCGACCCAGGCACCACGTACTACACTGCCCCGTACCAAGCCTCCGCCAACCAAGAGCCCATCTGGATCGGTTTCGGTGCAGACACTGGGCTTCCTGTGAAAGGTTTCCGCGATAACATCGCCTTTCTCGATCTTTTAAGCGTGGATGGCCCAGGTGACGTGGAGCTTTTTACCAATAAGGACGATAAGGACGGCGCCGAGCTCCATCGCATGCTGGGCTCCTTCCAAGGCTCGCCGCACTCTACGTATCTCAACGCCGGTACCCATACCCATAACGCCACGCTCTTTACCAAGCCCGGCCGTTATCGCTTGACCTTTCGCACCACCGCGCGCACGGCGGATGGGCAACTCGTGGCCAGTGAGCCGCAGACCACCAGCTACCAAGTGGGTGGTCAAAAGCCAAAGGACGAGAAGACCCCCAGCCTCAAGGAACGTTTCGAGAACTCCTCCTCCGGTGATGCGGCCTCTGCTGGCTACAGCCTGAAAATGGATAAGAAGCAGAACTTGGAGAACGACGGTGATGATAAGCTCACCACCATTTCCTTCGATGCAAAAAACAAGGCATCCGGCACGCTTACACTGCTTATCGATGGCTACTTCCTCACCGATCTGCCCGTCACCGACGGCCACGCCGACTGGGATGAGTACATGGGCCCAGAATCCTCTAATATCCAGGCCGTCTTTACCCCAGAAGGCGATGCCCCGCGCTGGATCTCGCAGCAGGTGAAATTTACCCCCGGCTCTCCCGTCCACACTGATTCTTCCACTACCGAAGAGAAGTGGGAAGAAACCGAGAATCCGCGCCAGCTGGCTCCTACCGAAGAGGTAACGCTGCAAGAAACCGGCTATACGGTGCGGATGCGCAAACAGGGTGAAGAAGGAACCAAAATTATCATCGACATGGATGATAAAAACTTCAGCGGCGTAATGACAGGTGGCCTTTACAACCGCAAGGACCTCGAAAAACCCGATGGCCCGGTGGAAGCTCCGATTACCAAGGGGCACGGAGAAGCTACTATTACCAACAGTAAATACTTTGAGAACACGATTGCCAAAGTAAACGTCTTCCCGCACTCCACCGTCAAGGTCGGCCACGGCAGTACGGTGCTAGCCGAGCCCTTCGAATTCGGTGAAAACTACGAAGCGACAGGCGAGCTTTCTACCAGCGCAGATGAAAGTTCCGCGACCCCAGGCGAAAAGCCTGGGGCTGGCGATTCACCCGCGCCCAGCGATACGCCTGCGCCCGGCGATACGCCCGCCCCATCTCAACCGCCACAGGACGAGGAAGCTCAGCGCTGCAGCGAAAAGCAGGTACTTGACCGTGGGCACGTCGATATCAAGGCGCTTCCTACTGACGATGGCTTCCGCACCGTCCTTCGTGATGACACAGGACAAATTGATAAGAACTCGGTAGACCGCTCGCTGGATGACGTAGTGCTTGGCGTGCACAATAACGCGCTTACTCCTCGCGGCCAGCAGCTGGGTGATAAGAAATTCGACTTCCTTGGCAATATCGGTGACCGCTTCTACCACCTGCCACAAACGCAGAACCAAGCCATCATCTGGCCGGGGTATAACACCGAAAAATTGGACTACTCCAAGATGAAAGATGGCAAAGTCAATTTGAACCTCAAGCCCAAGCACACGCCAGAGGGCGCTGAATGGGGCGCATATATCGATAAGGCCAGGGGTGTCGGATATGACATCCTTGCCAATTCTGCGGAAAACGACCACACGATCGAGACCACTTTCGCATCGCATAGGCATACCCATTGGGCTTTTACCAAGCCAGGAATCTACACGTTCGAGGCAACCTATACGGCAACTACCACCGATGGCAAAGAACTTGCATCCGAGCCACAGACGTTGACCTTTGCCATTGGTGATGACGCGGTGAAGTCTTGTTCTACGCATGCGCCATCCGATGCCCCATCGGATAAGCCTTCCGAGAAGCCGTCCGACAAGCCTTCGGACTCGGCAAAGCCATCCAAGCCCTCGAAACCTTCCAAGCCATCGAAGCCTTCTGAGCCGTCCAAGCCGTCTGCTCCTGCAAGCAACTCGTTTAATCCTTGGGCCTTGGTCTTGCCGGCGGTCCTTGGCATCACCTTCAAGGCCTTCTACAACTTCTTCCGCGACAACCAAGATCTCATTCGTGAGCGCTTTGGCTGGCGCATCTAATAACTAATCCGCAGCTAATGGGAACCCCACCCCAGGCGCTTTAAAGGAATTTCAACCATGGATACCAACACCACTTCGCGCACCAGAGCCCACCGGCCTGGCAGCCGCATTTTCGCGGCGGTGATTACCGCCCTCATCGCGTTTTTCGTTCCGGCCACGCCAGCCTTGGCCTTCGAGGACGTCTTTGACTCCGGCCATATCGATGCGTTCTACGTCACCGCACCGGATGGCCAGCTGCACCTATCCATGCAGGAAGACGTCACCGGTTCGCACGTCCAGCGCCCCGGCGATGACGTGCTGCTCCAGGTCGTGGAATCGGCATGGTCCGATGCCACCGAGGCTGTTCCCGAGATTGGTCAGTCAACCTACTTCCTGCCCCAGACCCAGGACCCGAATATCATCTGGCCAGGCTGGGATACGCAGCCGGCACGCGATGGCGGATTCACCAACATTGACTTCGAGTTCACCAATATCTCCGGGCCGGGCTCGGTCTATGTCTTTGAAACCACTGGGTTTGGCAACGTCGGTGCCGTGACCAATTCTGGTTCGATGGAGCTGACCAGCGGCGAGGTTATTAACCAGCCGAGTCCTGCACACCGCCACGTTAACTGGGCCTTTAGTGAGGCCGGTACCTATGAGATGACCGTTCAGGCCTCCTCCAATGGCCAAACCAGTAACGCGGTGACCTATACCTGGCAGGTGGGCGAAGGCGGAGAGGCAGTCTCCGGTCACCGTTCTGCGGGCGGTTCTGGCGATGCAGATAACTCCGGCAATAACGCTGGACACAGCAATTCCGAGGGTGGCCAAGGCGGCAAAGCTGCAAGCGGCGGACAGTCCACGGACCCAGAGTGCCGTCCGGGTATTATCCCGAAGATTAAAGACGATACGGTCTCGCCACCGCAGTGGCGCGATGCCGATGGCGCGACTTTCTACCTCTCCGATAATTCCGGCGTCGAGCTGCCAGAAGATGTTGGACCCGTTTCGGCCGGCCAGGCGTGGATGATCGGTTCTACGCAGGTCGATGGCGTGCCGTGGCTTGGTGCGAATACCCAGAGCCCCTCCATGCGCGAGCACATTCCGGGCGACGTTACCTGGGAACTCGTAGACATGAAAGGCCCTGGTGCCATGATGGTCTACAGCCAGGGTGGCCTGGGCAAGATCGTCGGCGATGAATGGTTCCGCGGTGCCAACGGCGCCGTTGAAGGCAGCTACAATATCGCGCCCAATACCCACGTGCACCCTAACTGGGTCTTCGAAAAGCAGGGCACCTACGACGTCACCATTCGCCAGGTGGCGCAAACCTCCGCCGGCAAGCAGGTGGCAGGCCAAGCAACGCTGCACTTTGTCGTCGGCGGTGGCAGGCCAGAGGGCTCCTTCGATAATGGCCACTTTGACCTGGGTGCGGAAGTGAACCCGGATGGCGGTGACTGTGGTGTTGGCGCCGCAGCCGGCGCGGGCTCTAATGGCTCCGGCGCTGGCCAGGAAGCCGGTTCCGGTGCGAACGCATCCGGTAAGGGCGGCAACGCGGCTCTTGCCAATACTGGGACCCCCACCATGCCGCTCGGGATCGGCGTGCTCGGCTTGGGCATGCTGTTCCTTGGCCTGGGTATTGCACGCCTAGCTGTCGCGAGGGCAAAGAATTAATGCCAGTGCCCCACTACCGTTTCGTACCGCGCGGGCTGCAGGCCGTCGGGGCGCTCTTTAGCGTCTCCCTCCTTGCGGCAGGCTGCACGACCTCGGCAGCGGTGGATACCTCGGATCGCTTCAGCGTGGTGGCCACGACGCCCATTTTGGCGGATATGGCACGCCACGTCGCAGGCGAGGATGCTTCGGTCACCGGCCTTATCCCAAGCGGAAAGGACCCGCACACCTTTGAGCCGACGCTGCGCACAGTGCGCAACGTGGCCAATGCGGATCTTGCCTTGAGCAATGGATACCTCTTGGAACCGCAACCCCTGATAGATACCTTGCACGAGTCCACGGATGCGCCCGTGGTAGAGGTCGCTGACTCCGCCTCCACCCGCGGTGCGACCCTCGTACCGCTGGTTGAAGATGTCTCCCTGGATGCCATCTGGTTGGGCCTGCGCATTAGCGGTGCCGAACAGCGCAACTCCGGCGTGGATTTCCGCATGGTCTCTGCCGAAGGGCCAGGCGATGTCGCAGCCTACGTGGTCTCCACCTTCGGCACGCCGGAGGTGCTATTTAATAGCGCCGATGGCATCGACGCCGGCGATGACGCGGTCACCCTCCCGGCCAATGCTCACACGCACGTCTCGTGGGGTTTTTCGGAGCCGGGCATCTATAAGCTGGGCTTTCAGGCAGATGGCACAGAGGTAGAGCACCTCACCGTCGCGGTGGGCGTGAACCCGCCGGCAGATATGGATGTCATTGATTCCGGCCACGTGGATATTGCCGCTGATGTGGCTAAGGGATCTATTGATCTACGCGATCAAGACCAGCATTTTGATCCCGCGCTTACCGCGGTAGCGGTCCCCTCCTCGGTTTTGCAGCCCATTCCGCCGGACCCCGCCTATCGCTTCTTGGGCACGCCCGGTGCGGATACGTACCTGCTCCCCCAGGCTGTATTGGGCAAACATATCCACGGCGAAGTGGACCCGCATTTGTGGCACAACGTGGACAATGCCATTGCTTATGTCGATGTCATCGCTGAAGAAATGGCGAATGCGGATCCGTCCCATGGCGCCGATTACCGCGCCCGTGCTGAGTCCTATATCGCGGAACTGCGCGAGCTGGACGAGTATGTGGACCGCGCAATCTCTTCCATCCCGCAGAGCAACCGGCACTTGGTCACCACCCACCACGGCTATGCCTACTTAGAGCAAGGCTACGGCCTTTCGGTGGCAGGATTCGTGACCCCCAATCCCGCCATTGAGCCTTCGCCACGGGAGGTCATTGCCCTGCGCCGGACGCTGGAGAACCTGCACCTTCCCGCCGTCTTTGTGGAGCCGGTGGAACAGGCCAGCGCCAGCACGCTGAAAGAGGCCGCCACGCAGCAAAACGTGGAGCTGTGCCCCATTTACGGCGACACGCTTGATGATGCCGTGCCTACTTATATCGATCTCATGAAATTCAATGCTGACTCGCTGCAGCGTTGCCTACATCCTTCGAATGGAGATAACCATGCTTAACCTTGCCTCTCGAACCGTTACCCGCGCGGCCACTCGCACGGCAGCCTGCATCGTCACCGCCGGCTTGGCCGTATCCACAACGCCCGCTTGGGCCGGCGACCTCGCGCAGGTGGTTGGCGCGGATGAAACCGTGGCGCCAGAGGGCGAAGAAAAGGTCATCGATGCGGGCCACGTTGATATCGGCACGCTGCTAAGCGGCTCCGATGCCGAGCTATTGGCCCGCGATGATGCGGGTGACTCCCCGGTCTGGCGCCACCTTGATGACCTGGTGTTCTCGGTGGGCGATGCGGCCCAGCAAACGCTGCCGGATACCGATGATTTCAGCTTCGTCGGCGCCCAATCCGGCGAGGATGTGTGGGTTGTCCCGCAGACTGAGCAGGTCGGCGTTCCGTGGTTGGGCTGGAATACCCAGGCGCCTTCGCTTGTCGATAACGCCGATCGCGGCGTCACCATGGAATTCCTCGGCCACTCCGGACCAGGAGATTTTTCCCTCTTTTTGCAAAACGGCGGCTTTGAGGCACCCCAGCTACTGTGGTCTACGGCAGAAAAAGGCGAGTCTGAGTTCTGGGTAGACCTCAATACGCACACCCACGCCAACTGGACTTTTACGGAGCCGGGCACCCACCAGGTGGGCATCCGGATCAAGGGCGAGACCACAAACGGCGAGGAGTTTAGTACCGACGGCGTGCTGACCTTCGCCGTGGGCGATGGCGCAGACATCCAGGCCGCCCAGGATGCGGAGTGGAACCCGGCAGACGCCACGACCGAGGATTCTTCCCTGCCGGTATGGGTTTATGTTTTGGTCGGCGGCGGAATCATCGTACTAATCGCCGGTGTTGCCGTGTTCGCGAAATCCCGCAAGCGAGGCGATGGCCATGTCTAAGCCGTGCATTCAGGTGCGCGGATTGCAGGTAGCCCTATCTGGCCGCACCGTGATTGAGGACGCCAACCTCGAGGTAGGTACCGGTGAATTCATTGGGCTTCTAGGCCCCAACGGTGCTGGTAAGACCACGCTGATGCGCTCTATTTTGGGCCTCATCCCCTCCTCTGGCACGTGCACCGTCACCGGCTCTGTGGGCTATGTTCCCCAGCGCCACGAGGTGGAATGGGGTTTTCCCATCAACGTGTACCGCACCGTGCTCAGCGGGCGTACCGGGCTCATCGGGTGGTTCAAGCGCCCGAGGAAAAAGGATCATGCCGCCGCTGCAGAAGCGCTGCGCTTGGTGCATATGGAGGAATTTGCCTCCCGTCCCATCGAGGAGCTTTCCGGTGGCCAGCGCCAGCGCGTACTGATCGCCCGCGCCCTCGCCATCCAGCCAGAGGTCTTGCTGCTCGATGAACCTTTCACCGGGCTCGACGCCCCGAATACCGAGGCGCTTTTGGAGCTTTTCGCCGAGCTTGCGGAGCAAGGAAAATCCATCGTGATGTCTACCCATAACCTGTCTGAGGCGGCGCACACGTGCAAGCGCCTGGTGCTATTTAATCGCACGGTTATCGCAGATGGCCCCGCCGATGAGCTTTTGGCCGACAAGGATCCGTGGACCCGCGCGTTTGGCGTCAGTGCCTCGTCCCCGTTGCTCGCTGCGATTGGAGTGGCTGCATGATTGATATCTCATTTATCGATTTCCTGCGGGATTTAACCAATCCCCACCTCGATTTCCTCGCCCGGGCGGTGGGCATTTCGCTCATCGCCGCCATCGTGTGCGGGGTCATCGGCTGCTATGTGGTGCTGCGCGGAATGGCCTTTATTGGCGATGCCGTCTCGCACGCCGTGTTCCCAGGCCTGGCCATCGCCTTTGCGCTGCAGACCTCAGTCCTCTTGGGCGGGGCGGTTGCCGGCGCGGTCGTCGCGGTACTCATCGCCGCGTTTTCGCAACGCAACCACGTGCGCGCCGATTCCATCATCGGCATCTTTTTCGCCGCCGCCTTTGCCTTGGGCATGGTAATCATCTCGCGCACGGATGGCTATAGCGCCTCGCTGACCAGCTTCCTTTTCGGATCGCTCACCGGCGTTTCGCGCACAGATATTACCGTCGCCGCGAGCGTTTGCCTCGTGGTCCTAGCCGTGGTCGTGGCCTTTGGCCCGCAACTCAATGCCACGTGTTTGGACCGAGAGACCGCCCGCGCCATGGGCCTGCCGGTCTTTGCCCTGGATATCATTCTTTATCTGTGCGTGACCGCCGCGGTGGTCATTTCCGTAAGCACCATTGGCAATATTTTGGTCCTCGCCCTGCTGATTACCCCGGCCGCCACGGCGCGCCTGCTGACGGCCAACCTCACCACGATGATGTTCCTCTCGGCCATCATCGGCGCAGTGTGCAGCTTCTTCGGCATCTATTTGGCGTGGGCCATCGATCTTCCCGCGGGCGCGACCATCGTGTTAACGCTCACGGTCCTCTTCCTCATTGTCTGGGCCCTGCATCCCTTCCTGCGCTCTCGCCGCAAACCGGGCCACTCTTCTCCTCGCGTGCCAGCTAACGCTTCCGAGAACACCCCACGAAAGGAAACCATCGAATCATGAAACCTTTGTGCCGTACCGCTCTTGCTCTAGGCACCGCCGGATTCCTCAGCGTGGGAACCCTCGCCGGTGTGGGTCTACCCTCTTCCGTTATGGCCACCGCGCATGCCGCAGAGACCTGCAGCGCCGAGGACTTTATCCGCATCACCGAAGGCCACCAAGACATGGCGCTCAAGGATGAAGGCGGGGATATCAGCTTTGTGGTCAAAGACGACCAAAAAGAAAAGGAATACCAGTCCGAAGAATTCGCGGTAGAGGTAGCGGAGAAGAACAAGCAGCGTATTTCTGATCTCAAGATCCCTTCCCTGCCCGACGAGGGATGGGTGCTCCCGCAAACCCAGATTAAAGACGTTCCGTGGTTGGGTTTTAATACCCAGGAACTCTCGGAGGAATACCTCGGCTCGAAGCAGACCGCGACCCTAAGCATGGCCATCGCGTCTGGTCCCGAGGATGGGCGCATCGTGGCCTTCCAGAATGAGGGCATCGGCGATCTCAAGATCCGTATGGACACCGAGGACGGCACCGCTTGGAATTATCCGGGCAGGTCCCACTCCCACCCTGCCTTCGCTTTTACCAAGCCAGGCACCTACGCCGTGAGCTTTACCTTTGAGCTTCCCGATGGCTCCCGCCACCACCTGCACGCCGGATTCCTCGTGGGCGATGACGCGGATCCAGCAGAGCTGTGCGGCGTGGACTACGACGAGTCCGATGATGCCGAAGGGAGCGTTCCTTCGGGCGGAACTTCCCGCCCAGATCAGCTGGCCAAGGACATTAAGGGAGTAGATAAGGCCATCGCGGGCCTGGATAAGGAGCTGGAAAATACTCTGAAGGAAGGCCAAAAATTCCTCGAGGGCGATAAAAAGAAGGACAAAGACTCCAAGGATAAATCTGGCGATAAGCCGTCTAAGCAGGGCCAGTCCGGTGGATCCGGCGGCTCCGGTGGAAAGGCCGCAGAGAAAAAATCTGGTTCGAAGCAGGGATCCGCCCAAGGCTCTAAGTCGGGGTCAAACTCCGGATCCAACAAGGGATCGGCCCACGGTTCTGGGGCAGGCTCTGGTGCTGCGTCGCGCAATTCGGGTGGGGGCTCATCGAAGGGATCATCGTCAAGCAGCGGCTCTCGCTCCGGTTCTAAGGCCTCGCAATCCAAGTCCGGCGGAAGTTCTGGCCAGAAATCCGCGGGCAAGTCCACCCCGCAGTCCAAGAGCAGCAAGTCTAAGGACAGCAAATCCAAGGGCACTAAGTCCGAGAACCGGAGTACGGCGCCTGCACCCAACGCGTCCGCGGGCGGCAAGGGCCAGAACAATGAGGCGCTTGCCGATGCCGCCTATACCGCCTCGCTGACCAAGAGCAGCTTCTGGGCAGGCATCTTGGCTGGGCTCGGCGCATTCGCGCTGGTGCTAGGAATTGGCCTTTTGGTCTATGTCCAATTCTTCCGCAAGAAGGGCGCCGGCTCGCAGGCTGCACAGCCCGAGCAGCCAGAACAATCTGTGCCACCGCAGGCCGATGATGCCACGACGCAGATCCCGCGCGTGCGCTAATGCTGCCCCGGGTTGCGCCGGGGCCGCTACACGCGGGTTTTAGTGGCTAAAAAGTCCCACACAATGTTTGCGGTATCCGGCTGCCAGAACCACGTGTGGTCGCCGGGTACTTTGTACAGTTCCACGTTCTTGGCGCAACCATTGAAGTTCAGCCGCTCGGAGTCACCGGCGGCGGGGCGGGCCTGAAAGGTCATATCGCAGTGGTTGCGGTGCAGATAGCCGCCCAAAACGGTGCGCACGGGAAGGTAGCCGGATTCATGGCGGGTGCCACCCTCATAGGTGAGCATTTTATCCCTGGTGCCGTGCATGATGAGCGTGTGCATCGGCGCATCGACGCAATTGGTTTCCACTGGGGTATAAAACGCCCCGGAGACCATCGCTACCGCCGCGAACATATCTTGGGCGTGGCAGCCCAATACTGAGGTAAAACCGCCCCCATTGGACATTCCCATGGCGTAGACGCGGTTGCGGTCCACGTGATAGTCCGCATCCACAGCATCTAAAATGCGCTTGATAAAGTGGATATCCTCGCCGTCGCGCGTCTTTGCATAGGGCGCTGGCTCCCAGGCGCGTTCGAAGCCTTCTGGATAGACGATGATCGCATCATCGGTGGCCTTAGTCGTTCCCATGCGCGCGTAGCCAGAGAACTCCTCCGGGGAATCTCCCCACCCACCAAATCCAAAGAGCACCGGTGTAGGAGCCTCGGGCGAGTAATTATCTGGGATGCGCAGGAGGTAGCGACGCTTTTTGCCTTCATGCTCCATCTCCAGCGACCGCGTGTCCCCAGGAGCAATGGGCGGATGGGGGTTGATGCTGGCATCAGGCGCTGGGCGCGCCGGCGCCACGTCTGGGGCTGGGGCCGGCGCAGGTGCTGGCTGGTTCGGCGTGGATTCCTCAACGCCTTCTGGCAGCAGGTGGGAGTCATCCGGTGCCGGTTCCGGTGCAGGGGCGGGAGGGGCCGGTTTCTCGGGAGCTGCTGACGTTTCTTGCGCAGAAGCCACTGCCGGGGCAGAGAACGCACCGCTAGCAATCAGGAGCGCTGCAAGGAGATAGCCGGCCCGTAGGGAAAATTTAGTAACATTAGCCACATTGTTAACACTAGCCACAGCCGCCGCGCCAACGGGTGCCCACACGCTTGGCAGAGGGCAATTTCTACCAACTTTTAATAAGGCACTAAGCTAGATCCTCATGCACGAAGACAGACCAAGCACCGCCCCCGATTTCTTGCTCTCCCGAGCAACGGGGTCTGTCCGTACCCAAGGTGCGCGGGCAACCTTTACCAGTGCCGAGGCTGCGGTTGACGCCTTGCGCCGCGGCGGTGCTGAGATGGTAGTTGGCGCCATCCCCTTCGACTCCGATACCCCCGCCGCCCTGACCGTTCCAGAGTCAATCATCCGGGAAGACGGGCCACTAGAACCCCACGCGTTTTACCGCAACCAATCGCTCAATTCCCGCGTCGTGGGCTTTGACCCAGAGCCCGAGGAGCACCTGCGCCGCGTGGAGGCGGCAATCGGCACCATCGAGACCTCCAAACTGGAGAAGGTGGTCCTCGCCCGCGCGGTCGATATCGAATTTGCCGCCCCCATCGACCCCCGGCTCGTGGCCGCGCGCCTTATCGATCTCTCCGTCAACCGCGACGGGTTCATTGCGGATCTCTCCCCCGCAGGCCGCCCAGGGGCCATGCTGGTTGGTTCCTCGCCGGAGGTACTCATCAAGCGCCAAGGCTCGACCGTGTCTGCATTCCCACTCGCCGGCTCCACGCCGCGCCGAGCCAATAAAGCGGCAGACCACATTGCCAGCCAAGACCTCTTGCACTCCGCCAAGGATCTGCTCGAGCATTCCTTCGTGGTAGAACACCTGCGCAGGATATTAGAGCCGCTGTGCAGCAGCCTCGATATCCCCGAGACCCCGCAGCTCATACACACCAGTGAGATGTGGCACTTGGGCACGCCGGTCACCGGCACCTTGCGGGATAAAGAGCTCACCGCCCTGGAATTGGCAGAAGTAGTCCACCCCACCCCTGCAATCTGCGGCACGCCGACGGAAGCGGCGCAGGCGCTTATCGAGACCGCCGAGACCGACCGCGGCTTCTATGCCGGCACCGTCGGCTGGTGCGATAGCTCCGGCGATGGCGAATACATGGTAGCCATCCGTTGCGCAGAAGTTGCCGGTGATGGCCTCTCCGCCCGCGCGTGGGCCGGCGGCGGCGTGGTCGGTGCCTCCAATGCCCAGGCCGAGCTGGAAGAAACCACCGCCAAGCTCCAGACGATCCTTCGCGCGCTCAGCCTTTAAAAGCGCGGTGCGGCTTAGCGCCTCTTCGCTACCAGGATCACATCACTGGTGTGATGGGCGCCTGCGCCGCTAGTAACATGGCGCGGCGATCGCCGCAGGGTCTGCACCGTCAGCTCGGTAAGATTTTCTGCCAGCCATTCCGGCATGGCGATTTCTTCTGATTCCATGTCGTGGTGAACATAGAGCAAGGTTCCACCCGGGGCAACGAGTTTTTCTAGCAATGCTACTTCCTCTGCGGTGGCGCGGACGCTGCCGTAGTGGACTGTAACCAGATCAAAGGGGGCGTGGCTAAATTCATCAAAGGTGGCAACCTCCGCGGGGACTCCACGCGCCCTAGTCCGCGCTACGGCCGTGGGAGCAAAATCGATGCCGAGCACCTGCCAGCCATTCTCGTGTAGCCACTGGGCATCAGCGCCTTCCCCGCAGCCAATATCGAGGGCGGTACCGGCCGGAAGGTCGCTGACATGGTCCACCAGCGTCGCATTCGGGCTCCCTGACCACACCTGTGCGGTGGCGCGGTAGCGCTCCTCCATCTCCTGCGCGCTCGGCGCGGACCAGCGGTGGCCTTGATGCGAATGTTCCGGCACGCCGTTCTCCTTCTACCAGTACCTCACCAGCGGCAGCTGCATTGCAGTGAACCTACTGCGCCCTGGCAATCGTATTGCGCAGGGTGCCAACCCCTGGAATCTCAACCTCAATGGTATCGCCCGGCACCATTGGTGCGGTTCCTGCAGGCGAGCCGGTAGTGATGACATCGCCAGGCAGCAAGGTATAGGCGGCAGAAATCTCTTCCAAGATGCCGCCCATCTTGACGATCATCTGATCCGTATTGGAATCCTGCTTCTGCTCCCGAGAACCATCGTGGGTCAGGTACGCATTGATCTTCTGATCATCAAGATCCAAGCTCTCTAGGTCCGTTTCAATCCACGGGCCCAGCGGGCAGAAGGTATCAATACCCTTGGCGCGCGCCCACTGGCCATCCTTAAATTGCAGGTCACGCGAGGAAACATCGTTGCAAATGGTGTAGCCCAAAACGTGGTCTTTCCAGTTTTCAGCCTTGATATTCTTCGATGGCTTGGAAATAACCACGGCCAGCTCGCCCTCAAACTCCACGTTGGTGGCGTAATCGGGAATCTTGATGGCCTCATTCGGGCCGATGACCGCGGTCGATGGCTTCAAGAAGATGGTTGGCGGCAGCGAATCCGAGGACTTCTTAAAGACCTCCGCGACGTGGTCGGCATAGTTCCGGCCGAGCGCTACGACCTTGGTAGGCAGGGTCGGCGCCAAGAGCCGCACCTCGCCCAGCTTCCATTCACGGCCGGTGGGCTCCGGTGGGGTAAATGGCGTGCCGGAGATTTCTTTAGCTACAAGCTCCTCCATCGGGGCATCTTTCGGCCCGTCAATGATGGCAAAGCAAATTCCTTCTGGGTGTGCAATTCGTCCTAAACGCATAACGGCCATCCTACTAAACGGTAGCCTTTACATGTGTGCAAAGTTTGCGGTGTTAATTTGCGAAGATCCTTTAGGTCCCCGCCGGAACCGGATTCGCACTCAGGATTCCTTACGCTTAAGCCTTCAGGCTCCCCGCGATGCGGTCTCCCACCTCGACGGTCTTGATTGGGGCATCGCCACGCTTGGCGATGTCCTCCGCCACCGCCTTTTCAATCTTCTGCGCATTGTCTTCATCACCCAGCTGCCGCAAGAGCATCGCCGCCGACAAGATGGCCGCGGTTGGATCCGCGATGCCTTGTCCAGCAATATCGGGCGCCGAACCGTGCACCGGCTCAAACATGGAGGGGTTCTTACCCGAGGCATCGATATTGCCCGATGCAGCCAATCCAATTCCGCCGGTAATAGCGCCTGCTAAGTCCGTTAAGATATCGCCGAAGAGGTTATCGGTAACGATGACATCGTAGCGGGCCGGATCCGTCACCATGTAGATGGTCGCGGCATCGATGTGGTTGTAGTCCACTTCCACCTGCGGATATTCTGCCGAGACTTCTTCTACCGTGCGGTGCCACAGATCGCCGGCATTGACGAGGACATTCGTCTTGTGCACCAGGGTCAGGTGATTGCGGCGCTGCGATGCCCGCTCAAAAGCCTCCCGCACCACGCGCTCTACCCCAAAGCGGGTATTTTGCGAAACCTCGCTGGCTACCTCGTGCGGCGTACCTTCCCGCAGCGTGCCGCCATTGCCGCAGTACAGGCCCTCGGTGCCTTCTCGCACCACGACGAAATCAATCTCGCCCGGGTTAGCCAGCGGCGAGTGGGCCGTGGGATACAAGATGGAGGGGCGCAGGTTCACGTGGTGATCGAGTGCAAAGCGCATCTTCAATAACAGGCCGCGCTCCAGAACACCTGGGGGGACCTCGCCGGGTGCACCAATGGCGCCCAGCAAAATGGCATCGTGCTCGCGCAGGCTGGCCAGGTCCGCGTCCGTTAAAAGCTCACCATTGCGCAGGTAGCGCCGCGCACCCAGGTCATAATCGGTGGTTTGAATATCGCTGCGCACCGCCCGGAGCACCTTCAGGGCTTCCGTCGTTACTTCCGGCCCAATGCCGTCGCCGCCAATAACCGCTAATTTCATTGGATAGGATTCCTTTCTCACATAGTGGATTAAGAATTAGCCTACCAAAGAAAACCCGCCCATCGCAGCATAAATCTGCGCGATGGGCGGGCACGAGTACGCGGTTAGGCCACTCTCCTAACCTGCGCTGAGGTTATTCATCCATATCGAATTGCTGGCACGTAGCGCCAAGGGCCGAGTTGATCTCCTCGATGAGAGAATCTGGCACCTCGGACTCCACGCGCAAGATGAGCACGGCATCGGATTCCTGCTTGCCCTGCGTCAAGGCCGCGGCGATGATGTTGATACCTGCTGCACCCAGCTTGGTACCCACGGTACCCAGCGCGCCTGGGGCATCGGCATAGCGGAAGAAGAGGTTGCGGCCCTCAGCCCGCATATCCACGCCGCGGCCATTGATGCGCACAAACTTTTCGGTCCCGTCGATGCCAATGAGAGCACCGGTAAGCGAAGACGTCACGCCCTCTGCGCTAATGACCTTGACCTGCAAGGAAGAACGGTGGCCCTTGGATTCTGGGTTGGTGGATACCGAAACCTCGACCCCGCGGCTTTCGGCAATCTTCATCGCGTTGACGAAGGTAACCGGCTCTGAGGTCACGCCGCTAAACAGGCCGCGTACGACGGAAAGGCCCAGTACGTCCACGTCCTCAGTGGACAGCTCGCCGCAAGCCTCGATCTCCACGGCGACGGGAGCCTGGTCCAACAGGCGTCCGGCCGTAAGGCCCAGCTTGCGGGCGAGGTCGAGCCAGCCGGCAACCTCTTCTCCCACCGTGCCGCCGGAGACGTTGACCGCATCGGGAACGAACTCGCCTGCCAGAGCCTTGAGCACAGATGCGGCGACATCGGTACCCGCGCGGTCCTGTGCCTCCACGGTGGACGCGCCCAAGTGCGGCGAGACCGTGACCTGCGGCAGCTTAAACAACGGGGAATCCGTGCACGGCTCCGTGGAGTAGACGTCAAAGCCCGCACCGCGGTGGTGTCCGGAGGTAATGGAATCCGCCAAGGCCTGCTCGTCTACGAGGCCGCCGCGGGCGGCGTTGATAAGAATCTGGCCTTCCTTTGCCTTGGCCAGAAGCTCCGCGTTGAACATTCCGGCGGTCTCGGGCGTCTTTGGCAGGTGAATGGTGACAAAATCTGCCTGCGCCATCAACTCTTCCAGCTCAACCAATTCCACGCCAAGCGCTGCCGCACGCGCCGGATTGGCATAAGGATCGTGGGCAATAATCTTCGTTTCAAAGGCGCTTAACCGCTGGGCAAAAAGCTGACCGATGTGGCCGAAGCCGACGATGCCAATAGTCTTACCGTAAACCTCGACGCCCTTGAAGGAAGAGCGCTTCCACTCGCCCTCGCGCAGGGACTGATCCGCCGCAGGAATCTGGCGGGCAGTGGCCAAGAGCAGGGCAATCGCCTGCTCGCACGCAGAGTGGATATTGGAGGTGGGAGCGTTGACCACCATGACGCCCTTATTGGTGGCAGTGTCAATATCCACGTTATCCAGTCCCACGCCTGCGCGGCCCACAATCTTCAGTTTGGGCGCTGCTTCTAAAACTTCAGCGTCGACCGTGGTGGCCGAGCGCACGAGCAGCGCATCCGCCTCTGGTACCGCGGCAAGCAATTCCTCGCGGTTCGGGCCATCTACCCAGCGCACCTCGACGGAATCCCCCAAAGCCGTCACAGTGGATTGGGCCAATTTATCGGCGATAAGAACTACCGGCTTCGACATATCATCCTTCGTTTCACTTCGTTGTGCATTACGCGACAATAACCGCGTGTGAAGGAAGTGTAGTTCAGTTTGGGGTGCCCTGCCGTATTTTTTCCTTAAATTCTTTCACGTGACCGAATTCCGGGCCCAAAGCGATAAGCGAGCCCTCATCGAGCCCTGCCACCATGGCCATACTCCGCTTATCTTCCAGCGGATCCGCCGTCGGCATCACCAATACCGAGCCACCATAGGCCGCGGCAGTAATGACATTGGCTACCGGACTATCCGCCGTGGCCACGATATTGGGCGCCATCTGGCCATCGCGCCGCGACTGTGCCGGGACGGCCGGCAGCTTTTTGCCATCATCGTCAGGTTCGCCCTCATAAGGAATCCAGGCAGGACGCAACTCAACGTAGGGTGTTTTATCCAGCCGCGCGATGTCCTTGACCACCTGGTTCGGCGAGGCAACCACCTTGGACTCGTACTGGAAGGCCGTAAAATCCCCCAGCGCTTCATGCGTTCCCGGATCCTTGATGACAGTGAAATCACCGCTGGATTGCGTCCACGGGATATCGCCCACGATGACGAGTCGTTTTACCTCCAAGTCTCCGACCAAGTTGAGGATGTCACCGCGGCGCGAAGGATCGTATTCCACGGCTGGCAAGTGCTGGTTAATCGCCAACGTTGCCGCGCGCAACACGGATTTATCATCGGGCGCAAAGAGCACCATGGAATCTGAATCATCGAAGAAGGCCCGCGCGGCGTCGATGCCACTCGGATCGTCGATGATGTCCAGCTTGCCGGCGAATTTGGGATCGATAAGGCGGTTTTGATTCTCTGACTTGGCGCGCTCAAGCTCAACATCGGACTCGGAGAGATCCGAAAGCCCACGCTTAACAAGCTTGGGCTCCTGCAAGGCATCACCGCAGCCAACAAGTACGAGGGAGGCTGCGATAACCACTGCAGCCGCCCGATACCTCTTAGCGGCCAAACGCATGTGGCCCCTCTTCACCGCCGGCCAGGTTTGCTTCATCGACATCTCGAATGACGGGAATGCCTAAGGTTTCTTCCACTAGATCCACGAAGCGATGGCGACGATCAGCCAAGAATTCCTGAATTTTTGACTCCCTCAGGTTAGCGACATCGAGGTCGTGCGATGCCAGGACGGCATCAAATTCCTCGTCTTCCATGATGGACTTGGACTGCACGCGAGGCAGGTAGCGGTTCGGCGCGAACCCATCGAGGACGACCTCTGTGCGCTTGCCCATCGGAGTGTAGTTCATGACCGAATGGGCCAAGACCGAATCCACCCCGTGGCGCTGGCACCAATTCAGTGGGAATACCGGGAAAAATCCGGGCTTCAATTCTTCAAAGGTGTGGCGAGTAAATTCGCTGCCCGTCCGCCAATCCTTCGCGCCGCGGGCCATAAGCAGGGCATAGATTCCGTGCCATACCCCATCGTTTTCATCGACCGAAAGCAGGCGGGATTCCCGGAATCCTGCATCCACGACCGTTTTGGGAACATCGTCGGTGGCCCCGGCAACCCACTCGGTCACCTCATCCACATCGCGGGCGGCGCGCAGCGGCACCGCGGAAGAACCGTAGAGCTCGCCAAAGACGCCACACCAGAACCACTGGTCAATGCGATCCCATGCCTGCTGGCTGGAAAGGGCCCCAGGCCGCTTGGCCAGGCGCGCGATGATGACCGCCAGCGGCACGATCTGTTCCGTATAAGGAACCTGATCGAGGCTTAAAATGCGGCGCTGCGCCAAGAATTCGGCAACCTCGTGGAAGGTAATGCGCAGGTCGTGCGCGGCCGCCTTGTACTCGGACAGGGACAGCTTCAAAATGTCTTCGCGCTGGCCGCCGGCATTACCCTTCTCCCCTGTGACCAAGAGGGACACTGCGGAGAGGAATTCATTGCGTCCGATGCCATCGAGCGCAGGAGAATCCCGCAGATCCTTTTCCACCTGCTGCCAATCGTTGGCAAGGTGGAAGGTCGGATCTTCGGAGGCAAAGACGGCGGTTAAGAGATCGAAGACATCCATCTGTAAGCCTGCGGAATTTGCCTGGGCAAAGATGGAACCGATTCCGGAGCGCTCCGTTTCGCGGGATAGCCGGATCATGGGGATATCGTAGCCCGCTAAGGGGCGCACGATGCGGTTATTGAACGCGGCAAGTTCGGCGCTGTATTGCTCGTGTGTGGCGGCGAGCTCGAAAAGCATGCTGGTGCCTTCCTCGCTGAGTAGCGAGGCCACGGGGATGCACATATTGTCCAGCCCATCCTGGCGGCAGGTAATAGCCCCATCAACGTCGGGGCCGAAGTGCGAGCAGATCTCGCCGTTTTGGTCGACGGCGAAAATGGCGTCATCGGCAAGCAAGTCCCCGCTTACCGCGGCGCGGACGTCGATGAAAAAGCGGCGGTGGACCTTCTTTTTCCGGAAGTCAGTGGTCTTGACAAAACCCTCGCCATTAAAGCAGTGGTACAGGGAGGTAAGGCGCTGTTGGCCGTCCAAGAGCAGCAACCCGGGCTCGACGCCAACCTCGGGCGCACCCGCCAGCACCCTGGGGCGGAAACGCATCTTTTCATTGCGGGTATCCAGGGCCATCAGCGCGCCGATGGGGTATCCACGCAGGACCGTAACGATAAGTGAGCGGATGCGGTCTTCATCCCAGGCGTAGCTGCGCTGGAAATCCGGAAGCTGGATATCGCCCCGGTCAATCCGCGAAAAAAGGTCCTTGAGATCATAGCTTGGCGTCGTAAAACCCATAGGGCCAATACTACCCGCAACACCTTCGCGGTACCTCACGGGCGTAGCGCTGGGATAGCGCTTGGCCAAACCGCAAAAGCGGCCCACGGGGAGTTTCCCGCGGGCCGCACTGGCTTCAGCTATTGACTAGGCAGTAGCGTCCAAAGGATTCTTTACCCAGCTCATGAGTTTGGGGCTTTTGCAGACTGTGGTTTGTGTGTTTGCGCTGTTCATAGCGTTTCGATATGTCCGATAATTCCGGTGGATCTGGAGTGAATTGCGGGATTTTGAGGGATGAATTTACCCCACCCCCGACTAGCCATCATGGATTTTAAAGCACCAAAACTTTCGGTTCCAGCTTCCATATCAGCGGCAATCACCTTAGAAATCCTAAGACGGAAGCCAAAGAACGAGGGTAAACACCGTAAGCGGAAACGCTATCGGCGAGGAAAACGTAAAAAGTAGCCACCAGGGGTTCAGGAAGCTACAACCATCCTGAACCCCGAGGCTACCCCTCCGATACTAAATGAAAGGATAAAATTATGACCACACGAACTCTCTACTTCATCTCCCTAGCCCTATTGGCCGTGTCTCTATTCATCAGCCTCATCAACGGGTTCACTACCTCCAGCATCACCCTCACCGTCGTGGCGGTGGCTACACTTGGATGTGCCACCTACAAGAAAGTGCGGAAGAAGTGAACATACGAATCACAGACACAGACAGCGGGCGGGAGTTGTGGACGGATAACCAGTGTGCTGAGCATTGTGGGATTACGGCTACGACGTAGCGCAGTTACCGTAAGCGTGGCGCTATTCATCCATCTCCCCAGCCTGTAGCTTGTCTTGATGGTAGAACTCCCCTTTGGGATGCGGCTGAGGTCAGGGCGTGGCATGAGTCGCGGCCTGGCTCACCGGTGCGAAATGCTCCACAGGGTAAACGTTAAAACAGCGAATGCCCCGGCGTATGCCAGGGCATATAAGGTCGTCGCGTAGACGATAGCAGGGTGCGTGACACGGAGTACTAACTTATATCTCCTTCTTCATCCTGCATTCTTGAACCAGACCTCTGGGGAAAGATTCCCTTGGCTACGACCAGAGCAATTCCCACGATTTGCACCACTGTCGAACTCATCCACGCAATCATTACTTCTGACTCAGGCCTAAAGGAGACGGCAAACATATATATGATGAATATCAGGTTAGTAAGAACCATCTGTATTGCAACAGCCCAAGTCGAATGCCCAGCAATTTTACGTCTTAAGTCCAAGTTTTGTTGCTGGTTCTTTAGGTAGGTCTTTTCACGACGAA
The DNA here is from genome assembly GCF_000478095.1 of Corynebacterium sp. KPL1824. Lineage (NCBI taxonomy): Bacteria > Bacillati > Actinomycetota > Actinomycetes > Mycobacteriales > Corynebacteriaceae > Corynebacterium > Corynebacterium sp. KPL1824. Next base: position 1,236,507 of record NZ_KI515749.1, on the reverse strand, counting down.
GCTTTACAGCATTAAGCTGTGCTTCAGTGCTGGTGTCGTCGTCATAATCACTTGTCAACCCGTCTGCAACCTGGAGATAATCCGAATCTGGGGCCGTATTTTCCAGTTCGGGAGCGCTCGGTTTTTTAGTCTTCGGACTATTTTCTTCCGCAGCGCTAGTTGGTTCCGACCTCTTATCGTCACGAAGCTGACGAGCCGTCTCCATTTCGCTGGGCTCATTGTGATTCAGTGGCCCTGTTTTATCGGGAGACATTCTTAGATTAACCTCAATGAAGCTAGGCGATTAGTTAAAGCAGCTTTGGAAACGTCTAAACGGGTTCGTATCTCTTCAAAAGACCACCCCTCAGCCCAATACTTTTTGACGGAAGCCTCAGGCATTATCAGCTCTGCTGCAAAAGCATTGCACCACCGTTCTTGCGGATCTACGCCAGTAGACGCCAATTCGTTGCGATTGTCAACGTATGCTAACTGTTCTTTGGTTCGTTCTTGAACATAATGCCCCAGTTCATGGGCGATCGTAAATCGTTGACGCTGCGGACCGTCTTTCGCGTTCACGTAAATCGTGGGAAACTCATCTCTAGCTTCTTTAAGAATGAAGCCTGCTACTTCAGCGGGAAGAGATTTTTGCACGATTTCGATATTTAAATCCCTTGCCATTTGGTGGACATCAATCGGCATCCTCATCCGCCCGTTGACGTTGTAAATTTCTGCACGAAGATTCCGCGCCCCGCTTTTCGAGGACACTCTTCCCTCCTTTCGTAAACAATCCGTGAAACGACAACTCAAAGCTATATGTCTACTCAGACTGAATTCTAGATAGTTCTAAGAGTACCTCTCTGAGGTTGTAAATTGAAGCCTCACCCATTTTTCTTAGGACTAATTTTCTCTCGTTCTTCCCACTTGCGCAGCAATACAGGATTAACATCATAACCTTGTTGCCGGAATCTGTAGCAAGTGGTTCGTGAGGCGACTCATGCTTCCTCCCATTCGCTTTCCCCATCGGCGGTGGGTGGGGTCTCCGCCGAAGTAGAACACGTCGGTCAGGCCTTGGTACTCGTCGAGGTATTCGGCGTATTCCCATCTGCCTTGTGGTGGCGTGCCGTCTGGTGTCCATGCGCGGGGTAGGTCGTCGTGGGGGTGAGGGTGTGGAGTCGGTGCATTTTCATGCGTTGCGGCACTTGTTTGCGTCGCGTCTTTTGAATGCGGGTCTTCCTGTGCAGGATGTCGCTCGGGTGCTGGGGCATTCGGTCGGCACCCTGCTGAAGGTGTATACGCATGTGCTGCCGAGGTCTAATGACCGTGTGGCGGCGGCGATTGATGAGGCGGTTTCTTGCGGGAGTTTGCGGGATCCGCGCCCCTTAGGGTGGTCGGCGGGGGCGCGTGACCTGCGGTTTTTAGGCGGTTTCGTTAAGTGGGTTCTTGACCCAGCTCATGAGATCGCGCAGCTTGGTGCCGGTCTTTTCGATCTCATGCTGCGCAAATTCATCGCGCAGGTCTTCCAGTTCCTTGTTGCCGCCCTCAACGTTGGCGAGCAGGCGCTTGGTGAAGGTGCCGTCCTGAATATCGGACAGGACATCCTTCATGCGCTGCTTGGTATCAGCGTTGATGATGCGTGGGCCGGAGATGTAGCCACCGAACTCAGCGGTATCAGAAACCGAGTAGTTCATATTGGCAATGCCGCCCTCGAACATCAGGTCCACGATGAGCTTCATCTCGTGCAGGACCTCGAAATAAGCCATCTCTGGCTCGTAGCCGGCCTCGGTCAGGACCTCGAAGCCGTTGCGGATGAGGAACTCGACACCACCGCACAGGACGGCCTGCTCACCAAAGAGGTCAGTGACCGTCTCTGCCTCGAAGGTGGTGGGAATAACGCCGGCGCGGGCGCCGCCGATTGCTGCGGCATAGGACAGGGTCAGGTCATGGCCCTCGTTCTTCGGATCCTGCTCAGTGGCAATCAGGCAAGGAACGCCCTTGCCGTCAACGAACTGGCGGCGGACCAGGTGGCCTGGACCCTTGGGAGCAACCATACCGACGGTGACGGACGCAGCCGGCTCAATCAGCTTGAAGTGGATATTCAGGCCGTGACCGAACAGCAACGCATTGCCGTCCTCCAGGTTTGGGGCGATGTGCTCTTCGAAGATCTCCTTCTGGGAGGTATCCGGTGCCAAGAGCATCACGACGTCGGCCCACTTGGATGCCTCCGCGACGGACTTGACCTCGAACCCGGCCTCTTCTGCCTTGGCTGCGGACTTGGAGCCCTCGCGCAGGCCGATAACAACCTCGACGCCGGAATCGCGCAGGTTCTGGGAGTGGGCGTGGCCCTGGGAGCCGTAGCCGATAACCGCTACCTTGCGGCCCTGGATGATCGACAGGTCAGCATCGTCGTCGTAGTAGGTATCAATTGCCATTTCAAATCCTCAATTCTTTGGTAGGAAAAGCTGTAATGAAGCGTCCTGACGCAGAGTATATACCACTGCGCGAGACATTGTGTTCACATCGTGAGATTTTATTTACTTTTTGGGAGCCGTAGCCTTCGGGCCGCGCCCCAAGGCTACGTGCCCCGATTGCACGAGCTCGCGAATACCGAAGGGCTCGAGCACTTCAAGTAGCGCCGCGAGCTTGCCCGGCGTACCGGTAGCCTCCACGACGACCGATTCCTTTGCCACGTCCACCACGCGGGCGCGGAAGATATTTACCGCATCCACCACCTGCGCGCGGTTAGAATTATCAGCCGCCACCTTTACCAACATGATGGCGCGGGCGACGGTGGAATCTTCCTTGAGTTCCACGACCTTGATAACCGGAATGAGCTTATTGAGCTGTTTGGTGACCTGCTCAATAATGACCTCGGAGGCATCCACGACGATGGTCAGGCGGTTAATCCCTGGGGTTTCCGTGTGCGCGGAGACCAAGGACACCAAGCTGTAGCCACGGCGGCTAAACATTCCCACCACGCGGGCGATGATGCTTTCTACATCCTCGACTAATACCGATAAGGTATGGCGAGTTACCTCGTTGTGCGTCATGGTTTATGCCTCCTGGATGGTTTCGTCGATCTCAGCCGGGGTTTCCGCGGCGGATTCAGCTTCATCAAAAAGCGGGCGCAGGCCGCGGGCGTACTGGATTTCCTCATTGGAGGCACCGCCGCCGATCATCGGCCAAACCTGCGCATCTTGGCCGACGATGAAGTCAATGACAACTGGCTTATCGTTAATTTCCTGTGCGCGCTTAATGGCCGGAACGACATCCTCTTCGCACGTGACCCGGATAGCTTCGCAGCCAAGAGCCTCGGCCAAGCGGACGAAGTCCGGGGTGAAGGCGTTTTCTTCGCGCAGCTTGGTGTGCGAATAGTGCTGGTCATAAAACAGCGTCTGCCACTGCCGGACCATGCCGAGGTTGCCGTTATTGATGACGGCAACCTTAAACGGGAAGCCCTCCAAGGCTGCGGTGGTAAGTTCCTGATTGGTCATTTGGAAGCAACCATCGCCGTCGATGGCCCAGACTTCTTTATCTGGGCGCGCCGCCTTTGCACCCAAGGCAGCGGGAACGGCGTAGCCCATGGTTCCGGCGCCACCGGAGTTGATCCAGGAACGCGGGTGCTCAAAGTCCAAGAACTGCGCGGACCACATCTGGTGCTGGCCCACGCCGGCACAGTAGATAGCTTCCGGTCCTACGGTTTCGCTGAGCTTTTCCAAGACGAATTGCGGGTTCAGCAGGCCGTCATCAGTGGGCTCGTAACCGCGCGGGAAACGCTCCTGCATACCGCGCAGGTAATCGTGCCACTGTTTCACATCGGCGGCAGGCTGCACGTCCTTCTTGCGGTACTCCTTGCTCAACGCGGTCAAGCACTTTTGCGCATCGCCGACGATGGGGACCGCAACTTCCCGGATCTTGCCAATTTCTGCCGGATCGATATCGGCGTGGATAACCTTCGCATTGGGTGCGAATGTAGAGGTATCGCCGGTCACGCGGTCATCGAAGCGGGCGCCAATGGCGATGATGAGGTCGGCGCGCTGCATCGCCGCGACGGCTGGGACGGTGCCGTGCATGCCCGGCATTCCCAGATGCAGCGGGTGGGAGTCTGGAAAGGAGCCCAGGGCCATCAAGGTGGTAACCACGGGGATATTCGTCAGCTCTGCAAACTCCAGCAGCTCCTGGGAGGCGTTGGCTTTCATGACTCCGCCGCCGACGTAGAGCACGGGCTTTTCCGCATGCGCCATCAATTCCACGGCCTGGGCCACCTGCCGGTGGTGCGGCTTGGTAACCGGCTTGTAGCCTTGCAGGTCAAGCGTTTCCGGGAAATGGTAATCCAAAAAGCCGTTTTGCACGTCCTTCGGGATATCCACGAGCACCGGACCGGGGCGGCCGGTAGAAGCCAAGTGGAAGGCGGCCGAAATAGCAGAAGGGATCTCTGCGGGATCCGTCACGATGTAGTTGTGCTTGGTAATCGGCATGGTGACACCGCGGATATCGGCCTCTTGGAAGGCATCGGTGCCCAAAAGGTTGCTGCCCACTTGGCCGGTGATGGCGACGATGGGAACGGAGTCCAGGTTGGCATCGGCAAGCGCGGTAACCAGGTTGGTCGCACCAGGACCGGAGGTAGCGATGCACACGCCCACCTTTCCGGAGGCCTGCGCATAACCCTCGGCGGCGTGGCCGGCGCCTTGTTCATGGCGGGTTAGCACATGGCGCAGCTTGGTTGAACCATGCAGTGCATCGTAGAGCGGAAGCACGGCACCGCCTGGAATACCGAATACGAGATCGGTGCCCAGATCTTCCAGCGTGCGGACAATAGCATGAGCCCCACTCATTCGCTCCGCGGGCGCAGCAGAAGTCGCAGCGGCCGCGGAAGCGGGCGTGGGCGAGGATGTCGTTACCACGGTGTATGTGCTCCTTGGGTTGGTCTGTCATGGAAACTGATCATCGAGGGAAACGCCCTAGTTACAACTAAAGCCCCCGCGGGCCGGTGGTCTGCGGGGGCGAAAGCGTCGACGTTCAGAAAACGCCGCGGTCACCGCCGCGCTCGCACCACCTGAAGTCGAATAATGATCATATTTCCAACTATATACCGATAGAATTATATCTGGAAGCGGTTACCCCCTTTTGGGAAAACTTTCCCACATGTTGAAACGCGGCGGAAAAATGGTTCGCTTCCCCACCGCATGGTCAATTAGGCTGGCTGATTATGACCCCACCAGCACAGGACAAACAACCTCGTCAGTCCACCTCCCAGGCAGAGGTCTTCACCCCTTCCCGCGACCACATCTTGGGCATTTTAATTCTGTCCACGATCGCCTTGTTGAGCATCGGCTGGGCGCCCAAATACCTGGGATGGCTGCTCATTATCCCCGTCATCGGCCTATGGTGGGTCCTCAAGGCCCGCACGAGGGTCTCTGAGAAGGGCATCTCCATTTCCTATGCATTCCGCAAGAACGTCTCCATTGCGTGGGATGACTTCGCCGGGATTGGGTTCCAGCGCGCCCGGGCCTTCGCACAGACTAAAAATGGTGCGAAGCATAACCTACCTGGCGTAACCTTCAACTCGCTGCCCCGCTTGGCACAAGCATCCCGCGGACGCATTCCCGATGCCCTCACCCAGGGCCGCGAGGCAGCCGATGACAAGGTCGTCATCGTGCACCGCGACGGGCAGCAGATCCTCTTAAGCAAAGAGGAATATGCTGCGTACCTTGAAAAACACCCCGAGCTTAAAGATTCGGCAGATAATTAAATTTACTTTCTCCTCCTCCCCATCTGATTAATCTATAAGGAATGGTGACTTAAACCATGTTCCCGCTGCGCTCTAAAGTAACTACCGTCGGACGCCAAGCCTCCGGTGCGCGTGCCTTGTGGCGCGCTACCGGCACCAAGGAAAATGACTTTGGCAAGCCGATTGTCGCCATCGCCAATTCTTATACGCAGTTCGTGCCCGGCCACGTGCACCTGAAAAACGTCGGCGATATCGTCGCCGATGCTGTCCGCGAAGCCGGCGGCGTGCCCAAGGAGTTCAACACCATTGCTGTCGATGACGGCATTGCCATGGGACATAGCGGCATGCTGTACTCATTGCCCTCGCGCGAGATCATCTCCGATTCCATCGAGTACATGGCCAATGCGCATACTGCCGATGCCCTCGTCTGCATCTCCAACTGCGATAAGATCACCCCGGGCATGCTCAATGCCGCGATGCGCTTGAATATCCCCACTATCTTCGTCTCCGGCGGGCCGATGGAGGCCGGCAAGGCCGTCGTGGTCGATGGCGTTGCCCATGCACCGACCGACCTGATTACCGCAATCACCGCATCCGCGAACGACAGCGTTAGCGATGCCGGTTTGGCCCAGGTCGAAGAATCCGCCTGCCCCACCTGCGGTTCCTGCTCCGGCATGTTTACCGCCAACTCCATGAACTGCTTGACCGAGGCGCTCGGCTTGGCGCTTCCGGGCAATGGCACCACCCTGGCTACCCACAGCGCGCGCCGTGAGCTCTTTGAAAAGGCCGGCTCCACCATCGTGGATATGTGCCGCCGCTACTACGGCGAAGAAGACGAGTCCGTCCTCCCCCGCAATATCGCCACGAAGGAAGCCTTTAGCAATGCTATGGCCCTCGATATGGCCATGGGCGGATCCACCAACACCATCCTGCACACCCTCGCCGCAGCGCAAGAGGGCGAAGTGGACTTCACGCTGGATGACATTAATGACATCTCCTACCGCGTACCTTGCCTCTCCAAGGTCGCGCCCAACGGCACCTACCACATCGAGGACGTGCACCGCGCCGGCGGCATTCCGGCCATCTTGGGCGAGCTGCGCCGCGCGGGCCACCTCAACCTCAAGGTGCACACCGCCCTCTATGACAATGCGGAGCAATGGCTCGATGATTGGGATATCCGCAATCCCCGCGTAACCGATCAGGCCCGCGAGCTGTACTACGCCGCCCCCGGTGGCGTGCGCACGACGGAGCCGTTCTCCCAGTCCAACCGGTGGGATGAACTGGATACTGACGCGGTCAATGGCTGCATTCACGATGCCGACCACGCCTTTTCATCCGACGGCGGACTGGTGGTCTTGCGCGGCAACCTGGCACCAGACGGGGCCATCGTCAAGGCAGCCGGCGTGGAGGAAGAGCTGTGGACCTTCTCCGGCCCGGCCCGCGTCGTGGAATCCCAGGAGCAGGCCGTGTCCATCATCTTGAATAAAGAGGTCCAGCCCGGCGATGTCGTCGTCATTCGCTACGAAGGCCCGTCCGGTGGCCCCGGCATGCAGGAGATGCTTCACCCGACGTCCTTCCTCAAGGGCGCAGGTTTAGGGAAGGCGTGCGCCTTGATTACCGACGGCCGCTTTTCCGGCGGCACCTCCGGTCTCTCCATCGGCCACATCTCCCCGGAGGCCGCCCACCAGGGCCTTATCGGGCTCATCGAAAATGGCGATACCATTTCCATCAATATCCATGAGCGCGAGCTCACGCTCGACGTGGACGATGATGTTCTGGAGCGCCGCCGCGCCGCGCAAGAGCAGCGCGAAAAGCCATGGACGCCGGTGGACCGCAACCGCCCGATTACCAAGGCGCTGCGCGCCTACGCCGCAATGGCGACCTCCGCGGATCGCGGCGCGGTGCGCGTGGTAGACGGCTATGTAAACTAGCACAATTGGCTGCTAAATCGCTGTGACCTCGGTGGGGGTGCGAGCTCTGTAGTTAAAAATCGCGTAGTTTGTATCGCGATGAAATTCGCTCGTACCCCGTTATTCCGATATACCGTGGCCCTGCTGGGGTTCCTTTTCGGCGCCTGGAAGGTCGTTGAAGACACCCGCATCACAGAATTCCCCATCGATATGGTGGTCTACCGGGAGGGCGTCAAGGCCTTCCTCGAGCACCGCTCCGTCTATAGCGCGCCGATGCCCGCCGGCGATATTCAGCTGCCCTTCATTTATCCGCCCTTTGGCGCCTTGGCGATGGTACCGCTGACGACCTTCGACGCCATCGACCACACCCTGGCCGGCAATATCATGGTTATCCTTTCGGATCTCCTTGTGCTCGTGTGCCTTTACTTCGTTTTCAGGGCGGTGCTCAAGAAGCCAGAATTCCTCTTACCCGTAACCGCCATTACCTGGGCCATTGTCTTACACTTTGAGCCGGTTGACCTCAATAACAACTATGCCCAAATCAATATAGTGGTCATGGCGCTTGTTATCCTCGACCTCGTTCCGCGCAAGCAATTCCTGCCGCAGGGAATCCTCATCGGCGTGGCGGCCGCCATCAAGATAACCCCTCTGGCGATGCTGCTCTACTTCCTCGTGCGCAAGGAATGGAAGCAGATTGCGACCGCACTTTTCTCCGCCGTAGCGGCCACCCTTCTTGCCGCGGCCTTCCGCTGGGAGGCGTTCGTGGAGTTCTTCAGCTCCACACTGCTCGACATGGGCTCCGGCCGTGACTTCGGCGTGGGAACCGAGTACCAGTCCAATAGCTCCATCAAGGGCGCCATTCAGCGCATGTATCCATCCACCGAATCCATGGAGGCGAATGGCCTGACGATAGGCCTCGCGTGGATCGCGGCCTCCCTTATTGTCATCGTCGTTGCGGCGTGGCTCATCAAGCGCTTATGCGCGGAGCAGTTGCTTGTCGATGCCCAATTGGTCACCGCCCTCACCGTCCTGCTCATCTCTCCTGTTTCTTGGTCCCATCACTGGGTCTGGCTCACGCTCATCATCCCGGTCTTCGCCTACCGCGCGTGGAGCTGGCTTTCTACCGGATGGGCTGCCCGCGGCCTCCTGGCCGTCCTCATCGCTTGGGCAGCCCTGCTGCTCACCGTGCCACCCAAGTGGTGGTGGGGAGATCAAGTCGATGTCCATGCCATGAACCACTTCCAGAAATTCTGGGTGGATGACTTCGTCTGGCTTACCCTGGTTACAGTAGCGCTGTATACGGCAGCGTTCTTTGCCGCCCAGCGCAAACAGACCACACGTAGCGCTACTCCTGCTCCGCTAGCGACTTAAGCGCGGCGAGGTGGGCATCGAATGCGGACTTGCCGGTAGCAGTGAGCATGACCCAGACGGTGTCCTTATCGCGGGAAGATCCGTACTCGCGGAATCGGCTGATATAGCCTTCCTTTTCTAGGGCGGTTAATTGTTTGGATAAGGTCGCGGCCGATTGGTCTACTTCTTCCCGCAGCGCCGCGAAGCGCATTTCGCGGCGCACCTGCCCCTCCACCGCACCCCGCGCGTTTAATACCGCGCAGATCTTGAAGCGATTGAGCGGATAGATAACGGGGTCAATATCACTGAGCACTACGGCCCTCTCCTTGCCGCGCTGCAAGGTCCAAGGCACGAGATTGCAGCACCCAGACCATTGCCGCTACCCACAAGACCATGAAGATTACCAATGCCCACGTGTGCTCACGCAGCATGTTCGTAATAAACATCGGGATAAGTATTACTGCCATCCCCGCAAAGTATTTCTTATCGGCTTTGGGCTGGGTATACGGATCCTGGCGATAGCTGGTCCGCACCTTATTTTGGTAATGAAGCAGCGCCCACACAATGAGTCCTAAAAGGACAAAGTAGAAAATGAGAAACGCGACGGGGTGCATCACCTCCGCGAATACGGTCATTCCCACGTAGAACGCTGCCAATGCAATCACTAGGAGGATATTTTGCACAAGCCGCTTTCGCTCAGCGTTTTTATCCTGCAGGCTGTCATTAAACTCGAGCGACTTCTTTAGCTCATCTTCCATCTTCTACCACCATCTCCAAAATCCGGTATTCCATACTTTCCATCATAGCAATTCTTTCACTTTCCATAGAGGAAAGCAAGGGTAAAAAGGAAATCCCCACCGCATTAACTGCAGCGGGGATCCACTTACACGGTAGCGAGTAACAGGCTAAGCGATGGGGTTTACTGCCGCGCCAAAGAACCACACGGCAACTAGGATGGCGATACCAACCACCACAAAGACCCACGACGTACCCAGTGGGCGCCGCGCCCAAGAGCGGCCAAAGTCCAAGGAAATGAAACCAGGACCGGTAAATTGCAGGCCAATCGCGATAACGAAAAGCACCAGGGATAGCCATACCGAGTCCGGCCAATCAAAGACCTGCAGACCAGCACCCGATTCCGCCAGCTCGTGCAAGGCGGTGAAACCGGTAACGACTAAACCGAGCATGGCCGCAAGAGGGCTAATCAGGCCCAAAAGGAGGAATGCTCCGGCGATCAGCTGCACGGTTGGTACCGCCAGGGCAAAGGAATTAGCCCAAGCGTACTGCGAGTAATCACTTTCCAAGCCGGAGACGCCGGCGCCATCGCCAAGCGAGAAGAACGTAGCTACGCCGGCAATAATGAGATAGGCGCTCATCGCCAAGCGGACGAAGAAGAGGCCAAAGTCAATGGTGCCGCGGCGCCCATAGCGCTTGTAGCCATCCTTATCCTCCTGCTCCTGCTGAAGCTTGCGCTCTTGTTCCGCCCGCTCTTCTGGGGTTAGGGAAACATCATCTGCCGCAAAGCCCTCGGTCTGCGCCGCCGCTGCGGGATCCAATACCGCGGTATCCTCACCTGCGGATTGCTGGTTTGCCTGCTGTGCGGCGCCATTAGCGGCAAGGTTGGACAAAACTTCCGTCTCCGCTACCTCTTGCTTCTGCGGCCGAATTTCTTGCGGTTCGGCGCGCCCAGCGCGGGCAAAGACATCGGGGTTATCCTGCCGCATGGAATCATAGGCTGGGACGTTAAGTTCCTCGTCTAAGGGATTGGCTTTATCCGGTTGCTGCTTATCGCTCATATGACCAATTTAAGACAGTTGCCTGCAATTTTGCGGTACCGTTAACGGCGCGCCGCAATTGTTCCCACGCCCCCCTTTCCCTAGCCCCCATCTTGTTGTAATATCAACAATGTCACATAGTTGACATATAAACATTAATTACCGGCGGGATACTTCCCCGCCTTATGAATCCACCAGAATTGGGAATGAATCGATGACTTCACACGACTCCGATTGGGCAGGAGATGCCCGCAATGCGTCACCAGATGGCGAGTTTATTCGCGATACCACCTATATCGAAGACCGCATTTCACCTGAGGTATCCGAGGTAACCGCGCAGGATGATGGCACCTTTTACTGGCCTATGGAGGCCGGCCGTTACCGCCTGGTGGCGGCCCGTGCCTGCCCGTGGGCGCACCGCGCGGTCATCGCTCGCCGCCTGTTGGGCTTAGAGGACTCCATTTCCTTGGCCCTCGCCGGGCCCGTACACGATGCGCGGTCCTGGACATTCGACCTCGACGAGGGCGAAGTGGATCCGGTTTTGGGCTACAAGCGCCTGCAGGAAGCCTACTTTAAGCGCTTTCCGGACTATCCCCGCGGAATTACCGTGCCTGCCTTGGTAGAAGAATCCACGGGACGGGTAGTCACCAATGATTATCCTTCTATGGTGCGCGATTTCATTGAAAAGTGGACGGACTTCCAGGCAGAAGGTGCTCCCAATCTCTTCCCTGAACAGCACCGCGACGAGATGGAAGAGCTCAACGAGTGCATCTTCCACGGCATCAATAATGGCGTGTACCGCTGCGGTTTCGCCGGCTCGCAAGAAGCCTACGAAGAGGCCTATGGCCAGCTGTGGGAGGCGCTCGACTGGGCCGAAGAGCGCCTGGGCACCCAGCGCTATATGGTTGGCGAACACATTACCGAGACCGATATCCGCCTGTTTGCCACCCTCGTGCGCTTCGATCCGGTGTATTACTCACACTTCAAGTGCTCGCGCCACAAGATCCAGGAACTGCCCAACCTGCGCGGCTACCTGCAGGAACTATTCCAGCTACCGGGCTTTGGTGATACCACCGATTTCACCGAGATCAAGCAGCATTACTTTGCCACGCACACGGAAATCAACCCCACCCGCATCGTTCCGGTGGGACCGGATATGTCCTGGTTAGCAGAGCCCCATGACCGCGATCGCTTTGGCGGCCAACCCTTTGCCCCCGGCGTGCGTCTCCCGGGTCCCATTCCCTCCGGCGAGGAAGTAAAGAATCCGGAAGACTTTCAGCTTAAGCTCTTCCCAGCCCCGCAGCCGCGTTAATCACGGACCGCGTCAGATCGCTTAAGACCTCAGATTCTAGGCGCCAACGCTGCCAGTAGAGGTCGATGTCGAGCTGGTGGTCATCGAGAAGCAGCAGCTCTTTCGACTCCACCAGTGGCTGAGCCTGAGCCTGCGGCAATAGCCCCCACCCCAGGCCCACGCGCACGGCCTCCAGGTAACCTTCCGAAGAAGGAATCTGCGAAACCCTGGCGCGCACGACGTGAGAATCAATAAAGCGCTCGCGCATAGCATCATCGAGCACCTGATCATTGGGACCATAGCCCACCAGCGGCATCGTCTCCCAGGTAAACCGCCCTGAATGAAAGCCCTCCGCGATATGCGGGGCGGCAACGGCGAAATAGCGCATGGTCCCCAAGAACGTGGAATCGCACCCGGATACCGGCGAATGCTCCCTCGTTACCGCACCCAAGACATCGCCGCGCCGCAGCATCGCGAGCGTGCGGGCCTCATCCTCAATGCGGATGCGCAGGGCAACGTCTCCCCGCTGCGCGGTATCGCTTAATACCTGCGTAAACCAGGTGGCGAGCGAGTCGGAGTTGATGGCCACCGACAAGGGCACGCGCGCTAGGCGCTGGCCCAACCGGGCATCGGTTTCCGCCTGCACCAACGCCATACGCCGTGCCGCCTGCACCAGGATCTCCCCGGCTTCCGTCGCCCCCACCGGATTCGCCCGCCGCACCAGCACGCGGCCGGTGCTCGCCTCCAACGCCTTGATGCGCTGGCTTACCGCAGACGGAGAAATCCCCAGGACCGAGGCGGCGACCTCAAAGCTTCCTTCTTCCACGATAGCCAGCAAGGTTTCCAAATGTACCGGGTTCATGAAGCTATTCTAAACCATATGAAGATAGATTAACTGGACTTATTTACCGCTTGGATTCACACTAGAGGCATGTCCATCGTGCTTGCTGGTTTTGTGCTTGGTTTGTCCCTCATCGTGGCCGTCGGCCCCCAAAATGCGATGCTGTTGAAATACGGCATCCGCCGCGATCACATCGGGCTCATCATCGTGGTGTGCGCGCTTTCCGATGTCATCCTCATTACCTCCGGCACCGCCGGTGTCGGCTACCTGGTTGAGCGCTTTCCCAATGCGCTTGAGGCGCTCAAGTACATCGGCGCAGCATACCTCGCCTTTTTCACCTTCACCTGCTTCCGCGATGCCTTCAAAACCAAGGGCGAGGCCATCGACGTGGAATCTACTTCCCCGAATTCGACCGAGGAAGTAGCGACCTTCGACGGCGACGGCGACAGCACGGGTGGGGCCGGCACCGAGCACGGTTCTGTCGCCACCGCTACCGCCACCCAACGCCAAGAGATCAAGCGCTCGCCCTCTTGGGTCAAGCCGCTTCTTACAGCGCTGGCGCTAACCTGGCTCAACCCTGGTGCCTATGTCGACGTTTTGGTCATGCTCGGCGGCATCGCCAACCAGTATGGTGACCCCGGCCGGTGGCTGTTCGCCGGCGGTGCCATCGCCGCCAGCTTTACGTGGTTCCCCGTCATTGGCTTTGGCGCTGCTCGCTTCTCCCACGTCCTCTCCCGCCCCGAGGTATGGCGCTGGATCAACGTTGGCATCGGTGTCATCATGATTGGCCTGACCCTCAAACTCCTCCTGCTGTAATCCCCTGGCCCAGCTCCAGCCCTAAGAGTTAATAGGGGCATCGGCAAGCACAAGGCATAGAAAATCCCTCCTCAGGAAATCCTGGGGAGGGAAATTTATTGCCTGAAGGCGAGACTACTTCTGGGAGCTTTCCGCTTCGGAAGACTCATCGTCTTCCTCCGGATCACCGATAGCACCGGTTTCCTCGATCCACTTTTCAATCTCTTCCGGCGAGCGGTCGTGCTCTACGCCATCGCGCTCGATGTAGTAGGTGTGATCGTCCTGGTTTTGCTTCTCAAATTCTTCCTTATCAAAGTCCACATCGTCATCACCGTCGAGCTTTTCCGTCACCTCGGTCACGAGCTCTTCATAGAGGGCCTCGCTATCCATATTGGAATCCTCGAGGTGCTGGCCAATCTCGTCGTCGTAGCGCTCTGCGTCGTATTCCTTGTTCGGATTCAGCTTCAGGTGCATCAGCGAACGCACGCGCTCGCGACGCAGCGCCTCGTCCTGAATCTTGGACTGGCTGCGGAACCATGCAAAGACCAAGACGGCCACCATCGCGATGCCCATGTAACCGATGACCGGGTAGACGTACTGCATCAAGGTCTTGAAGCCGAAGAAGGAAACGCCAAAGCCCGCGAAACAGCCAGCGATGAAGATAACGCGGAACTTGGACTCGTTGCCGGCGGAGAGGCGCTTACCCAATGCGTAAAACATACCGATGGCGGTATTGAAAATCATCAGGTAAATAACGATGGCCATGATCCCGCCCAAGACTGGGTTGACGCTATCGACCAAGGACAGCATCGGGATATCGGAGCCCTCGATCTCCTCGGCGTTCATCAACAACGCAAAACCTGCCAGGCCCATCATGACGGAGTAGACGATGCCGCCGAAGATGCCGCCCCAGCCGGCCTCGCGCGGGCTAATATTATCGCCGCCGATGACCAGCGACATGGAAACCGCCAGCATCAAAGCCAGACCGTTGTAGTTCAGCGCGGAGACCAGCCAGTTGCCAATCGGGGTATCGATCTGGCTGGAGGCTTCCATCGCTGCGCCAATATCGTCCGGCATATGGAACATGGTGTAAATCGCCACGCCGATGACGGCGATGATGATGGACGGGGTAAGCATACCGATGACCTTGGACACCTTATCGACGTCCATCATGCCGACGGCAATCACGAGCCCCAGCATCAGCGTCGAGCCGATCCAAGCCGGCCAGCCAAATTGCTGCTCCATATTGGAACCTGCACCGGCCAGCATCACGAAGCCGATAGCAAAGAGCGTGATGATAACGGCCACGTCCAATAGCTTGGACACGATGGGGTGGGTGACTTTGCGGAAGACCGTGTTGTGCTCAGTGGCGTGGAAATAGCTGCCCAATTGCAAGAACACGGTGCCCGCCAGCGTCATAATGGCCGCTGCGACGATAATGCCGGCAATACCCCAAGAGCCGAAGGCGGTGAAATATTGCACGACCTCCTGGCCCGTAGCAAAGCCTGCGCCTACCAGCAGGCCCACGAAGGACATGGCCATGGCGAGAATATTTTTATAAGACACAGTTGCCTAACTTTTGTAGCGGATAATTTTCACACACCAGTGCGCGCGTTCCAGGCCCCCTCCTTATCCCCCCGACGCGTGCAGGGAGGCGCGGCGCAGGAGTGTGCTCCTGTGCACATGGTACGTAAGCCAATAACGAAATCCTACTTGCACGTGCGTGAAATACAATACATCATCTTTTGGTGATGAAGTAGCTTACATACTTAATCCGCGAAAGTTTCCGTATCGATGACGAAGCGGAACTTTACGTCACCGGCAACAACCCGCTCATAGGCTGCGTCAACGTCATCAACGCCCACCTTTTCGATGACCGCGCCGATGCCGTGTTCTGCACAGAAGTCCAGCATCTCTTGGGTTTCGGCAATGCCGCCAATATTGTTTCCGGTCAATACCTTGCCGCCACCGACGAGGTTGCCCATCGTGATTCCCAGTTCCTCTGGGGGCAGGCCGACCACGGACATGATTCCCCGCGGCTTCAACAGCTGCAGGTAGTCATTGAGGGAATAGGAGGCGGAAATGGTAGACAAAATCAGATCGAACTCGCCCTTGTGGTTGGCAAAGAAATCGGGGTCCTCACCCGTTGCCAGCACCCGCTTCGCGCCGAGCTCATAGGCTTCTTGTTCCTTGCGCAGGGACCGGGAAATGACGGTGACCTCAGCCCCCTTGGCGGCGGCGATCTGCACACCCATGTGGCCCAATCCGCCAAGGCCAACGATGGCTACCTTATCGCCCTCCTTGACCTGCCACCGGGCCAAGGGCGAGTAGGTGGTAATACCAGCGCACAAGAGCGGGGCGGCGACATCAAAGTCGAGGCCTTCTGGAATCGTCAACACGAAATTCTCATTGACCACGACCTTTTGCGCATAGCCACCCTGGGTAATGGTTCCATCAACGTCTTCAGAGTTATAGGTTCCCACCGAGCCGTTCAGGCAGTTTTGCTCTTGCCCATTGCGGCACTGCTCGCAGACCCCGCAGGAATTGACCAAGCAGCCCACACCCACGCGGTCGCCCGCCTTAAACTTGGTGACCTTGTCCCCTACCGCTTCGACCACGCCGGCGATCTCGTGACCCACCGTCAGCGGGAAGTGGGCCTCGCCCCACTCATTGCGAATGGTGTGAATATCCGAGTGGCAAATTCCGGCCGCCTTGATATCGATGACGACGTCATCCTCGTGCGGATCGCGGCGTTCGATTTCTACGGTGCGAAAGGGTGCATCTGGGCTCGTTTTTTGCAGAACTTTAGATTTAATTGGCATGTCACATAGTCTACGCTTTACCGCCCTGACCTGCCCAAATGAAAACTATGGTCAATTTAAAACCACGAAAGCCAGCCTCCGACCCCCTGTGGAAGCAGGGACGAAGACTGGCTCGGTCAGTGGCGTATTAGCTCAGCTTCTCCGCGATCAGCTTATTAACCTGGCCCGGATCCGCCTTGCCCTGCGTCGCCTTCATCACGGCACCGACAATCGCGCCGGTCACCTTCTTATTGCCGGCGCGGTACTTCTCCACGATGTCTGGGTTAGCGTCAAGGGCATCATCTACTGCCTTTTCAATGGCACCGTCATCGCGCACGACCTCGAGGCCGCGCTTGGCGACGACCTCGTCAACGTCGCCCTCGCCCGCCAGCACGCCATCGACGGCTTGGCGCGCCAACTTGGTGGTCAGTTTGCCTTCCTTGACCAAGGCGATGACGCGGGCAATGTGGGCTGGGGTGATATCCAGTTCGGCCAGGGTCTTGTCCTGCTCATTGGCCTTACCTGCAAGATAAGACACCCACCAGGAACGAGCCTCGTCCGGCTTCGCGCCGGCTTCGACCGTCTCCACGATGAGGTCCAGTGCGCCCGCGTTGACTAGGTCGCGCATCTCCTCGTCCTTAATGCCCCACTCCTTTTGGATGCGGGCGCGGCGGACCCACGGCAGCTCCGGAAGGGTTGCGCGCAGCTCTTCTACCCACTCGCGCGGGGCGATGACCGGCGGCAAATCCGGGTCATTGAAGTAGCGGTAGTCTTCCGCAGTCTCCTTCGGGCGCCCCTTGGAGGTAGAGCCATCGGTTTCTTGGTAGTGGCGGGTCTCCTGCTCGATGCTGCCGCCATCTTCCAGTACCTGTGCCTGGCGCTGCATCTCAAAGCGCACGGCCTGCTCTACCGAGCGCATGGAGTTGATGTTCTTCGTCTCGGTACGGGTACCGAATTCTTCTTGGCCGATAGGGCGCAAGGAAAGGTTGGAGTCCACGCGCATGGAACCTTGGTCCATGCGGGCATCGGACACGCCCAATGCCGCGACGAGCTCGCGCAGCGCCGATACATAGGCCTTCGCCACCTCGGGGGCGCGCTCGCCGGCACCGATGATGGGCTTGGTAACGATCTCAATGAGCGGGATGCCCGCGCGGTTGCAGTCCACCAGGGATGCGGTAGCGCCGTGGATGCGGCCATCGGCGCCGCCCAGGTGGGTCAGCTTACCGGTGTCTTCTTCCATGTGGGCGCGCTCGATTTCCACGCGCCATTCCGTGCCGTCTTCCAGCACGACGTCGAGGTAGCCGTCATAAGCAATCGGCTCATCGTACTGGGAGATCTGGTAGTTCTTTGGCTGGTCCGGGTAGAAGTAATTCTTGCGGGCAAAGCGCGAGGATTCCGCGATGGAGCAATTGAGCGCCAGGCCGATTTTGATTGCGCCCTCCACGCCCTTGGAATTAACCACGGGAAGAGCCCCGGGAAGGCCCAGCGATACCGGATCGATATTGGAGTTAGGGGCTGCGCTGAAGTTCGTGGCAGAAGTGGAAAACATCTTGGTTTCCGTATCCAGCTCCACGTGGACTTCCATGCCCATTACCGGTTCATACTTGTCGAGGACCTCGTCGAAGTCCATCAGGTCATACATCGCAGCAGTCATGCGTGCCATCTTAATACGTCCGTGCACTCTCGTGCGCTAGCCCCTAGGGTGACTGTCATGACGACTCCACATACAGTAGACACTTCGCTTGTCGATGCCCCACTCATCAACATCGCCGTCTTTTCCACCGCCCCCTCTACCGAAGAGATCAAAGAGGCCATTACCGGCACGTTTTCGGGGCGTGCCGGCGAGATTACTCCCGGCAAGAACCCGGGCAGCCTCGTCGTTCCTATCGATGGCGCGTTTGTCCTGCACTACCAGACCATCGATTCCGCACCCACCCCAGATAGTTACGGCCTCCACCCCATCTTGAGCGCCGATGCCGGCGACCTCAACACCGCGGGAACCCAGGTGCTGGTCTCGGTCCTTCCGGATAATCAGGAACACGACCTCTCTCACCAATTCCGCGAGCCGCGCCGCGAGCACCTAGAGCTGCTGTCCCAGGCGACGACCGCGGTAGCCCAGCACCCCAACTGCCTCATCATCCACAACCCACGCGGAAACGTCTCCATCTCCCCGGCGATGTTTAATGACGCCGTGCGCAATAACCTCGCCCCCATGCACATCGCGCCGGTGTGGATTACCCAATCTGGCGGCGAGCTCCGCGGCTACTCCATGGGCCTAGTCCAAGCGGGTCACCCGGAAATTCAGGCGCGCACCAGCTCGATGGATCCCACGGACCTCTATTACAAGCTGGCAAATATCGCCGACCACATCCTGCAAGGCGCCACCGTCAAAGGCGGCGATACCTTAGCCTTCGAGGAAGGCCAAGCCCCACTCACCATCACGGAGGAGCCCTGGTTCGTAGACCAGAACTTCCCCGCTGTCACCATTCATTTTTAGCTGGCTTTGGCCTTGCGGGCATCGCTAAAGCGGCACAGGGCAGCCAAGATCGCGCCGGACAAGTTGTGCCACACAGAAAAGACGGCGCCGGGCAAGGCGGCCAGTGGGCTCATATAGGAAGAGGCAAGGCTGGTGGCTAACCCGGAATTCTGCATTCCTACCTCCACAGCCATGGTGCGGCGGACCGGAACCGGCTGGCGGGTAAAAAGGCCTGCGAGGTAGCCCAAGCCATAGCCGCACGCATTGTGAATGACCACAGCGGCAAAGACCAGCGCACCGGCGGTGGCTATATTGTCATGTGCGCCACCAACAACAATGCACACGATCAAGGCAATCGCGGTAACGGAGATCCACGGCAATGCCGCCTGAATCTTTGCCACGAGCCGTGGAAGCAGTATGCCGATGACGATGCCCGCGATGACCGGAACGAGCACCACCTTGACGATGGACCACGCCATCGAAGCCGCGGAGACCGGCATGTATTCGCCCGCCAACCACAAGGTCAATAGCGGGGTGAGGATGGGCGCCAAAAGCGTAGAGATGGAGGTCATGGTCACCGAAAGCGCGACATCGCCGCGCGCTAAGTAGGACACCACGTTAGAGCTCGTGCCGCCTGGGGCGCAGCCGACCAAAATCACTCCGGCCGCAACCGCCTCTGGCAGGTCCATGACTGCCACCACGGCGAGCGCGATCAGCGGCATAATGACGAACTGTGTCACCACGCCAAGCACCACCGGCAGCGGCCGTCGCACCACGAGCGCAAAATCGACAGGCTTGAGGGTAAGCCCCATGCCGAACATGACGATGCCCAGCAGCGGGGTTACCTGCGGGGCAAAGGATGCCGCGGTATTCGGGGCGATGTAGCCAATAATGCCACCGATGATAACGAGCATGGGAAAGCCCAGAGCCGCGATGAGCGCCTGCCGTTCTTCCTGTTTTTCTGTAGCGCTATTGGTACTCATAGACAAAAGAATACCCTCCCACCATGTGAGAGGGCGATCTTAATATTCGAGACGGCGGAGGTTTAACGGGCCTTAACCGAAGAGGGCCTGCGCATTGCGGTAGCGGGCATCGGGCACCGTCTTCAGCGTACCCACGGCCTCTTCCAAAGGCACCAGTTCGATATCTTCGCCGTGCAGGGCAACGCACATTCCCGAGTCCCCATTGTGCGCCGCGCGGGCAGCGTGCACGCCGTAGCGGGTTGCCAGAACGCGGTCATACGCGGTGGGCGTGCCGCCGCGCTGGATGTGGCCCAACACGGTGGTACGCACGTCATAGCCGGTGCGCTTATTGATTTCATCGCCAATGACCTGGCCAATCCCATTGAAGGTTTGGTGGCCAAACTGGTCGACGCCACCGGCTTCAAACTCCATGGTGCCCTCCTTTGGCAGGGCACCTTCGGCCACGCAAATGATGCCGTACTTCTCGCCCATCTGGAAGCGGCGTTCCATCGCCTTGGTAATCTCCGCGATATCGAAGGGCTCTTCTGGAATCACGGTGTAGTGTGCGCCGCCGGCCATGCCTGCGTGCAAAGCAATCCAGCCCACGTGGCGGCCCATGACCTCCACGATGAGGATGCGGTTGTGGGACTCCGCCGTCGTGTGCAGGCGGTCGATCGCATCCGTTGCCACCGATACCGCGGTATCGAAGCCGAAGGTATAGTCCGTGGCGTTGACGTCATTGTCAATGGTCTTCGGCACGCCTACAACGGGGATGCCATTATCGTTGAGCCACTTAGCACCCTTGAGCGTGCCTTCGCCGCCGATGGCAACGAGGGCATCGACCTCGGCCTCGCGCATATTCGTCTTGATCTGCTCCAGGCCGGCCTTAAATTTATCGGGGTGCAGCCGACCGGTGCCCAAAATGGTGCCGCCGCGCAAGAGAATCCGGTCGATACCGGCATCATCGTAAAGATCGCGCCGGCGGTCTTCTAAGAGGCCAACCCACCCGTCTTCGTAGCCCACGACGGTATCGCCGAATTCGTTGGATGCGGTTCGCACAACCGCACGGATTACAGCATTCAAGCCGGGGCAATCGCCACCGGAAGTCAGTACAGCAAGACGCATATCCCCCAATTTAGCGCAGGATTTTTATCCATGCAGCGTGTCCACGTAGCGCAGTGAGGAGATAAGTCCCACTACCAGTGCGATGACAATCACAAGGAGCGAATTGATGATCGCCGTGGTCGGATTACCCGTTTGCATCACGGCGGAAACTAGGGCCACGCCCACCACGGATCCCACTTGGCGGGAGGTGTTATACGCCCCCGACGCCGCGCCCATGTGGTGAGGTGAAATATCGCGCAGCGTCGTTGCCGCATTAGAGCCCCAGATAAAGGACTGGCCAATTCCTAAGACGGCGATGGGCGGGGCCAGCCACCACGGGTTGGCATCGGCATGCATGACCCACCAGGCCAAACACAGCGAGGCGATCATCAGGCTAAAACCCACTAGCCCCATCAGGCGCGGATTCACCGCGTCCGTGAGGATGCCTGCGATGGGCGACATCAGCATTGAGACCAGCGCCATGGGAGCCACGATGATGCCGGCCTCACCGGCAGATAGCCCCTTGACCGATTGCAGCCACAACATCACCGGCAACATGACCGAAGCCGCCATAAAGCCCATGGTCAAAATGCCCACGGAGCCGGCCGCATAGTTGCGGTTGTGGAAGAGCTCCACCGGAAACAGCGGCGTGGAACCGCGATCCTGCGCGCTAGCCTGCAGGCGCACGAAGGCAATGCTTACGGCAATGCCGATGGCAAGCACCACCAATACCCGCCAATCCCAGTCCAGCTCTGGGCCTTGTTGGATGCCGAAGACGATGGACCCTAACGCAATGAGCGAGACTATGGCCGAGGGCTTATCGATGTCCTGGGCTGTGGTCGGCAGTTTCGGTATCCACAGCAGAGCCAGCACGATGGCGGCAATGACAAATGGTACGTGCACCCAAAAGGCCGCTTGCCAGCCAAAATAAGCCACAAGGAATCCGCCGAGGAGCGGCCCGGCCAAGGATGCCACCGAACCGATAATCCCCCACACCCCCAGCGCACGCCCACGGCGCTCGCGGGCGAAGACCCGGTTAATAACGGACATCGTCTGTGGCATTTCCAGCGATGCTCCCAAGCCCTGCACGATGCGCGCGACGATGAGCACTTCTATCGACGGCGCCAGCGCGCACGCTACTGCGCCGATCCCAAACAGCCCCACGCCGATGCAAAATAGGGCGCGCTGGCCGAGGACATCGCCAAGCCGCCCCGTAAAGAGCAGCGGCACCACCACGGCAAGCAAATAGGCGGCCGAGACCCACAAGATTTCATTGACCGTGGCGCCTAAATCCACCTGAATCTCCGGCAGGGCGATGGCCACCATCGACTGATCCAACAGGGACACGAAGAAGCCGAGGGATAGCGCGAACATGGCGCGCCATGCTTGGCGCTCAGGTGGCAGATTAGTCTCCACAGTCATGGCAGGAATTCTAGCGGGGCGCACAAATCAGGCCTAGACTGGCCACCATGTCCATGATTGATATCAAAAAACCACAAGACGTATCCACCGCCACCACCGTTACCCTCGGCCTCATCGGTGGTTGGGTCACCGCCCGCGAGACCGGCATTCGCCCGCTCGGCGGCGTCATCCTCGGCGCTGCGGGCCTGTGGGCCGGCCGTTCCTGGGCAAAGAAGACCAACCCAGCCACGACCGCTGGCCTGTCCGCCCTGTACGTCGGCGCGTTCGGCGCTTCCCACCCATTGGCAAAGAAGATTGGTTCCTGGCCAGCAGTCCTCGCCGTGACGGCCGCCTCTGCGGGCGCCGCCTACGCGCTTTCCGATGCCAAGTAGTCCACCCCACCACATACACAACAGCACCATGGTCCCCCGCCAAGGAGGATCATGGTGCTGAGTGGTCTTGTGAGTATTTACTCAACGACGTTGAAGACAACGGCGTTGTCCTCAGTGCCCAGTGCGGCCTGGCCGTCAGGCAGGGCATAGAAGGAAGGCTCGGACTCGAGGACGTCACGCAGGGAATCAGAAAGTTCCTGGGTGTGGTCATCGCATGCCGCCATAGTGGAGGCGAAGTCACCTACGTGGATGGTGCCATCCTTATCCACATCGTAGGAGGTGGTGTAGGTATTGCAGCCATCGTTGAGGACCAAGGACTGATCCTTGTCGAACTGCACGGTGAACTTGCCGTCTTCCTTGACGGAGTGCAGCTCACCGGTGATGGTCTGGCCCTCGATATTCGGCACCAGCTTGTCAGCGTCTGCCGGCAGGGATTCCACCAAGTCGCTCTTGGCGGTGGAGTCTGCTACCTCGGTACCGGGCTCAACCGGTGCGGGGTTTTCTGCTGGTTTGGGAGTTGCTGCGGGCTGTTCAGCGTTTGCTACGCCCATGGCCATGAGCGCAGCTGCGGAGACGGACATCGTCGCGGTTGCAATCTTTTTCAAAGTCATACCCAGTAATTTACCCCTGCCGGATGGGCATCCGACAGGGGTGTAGACGAATCGTTATCTAATCCGCAGCTATTTCACAGTGACAACTATTTTAAATAGCGCGGCAAGTTTTGGCGCTTCGCTTCGTAGGCCGCACCCACCTTGTACAGGCGATCATCCTGGAAAGCCGGTGCCATGATCTGCAAACCGGTAGGCAGGTTGGTATCGGCTGCCATGCCGGAAGGCACGGACATGCCGCACAGGCCGGCGAGGTTGAGCGGCAAGGTGCACAGGTCGAAGTTGTACATCGCCATGGGGTCTTCGGCCTTCTCCCCCAGCTTGAACGCGGTGGTCGGGGTGGTCGGCGAGACCAGCACGTCAACCTGCTCGAAGGCGCGGGCAAAGTCCTGGGCCACGAGGGTGCGTACGCGCTGCGCCTGCAGGTAGTAGGCATCGTAGTAGCCCACGGACAGCGCATACGTGCCCAGCATGATGCGGCGCTTGACCTCGGGGCCGAAGCCCTCTGCGCGCGACTGGGACATGACCTGCTCCGCGGAGTGGGATCCGTCATCGCCAGCACGCAGGCCATAGCGCATGCCATCGAAGCGGGCCAGGTTGGACGAGACCTCACACGGCATGATCAGGTAGTAGGCGGCCAAGGCCTCGTCGAAGTGCGGGCAGTCCACCTCGACGATTTCCGCGCCCTGCTCGCGCAGCTGTTCCACGGCGGCGTGGTAGTTCTCCATCACGCCGTCCTGCCAGCCATCGCGCTCGAATTGCTTGATAAGGCCTACCTTGACGCCGCTCAGGTCCCCATTCGCGCCTTCGCGGGCGGCCTCCACCACGGGGGCAACCGGCTTGTCCACAGATGTGGCGTCGAAGGCATCGTGACCGGCAATAACCTCGTGCAAGAGCGCGGTATCCAGGACGGTACGACCACAGGGACCCGCCTGGTCCAGCGAGGACGCGGCCGCGATCAGGCCGTAGCGAGACACCGTGCCGTAGGTGGGCTTTACGCCCACGGTATTGGTGAGCGCCGCCGGCTGGCGGATGGATCCGCCGGTATCGGTACCAATACCCAACGGAGCCTGTCCCGAAGCCAGCGCCGCTGCGGTACCGCCGCCGGAACCGCCCGGGGTGCGCTCGGTGTCATACGGGTTGTGAACCGGGCCAAAGGCGGAGTTCTCATTGGACGAACCCATCGCAAACTCATCCAGGTTCGTCTTGCCAAGGATGGGGATGCCGGCCTCGCGCAGGCGCTTGGTCACCGTGGCGTCGTAGGGAGACATGTAGCCTTCAAGCATCTTGGATGCGGCGGTGGTGGGGGCATCGGTAGTAACCAGCAGGTCTTTCAAGGCCAGCGGCACGCCGGCCAATGCCGATGCGGGCTTTTCGCCGGCATCGAGGGCCTTATCCACGGCATCGGCAGCCGCCAATGCTTCCTCCTGCCCCACGTGCAGGAAGGAGTTAAGTTCGGGATTGGTTTCCGCAATGCGGTCCAAAAAGGCCTGGGTAACCTCGCGGGAGGTCACCTCGCGCGCGTGAATCTTGTCCGCCAGCTCGGCGGCGGTCAAAGAGGTCAGTCCCTCCGCAGGTACAACAACGTTGGTCATTTACTCTCCTCCCAAAATCTGCGGCACGACGAATCGCTCATCTTCCACGGCCGGCGCTTGGTCCAAGGCCTGCTCGGCGGTAAGGGTGCGCACGATGACGTCTTCGCGCATCGGTGCATCCACGGAGTGCGGGTGGCTCATCGGTTCCACGCCTTCAGTGTCCACGTTCCTTACTGCGGAAACGGAATCAACAATTTCATCAATCTGGCTTGCGAATTGGGCTAGCTCTTCATCGCTTAATGCCAGGCGGGAAAGCTTGGCAAGGTGGGCTACCTCATCACGCGAAATCTCAGACACGCGAACTCCATCCTTTTTCCATAATCGGCGCGCAGGTGAAAATTATTTTCCCGCGCGTACTATGTAAATTGCTAAGGCTCCATGATACTGCACCAACCCGCGCGGTTGCCGAGTCACCCCGAATTATTGCCCCTTGAACGCCGCACTGTGACCCAGGTATCGTAAATGGGACTACAAGCTACTGAAAGCGTGCGACTTAATGTCTTACCTAATCCGTGTCCTGCTTCCCGATACCCCTGGTAGTTTGGGCCAGCTTTCGGAGGCCTTCGGGCTGGTTGAGGGCAATATCCAATCCGTTGACATCGTAGAATCCTTCCCGGATGGCACCGTCATGGATAACATTGTCATTGAGCTCCCCGCAGACGCTATGGCCGATGCCTTAATTACCGCCGCCGCCTCTGTTCATGGCGTGGAAGTAGATTCCATTCGGCCCTTCAGCGGCCGCGTGGACCGGCGCGGGCAGATCGAGTTATTAGCGCGCGTTGCCGCCAATGCCTCCAATGTCACGGCAGCGATGGAGGAAGTCGTCGCGGCCATCCCGAAGGCGGCGACCTCCACGTGGGCCATCGTCATTGACAATAATGAGCCCATTCACCGCGTGGCCTCCTCAAACGCGGCCCCTGCCGATGACGATACGATTCCGGTCGATCTCAACATCGACAGCGCGCGCACCTTGCACCCCGATAAGGACGAATGGGTGCCAGAAAGCTGGGCGCTGCTCGATTCCGCCCTGGCCGCCGCTCCCCTGGGAGATACCGGGATGGTCATCGCCATGGGCCGCACCGGCGGGCCGGAATACCTGGCCTCTGAGGTCGAGCACCTCGGCCACATCGGCACGATTTTGGGTGCCTTCCTCAAATAAGCCCGGCGCGGTGTGTCTACACCTCCCCAGTGTTTAAGAGCGTGTGGAATTGCTCCTCATTCAAGATAGGCACGCCAAGGTCGCGGGCCTTGTCCTCCTTGGAGCCGGCATTGGCCCCAGCGACGAGGTAGGAGGTTTTCTTCGATACGGACCCGGTTGCCTTTCCGCCGCGGCTAATGATGGCTTCCTTGGCGGAATCGCGCGTGAAGTCTTCGAGGCTGCCGGTGACAACGATGGTCAGGCCCTCTAGGGTCTGTTCTTTCCTGTCCTCGGCGGCTACCTCCATAGCGAGGCCAGCCTCCGCCCATTTCTCAACGATGGTGCGGTGCCAATCCACCTCGAACCAGGCGTGGAAGGATTCCGCGATGACCGCACCCACTCCGTCTACCTCTGCAAGATCCTCGGTCTTAGCGGCACGCAGCTTCTCCATGGAGCCGTAACGCGCTGCCAAGGCGCGGGCGGCAATGGGGCCGACGTGGCGAATGGATAGCGAGACCAGCACGCGCCAGAAGTCGCGGTCTTTGACCTCTTCTAAGTTCTGCAGCAGGTTCTTGCCCGCGGTATTGACCTTGACGTTGCCCTCTTTTTTGCTGCGCTTATCCTTCGTATCGCGCTTGGCCGTATAGACATCGGAAGCAAGCAGCTTTTCTTCCGTTAGCTCAAAGAGCTCGGATTCATCGGTGAGGATGCCGTTCTCAATGAGGTCCATGGCTCCCTTCTCCCCCAGTGCCTCGATATCGAGGCCCTTGCGGGAGGCGAGGTATTCCAGGCGTGCGGAAAGTTGGGCTGGACAGGATTGGGTATTGGGGCATCGCCAGTCAGCATCGCCATCCTTTTGTGGGGCGAGCGTCGTGCCGCAGGCTGGGCACTGCGTGGGAAAGCTCCATTCGTATTCGCTGCCATCGCGCTGTTCGCGCACGGGGCCTAGTACCTCAGGAATGATTTCCCCGGCCTTGCGGATAATAATGGTATCCCCGATAAGCACGCCCTTGCGCTTGACCTCGGACTGGTTGTGCAGGGTGGCCATGGATACCGTGGAGCCGGAGACAAAGACCGGTTCCATGATGGCAAAGGGGGTAACGCGCCCCGTACGCCCCACGCCGACCTCGATGTTCTTCAGCTTTGTTGTTACCTCTTCCGGCGGGTACTTATAGGCAATGGCCCAGCGCGGTGCGCGGGAGGTCGCCCCGAGCTGGCGCTGTGAGCCCAAATCGTCCACCTTGACCACGAGCCCATCCATTTCAAAAATCGCATCGTGGCGGTGTTCGGCCCAGTAAGATACTTCCTTTTGCACTTCCGCGGCGGAGTGAACCTGCGTGGTATAGGGCGAGACGGGCAAGCCCCACGCGGCGATGGCCTTATAGGCATCGTGCTGGGAGGAGGGGGAAAATCCCTCGCGCGCGCCTAGACCGTGACACACCATGCGTAGGCGGCGCTTTTTTACCTCGGCGGGATCCTTCATGCGCAATCCGCCGGCCGCAGCATTGCGGGGGTTGGCAAACCGCGCCTTGCCGTCTGACGCGCGCTCCTCATTGATCTCTTCGAAGTCCTCCGGGCGCATATAGACCTCGCCGCGGATTTCAATAAGTTCCGGGACTGGGTACTCATCGGTGCCCGTAAGCTCGTGCGGGATATCAGAAATGACCCGCGCATTGGCGGTAATCTCCTCGCCCACGGTGCCATCGCCTCGGGTAGCGGCCGTGTCCAAGCGCCCGTTGCGGTAGACCAAGTCGATGGAGAGGCCATCGATCTTCAGCTCCGTCAGGTAAGTCTTGGCGGGCGTCCTATCCAGCCAGTCCTGCATCTCACCGGCGCTAAAGACGTTATCGAGGCTCATCATACGCTCGAGGTGCTCGATATCCTCGCCAGCATTCGGCGTTGCACCTACTTGCTGGGTGGGCGAATCCGGAACCGCCAGCTCCGGGTGCTGCTTTTCTAGGTCCATCAGGCGCTGGAAAAGCGCATCAAAGTCGGCATCGGGAATTGCCGGTTCACCGTTGTAATACAGGTTGCGGTGGCGGCGCACTTCCTGCGCCAGGTCGTTCCATTCACGTTGCACATCAGCTGGATTAGTCACGGTATCCAAGTCTAGCGGTCCCCCATGTCCGGGCTAGCTACTAAGGTATGGACCATGAACTTCGACGCCTCCCGCATGCTCGCCTTCGACCTTGAGACCACCTCCGCCAACCCCAAAGACGCCCGCATCGTTACCTCTGCCCTAGTCCGAATTGACGGCCGCGATGTCCAGAAGGTGGAGCACCTTGC
Organism: Corynebacterium sp. KPL1824; assembly: GCF_000478095.1. Lineage (NCBI taxonomy): Bacteria > Bacillati > Actinomycetota > Actinomycetes > Mycobacteriales > Corynebacteriaceae > Corynebacterium > Corynebacterium sp. KPL1824. Next base: position 1,208,075 of record NZ_KI515749.1, on the reverse strand, counting down.
GGATCCTGGCATCGAGATCCCCCAAGCCGCCACCGACGTGCATGGGATCACAACGGAAAAGGCCCAGGCAGAAGGCCGTCCGCACGAGGAGGTCCTCAAGGACACGGTTGATGCCATCAAGTCCGCGTGGGAGGACGGCCTGACGCTCATCGTCTATAACGCGGCTTTTGATCTTACCGTCCTGCGCAGCCTTACCGGCGATTTCACGGTCACAGGCCCTGTCTTCGATCCGTACGTCATTGACCGCGTGAGCGATAAGTGGCGCAAGGGAAAGCGCACCCTCGGCGCGGTGTGCGAGCACTACGGCGTGGAATTGGGCAATGCGCACGAGGCCACTGCCGATGCCCTCGCTGCCGCCCGCGTGGCCTGGAAGCAGGTGCGCCAGCACTACCCCAACCTCGCGCAGATGGACGAAAACGAGCTCATGGAATTCCAAGCAGTCAAATGGTACGAGGATCGCGTCGCCTTCAAGAAGTACCTTGAGGGCAAGGGCCGCGATGCATCTGATGTCTCGACGGCGTGGCCGCTCATTTCCTAATCCCCTTGCCATATTTCTAGAGTTTTGGAATTCTAGAAATATGGATTCCTTAGAATCGCGTATTGCCCATCTCGAGGCTCGCGTCACAAAACTCGAAAACCCCGCACCTGATCCCGTCGAATCATCCGCGGGAGAGTCCACCATGTGGCTCGCGGATGCGCTTGAACCTTCTGACCAACTTCCTGAAGGGTCCGTCATTTTTGGCGGCAACATCACCACCGGCCTTGGTTCCTATGTCTACCAATGGCAGCGCCCAACAAACACGGTGACCGCTGGAGACTGGTCCGACAATCTCGACCGCCTCGCCGCATTGGCGCACCCCGTGCGCGGTGAAATCCTGCGCCGCCTCCTTAGCGCACCAGCCACCGCCACAGAACTGGTGGAAGAGGAAATCGTCACCTCCACCGGCACCGCCTACCACCACCTCAGTGCGCTTACTAATGGTGGCTGGACCACCAAGACACACGGGCAATACTCAATCCGAGCGGCCCGCGTCATCCCCCTGCTCACGATCATTACCGCAAGCGAGGATCACTAATGCAAAAGCGAAACATGGCGCTAGCCATCACCGCCACCTTTATGTCAGCGGCCCTCTTACTCATTATTGGCCCGCAGCGGATCGCTGTGGCCACCACGGAAACCGGCGACGCCGAACTTTCCGCCACACTGCGCAAACACACCGAGGCGGGTTTCAATAATCTCACCGCCTTCACGCTGCACGATGGGAAAGCCACCTTCGCAGGACTTGGCGCGGATGAACACACCGAGGTAGAAATCGGTTCTGTGACCAAGATGTTCACCGCAGAATTAGCTCACCAGCTTGTGGAAGAAGGAAAGATAAGCCTTGATACCACCGTGGGCGAAGTCCTGGATGTTGGCCAAGCACCCATTTCCGAGGTCACGGTACAAGAGTTGCTCAACCACACCTCAGGATTGCCCCGGCTAGCACAAGGGAATATTTTCGCTGATGCAATCACGGCCGTCACAGGTGCTAATCCCTACGCAGGAGAAACAACCCAAGATATCCTCGATGCCGCCACCGAAGCGGATCTTAAAGATCGTGGAACAGAGTCTTATTCCAATATGGGGTATGGACTGCTCGGCCACCTCCTAGAAACGGCAGCCGATACATCCTATGAAGAACTGCTCCACGAGAGGATCTTGCAACCTGCCGGAATGACGGAGACTTACCTCATGACCCCAGGATCTGTCCCCGATGATGCCCCACGGGGCCTTACTGCCACCGGCCGGGAGGCCGATCCATGGGAGATGGGAGGCAGCAATGCCGCAGCGGGCGCACTACGGTCAACCGCACATGACATGGCAGCTTTCGCCGAGTGGATTATGGATAACGGCGATATGGCCTTTGGCTGGCAAAAAAGTGAAGACAACCAAAGCTTCTGGCACGACGGCGGAACGGGTGGCTACTCGACGATGCTCATCATCGACCCGAAAAATAAGCGCGCAGCCTTCGCCAATAATGACACCCCGGCGTGGACTAGTGACCTCGCCCAAGCGCTATTTGATGAGATTTAAGGAATTACAATGATTACCACCCTAATCTTTGCCGCCATCACAGCATCCGAAATCTGGGGAACGTGGAAAGCGCTCAAGAAACCATCTTCCCCGGGGATGCTTATCACGTCGGCGATTATCAGCATCGCCGTGATCGCCTTCATTGGTAACGCGGCTCCGTGGTACAGCCTAGTCAATTATGGCTGGTGGTACGCCCTCGTAACCGCTTGCTCCCTACACATGGGCGCCGTCGCCTGGCGTATATACACAGACCGCAGTGAAAAGTCTCCGAAGACAGATAGCCTCGGGCGCGCAGCTTAAAGGTCGCCCGCATCGCGGGTGAGGATCTCGGCGGTCTCGGTTACAGAGCGCAATGAGCTTGCCGATGCCCAAGCCGGAAACACATCAAACTGGTCCACGAGCAGCTCACGCGGCATACCGATGCGATCCAGATGGCGGGCAAGTGAAATCGCCTCGTCCCGCGCGTTAGTGCCGGAAAGTGCGACGCCGACCCGGCGGCCTTCGGACAAGTGCTCGCCCATCCCGTCGAAATGCTTAGGGGTAGAAAGGCGGTCGCGGTAGCGCGCATCAACGAGGAATGTCTTCGCAGCCCCAGCCACCGACCACAGCGGCGGAGCATGGAGATAATCCGCCTCAAAGCGCAGGAGGGTCTCGAGTGCCACCTCATCAGGGACGGCGGGGATCGAATCAAAGTCGGTGGTTCCTGGAATGCGGCCGGCGATGACATCGGCAAGCAGCGGCTCATCCAGTTGCACCACGACCTCGCCGTGGAAGCGGCGTGCGACGTCGGCGGCGTGGGTGCGGATACCGTGCAGCAGGGCATCGGAAAGCTCCGCAAAGGCACCGGAATCAGTGAGGACGCGGTGGCCATCGGCAAGCTCGATGCTGGCCGCTAGTGACCATGGGCCAAGCGCCTGCACCTTGATGCGAGGCACGGTCTCTCCCCACACCTGCTGCACCTCATCGAGGTCGCGCGCGAGGCGATCCCACGCACGGCGGGTAAGCAGCTGGGGCCGGGCCGTCATACGCCACGAACGAGGCCCGCGGTCGATGGTGATGGCCTCGAGCATACTGGCGGTGCGCCCTACCGAATCGGAGCCCAAGCCGCGTTCCGGCAGCTGCGGGATGGCGGGAAGCTCGGTCTCGCCCATGATGATGTCCGCTGCCTCCGACATGGACGTGCCGGGCATGGGCCCGAGTGCGAATCCGGTCATTTACACGGTCTCGCAAATGGTGCCGGAACCAATGACGATATCGCCGAGGTCATCTGGGGACGGCAGGTACAGCACCGCCGCCTGTCCACGGGCAACGCCAGACAGTGGCTCCTTGAGCTCTAGGCGCATCGAATCCGCGGCGCGGTCCACGTGGGCGATGCACGGCACGACGGAACCGTGCGCGCGGACCTGCACCTCGCACTCGAAGTCGCCATCCATGCCAGGGTGCAGGTACTTCAGGCGATCGGCGCGAATGGCGGTGACCGCCAGGTCCTCGCGCGCGCCGACGGTCACCGTACCCGTTGCAGCATCGATATCGGTGACGTAGCGCGGGCGGCCATCAGCAGCCGGGGCTTTGATGTCCAAGCCCTTGCGCTGGCCGATGGTGTAGTTCCACGCGCCATCATGTTCCTTAAGCTCCGTGCCCTCTTGGTCCACGATCATGCCGGGGCGAAGCCCGATGCGCGATCCAAGGAACTGCTGGGTATTGCCGTCAGGAATGAAGCAGATGTCATAGGAATCCGGCTTCTTCGCCGTGGAAAAACCGTGCGCCGCAGCCTCTTCGCGGATCTGCGGCTTAGGGGTATCACCGATGGGGAAAAAGCAGTGGTCCAGCTCCTCGGCGGAAATGACGCCGAGCACATAAGACTGGTCCTTATTCTCATCCTTGGAGCGGCGCATATAACCGTCATCATCAAGCGTGGCGTAGTGGCCGGTCGCAACGGCATCAAAGCCCAGGGCCATGCCCTTTTGCAGCAATGCGCGGAATTTGATCTTCTCATTGCAGCGCAGGCAAGGATTCGGGGTTTGACCGCGGGCATAGGAATCCACGAAGTCCGTGATGACCTCTTCCTTGAATTCCTCCGAAAAGTCCCAGACGTAAAACGGAATGCCCAACTTATCGCAAATGCGGCGGGCATCGGCGGAGTCCTCCAGCGAACAGCAGCCGCGGGCTTTTTCGCGCGTTTGCTGCGCGTCCTTATGCAGCGCCAGGTGCACGCCGACGACATCGTGGCCAGCCTCCACCGCGCGGGCGGCGGCGACAGATGAGTCTACGCCGCCAGACATTGCTACCAATACTCGCATTGCATTCCCCTTTAAATACCTCGACTACAGGCCCGAAAGTGTACTCCCTTGCCCCAACGCAGCTTAAATCGATTCCATTCCCTAAGCTTGAACCCCATGGGTAGAAAGCGAGCCGCGAACAGGTCAGGCATCACCGGCACCTACGAGATCTCCACCGGCACCGCCGAGGTTGTGCCGGATGAATTCCGCGACGGGGCCTATATCCTTAACGTCAATGGCGTTCCTAGCAGCCATATCGTGCTGGGCGAGCCGCAGGAACTCGACTTTGAGTACATGCGCTGGATCGCAGCGGCGGTAGAACAGCTTAATACGGTCTCGCCCAATAAACTGCGCGTTACCCACCTCGGCGGGGCAGGTTGCTCACTCCCGCGCTATTTTGCCGACCTGTGGCCGGACAGCCGCCATACGGTAGTCGAGCTCGATGCCAAACTGGGCGAATTAGTCCGCGATCTTTTCGATGTCCCCCGCTCCCCCACCGTCAAGATCCGCCCCGGCGATGCCCGAAAGGAAACCGAAGGTTTTCTGCCCGCCAGCCGCGATATCATTATCCGCGATGTCTTCGCTGGGGATAAAACCCCGAAAGACCTAACCACTGTGGAGTTTTTCCAAGCGGCTAAAGCATCCCTGTCTGCCGGCGGCCTCTACGTGGCGAACTGCGGCGATCACTCGGATCTCCACTTGGCTAAGGAAGAGCTGGCCGGGCTTTCTGAGGTCTTCGAACACCTCGCTGTAATCGCTGACCCGCCCATGCTCAAAGGGCGCCGGTATGGAAACATCATCTTGCTGGCCTCAGACACAGAACTGCCAGCTGAGGGCTCGGTCCAAGCCGCTCAGCTGGCAAAGGCACTCTTAGGCGGGGCCGTCCCAGCTCACTTTAAGGATGAAAGCTGGACCCGGAAATTCTTTGCGGGAGCTACTTCAGTACACGATTGAGCAGCTCGGCCACCTGATTAGCGTCGAAGTCGGGGACATCGGCACCGGCCTTCTTCGCCGCATCCTTGGCTTCTTCTACCTGAGCTCCAGAGACCTCGCCTGCGTCGACGCCATTGACATGGCCAGCGTTTTCTAGCAACATCGCCAAGTCACCGACGGTGAAGTCACCGACTGCCATCTTGCCAAGCTGCTTGAGAGGCAGAGCGTCCTCGTCTTCCAAGGTCTTCACAAAGGCTGCCAAGCCCTCAGCAGCTTGGGCATCGAGGCCGGCGTCCTTGGCGGCATCGGCAAGCTGGGGCATTGCAATAAGGCCAGCCGCAAGGGCAAAGATTGCACCAATCAGCGGAGTGCTATCGGCGCTCAGATCGACGCCATCATCAAGCACGAGGCTATCGAGCGCGCCGCCGATATCGACGTAATTGCCGCCACTAAAGGAATCAAGCTGCTGCTTCGTGCCATTGAAGAGGTTCAAATCCACATCGGTTGGAATACCTGCAACCTTGCCCGATCCGGAGCGCTGCCAGAAGGACAGGTTCTTCCACCCACCCACTGGATCCGGCGCTTCATCCTGGTATGCCGCCAACCACAGTGGCATATTGGAGAACTTCTGGGAGTTATTCATCTCACCGATCCAGAAGTACTTATAGGTATAAATCATTGGCGTGCGGTTGGTCAGGCGCTTGAGCTCTCTGGTAAATTCCTCGATCCAGCTCTCCAACTGGGAGGCGGACTTGCCCTCGGAAACCTCGATATCGAGCACCGGCGGCAACGTCTGATTCGGCGCCAATGCAATCTGCGTGGCAAAGTTTGCGGCCTGCGTCTTCGCATCGCCAGCTGGACGCGCATAGTGGTATGCGCCGGTCTTCAGGCCATGCAGATTGGCGGCTTGAATATCTTTGACGTAGTGCGGGTTAATCCAGTCCCCACCCTCAGTTGCCTTCACAAAGGCAAAGGACTGGCCATCAGACTTCACCTTATTCCAGTCAATAGGCATGCCACCTGGGTGCTGGTGGGCAGCAATATCAATACCTTTTGGTGCGCTGGTTCCCAATGCTGCCTGTGCGGCAGCGGTCCCGCTTACCGTGACTGCAACTGCAGCGATAACCGCGATGATGCTCTTGCGGAGTGCCCTCATAGTTGTCATGCGCGAGAGTTTAACAATCATTCACACTAACCACATTTGCAACACACGCACCTTAGAGACAAATTTTTCACTCGCGTAGACAAACTCGTTGGAAATGTACTATTTAGAACATATTTTCGCTTTTCGGCTTGCGAGGGTTGAGTGAGCGGCTTATGGTGGAGCTATGGAAATTAGAAACTTAGTGCGAAATTCGGGGGATAATCGCCGTGGATCCCTACTACCTCATCACTGACCCACACGATGACATCGCGGTTAGTGCCACCTGCAATAGAAAGTCCGACTACCTACTCTGGAAGGAAATTAAACCAAGCCTAGAAGACGATTTCGATATCTCGTGCCATACCTTGGCGGGTCGCACCGGCTTAAGCGAGAGGCGCACGAGGGATATCACCATGGCCCTGTACCGCTTAGAGGAATTGCCACGCACCCAACTGCTGCAGGAAACCTACTACTTCCTCGATTTCTCTCGGCTTATCACCATTGATGCGGTCTTGAGCAAGCTGGGAGAAGTAGACAACAGCGTCCTCCAGCGCATAGACGCCGAACTGGAAAAGTACCTCACTCCCACAAAGCCGGGCCAAAGTTTTCCATCGAACGCTGCCCTGCGTCGAAAGCTCAATGGGCTCATCACGATGGAATCCCCGGACACTACGGGAGACAAGGACTCCGAGGAAGAGGACGTGCGAAATGAATCCTATTTCATCTACCCCACCGCGGGCGGACGAGCAGGGTTAAACGTAGAGTTCGACGAAGACGCGCTCATCCTCATTGACGAGGTTGTTCAGCGCACAGCGGAAGAACACGGAATCAGCAAGGCCGATGCCCTGGCCCAGCTGATCCTCGGAACCGTCGAGGATAAATCTCAGGTGCACCTTTATATGTATCGCGCCAGCGATATAAAAGCGGCTCCCGGTTTTATCCGGGGCTATGGCTGGGTTCACCCAGATACCGCAGACCGGCTAACCCCGACTACGACACGGGATATGGACCAAGCGGCAACAAGGGTAAGTCCGGCCTACTCCACGCCGCCGCTCATCGGTGCCTATGTAGAGGGCCGCGATGGTGTGTGTCGCTGGCCGGGGTGCAACCGCCCGGCCTACAGGTGCCAGAAGGATCACAGGATCGATTTCTCAGAGGGAGGAAAAACAACGGCGGGAAACTTGGCCTCGCTGTGCCAGCACCACCACAACGTAAAAACGGATAAAAGCGCCTTTTACATCATGGATCCGCACAGCGGGGACATTATCTGGCTCTTCCAAGACGGACGGTGGGAATACGATGAACCGCAGGGGCCGCTAGCGGCGAAGAATAAGAACTGGGCGCTCACCGTTGCCCAGGCAATCACCGCGCGGCGCAATGCTGCCAAAGAAAGGGCTGATACCTAGACCGTGCGGGCCCGAGCAACGACATCTGGCAAGTGCGCGAGCACGTAATCCACATCGTCTTCAGAGGTAAGGCGCCCCAAGGTAAACCGAAGGGAGCCGATTCCTTCATCCTCGCTGACGCCCATTGCAGAAAGCACATGGGACATGCGGTTGACGCCTGCGCTACAGGCGCTGCCAGTCGATGCCTCAATCTGCAGCGAATCCAGCAGCATGATGAGGCTGTCGCCATCAGTGCCGGGGAAAGAAACATGTAGGTGCGACGGCAAGCATGGCTCGGTGGAATTCACCACGACGTTGTCAATGGAAGAAAGGATCCCATCCCGCAGCTTGTTCCGGAGTCCAGCGATGCGCTCGCCCTCGGCAGCGCTTTCGGCGATCGACTCTTCCAAGGCAGCGGCGAGCGCCGAGGCACTGGCGACGTCCACGGTGCCTGGGCGTAGTCCACGCTCTTGGCCGCCGCCATAGGAAATCGGCTGCGGCGCTGGGGTGCGCTTGGCCAACAGCACGCCGATGCCGCGCGGGCCGCCAAACTTGTGGGCGCTGGCGGCGAGCGTCGTGATGCCCAATTCCGCAAAATTGATGGGCAGCTTGCCCGCTACCTGCACCGCATCCACGTGCATAGGAATACCGGATTGTTGCGCGAGGGAGGCAAGCTCCTCGATGGGCTGAATCACACCGGTTTCGTTATTGGCCCACATGCAGGTGGCAAGATCGGCAGGTTTCGCGAAGGCGCCCCCATCGCTGATATGCCCGCTGCGGTCCACGGGGAGCAGGTCCACGGTGGCGCCGGCTTGGGCAAGCTTGCTCACGGTATCGCGCACGGCTGGGTGCTCAATATCCGTCGAGATGATGCGGTTGGTATTGCCTACAGCATAAAGGCCCTGGATAGCGATATTATCCGCCTCGGTGCCAGAGGAGGTAAAGACGACCTCGATGGGTTCGCACCCAAGGAGGGCGGCGACTTTCTCGCGGGCATCGTCAAGCACGGAGCGTGCCCTGCGGCCAGAGGCGTACTGGGCGCTGGAGTTGAGCGAGCCGGAGGCGGCAACCCATGCGTCGATGGCGGATTGGCGCATCGGCTGGGTTGCTGCGTAGTCGAAATAGTGCGGCATTACTGGCGCGCCTTCAATTCCTCGGTCAGGGCTGGGGCGATTTCGTGCAGGTCACCGACGACGCCAAGATCCGCAATCTGGAAGAACGGCTCATCCTGGTCTTGGTTGACCACCACGATGGTGCCGGAGGTCTGCATGCCCGAGGTGTGCTGAATGGCACCGGAAATGCCCAAGCCAATGTAGAGATCTGGCGACACGGTCACGCCAGTCTGGCCCACCTGGTGGGTGGCATCGTAGAAGCCTTCATCGACGGCGTCGCGGGTGGCACCGACGGCGCCACCGAGGGCATCGGCAAGCGGCTCAACGATCTCGGCGAAGTTATCGCCCACGCCGCGGCCGCCGGAAACCACGACCTTGGCTGCGGTGAGCTCGGGACGGGCGGATTTTTCGGCAGGAGTAAAGGAATTAACCTTGACATCCTTCGCGGTTGCCACAGGAAGCGGCATTGGGGCCGCTTGAGTTTCGACCTGCTGGGGCTCCGCCACAACCGAACCCGGCTGCAGGGTATAAATCGGGCAGCTGCCGGAAGCCTGCGAGGTGGTCTCGTAGGTGCCACCGAAAATGGTCATGGTTGCAGAGCCATCCGCCTTGATGGAATCCACATTGGCGAGCGCACCGGAAGCCAGACGAGCGGACAGGCGGCCCGCAACCTCGTTATTCGTCGGGCTGGCGGCCAAGACGATGGGCGCCGGATTGGCTGTGCCCAGGGCATGCAATGCATCAACCTCAGGGGTCACCAGGCGCTGGTCATAATCCTCCGCCGTTGCCTGCACCACCTGGGCGGCGCCGAGGGCAGCTAGCTCTGCATCGAAGGCATCTGCCTGCTTGCCGACGACCACCGCAGACACCGTACCCAATTCGCGTGCGGCGGTAATGAGCTCACCGGTGACGGGGAGAATGCTGTCTGCATCGTGTTCAACAAGTACGTAAACGTGAGACATTTTTACTCCTAAATCAAGTTCTTTGCGGCTAGGAAGTCAGCAATCTTCTTCGCAGCATCCTGCGGCTGCGGCTCCGAGATAACCTCGCCGGCCGTGCGCGGCGGGCGCTTGGAAGATTCGGTAACGGTCGTGGTGGGCGCAATGGCTTCGATGCCTAGGTCCGCCACGTTCAAAGTGGTGATCTCTGCCTTCTTTGCAGCCATAAGTCCCTTGAAGTTGGGGAAACGCGGCTTATCCGCCTTATCGGTGACGGAAATAATCGCGGGAAGGGCTGCCTCGATCTCCCAGGTTCCACGGGCGTCTTCGCGGTTGCCTTTTACCGCGCTGCCCGAAAGCTCCACCTTGTGCAGCTCAGTCAATGCAGGCAATTGGCGGTATTCAGCGAGCAGTCCCGCGAGCGTTCCGGTGGAGGCATCGGAAGCCTCATTGCCCAAGGTGATCAATTGGACATCCTCTAGCGTGTTAATTGCTGCGTTCAGGGTCCACGCGGTAGACAGTGCATCGGCGCCGGCTAGGGCGTCATCGGATACGAGGACCGCGTCATCTGCACCCATCGCAAGCGCCTTGCGGAGGGCCTCATCTGCTTGTGCGGGGCCCATCGTTAAAGCGACAACACGGTAGTTTTCATCCGGATTTTCATCGCGCAGGCGTAGCGCCTGTTCCACGGAGTATTCATTAATTTCATCAATGATGTTGTCCACGGAGGTGCGATCCAGGGTGTGGTCATCCTCCAAAGATTTGGTGGACCACGTATCCGGTACATGCTTGACCAGAGCCACAATCGTTGGCATTGGGGGCACTCACCTTTCCGATAGATTTATCTTGCGTAATTATCTTCGGACGATAATACTCGGGGTTGGCAGAGCAACGCGATACCCTGTGAGCCAATTCGCGTAATGATGACCGCGAAAGGCCGCGATCCCTTCAACTTCATCTGTTTCCTTAGCTGGTCAGGGTCAACATCGACGCCGCGCACAAGGATTTCTAGGCTGCCTGCATCATAGGCCTTTAGGACAGATTTTAGGCGCTTTAGGGGGACCTTTTCTATGAATGGAAATCCCGATGTTCCCTGCGGAATGCGTTCGCCCGTCAGGTACGCAATTCGCGGATCGATCTGCCGCAATCCCTCGCGCGCCGCATAATGCTGCACGAGGCCCGCGCGCACCACTGCCCCATCTGGATCAATGAGGTAGGTGCCGATCTCGCCGGCCTCTGGCAGGTTTTGCTCTTCATCCGTGAGAACGTCGACTGACTCACCTTGAATCATCACTGCGTGCCTGCCCGTGCCGAGGCCAGGTGTGTAGAGGCACGCCTCCTTAACTGCTCCATTGACGCTGCTTACGGTGACCAATCCGTCCCAGTCACTGAAATCGAGACCGGGTGCGCACTTGATGGCCACGTGTGCGTCTCTGTGCGCAGCGATTAGGTCCGGCAGCGGTGGCAGCAAATCCTCCGGGCGGGAAATCCGCCGCCCTGCCTTCCTGCGGGCGGGATCGGCGATAATGACGTCCGCCGTGGTGGTCGTAGTGAGTGCATCTGCTTGAAAGAAAACGTTAGAAGCCAAATTGTGCCGGGCCATGGCAAGGCGCGAAGCATCGATATCGGAGCCGAAGTAGTCAAGGCTCGTTCCATAGCCTTCGGTACCGATGGAGCACGTGACATCGTGCACGGTGCGCATTCCCCGCTGCCGCAGGAACTCGGACCGATAGCGCGCAACCGACAGCGGGGTGGCTTGCTGGGCGGAATCGGCATCCATAAGCCAGGTCTCAGGCAGTTTTCCTCCCCGCCGGGCAGTAAGTAGCTCCATGGCGCAGCGCGCATAATCGCCGTAGGCGGCTTTCAGCTTTTCTAGATCCTTCAGCTGCGAAGCCTTGCTCAGATCCAAGTCCAAGCTAGCCAGTTCAGCGTTGTGCTCGCTTAAGAAACGGACTTCATCGAGGTTAAAACTCATATGCGCTCTGTAGGGGTGGTGGCGAAATATTCCGCATACTGCGGGTCATCGCGGGGATCGCCGATGACGGGGCGAAGGTCGGACGAGGAGGCATCATCAAGCACCTCCTGGACGGTCGAGTACTTGCATAACCGTTGCATTTGCGCCCATGTAGGAACTACGAGGCGGACGAGGCCTGCCCGCCAGCCCTCCAAGATAAGCTGCGGCGAAAACCATCCGGCATCATCTGCTTCGTGAGTGTCCCCGTCCGGCTCCTGCCCGCTCGGAAGCAGGCCGACGAAGAAAAAAGTATCAAACCAATGGTTTTTGCTTTGCCCCACCCAGCGGGCCCAGGGAAGGAGCATATCGGCATCGACGCGCATCCCGTTATTGCTAAGGAACTCGGTGAAGGAGATGGTGTGGCTTTCCAAGAGACGTCTCTCTCGGTGATACCGGCGCGCATTAGAAATCGTGCCGTCATCCCGGATCGCAAACAAGGTACCAGATTCCTCGAAGAGCTCGCGGGCCGCGGCGAAGACGAGGGCGTGGGCCTTGTATTTGGTGACTCCCATCCGCCGAGCCATAGCCACAACGGACTTTCCGGCCCACAAATCACCGGAATCCCACGAACGCGGTGGGAAATCGCGCGGGTCTACCCCACCGCCAGGAAATACGGCATGGCCTGGGTAGTTGCGCATGGTGCTCACGCGTTCTTGGACCCAGACCTCGAGCCCGTCGGGGCCATCGCGAAGCAAGAGCACGGTCGCCGCCATGCGCCCACCATTGAACCCGGTGGTATCGCTGGCGTCGATCGCATCGAGCTGGTCATGAATCTGGTTGTTCATTAATATATCCGGCGGGCAAAGTACCGCTGCCCAATGCGATCTACCTGAATGGGCTGGTGGAAGGCCTGGGATAGGTTCTCCGAGGTCAGCACGGAGTTAATGAGCCCCTTCGCTACTACTTCTCCTTCATCCAGAAGCATCGCGTGGGTAAAGCCGTACGGGATTTCTTCCACGTGGTGGGTAATCATGACGATGGCCGGGGCATCCGGATCCATCGCGAGATCGCCCAAGTATCCCACGAGATCTTCGCGCCCGCCGAGGTCCATGCCAGCAGAAGGCTCATCCAGGATGAGCAGCTCCGGATTGGACATCAAAGCGCGGGCGAGGATGACGCGCTTCTTCTCGCCTTCCGAAAGCGTCGTCCACGTGCGATCCTTTAAGTGGCTGGCGCCGACCTGGGCCAAGATGTCATCGGCGCGGGAAAAGTCCATGTCTTGGTATTCTTCGCGCCACCGGCCCAAGACCGCGTAACCGGCAGAAATGACGAGGTCATAGACCCGCTCATCCGCGGGAATGCGCGATTGCACGGCGGCGGAGGAAAGACCAATCAGCGCGCGCAGATCACGCATATCGGTCTTGCCAATTTGCTCGCCCATCAAAAAGGCCGTGCCCTTGGAGGGAAATTCCTCCGCGGCCGCCATGCGCACCAGGGAGGTCTTTCCGGCACCGTTCGGCCCGATGATGACCCAGCGTTCATCGAGCTCGACCTGCCAGTCCACGGGCCCTACCAAGTTCTTGCCACCGCGGCGAAGCTCCACGCCACGGAAGTCGATGAGCCAGTCTTGATCAGTTGGGGTTACGTCGTTCACGCCTTCCATTGTGACTGATCTATTCACCGCCCGCAGTAATTGACACAGCTCTGCGGACTTTAATACAAAGCGCTCGCCAGCTTCGTGCGCGCCTCAAGAACGCGCGGATCATTGCCGGCAAAGAGGCCGAAGAGCTCGAGCAGGCGTTCCCTGAGCTGCGCCTTCTCATCGCCGGCGGTGACTTTCATGGCCTCGATGAGGCGGTCAAAGGCCTTTTCAGGGGCACCTGCCACCACTTCGGCATCGGCGGCACGCATTTGCTTGCCGATGTCCCCCTTATCCCCATCCGCAGCAGCAATCGGGTCCTCGGTTTGATTGGCCGGGTCCAGCCGCTTTAAAAGCTTCGTTGTGTCCCGCGCCTGCTTAATCTGCGTATTATCCGGTTCCGCTTCCAAGATGGATTCGTAGACCTTGATCGCGCCATCGAAATCGCCGGAGTTCAGGAACGATTCTGCCTCCTGCAGGCGAGGGTCGTCCTCTTCTTCCTCCTCCGCTGCGGCCGGTGCAGCCTCGAGCCCCTTCAGCTGCGGTCCGACGTTTTCTACCAAGCTATCCAGCCACTGCTTGAGGGCCTCCTTCGGCTGCGCTCCCTCGAAATTGGTCAGCGGTTGGCCTGCGCCAATGGCTACCACGGTGGGCAGGTTCTTCACGCCGAAGGCCTGCGCGACCTGTGGAGTGGCATCCGCATCCACGTAGCCTACGAGGAAGCTTAGGTTTCCCGCCGCAGCTAATTCCTGCAGGTCCTGCTTCAGCTGGTCGGATTGGGTAGAGCGCGAGGTGCCAATGAGGACGACGACCGGCACCTCAGTGGAGCGGCGCACCACCTCGGTCTCGAAATTCGCCTCGGTGACGGTAAAAAATGGCTGGACTCCGTTAGACTGCGGCTGCTCTTGTGCCTGCTGGCGGGCTTCCGCACGGGCCTTGACCTGGCTGAGATCGAGGGCGCCGCCTACATAAGCATTATTCGCAGAAGTCATTAATCCTCCTTAGCTAAACGACGATTCACGGCGTCTACTTTATCTGTCAACTGATTCGTCACGCCTTCGCGGATATCGGCCTTAATAACCAACGAGGTGCGCGGCGATACCGCACGTACCGCTTCGGTGGCCTTCTTAATCGTGCCGAAAACCTCGTCCCACTCGCCTTCTACAAGGGTAAACATGGCGTTGGTTTCATTAGGCAGGCCGGATTCCCGCACCACGCGGACCGCCTCCGCCACGGCATCGGCCATCTCGCCGGAGTCATTATCCACCACTGCGGGTGCTACTGAAAATGCAACAATCATGCCCGTAAGTCTACCTTCGCTCCCAGCAATGCCGGTGCCAATGACGGCGGTCATCGCCCTGCCTGCCGGTATCGCGCGGCCAGGCGACGATGTGGGCAACCCCAGGCGGAATATTTTGGTTACACCCCGGGCAAATATAGAATTTTTGCGCCCGCGCTGAACCGATGTGCCGCATGATATACGGCTCCCCGTGCGTCCAGCTGGGGCCCTCGACCGTCTGCGAACCAAGGAAGGTAGAGCCGTCCTTGGGCAGCGGCCGGAATTCCTGTGGTTTCCGCCTATTTCGCCGTGGCATTAAAACAACCGCAATTCTTTCGACTCGAGCCCGCGCAGCTCTTGGTAATCCAAGACCACGCAGCGGATGCCGCGGTCTTCGGCAAGCGTTCGGGCCTGTGGCTTAATCTCTTGCGCAGCAAAAATGCCAGATACCGGAGCGATTAGTTCATCGCGGTTCAATAGCTCGAGGTAGCGGGTCAATTGCTCTACTCCGTCGATCCCGCCGCGGCGCTTGACCTCCACGGCAACATTCCGGTTATCAGCATCTTTAGCCATGATGTCTACCGGGCCAATGGCCGTGGGGTACTCGCGGCGCACGAGGGTGAAATTAGAACCCAGCGTGTCGATCTTTTCGGCCAAAAGCTCCTGTAGGTGCGCCTCCACGCCGTCCTTTACCAGGCCGGGGTCTTCGCCCATCTCGTAGGAGATATCCTCGTGGATTTCCGCGATAGTGATGCGCAATTGCTCACCCTTCGGGTTTTCCACTAGCCACAAGACCTCGCCGGTGTCATTGCCATCCACGTCCTCGATGACGGATTCACTCACCGTACACGGCGGCGTCATCCAATTGAGGGGCTTATACGCGCGGTCATCGGCATGCACCGATACCGAGCCGTCTGCTTTGACGATGAGCAGGCGGTCCGCCAAGGGCAGGTGGGCGTCGAGCCGTCCCACGTAATCAACTGAACAACGGGCGATTACTAAGCGCATGGCTACTACCCTAGCCTGTTGCTATTGGCGCTTGGACTGCCGGGTGGCTCGCTCCCGCAATTGCTTGTAATCAAAGCGCTGTTGCCGCTTGGACGGCGCAGCCTCGACCCAGGCTTCGAAGGCCATGATCCCGCGGGCATCGGAAGCCAGCTCGTATTCCGCATCCCCGGTACTAAAGTGCACTACCTCGGTGGCATCAGACATGAAAGAAGCCTCGTCATCATCCAAAGAACGAGAGTTCAAAATGGTGATGTCGAGGCGATTAAACCACAGGTTATAGCGCGGAAATACAGAGCGCAGTTTGAAATATTCAACAACTTCTCCGGTATAGCGCAGCACGCCATGGCGCCAAGAAAAGCTATCCTTCGCCGGCATTGAGCGCAACAACACCGCGGTTCCGCGCGAGCGCAGAGTAAAAAATCGCAGGGCCGCCAGCAGAACTACTAGCAATACCACCAACGCTAAGGCCCACAGGACCACCGAGATAACCGTTGAATTCATGGGCTCCACACGCCATCCTTGGTTAGTGAAAGAACAATTATTTGGATTGTAGCGCCTGATTCCGCCTCCGCGCCAATAAGAAAAGGCAAAGAAAACGTGAAAAAGCGCACCGGATACATTCCAGTGCGCTTTTCTGAGAGCAGGAAGGGCGGCTATTGCTGCCCTCTCCTACCAATCCAAGGTTTATTCAGCCTTTGCTGCGCGGCGAAGTGCACGCAATGCAGCCTCACCGCGGGACTTGGTGAGCTCATGAGCCGAAGAGGAGTCCTCTTCCGCCTGGGCCTCATCCACCTCATCGGACCAGATGGCCCAATCAGCGAGGACGGTAATCTTGTCCTGGGTAACGGAGAGGAAGCCACCCTGGACGGCGGCAACGCGCCGCGCGCCATCAACTGGGTGGATGGTCACTACGCCATTGTCGATCAACTGACCGATCACAGGCTCGTGACCGGGAAGCACGCCGATCTCACCCTCGGTGGTCTCAGCCGTCACTATGGAGGCCTGACCAGACCACAATGAGCGCTCGACGGAAACCAATTCGGCGGTGATGTCAGCCATGTGCCTCTCCCTACTTCTCGTTCAACTTCTTGTATGCAGCTTCGACATCGTCCAAGCCACCCAAGCCGTTGAAGGCCTGCTCTGGGTAGTGGTCAAACTCACCGTTGCAGATGCGCTCGAAGGCATCGATGGTGTCCTGCAGCGGCACGTAGGACCCCTCCAGACCAGTGAACTTCTGCGCGACGAAGAAGTTCTGGCCCAGGAAGCGCTCGATACGGCGGGCACGCTGCACGGTCACCTTGTCTTCTTCAGACAGCTCGTCCATACCAAGGATGGCGATGATGTCCTGCAGTTCCTTGTTCTTCTGCAGAATACCGATGACGCGCTGTGCTACCTCGTAGTGCTTCTCGCCCACAATGCCTGGCTCGAGGATACGAGAGGTAGAGGTCAGCGGGTTCACTGCCGGGTAAATACCCTTAGAAGCAATGGCACGGTCCAGCTCGGTCGTCGCATCCAAGTGGGCGAAGGTCGTGGCTGGGGCCGGGTCAGTGTAGTCATCGGCAGGCACGTAAACGGCCTGCAGAGAGGTAATGGAACGACCCTTGGTGGAGGTAATGCGCTCCTGCAACACACCCATCTCATCAGCCAAGGTTGGCTGGTAACCCACGGCGGAAGGCATGCGACCCAGCAGGGTGGATACCTCGGAGCCGGCCTGGGTGAAACGGAAGATGTTGTCGATGAACAGCAGCACGTCCTGGTTCTGCACATCGCGGAAGTACTCCGCCATGGTCAGGCCGGACAGGGCCACGCGCATACGAACTCCTGGTGGCTCGTCCATCTGGCCGAAGACAAGGGCGGTATCTTGCAGAACACCCATCTCTTCCATTTCCAGGAAGAGATCGGTGCCCTCACGGGTGCGCTCGCCGACGCCGGCGAAGACCGACGTACCGGAGAACTCGCGGGCAATACGGGTAATCATTTCCTGAATCAGGACCGTCTTACCCACACCTGCACCGCCGAAGAGGCCAATCTTGCCGCCCTTAACGTAAGGGGTCAGCAGGTCAATGACCTTAATACCGGTCTCGAGAATCTCGGTCTTGCCCTCGAGCTGGTCGAACGCTGGTGGCTCGCGGTGGATGCCCCACTGCTCGCCATCGCGGCCGAGGCCTGGCTCATCGAGGCAGTCACCGAGGGCGTTAAAGACGTGGCCCTTGACGACGTCGCCGACGGGAACGGAGATAGGCTCTCCGGAGTCGACTACCTCGGCGCCACGAACGAGGCCATCGGTAGGTGCCATGGACACGGTACGAACGAGGTTGTCACCGAGGTGCTGAGCGACCTCGAGGGTGACGGTCTTTGCCACAGCTTCGAGCTTAATCTCGACGTGGAGTGCGTTGTACAGGGCCGGAAGTGCCTCGCGTGGGAATTCCACGTCCACCACCGGACCGATGACGCGCACGACACGACCGGCGACTGCCGAAGACTGTGCATTCTGCTCTTGCAGAGCTGTAGTCATAATCTAGTCACTTTCTGCGCTGTCAGATAGCGCGCCAGCGCCACCGACGATCTCTGAAATTTCCTGGGTAATCTGCGCCTGACGGGCCTGGTTGGCCACGCGAGACAGGTCATTGACCATCTCGGTTGCGTTGTCAGTAGCAGATTTCATAGCTGTACGGCGTGCAGCGGACTCGGAAGCCGAAGCCTCCAAGAACATAGCAAACAGGATACGCGAGACGTACTGCGGAAGCAGCGCTTCCATCAGGGTATCCGCGTCCGGTTCGAACTCGAAGTCCGCGGAAATGTTTTCCGTCGGCTCCGGATCTTCCAGTGCGGAGTCACCCATCTCGTACTCCTCGCCCTGCACTACCGGCTCAACAGGCAAAAGCTGCTGCGCACGCGCGGTTTGAGTCAGCATGGATTCAAACTCGGTGTAGACCACGTGCACCTGGTCGAAACCGGTAACACCTGCGCCTTCACCTTCCGCATGCAGGCCCTCGCGGCCCTTGGTAGTGCCCTTCGAACCAGCAACGAAGCCATCGATCATGTGGCGACGCACATCGTGGGTGCCCTCCCAGGTTGGATCCTGAGAGAAACCATCCCAGCTGCCTGCTACCTCTTCCTCGCGGAAGTTGTAGTGGCCGATGCCCTTGCTGCCGGTGACGTAGCGAACTACCTCGTAGCCCTTGCTTTCGAGGAGGGCCTTGAGCTGGGCTGCCTTCTTGAAGACGTTGTTGTTGTAGCCACCGCACATGCCTCGGTCAGAGGTGATTACGAGAATCGCGGCGACGTTGCCGTCTTCACGCTCGCGCAGCATAGGGTGCTCTAGCGTCGACGCTGCAGCCAACCTGTTCATGACATTGGTCAGCTCAGTCGCGTACGGCTGAGAGGCTTCCACCCGAGCCTGCGCTTTGGTAATGCGCGAGGTAGCAATGAGCTCCTGGGCTTTAGTGATCTTCTTAGTCGAGTTCACGGACCGAATGCGGTCGCGCAATTCGCGAAGATTAGCCATCGTTTCTCCTCCCTTCTTTCATATAGACGGTTAATTACGAGAGCTGAACTCTACTTAGCCGTCTTCCGGGAGACGTTGAGCTCGGTGCTTTTCACGTCATTTTCGTCCAAAGGATCTACAGGCTCTTCGGTACCCAAGTTGTGGCCCTCGGAGGTGCGGAACGTAGGAGCGAACTCCTTGGCTGCGGCCTCGAGTGCTTCCTTGGACTCATCGCTGAGCGCCTTGCCGCCGGCGATCTGCTCAAAGACCTCTGGAGTATTGGCGTTGAGGTACTCGTGCACCTCGGCCTCGAAGCGGCGAACGTCTTCGACGGGAACGACGTCGAAGATGCCTGCCTCGGCGAGGTAGATGGATACCATCTGGTATTCCACCGGCTGCGGCGAGGATTCGGACTGCTTCAGCAGCTCGACCAAGCGAGAGCCGCGCTCCAGCTGTGCCTTGGAGGCAGCGTCCAGGTCGGATGCGAAGGCAGCGAATGCCTGCAGGTCACGGTATGCAGCCAGGTCAAGACGGAGGTTACCGGCAACCTTCTTCATACCCTTGGTCTGTGCCGCACCACCAACACGGGAGACGGACACACCGACGTTAATAGCCGGGCGAACACCCTGGTTGAAGAGGTCGGACTCCAAGAAGACCTGACCGTCAGTAATGGAAATGACGTTGGTCGGAATGAAGGCACTGACGTCATTAGCCTTGGTCTCGATGATGGGCAGTGCGGTCATGGAGCCGGCACCCATGTCATCGGAAAGCTTGGCAGCGCGCTCCAGCAAGCGGGAGTGCAGGTAGAAGACGTCGCCTGGGTAAGCCTCACGTCCCGGCGGGCGGCGCAGCAACAGCGAAATTGCGCGGTATGCCTCAGCCTGCTTGGTCAGGTCATCGTAGATAACCAGGACGTGGTTGCCCTGGTACATCCACTGCTGGCCCAATGCAGCACCGGAGAACGGTGCCAGCCACTTGTAGCCGGCGGAATCAGAAGCTGGGGCCGCCACGATGGTGGTGTAATCCAGCGCGCCGTGCTCCTCAAGGGTGCGGCGCACGCTGGCGATGGTCGAGCCCTTCTGGCCGATGGCGACGTAAATACAACGGACCTGCTTGTCCTTGTCGCCAGACTCCCAGTTAGCCTTCTGGTTCAAAATGGTATCGATGGTAACCGCGGTCTTACCGGTCTTACGGTCACCAATGATCAGCTGACGCTGACCACGGCCGATCGGGGTCATCGCATCGATAGCCTTGATGCCGGTCTGCATTGGCTCTTCAACCGGCTGGCGCTGCAGCACCGAAGGTGCCTGCAACTCGAGGACGCGCTCCTCTTCGCTTTCGATTGGGCCCAAGCCGTCGATGGGCTGGCCCAGTGGGTTAATAACGCGGCCGAGGAAGTCCTCGCCCACGGGGATGGAAAGGACCTCGCCGGTCCTCTTAACCTCGTCGCCCTCCTTGAGGGACTCGTAGTTACCCAGGACCACGACACCAATGGAGTTGGTGTCAAGGTTCTGTGCGACGCCAATTACGCCGCCGGGGAACTCGAGTAGCTCATTCGCCATAACGGATGGCAGGCCAGAAACCTGCGCAATACCGTCAGCTGCCGAAATGACCACGCCGACCTCCTCACGGGAGGCCTCCGCGGAGTAGCTCGAGGTGTAGTTCGCAATCGCACTACGGATCTCGTCGGAGGAGATCGTCAGCTCCGCCATGTTCTTCCTGCTCTCGGTAGTATCTTCCAGCACTTACTTAAATCGTTTCTGTCGTTTCGGCTACACCATCTGGGCACGGAAGCGGGCAATCTTGCCTGCCGTCGAGCCGTCAATGATTTCATCGCCGACGCGGATGCGCATGCCACCGAGGAGGCTGGTGTCAACCTCAGAGTGAATGGACATCGCACGACCATAAATTTTGCCCAGCTTCTCAGCGAGTACTGCCTGCTGGCCTTCATTCAATTCACCCGCAGCGACAACGCGCGCGATGGTGCGATCCTGCAGGGCTGCTGCAGTATCGGCCAATCCGGCTACGTCATCAATCGGGTTTTGCTCTGGGCGGCTGATGGCCTGCAGCGCGAGCGCCTCAGTAAACATCGTTACCTTGCCGTAGAGCACGTTTGCCAGCAATCCGCGCTTGCGTGCGGATTCAGCAGTTCGATCGGAAAGCAGCTGGGTAAGCTCGCCCTCGCGGTCCAGAATCTGCGCCAAGCGGAAAAGCTCGTCTTCGACCTGGCCCAATTGGCCCTGCGCCTCGGCGGCGCGCAGCAATGCGCGGCGGCCCAAGGATACAAGCCCGTTGACGAAGTCCTTCGGCGAAGACCATTGGTTCGCCGCAGCTTCCTGCAGGATGCTCAGTGCACCGGCAGAAATCTTGGAGCCAAAGAGATTCTCGGCCAAGGACTTGCGTGCTTCAGCCGGGGCTGCAACGTCGATGAAGGATACGCGCAATTCGCGGTCCCCATCCAAAACGTCGACGACCTCAAAAATGTCTAGGCCCGCTTGGACTGCACTAGCGACGTTCTTATCGCCAGCGAGGATTTCATCCACACGGGATTGTGAGTTCGCGAGTGCTTCGCGGCTAGCTGCCTTCATAGTTGCCTACTTTCCGGCCGGTGCCACAGAGTCGAGCTCGGACAAAAAGCCATCGATGGTAGAGGACTTCTTGGAGGCGTCAGAAAGCTCGCCGCCCAGAATCTTTTCTGCCAGGTTGATGGAGTTCTGTCCCATTTCGGAACGCAGCTCAGTAACAACCTGCGCACGAGAAGCTTCCAACTGCTTTTCGCCATTGGCGACGATGCGGCGGGATTCCTCTTCCGCTTGGCTCTTCGCGTCAGCCTCGATCTGCTTGCCGCGCTCGCGCGCCTGCTCGCGGATCTCGGCTGCCTCTGCGCGGGCATCAGCCAGCTGAGCATTGTACTTTTCTAGAGCAGCCTTGGCCTCGGCCTGCTGGGCCTCAGCGCGCTTCATGCCGCCCTCAATCCGGTCTTCACGCTCTTCGAGCAACTTGGTGTAACGAGGAAGCACGAACTTCCAGAACAACCAGAGAATTACGATGAAGCACAGCAAAGACCAGAAAATGTCATAGTTCTTGGGCAGAAGAACGGAGAAGCTACCCGAACCTGGGTTCTCCTCGCCCTCTGCTGCAAGCATATAAACGACGTTATTCATAGGTCTCCCGTCTTAAAAGTTTCGGTTTGGAAAACTCGTACTTTTAGAACAGGAAGCCGGCAACCAGGCCGATAAGGGCCAGGGCCTCGGTGAAGGCGATACCAAGGAACATGGTGGTACGCAGCTGGCCGGCCATCTCCGGCTGGCGAGCCATAGCCTCAACGGTCTTGCCGGCGACGATGCCGATACCGATACCTGGGCCGATAGCAGCCAGGCCGTAGCCGATGGTGCCGAAGCCTTCGAACGTCGTAGCAGCATCCTGTGCCAGAATGATTTCGTTCATGGTGAAAGTCGTTCCCTTTCGTAAAAATCTTCAGTCCGAACCGGACCGAATGTCAGTGTTGTGTAATTAGGTGGATTACTCGGTCGCGCTCGTCGACCTCGTCCTTAGTGCGAATCAGCGTGCAAGGACAACTCGATGTACACCGCCGTCAACAAAGCGAAGATGTACGCCTGCAAGAAGATAACCAGAATCTCGAACAGGCTCATAGCCAAGCCCAAGACCACGGTCAGCCCAGACAGGACGGTCCAACCATTTAGCTGCCAGAAGAAGAAGTTCGTAGCAGAGAAGAGAAGAACCAGGATGATGTGTCCAGCAAGGAAGTTCGCCATGAGACGAATTGCAAGGGTAACCGGTCGCAGAATGAACGTAGAGAAGAACTCAATCGGTACCACCAAAAGGTGCAATGCCGGTGGCAAGTTCGGAATCACTACGGAGGAGCGAATGAACTTACCAAAGCCGTAGCGCTTGGCGCCGGCGTAAATCATGACGATGTACGAAACGGCTGCCAACACAATTGGCATACCAATACGACCGTTGGGCGAGACGTTAAGTCCCGGGATAACGGTCGCGACGTTCATAAACAGAACCGCGAAGAAGATGCTAGCGATAATTGGCAGGAATCGCTTTCCCTCCTTCTTACCCAAAATGTCCTCGGCGATGTGGACGCGGACGAAGTCGACCGCGTTCTCGCCCACATTCTGAATGCCAGAAGGAACCAACTTAGGGTTCTTAAAGGCAGCCCAGAAAAGGATCACCACAATTAGCGTCATCAAAATGCGAATCAGCATCAGGCGATCAAGCGCGAACCATCCGTCGGCGAAGTCACCGAAAAACAGATGGTCGGCATCAATTTGCCCCGGGAAGAATTCTTCACCTAGATCGGGCGTATGGAAGTGCCCTTTCATAGCCAATGTTGTAACGCTCAGCGTTCTCTCCCGTGTTCGGGCCACACAGCCAATAGCTGGCTTCTGTGGTGCGATGGACGTCTCAAACTCTCTGCCTTGAACACGGACTCCGTCGCACATCAGCGTGAACAAGACAGGGATTTACCGTGCAGGATAAAAGCGCAACACTTAACCCCGCGGTAACCCGAAGCAAATCGTATCAGCTGGATCAACAGTTTTCGCACGTGGGGGCCCCATAAGCCACACCCGATACCGCCATATCCGCCTTTTGGCAGACAAAACCGCGCTATTCCTGCCTAATTCACAAACGTGCAGTTGATCACACCCCTAAGCCAACACACCTCCTCGGGGGTGGTCACCTTCCATTAATGCCAGCATGCAGGCACAAAAAGGCCGTCGCGCACCACCCCAGTGCGCGACGGCTAAGCCCTAATGTGGGCACGAATTAGGACACGTAAGTGACCCGAGAGGTGACCACGGCCCAGACTTCGGAGCCTAAGGTAACGATGAGCGCGACGACGACGGTAAGAAAGAGCGCCCACGTGTCATAGAAATCCATGTCCCGGATAATGGCCAGCACGCCGATAAGCACGATCAGCTTGATAAGCCAGCCGCCCAATACCACCGCGATAGTGGTAGAGGGGGTCGAGTTCGCGGTAAAGAGGACCGACAGCGCGGTAAACAAGACAAAGCCGCCGCCGAGAGCAGCGCCGACGATAACGCCCCAGAGCCCGGCGACACCTTGTGCCCCTCCCCAGACGGCGAGGGAAATGATGGTAAAGATGCCGAGGGCGGTAGCCCCCTTCTTTACGGCGCGCTGCAGCGGCACGCGCGGGTCATCGAAATTAGCATTTTCCGTTGTGTCACTCACGGACATTCACCCTACATCACGCGCTCGCAGAGTCATGCAATACGCAATCATCCGATGACCGGAGGCCAATCTTGCCCTGCCGCAGTGGAATCAAGGTCGTGCCAAAGGCAACCAATAATGCCGTGATGGACAAGCCGACCGCTACCGGGGCCGGCACGATGGAAAAGGACACCGCACCGAAGGCCACCGCGGATACCCAGAGGTACAGCACGAGCACAGTGCGCCGGTGCGTATGCCCCAACGACAACAGGCGGTGGTGGATATGCGCCTTATCCGCAGAAAATGGCGAACGGCCCTGGGATAGGCGGCGAATAACCGCCCAGACAAGGTCTAAGACTGGAATAAACACCGCTGCGATCACCACGAGGATGGGCGACATTAGCGCCACCATGTCCACGGTGCCGTAGAGAGACATATTGATCTTGCCCGAGGCCGAAGTAGAAGCCGCGGCGAGCAAGAGCCCGATAAGCATGGAGCCGGAATCGCCCATAAAGATTCGCGAGGGTTCAAAGTTATGGGGCAAAAAGCCCGCACACATCCCCACCAGAGCGGCGCTGATAATAGCGGGTGGATAGGCCGATACCGCCCCGCCCTGGTCATGCAGGACGGTGAGCGAAAAGACTAAGATGGCGCCACCGGCGATGAGGCCAAGTCCTGCTGCGAGGCCATCGAGGCCGTCGACGAAGTTGATGGCATTGATAAGGAGCACGGTGAAAAACGCGGTAAGCAACGTGCTTTGAATCTGGTCGAGCACTACCGTGGTGCCGCCGCCGAAGGGGATGAAAAGCAGCGTCCACGTCAGGCCCAGGCCACTCATGAGCGCGGCGGCAAAGAGCTGCCCGAAAAGCTTGATGAGGGCGCCGAGTTCCAAGTAGTCATCGGCAACCCCGACAAGCACGATGGCCAGCGCCGCCCACATCACCGCGCTCATCTCCGGGGTGACGGGCATAAACCCGCGAGTCAAGGCTGGAAGCTGGGCTGCGAGGAATATCGCCGCGCCAAAACCGGTAAACATGGCGAGCCCGCCCATGCGGGGCGTGGGCTGGGAGTGGGAATCACGCAGGCGAATTTCTGCCACCCGGCCCGTGCGGACCAAAAAGGATCGCACCACTCCGGTGGTCAGGTAGGTAAATGTCGCTGCTACGAGGATGACCAAGGCCAACTCGCGCAGCGGTACGCCAGTGCCGCTCACGCGAAATGCTCCTTCTATCCTTGGGGCCGGGTCCGCAGGGAATCAGCGGAGACGCCGAGGACCTCACCGATTTCCTCCGCGGATAATGCACCCTCGCGCAGTAGGTATGGATGATCACCGGAGAGATCGATAATGGTCGAGGGCTTGCCGATGTCCGTTTCTCCCCCATCCAAGTACACGGTGACGGCCTTGCCCAATTGGTCCTTGGCCATTTGCGCCGTAGTTGGTGGTTGGTGTCCGGAGATATTGGCAGATGAAACCGCCATCGGTCCTACCTCGCGCAAGAGCTCGATGGCAATCGGGTGAAGGGGCATCCGCAGCATGACGGTGCCGCGGGTATCTCCCAAGTTCCACGGCAAGGATGGCGCCTGTGGCACCACGATGGATAGCCCGCCTGGCCAAAAGGCCTCGACGAGGTCGCGGGTGGAATCGGGGTACGAGGCGACGAGTCCGCGCACGGTATTCCACGAGCCAACGAGCACGGGAACCGGCATATCCGGCCCGCGCTGCTTGGTGGCGAGCAGGTTGGCTACCGCGTCATTATCGAAGGCATCGCAGCCCAAACCGTACAGCGTATCGGTGGGCATGACCACGAGCCGCCCAGACTTTGCGGCCTTGGTGGCGATGCTCACGCCTTCCTCACGCTCGGTGTCATCGGCGCAATTATAAATTTTTCCTTGCATCAATTATCCCCTTCTTGCCCGACGGTGATGCCTTAGTCTACCGCGCGCTGTGCAGTAATAAAGCGCGGCGTGCCTGTTAAGTCCTTAAGCGGAGCGATATGGGAAAAGCCGCTGTGGTCACGCACCGCATCGCGCACGGCATCGCCAGTCGTATCGTCGTGTTCAATCGCCATGACCCCGCCCGGGCGCAAAAGCCTGGCGATGGTGGGAATCAACCCGCGGATTACTCCCATGCCGTCATCGCCGCCGAAGACGGCCACGCGCGGATCGTGATACACCTCCGGTTGCAAGTTCGGATCTTCCGGAACGTATGGCGGGTTGCTCACCACGAGATCGACCGTGCCATTCCAGTCCGCCAGAGTCTGACTGTCGGTCGCGTCCGCCTGCACCACCTCTACCCCGGTGCCGAGAGTATTGGCGCGGGTGAACTCGAGGGCGGCATCGGAAAGCTCTACTGCCTTAACCTCCGCCTGCGGTACGTAATGCTGCAGGTAGAGCGCCAGCGCGCCCGAACCCGAGCACAAATCCACCATGCGCGGGCCTGGTGCGTGGTGGACCGCCCAGTCCGCCATCACCTCCGTTTCCGGGCGCGGAATGAACACGCCTGGGCCCACCTTTAGGTCTAGGGGACCAAACCACGCCGTACCCAGCACGTATTGCAGCGGCTCGCGCTGTTCCCGCCTGCGCAAAAGCGCCTCAAAAGCCACCTCGAAGCCGGGCATGGGTGGCTCGTGCAGCGGGATATCCAAATGCCCGCAGTGAATGAGGTGGGAGATGAGGATCCGCGTATCCCACTCGGGACTTCCTACTCCAGCAACGCGAAGGCGCTGCACCCCATGGCGCAGCGCCTCACCGTACGATTCCATCGACCGCAATTACCCCTCGGCCTCAAGGCGCTCGGCGCGCTCTTGGTCCTGCAGGGCTTTGATGAGATCCTGCATATCGCCGTTTAACACGGAATCCAGGTTATTGGCCTTGTAGCCAATGCGGTGATCCGTGATGCGGTTTTCGGGCCAGTTATAAGTGCGCACGCGCTCGGAGCGATCCATGGTGCGCACCTGGGAGGCGCGCTGCTCGCCAGCCTCGACCTCGCGGGCCTCGCGCTCCATCTGGTCCAGGCGAGCCTGCAGCACCTGCAGGGCGCGGGCCTTGTTCTGGATCTGCGAACGTTCCTTCTGGCAGGTAACAATCAACCCCGTGGGCAGGTGGGTAATGCGCACCGCGGAGTCGGTGGTGTTCACGCCCTGACCACCCTTACCGGAGGAGCGGTACACATCGACGCGGATATCCTTGTCATCGATATTGACCGATTCCACCTCTTCGGGCTCCGGGTACACCAGCACGCCAGCAGCGGAGGTCTGGATGCGGCCCTGCGATTCCGTGACCGGCACGCGCTGCACGCGGTGCACGCCGCCCTCGAATTTGAAGACGGACCACGCGCCATCGCGCGTCGGAGACTTAGCGCGGAAGGAAATGGTCATGTCCTTTACGCCGCCCAAATCGGACTCGTTAAGGCCCAAGACCTCCCACTTAAAGTCGATCTTATCGGCAAAACGCTCGTACATGCGGGCCAAGTCGCCGGCAAAGAGCGCGGCCTCTTCGCCGCCGGCGCCGGCCTTGATCTCCATGATGATATCTTCCGAGTCCTGCTCATCGCGCGGGGCGAGCAGGTCAGCCAGCTTTTCTTCCAGCTCTTCCACCGACGCTGCTAGGCGGTCCGCTTCTTCCTGGAAGTCGTGGTCTTCATAAGCCATCTCCTTGGCGTCCGCGAGATCCTCGCGCGCCTGGGTCAGCTCCTCGTTGACCTTGATGATGGGGCGCAGCTCCGCGTACCGCTTGGATAGCTTGCGAAAAGCCTGCTGATCGCCGGCGATTTCTGGGTCGCCCATCTGCATTTCAATGCCCTGGTATTCCGACACAATGTCATCAACCATGGAAACTTGATTAGACATAGTCTTCCTCGTCCTTATCCGCAGCCATCGGTGCAGAAGAAGCCACCTGCATGAGGAACTCGCCATTCGAGCGGGTCTTCTTAAGCTGCTTGATCAACAGGTCAATTGCCTGGTGGGAATCCAGGGCCGACAGGATGCGGCGCAGTTTGGTCATGATGCGCGCCTCTTCAGGCACCAGCAGGAGCTCGTCCTTGCGGGTTCCGGAGGGGTTGACATCCACAGCTGGGAATACGCGGCGTTCCGAGATCCCGCGGTCCAGCTTCAATTCCGCGTTGCCCGTGCCCTTGAATTCCTCGAAGATGACGGTATCGCCGGTCGAACCGGTCTCCACCATCGCGGTGGCGATGATGGTGAGCGAACCGCCCTCTTCGATATTGCGGGCAGCGCCCAAGAAGCGCTTTGGCGGGTAGAGCGCATTGGAATCCACACCACCGGACAGGATGCGGCCCGATGCCGGGGAGGAGTTGTTGTACGCACGGCCCAAGCGGGTGATGGAATCCAGCAGCACCACAACATCCTTGCCCTGCTCCACCAGACGCTTTGCGCGTTCGATGGCCAGCTCGGAAACGGAGGTGTGCTCTGATGGCGGGCGGTCAAAGGTCGAAGAAATGACCTCACCCTTCACGGAGCGCTGCATGTCCGTGACCTCTTCAGGGCGCTCATCCACCAGCACCACCATGAGGTAGCACTCAGGGTTATTGGTGGCAATCGCATTCGCGATATTTTGCAAAATCGTGGTCTTACCGGCCTTTGGCGGCGAGACGATGAGCGCGCGCTGGCCCTTACCAATCGGCATGATCAGGTCGATGACGCGGGTGGTGAGGATCTTTGGATCCGTTTCCAAGCGCAGGCGCTGGTTGGGATACAGCGGCGTGAGCTTATTAAAGTGCGGGCGCTGCTTGGCCTCTTCTGGATCGATCCCATTGACGGTATCGACCTGCACCAACTGGTTGTACTTGCGACGGTTGCGGCCATTGCCGTGGGTGTGGGTAGGTCCAGCCACCTTCACCTGACCAGTAATGGCATCGCCAGAGCGCAGGCCCAGCCGGCGCACGATGTTTTTATTAACAAAGACGTCCGCATCGCCCGCGCGGTACCCGGTGGTGCGCAGGAAGGAGACGTTATTGTCTACAACATCCAAGATGCCGCCGACTGCCTGCAGCTCATCGCCCTCGCGCACCTGCAGGTCATTGCCGCCGCCGTGGTTATCATTATTACCCCGGCCACCCCGGCGATTCCGGCGGTTGCGACGGCCACGGCGGTTACCGCGGTCAAAATTATTATCGTCATTGCGATTATTGCGGTGATTATTATCGCCGTTCTTCTCGCCCTGCTTGTCTCCCTGATTATCGGAGCCATCCTGGGAGTCATCGCGGCGATCCTGGTGGCGATTCTGGTTCTGGTTGTGCGCGTCGCCCCGGTTGTTGTCACTCCGGTTATTCTCGCCCCGGTTATTATCGTCCTGCTCTAGACGCTCCTGGCGGCGGGCGCGGTTGCGGCGGGCACGGCGGGCCTGCGACCGCGATTCATAGCGCTGGTCGTCGCTGTTGTCCTTGCGGTCTTTGCCGCGATTGTCCTGTTGGTCGCCGGACTTGCCGTTATCGCTCTCGCCGCGATCGTCCTTCTTAGACGGCTTATCTTTCTGCTTGGCAGGCGCCGCATCCTTAGCGGATTTCTCGGCCTTCTCGGCCTTTTCTACCTGCTCTATTTTTGCCTTCGCCTTTGGGGGAACCTGACCGGTCTTAATGGCGGTGATGAGATCCCCTTTGCGCAGGGCAGAGACGCCGCGAAGGCCGCGCTCAGCGGCCATTTTGCGCAATTCCGGCAGCTTCAGGGATGCGAGATCCTGTGCCGCGGTGTTGTCCGTATCGCTCACGGATATCCTTTCGTTGCTTGACCAGGTCCATAGTTGGGATCCGCCCTCCCCCACTTCAGGGAAGCTTGGGCGGGTGCACTGGAAGCCGATGTGTATTTTTCTTATCTTTTCGCCCTCGTGCCAAGGCGCTAGCGCACCCTGCCGGGCAATAAGCATGAGGCCTCTTCCGGTTACCGTATGGGAATTCCCCCTTGTAGCTCGTACGCGGGGGCGGAAGAATTCAAGAAACGACTGTGGGCAATGTTTAACGATGGGACCTGTCACTGGGCCCGATTGCATAGGATTGGGAAGATTTCCCGCTTTCCTATCAGTCGATGGCAAGTATAGCGCATTCGCTACACCATGAGTACTTGGACACCGCTACAGTGGAAGCATGCTTTCCACGATGATGGATATTCCCCTGTCTTTAACCCGTATTTTGGAATACGGCGCGTCGGTGCATGGCAATACCACTGTTACCACCTGGCACGGTGAGGGCACCGGATCCGAGTTTGGCCCCGCAGAAAAGGTCACCTTCCGCGATATCGCCGCCCGCGCGGCGGCCTTTGCCCATGTTTTACACGATGACCTTGGCATTACCGGTGATCAGCGCGTGGGCAGCTTCATGTGGAATTGCGCCGAGCACCTCGAGGTCATGTTTGGCTCCGCCTGCAAGGGCGCGGTTTTTACCCCGCTGAATAAGCAGTTGATGAATGACCAGATCCGGCACATCATTAGCCACGCTGAGGTCTCCGTCATCGTGTGTGATCCCCGCCTCGCCCCGCAGTTGGGCACGGTTTTACACGGCGCGCCATCCGTGCATTCGGTGATTTTCACCGGCTCCCAATCGCCGCAGCGCTTTGCCCACCATTTCCCGCGCGGCATCGAGTTTTATTCCTACGAGGCGCTGCTGGATGGCCGCTCTACCATCTACGATTGGCCCGAGCTCGATGAGCGCACCGCCGCCGCTTTGTGCTATTCCACCGGCACCACCGGCGCGCCGAAGGGCGTTTTATATTCCCACCGCTCGCTGTACCTCGAGGCCATGCAGCTGCGTTCCTCGGATTCGCTGTGCATTACCCACGGTGAGACCTTCCTGTGCTGCATTCCCATCTATCACGTGCTGAGCTGGGGCGTTCCCTTTACATGTTTCATGACGGGTACCCCGCTCGTGCTTCCCGATGCCGATGTTTCCGCCCCCACCCTTGCCAAGGTCATTGCGGCCACGTCGCCGCGCGTGGCCCACGGCGTGCCCACCATCTGGATCCAGCTCTTCGTGCACTACATGCACAATCCGCCAGAGCGCATGACGCTGACGGAAATTTTCGCCGGCGGCTCCCCTGTGCCGCCGCAGCTTATCAAGATGTGGGAGGAACATTACGGCGTCGACGTCGTGCACGTGTGGGGCATGGTCGAAACCTCGACGGTCGGCAGCGTTGCCCGCCCGCCACAGGGCGCGTCCGGCGATACCCGGTGGGCCTATCGCATCTCCCAGGGAAAGATCGCCGCCTCGCTGCAGTACCGCGTGGTCAATGATGGCCAAGTGGTATCCAAGACCGACCGCAATGCCGGTGAGCTCCAGGTGCGCGGCAACCTCGTGACCGGTTCTTATTATCATTCGCCCACCGCCGAGCCGGGCGAGGTGGCCTCCGAGTTCCGCGGCAAGCCGGTCGAGGCCGCGGAATCCAAGTTCACTGCAGATGGTTGGTTGCGCACCGGCGATGTCGGTTCCGTGACGAAGGACGGCTTTCTTACCGTTGAGGACCGCGCCCGCGATGTCATCCGCTCCGGCGGCGAGTGGATCTATTCGGTACAGCTGGAAAACCTCATCATGGCCAATTCCGATGTGGTGGAAGCCGCGGTGATCGGCTACCCCGATAAGCAATGGGTGGAACGCCCACTTGCCGTCACCGTCTTGGGCGAGCAGGCCTCGCCCACCATCGAGACCGCCGAAAAGTTGCGCCAGAGCCTGCGCAAGGAATTGCCCAGCTGGATGCTGCCGGAGTACTGGACCTTCGTAAAATCCATCGATAAGACGTCAGTGGGCAAGTTCGATAAGAAGGATTTGCGCGCCCACTTGGCCGAAGGCGATTACAACATCATCCGCCTCAAGGGCCCGGGTGAAGCCCAGCGCCTTGACGATATCGACGAAAGCGATTTTAACCGGGAAAACGAGGAATAATCCCCGGCCAGGTGGCGTTGTAGCTTGGTGTACCTTGTTCCCCACTCTTAGACTGGCAGCAATGACTTCACCAACGCCTTCTTCTTCAGCGGTCTCCCTGCCCCTGCCCACCGTGGGCCGGTCGCAGCCGCCGGAGGACTTACCTGCCGCAGCAAGCGACGGCACCCGCGCCTTGGTTGATCGCTACGGCCGCAGGGCCCGCGACCTGCGCGTGTCGCTTACGGATCGCTGCAACCTGCGCTGCACGTACTGCATGCCGGCCGAAGGCTTAGAGTGGATGCCCACGCAGCAAACGCTATCCGATGAAGAAACCATCCGGCTTATCCGCCTCGGCGTGGAAAAGCTCGGCATCCGCCAGGTGCGCTTTACCGGCGGCGAACCGCTGTTGCGCAAATCCTTGGCAGATATCATCGCCGCCACCAAGGAACTCACCACGGATGAAGGCATCGCACCGTCCACGGCGCTGACTACCAATGGGTTGGGTCTGGAAAAGCGCGCCGCAAAGCTTGCCGCCGCGGGGCTCGACCGCATCAATATCTCGCTGGATACCATCGATCCTCAGCGCTATGCCGCACTCACCCGCCGCGACCGCCTATCCCACGTGCTCGAGGCCATCGCCGCTGCGGCCGATGCCGGATTGAATCCCGTCAAGATCAATGCCGTGGTCATGCCCGGCGTCAACGAGGAAGATATCGTCCCGCTGGCGGACTATGCCCTGCACCAGGGCGCCCAGCTGCGCTTTATCGAGCAGATGCCTCTCGGCCCGCGCGAAAAGTGGCGCCGCGAAGACATGGTCACCGCCGATGATATTTTGCTCAGGCTCCAGGACCACTTTTCCATGCGCCCGGCGCGGGAGCCGCGCGGATCGGCCCCGGCCGCGTTGTGGGATGCTATCGCCCCCGATGGCACCGCCGGCAAGCTGGGCATTATCGCCTCGGTAACCCATCCCTTCTGTGGCGACTGCGACCGCACCCGGCTTACCACCGATGGCGCCGTGCGCAACTGCCTTTTTGGCAATTCCGAAACCCAATTGCGGGATCTCATGCGCTCTGGCGCGAGCGACGAGGAGTTGATGGAGGCATGGGCCGGGGAAATGTGGACGAAGAAACCCGGCCACGGCATTGATGATGAAGGCTTTTTGCAGCCGGATCGTCCCATGTCAGCCATTGGCGGCTAATCTAATTATTTATGTCCGCATCGCGTTCCATTTCTGAGCACCTTTCCGCGGTTCTGGCGCTGGCGCCGGCCCCGCGCGCAGAGTCCGTTCCCGTGGGCCCAGCGCTGCGCGGCCGAGTATTAGCGGAGGATGCCACCGCGCGCTTTCCCGTCCCGCCGTTTGCTAATTCCGCGATGGATGGATTCCTCGTCCGCGCCACTGATATTTCTGGTGCGGGCCCGTGGACGCTGCCGGTCGCAGGCGATGTCCCCGCCGGGGCTACCGCCCAGGAAGTTCCCGCCGGCCAGGCCGTTCGCATCATGACCGGTGCGCCGGTGGGTGATACCGCTGGCCTGCTCGTCGTCCCAGTAGAAAACACCACCGTCCCGCCCGGGCCTACGGAGCTGCCGCGCGAGGTCACCATCACCGAAGCGCCCGCAAAAACGCATATCCGCCCCGCCGGCGAAGATATACGGCCAGGCACCGTCGTTGCTACGGCCGGGACCACCGCGAATGCCGCGGTTATTGCAGCGCTTATATCCACCGGCATCTATTCGGTGCAGGCCTATCGGCGCCCACCCATTGCGGTGATTTCTTCCGGCAATGAGCTTTCTTCGTATCCAGACGAGCTTTCCCCAGGGCGCCTGCCAGATTCCAATGGGCCGATGCTCGCCTCCCTCGCCCACACGGAGTCCTACTTCCACGTCGGCGACGACCCCGCGGAGTTATCCAGATTGCTCGATGAGCTCAGCGCATCCCACGACCTCATCATTACCTCCGGCGGGGTATCGGCCGGCGCCTTCGATGTGGTGCACGGGGTGCTCGGCGCGGGCGATAATTCGTGGTTCGGGCACGTTCATCAGCGGCCCGGCGCGCCGCAGGGCATCGGCACGTGGCGGGGTGTTCCGGTGCTCTCGCTGCCGGGCAATCCGGTGGCGGCTTTCGTTGGTTTCCAGCTTTATGCCCGCCCGCTTATCGCCGCCTTATCGGGCCAGCCACATCCGCGCGAGACCGTGCAGGTGCGTGCGGAGGTGGCGGTGCCACTGCCGCCCGCAAGCACGCGCCCCTTCATCGTTCCTGTAACCATAAGTTTTGCGGGAAAGCCCAGGATTACTGGCGCGTTAAGCCGCGGCAGCCACCGCGTGGTCTCGCTGGCAGGTACGAATGGGTATTGCATCATCGATGGACCTGCCCCCGCCGCGGGCGAAGAAACCACCGTCTATCTGTACTAACGAGGAGAATTTTTCATGGAGTTTACCCACCTCAATTCCGCCGGCACCGCCTACATGGTCGATGTGACCGAGAAGCAACCGACCGTGCGCACCGCCACCGCTGAGGGCGAGGTCGCCTGTTCCCCGGAGGTCATGACCGCGCTGCGCGAGGGCACCGTGCCCAAGGGCGACGTCCTGGCGGTCGCGCGCATCGCCGGCATTTCCGCGGCGAAGAAGGTCCCAGAGCTCCTGCCGCTCGCGCACACCATTGGAGTACACGGCTGCGCGGTGGATCTCGAGCTTGCCGATGCCCACGTGAAGATCACCGCCACCGTGCGCACCGCCGACCGCACCGGCGTGGAAATGGAGGCACTGACCGCGGTCAACGTTGCCGCCTTAGCGCTCATTGACATGGTCAAGGGTGTCGATCGCTCCGCGTATATTCGCCGGTGCGGCATCGTGGCGAAGTCGGGCGGGCGCTCCGGCGATTGGTCTAGGACCCTCCCGGAGGCTTAATGGACGGCGCGATCATTTTGGCCGGCGGGCAATCGCGCCGCATGGGCGGGGCCGATAAGGCACAGGTACGCGCCTTTGGCCTGCGCCTGGTGGACCGCCTGCTGCGCCAGCTTCCCTATGGCATGCCGTCTATTGTTATCTCCCCGCACTACCTCGGTATGCCGCAGGTCTGCGAGTCGCCGCTTTTTGGTGGCCCCGTCGCCGGCATCGAGGCAGGTGCGCGCGCTTTGTCGCATTGTGACCGCCTGGCACTCTTCGCGGTGGATGCTCCCGATTCCCCGCAACTGCTCCCACACCTGAACGGAGCGTTGCATGCCGCGCCCACCGCCGGTGCCGCGATTACCCGCGCCGCGGACGGGTATTTACAACCCCTGTGTTCGCTGTGGCATACCGATGCGCTCTTTGGGTGCCTAGGTGCGTTGGAGTCCACCCGCAATGTCTCCGTGCGAAGGCTGGTTCGCGGCGCCGATTTCGTCGAGGTGGCCGGCACCGGTGCCGAACGCGATTACGATACCCCGGCCGAATTGCAGTCTATTCCGCCGCACCCCTCCCTTCGCGCTCACCGGCGCGGCTAATTTAGCCACAGTCCACCCTCCCCGTGAGCGCGAAGGGACGGTGAGGAGGAGATTATTCGCCGCGGGAGCGGAAGACATCGGCAATCAGCGGCGCAATAACCCCAAGGGCATCTGCGACGGCGCCGGTGGATGAGGCGCAATTGATAATGAGGCTGCCGCCGCCGTGCTCGGTCATGCCGATGATCCCGCGGGACAGGCCCGCCTTGGGCGAGGACTCGAGCCCGCGCAGGAGCACCTGGGTCTCTAGGCCATAGAGGCGGGCCTTGATATAGCGCTCGGTGACCTCTGGGGTCAGGTTCGTCGCCCCGATGCCGGTGCCGCCGATAATCACGACAATATCGGTGCCGGTATCCACGGCGGTGCGCAGCGCGTCATCGACTGGCGTAAAGCCTTCCGGCACGATGCTGGGTGGTGCCACATCGATGTCGTGCGCGCGCAGGATTTCTGCCGCTTTCTCCCCGGCGCGGTTCGATTTTTCCCCGGCCAGGATGCGGTCTGAGCTGACGATTATCTGCGCCTTTCTTTGGGACATGAGTCTCATTCCTTCCCCACTGTGGAGTGTGGCTAATATCACATTATTCCGTTTTCGATACCAACGTACTTGAGGCACGGGGCTAACCAGCAACATCGGAATCGATCAAGAATTACGCAACATTTGTGTGTCGTAATTAGATACGGATTTTATCGGTTTTATTTACCTTTTTGAGCATAGTCGCCGGTAGATTAAAGAGTTGAACAACCTACTATCTGTGAGGAAATCATGACTTCTCTTGATACCTCAGGCAAAGTCATCCAGGGTTGGGATCCAGAAGATTCTGACCACTGGGATTCTAAAATTGCCTGGCGCACGCTGTGGATCTCCACATTCGTCCTTATCATTGGCTTTGCCACCTGGTACCTCGTATCGGCAATTGCCCCACAGTTGAACCAGATCGGTTTCGACTTATCCCGCAGCCAGCTCTACTGGCTGACCGCCATCCCCGGATTGGCGTGCGGTATCTTCCGCCTCATCTTCATGTTCTTGCCGCCCATCCTCGGCACCCGCAAGCTCGTCTTCAGCTCCTCGCTGCTGTTTATCATCCCCATGCTGGGCTGGTTCTTCGCGGTGCAGGACTCCTCCACCCCGTACTGGTGGCTGATGACCCTCGCCTTCCTCTCCGGCATCGGCGGCGGCGTGTTCTCCGGCTTCATGCCCTCGACCGGCTACTTCTTCCCCAAGCGCCTGTCAGGTACCGCCCTGGGCATCCAGGCCGGCATCGGTAACTTCGGCATCTCCTTTATCCAGCTGGTTGCCCCATGGCTCATGGGCTTTACCCTGCTGGGCGTGGGCTTTGTCGCCCCGCAGCGCACCGACGATGGTGAAATCTTTGTCCACAACCCCGCCATCTTCTTGGTGCCGTGGGCCATCGTCGGCGCATTCCTCGCATGGACCCTGCTCAAGGACGTTCCCGTGAAGGCGAATTTCCGCCAGCAGATGGACATCTTTGGCAACAAGAACACCTGGATTCTTACCGTCGTCTACTTCATGACCTTCGGCGCATTCTCCGGCTTCGCCGCACAAACCGCGCTGCTTATTAACCAGATCTTCGGCGAAGGCTCCGAATTTGCCGGCACCTACGACAACCTGCCTGCCGGCGCGAGCTACGCCTTCCTGGGACCACTCATCGGCGCGCTCGTCCGCGCGCTGTGGGGTCCACTGTGCGATAAGTTCGGCGGCGCCATCTGGACCTTCATTGGCTGCCTGGGCATGACCATCTTTACCGTCGTGGCCACCTTCTTCCTCACCCCGGACGAGCCCGATGAGGTCTGGTGGTTCCTGGGCACCATGCTCATATTCTTCTTCTTCACTGGCCTGGGCAATGCCGGCACGTTTAAGCAAATGCCCATGATTTTGCCCAAGCGCCAAGCAGGCGGCGTCATCGGTTGGACCGGTGCCATCGGCGCCTTCGGCCCGTTTGTCGCAGGTGTCTTGCTCTCCATGATGTCTGCACCGACGTTCTTCTGGGGCTGCGCCGTGTACTTCGCCATCACCACCGTGCTGGTGTGGATCTACTACGCCCGCCCCAACGCCCCATTCCCCGGATAATTAGGAGCTTTCATTCCCCATGACTGCATACTTCGCGCCCGAACAAGGCAACTCAAATCCACTCTTTAAGCTTGGCGCCTACCTGCGCAAAGGCGAAGCTACCGACTCTGGCCAGCAACTTTTCTTAAAGGGCGGCCGCCAGGCAGACGTCTTTTACCGCAATCGCTGGGCCTTCGACAAGATGGTGCGCTCCACCCACGGCGTGAACTGCACCGGTTCGTGTTCGTGGAAGGTCTACGTCAAAGACGGCGTCATCACCTGGGAATCCCAGGCGGTGGATTATCCCACCACCGGCAATGACATGCCAGAGTACGAGCCCCGCGGCTGCCCACGCGGTGCATCCTTTTCCTGGTACACCTACTCTCCTACCCGCGTGCGTTACCCGTACGCCCGCGGCGTGTTAGTGGATATGTTCCGCGAGGAAAAGGCAAAGCACGGCGATTCCGTCCTGGCATGGCGCGCCATCCAGGAGGACCCAGAAAAGCGCAAGGCGTATATCTCCCAGCGCGGCAAGGGCGGGCTTATCCGCATTTCTTATGAAGAGGCCATCGATATCGCCTCGGCCGCGCACGTCTACACCATCCGCAAGTACGGGCCGGACCGCATCAACGGCTTTACCGTGATCCCGGCCATGTCCCAGATCTCCTATGGTGCCGGCATGCGCTTCCTGCAGACCATCGGCGGCGTCGCGCTCTCCTTCTACGACTGGTACGCCGACCTGCCCCCGGCATCGCCGCAGACCTTCGGCGACCAGACCGATGTCCCCGAATCCGGTGACTGGTACAACTCTTCCTACCTCATGATGTGGGGCTCGAATATCCCGGTCACCCGCACCCCGGACGCCCACTTCATGGTGGAATCGCGCTACAAGGGCACCAAGGTCGTCGTGGTCTCGCCCGACTTTGCGGATAACACCAAGTTCGCCGATGAGTGGGCCCGCATCGAGCCAGGCACGGATGCCGCGCTCGCCTTTGCCATGGGTCACGTCATCTTGAAGACCTTCCACGTGGACCGCCAGGAACCGTACTTCCTGAACTACATGCGCAAATACACCGACTCGCCCTTCCTGGTATCCCTGGAAGACCACGGCGACGGCACCTACACCCCAGGCAAGTTCCTCACCGCCTCGCAGCTTGCCGATGCCACCTTGAACTCCTCCCCCAATGCCACCCACCGTGGCTTGGTGATGGAAGAAGACGGGCGCATCGTTGACCCCGGCGGCACCGTGGCAGACCGCTGGGATAACGAGAGCGCCAAGTGGAACCTGGCGCTGGATAACGCCGATCCGGTCATGTCCATCGCAGAAACCGATAGCTTTGACACCGCCGAGGTGCTCTTCCCGCGCTTCGATCTCGATACCAACCCTGAAGACGTGGGAACCGATAAGCCGATTGGCGCGGGCATCGTCCACCGCGGCGTTCCCGTCCGCGAGGTCGACGGCAAGCTGGTTACCACCGTCTTCGACATCATGCTCGCCCACTACGGCGTCAACCGCGAGGACCTCCACCTGCCGGGTAGCTGGCCGAGGGACTTCCACGATTCCAGCGAAGTCGGCACCCCCGCTTGGCAGGAAGAGCTCACGGGCGTGGCCGCCGATACCGCCATCCGCATCGGCCGCGAATTCGCGCAAAACGCCGCGGATTCTAAGGGCCGCTCACAGATCATCATGGGCGCTGGCGTCAACCACTACTTCCACGCCGATAATATCTACCGCACCTTCTTGGCGCTGACCTCCATGTGCGGCACCCAGGGCGTTAACGGCGGCGGTTGGGCGCACTACGTGGGCCAGGAAAAGCTGCGCCCGATCAACGGCTGGACCCAGTGGGCCATGGCCGCCGACTGGCAGCGCCCACCGCGCCACATGATTTCCACCGGCTTCTATTACTTCGCCACCGAGCAGTATCGGTACGATAATTCGCGCGCCTCCCACTTGGGATCGCCGCTTGCTAGTCACGGTTCCATTGGGGACAAGATGGTCTCCGATACCATGGCGGAATCCATGCGCCGCGGCTGGATGCCGGCCTACCCGCAGTTCAACCGCAACTCGCTCTTCCTCGCCGATGAAGCCGATGAGGCCGGCATGGACATCAACGACTACGTGGTCCAAGAGCTAGAAAATGGCCGCCTGGAATTCTCCTATGACAACCCGTCCGCCGAGGAGAACTGGCCGCGCATCCTGCTCAACTGGCGCACCAACCTGCTCGGCTCGTCCGCCAAAGGCACCGAGTTCTTCCTGCGCCACCTCTTGGGCATCGACTCGGACGCCACCGCGGAAGAACTAGCCCCCGAAGACCGCCCGCGCAGCATCAAGTGGGTGGATGAGGCACCGGAGGGCAAGTTGGATCTGATGATGACCACGGACTTCCGTAATACCTCCACCACGCTGGTCTCGGACCTCATCTTCCCGGCCGCTACCTGGTACGAAAAGCACGATATGTCCTCTACCGACATGCACCCGTACCTGCACTCGTTTAACGCGGCGATTAACCCGCCGTGGGAGGCGCGCTCGGACTACGAGGTCTTCCGCGACCTGGCTGCAGCGCTGTCCGATAAAGCCACCAAGTGGCTGGGTGTGCAGCGCGATGTCATTACCCAGCCGAGCCACCACGACAGCCCGGACGAGCTCGGCATGCCCAACGGCATCGTCCCCGACCCCGAAGAACAGGGCCTTATCCCTGGGGTCACAATGCCGAAGCTGCATGTGGTCGAGCGCGATTACACCAAGGTCTACGAAAAGTGGGCTCACTTAGGCCCGCTTCCCGCCAAGGCCGGCACCGGCGTGCACGGCACCAAGTTCAACGTGGAAAAGCAGGTCAAGGAGCTCGAGCTCATCTGCGGCACCACGGAGACCTCCATGGGCGAGCTGGTGGATCTGTCCAAGGACACCAAAGTCATCGACGCCATCTTGCACCTGTCTGGTGTCTCCAACGGTGAGCTAGCCAAGCAAGGTTTTGAGTTCCTATCCTCACGCA
The DNA here is from genome assembly GCF_000478095.1 of Corynebacterium sp. KPL1824. NCBI lineage: Bacteria > Bacillati > Actinomycetota > Actinomycetes > Mycobacteriales > Corynebacteriaceae > Corynebacterium > Corynebacterium sp. KPL1824. The sequence goes on along the minus strand of NZ_KI515749.1, from coordinate 1,167,240 downwards.
CCGGCAAGGATCTGACGCCACTGGGCACTCCCGATGAAGACGTACGCATCACCTGGGATGACATCAAGGAACGCCCGAAGGAGGTCATCACCTCTCCCGAGTGGACCGCCGATAAGCGTAATAAGCGCCGCTACACCGCCTTTTCCATCAACGTCGAGTTTGATAAGCCCTGGCACACGCTGACCGGCCGCATGCAGTACTACATCGACCACGACTGGTTCATGGATTACGGCGAATCGCTGCCGATTTTCCGCCCGCCGCTCGATCACGTCCACATGCACGGCGAATTCGCGCCGGGCACGGAATTGACCAATGACCGCGGCGAGGCTGAAGTCACGCTGCGTTACTTGACCACGCACAATAAGTGGTCCATCCACTCGCAGTACTTCGACAACCTGCACGTGCTCTCCATCTCGCGCGGTGGCCAGGTGGTCTGGATGTCCAATAAGGACGCCGAGAAAATCGGCGTCACGGACAACGACTGGGTTGAGGTATATAACCGCAACGGCGTCGTCTCCGCCCGCGCCATCGTCTCCCACCGCATTCCGGAGGGAACCATGCTGTGCAACCACGCGCAGGAGCGCACCGTGGGCACTCCGATCAACGAGCACACCGGCCGCCGCGGCGGCACGCACAACTCGCTGACCCGCATTTCCATCAAACCGGTGCACATCGCTGGCGGCTATGGCCAGCTGACCTACCACTTCAACTACATCGGCCCTACCGGCAATAACCGCGATGAAGTCACCCGCGTACGCCGCCGTTCCCAGGAGGTATCCTACTAATGAAAGTCATGGCCCAAATCTCCATGATCATGAACCTGGACAAGTGCATTGGTTGCCACACGTGTTCAGTTACCTGTAAGCAGGCATGGACCAACCGCGAAGGCACCGAGTACATCTGGTTCAATAACGTCGAAACCCGCCCCGGCCTCGGCTACCCGCGCACCTGGGAGGACCAAGAAAAGTGGAAGGGCGGCTGGGAGCGCACGACATCCGGCAAGATCAAGCCCAAGGCCGGCGGGCGCCTCAAGAAGCTTGCCACTCTCTTCCACAACCCCAACCTGCCCACCATCCAGGATTACTACGAGCCCTGGACCTACCAGTACGAGGACCTGATGGGCGCCGAGGCGGGTCAGAAGACCCAGCCCACCGCCAAGCCGGTCTCCCAGATCGATGGCCGGGACATCGGCAAGATCGAATGGTCTTCCAACTGGGACGATAACCTGGGTGGCTCTACTGCCACGCTTGACGATGACCCCGTGCTCCACAACATGAACCTCGAGGTCAAGAAGGAAATCGAGGACTCGTTCATGTTCTACCTGCCGCGCATTTGCGAGCACTGCATGAACCCGACCTGCGTATCCTCCTGCCCCTCTGGCGCGATGTACAAGCGCACCGAAGACGGCATCGTCCTGGTGGACCAGGACCGCTGCCGCGGCTGGCGCATGTGCGTATCCGGCTGCCCGTATAAGAAGGTCTACTTCAACCACAAGACCGGCAAGGCCGAAAAGTGCACGCTGTGCTACCCGCGTCTCGAGGTGGGACAGCCCACCGTGTGCTCCGAGACCTGCGTGGGCCGCCTGCGCTACTTAGGCGTCATCCTCTACGATGCCGACCGCGTCGCCGAGGCCGCCTCCACCGAGAATGAGCAGGACCTTTTCGAGGCCCAAAAGTCGATCATGCTCGACCCCCACGATCCAGAGGTAGTCCGCGCGGCCCAAGCCGAGGGCATCCCGCACTCCTGGATCGATGCCGCGCAGCAGTCGCCGATCTACGACCTCATCTTCAAGTACGGCGTCGCTCTGCCGCTGCACCCGGAGTACCGCACGCTGCCGATGGTTTGGTACATCCCGCCGCTGTCGCCCATCGTTGACAAGGTGACCGCAACCGGCAACGACGGTGAGGACCACAAGATCCTCTTCTCGGCGCTATCGAATATGCGCATTCCTCTGCAATACTTGGCGGGCCTATTTACCGCCGGCGATACCGTCCCGGTGGAAAAGTCCCTGCGCAGGCTCGTCGCCATGCGCTCGTATATGCGCGATATCAACCTGGGCAATGAGCCGCAGGAGGAGATCGCGCAGGCAGTCGGCATGACGGGCAGGGACATGGAAGGCATGTACCGTCTGTTGTCCATCGCTAAATACGATGACCGCTACGTCATCCCCACCGCCTCGCCGGAATCCCCGCGCGGCATTACCGACTTGGACCCGTTTGGCGATGTGGACCCGGCCAAGGCCTCCGAGGACGTCTTCCACGACCTAGGCATGGGTGCGCCCGAGGCCTGTACCCACGGCGCGGAACCACAGGGCAAGGTCTCGCTGCTCTCCTGGAGCGGCGACCGGCCCGATGCCATGTTCCCGCCGCGGAAGTAGGTTAAGCCGTGAATATCTTCGATAAACTCCGCAAACGCCAGGAATCCCTGCAGCGGCAATCGGCCCAGCAGGGTGGCGATGCCCCCGTGGCAGGATTCGGAACACCCGCCGGCATCGGTTCCATGGGCGGTGCCAAGGACGTCGAAAAAACGCTGCGCACCCACACCGGTCAGGTCCCTAACGAATTCGTCACGCCGGTCGAGGTCACCGAAGACCAGCGGCGAATCGTCGCCATGGCCGTGTCCGTGCTGCTTAATTACCCCGGCGAAGACATCTTTGACCGCCTCTCAGTGGTCGAAGACCAGGTAGATGACCTGCCGCTGGCCATTGCCACCGACTTCATCAACTTCGCCGAATGGGCCCGCAGCATCGGCCCCCGCGGCTTGGAAGAGCACTACGTCGAGACCTTTGACCAGCGCCGCCGCTGCGCGCTGTACCTGTCCTACTTTGCTGTTGGCGATACCCGCCAGCGCGGGATGGCTATTTTGTCCTTCCGCCAGCAATTGGAGTCGCTCGGCTTCGAAATTTCGGATGAAGAACTACCGGATCACCTCTGCGTCGTCCTCGAAGCCCTCGCCATGAGCGAGGGGGAAACCCACGAGCGCGCCGTTGAATTGGTGGCCAGCTACCGCGAAGGAATCGAGGTGCTGCGCGCGGCCCTCGCCCACGAGCGCTCGCCGTATGTCAGCTTGATCGTCGCGCTGTGCAAGGCCCTTCCAGAAGTCGATTCTGATACCGCGCAAAAGTACGTCGATCTCATCCGCACCGGCCCACCCGCCGAGATGGTCGGCATTGCAGACCTTCCCTTCCCCACTACCCAACCAGACCTCGTCTAGGAGCCACATCATGTTTGATAACTTCCTCTGGGGTGCCTTCCCGTGGTTAGCCATCGCGGCATTCTTCGTGGGCATCTTCTGGCGTTGGCGTTCCGACCAATTCGGCTGGACCACCCACTCCTCCCAAATCTATGAATCCAAGCTGCTGCGTTTATCCTCGCCGCTTTTCCACTGGGGCATGGTCTTCGTGGTCATTGGCCACCTGATGGGCTTGGCATTCCCCAAGTCCTGGACCCAGGCCGTTGGCATCAGCGACCACGCCTACCACCTCCTGGCCACCATCCCAGGATCCATCGCCGCTCTGGCGGTCCTGCTGGGCTTTGCCGGGTTGCTGTACCGCAGGCTAAAGAACCGCTCCGTGTTCTTGTCCACCTCTACCTCGGACAAGGTGATGTACGCGCTGCTCGGCCTCGCGCTGGTATCGGGTTCTTTTGCCACCTTTACCCTGCAGCTTTTTGACCTCGCCGGCACCGGTGGATACGACTACCGCGAAACCATTTCCCCGTGGCTGCGCCAGCTGTTGATCTTCAACATCCAGCCCGATCTCATGGCCAGTGCCCCGTGGCAATTTAAGGTCCACGTCCTCTGCGGTTTCACCATCATCGCCGTGTGGCCCTTTACCCGCCTGGTCCATGCCTTCTCGGCGCCGGTCGGCTACGTCACCCGCCCCTACGTGGTCTACCGTTCCCGCGATGAGCGCACCACCCCGATGCGCTCCAATACCGCGTGGGAGCCTATCCGCTCCAACCGGAAGCAATTGGAAGGAGAAACCCCGGGCCACGGTGCCTAGGTAGTTTCCTCCCCCTCTTCACCGCCGCGCGCTGTCCAGTATTTGGATGGCCCGCGGCGGTTTCCTTATGTCTGCATTTACTCCGGCGCTGCCCATGCACACCCACGCCTCCAACCGCCCTTCACGCTCACCGGGAAAGCAGTGTGCCCGTGAAATCACCACCCAGTGAGCGCCAAGGGAGGAGGCTGCGATCGAAGAACCCACGCGCGCCCTTCGCGCTCACCGGCAAGGCGGTGCGCCCGTAGATACTTCCACCCAGTGAGCGCCAAGGAGAGGCAGCGCTCGAAGAACCCACCCGCCCTTCGCGCTCACGGGGAGAGGTGGATCTACCTCTCTGCAGTGCCCTGGTGAGCGCGAAGGGCGAGGGGACGAAGTGCGGGGCTAGGGGCGGGAAACTAAGGCCGCTTTATTCGGTGACGACGAACTTGCCGTGCTGTCCCTTTTCCGCGTTGGTCATGATGTGGTTGACAAAGGAATAGGTTCCGGGCTCGTTGAAGGTCATTTCCACAAACCCGCCTTGCGCGGGAAGTAGGTCGAAGGCCTGCGAGCCGGTCTTATCCTCGTCCTTGATGAGGTAGGCGCCTTCCTTATAGGCAGTATCGAATTGCTCGCCCACCACGTGGAAGCTAAGCGGCTGATCGGGGCCGACGTTCAGGATCCACAGGCGAACGGTATCGCCTACCTTGGCCTTGATGGGATCGACATCGTACTGGCTTGGGTAGTAATTAAAGGCCATGAGGTCGAACTCGCCATCGGCTACGCGCTGGGCGTCGGCGCCGGTCTTTTCCTCGCCAAGGAAGACATCGTTGGCGATGAAGTTGTACTCGGCATCTACGTCCTTGAGATCTGGTGGATCGATAATGACGTTGCCGGCCATGCCGTTGGCGATGTGCAGGGACATCGGAGCGGTTGAGCAGTGGTACATCCAAATGCCGGCGCGATTCGCGGTGAACTCGTAGGTCAGTTCTTCCCCGGGCTGGATGGACTTCATGTTTTCATCCGGGCTGACCTCACCGGCGTGGAAGTCGATGGAATGGGCCATGCTGCCCTCGTTCTTGATGGTGATCTTGAACTTATCGCCCACCTTGCCGCGCAGCGTCGGCCCGGGCGCTTGGCCGTTAAAGAGCCATTGCATCTGCTTGACGCCGGGGGCTACCTCAACGATTTCCTCGGTCATAGACCAGGTTTCTTCATGCGTGGTGGTATTGGCCGCTGGCGCGAGGGAGGCGTCATGGGCTTTAAAACCTTCGCGGGAGGCACCGAGTTCGGCGGCGCTGGGAACATCAACGTGCGGGTTGGACGCGCCTGCCACGGCGTGATGGTGATGATCGTGCCCGCCGGTACTTGGCGTGGAATCGCCCACGTTGACGTCAAAGGTCATGCCCTGCAGGCGGTGGCCGGCGATGGTGCAGTAGCCTTCGATGCTCGAGTCGATGACGCCGGCATCGAGCTGCACGGTATCGCCGGGATCGACGCGGCCGGTTTCGGCATCGCCAATCTTTAGATCGTGGACTTGGTCGCCGGTATTGGTGAAGTTAACCACCAAGTGGGTGCCGGGATCCACGTCAACGTGGTTGGGGACGAAGGCCATGCCATCGACTTCCACGTCAATGGTGTGGGTTTCGCCTTCGGCCACAGAGCTCGACGGCTGGGAGTCCTTAGAGGTGGTATTGACTAGGGCCAGCGCGATAACCGCGGCAAGCGCGATACCGATGAGCAGCCACGAGGCCCACTGGGAGTTGCCGGACTCCGGCGGCTTATCCTGTGGCTGTGGGGAAGAAACACTAAGCATTTAATTCTCCAGATTCTGTTGTTGGTAAACGGCGCGGCCCACGGCAAGCACGTTTAATGCTAAGCCTATCCCCATGAGGATAAGCCCGGCAGCCAGGGCATTGACAAGGCTCAGCAAGGCGCCGAGGTTGATGAGGACGAGTCGGGCAAAACCCGCGCGGTCCGCGGTAGCCCGGCCGTGGTGCACCTTGGCAGAACCGCCTCCCACCAGCGTGGGCAAGAGGTGGTGCAATACGCCCGTGACCATTTGCAAGACTCCACCACCGATGAAGGCCGGGACCAAAAATAGCGTGATGACGCGCGGATAGGCACCAAGCGCTGCGGCCACGGCATCCCCGGCACACAGGGCCACCATCCATAGCAGCCCCGCGATGACGGAAACCGATGCAGTGGTCAGCCGGGGGTTGCGCCCCAGCACGGTGGCCAGTACCGGTTGGATGATCATGATGGCGGCGAGCACGACGAGCAGCTGGGCGATGCCCGCCGCGCGCGTCCACCCCACCGCGCCGCAGACCATGGTCAGTGCCAGCCCGGCGCAGTGGACGATGAGCCCGCGCGTGCACCTGGTGCGCGCGGTGGGCGAAATCGCGGTGCTGGACAAGGTGGGAAGCAGCGTCACGATGGTGCCCACGATGGTCAGCCATGCAAATCCCCACACCATGCCGCGCGAATGGGCGGCCACCAAAAAGGAATAGTTGCCCACGCCATTGCCGCTTAAGATCACGAGCACCACGGAGGCGATCATGAAGATGGACGCGGCCGCGTAAAACGGCACCGTGACCGCGAAGGACCCGGAAAGCGATCCGCGCAAACGCGTGTAAGTGAAGGCGAGCTGCCAGGCAAGGGCGGCGATGATGAGGAGGGAGGCGGCATCGGCAAGCAGGCCCCAGTCATACCCCGCGCGATCGATAATGAGCAGGATAAGGCCCACCTGGATGAGCGCCACGCGCGCGCCCACGCCGCGGTAACCGTTATTGGCGGTGCGGGTAAGCGCCTCGGTGAAGTGGGTGGAAAATACGATAATGGCCGTGGTCAGCGCGCCGATGGTCAGCGGGTGGATGAGATCCCACCACACCACGGGCGCACCCAGGTGACCCGCCACGTTGATACCGATGCCGATGAGCACCCACGCGCCGATAAGCGCAGCGGTCACGATGTGCCAGCGGCTGCGGGCGGCCAGGGAGATGTCATTAATGTGCACGGTGGGCCTCCTTCACCGACAAACTAATCCCGCAGGCGAGGAAAACCAAGACGGCGGCGATGGTAACCAGACCGCCCACCTGGTAGGCGACGGTATGGCGGGCGACATCGGCAAGAATGCGCAGCGCCAGCCCGCCGTGCAGGACCGCTACGGGGAGGAAGAGCACCGGATGGTAGGGCAAGTGGCGGCGGATGACGGAGGTAATGATGATGGGGGCATGGGCAAAAATCATGGACATGACAAAGCCCAAGAAGATGGCGTGCACGGAGGCATCGTAGGCAAAGCCGGAGCTTTCCCCGTAGAGCAACCAGAAATATCCGCCGAGGGCCAGCCAGAAATACCCGGCGAGCATGCACGCGGCGGAATAGCGCGGCAGCCCGCGCGAGCGCACCAGGTTCTTCGCCACATCCACGCGCACGGTAGAAACCGCAACGCCGATAAGCGCCGCGCCCATGGCGCGATAGCCCACTGCCGGGGAGAGCATATAGACCACGCTGAGCGCCGCCAGCCCCAAAACCCACAGGGTAATGCGCTTTTCTGCCTGGGTGCCGGCCATGGTGATGCGGGCTAGCTCCATGCGCTCGCCGATGATCGTCGCTACCACGTAGAGCACGCACAGCGGCATCGCAGTAGAAAAGGCCGGCTCCATGGCCCACAGCAGGGCCGCCGCTACCCCGCCGATGACGCCGGTGGCCTGCACGATGATGGACAAGGCGGGCTGGCGCCGGTGGATGGTGGCATAGATAAACCCCAGCACTATGAAGCCTGCGGCAAAACACAAAGCCGGAACCTGCCGCGGCAGGCCCGCCACGATGCCCACGAAGCCGGCGACGTGGAAGATGGGGCCTATCCATGCCCACCGCGTGCGCACGGCGACGGCGCGCTCCAACCCGATGGCGCCGCCGACAAAGCCGAAGACCATCAAGGGGCCATGATCCGCAGCCAGAGAAGCTGCCGGTGAGAATCCCACGCCGAGCAGGGATGCCCCGGCGGCGAGCCCAAGCAGCAAGGACAGCCCGGCGCAAGCAAGGAAGAAGAAGCGGTGCGCGAGCCTATTATTTATCACGGCTTTAATCGTACTAATATTGGTGGCAAGGTAAAACTCTCACCCCACCTCCGAAAGGATGACTCTCCCCCATGGAACTTCCCATCACCGATTCCTCCCAGCAACACTCCATTCCCACCCTCAACGCCACGGAAATCCCCCACGCCGTGCGCCACGGCGCCATCCACGGCGCTTTGGGCACGCTGAACGTGGGCCAAGCCATGATCCTCATTGCCCCGCACAACCCACTCCCTCTACTCAAGGAAGTGGAAGAGCGCGCGGAGGAATTTGAGCTGTCTTACCTCAAGGAAGAAGAAAACGACTATCACATCAAGTTCACGCGAATTTCGTAGTGTATTCCCGTGCTAATCGATAGGCTAAGTGGTGATAACTCTATCTCTCGTACATAGTTGTCTACATAACACGGAGCATTCACTATGAATAAGAAATTTGCCGCAGCCGCCGTGGCTGCGACCGGCCTGGCGCTCTCCGCCTGCTCTCCCGATACCTCCACCACCTCCGATGCAGAGCAGACCAGCTTGAACTTGCTGGCTGCATCGTCCACCCGCGTCATCAACGATGAGCTGGAAAAGCGCGCTTCCGAGTTCGACACCCCGGTTGACCTCGAGTTCCAAAATGGCGGCTCTTCCGACTTGGTCAATAAGCTGAGCGAGGGCGCTCCTGCAGACCTGCTGCTCACCGCGTCCAAGAAGACCATGGACAAGGCAATCAATGACGGAACCGTCAAGGACCCGAAGGTGCTTGCCACCAACGTCATGGTGATGGTTGTACCGAAGGGCAACCCGGGCAATATCCACTCCATCGAGGATCTGCAGAACGAAGACCGCTTCGTCATCTGTGACCCACAGGTTCCATGTGGCGATATCTCTTCCCAGATCATCGAAGAAAACAACCTGGACGTAAAGCCTGCCTCCCAGGAGCAGCAGGTCGCTGACGTTTTGGGCAAGGTTGTCTCCGGTGAGGCCAATGCCGGCTGGGTCTACTCCACCGACGCTGCAGCCGCTGGCGATGACGTAGAGGTCATCGAGATCCCGGATGCTGATAAGTTCGCCAACCAGATCCTGGGAGCCGTTTCCGCCGAGGCTGAGCACCCAGAAGAGGCGCAAAAAGTCCTCGACCTGTTGGCCGATGACTTTGATAAGACCTGGGAAGAGTACGGCTTTAACCCAGCAGATTAATAAATGACCCCTCCCCAGCCCATACGCCTTAAATCTCCCCTCGTTATCGGCCTTATCGGCCTCATCGCGGTCGTTGTCATCCTCGTTCCCGTAGCCTCCCTGGGGCTGCGCGTACCGTGGAACCGCATCGGCGAATACCTCGCCAAACCGGAGATTTGGGACATGCTCAAGCTGTCCCTTACCGCGGCATTCCAATCAATGCTGCTGGCGATGGTGCTGGGGACCGGTCTTGCCTTTTGGGTCCAACAGCTCGGCCGAGGCAGCGGCGTTATCCGCCTGTTCATTTATTTGCCCCTGGCCATGCCGCCCGTGGTGGGCGGCCTCGCGCTTACCGCAGCCATTGGCCGCAGGGGCTACTTGGCCCCGTTTCTTGACGCCATAGACTTCCATTTTGCTTTTGCTTTTCCCGGCGTCATCGCCGCGCAGTGCTTCGTCGCCTTGCCCTTCGTCGTGGTGGCGGTCGATTCCGCCCTGCGCCAATTGGATCAAGAGATCTTGGCCTCTGCCGCCAGCGTGGGACTTTCCCGCTGGGAGGTACTGCGAAAAATCACCATCCCCTCCATCGCCCCCGCCCTGGCCACCGGCGCCGGCCTTGCGTTTGCGCGCTCCCTTGGCGAGTTCGGTACCACGCTGACCTTTGCGGGCTCCCAGCCGGGCGTGACCCGCACGATGCCGCTCGGCATTTACTTGGAGCGCGAGGTCGATACCGATGGTGCCTATGTGCTCTCCGCCATCCTCATTGCGATGGCTATCCTCTGCCTCGCCCTCGCCGGGCTTCCCTCTCTCCTCCAGCGTTCCTACCGAGCGCAGGCCCGCGAGCTACACAGCATGGACTATGAGAAGCTCAGCGCCCTGACGGCCCCAGAAAAGGCCCCCACCCTAAACGTCACGGCGGATGGAGAGACCACGGAATTTACCCCGCGCGCGATCACGGCCATCGTCGGTTCCAATGGCTCGGGCAAGACCACACTCATGGGGCGCATCGCCGGGCGGCTGACCGGCGCGGAGATTACCGCCGACCCAGATGAGATCGTCCTGCTTACCCAGCGCCCCGGCCTGCCGCCGCGGGCCACCGCCAACCAGGCCATTGCGATGGTCACCCGCGATAAGCAGCGCGCCACGGAGTTGCTGGAGGCGGCGGGCTTGTGTGAGCTTAACGATGTCCCCGTGCCCGCCCTTTCCGGCGGCCAGGCCGCCCAAGTGGCCCTCGTCCGCGCGCTCGCCGCGCGGCCCACCATCCTGATTTTGGATGAGCCCTTGGCGGCCATCGACGTGGAATCCGCCAGCAAGTGGCGCCGCTTCCTGCGCGCTACCCGCCATGACCGCACCACCTTGCTGGTGACCCATAATGCGTTGGATATTGCCGGGCTTGCCGATGACATGGTGGTCATGAATTCCGGCCGCGTCACCGCCCACGGACCTGCCGCAGACCTCCTCGATGTCCCACCCACCGGCTTTGTGGCTAATATTGCAGGGCTCAACCGCGTGGAAGGCACCGTTTCAGAGGCCACCGCTGCCGAAACCGTCGTTACCTGTGGAAACACTACCGTCACCGGCGGGCCCGCCGAACTCCGCGCCGGCGATAAGGCAGCGGTCACGTTTAAGCCAAGCGACGTGCACCTGACGTCCGACGAGGCTACCGGGGTTAATCACTGGTCCACCAAGGTCATCGCGGTGGAAGCAGCCAGCATGGCGGATGCCCGGTTGAGCCTGAATATGGACGGCCACACCATTACCGTGCCGGTAAGCAGGCAGGTGGCTTTAGGTATTGATACGGGCGATACCGTATCCTATAGCGTGGCTAAAGATAAGATTTCTGTTAATCAAGCCCCTCATCAGCACTCAGAGATACGAAGTTAATCGCATGCCCAATTCGCTCCCCCGCCCCAGCTCCGATCTTTTCCCGGAAGCGCTCAAGCTATCGCCTAAGCAACGCGAGGTACTCACGCAGCTGCAGCATTATCCACGGGGAGCGCGCGCTGCAGAGGTAGCAAAAGATTTAGGCATGCACGTCAATACCGCGCGCGGGCACATCGATGAGCTCATTCAGGTCGGCGCCATTACCGCCGTTCCAGAACACAGCTCTGGGCGCGGGCGCCCTTCCCTTGTGTACCAGGCCCGCGTGCCGGATAACCGTGCCATCGCAGAGGAATACGTCAGCCTCATTAGCGTGCTGACCTCCATGCTCGCGGGCAAGGAAGAGCTCGATGATTTCTCTTCCCCACAGGCACGGGAATTGGGGCGGCAGTGGGCGCGCGCCACGGGCGCGGATATCCAGAGCGGCGCGCTCGATACCCTTTTTGCCACCCTGCGCGATATGGGTTTTGATCCCTCGCAGGGCGCGGATCCTTCCGAAATCGAGTTGAATGCCTGCCCGTTCGTCTCCTCCGGAACCACCCCGAGCCCCTTTGTCTGTGCCATACACGCTGGCTTTTTGCAAGAAGCCAGCGGTACGGACACGGACATCGCCTTAACGCCGATGCAGCGCCCCGAAGTGTGCCAAATCGAGATTAAGCCTGTGTAACTTCCACGCGGACCGGGCCCGCGACCTTGAGATCGAAGACGCGCAGGCCCTGCTCGCGGGCATCATCAAGAATGCTCTCGTCGATGTCCTCCGTGTGCAGCACCATCACCGTCGGCCCCGCCCCGGAAAGATAGGCGGCGTACCCGCGGTTGCGCAGGCGGTTCACCCACTCCGCGGTCACGGGAAGCACGTCGGCGCGATACGGCTGGTGCAAGCGGTCGCGGGTGCCTTCCCACAAAAGCTCTGGGTAGTTCTGCAATGCGGCTACCTGGACTGCGGTGCGGGAGACGTTAAAGGCGGCATCGGAATGCGTCACATGCGAGGGCAGGACGCGGCGCACCGCCTGGGTGGAGGCATGGGAATCCGGCACCAGCGCGGTGGCCCGGATATCGGGATGCACGTTGATGGTAGCGGCCTTGTATTCCGGCAAGGAGCGGCCATCGACGGGCACCGTCGTCCACGAGACCACGGCGCTGCCCAGTACCGAGGCCGCGGCATTATCCGGGTGGCCCTCAAACGCCGAGGACAATTGCACGAGCTGATCTTGGGTCAGCGGGCTGCCCGCCAAGGCATTGCCCGCGGCAACGCCGGCGACCGCTGTAGACGCCGAAGAACCCAGACCGCGCGATTGGGGAATCGTATTATGCGAGACCACGCGCAGCCCTGGCACCGTAGCTTCGGCAGCAGATAGTGCGGACCGGATGGCCTTGACCATCAGGTGCGATCCATCGCGCGGAAGGTCATCTGCCCCCTCGCCAAAAATCTCCACCTCGAGGCCGGAGGGAATGACCTCCACCTCGGCGGTGTCGTACATGCTCAGTGACATGCCCAGGGTGTCATATCCCGGCCCCAAATTCGCCGTGGAGGCGGGGACGGTGACTATCGCTTTGGTGCCGACTTCAACTTCGATGCTCATGGTGACTAATATATCGAACCGTTTTAGCTGCCCAGGCGGATGACCGAGTGAACGGTTTTGACCTCATCGAGCTCGCCCAAGGCGGAGACGATGTTTTCCAGAGTTGCTTCCTTGGCTGCGTGGGTAACCACGATAAGGCGCGCGGTGTCCTCGCCGTCTTCTTGGCGCACGGTGCGCAGGGATACCCCATGCTGTGCGAAAAGCGCGGAAATGGCTTCCAAAACGCCGGCGCGGTCTTGGACCTCCATATCAATGTGGAAGCGGGTATCGACCTCGCCGAAGTCCGCAATCGGCAGGTTGGCGTAGGTATTCTCGCCAGGCGCGCGGCCGCCGTGGACGATATTGCGGGCGGCACCGACGACATCGCCAAGCACGGCCGAAGCGGTAGGGTTGCCGCCGGCACCATTGCCGTAAAACATGAGCGAGCCGGCTGCCTCTGCCTCGACGAAAATGGCGTTATAGGACTCGCTGACGGTAGCCAGCGGGTGCTCCTTGGCCACCAAGGTCGGGTGCACACGCGCGTTGACCACTTCGGATCCGTCCTCGCGGCGCAGGCGCTCACAAATGGCCAGCAGCTTGATGGAATAGCCGGCATCGTTTGCCGCGGCGATATCGTCTGCGGTGATATCGGTAATGCCCTCGCAGTGCACGTCCTCGAACTTCACGCGGGTGTGGAAGCCGATGGAGGCCATGATGGCGGCCTTCGATGCGGCATCGTGGCCCTCTACGTCCGCGGTGGGATCCGCCTCGGCGTAGCCCAAGCGGGTGGCTTCCGCTAAGGCCTCATCATAGGAAGCACCGGTGGATTCCATGGCGTCCAGGATGTAGTTGGTCGTGCCATTGACGATGCCGGAGATGCGCTCGATCTGGTCGCCAGCCAAAGAGCGGCGCAGCATGCCCACAACCGGAATGGCGGCAGCCACGGCCGCTTCAAAGTAGAGGTCAACCCCGGAGCGTTCCGCAGCCTCGGCCAATTCATCAGCGTGCGCGGCAACCAGCGCCTTATTCGCCGTCACCACGGACTTGCCGGAATTAAGCGCGGTCAAAACCAGCTCGCGCGGGAAATCGATCCCGCCGATGACCTCCACCACCAAGTCAATATCATCGCGGGAGATCAGGGCCTTGGCATCATCAGTCAGCAACTCGCTGGGCACGCCCGGGCGCAGCTTGTTCTTATTCTGGATAGCGATGCCGCGGATCTCTGCCGGCCCACCGATGCGATGAGCAAAGGCATCCGCATTCTCATCTAAGAGGCGGAAAACTTCCGCTCCCACGGTGCCGAATCCAAGCAGCGCAATGCCAACGGTTTCGCCTTCGCCCTTGCCGGTACGCGAATGTAGCTGTAGCTGACTGTTTGAAGCATCCATAGTCCGTCTCCATGTCGATTTAGTGGTGGAAAATGTCCCCCGCTTTACGCGGCTACAGGACACTATACAGAACGAGCTGTCTATATTGCGACATGCGGGGGATAATATTCGTTCAGCTACAGAAAACCCCCGCCGCACGGGCCGAATGCGGTCCCTGCGTTACGGGGGTAGTACTGGGCTTAATCCACTTCCAAGGACAAGAGGTCCTCGATAGTTTCGCGCCGCAACATGGGCTTGGTATTTCCCACGCGCGTTGCCACCACAGCCGGGCGCACCGCGCCGTTATACCGAGAAGACATCATGTACTGATACCCGCCGGTGGCCGCGAAGGCGAGCAAATCTCCCGGCTGGATGTCATTGGGCAATTCGCCTTCTTCTAACAAGATATCGCCGGATTCGCAGTGGAAGCCCACGATGCGCGAGGGCACCATTTCGCCGTCACTAAAGCGGTTCACCAGGCGCACATCGTATTCAGAACCATAGAGCGCGGGGCGAATATTATCGGACATTCCCCCATCGATGGAGATATAACGGCGCACCGGCAAATCGGCCTTGCCGGTTTCCACGTCCTTGACCGTACCCACGCGGTAGACGGTCACGGCAGAACCCGCTACCAAGGAACGCCCCGGCTCCACGAGGAGGAACGGCGCCTTAATATCGAGATCTTCCGCGGTCTGGTCCACGGCGCGCAGCATGTCCTTTGCCACGCGGTCAATATCCAGCGCTTCCTCATAGGGCATATACGGAATACCAAAACCGCCGCCCAAGTCCAGCTCGGCTAGGTCAACGCCCAGCTCGGTGTGGATTTGGCGGTAGAGCTCCAGCACGCGCTCGGCGGCGAGCTTGAACCCCTCGGCGTTGAAAACCTGAGAACCCACGTGGCAGTGCAAGCCACTCAAGTGAAGGTTATCTACCTCAAGGCAGCGCTTCGCGGCGGCAAAAGCCGCGCCCGTGGCCAAGGAAATTCCGAATTTCTGGTCCTCGTGCGAGGTAGCAACGAACTCGTGCGTATGCGCATCCACACCCGGCTTAACGCGAATCATTACCGGCTGCACCACGCCAGCCTCGCCGGCGATGCGGTTGAGCTCTTCGAGCTCCTGCTCATTATCAATGACCACGTGGCCCACGCCTGCATCCACGCACAGGCGCAGGTATTCCTCGTCCTTATTATTGCCGTGCGCAGTAATGCGCGCGGCTGGGAACTCGGCGGCGAGAGCAATCTTTAGCTCATTGAGCGCGGCGGCATCGAGACACAGGCCCTCTTCGTTGACCCACTGCACGACCTTTTTGGAAATAAACGCTTTGGAGGCATAGTGCACGTGATCCGGCCCGCCGAAGGCACGCGCCATGTCTTGGCAGCGCGAGCGGAAGTCATCTTCATCGAAGACGTAGAGCGGGGTCTGGAATTCCTCTGCCAAATCCGGCAAAGGCACCTCAGCCACGGTGACGACGCCGTCTTCTTGGCGGCTCGCATTCCGCGGCCACACGTGGGCGGGAAGCTCATTGAAATCAGTCATTTACATCTTCTCCGGTGAGCTCACGCCAACCATGGTCAATGCATTGGACAGGACGACGCGGGAGGCTTCCGCCAATGCGAGGCGTGCGCTGTGAATGGGCTGCTCTTCCTCCCCTGCCTTGGGCAATACCTGGCAGGTGTCGTAGAAACGGTGGAATACGCCAGCCAACTCTTCGGCATAGCGCGCCACTCGGTGCGGCTCGCGCAGTTCCGCGGCATCTGCCACTACGGCAGGGAACTCACCCAGGGTGCGGATGAGGTCGCCTTCGCGCTCATGCTGCAGCAGGGAGAGGTCCGCACCCTCGGAGCTCACTCCTAGCTCGGCGGCCTTGCGCCCAA
This sequence comes from Corynebacterium sp. KPL1824, assembly GCF_000478095.1. Taxonomy (NCBI): domain Bacteria; kingdom Bacillati; phylum Actinomycetota; class Actinomycetes; order Mycobacteriales; family Corynebacteriaceae; genus Corynebacterium; species Corynebacterium sp. KPL1824. The sequence continues at coordinate 1,151,339 of NZ_KI515749.1, read as the reverse complement.
TCGAGCACAACCGGGCGTGCCCGTATTGCACGTAGTAGACCGGATTATCCGAAGACTGCGACTCCCACAGGCCCAGGTCGATATCGATGGACTGATCCGCGGACGAGCGCACCAGCGAATACCGCGATGCATCGATACCGATGGCGGCGACCAAATCCTCAATGGTGATCACGGTGCCCGCACGCTTGGACATGCGCACCGGCTTGCCATCGCGCAGCAGGTTGACCATCTGGCCAATGAGCACCTCGACGCCATCGGCGTCATAGCCCAGGGCGGCTGCTGCCGCCTTCAAGCGCGGTACATAACCGTGGTGGTCAGCGCCCAACATGTAGATATTGAGATCGTGACCGCGGTCGAATTTATCGGCCACATAGGCGATATCGCCGGCGATATAGGCCGCATTGCCGTCTGATTTCACCACGACGCGATCCTTAGAATCGCCATAATCGGTGGACTTTAGCCACCACGCGTTGTCCGCCTCATAAAGGTGGCCTTCAGACTTCAGGGTCTCAAGCGCCTTATCTACTGCGCCAGATTCAAAGAGCGAGTTTTCGTGGAAGTAGACATCAAAGTCCACTCCAAATTCGTGCAGGGATTGCTTAATCTGCGCAAACATCATCTCCACGCCATCGGCGCGGAAGGCTTCTTGCACCTGCGCGGCATCGCCCTCGAGCGCGCTTGGATTCTTTTCCACCACCGCGCTTGCGATGTCGTGGATATAATCTCCGCCGTAGCCGTCCTCCGGCGTGGGCTCGCCTTTAGCTGCGGCAACCAGGGAGCGCGAGAAGCGGTCGATCTGGCCGCCGTGATCGTTGAAGTAGTACTCGCGGGTGACCTCTGCGCCGGAAGCAGTGAGCACCCTGCCCAGCGAATCGCCGACGGCGGCCCACCGCGTACCACCCAGGTGAATCGGGCCGGTGGGGTTGGCGGATACGAATTCCAGGTTAATTTTCTTGCCCGCAAAGGAATCATTGGAACCGTAGTCCGCGCCGGCCTGCAGAATCTGAGCGACGATCTCGCCCTGGGCAGCGGCGGCCAGTCGGATATTAATAAAGCCAGGGCCGGCAATATCGGCCTCTGCAATCGCATCGTGCTCGGCCAATTTTTCCGCTAGCCAGCCGCCAAATTCGCGCGGGTTAGCGCCGGCTTTCTTGGCCACCTGCAAAGCAAGGTTGGTGGCATAGTCACCGTGTTCTGGGTTGCGGGGGCGCTCAACCGTCGCAGTGTCCGGCAATACGGACGCGTCTAGGTCATGTTCTGCCATGACCGCGGTGGCGGATTCTTTAACTAAGGTGGCCAAATCAGCTGGAGTCATGTGGCAAGAGTCTAGTTCACTGCCCCGACACGTGCGAAAAGAAGCACTGGCTAACTTTTCCGAGGGCCGAAATTGGCCGTTTGATAGACCTCTTAGGCAAACCTATATTGCGATATATATTACAAAATATATGCTGATAACAAGGTGATACACCCTACGATTCACCTGGTGAATGTGTAGGGTTAATTACACCTCCATGACTTAAAAAACTAATAAGGAGCACCGTATGCGCATTGCGCTTTTTTCTACTTGCATTGGTGACACCCTGTTCCCGGACGTCCAAAAGGCGACGGCATTGGTCCTTTCCCGGTTAGGTCACGAAGTGGTCCTTCCGGAAGAGCAAACCTGCTGCGGCCAGATGCACATCAACACCGGCTACCAGAAGGAAACTCTGGGGATGATCCGCTCTTATGCGGATGCCTTCGCGGATCCTTCCATTGACTACGTCGTGGCCGCCTCCGGTTCCTGCGTGGCAGCAGTTCGCGACCGCCACGAGAGCATCGCCGACCGCTACGGTACTTCGGCCGATGTGGATGGCGCGCAGAAGACCGCGGGAAAGACCTACGACCTCACAGAATTTTTGGTCGATATTGAGGGCGTGACCAACGTCGGCGCTTTCTTCCCGCACCGCGTGACCTACCACTCCGCTTGCCACGGCCTGCGCTTCCTTAAGCTAGAAGACCGCCCCTACAAGCTTTTGCAAGAAGTCGAGGGCATCGACTTGGCACCGCTGGCCAATAGCGAGGAATGCTGCGGCTTCGGCGGCACCTTCGCACTGAAGAATCCGGAGGTCTCCCAGGCCATGGTCTCCGATAAGACTCGCCACATTAAAGACACCAAGGCCGAGTACGTGACCGCCGGTGACTCCTCCTGCCTGATGAATATCGGCGGCGCCCTGCACCGCCAGCGCTCCGGCATTCGCGCCCTGCACATGGCAGAGATTTTGGCCTCCACGAAGGAACACCCGTGGCAGCCTGACTCCGCCGCTTACTCCAAGGAGACGATGCTCTAATGACCTCTTTCCTCGATACCACCCCACCACGCGCCCCTGAAGGCTACGGCAACCTGCGCGGTAGCAAGGCCTTCGTCCCGCTCGCGCACGTGGGGCTGAATAATGCTACCCAGCGCCACAACCTGCAGCACGCGACCACCACCATCCGCCAAAAGCGCGCCAACACCGTGCAGGAAGTAGATGACTGGCAGCAGCTCCGCAACGCCGGTTCTGCCCTCAAAGAGGACGTCGCTGCCCGCATGCCGGAACTGCTCGAGCAGTTTGAAAAGGCCGTGTCTGACCGCGGCGGCATCGTCCACTGGGCACGCGACGCCAAGGAAGCCAACAAGATCATTGAAGGGCTCATCCGTGAAACGGGCGAGACCGATGTGGTCAAGGTGAAATCCATGGCTACCCAGGAAATCGGCTTAAACGAGCACCTCGAAGAAGCCGGAATTCACGCCCAGGAAACCGACTTGGCAGAGCTCATCGTCCAGCTTGGTGACGATAAACCATCGCACATTTTGGTGCCCGCAATCCACCGCAACCGCGCGGAGATACGCGATATCTTTGTCAATAAGATGCCCAATACGGATGACTCGCTAAAGGCTGAGCCCGCCGAATTGGCCGAGGCATCCCGTAAGTTCCTGCGCCAGCAGTTCATGAAGGCCAAGGTCGCCATTTCCGGCGCCAACTTCGGCGTGGCCGAGACCGGTACCGTAAACGTCGTGGAATCTGAGGGCAATGGCCGCATGTGCCTGACGCTGCCGGAAACGCTGATTACCGTCATGGGCATCGAAAAGCTCGTGCCTACCTTCCAGGACCTGGAAGTCTTCCTGCAGCTGCTTCCCCGTTCCTCCACCGCGGAGCGCATGAACCCCTATACCTCCATGTGGTCCGGTGTGACGGAGGGCGATGGCCCGCAGAACTTCCACATCGTTCTGCTGGATAATGGACGCACCGCTGCGCTGTCCTCGCCTATTGGCCACCAGGCGCTGAAGTGCATCCGTTGCTCGGCCTGCCTGAACGTCTGCCCCGTGTACGAGCGCGCCGGCGGACACGCCTACGGCTCCGTGTACCCGGGCCCCATCGGTATCTCGCTGACGCCGCAGCTTACCGGCATGAAAGACCACAACGATCCATCGGCAAGCCTGCCGTATGCCTGCTCGCTGTGCGGGCGCTGCGATGACGTGTGCCCGGTGAAGATTCCGCTTTCTGATGTCATCGTGGAAAACCGCCATCAAAAGGTCACCCACGCTGCCTCTCCGATCGAGCCGAAGCTCTTCAAGACGGTGCAGCTGCTCTGGGATAACCCCAAAATGTGGGATAAGGTCACCCACCTCGTCGCACTTGGCCGCGTGATGGGTGGATTCAACGGCACCATCGAATCGCTGCCGCTGTTTATGTCCGGTTGGTCCGATGGCCGCGATACCGCGATTCCACCGAAGAAATCCTTCCGCCAATGGTTCGACTCCGAAGAAGGCAAAGAGCTGCTGGCTAATGCCCGTAAGGAGGCCACCAAGTGAGCGCAAAGCAAGACATCCTAAACCGCATTCGCTCGGCACAGAAGCAGGCTGGGCTTGCAGATCACGTCGATGTGCCGCGCGAATATCAGCGCAAAGGCACGCTAAACGATGACGAGCTGCGCGAGATGCTGGTCGATCGCCTTGAGGATTACAAGGCGGAAGTACACGTCACGGAGGAAAGCGATCTTAAAAAGACGCTGGATACCATCGTCGCCGACCGCAAATGCACCGACATCCGCTACGCCCCAGGTATGAATGCCGATCTTTTTGACGGCCTTCAGGCGCGTCCGGACGACGAGGACGCGGACCCGCGCGAGCTTGACGATGCCGACGCCGTCGTCACCGAGTCCCTCGTGTCTTCCGCACAGACCGGCACCATCGTATTGCAGTCCGATTCCCGTTGCGGCCGCCGCGCACTGACGCTAGTACCGGACCGCCACATCTGCATCGTCCGCCGCGACGAAATCGTCTACGGCATCCCCGAGGTCATCTCCCGGATGGACCCCGACAAGCCCGCAACGTGGATTTCTGGTCCTTCCGCGACCTCCGATATCGAGCTTTCGCGCGTCGAGGGCGTGCACGGCCCGCGCGATCTCATTGTGATTATTGTGAAGTAGCGTGGTTAGGGTGCCGAGTTAGGGCACCCGCCGCGTGGAAATCACTGCCACGAACCTGAAAAAAGCATAAGCTGACTCTGACGAACGCTATAGAAGTCGGAGCTTTAGCTTATGCTTTCTTTTTCTAGAAAAATTTCAACCGTAGTGTGCGCCAGCGCCCTCGCACTGGGCGTGGCAGCCCCCACCGCCGCGGCGGCGGAGCCGGACATCACTTGGGAGGATTGCCCCGAACAGGTCAACCTCAATGGCGCCGAGTGCGGCCGGATAGAGGTGCCTACCTACTACGATAATCCCACGGCCGGCACCATTAGCGTCGGTTTCGTTCGCGTGCCCGCGGCACAACCAGATGCGCGGCGCGGCGCGCTGTTTACCAACCCAGGCGGCCCAGGCGGTGACACTTATTCTTGGGCTGGAAACGATGCCGTCGAATGGCCCGAGGAAATTCGCAACGAGTGGGATCTGATCGGCGTCCAGCCGCGCGGCCTGCCTGGTTCCACCCCGGTGGACTGCGCTACCACCCCGAACTTCAATCCCATCGAGGCCACTACGCAGATCGGCAAGGCCACCCGCGATGCCTGCGAGCAGAATACCCCTGGCTATACCAACTCTTTGACCACCGCCAATACCGCCCAAGACTGGGAAATGGTGCGCCAAGCGCTGGGTGAGGACGTCATTGACATCGCCGGCGTTTCCTACGGCACTTACCTTGGCTCGGCTTATGCCACCAAGTATCCGCAGCACACCGGCAAGGTGCTGCTTGATTCCGGCATGAGCCCGCAGCTGGCATGGAACGGCATCTTCGCCTCACAGCAACAGGGATATGAGAATGCGCTGCACGATCTGTTCCAGTTCATCGCGGATAATGACGCCACCTATCATTTGGGCACTACCCCACTCCAGGTCTATGAAAAGTGGTCGCAGAAAGTCGCCATGGAAGCCGGTGCCCGCCCCACCGTATTGCCACCGGATGCGAAAATCGGTGACCTTCCCCCAGGGCTCGAGTTCGCCGGCCAACCGGGCGCGGACATCATGACCGCCACGGGTGAGCTGCGCGTACAGGCGGAATTCCTCGCCAACAAGGCTCTTAACCCACAAGCAGATCAGAGGGCCTCAATCACCTTAGGCAAGACCCGCGAGGTAGTTCCCATGCCCGCGCACTGGGATGAGTTTGCCAAGTACTTAAACGGCAGCAAGCCCCTCGAAGTCGTCGATGATCCGGAGCTTGCCCGCGCGGTGCAACAGCAAACAATCCAGATGATGAATATGCAAAACCTCATCGTCTGCAACGAGAACACCGTCGCCGGTAACCCGTGGCTCTTCCCCACCTACCTGTGGTCCAACTTCGTCACCGGCGATATTTTCTCCTTGGTTAATTCCATGTATGGATCTGGCGCCGGGTGTGGCGGCCGCGGACCCGTTACCGGCGGGGCACCACTCGATGGCTCGCACCTTGCCACCAAGCCCCTGCAAATCCAAGGCACGGGCGATCCGCAGACCCCGTACCAGTACCATGAGGCCCTCTCCCAGCCCATGCAATCGCGGGTCGTCACCGTCCACGGTCCCGGCCACGGACACTTTGCGCTGGGTAATAAGGCCGTCGATGAGATTGGCGTGCACTATCTACGCACCGGTGAGGTAACCACCGCTGACGCACCGGGCCTGATTTAGTTCCGCGGCGGCCGATGCGCTAGAATCACATCGTTGGGAATTTTCCCAGCGATGTCTCCGTAGCTCAGCGGATTAGAGCATCGGTTTCCGGTACCGAAGGTCGCAGGTTCGATCCCTGTCGGGGACACAAAATTTTTAGCCCTCTCGCTTTTTCCAGCGAGAGGGTTTCAATATACGCCCCGTTTGCGGATTAAGTAGCCACCGGAGGTTCAGGAAGCCCTTACCATCCTGAACCTCCGGGCTACCCCTCCAATTCTAAACGGAAGGATAAACCCATGACCACACGAACTCTCTACTTCATCGCCCTAGCCCTACTAGCCATATCTTTGATCATCAACGTCATCAACGGGTTCACTACCTCCAGCACCATTCTCACAGGTATGGCGGTGGTTGTACTTGGCTGTGCCACCTACAAGAAAGTATGGAAAAAATAAGCCTGCGAATCACGGACACAAACGCCGAGCGAAAATTGTGAGACGGGGCTAGGGCCAGCGCGTGGCAGGTGTCGCGGGCCCCGCTTTAATGTGAGTAAAGATCCCCATACTTAGTCTCTATCCATAGAACGTAGAAAATTCCACCGTCTTTCCAGCCAACGAATGGAAGGTTCTCTTGGTGCCGGAACACGCGGAATTTGGTTAGCTCTTGGAACTGCCTAGGGATTTGAGCTTTGATTTCGTTTTTGGGATAAATTCCGAGCCGAGCCCGTGCCTGTGGTGATTAACGAGATCTCTCCAAGAAATTAGTGAGCGTTTGTGCCATTTGTCGAGGAACTCGCGGCGCATCCTATCGGTCATTTGCCCGAATCCCCATCCGCTCTGCAGAAACCTAGTGGACAGGAGCGGGTATTCGTTCGATGCCGCTCGTATGGCGCTCAAGACGCCTGTATCTGCACCACTGTGATTCTTCGAAACCGGGCGCGTGCCACGTCTCTTACTCTTCTTTGCCATACCTAGTTGAAGTATTCTTTGAGGTCGGCATCAGAAATCTCAAGCCCCCGTTTTTCTTCAACGAAGTTTTTCTTCCAAGGTGACTCCGTGTGGGTTTTATTACGTAAAGCCCACGCCGAATAGGGGCCATACTTATTCCATACGTCAATCAGGGTATCTTCTACAGGCCGATAATCATCCCAATTGAAGTCATCAGAAATAAAAGTATCGGGGTCGATCGGGCTCTTACCGTACTTTTTAAGTTCGCGGTAGATGTCTACAACGACAGGTCCGTGGGCCCATGCTTCCATCCGTTCATTGAAGAGCGGCACCCCTCCGGAGGCTCGCATGTAAAGGCCCTTTGCGTAGTAAAGAAGCTTTTGAATTTTCAGCGGTGTGAGCTCGGCTTCTTCGGTTTCTTCAGCCCAAGCTACGAGCCATTCTGCGATTTGATGAGCAGTGTATTGCTTCATTGTGCACCTCCTTCCTGCTTGTTTTAAACGCTACAGCACGTGGAGAGCACTTTCTATTCCTACCTACTCGGTGGGGGCTTGACCCATGCAACCTGGCTTTCAATGGATTCCATAGCCAAACTGTTAGGTTTATGAAATACTAAGGTATCTAGAACCACGAAAGTTATGCAGTATAGGCGCGCCATGGAGGATACCCCTTGCCCACCTTAGAAATCGACCATCTCAATAAATCTTTCGGCAGCGTCCGCGCGCTGCGGGATATGACCTTTAGCGTGCAGGAGGGCGAAATCTTCGGCTTCGTCGGTTCCAATGGGGCGGGCAAGTCCACCACCATGCGCATCGCACTGGGCGTGCTCGCGAAAGACTCCGGCGAAGTTTATTTCGATGGCTCCCCCATTAATGACGATAACCGCCGCCGCATTGGCTATATGCCAGAAGAGCGCGGGCTCTACGGCAAGGAACCGCTGCTTAGCCAGCTGACGTTCCTGGGCACCCTGCACGGCATGAACAAGCAGGCCGCCCAGAAATCCGGCTCGGAGCTGCTGGAACAGCTAGGGCTGGGAGAGCGCCAGGACGACAAGCTCGATGACTTGTCCTTGGGCAACCAGCAGCGAGTGCAGCTAGCCGCCTCCCTCATCCATGACCCCGATATGTTGATTCTGGATGAGCCCTTTTCCGGCTTGGACCCCGTTGCGGTCAATGTCATGTCTGACATGCTGCGCGAGCGCGCCGCCCGCGGTGTGCCGGTCATCTTTTCCTCCCACCAACTGGACTTGGTGCAGCGCCTGTGCGATCACGTGGGCATCGTCACGCAAGGCCGCATGGTGGCAGAAGGCACGGTAGATGAGCTGCGCACCCAAGGCGCCTCGCGCTATGCGGTGGAAACCCCTGCTCGCGGTTGGTACCCGGAGGGCACTCACTTGGTTGAGGCAACTGACCAGGGCGTGGTGCTCGAGGCCGATGATGGCACCGATGACCAAGCCATCTTGCGCGCTGCCATGGCCGCTGGCCCCGTCCACTCCTTCGGCCTCAAGGTCCCTGACCTTACCGAGCTTTTCCAAGACGTCGTCACCAGCACCACCACCGAGGAGGCCTAGCCCATGCAGTATTCGGCAATGAAGACCATAGGGACCGTCGCCAAGCGCGAAATGGCGGTTGCCCTCAAGACCAAATCCGTTGTCATCATGATGCTGCTGCTTATCATTGGTGCCATCGCCACCCCCATCATCATTGACTTGCTGTCCGGTGGTGACGATGAACCAGACTCCGTCGCCGTGGTGGGCATGGAGGCAGACGCATTCGCTGATTCCGGGCTGGAGACGCAGGCCGCAGATGACCGGGATAGCGCGGTGCAGCTTATCGATGACGGCGACGTCGACGCCGCCCTCGTGCCCGCCAACGACGAGGGGTGGGAGCTTTTGGCCAACGGCACCGTCTCCACCACGATCTCCACCACGGTCAATCAAGTGGTTGCGGCGCAGGCGCAGGCAGAGGCACTAGATACGCTGAATATTGATCCCCAAGAGCTTGCCGCCGCCACCCCATCAGCCGAAGTGACCGCGGTAGATCTGGAAACAGATGAGGCCTCCGAAGAACAGATGGGCACCGTTGCCATTGTCCTTATCGCCGCCATCGTGGTGGTCTTTTCCATCATGACCTTCGCAGGGCTCATCGGTGGCCGCGTTACAGAAGAGAAGTCTTCGCGCGTGGTCGAAATCATCCTTTCCACGGTGCGCCCGGTGGATTTCTTGGCAGGCAAGGTCATTGGCAATACCATTATCGGGCTGCTCGGCACCTTCCTCATCTTGGCCGGCGGCGTGGCTTCCCTGGCATTTACTGGCGCAGCAAGCGAAATCCAGCTCGACTATGGTCTAATCGCTGCCCTGCTCGTCGGGGAAATCCTCGGTCTCTTATTCTTCGGCAGCCTCTATGCCGCAGCCGGCTCCATGGTGCAGCGCACCGAGGATCTGCAATCGACGCAGATGCCCATCCTGCTCATCGTCTTTGCCACCATGTATGTCCCCATGTTTGGCTGGACCAACTTGGATGCCACTTGGATGCAGGTCATGGGCTGGGTGCCGCCGGTCTCTATGTTGGTCGCTCCCCTCCAAGTTGCTGGCGGCAATATGAGCTGGCTGGGCTTGGCGGGAAGCTATGCGGTCCTCGCTGTAGTTACCGCGCTCATTCTCATCGTTGTCGCGCGCATCTACCGCCGCGCCATCTTGAATAACGGCAAGAAGATGACTTGGCGCCAGGTGCTCAAGAAATAAAAATAAATCCGGCCTCCCACTTTCAAAGGGAGGCCGGATTTTTCTATTGCGCAGAATTACTCAACGATGAATTCGTTGGTGATCGGCTGGGTGATATCCAAGGTGCCGTGCTCGATGTAGTACATGCCAAAGAACATGGCGCCGAGCAGCACTACGGACAGCAGCATGCAGGGAATCCACTGGACAAAAACGGAAACCCAGCCCTCGGATTGCTGGCGGGCCGCCGCCTCGCGTTGTTCTTGAGCCTCGCGCTCGTTCATAATGATAAAACCTCTCGCTTCACCGAAGATTAACTAAAAGTATCTTAACAGTTTATGGTCTCCGTGGTGACATTAGATCCCCGGATCTTCATCATTTAATAAAGCCTCAAGGAATGCCTCGCGGTCTGTGAACATTTTCTCGATATCCTCTTCCGCGCCCACGATCCAGGCATCGGCATCCTCATCAAAGGTCAACGCGGACTCGGGGTAGGCTTCCAAGGCTTCCTCCATCGCGGCAATCTGATCGGCATCGGCGCGCTCCTCAGCAAAAGCTTCCGGATCACCAATGCGCTGGCCCAGCTCGCCCAAAGCCGTTAAGCCATATGTTTTATGCTGCTTTTTCGGGTGCTCGAAAAGTTCTTGTCCCATCATGGCGGTGTTATTTTCCTCCATTCAATAAAGAATCCGGGACGAATCCCGAATAGCCGGGGATATTATTGACCTGCAATACCCCATGGAAAAAGCGCTTGAGTGCGGGAACGTCCTCCTCGTGGAGGTGGTCGAAGACCAAGCGGCGGACGGATTCCACGTGCTCGGGGGCCGCGCGCTCGAGGTGGTGGAGCCCGGCCTCCGTAATGTGCACGTTGACCCCGCGGCCATCATCGGTGGTCTTTTCTTTAACCAAGAGCCCACGCTTTTCCATGCGAGTGACCTGGTGGGAGGCGCGCGAGCGATCCCAGGCGAGCTCCGTGCACAGGTCGCGCAAACGCAGGTGCTGATCTGGGGCTTCCGAGAGGGATACCAGGACCGCGAATTCGGAGACGGAGATTTCCCCGCCCGCCTTGAGCGTCTCGTCCATGCCCCTATCTATCTTGCGGGTCGCGGCCAATAATAGGCGCCATAGCTCCTGTTCATCATCGTTTAACCAGCGGGTTTGTTCAGACATAAGGACTAGATTACCTCCTTCAGCGTGGCGATGTCGCGCTCGCTGCGCCCAGGCACCCGGGAATAGCGCTGCGGCATGCAGGTAAAGACCAAAACCTGGTTCTCGCGGCCCACCTGTGAGAACAAAGTGGACATCAGTTGCAGGCGGTGGGCGTCGGTAGAGCCCAGCGCGTCATCGACGATGACCGGCACGGTTTCCTCCCCCGCCACCAAGCGCGCGATAGCAAAGCGGGTAAGGATGGCCAGCTGCTCGCGCGCGCCGCCAGACAGGCTGGTCATAGCTACAGTTTCATTATCGCGGGTGCGCGCGGTAACAGAGAGATCGTCTGCCAATTCAAAGCTGATATCCCCGCCATAAATGGTGCGGGCCAGTTGGGCGAGCGCCGCCACGAAGGGCTCGGCATAGCGCTGGCGCGCGGCATCGCGGTGCTTGAACAGCAGCTCGCGCAGGTAGCGTGCCGCAAGCGCGCGCTTTTCCACGCTTTCTAGCACCGCTTGGGCCATCTCTGCTTCGGCTTGCGCCTGCTGCTCGCGCTCTGCCGCGCCGGAGTGATAATTAATCTCGCTAGACAACTTGCCGAGCTCCACCTTCGCATCTTGCACCTGATTCTGCAGGTAATCCAGGTGCGATTGCGCGCCCTCCACCAGGCTCTGGGCGGTGGCCAGGTCCACGGCCTCCATCTCAGAAAGCTGCTCCTGCAGCTTGCCTACCAAAGCACCCAACCGCTCTGTCTCTTCTTCCAAGCCGGCATCGGAGGTTTTCTCCCGCGCTTCAGCCAACTCGCGCTCGGCACGCTCGGCCTTCTCGGTGGCGGCCTCGAGCTCGGCTTCGAGGCGCACCACGTCGTGGGCGATGCGGCTATCGCGGAAGGGAATAAGCTCGCGGTCGAGGGCATCGACAAGCTCGCGCGCCTCTTCCTCAGCTTCTTCTGCACCAGATAGATCCATGGCCGGGGCATCATCGAGCCCGGAGACCTTGTCCTTCAGCGCCGCGTGCTGGGCGCGCAGTTCGCCCAAATCATCCGGCCCTAGCTCGCCCTCGAGCTTGCGCGTAGCGGCATCCAATCCAGCATTCTGCTCGGAGTGCGCCTTAAGCAGGGCCTCGGCGGCGGCGATCGAGTCGACGCCGGTGGCATCGAAAAGCTCCTGCAGGCGCGCCTCGGCTTGGTCCACCTCGCGCTGGGTTTTATCGGAAGAATACGCACCGGCCACGAAGCGGGCGGTGATATCGCCGATGGTGATCTCGCGGCCATCGACAAGCTCAATTGCGGGCTGCTTGCCGATGTCCACCTGCGTCCCATCCACCCCAATCTCCGCGCCCTCGGGCCCGGAAAACTCCACCTTCGCGGCGGTGGCATCGTGCAGGCGCTTGGCCAAGGCGAGATCGGCGTCAGCCTTGCGGAGTTCCTCGACATCCGCGGCGGTCATCTCGCGCCCGCGCTGGGCTATCTCCGCCTGAGCCTTCTCCACGCCACGAGCCAATTCCTCCACCTTGAGCAGGCGCTTATCCAAGCGCTTAAAGGTCTCCTTGTCCTGATGCAGCCGCGCCTGCTTGAGCGTTGCGCGCGCGGTGGCGTAGTCCTCTTTGGCGGTAGCCAGCTTCTTTTCCACCGCCTCTTTATTCTCGTTTTCCTCCGCGGCCTTCTCGCGGGCGGTCGCAAGCTTATCCGCGGCGCTCGACTTTGCGGTGCCAGCGGCCTCGAGCGCCTCGACCATCTCCTGGCGCTTAGACTGCGCATCCTTCGAGCGTTGGAAATCCTCCTTGGCGCGGGTGAGCTCGGCCTTGTGCGCATCCACTTGGTGCTGGGCCTTTACTGCCTCGTCTGCGGCGGCCTGTTTCTCAGCGAGATCCGTACGGGCCGCGGGAAGCTGCGCCTCGGCCTCTTCTTGCTGGCGTTCCAAGTGCTCGTAGCGTTCCACAACGGAGTCGAGCCCGCGCACCGCAGCGGTTGCTTCTTCCAACTTCTGCTCGGCACGCTCCGCATTGTCCTGGGCCTTCTTGTATTCGCCGGCCGCCTTGCCCGTCTTTTCGGTGTAGTAGCGCTTATATTCCTTATCCACCTTGCCCAAAAGCTGAGAATCATCGCCGGATACCTCGTCCTCCGCCAGGCCGGACTCCTGCTCGAGGGCCTGCGTCAGCGACGGGATGCCCACCGCGGAGATGGCGTCATTGGAGTCATCCTGGCGCATAAAGAGGACATCGAGAAGCTGGCGATCCATGTTCTCGCTTAAAATCTGTTCCAGCTCGTCATCGGCCTGGCGGCCTGTATATTGTGCGTGGCGCGGGGACGATATGGCCAGTTCACAGTACTTCTTCTGCAGCCAGCGCTTGGCAATGCGAAAGCGGTACTCCCCCACGGAAATATCCGCAATGACCTCCGGAGATACATCCTTGCCCACCGGCTGCAGGTCCCGGATGCCGCTGGGGCGCGCCGTGTGCTTTTCCGTTAACACCACATCGAGGGCCTCCACGATGGTGGATTTACCGGCCTCGTTCTCGCCGTGGATAACCACCACCCCGGTTTCTGGCAGATCATCTAAAACCAGGTGCTCGATGCCGCGGACGTTTTTAATCTCTAAGCTGTGGATGCGCATGTGGTTTATCCCTCCAGGCGAAATAGCAGATTGGCGGCGTCGCGGGCCACCGGATCCTCGCGGTTATCCAGCAGCTCCTGCAGGGCGTCGGCGGCATAGCCGGAAATATCCAGGTTGGCTAGTTCATCTTCGCTCGGTTCCAGGAACAGGTCCATGGTCCGCTCGCGCGGGCGCAGCGAGGCAAAGACCGCCTCCAACTCATCCAGCCCACGCTGGAGCCGGGCGTGCGCCGCGATGCCGAGGGTCCCCTGCAGGCTGTATTTAATCGCCGTGCGCACCTTATCCGGGTACTCCTCCAGACTGCGCAGGAAGCGCTCGACGTCCTCGGTGGAATTGACGGAGGCATCGAGGGCATCGAACGTCCAGCGCCCGATGCTGCGCTTATCGATGTCTATATCCTCCCCCTCAATCCTTACCACCAGCGCATTCCCGGAATCAGCCTCGCCACCACCGGTGGAGCACTCCTTAAAGTCCGTGGTCTCCGGGCTGCCGGAGAACCAGACGCGCCCGGTTGTGCCCAGGCTGGCCGTCGAGTGGGTATCGCCCAGCGCCAAGTAATCAATCACCCCGCGCTCCAAGCACTGTTCGACGAATTCCAAGTCGATGGTATCGGCATCTCCCCCGCTAGTACGCGAATCCACCTGGCCATGGCCCACGGCAATCCGAATTCCTTCCGTGGAATCGAGCGGTTCTAAGGCCTGGCGCACCAAATCGTGGTTGGCGCGCTTGGACAGGTACGGCGCCCCCACCACTTCCACGCCCTTGCCCACCTCGATGGGCTCAGAATCCGCGATGACGTGCACGTTGTCGGCGCTGGTGCGATAAAATACCGAGTCCGCGACCAACGGATCGTGGTTTCCGGGCAGCACATACACCGGTACCGGCAGGCGCTTAAACATCTCGGTGGCGCGGGCCAAGATCTCCCGGGAGAGCGCATTGTGCTCAAATACATCGCCGGCGACGACGATGAACTCCGCGCCAACCTCCTCCGCGAGCTGGCCTAGGTGCATGATGGCGGACTCTCGGTCATCGTTGAAACGACCTTGCGCCTCCCCCTTCAAAAACCAGCGGGTCATTCCCAGCTGGAAGTCGGACGTGTGGATAAAGGTCGTTACAGTCATAATCAGTGCGTTAAGTGGTAGTAAAGGTCTTCAATATCGGACACGGCGCGCAAAAGATCAATATTGGTATGCGATACGGCCCGCAGGGCCTTGCGCAAGAGGTCTGGATCGGAGTCTTCTAACGCTGGGGCAACCTTGGGGTGCGGCAGCTTGGGCATCTCGCGGCCATTCCAGAACACATCGTTCTTTTCTTCCGCGGATAAATCGCTAGCCCCAAAGCTTTCGCGGGAGACCTGCTGCGATTGCTCCATGACGGCCTTTTCAAGGCGCGCAAAGTCTAACCCGCGCATATTGAAAATCACGGCGGGATCCGCATCCGCGCGGGTGGCGAGCCTATCTCCCACCGCCACGATGTGCTTGCAGGCATAGGCGGAATCCGGGCAGGTGCAGGAAAGCCGCAGTTCTTCGGCCTCGCTGGCAAAAAGGGTATCCAGCGCGTCCTCAGACAGCAGGCCCTTGCGCGCATTCGCTACGGAATTGGGCGTGCGCGCGAATTGCCCGGCGAGTGCCGCGATATCGTCATTATCGCGGTACGGCAGCTGGATGAGTACGGAAAACGGCTCATTCTGGGAACCGGCCACGCGCCCATGGATGGCACCGTTACGGATCTCCAATCCCACGACGTGACCGCCTTCTGCGTACTGGCGCCCGCGGGTAATCCGCCCCCGGTCCGCGTCATGGCTGGTAAAAGAAGAAATCCGGGCGGCGGTCTTGGACAGCAGCCGCCCGCTGCGGTCAACATGGTTGACCTCATCCGGGGTGCTCACGCGCTTGCGGGTACCAAAGTTTGCGTAGATGACATTGTCATCGCCCTTAACGGCCATCCGCTTACTCCTTTCCCCGGTAACTCATGAGCTCCGCCAGCTGGTCCGGCTCCAGTTCCGTAAGCCAGCCTTCGCCTTCACCGACGACGGCCCCAGCCAGCTGCGTCTTTCCATCCAAAATGTCTTGAATGGATTCTTCCAACGTGCCAGCGGTAATCATCTTATACACCTGCACGTTGCGGCGCTGACCGATGCGGAAGGCACGGTCCGTGGCTTGGTTTTCCACCGCGGGGTTCCACCAACGGTCCATGTGCACCACGATCGATGCCGCGGTGAGGTTGAGGCCCGTGCCGCCCGCCTTGAGCGAAAGGATCATCGCCTGTGGGCCATCCTCGGATTGGAAGTCCTCCACCATTTGGTCGCGCTTATTCTTCGTCACCCCGCCGTGCAGGAAGGGAATCTCATGGCCCAGCTGCCCGCTCAGGTAGGGCTGCAGGATAGCCCCGAAGGCCTTGTACTGCGTAAAGATCAGCAGGCGCTCACCGGATTCGGTGGCGGCATCGACAATCCGCATCAGCTCCTTCACCTTGCCCGAGCGGTGCTTGCCCTTGATAACCACCGGTGAATCATCCCCCAGGTAATGCGCCGGGTGATTGCAGATCTGCTTAATGCGGGTCAGGGAGGCCAAGACGATGCCGCGCTTGCTGATGCCCGTAGCATCCTCCAAGCTCTTCTTCACCTCATTGACCAGCGCTTTGTACAGCGCGGCCTGTTCGGTGGTCATGGATACGGTAAGAATCTGCTCGGACTTTTCCGGCAGGTCATCGATGATATTGGGATCGGTCTTGACGCGGCGCAGGATGAGAGGCGCGGTCAGCGCGCGCAGGCGCTCGGACATCTCCTCATCATTATTGCGCTCGATGGCCTTGGCAAAGTGATTGCGGAAGAAGGACGACGTACCCAAAATTCCTGGGTTGCAAAAGTCCAAGATGGACCGCATCTCGGACAAGCGGTTTTCCACCGGCGTACCGGTCAGCGCCACGCGGTGTTCAGACGGCAGCGACCGCACCGCCTTGGAGGAACGTGTGGCCGAGTTCTTAATGGCCTGCGCCTCATCGAGGACCACGCGCTGCCAGGACACCTCACCCAAGAGGTTGAAATCCCGGCTGACGGTGCCGTACGTCGTAATGACCAGATCGGCTTTCGCGGCGGCCTCGAGGAACCTCTCCCCGCCCGGACGCCCCGCGCCGTGTTGCACCATGACCTTAAAATCCGGCACGAAGCGGCGGGCCTCGCGAGCCCAGTTGCCCACCACGGAGGTGGGTGCAACGACCAAGGTGGGCCCGGTCTGTTCACCGCGCTCTTTCTCCACTGCCAAAAGGGACAGTAGTTGGAGTGTTTTGCCGAGCCCCATGTCATCGGCAAGCACGGCGCCAATATTATTGCGCGACATCCAATACAGCCAGTCCACGCCCGTGCGCTGATACTCGCGCAGCTCCGCGTGGACGGTCTCCGGGATGTCCACGCGCTTAGGTGCGACCGTATCCATGCCGCCGAGCAACGCGGTATGCCACGTGCTGCCGGTAAATTCGATGGGCTCCTGAGCCATCGACTCGAGCGCCAGCTCCCGCAGCTCCGCCACCGTGACCTGGTGCTCGCTCTTCTCGTTGAACTCCGCTCGGCGACGCTCAACCTCCGCCATGAGCTGCTGCCAGCCCGGCTCACCTAGCTTCTTGGCCATCTCCGCCGAGGCCGCCAGCTGCTCGAGCTCCTTCTTGGCGCGTTCGCGGGACTTATCCGCCAGCTCCTCCATATAAGAGGAAACCTTGGATACGACCTGGGTATCGGCCATCACCCACTTGCCGCGCAGCTGGATGAGCCCGGACTTGGAATTGACCAACTCGTCCATCTCGGACTCGGTAAGCTCCACATCGCCCACGGACATGCGCCAGTTATAGTCCACGAGCTGATTCATGCCGATGTGCTTCTTCGTGGCGGCTTCCGCCGGATCCCGCGCCTCGCGAGTTTCCAGCTTGGCCTTCGTATCCATCTGCGCCCACGATTTGGGCAGCATGACGGTAATGCCCCGCTTCTTCAGCTCGGGTACCTCGTGCGCAATAAACTGCGTGAGCTGCTCCGTATCCAGATAAACATCCCAATCGCCGTCGCCAGGCTGGGGCATTTGCGTGCTCTGGCCCAGGCTCGGCGCCGCGCGCAGGGCCTTGCGGTGGTTTTCGCGCAGCTTCTCGATGCTCGCCCTATCCAACTCATCCGCCAACACCGGCCGCGGCGAATCCGTTCCAGAGCGCACCCGCACCCGAATCGGCCACGCTGCGTCTTCTGGATCCTGTTCTTCCGGCTCCTCCACGATGTAGACGAGCTGGAGTTCCACCTGGTAAATGGAATTCTTCCATTCATTAAGCCCGCGCAGTAGTTGCGCGCGGCCGCGGCGAATGGGAGACGTCGTCAAAAGTGCACGGGCGAAGTCGTGCCACGGCATGGGCCGGGGTTCATTGAGCAGCGGCTGCAATTCCCGGTTGGCAATCCAATGCGTTAGTTCATCCGCTAGGTCATCTGAAAGGGCCCTATTATTTATATGGAGAATCCCGGGTGCCGCGGCCATCATTTCTGCGAGCCAACCGCGCTCGCCCAAGCCTGAGGCCAACTGCCACATGGGGAACCACTCGTTAGCCTGGTACGCCAGCCGGAACGTCACCCTGCCCGCGCGGACAAACTTGCTCAGGCCGCTATATGCGTGAATGAGCCAGTGCAGATCCGGTGCAATCGATTCCGGTGGATGGTGATCCAGGTATTCCAGCTGGGCTAGGGCTTCTACCGCTTCTTCCGGGGCAAACATGGCCATGGGCACCATGAGCGAGACGTCCTTACCCTTTGGGGTCCGCAGTGATACTCGCGCCCGGTTCCGGAAGGATTTCTTAGCCAAGATAGCATCGACTGCCTGCGGAAACGTCCCCTCCGGCACGGCCGAAGGCATAACAATCTTGTGTCCTTCTACCTGCTCAATCCATAGACCAAGCCCCGAGACTGGCAGCCAAAGGCCATGCACAAGGTAAGAAGCCATAACGGCCAGCATAGCAGCCCCGTATAGTTTTGTTACAAGCTCGTTATATTCACGTCTTTACGCAGTTAAACGATGAAAAACATCACCAGAGATCTATGCCACAGCTGAATTTTAGCTTGGGTGAACCTGAAGTCACCGTTAACGTAAGAATGTCCGACAAATCACTACAAGGAGTGAAACGTGCAAGAATCAACTTGGTACGTCATTGCGATGATTGTGTACTTCCTCGTAATGGCAGCCATTGGCTACTGGAGCTACAAACAAACCGACGAATATGACGATTATGTTTTGGGCGGCCGTGGCCTGCACCCATTCGTAGCTGCTCTCTCCGCCGGCGCATCCGATATGTCCGGCTGGCTGCTTATGGGTCTGCCTGGCGCGCTCTTCCTTTCCGGTTTTTCCGAGCTGTGGATGCCTATCGGCCTCCTTATCGGTGCATGGGCTAACTGGAAGTGGATTGCGCCGCGTCTGCGCGCTTACTCGGAGGTTGCGGGCGATTCCATTACGGTCCCCTCCTTCTTCGAGAACCGTCTGCGCGATAAGTCGCGCATGCTGCGTATTATCTCCGCAGTTATCATTATCTTCTTCTTTACCTTCTACGTCTCTTCCGGCATGGTCTCCGGTGGTCGTTACTTCGAGTCCACCTTCGGTGGCGACTACATCACCGGTATGTTGGTCATCGCCGCAGTGACCATTTTCTACACCTTCATCGGTGGCTTCCTGGCAGTGTCCTACACCGACGCTATGCAGGGCATGCTGATGTTCGTCGCCCTGCTGATCGTGCCAATCATGGCGCTTTTCGCTCTTGACGATGCCGGCGCGATCTTCTCCTTCGCTACCGAAAACAGCTACGCTACCGACGGCGCACTCGAGCCAAACGATAACTACTTCTCTCTCTTCGCCGGTGTTTCCGCTGGTGTTATCGTTGGTAACGCCGCTTGGGGCCTTGGCTACTTTGGTCAGCCGCACATTATCGTGCGCTTCATGGCGCTGCGTAAGCCTTCCGACGCCAAGCAGGGCCGTTTCTACGGCATCACCTGGATGGGTCTTTCCGTCATCGGCGCTATCTTCGTTGCGCTTACCGGTACCGTGTACTTCACCCAGTTCGGTGAAACCATCACTGACCAAGAAAACTTCGAGACCATCTTCTTGGATATGGCTCAGGCCATGATGCACCCATTGCCTGCAGGTTTCGTCTTGACCGCAGTTCTGGCAGCGATCATGTCCACCATGTCCTCCCAGATGCTCGTGGTGTCCTCTTCCCTGATTGAGGACCTCTACCTCATCATCGCAAAGCGCAAGCCTTCCGAGGGCGTTCTGATTAACCTGTCCCGTACCGCCGTTGTGGCCATCGCGGTTATCGCCGCACTCCTGGCTATCAACCCGTCCGACTCCATTCTTGGCCTGGTCGGCTTCGCATGGGCTGGTTTCGGTTCCGCATTCGGTCCGCTGGTCATCCTGGCTCTGTACTGGAAGCGCCTCAACGCAACCGGTGCAATCGCCGGTATGGTTACCGGTGCAGTCGTCGCCATCGGTTGGGGCATGTCCCCGCTCGGCGATTCCCTCTACGAGATGGTTCCGGGCTTCTTCTCCGCACTCATCGTCACCGTTCTGGTCACCTTGGCTACCAAGCAGCCAGACCAGGAGGTCTTGGACGAGTTCGAGGAAGCCGAGAAGCTTGCCAAGCTCGTTGAGAAGGACGACTCCCTGGACTTCGAGGAAGCAGCAGAAAAGGTTTCCGATAACAAGTAGGAACCTTCCCGCACCTCGCGGAGTCCAATAGGACATGAAGTCCTATTACCTGGCCGCGCTATCATGCATAACCGCTCTCGTTATCGCATGGTATGCGTGGCCTTTTCCGCGTTTTGATGTCTCCACCGTTCCATCCCGCGCGGAATTGCAGGGCTACGACCGCGACGAGTTCGGCGGCTGGCAGCCCAACGGTGCATGCACCACGCGTGAGGCCATCATGGAGAACCAAGCCAGCGAGGCGTTCGCAGACTGCCGGCCGCAATCCGGCACGCTCTATGACCCCTACGCGGACGAGATGATTTCAGCCACCTCCCCTATTGAGGTCGACCACATCTTCCCACTTTCTGCCGCCTTTGACATGGGTGCCGCACAGTGGGACCAAGACACCAAGATCCGCTTTGCCAACGATCCCCTCAACTTGGTGGCGACCAGCCGGAAGCTCAATCAGGAAAAGTCTGATTCCCTCCCCTCTGAGTGGTTACCGCCCGCCAACCGCTGCGATTACTCGCGGCGCCTCGCAAAAATCGCGCGCAAGTACGAGTTACCGTTGCCCCGCGCGGATGTCCGTGCAATGAGAAGGCAATGTCGGTTCGATTTCTAGCAGTTAAATTGATTAGGGTGAACAAGGCAACTTTTCTTAACTGAAGGGCATCCTCCATGACTACTTTGTTCATCTTCCTGCACGTGGCAGCGGCCATCGTTTTGCTCGGCCCCGTGTGCATTTCCACCTCCATCTACCAGACCCAGCTGCAGGGCGCAGCGCAGGGCGATAAGACGGCCCTCGGCGCCGCCCGCAACTTGCACAACATCACCAATACTTACGGCTACATTTCCGCCCTCGTGCCGGTCCTTGGCCTTGCAGTGTTCCTGTCTGATATTGAAACCTTCAAGAGCCAGGTCAACTTCCACATCGCCATCCTCGTGGCCATCATCGCGTGGTGCCTGCTCTTCTTCCTTATCCTCCCTAAGCAGCGCACGGCGCAGGCAGCCCTAGAATCCGGCGATACCGCCAACCTGGGCTCCATCAAGAAGTCCCTGTCCGCTTTCGGCGGCGTCTTCAACCTCCTGTGGATCATCTGCCTTATCCTGATGTACATCTAGGAAGCCATTTACTCTCCGGGGACAGTGTCATCGCTGTCCCCTTTTTCATGCGTGGACTCCTCTCTGAGCTCTTCTTTTAGTTGCTGCGCATCTGCGTGCGCATTCTCCCGCCGCTTCTGCGTGGCCTGCGCTACCGTCTGCGCCCACCTGCGGTTCTTCGGCGCCAGCGGTCCGCTCGCGGAGTCGTAGACCCACGTAGAGTCATCGAAAAGCCAGACGATGTCCCCACTTACCGGGTCCTTGATATAAAACGCCCTCCCATCGGTCTTTATATTGTGATGGTGTTGGCATAAGCATGTAAGGTTCGCCGCCGAGGTCGGACCGCCATCTGCAAAGTCGTGCCGATGGTCCATCTGGGACGCCACCGCCGGCCGCGTGCAGCCTGGCCACCGGCACGTGCCGTCCAAGCCCTCTACAAACGCCCGGATATCTGGCGGCGTCACATAGTTAGGGCTCTCCGCCTGACCGGCCTTCTCCATATCCCTTGTCGCTGTCGCCCGAGCCTGTAGGTCATCCGCGGTCTCCGGGGATACCCAGCCTAAGTTCTGTACAAACGCGGGTGCATCCGGCAGGTCGCAGCGATACATATTCAACACGACCTTGGCCTTTGCCTGCGCCTTTCCAGTCAGCAGCTCCACTGCGGCCTCAGCCATCGTGAGGTCCTTGTCCGTAGCGATATCCCGAATATTGCGGTCGATTATCTCCGCGGTTTCTAACCCGACGTCCAGGCAAACCGCAGCCCACTCCCCGCCTGTAGGTTCAACGCTATAGGCTTGCTTGCGGCGCGGATCCCGCGCGGCAATAGAGGGATCGAGGCGCACAATGAGCCCGCGCAGCTTTCGGCGGAGATTGCGGTGCGAGGGCAGCTTTTGATTGGGACGGGTTGGGGTCAAGTAGTTGGTCAGGGCGTCATCGATAGTGAATTTCTTCTCCGCATCAATGGCGCCGAGTTTGGCTAGGGTTTGGTCAATCGTAATGAGTCGGTCTAAATCTAAATGGAAATGCTGTTCTTGCCGAGCGCGCAGCCGCGGCAGCTCTTTTAATCGCTCGAAGGCGAAAATAATATTCCTAATTCGGGACTGACGCGCCCCAGTTAAGTTAGACAGGGATTGGCTAATAATTTCGATATCGTCATCTGAGCCAGGATGAAGCTTCTCCCAGAACTGGTATTCCGCCCTCCTAATCTCCGTAGCTGCACGGGAGGTAGAATTTTCTGGATTGGTATTGGCATAATATGGCGCATTCATGGACTTTCTTTCGAGAGATTTGCTAGAACATGCTTTCGCCATACACCATACAAAACCGCCCCGACACGCTACCCCCGTTTATAGTAAAAGCGCAGGTCACAGGGCATGAAAAAAGGGCCTCTAAAAAGAGGCCCTTTGGAGGTTAAATTAGTCGCGGAAGCGACCACCGTGCTTGCGGCCACCGCCGCCGCCATCACGGCGAGGCGGGCGACCGGTATCCTTCTGAATCTTGATGAGCTGGCCAGAAATCCGGGTATCCTTCAGGCGGTCCAGCACAGCCGGGTCCATGTTCTTCGGCAGGTCCACGAGCGTGTGCCCCACCGCAATGGTGATGCGCCCGAAGTCCTTGGCAGACAGGCCACCTTCGTTGGCGATTGCACCGACGATGGCACCCGGGCGGACATTCTGGCGCTTGCCGACGTCCAACCGGTACGTCTCAAAGTCACCATCCGGCCGCTTGGAGCCGCCGCGGTTCTTGCCGCCACCCTTGAAGTCGCGGTCGCGCTTGCGGTCATCGCGATCGCGGCGGTCCTTCTTTGGCTTGGGCAAAGGCTTGTCTTCCAATAGGAAGTTCTTGCCACCCTGGTGCATGACGGCCAAGGCCGCGGCGATGTCATCCATCGCGACGTCATTGTCTTCCGAGTACTTGCGCACCAAGTTGCGGAAGAAATCGGCCTGCTTGTTGTCCATGGACTGGGTAATGGCCTGCGCAAACTTTTCCTTGCGCTTCTCATTGACCTCATCGACGGACGGCAGATCCATCTCTTCGAGACGAGCGTTGGTCACGCGCTCGATGGAGCGCAGCATGCGGCGCTCGCGTGGGGTGACAAACAGGATTGCCTCACCGGAGCGACCGGCACGGCCGGTGCGGCCGATGCGGTGCACGTAGGACTCGGTGTCGTTCGGGATGTCGAAGTTCACCACGTGGGTGATGCGCTCGACGTCAAGGCCACGCGCGGCGACGTCGGTAGCGACGAGGATGTCTAGGCGGCCATCCTTGAGCTGGTCGACGGTGCGCTCGCGCTGCGCCTGGGCGATGTCGCCGTTAATGGCAGCGGCGCTGTAACCGCGATCGCGCAAGGCCTCGGCCACCTCTTCGGTCTCGTGCTTGGTGCGGCAGAAGACGATGATGGCGTCATAGGTAATGACCTCGAGGATGCGGGTGAAGGCATCCATCTTTGCGCGGTGTGGAATCAGCAGGAAGCGCTGCTTGATGTTGTCGTTGGTGCGGCGCTCGGACTTAACGGTTACTTCCGCCGGGTTGTGCAGGTACTGCTTGGACAGGCGGCGGATGGCATTAGGCATGGTGGCGGAGAAAAGCGCCACCTGCTTGCGGTCCAGGGTGCTTTCCAGGATGCGCTCGACGTCTTCCTGGAAGCCCATGTTCAGCATCTCATCGGCCTCATCGAGGACGAGGAACTGCAGCTGAGACAGGTCAAGCGAACCCTTTTCCAGGTGGTCGATGACGCGACCCGGGGTACCCACGATGACCTGGGCGCCGCGGCGCAGACCAGACAACTGGATGCCGTAGGCCTGGCCACCGTAGATGGGAAGAACCTCGATGCCCTTGAGGGTTTCCGCAAAGGATTGAAAGGCGTCTGCAACCTGCAGGGCGAGCTCGCGGGTAGGTGCAAGGACGAGCGCCTGCGGGTGGCGCGCTTGCGGGTCAAGCTGGGACAAGACCGGCAGCGCGAAGGCTGCGGTTTTGCCGGTACCGGTCTGTGCAAGGCCCACGACGTCGCGGCCTTCCATCAGGATCGGGATGGTTTCTGCTTGGATGGGTGACGGCGTGGTGAAGCCTACTTTCGCAACGGCTTGCAGAATTTTATCTGGCAGGCCGAGGTGCTCGAACCCCTGGGAGTTGTCGTTGGCCGAGTCCTTGGACTCAGCGCCGGTGCCCTCAGAAGTATTCGCAGCCCTGGTGTCCTGGTTGACACCTTGCGAGTTGTCCTGAGATTCCGACTTATTAAAATCTTCCGGCTCGTTTACGCCGCCGGTGGCGTTATCGGTAATGCTCATTGCTCGTCCAACCCTACGCGATACCGGCGGCAAACTCCATTCCTCGCTATACCCCCGCCACGAACGTGCGGTAGCTCAGCGGCATGCCCGGCCGGTAGGCCAAGTGCACCGCGCTGGGAGCATCGAGCACGTGCAGGTCAGCGGCAGCTCCTTCCACCAGGGTGCCCTTCGCGGGGCGGCCCTGCGGGTCGAGTCCGTTGCCCACATTATGGCGGCGCAGCGCCGTGGCACCGCCGGTGGTGGCGGCGTGGATGGCCTCGTCGACGGATAGGTGCTGCTGCAGGACAGCCGTGGTCACGCAGTAATTCATCGACGAGGTATAGGAGGTACCTGGGTTGAGGTTGGAGGCGATGGCGAGGGTGGCGCCGGCATCGAGAAGCGCACGGCCAGGCGCTAAGGGCTCGCGCGTGGAGAGATCGCAGGCTGGGAGCATGGTGGCCACGGTCTCGGATGCGGCGAGCTTTTCGATGTCACTAACGCTCAGGTAATTCACGTGGTCCACCGAGGCGGCGCCGAGATCGACCGCGAGGCTAACACCCGGGCCCTCGCCAAGCTGGTTGCCGTGCACGCGCAGGCCAAGGCCCAACTTTTTACCGGCTTCTAAAACCCGGCGCGACTGCTCTTCATTGAACGCGCCGCGCTCGCAGAAGACGTCGATCCACTGGACGTATTCTGCAACGCCGTCCAGCATCGGACCGACGACCTCATCGAGGTAGTCTTCCGCATCCGCTCCCGGCGGCACGAGGTGGGCGCCGAGGAAGGTCACGTCGTCGACGTGCTGGGATGCCACGCGCGCGGCTTCCACTTCAGATTCCGTGTTGAGGCCATAGCCGGTCTTGGTCTCGAAGGTGGTGGTGCCACCGCGGCGGCCGGCGGCCACGCGCTCGGCGACGAGCTTATCCAAGCGCTCCGCCCCCGCCTCCCGGGTGGCATCCATGGTCACCGCGATGCCGCCGGCCTCGTAGGAGCCGCCGGACATGCGGGCCTCAAACTCGGCGGAGCGGTCGCCGTCGAAGACCATGTGGGTGTGCGAATCCACCCAACCGGGCAAGACGGCGCGCCCGCCCAGATCCACCTGGTCATCGGCGGCAGGCGCCTGAGAGGCGGGGCCGATCCAGGCGATGGTGCCGTGGTCGGCGATAAGGGCGGCATCGTTAAGCGTGCCGTGCTCGCTGACCGTGCGGAGCTCTGAAATTCCGGTAAAAAGTGTGCTCATTTAATCCCTTGCCTTAAATTCCATGGGTACGCGAACGCCGCGTTCTGTGGCTATTTCCTCTGCGCGAGAGTACCCGGCATCGACGTGGCGGATAACGCCCATGCCTGGGTCATTGGTCAGCACGGCGCGCAGCTTGGCGGCGGCGAGATCGGTGCCATCGGCAACCGTGACCTGACCGGCGTGGATGGAGCGGCCCATGCCCACTCCGCCGCCGTGGTGGAGGGAGACCCAGGTGGCGCCGGAAGATACGGCGGTCATGGCGTTAAGCAGCGGCCAGTCAGCGACGGCGTCGGTGCCATCGAGCATGGCTTCGGTCTCGCGGTACGGGGAGGCAACCGAGCCGGAATCGAGGTGGTCGCGGCCGATGACGATGGGGGCCTTGATCTTGCCCTCGCGCACCAGGTCATTGAAGAGCAAGCCGGCCTTGTGGCGCTCGTTGTAGCCGAGCCAGCAAATGCGGGCGGGCAGGCCCTCGAACTCGACGTACTCCTCGGCGGCGTCCAGCCAGTTGTGCAGGTGCTCGTTTTCAGGGAAGAGCTCCTTTAGGGCTTGGTCGGTGACCTTAATGTCTTCTGGATCGCCGGACAGCGCTGCCCAGCGGAACGGGCCCATTCCTTCGCAGAAGAGCGGGCGGATATAGGCGGGAACGAAGCCGGGGAACTCGAATGCGCGCTGGTAGCCGGCGTGGCGGGCCTCATCGCGGATGGAGTTGCCGTAGTCAAAGACCTCGGCGCCCTCGTCCTGGAATTCCACCATCGCTTGGACCTGCGCGGCCATGGATTCGCGGGCCTTTTTGGTAAAGGTCGTGGGATCGGCCTTGGCCTCGGACTGCCAGTCATCCACGGTGATTTCGGTGGGCAGGTAGGACAGTGGGTCGTGCGCGGAGGTCTGGTCGGTGACGATGTCTACCTTGAACTCCCCGGCGCGCTGGCGGCGCAGCACCTCGGGGAAGACCTCGGCGGCATTGCCC
The DNA here is from genome assembly GCF_000478095.1 of Corynebacterium sp. KPL1824. Lineage (NCBI taxonomy): Bacteria > Bacillati > Actinomycetota > Actinomycetes > Mycobacteriales > Corynebacteriaceae > Corynebacterium > Corynebacterium sp. KPL1824. Next base: position 1,124,541 of record NZ_KI515749.1, on the reverse strand, counting down.
ACCAGACCCACGGAAAGGGCCTTCTTGTTTTCCTTGGCATCGAGAACCAAGCGCAGGGCCTCGTCCAAGTCGGTGACCACTTCATCGAGGTAGCGCTTGTGCTGGCGGCGGCGCAGGCGGTGCTCATCCACGTCCACGATGAGCACTGCTCCCCCGTTCAGCGTCACGGCGAGCGGTTGGGCACCGCCCATGCCGCCACATCCACCGGTCAGGGTCAGGGTGCCGGCCAGGCTGCCCTCGAAGCGCTTCTTGGCCACGGCCGCGAAGGTCTCGTAGGTGCCCTGCAGGATGCCCTGGGTGGCGATGTAGATCCAGGAGCCGGCCGTCATCTGGCCGTACATCATCAGACCCTCGTCCTCGAGCTTGCGGAAGTGCTCCCAGTTGGCCCAGTCGCCCACCAGGTTGGAGTTGGCGATGAGCACGCGCGGTGCCCATTCATTGGTCTTCCAAATGCCAACCGGCTTGCCGGATTGGACGAGGAGGGTTTCATCGCTTTCTAGGTCTTTCAGCGATTCCACAATGGCATCGAAGGCCTCCCAGCTGCGGGCTGCGCGGCCGGTGCCGCCGTAGACCACGAGGTCCTCGGGGCGCTCTGCCACCTCTGGGTCGAGGTTATTCATCAGCATGCGCAGTGGCGCTTCGGTTTGCCAGGATTTTGCGTTGAGTTCGGTGCCGCGGGGTGCGCGGACTTCGCGTGGTTCAGACATGGCTTCCTTTCGCTCGTGCTTATCGACGCCGTGCCCTACCCCAAGGCCGGTTTCCCGGGGCTGTCTCCCGGGGGCTTGGCGAGCGTCACAGATATCAATTTAGTGTGATGCACAACGTATTTAGAGCTTGCACGGTCACCAACTGTCTGGCATTTCAGACTCTGCGGCTACGATGGCAGTCATGCGCCACATATTGCCCGCCCTCGCCGCCGCCTGCCTGCTGGCAGGATGCTCCAACCAGCCGCAAGAAGCTCCAGATGCTACAGAAGACCCAGAAAACTATGTGGCCCTCGGGGATTCCTACGCGGCGATGGGCTCGACGACGCTCCCGCTGGATCCGCCCGATTCCTGCGCCAGAGCACAAGATTCCTATCCAGAACTCGCCGCGCAGGAAATCACCACGAGTTCCTTCCGCAACGTCGCCTGCCAGGGCGCGAGCACGTTGGATGTTTTATCCTCCGCAGGCGAGCACCCCGCCCAGGTGGACGCACTGGCCGCGGATACGTCCCTTGTCTCCTTGAGCATCGGCGGCAACGACGTCAGCTTTGTGCGCCTGACCCAGTGCGCCACGGACGATATGTGCCAGGACGAATCCGGCCCGCAGGTTGAGCTGGAGCTACACGATCTCCCCCAACGCCTGGACAAGGTCTACGGGGAAATCGCCCACCGCTCGCCTGAGGCGAAGGTCATTGCCACCGGCTATATCCCCCTCATCAACCCGGGCGAGACCTGCCCCTTCATTAAAAAAATTCCGGCCACTGACCGGGAGTGGTTGGCGGATACCATCCAGCGCATCAACAAAGCGGTGCGCGAGGCCGCCGAGCGCAACGGCGCCACCTACGTGCTGCCCGACGATGCCCCGCAGCACTCCGCCTGCTCTGATGAGCCGTGGGTGGACTTTACGGGGCAGGATACCGATTCCTTCCCCATGCACCCCACCCACGCGGGCCAGGTGGCGATGGCCGAGGCGTTAGGCAGAGCCCTCTAGCCCGGCGCGGGCGGCGTCGTCCGATCCGGGAACGCGCATCTCAAACTTTTCGGTAACCACCGTGTAGTCGAAATAGCCCATGCGTGCAATGGGTTTAATCCGGACGATATCGAGCTTGCCATCCTCATCAACAACGGATTTATCAATGTGAATGGTCTTCACGTTCGCAACCACGAGGTCAATCGTGCCGACCTTGGAATTTCCCGGCAGGCGCAGCGTGGTCTTGTATTCGCACTCAAACTTCACGGGAGATTCTTTCACCATGGGTATGCGGTAGTTCTCCGCGTATTCCTTGGTGACATTCAGGCGCTCCCATTCGCTATCGCCGTGCTCGAGTACCTGCGCGGACTTATTAACCTCTTCTCGCAGTTCATAGGTGGCCATATTCCACACAAACCAGCCGGTTTCCTCCGCATTGAGCACAGTGTCCTTTCGCCGACCATCCGGGTATTGATTGGCGGAGAACATCACCATGGGTGGGTCAAAAGTGAGGTTTTGCCACTGGCTATACGGGGCGATATTTTCTCGGCCCTCGCTATCAACACTGGACAACCACCCAATGGGGCGCGGCACCGTGCTGGACTTAAACGGCGAATACGGCAGCGGGTTCGGCTCGGACTGCGGGTTCCACTTTAGAGAAGCCATATTAACCACGCAGCTTTCCGGTGGCGGCCTCGACGGCATCGATCAGCTCGCCAGACTTGACCAAGCGCACGGTCTCCTCGATTTCCGGCGATAGGTAGCGGTCGGTGCCGGGGCCAGGAACAGTCTCGCGCAGGGCGGAGATGACCGCGCCGGTGCCGCCAGCGGGCGTTCCCTCGCGCATGTCGATGGCGCGCGCCGCGGTGAGGATCTCCACGGCGAGCACGCGCTGCAGGCCATCGACGGCCTTGCGCAGCTTGCGGGCGGCGGACCAGCCCATGGACACGTGGTCTTCCTGCATGGCAGAAGAAGGAATGGAATCGGCCGAGGCCGGGGTAGCCAGGCGCTTTAATTCGCTGACGATGCCAGCCTGGGCGTATTGGGCGATCATGTGGCCGGAGTCGACACCGGGGTCATCGGCAAGAAAGGCGTTCAAACCGCGGTTGCGGGCCGGATCCAGGAAGCGGTCGGTGCGGCGTTCAGAAATGGACGCCAGGTCCGCGGTGACGATGGAAAGGAAATCGAGCGCATAGGCCACCGGGGCGCCGTGGAAGTTGCCGTTGGAGACCACGCGGCCGTCCTTGGCCACCACCGGGTTATCCACGGCGGCGGCGAGCTCGCGCTCTGCTACCTGCGCGGTGTGCGCCAAGGTATCGCGGAAACCGCCGGCCACCTGCGGCGCGCAACGCACCGAGTAGGCGTCCTGGACCTGGTTCTTCTTGAACTCCTCCAGCGCTGCCGCGAGGATCTCGGAGCCGTCCGCCACCTGGCGGATATTGGCGGCAGAATCAGCCTGGCCCGGGTGCGGGCGCAGCTGCTGGAGGTCATCGGCAAAGACAACGAGCGTGCCAAGCAGGCCTTCTACCGTCATGGCGGTGGCGATATCGGCGGTCTTGGCGGCCGCGCGCAGGTCAGTGATGGCCAGGCAGAGCTGGCCAAGCATGCCATCGGTGCCGTTGATAAGGGCAAGGCCCTCCTTTTCGCGCAGCTCCAGCGGCTCGATGCCGGCGGCGGCAAGGGCCTCGCCGGCGTCCTTGAGCTCGCCGCCCACGCGCACCTCGCCCTCGCCCAAGAGCGCTAGGGCGCAGTGGGCCAGCGGAGCCAAGTCGCCGGAACAGCCCAAGGAACCGTATTCGCGCACCACCGGCACGATGCCGGCGTTAAGTGCCTTGGCGTAGGTCTCTACCACCACTGGGCGCACGCCGGTACGGCCGGTGCACAGGGTAGATAGGCGCAGCAGCATGAGCGCGCGAATGACTTCTTCTTCCACCTCAGGGCCGGTGCCGGCCGCGTGGGAGCGCACCAAGGATAGCTGCAGCTGCGCGCGCATCTCTTCTGGAATGTGACGGCGGGCTAGCGCGCCGAAACCGGTGGAGATTCCGTAGACCGGCGTGGGATCCTGCGCCAGTTCTTCGACTCGGTCGCGCGTAGCGGCTACCTCATCGAGTGCTTCGGGCGAGATTTCTACCGTGGCGCCGTAACGGGCAACGGCCACGACTTCCTCAATGGTCAGCGCTCCGACGCCGACGGTAACGGTGGATGGGTATGCATTAGGCATGATGACTCCTAGTGTCTTTAGGGCAGCAAAATATAGCTCACGTCACAGCCTAACGCGCTAGCCCGCATGGTACCTCACTTTTCGCGCTGGCGATACGTTTTTCCCGCAACTTTCTCCGCGGCCTGGCGCAGCGCCGCAATGAGCGCCTCTACCCTATCTGCCGGCGTGGACACGGGATAGGTCACCGCAATGGCCGCCGCGGGCCGCTCCAGGTGGTCCAGGATGGGCACCGCCACCGAGGCCTGTCCCCGCGAGATTTCTTCCACCTCTTGGTCCCATCCGCGCGCAAGGGCCCGGTCCAACTGCTTTTTCAGGAGACCAAAATTTTCCCCGCCTGCGGTATCGAATGCGGCCTTGACCTCCCATTCCGGCAGGTGTGCCAGCATCACCCTGCCCGATGCCGTCTTATGCGCCTGCAGGCGCACCCCCACCTCCGTAACCAACGAGGTAGCGCCCGGCGCGCGGACTTCCTGCAGGTATAAAATCTCCGAGCCCGCCATGCGCGAAAGATGACCGGATCCGCCTACCAGCCGCGCGCATTCTTCTAAGTCGCGCGTTGCCATGCGCACCAGCGGCTGCTGGGTTACATACGCAGAGGCCATCGAGTACGCGGCCAGCCCCAGGCCGTAGGTCTTGTGCTCCGGCAGGTGGGCAACGAACCCGGCATCGACCATTTCCGCGAGCAGGTGGTACGTGGTCGAGCGCGGCAGGCCGAGCTCGCCTTGGATGCGGGCGGCGGAAATCGGGACATCGATAGTAGATAGCAGCTTGAGGATGTCTAGGGCATGGCGCGCGGCGGGGACTCGGTTAGCACTCACAACGTCCAATTATATTCCGCCATTGACAGACAAATTCACCGCACGCTTCTAGTATCGGCACTATGAATACCGAATCAGCCCCACTTTTTACTCCCGCCCCCGAGTGGTCCGGCCGCTCCGATGGCCCCGGCGCCGAGCACGCGCGCTGGCATAGCGTCATCAACCAGGCCGAATCCGCGCCCGTGACCCTGCTGGGCTTTGCCTCCGATGAGGGCGTGCTGCGCAACGGCGGCCGCCAAGGTGCCGCCGCCGGCCCCGCCGCCCTGCGCACAGCCCTTGGCTCCCTCGCGGTTCACCACGGCCACGCGCTTGCCGATGCCGGAACCATCACCACCCAAGGCGATGATCTCGACGGCGCACACGAGGCCCTATCTGACAAGGTCGAAGAACTCGTCCGCAGCGCTACCCTGCCGATTATCTTGGGCGGCGGGCACGAAACCGCCTTCGGCTCCCACCGCGGCCTGTTCCGCGCGCGCGGTGCCACCCCGATCATCAACTTGGACGCCCACTTCGATCTCCGCCACGCGGACCACGCCACCTCCGGCACGCCCTTTACCCAGATTTCCCAGCTCACCGATGACTTTGACTACACCGTCTTCGGTATTTCCCGCCCCAATAACACTGCGGTGCTCTTCAACGATGCCGAAAAGCTCGGCGTTAACTACACCCTGGATGAGGAGCTGGTGAACCTCACCCCGGCCGAATGCGGCGCGCTCGCCACCCAGGCCACCGCCGCTGCGGACAAGGTCCACCTCTCCATCGACTTGGACGTGCTTCCCGCCTCCACCGCGCCGGGTGTATCCGCCCCGGCTAGCCTCGGCGTTGCCTACGAGCGCATCCGCGCCCTGGCGGTCGCGATCGCGGCGACGGGCAAGCTCGCGCTTGTCGATGTCGTCGAGCTCAACCCCACCTTCGACATAGACAACCGCACCGCCAAGGCGGCGGCGCGGCTTATCGATGACATCGTTAACGCTCACCTCACTGCGGTAAGCGGGCAGTAAGACTCAGAACAGGAGGTGCGCAATCGGGGTCGCAATCACGATGGTGAGAGCAACGCGCTCAAACCAGATGATGACCAGGTGGGATAGCTTCACCGGAATCTTGGTGGCCAAAATGCACGGCACCAGGGCGGAGAAGAAGATGATGGCAGAGACCGCCACGACCCCGATGACGAATTTCAGCACCATGGAGTCACTGCCTGCCACCGCGGTGGCGGGCAGGAACATCTCCGCAATGCCCATCGCCGCGGCCTTGCCGCCGAGTGCCGGCTCCGGCAGCTGCACAATCCAAGCAAAGGGATAAAACAGATACCCGATCCATTCAAAGATCGGGGTAAACCGCGCAAGTAGCAAGCCAATAAGGCCCACCGACATAATGGACGGGACGATGGCCGCGGCCATGCGCACGCCGTCGCGCAGGTTATCCCAAATGGCCTGTGGCAGCGACGGCGCGCGCTGCAGAGCCAGCATCGCCTCGCGCCACGCATTCTTAAACCGCGATCCTTCTACCGGCTTTTCCGGGTCTGGCTCTACACCCGCGCAATATTCATCCGGGATCGTCCGCAGCGGCGGGATGCGCACGGTAATGGCCGTAACCAGGAACGTCACCAGCAGCGTGACGGCAAAGTAGGTGCCCCAGATATTCATCAAATCCAGCTGCTTGGCCACGATGACCATAAACGCCGCCGATACCGTGGAAAACCCCGTGGCAATAACGGCAGCTTCCCTGCCGGTATAACCGCCCTTTTGATAGACGCGGTCCGTGACCAAAATGCCCAGCGAATACGAACCTACGAAGGATGCCACCGCATCGATGGCGGATCGACCCGGCGTCTTCCACAGCGGGCGCATGATGGGCTGCATCAGCACCCCAACAAATTCCAGGAGCCCAAATCCAATAAGAAATGCCAGGAAGGTACCGCCGATGGGCACGATAAGCCCCACCGGCGTGGCAATGGAGTTCCACAAGAAGGGAACCAAATCTTCATCACCTAATACCCACGGCAGCGCGTCAATAACCATGAGGAAGGAAATGATGGCACCGGCGATATTGAGGACCGCAAAGACCGCCTGCAGCGCGCTTTCCTTAAACGCCCCCGTACTAAAGCTACGCACCGTTCCATACACGGCGAGCGCAAAGATAAGCCACGGCACCACCGCCGGAATGCTATCGCGCACGATGGTGACCATGTGGTCCAAAGGAATGGAGTTCTTTTCCTTATATGTCACAGGAAAGAAGAACACGAACGCGCCAATGGCGCTATAAACAAAGAGTTTCCACCGTCCCTCAGGCCGCGGGACTTCCCCGTCATGGCTCTGGATGGAGGAATTAACTGAATTAGTAGATGTCACGATAGACCGCCCCTCAAGCTTGCATGATGATCAAGCCCGCGCGACAGCCTGACGCGAACATTGGGAATATGTTAGCTAAATTACATCTTGTTGTCTAGCGTTTCCTGGCTCAAGGCACAATGGAACTATGTCTAACCCCATCCGCGTCGTCGGTGCCGTCTTTCACGATGGCAACCGATTCCTCGCCTGCCGCAAGAAGCCCGGAAAACCCCTAGAAGGACATTGGGAATTTCCAGGCGGAAAAATCGAACCGGGAGAATCACCCGAACAGGCTTTAGCCCGCGAAATTCGCGAGGAACTCAACCTCATCGCGCACGTAGGCAGCAAACTCACGACAACCACCTACGAGTACGACTTCGCCACCATCGAACTAACCACCTTTTATTGCACGCTCATCAGCGGCGAGCTTCGCCTGAGCGATCACGACGCAACCAAATGGGTTACCCCCGCAGAAGCTATGGAGCTGACCTGGGCGCCGGCGGATATTCCAGCCGTGGAAAAGCTTTGCCCTTAGAATCTTGTAGCTATGAGTCATTCCTTGGATTCCTCGCTCCCCTTCGGCGTTTATGAAACCCCGGTGACCTCGCGCATTCGTGAGCGAATGGAGGAAACGCAAAGTCGACACCCATCGGCGGGATTCGGGGTAGGAAACGGCACAGATGATAGCGCTCGCGGGCGCTATACCTCGGCCATGTCTCAACACATCGGCGATTTACTAGAGCAACGCCTCATGGGGCTTAAATCCTCAGCAGACCGAGTAGCCCTTATCAATACAATCGCTGGGTTACTTGGCGAGGACGAAGATATTGATACCGAGCAACTCCTCTACGCCGTCTACAACACTTCTTTAGCCGAACCTCCGCTGCTTCCGGATGTATCGCTGACTAAGAGCGCGCTTTTTACTAATGCCCAGGGCGAGGCCAGCCTAACCAGCGAGGTTGAGCGGGAGATAAAGACAGCCGATTCCGTCGACTTGTTGTGCGCCTTTATCAAGAGCTCCGGAATCAGTGTCCTTGACCAGCAATTGCAGTTCCTGCGCGACAACCAGATTCCATTCCGCCTATTGACCTCTACTTACTGTGGGGCTTCCGATGCGGCGGCCCTTAAACGCCTGGTAGAAAAATATCGCGCCGATGTGAAGATTTGCTATGAGCATAAATCCACACGCCTGCATGCCAAAGCATGGCTATTCCGACGGAATTCTGGCTTCGACACCGCTTTTATTGGAAGCTCGAACCTTTCGAGGTCTGCTCTTATCGATGGCTGGGAATGGAACGTGCGCGGCTCTGCTACGGCGACGCCTGAGGTCATCGAAAAATTCATAAAGACCTTTGACAGCTACTGGCACGATAGCCACTTCAAGACTTTTGACCCCGCCAGGGATATGGATTGCCTGCAGGAATCCCTGCGCATTGCAAAAGGCACGGAGTCCCCACAAGCATTGCGCCAATTAGAACTTTCTGGCCTGGAAGTTACTCCCTATCCTTATCAAGAAGAGATGCTCGAGGCGCTGCGGTCCGAACGTGAGGTAAAGGATCGCCACAAAAACCTACTCGTTGCGGCGACAGGCACCGGCAAGACCGTCGTAGCTGCCCTGGATTACCTCAATCTTTGCCGGCAGTGGAAGCGTCGCCCACGCTTACTCTTCGTGGCACACCGCAAGGAAATTCTTCACCAAGCGCGGCGTACGTACCGCGAGGTGCTTAAGGATGCCGACTTTGGCGAGCTGCTTGTCGATGGCACCGAGCCCCGGCGCTGGGACTTTGTATTTGCGAGCGTTCAGTCGCTCAATTCCACTCGCTTAGAAAAGCTCGCGCCAGATCAATTCGATGTCGTGGTCATCGACGAATTCCACCATGCAGAAGCTCCAACGTATAACGCGCTTCTTAGTCATTTTGAACCAGACGAATTACTTGGGCTGACCGCAACGCCTGAGCGCGGCGATGGCAAAAATGTGCAGCAGTATTTCGACTACCGCATTGCCCATGAGCTACGCCTCTGGGATGCCTTGCGCCTGCAGCTGTTGGTCCCCATGCACTATTACGGAATCGCAGACGGCACGGATCTTTCCTCACTCACGTGGAATAGAGGAAAGAAAGATTACAACACCACCGAGCTATCAGAGTTCTATATCAAGTCTGGTGAAAAGCGGACGCGATTCATTCTGAATGAACTGGATAAACGGATTTTCGATCTTTCTGAGATGAAGGCGATCGGCTTTTGTGTTTCCATCGCCCACGCAGAGCACATGGCGCAGCAATTTCAGCACTTTGGAATTCCCGCCCAGGCCGTGACGAGCAAATTAACTTCTTCTGAACGCGCAGAAGCCATTCAACAACTCGAAAGCGGCGCCATCAAGGCCCTCTTTTCCGTTGATATTTTCAATGAGGGCGTCGACATCCCAGCGGTCAATACACTGCTCTTGCTCCGGCCAACCCAAAGCCCGGTTATCTTCCTACAGCAACTTGGCCGCGGTCTTCGCCTTGCTCCCGGAAAGGATTCTTGTACCGTATTCGATTTCATTGGCCAACAGCATGTTGAATACGATTTTGAGCGCAAATTCAATGCGTTAACGAGAAAACGCGGAAAACGCCTGCTTACCGAGATAGAGCAGGGCTTTCCCACCACGCCGCCGGGAACGCATATCCAATTCGATGAGTCGACGACGGAACAGGTCCTCAACAACGTAAAGAAGACGGCACGGAGCAATTTGCGGAAAGTGCGTGCGCTGGTAGCGGAATTGCGAACTACCGATCTCAAAGATTTCCTCGAGGAGGCAAACCTCGAGTTGGAGGATATTTACCGCCCCAACAAATACTCCTGGACCCGCCTACTGCGCGAGGACGGCCTCCTCGAGCCACGTGACGATGAGATGGAAAGCTTCTTACTCAACCGGATTAAAGTTTTCCTCCACGTCAATGATGCGACACGCATTGAGGCTTATCTTCGAATCCTAAAATCCGCCACTTCGCAATTCGGCGATATGACGCCCACTGATCAAGCCTTCGCACGAATGCTGGTCTTGGGCTTTTGGGCTAATTCCAATGCACCCAGCCCGTCTTCTTTTGACCAAGCGCTGGGGATATTGCGAGAGCACCCGCGAGTTATTTGGGAGCTCGAACAGGTCATGCGTCTACAAAACGATGCTTCGCGCATTATCCCGCAGCCAAGCGAGGACACCGTTTTGGAAACCCACGCCGATTACTCCCTGGCAGAGTTAGTCGGTGCTTTGCAAACAGGCGAACTAGAAAAGCTGGTCAGCCTTCCGCGCGAGGGAGTGAAATATTTCCCCGATATGAACATGGACTTGTTCTTGGTGACCTTCCAAAGAGACGATCAAGTGAGCGCCACCACCAATTACCGTGATTACCCGATTTCACCAGAACTTCTCCACTGGGAATCGCAATCTACTACAACCTTAAAATCGAAGGCCGCACGCCGATATATTCAGCATGATGAGCTCGGCGGGAAGATCCTTATCGCCTCTCGCTTTACTAAGAAGAACTCCGTGGGCACCGCGAGCGCCTATACATTTTTGGGTGCTGTGGATTATGTTTCCCACCACGGTGAAAAGCCCATTCAATTCCAATGGAAGCTGCAAAGAACCATGCCAAAGGCGCTGTACGCTGCTGGTCGGACCGTCGCTTAGCACGCGTGGTTGAATAATTGGGCTGCACTTTACCCGTCAAGAGTGATACATTTCTCTTAAGTGATTCGCACCACAGCCACTTAAGGAAGTGTCATGAGCCAATCAGAAAATTACACCGGCGCAACATCCGCCGAAGGCCAACAGACACAGAACTCTGAGCCACAAGCAAAGGTGAAATGGACCCTCGTAGGTCCGGGTTTGGTCGCCGCAGCCACCGGCGTCGGTGCCGCTGACCTAGTGGCAACCATGATTGCCGGCCAGCGCTACGGTTACGCACTGTTGTGGGCCGTCATCGTCGGTACGATTATGAAAATCGTGCTGGTGGAAGGCGTCGGCCGCTATAGCTTGGCCACTGGAAACACCATGTTCCACGGCTGGCGGGAGCTAGGACGCTGGACCTCGTGGTACTTCGCGCCCTACATCGTCATCTGGGGATTGGTATATGGCGCAGCGGCCATGTCCGGCACCGGCTTGGCATTGAGCGCGCTTTTCCCCCGTACTAGCTTGACCATGTGGGCCATCCTGACCGGCGTATTGTGCTTTGCACTTACCTGGTTGGGCCAATACCAACTCTTTGAAAAGCTTGCCGCCATCTTGGTTGGCATCATGTTCGTCACCGTGGTGGGCATCGCCGCAATCACCGCGCCCAATTTGCCAGAGATTCTGCGCGGCCTTGTCCCCACCATCCCGGATGGTTCTTTCGTCTACGTGCTCTCCATCGCCGGCGGTGTCGGTGGCACCATTACCCTTGCTGCCTACGGTTACTGGCTGCGTGAGAAGAAATGGTTCACGCCCAAGTGGATGAAGGTCATGCGCATGGATAACTCGGTGGCTTATGCCGTCACCGGTATCTTCGTCCTGGCTACGCTGGTCCTTGGTGCCGAGCTTTTGTATAGCGCAAATGTCGCTGTCTCCGATAACGACCAGGGTTTAGTAGACATGGCGGACGTGCTGGAGGCCCGCTACGGAACCTTTATTTCTAAGTGGTTCATCGTGGGATTCTTCTCAGCCGCATTCTCTTCCTGCTTGGGCGTGTGGAACGGTGTATCCCTCATGTTTGCGGACTACGTTGGTCACCTGAAGAACCTCCCACAAGGCCACCCCAGCACCAGCACGGGCGGTAAGTACTACCGCGCTTACCTCATCTGGTTGACCTTCCCACCAATGCTTCTCCTACTGCTGGGCAAGCCCACCGGGTTAATCATTGGCTACGGCGTCTTGGGCGCATTTTTCATGCCCTTCCTGGGACTTACGCTCTTGGTACTGCTTAATACCAAGCACACCCCGAAGGAATGGCGCAATGGCTGGTTCATCAACACCCTGATGGGCATCATTTCCGCGGCCTTTGTCTACCTGTGCGTGTCCCAGGTCGCAGGGCTCTTCTAGCCTTGTTGCTCGTAGTCTTCAAGGTACGCGCCGATCACCTTTAAGTGCTCCACCTCTCGGGGCAGGATGTGCCGGCGCGTACCATCCTCGAGGCGGCGGAGTACCCAAGTATTTTCTTCGATCCACCAGGCACGGCCCACAAATATGTCTGAATTATGCAGCCGTACCCAAATAATCAAGGCGTTATTGACTGCATCAAGAAAGCGCGCGTTTAAGTCATCCACACGCGCATAACTTAGCCGGCACAGAGCGGTTGCCGTCAACTATTTTTTCGGCATGCGTTCTACTTCCACCTTGGACTCTTCGCGCGGCTCACGGCCGAAGAGCCAGGCGATGATGCCGAAAATGGCGATGGCACCGCAGACCGTGAAGGCTGTGGGGAAGCCATAGACATCGGCAAGCAGCCCAATGAGCATGGGGCCCACGATCTGGCCGAAGTCTCCTGCCATCTGGAAGGCGGACAATACCTTGCCGCCGGAGCGCTCGTTGCCCACGATGTCTGCCACCGCGGCGGTCTGGGAAGGATTGATTAGGCCCGATGCTGCACCCGCAAGGGCGGATACGAGCAATAGGAACCACACACTGGTGGCCAGTCCCATGAGCACCATGAAGATGGCGGAGCCGACCAAGCCAATCAAGATAAGCGGCTTGCGGCCATGGAGATCGGACCACCGGCCGGAGAACTGGAGAATAATCGCATTGCCTGCGGCGAAGGCCGCGAGAGCCAAGCCCGAGGCTGCGGCGCCATTATGGAAAATCGCGGCGGCGAAAAGCGGCAGGACGGACACGCGCACGCCCATATTGATCCACCCGTGGGCGAAGTTGGAGGTCAGCACCGCGCGGAAGGCAGTATCGCTCCAAGCTTCCTGCAGGCGCATGGGCGGCAGTTCCGAGGTGGTGGTTTGGGAGTGGTTGACCCGCGGCATCTGCCACCAGACAACAAAAGCAGCGAGCATCACGCCGATGCCGTAGATGAAAAATGGCCAGCGGAAGCCCAGGAAGGACAGGCTGGCGCCGAGGACAGGGCCGGCGACATTGCCCAGTAGGAATGCCGTGGCGTAGGTGGCAGAGCACTTACCGCGAATCGACGGTGGAGACAGGCGCACGATAAGGCCCATCGCGGAGACGGTAAACATGGTCGAGCCCAGCCCCGCCAATGCGCGCAACACCACAATGTGCCAATACTCTTGGGCAATGGCAACCAAACCCGTGGTCACGGCCACGGTCATCAGGCCCACCAGGTAGACGCGGCGCGAGCCGACGCGGTCCACCAACGAACCAGACACGGGCGCGAAGATCAGCCGGGAGGCGGCGAAGATGGAGACCACCAGGCCGGCGGCGGCCATCGAAACATCGAAGCTGACCACGAACTGCGGCAAAAGCGGTGCGATAAGGCCATAACCTAAGGCGATAATGAACGCCGCCGTTACCATTACCCAGATTTCCCGCGGCACCTTGGGCTTTTCGTAGGGCGCCGGTTCGGCATTAGCACTCTTCATAGCACGTGCAACCTTATGCCTTTGAAGGTCTGAAAGCTATTTAAGCTACTTTTTCGAACATGTGTTTGTATTGTTCGAACTCGTGTCGGCCATGCGGTTTAGAGTGAGTGCCATGCACAACGTAGATAAGAACTTTTCGCACACAGTATCCAGCCAACCCGGCGCCACGGCGACGGAAATCGCCGCCGACTTGGCCTATCACCACTATGAGACCGTCAGCTCAATTTCCGCCATCATGCACCACCCGCGGTCCTTGGCTCGTCCCACCCCGACGTGGCGCCCGCCCATAAAGCAACTGCCACCCACACCAGGCGGCGTGGACTACAGCATGAGCATTACCCGCCACCGCGTGGGAGCACGAGTAAAGGCGCGGATCCGCGGGTTCGGCGAAAGCCGAATCCCCGCCTACCTCATCACCATTCGGATCACCGATAACTTTGGGCAGGTAGTCGATCCCGCCACGGCGGAAGGGTGGGTGCGCACGCTTGTCCCCGCAGAATTAGCTGGCGCCGTCCACGAGATTTCCCGTGGACCCAATGCCACCTACGTGTGGCTGGTGGATAGCGCCTTTAAGCCCGTACGCTCGCCGGAATCCCTTTTCGCGGGATTCCAGCAAGCGGCTTAGGGGCTTAGTTGTTGTCGCCCTCGTCGTCAGCGTCAGCGTCGTCGTCTTCGGTGAAGGTGTCGAAGAACTCAAGGTCCTCGTCATCGTCATCATCGGCGTCTTCGCAGAAGATGTCGTAGACGTCTGGTTCCTCGAAGTCATCCTCATCAAAGTTGACGAGCTGGGCCTCCCAGTCCAGAGCCTGTTCCGAGACCAATCCGAGCACGTCAAAGAGGCGGTCGAAATCGGTGTAGGTGCCCAGTTCCAGGGCCTCAGCGGGGACTTCCACGATGGGGATGTCATCGGAGTCAGTGTTGCCAAAGAGGGCAAGGCGCTCGTTTTCATCGAGGTCCTCGCCTTCCTCGTCCACCTGCCACATCTCCGTCACGGCCTCGTCCTCGAGCTCTTCAATGTCTTCTTCATCGAAGTCGAAGGCCAAGAAGCGCACGATGGCAGAGGGCACGCCGTCGATGGTTTCTACTAATACGCGCAGCTCTGAATCGTTGCCTACTTCCGCCACCACGAGGTGCGGGTTGAGTTCGTCCTGGTCAAACTCCAATTCCGCGATGCGTTCATCGGTACCTTCCAGGAGGTCACGCAGGACGGTAACAACCTGGTCGGTGGCGATGTGGCGGGAGACGGCCTCTACAGCGTCGTCGACGGAAAAGGCGACGGAGACCAAGACGGCCTCGAATTCTTCATCGTCTTCATCCACATCCGCGGCAGCGATGTATACGTTGGCGGCAGGCAAGAGAGGATCGATTTCAACAAACTGGATTTCCAAATCAGAGGTGATTGGAACGAACATGACGTCTTCGTTGACGCGGGACTCGATGCCCTCGGCGTCCAATGCGGAAGCGATATCTTCGAAAAAGCTCATGGTGGTGAAAAATCCATCCTTCGGAAGCAGAGGTCCCCGCGGTGGGCAAGACGCCGCCCGCGGTCACTCTGGATTCTACCGCTAATCCCTCCGGTGTGGTTGGAAACCAAGAGAGCGCACTAGCTCTGGGCGGCCACTTCCCCACTCCACCATGTGGTAATCCTCCCACGCCTTGCGGCGACCGTCGTTGGGGGCGTGCACGATATAGGCCTGTTCATCAAAGATCATGGTCGCGCGCTCACCGCTCTCATAGCGCGGCCACTGCGCCTTCGGGCTGCCGCCGTGGATGAACGCGGCCCAGTGATCCTGCATGGTGGAGGTCAATTCCTCCATCTCGGCCCGCGAGCCCCAGCCGGTTAACAGGGAGGCGCGCGAGGATTGGGGATCGCCAAAGACATTGCCCAACTCCATCGAGTGCATGGCACCTAAACCCAGCCACTTCAAGACGGCAGAGGCGAAGTCGAAGCGGTACATCCAGGTATCGGCTACTTCAGAGTGGGCGCTGGCGATGCGGGTGGAGGGTGCCCAGAAGAGGGCATCGGCAAGCAAGTGCGCAAAATCCTCCCTGCGGACCGCACCGCGGTAGGCGGCGACGACCTCGGGGGCGTGGTGGGGATCGTAGGAGGCCAATAGCCGCAGGGCGGCGCGCTCTCGGGCGCTTTGGCGCTGAAAGAGGAATTTGCCAAAGCTGGCTTCGTCCGAATTCGTGCCTATCAGCAGCGGGATTTTGTGCTGGTGGCCCTGCTCAAAGGCGGTGATGGGGTGCTCGGGCAGAAGCTCGCCGTCCACCGTGGGCGCGTAGCAGGAGTTTAAGTGCAGTAGCTCGCCGGCGCGCCACATCATGGATTGGCCGGAGCGCACCACATCCGCGCAGTCTTCCTGGCGCAGGTCATCTACGCTCACCCGGCGCGGCAGGCCCACCCGGCGCGCAAGTTCGCGGGCCCACAAGGTGGATTGGGCGCGGGAGTGCACCAGCGCGATGGGTGGGGATTGGGCAATGGCGCGGTGGAAGAGCCCCTCGGCCGTCGGGCTGGTCATGAGCGCCAGCACCGCGGCACCGCCGGCGGATTCGCCCATGAGGGTGACCGAGTCTGGGTCGCCGCCAAAGGCAGCGATATTGTCGCGGACCCAGTTAAGGGCCAGAATCTGATCCGCCACGGCGGGGTTGGCGCTGCACTCGCCGCCGAGGCTGCGCAGATCGAGATATCCCAGGGCGTTGAGGCGGAAGTTGATGGATACGTAGACCACGTTCATGCGGGTGGCGAGCTCAAACCCGCGCAGCATGAGCATGTGGGACGAGCCCATGATGAAGCTGCCGCCGTGCAGATACACCACGACGGGCAGCTTTTCCTCTGTGCGGGGGCGCACGATGTCGAGGTACAGGCAATCCTCGGAGCCGACGATGCGGTCGGTCCAGGAGTATGTGGGCTGTGGGGCGATCGGCCCGAATTGGCTGCAATCGCGCACGCCGTTCCAGCGAGGTGCCGGGCGCGGGGCGCGGAAGCGGTTCTCGCCGGCCGTGGAGGCGCCGAAGGGAATGCCGCGCCACGTGCGCACTGGCCCGGCGCTAATGGGGCGATCTACTCGCAGGTCTTCTTCGATGACCCCGCGCACCCAGCCGGAGGTCGTGCGCACGGTGAGTTCATCCGCGTAGGCATTTTGTGCCTGTTCGTGGGCCTTACGGGCGCGCTCGTGTGCGCGCATGGCCCGCAAGCGCGCGGCAGCGGTGGACTCTTCGGAATAAAAGTCCCCAGCGTCACGTTGATTTTCCTGCGGGTAAGGCATACTCCCTACCTTAGGTAGGTTGCACGCCGGTGGCGATCCGAATCGCACATGCGCACCCACCTTATTTCAAGGTCAGGGCTATGCTGGGTAAAAATTCTATTAATACCACTGCCCCAACGAACTAAGGATTGGTGTGGGAGAAGGCATGTCCATTTTTAAAAAATCCACCCCGGATAAAGCAGCTAGCGACACGTATGACATCGATCCGGAGCACAGCGGGCGGTTTACTAGGGCGCTGCTGAGCTCCCTGGACCGCGCGGTATCCGTGCAATCTGGTGTTATTTCCAAATACGTCAAGAACCTAAAGAAGCACCACCCGGATGCCACTGACCAGGAGTTGCAGGGCTTTATTAACAAGCACTTCATCAATATCACTACTGGCACGGGCGCGGCCGCCGGTGCCTCCGCATCCGTGCCCGGCATCGGGCTCTTTACGGGCGCGGCCACCATCGGTGCGGAATCCGTGGTCTTTCTTGAAGCCGCCGCGTGGTACATCCTGGCGTCAGCGTACTTGCGCGGCGATGACATCTCCTCGCCCGAGCGCCGCCGCGCCCTAGTGCTGGTGGTATTGACGGGCTCGAAGGGCTCTGCGGTGGTCGATACCTTTGTCGGTGACCTCGGCACGGTCACGGGGGCGCGTTCCGTGGCCTCCCTCTCCCGCTTTTCCGGGCCCACGCTATCTGGCATCAATGGCCGGTTGACCAAGGTATTTACCAAGCAGATCACCAAGCGCATGAAGTGGGCCTGGGTGGGCAAACTCATGCCCATGGGTATCGGGGCGGTCATTGGCACGAAGGCCAATCGCAAGCTGGCCAATCAGGTCATCGAACACGCCCGCCAGCAGCTCTCCCCTCTTTCCCACACAAAGGCGGGTACCCGATGATCGTTTAGAGCGAATTCGCTACCCCTGACATAGTGAAGGTGAGGGATTGGCCCGTATCATATAGGCAGACACTTTGGCGGGTGAGATATGCGCTCGTGCAAAGTCCGAACTAAAGTCGAATAAACGACCATTTTAAAGCAGAGAAATGAGGCGAATACCTGCCGTGAGCACATCGAGCATCTTCGGCCCGAATGCGTGGCTGATAGACGAGCAGTTCCAGCAGTACTCCAAGGATCCTAGCTCCGTAGACAAGGAGTGGCGCGACTATTTCGAAGCAAACGGCGCGCCCAAGGCGCAGCCAGAAGCTGAGGCTCCTTCTCAAGCATCTAAGCCACAGCCAAAGAAGGCGCAGGCAGAGTCTAAGTCCTCGGCCAAGAAGACCGAAGGCACTACCACCGCCCGCAAGCAAGAGGCCCGCGATACCAACGTGAAAGAGTCTGTATCTAAGGCCAAGGAAAAGTCCGCGAAGGCTAAGCATTCTGCGGGCAAGAATGCGCAGTCTCCGCTGGATAACCTAGAAGATTATAAGGGCGGCGACGAGCGCCAGCTCAAGGGCATGTTCAAGGCGATTGCTAAGAACATGGAAGAATCCCTCGAGATTCCTACCGCTACCACCGTGCGCGATATGCCGGTCAAGCTCATGTGGGAAAACCGTTCCATGATCAATGACCACCTGAAGCGCACCCGCGGTGGCAAGATCTCCTTTACCCACATTATTGGCTACGCCATGGTCAAGGCCGTGCAGCTGCACCCTGGAATGAACGTGCGCTACGAGGAAAAGGACGGCAAGCCCTTCGTCGTCCAGCCTGAGCACATCAACTTGGGCCTGGCCATTGACCTCCCGCAGAAGGACGGCTCCCGCGCCCTCGTGGTCGCCGCCATCAAGGAGTGCGAGACCAAGTCCTTCGCTGAGTTCATTGAGGCTTACGAGGACATCGTTACCCGTTCCCGTAAGAACAAGCTCACCATGGATGACTTCTCCGGGGTCACCATTAACCTGACCAACCCGGGCGGCATCGGCACCCGCCACTCCATTGCCCGCCTGACCAAGGGTGCAGGCTCCATTATCGGCGTTGGTTCCATGGATTACCCGGCAGAATTCGCCGGTGCCTCCGCTGACCGCCTGGCTGATCTGGGCGTCGGCCGCCTGGTTACGCTGACCTCCACCTATGACCACCGCGTTATCCAGGGTGCAGAGTCTGGCGAGTTCCTGCGCACCATCGGCCAGCTCATTGTTGATGATGCCTTCTGGGACGAGCTCTTCGAGTCCATGGGCGTTCCTTATGAGCCCTTCCGTTGGGCACAGGACATCCCCAACTCCGGCGTGGACAAGAACACCCGCGTCATGCAGCTCATCGAGTCCTACCGCTCCCGCGGGCACTTGCTTGCCGATGTCAACCCCCTCGGCTGGTCCCAGCCTGGCCTGCCTAGCCCGGATCACCGCGACCTCGACATCGCTACGCACGGCCTGACCATCTGGGACTTGGACCGCGTCTTCAACGTCGGCGGCTTCGGCGGCAAGGAACAGATGACCTTGCGCGAGGTGCTTTCCCGCCTGCGCGCTGCTTATACCCTGAAGGTAGGTTCCGAGTACACCCACATCCTGGACCGCGACGAGCGCAGCTGGATGCAGGACCGCCTCGAGGCCGGCATGCCTAAGCCGACCAATGCCGAGCAGAAGTACATCCTACAGAAGGTCAATGCAGCCGAGGCATTCGAGAACTTCCTGCAGACCAAGTACGTGGGCCAGAAGCGCTTCTCCCTTGAGGGCGCCGAGACCCTTATTCCACTGCTGGATTCCATCATCGACACCGCTGCGGGCCAGGGCCTCGACGAGGTCGTCATGGGCATGCCGCACCGCGGCCGCCTAAACGTGCTGTTTAATATCGTGGGCAAGCCGCTGGCAGATATCTTCGGCGAGTTCGACGGCAATTACAAGGGCGGCCAGCTCGGCGGCTCTGGTGACGTGAAGTACCACTTGGGCTCCGAGGGCGAGCACCTGCAGATGTTCGGCGATGGCGAAATCAAGGTCACCCTTGCAGCCAACCCGTCCCACCTCGAGGCTGTCGACCCAGTCATGGAGGGCATCGCCCGCGCCAAGCAGGACATCTTGGACAAGGGCAAGGACGGCTACTCCGTCGTTCCCGTCATGCTTCACGGCGATGCGTCCTTCACCGGCCTCGGCGTTGTGCAGGAGACCATCAACCTGTCCCAGCTGCGCGGCTTTACCAACGGAGGCACCGTCCACATCGTGGTCAACAACCAGGTGGGCTTTACCACCACCCCGGATTCCGGCCGTTCCACCCACTACGTCACCGACTTGGCCAAGGGCTTTGACTGCCCGGTCTTCCACGTCAACGGTGATGACCCAGAGGCCGTTGTCTGGGTAGGCCAGATGGCCGCCGAATACCGCCGCCAGTTTGGCAAGGACGTCTTCATTGACCTCGTGGTCTACCGCCTGCGCGGCCACAACGAGGCCGATGACCCATCCATGACCCAGCCGCAGCTGTACTCGGTCATCGAGAACCACGAGCCGGTGCGCGAGCACTACACCAACGAGCTCATCGGCCGTGGCGACCTGTCTGCCGAGGACGCCGAGGCAGCCGCACGCGACTTCCACGACCAGATGGAGTCCGTGTTCACCGAGCACAAGGAAGCCGAGAAGGCCGGCCCGAAGGAACAGACCGGTATTACCTCTTCGCAGGAGCTCACCCGCGGCCTGGATACCTCCATCACCGCAGAAGAGATGGCCGAGCTTGGCGATGCCTACGGCAACCCACCCGAGGACTTCGAGTACCACAAGCGCGTGGCCAAGGTGGCCAAGGACCGTGCGAAGTCTGTCCGCGAAGGCGGCATCGACTGGGGCTGGGGCGAGCTGCTCGCCTTCGGTTCCCTGGCTAACCAGGGCAAAGTCGTGCGCCTGGCCGGCGAGGATTCCCGCCGCGGTACCTTTACCCAGCGCCACGCCGTGACCTTCGACCCCCGCAATAGCAACGAATACAACCCGCTCAACTCCCTGGCAGTGTCCAAGGACAATGGCGGCAAGTTCATGGTCTATAACTCCGCGCTGACCGAGTTCGCCGGCATGGGCTTCGAATACGGCTACACCGTGGGTAACCCCGACGCCCTTGTGGCATGGGAGGCTCAGTTCGGTGACTTCGCCAACGGTGCCCAGACCATCATCGATGAGTACCTCTCTTCCGGTGAGGCCAAGTGGGGCCAGTTGTCCAGCCTGGTTCTCCTCCTGCCGCACGGCTACGAAGGCCAGGGCCCGGACCACTCCTCCGCCCGCATCGAGCGCTACCTGCAGCTGTGTGCGGAAGGTTCCATGACCGTGGCTCAGCCGTCCACCCCGGCTAACCACTTCCACCTGCTGCGCCGTCAGGCTTTGGGCGAGATGAAGCGCCCGCTGGTCGTCTTCACCCCGAAGTCCATGCTGCGTAACAAGGCCGCCACCTCCTCCGTTGAGGAGTTCACCGAGGTCAAGAAGTTCCGCTCCGTTATCAATGACCCCCACTTCGTGGACGTCAACAACAAGAAGGTCGGCGACACGGACAAGGTCAAGACCATCATGCTGGTCTCCGGCAAGCTCTACTGGGACCTGGAGAAGAAGCGCGAGGCCGACGGCCGCGATGACATCGCCATCGTCCGCGTGGAAATGCTCCACCCGATTCCGTTCAACCGCCTGAGCGAGGCATTCGAGATGTACCCGAACGCCACCCAGGTCCGGTTCGTACAGGACGAGCCCGCCAACCAGGGCCCATGGCCGTTCTACAACGAGCACCTGCGCGACCTCATTCCGGATATGCCGGAAATGGTCCGCGTCTCCCGCCGCGCCCAGTCCTCTACGGCTACGGGTAACGCCAAGGTACACCAGATTGAGCAGAAGAACCTGCTTGAAGAGGCCTTCGACGTTTAACCACGTGTAACCGCCGAAAAGGCACCTAGCGCGCTGCAGCGCTGAATGCCCCAGTGAGGTTATTTCCTCACTGGGGCATTTTCATGCGCCTTCGCCTCCTGCCAGCCACCTACCCGCCCTTCGCGCTCACCGGCGAAGCGGAATGGTCATCAGCACGCACCGCCCGTGAGCGCCAAGGGAGGGTACCGTACTCAGCCTCGAAACCACCCACCCCTCGCGCTCACGGGGAGGACGATCGCTTGCTGAAGGACGGCTACTGGTGAGCGCCAGGGGTGGGGGCGGTAGCTAGCTGCCCCTCGCGCTCACGGGGAGGACGATCGCCTGCTGAAGGGTGGCTGCCGGTGAGCGCGAAGGGTTAGGTGGGGTGAGGTGGGGCGGGACTGAAGCGTGGGGCGGGACTGAAGCGTGGGGCTGGGCCTTAGGAGCTCGTCAGGTCGGAACCGCCGGTGGACGCGGAATCGCCCTCGCCGTCTACGATGTCGCTACCGGGGGATTGCATCCAGTCGCGGACGGCCTTTTCCACGCTGCCCTTTTCCTCGGCGTCTTCGGCTAAGTCGGAGAGGTCTTTGTGCGTGATGAACTTGGTGAGGGAAGCAAAGGCGATTTCTTCCTCACGGTCGAAAAGCCTCTTCTGATAAACCACCACGAAGTTTTCGGGCAGTTCCGGCTCCGCGTCCTCGCAGCCGTAGGCTCCGGAGGGCTCTACGGTGGCTAGATCCGTGGGCAGCGAGGACATCAACGCAATATGAGTGCGGGCGAGGAAGTCTTCCCCGCCAGGCTGAGTGTCTTGTTCGGCCTTCTTATAATCTTGCGAGATGTCGCGGGCCTCGCTGGGGTTTAGATAGTTGAGGAAATCGCCCGTACAGCCAACATAGAAGTTGCCTTCTGGATTGAGGCTCCGGCCTTTATCTCCATGAGACTGGTACTTGTCGTCTTTCAGCACGGTGGCCTCACGCCCTGCGCGTGCGAGCATTTGGCGGTAAATCTCGCCCAGTACCACTTGGTCGGTTTCGTCTGGGTCGACCACGATGTCTACGGAGTTGCGGTCACTTGCCTCCGCGGAAGGTTCGGTAACGATGTGGTCAGTACATCCTGCCAGCAACGTGGCGCTGAGGACAACGCCTGCACAGGCAACGATAGGACGGGCGAACATGCGCATGGTGTTAGACGTTCTCCTTCACTAAATGCAGTGGCTTCTCGCTGAGTCTACCGCGCGGGCGTGTTTACCTGAGGTAGCGCCGTGACTAAGATGGCAAGAGTTATGTCTAGCTCTATTACCGAATCAGCCGTACGCGAGGCTCTTTCCCACGTACAGGATCCAGAAATCGGCCGCCCCATCACCGAACTCGATATGGTGAAATCGGTCGATATCGAAGGAAACGATGTCACCGTTGGCATCTACCTGACCATCGCGGGCTGCCCCATGAAGTCCACCATCGAGACCAATACCCGTGCCGCGGTCGAGGACATCGACGGCGTTGGCAAGGTTACCGTGACCATGGACGCGATGAGCGATGAGCAGCGCCGCGAGCTGAAACAGAAGCTGCGCGGCGGCCAGGCCGAGCCCGAGATTCCTTTTGCGAAGCCCGATTCGACGACCCGTGTCTTTGCGGTGGCGTCGGGTAAGGGTGGCGTCGGCAAGTCCTCGATGACCGTCAACCTGGCCGCAGCGCTGGCGGATAAGGGCCTGAAGGTGGGCATTGTCGATGCCGATATTTACGGCCACTCCGTGCCCAGCCTGCTCGGCTCGACCGATGGCCCCACCGTGCTTGATGATGAAATGCTGCTGCCGCCCATCTCTCACGGCATTAAGCACATCTCGATTGGGCAGTTTGTGGAGGGTAACGCGCCCGTCGTCTGGCGCGGGCCCATGCTCCACCGCGCGCTGCAGCAGTTCTTGGCGGACGTCTTCTGGGGCGATCTCGATGTCCTCCTCCTCGACCTGCCTCCGGGTACCGGCGATGTGGCGCTGTCCGTTGCGCAGCTCATCCCGAATGCGGAGCTGCTCATCGTCACCACGCCGCAGGCCGCCGCAGCCGAGGTGGCCGAGCGCGCCGGATCCATCTCCCAACAAACGCGCCAGCGCGTGGCCGGCGTGATTGAGAACATGAGCGCCATGGTCATGCCGGATGGCTCCACCATGGACGTCTTTGGTGAAGGCGGCGGCCAGATTGTTGCAGACCGCCTCGGCATCATCTTGGGCCACGAGGTTCCGCTGCTGGCCTCCGTGCCGCTGGATCCAGCGCTGCGCTCGAATAGCGATGCCGGCACGCCCATCGTGCTCGAGGCACCCGACTCCCCTGCCGCGAAGGAAATCAGGGCGGTGGCTGATAAGCTCGCCATTCGCTCCGATTCCCTCGTGGGCAAGAGCCTCAACCTGGGCGTGAACTAAGAGCGCGTTGTATTAGGTAACGTCGCTCCACTCAGAGCCGCCGCCGGTGGAATCTTCCCCACCGCGCTGCGGCTTTTGTTGTTGCTGGGGCGGCCGCTGCGCCGGCTGCTGGGTGGTGTCGCCGTATACCTCGGCGTAGTTAAAGCTGGGCCGGGCGGGGCCATTGTTGTCCTGCGCGCGCTGTTCGGGCTCTTTCGGCGCGGTGCCGGATTTGATGTCTTCGGCCATCTTCTTGGGGTTGAAGTCGTCCCAGGCGGAATCATCGCCATCGAAAAGCGCCTTGGTAATAGCACCCTTGGGGCCTAGCCGCGTCCACTGCGCTGCTTGGTTGAGCGGGCCGCGGATATCGTCGAATTCCGCGGAGATGGACCCCATCTCGCCGTTGAGCTCAGCCTTCGCGTTATTGATGGCCTTGCGGGCGGCGTAGATGGCCGCGCGCACGTCCTTGATGACCTCCGGCATGCGCTCCGGGCCGATGATGACGATGCCGAGGAGGACAATGACAATAATCTCGGGCCAGCCAATGGAAGAAAACACGGTTAAATCCTCGCCCTCCGTTTAGTTCTGCCCGCGCTGATTGTGTTTAATCGCGCGTACCACCGTCTCGACTTTATCCAGGAAATCCTGCTCGGGCCGGTGCGCCGGGGTCGACGCATCGGGCCCCGGCGCGACGCCTTCCGTAGCCATTCCCGCCAGCTTAGCCAATAAGGACTGAGGAGCCTTCACCGCAGAATCATCGCTGCAGTGACGCACCCACTCGGAGGCATGGCGCTGGTGGTGCACGTCGGCGCGGCACTCCGCGCAGTGGACTAGATGGATGCGCACGCGGTGCATGGCTTTGGGCTCCATCTCCCCATCGACGAAGGCAACGACGGCTTCTGGGCCAAGGTGACCGATGGAATCGCTGCGCCGCGCCCGCGCCTTTGCCTTATCCCGGGCTTTCGCCTGCGCGGGAGTGAACTCGCCCCGCACGCTGAGCGTGGAGAGGGTGCGGCGTCCTCGCAGTGAGTCCATCGACACCCTCCTCACGTTCATTCCACAGACGGATTACTCACACTTAAGTCCCCCCTGCCGCGTGGCAGGGAAGGTAATGATTCGATTCTAGCGCGTGCGCAGCAAGATGCGCGCCTCCGCATTGGTCTGTGCCTCTTTTTCCAGCGCCGCGCGCAGTTGGGAGCGGCCGCGGTGGATGCGAGAGCGCACCGTACCCATTTTCACGCCAAGGGTTTCGGCGATTTCGTCATAGCTCATGCCTTCGATATCACACAGAACCACGGCGACGCGGAAATCCGGCGCCAAGCTATCCAGCGCGGACTGCAGCACGGGGTCCAGGTTGGCCACGGTATAAGCCTGTTCCGGGGTCATATCCGTCCCCGGAACGCGCTCGTAATCCTCAGGCAGGGACTCCATGCGGATCTTGGAGCGGTGGCGCACCATATCCAAAAAGAGGTTCGTAGTGATGCGGTGCAGCCAGCCGCCGAAGGTACCCGGTTGGTACTTATCCAAGGAGCGGAAGACACGCATGAAGGTCTCTTGGGTGAGATCCTCGGCATCCTGCTGGTCACCGGATAAACGGTAGGCCAAGCGGTACACGCCATCGGCGTGCTCTGCCACCAATTCGGCCCACGAAGGCATCATGGCTTCCCCAGCATCGAACGCCGCGGTACCGGTCAACTCCACGTTCGGATCGGTGGAGGCAACGGACTCGGCATCGCGCTTCGTTTCTGTCATGGGTGTCATTTTTCTATACTCGGCGCGGAAACTCCAGCCACTGCGCTGATAATATCCTGTGAGTCCGTCACATACTTCCCACAGACCACAATTTCGCTGGCTAGGCGCGTTTTTGCCACCCTAGCGCGCAACTTTACCTATTGTCTTAATCGTGACTACTACCGCATATGACGCACTGCGCTCCTATATCGATTCCACCAGTGAGCCTTCGGCGGCTCTCCGCGGCGCCCGCGACCACGCCGAGGAATACGGCCTGCCCGTCCCGGATGAATCCACCGGCCAGCTTCTCACGACGCTGACGGCAACCTCCTCCGGTGTGGTAGACCGCCCCCAGGCCGTGGCGATTACCCCCGCAGCCTCCGTCGTGGGCCTCTACCTGTTCGCAGGCATGCCGGATAACGGCATCCTCACGTGCATCGACCCAGAAGCCGAGCACCAGCGCAGCGCCAAGGCCGCCTTCCGCGAGGCCGGCTACGCCCCCACCCGCGGCCGCTTCCTCCCCTCGCGCCCCCTCGACGTGCTCGGGCGCCTGGCTACTGAGGCCTACCAGGTCATTTACGCGGACGTCGCCGCCCTCGATCTCCCCGCCCTCATCAAGGCGGCCTGGCCCCTGCTGCACCAACACGGCACGCTGGTGCTTGCCAATGCCCTTCTCGATGGCACCGTCGCCGACACCTCCCGCACCGACCGCGATACCGCCGCCGCGCGTGAAGCCGATGAATACCTCCGCGAGCTCGAAGGCGCCACCGTGACCCGGCTCCCACTGGGTTCGGGGCTGACGCTGGTGACGAAGCTATAAAGGGGGCATCGGCAAGCAAGGGCCCCTGCACGCGCTAAAAGATATCCGTATTCTGGGTGTACATGACAGCCGGACACTGCCCCATAAAGTTCGCGAAAGCACCGCGTGGCAGGTCAACGAGTTTCCTCCCCGGCGTGGCTGCCACCCCAACCCAAGCTTGTAACCCGCACCTGATTTAAGAGAGGAATGCCGTGACGACTCACCGCCCCGAACTCCACTTCATCCCCGATGCCGGCATCCTAGACGCGCCCGCCGGCGTCCTTCGCGATGGCGATACCTGGCACATGTTCTACCAGTACCGCCCCACTCCCGATGCCCCGGCCCGCTGGGGACACACGTACTCGGAGGAAGTACCGTTTAACTGGCTGGACTGCGATGACGTCCTCGCGCCCGTCGGCGGCGAGCTCGCCCTCCGCGCTGGGTCCGTGGCCCAGGGTGAGGACGCTATCAACCTCTATTTCACCTCCGTGACCGCGACGGGCACCTCCATTCGCCTCGCGCGCTATTCCGGCATCGACGATGTCTGCGAGGTCTCCGATGACTCCTCGGCCCTCGACCCCAACGTCGTGCGGTTTGGCGAGGTGGCTGGCAATACCACCGACCACACCCGGTTCCGCTCGCCTTCCGTTGTTCCCGATTGGGCCACCGATGACCGCGAGGACGGCCACAAGGGCTGGCTCATGCTGGCACTTTCTGGCCGCACCGACACCCCGCAGCCAGTCATTCTAGAAAGCCACGACGGCATCTCGTGGTCCCTGCGCGGCGGCCTTACCTTCGAAGGTGACCCGGGCTTCCTCGACGGCGAAGTGCCTGCCAATTCCCCTATTCCTCCGGTGGTTTCCCCGCGCATCGTGCGCCTGCGCGATGAAGTCGACGAAGAGATCTACGACGTACTCTTTGTCACCCTCGAGCGCGACGGCCGCGATGTCTCCGGCTACCTCGTGGGCCAGCTGGAAGACACCACCTTCACGGTGGTCTCCGGTTTCCGCCGCGTGGACTTCGGCCACGATTTCTCCCGCCCGCGCAATACGAATGCCACCGCAGGCACGATTCCTGAAGAAAGCCGCTACGAGCGCGCCGTCATCCTCGGCCTGCTCAACGGCAACGGCCGCGGCGACGACGCCACCCAGCACGCCTCTTGGGATGCCGAGGGCTGGTCGAATGCCCTCTCCCTGCCGCGCCAGGTCACGCTCGAAGGCGGCGTCCTGTACCAGGCACCGGCCACCGGCCTGCCCGAGGCGGTCAAGCTTTCGGATTACGCGCGCTCCTGGACCGGCGTCATGGAGGTTCCCACCGGCTCCAGCGTCACCATCACCCTTCGCGATGGCAACGGCGACCTCGCCGCCTCCATCTGCCACTCCGGCGAGGAAATCAGCCTCGATCGTTCCATGAACAAGGCCTTCGATCACTTCTTCGCCGATTCCGCTCCCGCCACCGCCACGCTTGCCGATGGCGACTCCGACACCCTCACCATCATCCAAGACGGCTCCACGGTGGAGGTCTTCGTCGACGGCGGCCTCATCGCCATGGCCTCCCGCGTCTATTTCGACGGCGGCTGCTCCGGCATGGATGTCGAGACCACCGGCGACGCAGTCATCGAACAAGACTGGCAGCGCTCCGGCTCCAAGCTCTAATACTGCAGCCCTCCTACCCGGCCACCCGCCTCTCGGCCCCGCCTTTCTGCCCCGCCTGTCGCCACCCGCCTTTCTGCCCCCGACCCTCGCCACCCGCCCTTCGCGCTCACGGGCAAGGTGGAGGGGCATCGGCAAGCAGCTCCTCGTGATCGCCAAGGGAGGGTACGGTGACTGGCCTATTCCACCCCCGCCCTTCGCGCTCACCGACGAGCGACTCCGGCCATCAGAATGTGCTTGCCGTGAGCGCGAAGGGCGGGTATTCCTTCCATCTGGCCCCAGGACCGACCGCACGGGTCAAATGATGCCGTCCTTAGCCGCATTCTGCATCCTCGTTTTCCGTCAGCCACCGCCCTGACGATGCCACCAGCCTTTCGCGCTCACGGGCAAGGTGGAGGGGCATCGGCAAGCAGCTCCTCGTGATCGCCAAGGGAGGGTACGGTGACTGGCCGATTCCACACCCGCCCTTCGCGCTCACCGGAAGCGAAAAAGAACCGCCCCGCGCGCTCCTGGTGAGCGCGAAGGGCGGTACAGGTTGCCGCGAGGCAGACCTGCGATTAAGAAACCGCGCGGAGGCGGTCTAGGCGGGCGCGGGCGGTGACCGTCAGCGTGGGTGGAAGGGCGGCCATGCGCTCGGCGAGCTCGTCGGCGCTGATGTGCCGGGCGGACGGGCTCATTCCTACCTGTGCGGCGATGGCCGCTTTATCCAGGTGAATGGGGAAGGAAATATCGACGGGGTCGGCCGCTTGCTCGAGGTAGCCTTCCGCCTGCTCATACATGCGCTCGACCTTGCCCTCTTCCACACCGAGGATGCCGAGGGGTTCGCGCAGCTCATCGAGGTGCCCGGCGCCCGGGGTCAGGACGATGACCTGGCCGCCGGGGGCGAGGACGCGCTGGAATTCGGATGGGTTGCGCGGGGCGAAGACCACGGAAATGGCGTCGATGGATTCATCGCGGATGGGAAGTTGCTGCCAGACATCGGCAACCACGGCGCCCACGCGTGGGTGGCACTTGGCCAGGTGCTTGGCCGCGTGCGGAGAAATATCGAGGCCGACGCCGCGCGCGCCGTCGATGGAGTCAAGCGTGTGGGCCAGATAGTAGCCGGTTCCGGCGCCGACCTCGAGGAGCGAGGCGGGCGTAGAGGCAGACAGCGAGCTCGCATCGAGCGCGTCTTGCACCGCGCCGGTCACAGACTCGACGAAGGGCGCGAAATGGCCGGTGGCTAGGTACGCTTCGCGGGCGTTGACCATATCCATGTCATCGCCCTTGTGCTTGAGGCCAGCACCGGCCGCTAAGGTCACATACCCTTGCTTGGCCACATCAAAGGAATGGCCAGACTCCGAAACGAGGCGGGAAAAATCATCGGCGCCGGAAAGCGCCGTGCCGTCGGATGGATCGGCCAGAATGTCGACGATATGAGAAAGCATGTATCCAGACTAGCGAGAAACCTCGGTTAACAAAGAACCGAGCTCCGCGGCCTCTTCTTTGTTCAGCTCGATAACGATGCGCCCGCCGCCGTCAGATGGGATGCGCATGACGATCTTGCGGGATTCCACCACCGCTTCCATTTCGCCGCCAGTGGTACGTGGCTTCATTGCTGCCATAGTAGGGCTCCTTAACTTTCTTCGTTTCTTTCCAGCTTAGTCCCTTTTTGCCCGCTTTTCCGCGCGGCCTCCAATTCCTGCTCCAGCTGCGCGAGCAGATCATCAACCTGATCCTGGCGGTACCCGCGCGGGACGACCTCGAATTGCACATCCTCAAAACGGCCTTGAGCTGCGGCGACGCGGTTATTTTCCAGTACCTTCTGCGGCTCATCGGGCGGGTCCATCACGGTCCCGGGCCCAAAAATCGAACCCCACAGCCACGTTCCGATCACAATGAACGCAATGAGCACCACGATGAGCACAATCCAGGACAGCATGGCCTAAATCCTACCCAGCAGCGGCGGGCGCTGAGCAATCGGCGCTCCCACCCCAGCGCGCGAAAGCAGCGTGCGTGCCACGATATCCGCCATCGGCGCGAGCTCATGAAGCGGCCGGTTGCGGTGGACTCGAGTGCCTAGGTCGACTTGTGTCAGCCCGCCGCGCTTGCCGATGTCCACCAGCAGCCCCGCTTCCACCCCATAACCTTCCACGAAGGGCACCTCTAGCGCGGCCGTGCGCCGGATCGCGTACTCGCCGCCCAAGGGTTGGTCAATGTGGGCAAGCTCTGGGAAGAGCTGTCGGATGAGCGGCTTTGCGGTGAGTTCGGTCACGCGTCCGCCACCGGTGGGTTGGCCGTTGAGGCTGCGGCGATAGCGCGCCTTGACCATGTTCACACCCGGATCCGCAAAGGGTGCCGCGAGCGCTGTGACCATGCCGGGCGCGGCGGATTCTAGGTCGGCGTCGATGAATACGACGATGTCCCCGCGCGCGGCGGCGACCCCGCGCCAGAGGGATTCGCCCTTGCCGGGGCGCGGCGGTTCGGGTAGGATATCGCGCCAATTGCGCACATCGGCACGGGCGGCGCGCGCCACTGCGGCGGTCTCGTCGGTGGAGTCGGCGTCGATGACGAGCACTTCGAGTGGGTCATCGGCAAGGCAGGCGCGGATAACGCCGGCCACGGTGGATTCCTCATTGAGCGCCGGGATGATGACGGAAACGCTCATGCGAGCCCGCGCGTGGTGTCAAGGGGAGCGGCCGTGCCCTGGATGGCGGCGGTCATGCGGATGACGTCGACGGTCTCAGCAACCTCGTGGACGCGGAAGGCGGCCACCCCGTGCGCTGCGGCCCAGGCGGTGGCGGCGAGCGTTCCGGCAACGCGGTCTCCTACCCCGCGCGCGAGGGTCTCGCCCACGAAGTCCTTATTGGAAAGCGCCATGAGCACGGGCCAGCCGGTAGCGACGATCTCGTCGATACGCCGCAAGAGTTCAAGGCCGTGATAGGTGTTTTTACCAAAGTCGTGCGTGGGATCGATGAAGGTGAGCTCTTCCGGGCAGCCGAGCCCCGCGGCCTTTTCCGCCAGGGCGGTGGTCTCTGCGATGACGTCGGCGACAACGTCATCAAAGTGCACGCGGTACGGGCGGGTGCGCGGGGTAATCCCGCCGGTATGCGAGCACACGTAGCCCACGCGGTGGTGGCCGGCGACCTCGATAAGCTGCGGATCCCAGCCGGCCCAGGTGTCATTGACCAGCCCCGCCCCGGCAGCGATAGCGGCCTCGGCCACCTCACCGCGCCAGGTATCTACGGAAATGAGTACCTCCGGATGCCGCTCATGCACGCGGGCGATGGTGGGCACGACGCGGTCGATTTCTTCCGCGCTATCCACTTCCTCGCCCGGCCCGGCCTTAACCCCGCCAATATCGATGATGGAGGCTCCCGCCGCAATGGCCTCATCGCAGCGCTGGAGGGCGGGGTCCATGTCAAAGGTGGCCCCCTTGTCATAAAAGGAGTCTGGGGTGCGATTGACTATCGCCATCACGCGCGCGAGGCTCAACGCGGCTCCCTAATGCGCTTATCGCTCATGACCTTGTGGCGCTCGATGATGTGGGCGACGGCCTCATCGGGGTCATCGGTAAGCAGGAAAAGCTCTTGGTCGTCTTCGTTGATATACCCGCCTTCGGCGAGGGTATTTTTTATCCATTCCAGCAGGCCAGACCAGTACTCGGTACCCATGAGCACGATGGGATAGTTGGTGACCTTGCCAGTCTGAACCATGCAGAGAACCTCGAAGAATTCATCCATGGTGCCCATGCCGCCGGGCAGGCAGACGAAGGCCTGGGAGTACTTCAAAAACATGGTCTTGCGGGCAAAGAAGTAGCGGAAGTTCAGGCCAAGGTCCACATATTCGTTAAGACCCTGCTCGTGGGGCAATTCGATGCCGAGTCCCACCGAGAGACCATCGCCCTCGTGCGCGCCCTTATTCGCCGCCTCCATGATGCCGGGGCCGCCGCCGGTGATGACGGCGTAGGCACACTCGGCGAGCTTGCGGCCGAGTTCTTCGGCCATCTGATAGCTCGCATCCTCAGGCTTGGTGCGCGCGGAACCAAAGACCGTCACTGCCTTGGGCAGCTTGGCCAGCGCATCGAAGCCGGCGACGAATTCACCTTGGATGCGCAGCACGCGCCACGGATCGGCATGCTGCCATTCGTGGTCCGCGCCGGATTCCAGCAGGCGCTGGTCAAAGGTGGAGCCTTGTTCTCCCTCGCTGCGCAGCAAGAGCGGGCCGCGCAGGGTACGCATGTGGTCAGGGGTCATTTTTATCCCTTCAAGTAATTAAACAGAGCGGTAGAAACTTCAGTGATTTGCGCCGTGGGCACCTGCTCGTCCTTCTTATGCGCAAAGCCCGGGTCACCGGCACCGAAATTCACGGCCGGAATGCCCATCTCAGCAAAGCGCGAGACATCGGTCCAGCCGAACTTGGCGCGGACGTTGCCACCGACGGCATCGACAAGCGCGCGTGCCGCAGGCTGCCCCAAGCCTGGCAGGGCGGCACCGGCGATGTCATCGATCTCTATGGTGACGTCCTCATGCTTGCCGATGACCCCCTTCATGTACTCCAGCGCCTCCTCCGTACTGCGGTCCGGGGCGAAGCGGAAGTTGACGAACATCCAGGCCTCGTCCGGCAAGGTATTGGTGGCCACGCCGGCCTCCAGGTGGACGATGTTCAGGCCCTCGCGGTAGGTACAGCCATCGATGGTGACCTCGCGCGGCTCGTAGTCCGCAATGCGAGTCATGACGGGGGCGAGCTTGTGCGCGGCGTTGGAGCCGAGCCAAGCGCGGGCCGAGTGCGCGCGGGTGCCATGTGCCGTCACGCGCAGGCGAATCGTGCCCTGGCAGCCGGCCTCGACCATGGCGCCGGAGGGCTCGCCCAGGAGCGCGAAATCGCCCTGCAACCACTCCGGGTGGTCCTTTTGCAAGTGGCCCAGCCCATTAAATTCAGTGGATACCTCTTCGCCCTCATAGGCAATGACAGTCAGATCGTGCTGGAGCTCTTCCGATTCATGCAGGTGAGCAAAGGCGTTGAGGTAGACCGCCATGCCGGATTTCATGTCCACAGTGCCGCAGCCGAACATGATCTCGGCGCCATCTTCGGCGGTGTCCATGCGATGCGGTACGTTATCTGCCAATGGAACGGTATCGATGTGGCCTGCAAGAACCACGCGAGAATCCATCCCGCGGTTCGTGCGCGCACACACGGTATTGCCAAAGCGGGCGACCTCCACGTCTAGACTACGCAGGGCTTCTTCCACCGCATCCGCGATGGCCTCCTCGTGGTGGGAGGGGCTCGGGATATCGACGAGCGCCTTGGTCACTTCAATGGGGTCGGCATATAGATCTAAAGTCACAAGCCGCCATGGTAGCGCCCCGCTGGGTCCGTTGCATTGTGTAATGTTCACTTCACTGTAAAAAATAACCTCTCACAAGGTGGTAATTATGGCCGAAGCCACACAATTGAAATCGCGACACCTCACCATGATGGGCCTTGGCTCCGCGGTGGGTGCCGGTCTCTTCTTGGGCGTCGGATTGGGAATCCAAATCTCCGGCACCTCGGTGCTCATTTCTTATGCCGTCGCCGGCGTCCTCATCGCGCTCATCATGTGGATGCTCGGGGAAATCGCCGCGGCCCGCCCTTCCCTGGGTTCTTTTTCCACCTATGCCGGCCAGGCCTTCGGCCACTGGGCGCGCTTTACGATGGGCTGGATCTACTGGTTCATGCTCATCATGGTCATGGGTGCCGAAATCACCGGCGCCGCCGCGATCATCGGCAGCTGGTTCGATATTGCCCCGTGGATTCCCGCGCTCATCGCGGTGGCCTTCTTTGCCGTGGTGAACTTAGCCGCCGTGCGGGGCTTCGGTGAATTCGAGTTCTGGTTCGCCATCATCAAGGTCGCCGTCATCATCGCCTTCCTCGTCATCGGCATCCTCATGGCACTGGGCATCCTGCCCGGCATGGATCTCTCCCGCGCTGGAACCAACTTCACCGATAACTTCCTACCCAATGGCATGCCCGGCTTCGCCGCGGGCCTGCTGGCCGTGGCCTTCGCCTTCGGTGGAATCGAGCTGGTGACCATCGCCGCCGCCGAGTCCGAGGATCCAGCCCGCAACGTGGCAACTGCAGTGCGCGCCATCATCGTGCGCATCATGATCTTCTACATCGGCTCCATCGTGGTCATCACCATGGCCTTGCCGTTTAGCCAGATCCAAGACGCCGATGCCGCCGCCGATTCGCCGTTTACCCTGGTGCTCGAGGCCGCCAAGATTCCATTCGCAGCCGGCTTCATGGAGGCCATCATCGCTCTGGCCCTCCTATCCGCCTTCAACGCGCAGATCTACGCCACCTCGCGCCTGGTCTTCGACATGGCCAAGGACCACTGCGCGCCCAAGTTCTTCCTCAAGACCAACCACTCCGGCTCCCCCATCAACGCCGTCATCTTGTCCATGATCTTCGCCTTCGCCTCGGTGGGCCTGCAGTTCTGGAACCCGCCGGGACTGCTGGCCTTCCTCTTCAACGCCGTCGGCGGCTGCCTCTTGGTGGTCTGGGCCTTCATCGTCGCTTCCTACATCAAGCTGCACCCGCAGCTCAAGGCGAATGGCGAGCTTACCGAGATCCGCGTCCCCGCCTACCCCTGGTTGCCTTGGGCAACCGCCGCCGCGCTGGCCGCGCTGACCATCTTCATGCTCTTTGATCCCTCCGCCCGCAACCAAGTCATCGCCGTCATCATCCTCTTTGCCGCGCTCGTTGCCTTGTCCTTCGTGGTTCCCGCGGGCAAGCGCGAGCAAGTACGGCAGTAATTGCTAAGCTAGCCACCATGACTTCTGCATCCGCACGTGGCCTGGCAACCATTACCCACGACGGCACCGTCTTGGACGTTTGGTTCCCAGCAGTTCATACCGATAAGCAAGTAGAGACCACCGGCACGACGCGTTTGGAGGAGACTCCGCAGCAGTTCTCCGCCCTCGTCGGCCCCGATGAAGAACGTGGCGTGGCCCGCGTGGCGGTGGAAACCTCCATCGCTGACCTCGACGAGGCCCCCACCGATACTTACGACGCCTACCTACGCCTCCACCTGCTCTCCCACCGCGAGGTAAAGCCGCATGGCCTCAACATGGACGGCATCTTCCGCCACCTCAATAACGTGGTCTGGACCAACTACGGCCCCTGCGCCGTCTCCGATTTCCAGATGGTGCGCGGCCGCCTCGCCTCCCGCGGCCCCGTCGTGGTCTACTCCGTGGACAAGTTCCCCCGCATGGTGGACTACGTTGTCCCCTCCGGCGTGCGCATCGGTGACGCCGACCGCGTCCGCTTGGGCGCCCACCTGGCAGAGGGCACCACGGTCATGCACGAGGGCTTCGTCAACTTCAACGCCGGTACCCTGGGCGCTTCCATGGTGGAAGGCCGCATTTCCGCGGGCGTCGTCGTGGGCGATGGCTCCGATATCGGCGGCGGCGCCTCCATCATGGGCACCCTGTCCGGCGGCGGCAAGGAAGTTATTTCCATCGGCGAGCGCTGCCTACTCGGCGCTAACTCGGGCATCGGCATTTCGCTTGGCGATGACGCCGTTGTCGAAGCCGGCCTCTACGTCACCGCCGGCACCAAGGTCGCCGTCTTTGGCAAGGTGGCCGAGGCCCTGGGCGTCGGCAATGGCGAGGCCGTCAAGGGCTCCCAGCTCTCCGGCGCCTCCGGCCTGCTGCTGCGCCGCAATTCCGTCTCCGGTGCCGTCGAGGCCGTGGAGTGGAATGCCGAGGCCGTCGCGCTGAACGAGGACCTCCACAAGAATTAACGCCACCCCAATTCCGGTGCCCTGCGGCCGAGAAATACCATGGAGAAGTGTCTGATAACTCTTCTACCCTTGGTTCTGGCCTGAAGGTCCGCCACCTGACCATGATGGGGCTTGGCTCCACCATTGGCGCCGGTCTCTTCCTCGGCACGGGCGTCGGCATTTCCGCCGCCGGCCCAGCGGTGATCATCGCCTACGCGATCGCCGGCTTCCTCGCCATCCTCGTGATGCAAATGCTCGGAGAGATGGGAACGGTCATCCCTGCCTCCGGCTCCTTTTCCGAATACGCCGAGCACGGCATCGGCCGCTGGGCGGGCTTTACCCAAGGGTGGATCTACTGGTGTGCCACCGTCGCCGTCCTTGGCGCCGAAATCACCGGCGCCGCAGGCTTCATCGGCTCGTGGTTCGACGTCCCGCCCTGGATCCCCGCCGCCATCTGCGTCGCCGTCTTCGGCCTCGTCAACTTGCTGCGCGTGCGCACCTTCGGCGAGTTCGAGTACTGGTTCGCGCTCATCAAGGTCGTCGTGATCATCGCCTTCCTCATCATCGGCGTCCTCCTCATCTTCGGCCTCCTGCCCGGCCACACCTTCGTGGGCACATCCGTCTTCCTTGCCGATGGCTTCATGCCCAACGGCCTCGGCGGCGTCGCCGCCGGCCTGCTCGCCGTAGCCTTCGCCTTCGGCGGCATCGAGGTCGTCGCCATCGCCTCCGCCGAATCCGAGGATCCCGAGAAATCCCTGGTCAACGCCGTGCGCTCCACCATCCTGCGCATCTCCGTGTTCTACCTGGGCTCCGTCCTCGTCATTACGTTCCTGCTTCCCTATTCCAGCCTGGACGCCGCCTCCACCGCCGCCGAATCGCCGTTTACCATGGTCCTCGACCGCGCCGGCATCCCCGGCGCCGCCGGCATCATGGAGGTCATCATCGTCCTCGCGCTGCTATCCGCCTTCAACGCGCAAATCTTCGCCTCCTCCCGCATGATGCACTCACTCGCCTCCCGCGGCGAGGCCCCGCGCATCTTCGCCGCCACCAATACCGACGGCGTGCCCACCACCGCCATCGCCTTGTCCGTCGCACTGTCCGCGCTCATGGTCGTCCTCAACTACGCCGATACCGGCTGGTTGCTCACCTTCATGCTCAACGCCGCCGGCGCCTCCCTACTCATCGTCTGGGTCTTCATTGCCGTCAGCCAGCTGCGCCTGCGCCGCCAACTCGAGGCCCTGCATCCCCTCCCCATCCGCATGTGGGCCTTCCCCTATCTCACCTGGTTCGCCCTCGGCCTCTTCGCGGCCATCGCGGTGCTCATGCTTACCGATGCCACCGCCCGCACCCAACTCCTCTCCGCTGCCGCCATGTTCGCGGTGCTCGCCATCGCGGGTGTGCTCAATTCCAAGGCTCGCGGCATCGACCCGACCTCCACGCTCCCTCTGACCTAGCTTTGCCTCCAGCCCCACCCTTGGCGCCCTACACCGCCTCGCATCTACCTCCACCGTTCACATCCGCCCCGCCCCTCGCGCTCACCAGCGCAGGGCGGGGTGTTCCGTTTTCACCTCTCGGTGAGCGCGACGGGGTGTGGGCCCGTCCTCCGCGCTCACAGAAACCAAAAATGGGCATCGGAAAGCGGGGGCGGTGAGCGCGAAGGGAGGGTTGCGGGGAAGTTATCCACAGGGCAGCGGCGAGAATAGCGCGCGGGAACGCAAAATGGGACGGTTATCCACAGGCTAGCGAAATCCGTATGGACGGGGAGGCGGCCCCTTTTTAAGTTGAAGCCATGGGGGCATGGACAACCGCGCAGTTGCGCGAGCAGGGACTAGGCAAGGACGCGATTCGGCGGCGGGTGCGCGCGGGCAAGCTGCACCGCGTGCACCGGGGAATTTATACCGACGAGTGGTCGCCGCTGGCGGTGGCGAAGGCCCTGATGCATGGGCTGAGCCGCATTCATTTTACGGGGAAGACCGCGCAAGAAATTCACCTCGACCGGCCGCTGACGTTTCCGCTGGAGGCGGAGGGCCCGCGCACGCTGCGGGGTAAGAATTTCCGGGTTTCGCATTCTCGCCTCAAGGCAACGAGCCTGGTCAAAGGGCTGCCGGTGGTGCAGGTTCTGTGGGCTGCTCGCAAGATTGCTAGGGCCTGTGGCCCGCTGCTGGAAGAGTTTTACCGCGGTGAAAAGGGGCCCGGCCGGCTGGAGCGGGACCGCAAACGAATGGGCCGGACACCGCGTGCGTTGAAGGAGACGATTCGGCGCTCCGCCATCGGCGCGGATAGCCCGCCGGAGCGGAAAGTCAGCCGCGCGCTGCGCGCAGAAGGCATTTTCCCTGTTCACAACGCCCTGGTGTGTGGGTACCGGTTCGACCTATTGATGGGCAAGCTCATCGTGGAAATCGACGGCTGGACCTACCACAGCCACAGCATCGCGTTCCAGGCCGACCGTTCCAAACAGAACGCCGCAACCGCACACGGGTACGCGGTCCTGCGCTTTACTGCCGATGACGTCACGCACCACCTTGACCAAGTCATCCTGCTTATCAAAGCCACCCGTGACCTGCTCAAAGGCCGCAAGCCACAGCTTCCTATGTCCGCCACCCAGCCATATTGGCGCTGGCATCTATGCGTATAACCCTTGCCATAATGTCAGGTTTGCTTTACATTAGGTCATGTAAACACGACAAGAGAGGTGATGATGTGGCCGGACAACCCAACATGGTCCGCAAGTGGCGGCGCTGGCGCGAATGGTCGCAAGGCGAACTAGCAGAGCGCGTCAGCGTCTCCCGGCAAACTATCGCAAATATCGAGCGCGGCAACTACTCCCCGTCCGTGCACCTCGCATTGGACATCTGCCACGAACTAGACAAAACAGTCGAAGAAATCTTTGGAGCTGAACAACATGATTAACGCCATCGCCAACATATCCCTCAACCACATCGAGCGCGCCTCCACCGACGAGTTCGAGCGGGACATCCTCACCAAGGCCTCCGCCATCACCCTCACCCCAATCACCTTCCTCGAGCTCATCGTCGCCGCCATCCTCGCCTGGTCCCTCCCCGGCCGCCTCAGCCTCCTCGCCCTCCTCGCCATCGTCCCCTCCATCGCCGGCACGTCCCTCAGCGCCGCCTGGATGCGCAGGCACATCGCCACCCCCACCGGCCGCTCCAACTGGACTTTGACCGCCCTCTACCTCATCCCGATGTTCCTCTGCTTCGCCGGCATCGCCTACCACGCCTACGCGCTTTCCGATGCCGCCGCCCCCTACCTCATCGGCGCCACCGTAGGTGCCATCACGTCCGTCCTCATCTCGCCCGCACTCCGACGGAAGCAAAACCGCCGCGACCAGTCCCGCCTCGACGCCGAGCTCGAGGACTAATGCTCACTCCCACCGCCATCACGCACTCCACCACCCGCCCTTCGCGCTCACCGCGGACAGCGGGTGGTTTCCGTTTGCTACGCCCCGTGAGCGCGAAGGGGCTAGCGTCAGCGGCGCCCGGCCTTCCCGCCCTTGCCGCTCACAGGGAGTAGGTTTCACCGCCGGCAACTGTTGTCGGTGAGCGCGAAGGGCGAGGCCTCCCGTGCCGCTCACCGAGCAGGCATGGCGTCGATGAAAACTACCCCAGCGTGAGCGCGAAGGGATGGGTGTCGCATATACACTTGCTTGGCGATGCCCCTCCCCGCCCTTGCCGCTCACCGGCGGCATAAAAAGACCCCAGCAGCCCACGCTGGTGAGCGCGAAGGGCGGCTGGGGCGGCTGGGGCCGTGCGGACGGCGAGGCTGCAAGGGTGGTGGGGCGGCCTAGGGCTACCTGGTTGGGAAGGGCAGGGCCGTGGCCGGCGGCGAAGGGCGGGTAGTTAAACCGGCGCGACCTCGTCGACGACGACGGGCTTATTGGGCTTGGAGCGGAACGTCCAGAGCTTGTTGATGATGAAGTTGATGGGCATCGCCACCACGATGGAAATGGCCTGCGCCCAATAGGACTTGGTGCGCAATCCGGTGGAGTTATCGAAGACATCGCTGGGCAGACCCACGGGCGAGTTGGGGTTCATGAGCAGCGTCAGGATGACCTGGCTGACGATAAACGCCCCGATTCCCGCCAAAAGGAACGGGAAGAAACCGCGAATCCAGGACACTTTGGACACGGTCCGGAAGGTCCACATGCGGTTGAGCTGGTAGTTCCAGGTATTGGCCACGAGGAAGGAGATGGTGGCAAAGACGTGGTACCAGCGGATGTGGAATGCAGAGCCGAAGAGGTTCATGAAGGGATCCTCGGCAAAGATATCCGCCGCGCCAAAGAGTTTCTGCGCGAGGAAATACACGAAGAGGTTAACCGCGGTACCCGAGCCGCCGACAAGACCGAACTTAAGGAATTGCCCAAAATTGGACGCAAAGCGCGCAACGCTGAGGTCTGCCATGGGCCGCCTTTCTTGCCGGAAGTTAGTAATTACCTGATTGTAGTTCCTAAGCCCCGCGAACTGAAAAACTGACGCTCCGAATGTGATAAAGGATCTATAAAAGATATAGTTTCGTGCAGCAAGGAAAGCGGCCGCGAGAAATCGTAGAGGTCGAGCGGACGCGGCGTGGGATAGATGTCATCGCCAATGAGCGGGCTCCCAAGGTGGTTCAGCAGCACCCGCAGCTGGTGCGTATGCCCGGTCCGCGGCCACATGGTCACCTCCCGCCCCGCAGCGCGCACATACGTCGAAGTCGGCGTGCCATTATCAGCCACGAGCACCTGCCTGCTGCCCCGCGGCTTGTGCATCGGCAGCCTGATTTCCTCATCGCAGAAAAGCGGCTGCTTGACGATGCCCCTATACCTCTTCACCGCCCTCCCCTCCAGGAAGATGCGCTGGTAGTCCGCGCGGGTCGCAGGATTGCGCGAGCAGATGACGAGACCGGCGGTCAGGCGGTCGAGGCGGTGAAGCGGCACGATTTCGTCTTCGCCGAAGTCCACGCGCAGGCGGGTTTGCAGGGTTTCACGCTGCAAGCGGCCATTCGTGGTGGTGGGAAGAAAGTGCGGTTTATCGGCAACCATGATGTCTTCATCCGCGTGGACGACGGTGTAGCCAAAGGGGATCGGATCCTCCGGCGGGACGAAGGGGTGATACCACACGGGGATGGGGCGCGAAAGAACCGTACCCGCGGGAAGAAGGGTGCCCTCCGGAAAAGGCGAGTCGCCAGCGCGAGCGGCCCAGTACTCGCCTTCTAAAGGAACGTGATCGCGCAAGACCACCTTGCGGGGAGAAATCCCCTCCCGCGCAGGCGGGCGAAACGCGCGAGGTGAGTTAGGCACTGGCGAGGCGTTCGACGGCG
The DNA here is from genome assembly GCF_000478095.1 of Corynebacterium sp. KPL1824. Taxonomy (NCBI): domain Bacteria; kingdom Bacillati; phylum Actinomycetota; class Actinomycetes; order Mycobacteriales; family Corynebacteriaceae; genus Corynebacterium; species Corynebacterium sp. KPL1824. The sequence goes on along the minus strand of NZ_KI515749.1, from coordinate 1,083,262 downwards.
GCGCGCACCCGCTCATCGGTGCCGTTTAAGCCAATGCGCACGTGCTGTGCGCCCGAGGGACCGTAGAAATCACCGGGGGCAGCGAGGATGCCGAGCGAAGCCAACCAGTCGATGGTCTCGCGGCAGTCTTCGCCGCGGGTGGCCCAGAGGTACAGGCCGGCGTCCGAGTGGTCAATGGTAAAGCCCGCCTTGATAAGCGCCTGCATCAATTCGGCACGGCGCGCGGCGTAGCGCTGGCGTTGGAGGGCTTCGGTGGGGTCATCGTCAAGCGCGGCAACCATCGCCGCCTGAATCGGGCCTGGCACGATGAGGCCGGCGTGCTTGCGCAGCTCTAGGAGCTCCGCGATGAGGTCATTATCGCCGGCGAAGAATCCGGCGCGGTAGGAGGCCATATTCGCGGACTTAGACAGCGAATGCATGGCGATAAGCCCGGTATTATCGCCGTCGGTCACGCGGGGATCCAGGATGGATACCGGCGGGTTGTCGTCGTTCCAGCCCAAGCCCATATAGCACTCGTCGGAGGCGATGATGGCGCCCGTCGAGCGGGCCCAGGCCACGATGCGGCGCAGCTCCTCTACCCCAGCGACGCGGCCGGTGGGGTTGGACGGGGAGTTGATGAATACAAGAGAGGCGTCCTGGAAGTCGTCGTCGGCGCGCAGTGGGGTGGCCCCAGCGAGGAGGGCGCCGACCTCGTAGGTGGGATAGGCCACCGAGGGGAAGGCGACGGTCTCGCCGCGCATGCCCAACAGGGTGGGCAGCCACGCGATGGCCTCCTTCGTGCCCACCACGGGCAGGACGCGGTCCACGTCCATGTGGTAGCGGCGGCGGAGGGCTGAGGCGATGGCTTCGCGCAGCTCGGAAGTGCCCTGCGTTTGCGGGTAGCCGGGGGCCTCGGCGGCAGAGGACAGCGCCAGCTGCACGCCGGGGGCGACCGGATCTACGGGGTTGCCCACCGAAAGGTCAACGATTCCATCTGGGTGCGCCTGGGCCTTCTTCTTGGCGCCAGCCAGCGAGTTCCAGGGGAAATCCGGAAGCGATTGTCCTAGCGGTGTGCGGGCCATGAATTAATCCTGATTCTGTGGGGGCAGCGCGGCTACCATTGACGCATCGAAATCTTGCGGGCCAAGGGCTGCCGCTCCACCGGGTGAGCCCAAGTCATCGAAGAATGCTGCGTTGGCATCGTTGTAATCGATCCACTCATCGGGAACGTCGTCCTCGTAGAAGATGGCTTCTACCGGGCATGCGGGCTCGCAGGCGCCGCAATCCACGCACTCATCTGGGTGGATGTAGAGCATGCGCTTGCCTTCGTAGATGCAATCGACGGGGCATTCCTCAACACAGCCGCGGTCCATTACATCAACGCAAGGTTGAGCGATTGTATAAGTCATGGAGAATCCTTGAATCTTCCTGATTTCATGGGGTTGGGGGATGAAATATAGTATGTCACTTCTGCTTTAGGAAAGGCCAAACGCCGCCGCCAATCCCAGCCAAAAGCAGGAGCAAGCTGAGAATATTATTGCCCACTATGACATCGCCAGTAATCGGAACCAGCAGCATAAGCCCGAAAAAGCCCAGGCCCCAGACGATGAGCGGGATGGCTGCGATGTAAGTACTATCACTCCACAGCCGCGCGGTGCGGGTTAACACCACATTGAATGCGGCAGCGATGAGGATGGTGATGGGAAACGCGATGCTCGCGCCATCAGCCAGCGGAATCCGGGCGGTGAGGTAAATGACCTCCAGAAATAGCGATAGCAGGGCGCCGAGGGAGAGCCAGATAAGCCCGGTAACCTGCTCGCCGCGGCTAAAATCAGTGCGCATTACAGATCCCCTAGGAGGTCGCGTGTGGGCTCGCCCCTGCCGAGTTGGAAGTATTCGGCACGCAGCAACGGCATGAGCAATCTATTGGACAGGCAGTAGGCCCCTGGCACCGCGGCGGGGTCGTGGACGGCGGCCACGGCGGCCTCGGGGTTGGTGGCGGTGGTGGTGCCATCGGCCAGCCAGATTTGGGTGGCGTGGGCGCGCATGGCGGCGCGTTTGGCGTGCAGGGCGGCATCGTCAAGCGCGAAGGCTAGATCCGCGCCGGCGGTGGTGAAATTATCCAGGTACGCGGCATCGGGTTTGCGCCAGCCCGCGGGCGCGTCGAGCGTGTCCAGGCCGGCGTAATTGGCGGCGCGGTCAAAGATCGCCCACCAAATGCGCGTGCTTGCCGATGCCGCCTTTTCCACCACCCTATGCACCGCCACGTGGTCCGGGTGGTTATAGCCGCCATCCGGCCCATAGGTCAAGATGGCGTGCGGCTGGAGCACCTCTAATTCCGCGCGGAGCAAATCTGCCGCCTCATCCAGGCGATTGACCAGCGCGCGGGGGTTGTCGTGAGAGGGAGATCCCACCATGCCAGAATCGTGGAAGTGGCCGAATCCACCCAGCTGCATGCCCTCTACGCCTAAGGCAGTGAGGGCGCAGGCCAATTCGCGGGCGCGGAAGCCGCCGAGCTGATGGTGCTCGGCAAGACCTTGATAGGGCGCGCCGATGACCTCGCCGTCCTCGCCAAGGGTAAGGGTGATGACCGTGACCTGTGCCCCGCGCGCGGCCAGGGTGGCAAGGGTGCCGCCGGTAAAAAGCGTTTCATCATCGGGGTGTGCGTGTACCGCTACAACGCGGTAGCCCACCAAGTCCTTAGTCCTCATCTATCCTCCAAACCGGCGCGGTGACCAGACCTTTATCCCAATCATCAATACTTTGGCCGGGGCCTACAATACCCTCCCCCAGCGCGTGCACACGCGTTTCATCTAAGAGCGGGACGTATAACACGTCCTGGGCGTTGATCTCGCGGATTCGCCCCAGCGCGGTCGAAGGGCTTATCTTTCCAGAAAGGATGTCCATGCGCGTTGCGGCGGCGTTGTCGGGGCAGAACCCGGAGAGATCGCCTGCGAGCGGTTCGTCTTCGGCGCAATTGAAGATGTTCGCGGCCGACAGCGAGGTTAAGGTGATATCCTCCCAGGTCACGACCGCATCCACCTTGGCTTCCGGCAGCAGCTTAGAGGTAATGGTGGTGAGCCTATCGGTGGTGACCTCGGCAGGGATGCCGTGGGCCTCGAGGATATCGTAAAGCGTATTCGCCGCAGCCAAAGCCGTGGGGCTGGTCGGATCGACGGCGAAGCGGATGGGCTTCTTGCTGGCGCGCTCGCGCAGGGCCGTCAGGTTCGCCTCGCCGGAGACCGGGTTATGCCCGGCCTTCAGGTTGGAGGCGCGGCCGGTGGCGAGACGGGCGACCTGCCCGGTATCGATAAGCGAGGCCAGACCGCGTCGCGCGGCGGCGTCCTCCAGGGCACCCTGCTCGGTGGACATGTGCAAGCGCAGCTGGCGCGGCCGGGTAACCGTCTTGTCGCTCACGTGCCCCAGCAAGCCGAGCGCTTCCTGCGAGGTTTGATCCGGGGTGAAGTCCGCGAAGCCAATCTGGCCGGAGCGCAGCATATTGAGCGCCTGGGTGCTATCGCGCACCTCGCGCAGCTGGACGACGTCGATGTGGGCGGGATCGGCACCCCAGAAGCGGTCATTGCGGTTGAGGGTGATGACCCCGCGGCTGCGGTCCACGCTATCGACCGAGAAGCGACCGGCGGAGGCGGGGATGTCATTGGCCAGCGCCGAATCGAAATCGGAATTCTGCAGCAGGTGCGAGGGCAAGAGCTGGTTGAATAGCTGCTTCCAATCTTTAACCCGCTCTGCAAAATCCACCGTGACCACGCGCCCGCCATCGGAGGTGGTCACCGCGGAAATCGCGCGGTAGCCCGCCGGGTCCTTGACCCCAGCAGTAGTGGTCATCTTCTTCCACAGGTAGTTGAAATCCGCCCCGGAAATCGGGGTGCCATCGGACCACTGCGCGGGAGTGGCAATGACGTAGCGCACCCGCTGGGCCACGCCCTCCGGCGCGGTGACCTCCGCGGCGGATTCTAAGACGTCTGAATCCATGCGCCCCCAGTGGAACGTCGACGGCAAAACAAGCTCGGCGATTTGATCCACGAGCTCAGAGTTATTGGCCACCAGGTGTGGGTTAAGGCCGGCGCGCAGGGGATCGACGCCGATGGAAATGGTAGGCCGCGACTTTCCTTCCTCCGCGCGCGGCGGCTCGTTATCCGTCGTGGTCGTGGAGGATTCCGTTTCCTGGGCGGTAGATTCCTGTTCGTCCGAGTCTTCTACCACCGGTGGTGGGCCAGGATTGGCCGAACACCCGCTGACAAACGCGAGGCCGATGGCGGCAGTGGCAGCCAGTGCACGGGCCTTAAGACTATTTTTCATCGCGGACTACTTTAATACCTTCTTCCCGCCACACGAAGATTCTGCGCGCTAAACTCGGACAAAATCACTGTTGAAGGGATCGCCCCACCATGCTTATCTGCCAAGAAATGTTCCTCCTGCTTACAAAGGACAACGGTAAAAAGGAAGTACTGTCCAATAATGAGACCGCCCTGCGCGCCGGCCTTTTCACCGATTTGCTCCTGCAGGAGGCGGTATATATTGCGCCGAAGAATAAGGTGCACGCCACGGATAAAAAGCCGGAACACCCGGTGCTTGCCTGGGCGTGGGATAGCCTGCACGAGCACCGGACCAGCTCGGTCAAGACTCTGCTGCAGGCGCGGTGGTTCTCCCCGCGCGAGAAGATTGCCCAGGATTTTCAGGACCGCGGCCAATTGGAAATTGAGGATTCCGCATGGTGGCAGCTGGGCGGCGACCGCTACATCATGACGGACACGGCGCTAGAAAATGAAGTGCGCGAGAGGCTCGCGGCGGTACTTGACGGCACCCAAAACCCAAGCGCCAAGGACGTGATTATCTTGGATATTCTCCGCGAAATTAATGGGGCCTATCCCCTGCTCAAGGAGGATGCGCCCGAAATGAAACGCCGGGAGATGCGCAACCGCATCAAAGAATTAAAACAACAGGTGGAATACGACGATGCCGCCGCCTCTGCGGTAAAAACCATTTTGCAGGAGACGACGGCGATTATCGCGGCGGTTGCGGTATCAACCGCCGGCACTACTTAGGTCGGCAGGTTACTTCTTCATCTGCTTAGCGCGGGAAGCGGCGCGCTTGCGGTCGGTGGCGGAAAGCTCCAGCTTGCGCACGCGCAGCACGTCTGGGGCGACCTCGACGCACTCGTCGTTGCCACAGAATTCCAGCGCCTCTTCCAGAGAGAGCGTGTGGGCCTTGGCCAGGGTGACCGTGGCGTCTGCGGTGGCAGAGCGCATATTGGTCAGCTTCTTTTCCTTAGTGATGTTGATGTCAATATCCTCATCGCGGTTATTGGCACCTACCACCATGCCTTCGTAGGCCTCGGCGCCTGGCTCGACGAAGAAGTTGCCGCGGTCAGCCAGCTGCATCAGTGCGTACTGGGTGATCTGGCCGGTGCGGTCAGCCACCAAGGAGCCGGTGGCGCGGGACTTGATCTCGCCGGCCCAGACATCGAGGCCATCGGAAATGGAGTTGGCGATGCCGGCACCGCGGGTCTCGGTCATGAACTGGGTGCGGAAACCGATAAGGCCGCGGGCGGGAACGCGGAAGATCATGCGCACCCAGTCACCCTCGCGCACGTCCATGGACTGCATCTGGCCCTTGCGGGAGGCCAGCAGCTGGGTGATGGCACCCTGGTGCTCCGACGGGGAGTCGATGGTGAGGATCTCATAAGGCTCGTAGGTCTTGCCATCGATCTGCTGGGTCACAACCTGCGGCTTACCGATGGTCAGCTCGAAGCCCTCGCGACGCATGGACTCGATGAGCACGGACAGAGCCATCTCGCCGCGGCCCTGAACCTCCCAGGTATCGGGGCGCTCGGTGGGCAGCACGCGCAGGGAGACGTTACCGATAAGCTCCTGCTCCAAGCGGGCCTTGACCATGCGGGCGGTCAGCTTGGTGCCGCCGCCGCGGCCTGCCATCGGCGAGGTGTTGACGCCGATGGTCATGGAGATGGCCGGCTCATCAACGGTGATGCGCGGCAGGGCCTCGGGGTTTTCTGGATCGGCGATGGTGTCACCAATCATGACATCGGAGATACCAGAGATGGCGACGATATCGCCGGCGATGGCCTCTTCGGCCGGCTGGCGCTCGAAGCCGACGGTGCGCAGCAGCTCGGCGACCTTGACGGTCTTGGTGTGCTGGTTGCCCTCATCGTCGTAGTGGATCCAAGCCACCTGCTGGCCCTTCTTGATGCGGCCGGCGTAGATACGCAGCAGCGCGATACGGCCGAGGAAGTCGGAGGCGTCCAGGTTGGTCACGTGCGCCTGCAGCGGGGCATCGACGGTAGCGGAAGGCTCGGGCAGGACGTTGTAGATGACATCGAAAAGCGCCTGCAGGTCCTCGCTATCGGGGACGTTGCCATCGCCCGGGTTCTCGGTGGAGGCAACGCCGGCGCGGCCAGAGGCGTACAGGACCGGGAGATCTAGCAGCTCTTCGGCGGCGGCTGCGGCCTCCTCATCCTCGAGGCCGGCGGCGATTTCCAGCAGCAGGTCCTGAGACTCGGTAACAACCTCGTCGATGCGGGCATCGGGGCGGTCGGTCTTGTTCACGCAGACGATAACCGGCAGCTTGGCCTCGAGCGCCTTGGTCAGGACGAAGCGGGTCTGTGGGAGGGGACCCTCAGAGGCATCGACAAGCAGCACGACTCCGTCCACCATGGAAATGCCGCGCTCGACCTCGCCGCCGAAGTCGGCGTGGCCCGGGGTGTCGATGACGTTGATGATGAGGTCTGCGCCGTCCTTACCCAGACCCTGGCGGCGGATGGCCGTGTTCTTGGCCAAAATGGTAATGCCGCGCTCGCGCTCCTGATCGTTGGAGTCCATGACGCGGTCCGTGTGCTCACCGTGTTCGCCAAAGGCGCCGGACTGCTCCAGCATGCCGTTGACCAACGTGGTCTTGCCATGGTCAACGTGCGCGACAATGGCAACATTACGGAACTCGGTATTACTCACTAGTTGGGTTCTCCTTCGGAGGATCTACAAGCGCTGGTGCGCGAGAAATGTTCTTGAACGACGTCCTACGATACCCCCTAACAGGGCATAGTGCAGCATCGGGGAGCCAAGACGCGACCTATGCCACCCCGTAACGTCTCGCGCGCTCGAAACGACCTAGTACTTGACACTTCCCAGCGGATCACTATCGTTACTAGAGTTATTATTGTTACTGATGTGATTAATGGGGCTGTATTGCTTTCCCTCCGCGAGATAACAAGGACCTGATACCGTGAGCCACGCCCGAACCTCTTGGCGCCTAAGCGGGCGCACCGGCTATATCGCCGCTGCCACCGCCGCACTAATTGGCCTTGCCTCTCCCCTGGTTGCGCCCGCGCAGGCCTTCGCCCCGGACCTCTCCTCACTGGCCCAGCAGCACTTGCCCGCCAGCCCCTTAGATGAGCTCGGCCGCCCCACCCCGGAGACCCAGGACCGCGTGCGCGCCTTTGCCGCACAGCCGTGGATCCCCGAAGAGGCCCGCAATGCAATCCTGTCAGGCCTGGCCTTCTTTGCCGGCAACGGCGACGGCGATGGCGGCGTCGCCTTACCACAGGGCGATAACCCGCACTTCCGGCAGTTCTACTGGCCCACCGTCTCCGCGCACTGCATCGGCGGCACCAACGCCGCCACCGGCTCTGCCATCGCGGTCCCCGGCCCCACGGAGATTCCCGCCCCCGGTGCCGGCGAGGGCGAGACCGCCTTCCTCTTTACCGCCCTGGGCACCCCACCGGCAGCACCGGATCAAGGCGGCATGCACGTGCAGTGGTTCAATATCAATACCCTGCAAAGCGGTATTACCCCGCTGCACAATAACGGCATCAACCAGGATGGGCCCACGACGCTCTCCGGCACCGCGCACACGGGCAAGGGCCTGGTCATCGCGCTGCTTTCCGGTTCCGTTAATACCACCGAGGCGCGCTGCGATTTCGCCCCCACCGCCGCCTTCCTGGAGGTGAAGTAATGGCCGTTGATCTCCACCCAGTCAAGCGCGAGACCTTTAATACCGCGGATTTTACCAATACCGATCCCAAGGGTTACCTCCGCCAAGTCGATACCTACACCGAAACCGAGTTCGGCCTGTACATGGCCCGCGGCGCCGATCACCCGCGCTTTGGCTACCTCGAATCCTGGCTCCTGCCAAGCCTCAACCTGCGCGCGAATATCTTCCACTTCCGCCCCGGCGTTGAGGTAGAGCAGGACTTTTATATCGACGTCGCCGAAATCCAGCGCCACGGCAACGAGTGGACCACCCGCGATCTCTACGTTGACCTGGTGACCACCACCGGCGAGCCCATCACCGTCCTCGACATCGACGAGCTCTCCGCGGCGACGTCTGCGGGCCTCATTTCCGCCGAGGACGCCGAGCTCGCCATCGATACCACCCTGAACGCGGTCGAGGGAATTACCCGCCACGGCGACGATGCAATGGCCTGGCTTGCCCACCACGGCATAGACTTGTCTTGGTCAGACAACGTAACTTTAGCCCCCGAAGGATAAGCCATGGCCGGTGGCCTTTTCGCCCTGCTTGACGATGTCTCCTTAATCGCCCGCGCCGCCGCCTCCAGCGTCGACGATGTGGCCGCCCTAGGCGGCAAGACCTCCATGAAGGCCATCGGCGTCGTCGTCGATGATGCCGCAGTAACCCCGCAATACGTCGAGGGCATCAAACCGCAGCGTGAGCTGCCGATGATCTGGCGTATCACCAAGGGCTCGCTCATCAATAAGCTCGTCATCATCTTGCCTATTGCGATGATCCTGTCCTGGATCGCGCCGTGGGCGCTGACACCCATCTTGATGTGCGGCGGTACCTATTTGTGTTTCGAAGGCGCGGAAAAGATCCTCTCCTTCTTCCACTCCTCCCCAAGCGATGCCACCGATACCGTCCAGCACAAGGGCCCCGAGGCCGAAGATAGCCTGGTGAAATCCGCCATCACCACCGATCTCATCCTGTCTGCTGAAATCATGGTGATTTCCTTAAATGAGGTCATCGATCAGCCCTTCTGGCTGCGCCTCGGCGCGCTCATCGCCGTCGGCATAATCTTGACCCTAGGCGTCTACGGTGCCGTGGGACTGCTGGTCAAGATGGACGACATCGGCCTAGCCTTAACCCAGCGCCGCGATGGCAACTCCCTTCTCGGCAATGCCTTGGTCAAGGGCATGCCCATCGTGTTGGACATCATCGGCATCATCGGCACCGCCGCCATGTTGTGGGTAGGCGGGCATATCGTCACCACGGGCCTGCATGAATTCGGGGTGGACCAGCCGCACGGGTTTATCGAGGCCGCCACTGAACATATCCACAATGACGCGCTGAGCTGGCTGGCCGAAACCGGCCTGTCCATGGTGTGCGGGCTCATCCTCGGCCTTGTCATCGCCAGCATCGTCATAGCCGTCAAGGCCTCAACCGGCTCGCCGTCTGCCACCTCGGCAGCGCAACACTAAGAATTACATAAACAGCATGAGCGATACAGCCATAATGGCCATACCGGCGATGAGGCCGTAGATGGCGTAGTGGTGTTCACCAGTTTCTTCCGCGGTGGGAAGCAGCTCATCGAGGGAAATAAACACCATGATTCCTGCCACGGCGGCAAAGCTAATGCCCATGGTGGCCGGCCCCAATACCGGCATGAGCAGGCCAAAACCGATGAGCGCGCCGAGTGGTTCAGCCAGTCCGGAAAGCGTGGCCCACCAGAAGGCCTTCTTGCGCGAGCCGGTCGCCTCCCGCAGCGGCACTGCGACGGCGATGCCTTCCGGGATATTGTGAATGGCAATCGCCACGGCCACCGGCACCGCAATCTCCTTGGACTCCAGGCCGGATAAGAAGGTGGCAAAGCCCTCCGGGAAATTGTGTAAGCCCAGCGCTACTGCGGTAAATACGCCCGTCTTCATCAACCTGCCCCGGCGGGCGTCTTCTTCCGTCGTGCCCGGTTCGTGCGGGTTAATTTCTTCTGGCACCATCCGGTCAATAATCGCGATGACCGCAATACCGGCAAAGAAGGCCCCTACCGCGGCCCAGGTGCCAGGCTTTTCGCCCCCGAGGGCATCGCCAAGCTGCTCTATGCCTTCCGGCAGGATTTCCATGAAGGAAACATAGAGCATCACACCCGCCGAAAGGCCCAGGGCCGCGGCCATAAATGCGGGCCCTGGCTGGCGCTTTCCCACCGCCAGCGCCCCGCCGATGGAGGTGGACAGGCCCGAGAGCAGGACCAATCCAAAGGCGAAGGCGAACGTGGACAAGGTCATGGTCTGTGACTGTACCTAACTAAACTTATCGAGCCTTAATGAGCAGGCGGAGTCTGTGCATCGTCATCGGTGGAGCCAGAGACGAACTCGCCATCGGCCACCGAAGGATCATCATCCACGTAGCGGCCGGCTTCGTAGTTGTAACCGATAGCATGGCCCTCCTCATCGGTGCGCGCGTACCACTCAGTGACCTCTGCGGCGGTGGAATCAAATTCGCCGCCGGTGGCGTAATCGGAGTCTCCCGCAGTGGGCTCGATCGACAGGGCAAAGTTATCGCCGTATTCGCGCACGCCGTGGATGACCGCATTGGACACGGCCTGGTGCTCGTAATAGTGGCGGATGGAGGCCGGATCGTGGCGCAGTTCCCTAATCAGGGCAATGCACATCAACACGATGATGACGGCAAAGGGAAGCGCCGTAATGGTGATGAGGTTTTGCAGGCCTTGCAGCGCGTTCTTGCCGCCGGAGATGAGAATAACCACGGCGATGCCCGCCATGCAGATCACCCAAAAGACGGTGACCAAGGGCTTCGGCTGTGGGTTGCCGCGCTGGGTGAGCTGGGAATTGACCAGCGAGGCTGAGTCCGCAGTGGTGATGAAAAATACCACGAGCATGACGATGACCAGTGGGGCCATCCAATTGGATCCGGGGAAATGGTCCAAGACGTTGAAGAAGATGTCTTCGGCCGCCGGCATGGAATCGATGGTGCCATCGGGGGCGATATCGCCATCGCGGCGCTGCAGCCAAATGGTGGTGCCGCCCAAGATGGTGAATGCGGCGATGATGATGGCAGAAGGAATAAACAGCACGCCAAGGACGAATTGGCGGATGGTGCGACCGCGGGAAATCTTGGCCACGAATACGCCGACAAACGGCGACCAGGATACCCACCACGCCCAGTAGAACGTGGTCCACGAGGATAGGAAGGAGACCATATCTTCGCCTTCGCCCATGTTGGCGGACAACATTTCAGGGGTGTTATCGAGGTACTCGATGATGACTGCGGGCATCATATTGGCCAGCAAGGCAGTCGGTCCGATGACGAAGAAGAAGATGGCGATGCCTAGCGCCAATGCCAGGTTGATATTGGATAGCCACCGCACGCCCTTAGCCACACCAGACACGGCGGAAAAGATGGTGCCGATGGACAGCACAATGATGATGACCAACGCCGCGGTATTGCCGGCGGTGGACCAGCCACTGACGATTTCCACGCCGCGGCCGATCTGCAGCGCGCCAATGCCCAAAGTAGCCGCGGTACCAAAGAGGGTGGCGATGATAGCCAGGCCATCGATAATGCGCGCCGGTGTGGAATCGGTGGACGGTTGCCAAAAAGCGGCATCAAGATAGAGCTCATCAGGGGTACGCGCCCGCGGCGGAAGGACACGTAGGCCACGCACAGCCCGACGATGGCATAGATAGCCCACGCATTAAGGCCCCAGTGCATGGCCGATTGGGCCAGCGCGCCGAGCACCGCTTCATCGCTGGCGGCCTCATAGGCACCAGGGCGCGGCGAGAGATAATGCGTAAGCGGTTCGTAGGGGCCGAAGAAAATAAGCCCGATGCCGATGCCCGCGCCAAAGAGCATGGCGGCCCAACTGATCGTGGAAAACTCCGGCTTTTCGCCATCCACGCCGAGTGGGATTTTCCCGTACTTGGAAAAGGCCAGGATCAACAGCAGGAACATCAGGAAGGTGGCCAGCGCCGTAAAGATCCAGCCTAGGTTGCGCATAACCCAGTCCAGGGCCGTAGAGGAGGTATTAAAAACCTGTTCGGGGGCGAGCACTCCCCACACCACGAAGGCGATGACGAGCCCACCGACAACGCTCAAGATGGTCTTATCCACGCTGTATTTAACCTTTTGGTCCTCAATGGATACGCCAGGGACCAAGGCGGGGTGAATATTGTGCGGGTAGATGATGTCGTGCAGGATGCGCTTGGCGCCGCGCACGCGCTTTTGGCTTTCTTCCGTATTATTAACGTTTTCCAGCCCACTGGTGGTTCCGTTATCGGGCCGGGGCGATGAATTAGACGACAAAGCCCTACTCCTATTTCTTTATGCACTTTTCAACTTGAGGGGATCATTAATACGTTAACGAACATTGGCTAAAACCACCGACTAAGCGCTGTTTTACCCCCACATGCGTAAAATGAGATCCGTACGTTACGCCCCGCTTTAAAGCTTTGGAGTTACTTTTCCTATGGTGCCCTACCCGCTTGCGACCAGCTACTTCGGCGTCGAACACGTCGCCATCCTGGAACATGTCATCTCCGGCACGGTGCTGAGCATTCCTGGCGTGGGTAGCCAGCCTGCTCTTATCGATGTCTCCTTAGAGCCCGATACCTACTCCAACGGCTGGCGGGTGCGTTCGGAATTTGGTTTCATCGGGTTCCTCGATGAGGTAGAGGCAGCCGAATACCCGGACCTACACCGGTTGAAGGCCTCGCAGGCCACCCCGCAGACGGTAGCCACGGTCGACATCATTGACGGTGAACTCGAGGTCGCCGTCTCCCTCGGGCTGTGGCCGTGGCTGCTACCGGTCAATGACCAACCGGCCGAATCGGCGTTGCTCGCCGGCGGTCACGGCGCGGTCGTTGATACTGCGGCGGGCGACCTGACCGAGTCGCAGCTATCTCAACTTGAAACGCAGCAATTCTTTGTCACGCTCAAGATCATCGATGACGCCGTCGTGGCCTCGTGTGGCGATACTGTGGTCGGTCCGTGCGGCGTGTTGAGCCAGCTACCGGGTCTGCGCGCAGCGTATGCGGCGGCACAAGAAGCCGGTACTGTGTTGGCAGCCCGTGCCTATAGCGGCGGCGGGATGATCGCGGTCGATACCCCCGCAGAGGATGCCACAGATACCGAATTATTCTCCCCGGCGGTACCACCCCTGCGGGTGCCGTCTGGCCGCACCGCGCTTCCCAGCACCACCACATCCCGCCCTACCACCCCAGCCCAGCCCGAGGGGTGGGAGTTCGCGCTGGAGTCCGCCGACATTGCAGGCGATCTTCCCGCCGGCTTCCGGTGCCCAGTCAGCCCGAGTGCCAACAAGGATCTGAGCTCGGCCGAAGCGTCGCCCGCAATGCCCAGCGCTGCTCCAGAGAACGACGCTGCCCCGACCACGCCTCGTGCCCACGAGGGCGACCAGGCTGCGGCACCGCCCGCTAGCAGCGGCTTGGCCGACTTGGTCTCGTCCATGCCGGGCTCACAGAACCTGAGCTGGCGCGCACTTCCCGTCGCGGAGGAACCGGGCCGCTTTTCTTCCGAATCCGCCCGCGTGCGCGCCCGGCGCGTGGCGCGCGAACAGTCCCGCCCGCGCGGCGGAAACCACCGCAAATAAGGCGCCCGCTTGTGCTTAGCGCAGTGTGCGCTTGCCACCCTCGCCGCGGCGGGTAATGCCTTGGGCATCGAGGTATTCCAGCAGTGGGATAGCCACCCGGCGGGTGGTCCCCAGCACTTGGCGCGCGGCGGACAAGGTAAAGGGCTGTTCGAGTTGTGAGAGGTGCTCCCGTGCCTTGTCTGGGGCGTCCGGCAGGAGGATGATGCCATCTTTCAGACGTAGCAGGCGCCCAGCGCGCTCGGCGGCGGCCAGTTCTTTTTCGCTCAGCCCCAGCTCTTTAAGTTCGTGCGCCTCTGGTGCGGCAAAAGGTTCCTTTTCTAGCCTGCTCTCCAATCCGGCCACGGCGGGCTCGGCGGCGCCGAGATCCACGCTGTGGCCGGGCAGGCGGATAAGCCCTTCGGATTCCTCCGCATGGGCGGCGACCACCGCTAGGCGCAGCAGCCCCTCTTCCTTAAGGCCCAAGGCATCGAGTGCCGCCTTGCGCGGCATGCCTGGTGCGAGCGGGTTGGCCGCAGCGTGTTCCTGCAGCGCGGTAGTCAGAGCTTCTTTCCAGCGCGTTACCTGGCGGGCAGCAATCCACCACTGGTGAAAGTTAATGATGCCCGGCGGCGTGGCGTCGGTGTCATAACCATCGAGTTCCAAGTCCGCACGCCGGGCATAGCCCACGCGCTGCAGGTAGGAGGAAGGATTGCGGAAGGAGCTTAATTCAGCCAGTGCGTTAGCCCGCTTGCGGGCGGCACCGCGGCGGTCTAGCTCCGGCGGGCGCACGTCGATGACCTCCACGCCGGCGCTAACATGTCGGCCGCCGGGGCTGCGGACGACTAGGCGATCCAGGATGACCAGCGGCATAGCGCGCGATAGGCGCAGGCGGGCAAAATCCGCTGACAACGGCCGCAGGTGCGCTTCTATCCCGGCGGTACCGCAGTGGACCACGAGGTTATCGGGTAGTTCATCAAGCGCGGTGCCAAAAGTGCGGTGGACGTCCACGATATCGACACCGCGCCACGCACCTGGGGTAAGCAGCAGATCACCGCGGTGGATATCGGCGGCATCGACCCCGCGCAGGTTGACCGCGGCACGTGTTACGGGGCCCAAGGATTCCTGCGCGGTATTTTCGCTATGCAAGCCGCGAATCTCCACCCGCTTGTCCCCTGCCGCGGTGGAAAGCACCAGGGCATCGCCGGTGCGCAGCGTGCCAGCACTCAGCGTCCCGGTCACCACGGTTCCCGCGCCCTTGACGCTAAAAGTGCGATCGATCCACAGCCGCACCGGGGCGTCTGTGTCGGGTGCGGGCACGCGGGCCACCAAGTCATCGAGCGCCGCGCCCAGTTCCGCCAGGCCCTCGCCGGTGTGGGAGGAGACGGGGATGATGGGGGCATCGGCAAGCGGGGTGGCAGAAAACTGCATGCACACCTGGGCGGTGACCTCCGCGCGGCGCTTATCATCGGCGCGGTCGCTGCGGGTCAAGGCGATGATGCCGTGCTCGATGCCCAGCGCGTGCAGCGCGTCGCGATGGTCGGTGGATTGGGCCTGCCAGCCCTCGTCCGCGGCAACCACGAAAAGCACCACGGAGGCCGGGCCCACCCCGGCGAGCATATTGCCAAAGAACTTTTCGTGGCCGGGAACATCCACAAACGCCACGTCCGCGCCGGAGGGCAGCGCCGTCCAGACAAAGCCTAAGTCAATGGTCAGCCCGCGGCGTTTTTCCTCGGCCCACCTATCCGGATCCATGTCTGTGAGGGCGCGCACCAGGCTGGACTTGCCGTGATCCACGTGTCCGGCGGTCGCGATAACATACACCTACATCACCGCCCGAATGGCCGCGATGAGCACCTCGTCCTGGGACTCGGGTACGCAGCGCACATCAATGAGGCAGCGGCCTTGGTGCTGGCGCGCCACCACCGGCAGGGTGTGCTGGCGTAGCTTTGGCGCAAGTTCCTCCGGCAGGGATACCGCTACGCCGGGCAGCGGGTACTCGGGGGCTCCTCCCCCGCCCACGCGGCCAGCATGCTCAACAACCTCGCCACCCACCGCCGCGGCGATGGCCTCGGTGCGCGCGCGGTGGCGCGCCGGGTCAAGGTGGAGGGCCTGATTCACCGCATTGGCAGGCGTCGTGATCGCTGCCTCTAAGGCATTGAGCCGCAGCTTATCTATGCGCACCGCCCGCGCCAGCGGGTGCTTTTTCACCGCCGCAATCGCGTCCTTAGTGCCCAATAAGATGCCGGCCTGCGGCCCGCCCAAAAGCTTATCGCCCGAGGCGATGACAATATCCGCCCCGGCTTTCAGCTGCGCGTGAATATCGGGCTCATCTGGCAGCACCGGATCGTGGGTAAGCAAGCCCGAGCCGAGATCCACAATAAGGTTCGTGCCTTGTTTCTTCGCCAGCTGCGCCAGCTCACCCACACCCACCGAGGAGCTAAACCCCTCAATCCGAAAATTGGACGGGTGCACCTTCAAAATCGCGCCGGTCTCCTCCCCCAGCGCGGCTTCATAATCGTGCAGGTGCGTCCGGTTGGTCGCACCCACCTCGCGCAGCCGCGTCGCGGTGGATTCAATAAGTTCCGGCAGGCGAAACCCCGCGCCAATTTCAATGAGCTCGCCGCGCGAGATGATGACCTCCTTGCCCGGGGCCAGCGCGGCCGTGGCCAGCAATAAGGCCGCCGCACCGTTATTGACCACCAGCGCATCCTCCGCGCCGGGGCACGCCGCCAATAGGGCCTGGGTGGCACCGGCACCGCGCCGGGACGAGCGCCGCCCGGTGTCTAAGTCCATTTCCACGTCGGTATATCCGGCCGCGTCCTGCAGCGCGTCGATCGCGGCCGCAGGCAGCGGGGCGCGGCCCAAGTTTGTATGGATGATGACGCCGGTGGCATTGATGACCGGCTGCAAGGAATGGGTGCTGTGGTCAGCCAGCCTTAGCGCTATTTCTTCCTCCACGCTGGCAACGGGCACGTCCCCGCGGCGGGCGGCAGAGAGCACGGCCCTAATCGTGGCGCGGATGGCGTGTTCAGCGAATATCTCCCGTGCGCGCTCTACCGCGGGGAGCCGCAATAGCTCATCCATGCGGGGTAAATTCCGGCGGGGATCACGGGCATTATTCGCGGGGCGACCAGCGTTATGACTCGGCACTCGTTTTCCTCCTTGCGCGCTTTTGGCGGAGACGGACAGGAATCGAACCTGCCAGACCGAGATGCTCGGCCTCACCGGTTTTGAAGACCGGGGCGCCCACCAGGACACGTACGCCTCCGCCTGGCTACTTTACAGATCCCGCGCGCACCCCACCGCCGCCGCCCCACCACTTCCGGCGGGTAAAATGACCAACATGATGGAGCAGATTAATTTAACCTCTTTCGCCGCAGGTGGCGGCTGCGCCTGCAAGATTCCCGCCGGGCAATTGGAATCGGCGGTAGAAGGGCTCATCGGCAAGGCCGATCCCAATGTCTTGGTCGGCCTCGACGATGGCGATGATGCCGCAGCGGTCAAGATCGACAACGGCGTCGCCGTGATTTCTACCGCGGACTTTTTCACCCCCATGGTCAATGATCCCTATACCTGGGGCCAGATTGCCGCGGCCAATGCGCTATCTGATGTCTACGCCATGGGTGGCACCCCCATTACCGCCATCAACCTCGTGGGCTGGCCCAATGAGAAGCTCGGTCTGGACGTCCTGCGCGAGGTGCTGCGCGGCGGCATGGATAAGGCCACCGAGGCAGGCATTTCCATTACCGGCGGCCACTCCATTACCGCCCTGGAGCCCTTGTACGGCATGGCGGCGACGGGCATCGTTGATCCCGAAAAACTCATGCGCAACGATGCCGCGGAGGCCGGCCTGCCCATTACGCTGACCAAGCCCATCGGCGTGGGCATTTTGAATAATAAACACAAGGCCACCGGCGAGGTATCCCAGGCCGCCATCGATTCCATGACCGCGCTCAACCGCCAGGCCGCCCAGGATGCGGTCGCCGCAGGTGCGCGCGCGGCCACCGATGTCACCGGCTTCGGGTTATTGGGCCACCTGTACAAGATGTGCCGCGCCTCTGGCGTATCGGCTGAGCTGGACTTTTCCGCGGTCCCCACCGTGGACGGCGCCACCGATGCCCTCGCGGAAGGCTTTATCCCGGGCGGTTCGCGCCGCAACCTGGATTGGGTGCGCCCGCACCTGCAGCCCTCCTCCCTTACGGAGGAAGAGCTAGTGCTGCTTGCCGATGCCCAAACCTCCGGCGGCCTCCTCATCATCGGCGAGGTCCCGGGCTACCCCGTTATTGGTCGCACGACACCGCTTTCTGACGATTCCTACATCACCATTTCCTAAGATGAACCACCGCCTTTTTAGCCTGCCCCTTGTCACCCTCGCCCTCGGTGCGAGCCTTGTCGCCTGCGCCGACGGGACCACCAACCGCGGCTGCTCGCCCATCGAATTATCGGAGCTGCGTACTTCCCTGCCAGACACCCTGATCGGCGCTAACCAGGATCCCGATTCCACCAGCGATGAGGATGACTCCTTCTCCGTGCTCTACGGCGGCGATTCGCCGGAAAAGATTAGCGTGCTGGGCACGAAATACGAATCCGATAATGAGGCCGTATGCCCCGATGACCCAGATGCGGCGGCGGAGCGCTACTTGGAGCTGGTCAATGAGGACATCGACAAGCAAAATGCCGCCCAAGGCCGCGCGGGAAATGAGTACAAGCCGTTCGATTTCACCGCCGCGGACCGGCATTTTTATTGCTCGGCCTGGGAGGTCGAGGATGCCGTCTCAACCACCTGCGTGACCACGGTGCATGACGCTGCGGTGAACTACTATCTCCACCGCGATTCCGAGTCCTTGGAGGCGGAGCAATCGCGCATGCAGGAGATCGGCGAAGAGCTCGCCGATTCCTTTGCCAACCTCGACTAAACTAGCTAGCCCTCGCTAGCCTGCGCTGAGCACGTCGGTGGCAAGCCCTTGCTCGCGCCGGCGCCGCTCCGCACGGCGTTTTTGCGGCCCCATCGTGGTGACCGGGTTCTTCACCGCCTCCAAGCCAGCGTTGAGCACGCCAAAGCGCGTGCACGCAGATCCGGCCAGTAAGGCTAGCCCCGAAGCCACGGATACGGCGCGGGACTTCGTCGCCGCCGCCACCGCGCTGCCCACGCCGCCAGCGGCAATCAAGTATTCCGAGGCGCGCATGAGCTTTCCCGGCGTGCCGTGATGCAATTCCTCGCGCGGCTCCGGCTCCATATTGCTTTCTAGCACCTTCGTCGCCGCGATATCGCTGGCCGCAGCTGCCATGCCCAAGGCGCGGGCGGGCCCGGCGTGCTTTACCGGAGTGGTCACCATCGCCAGGCCGGAGGCCGCTGCCGAGGCAGAGGATACAAAGACATAGGGCAAGTGCCGCTTCATGTCATTCCACACCGGGTTGGACGTATTAGACAGCAATACCGCCGTATATCCGGCCAACGGGCCACCGAGCACGCCGGTTATCACCCCGGCCGGAGTCGCGGCCTTGCCTAGGCTCGCGCGCAGCCACTTCGGCAGCGGCAGCTTCCGCTTGGTCGCGTCATCTATCTCTATCACGGCAGGAATGGCCGCCGCGGTGGAAAAGCCCGCGAGTAACCACGATCCGAGAGACATCGGCGAGGTCACCTTGAAGACGCGGAACATATTCAACGCGCGCTCCGGCCGGCCCAAATCCAAAATCAAAAAGACCGATCCAGCGGCCGCCGCGCCAAAAGCCGCTACCCGCGTGGTCCGGCGCAATGGCGCATTGCCCGCCGCCTGTGCACCGGTGGCGAGAAGACCCGAACCGCCGGCAATACCGCCCAAGAAGAAATACCCACCGATGGGCCACTCCCACGGCGGGGCCTTAACCACGGGCCTGCCGTAATAGGAAGAAAACTCGAAGTCTTCTGCCATCCGCTCCTCTTTGGAGCCATCCTGCGCACCCGCACCCGGGCGCTTGCGCTTCTTCTTGCGCTTCGGCCCATCGAAGTTGCGGTAGCGATTCGGCCGCTCCGGCTGCGGTGGCCGGTACTCATCAAAACCGCTCATTTGCGCCCTCCAATCAAAAAGGAACCCGCCACGGCCAGCGCCATCCCGCCGATGGCCTTGGCCGCGGTTTTATACATGCTCGGCAAATCCGCGGTAGGCACGCGCGGATCCGGCGGCAGGCCATAGACCTCTGGCGAATCTAGCAATAAGAAGATAGAGCCGGTTCCGCCCACGCCATCGTTATCATTGGCGCCATAGAGCCGCGCCTCCGTTATGCCCTGTTCGTGCAGGACGCGCACGCGATCCTTCGCCGCGGCCAGCATGTCCTCATAGGTACCGAACTGGATGGAATCCGTAGGACAGGTCTTGGAACACGCCGGCTGCTCGCCCTGTTTCAGGCGGTCATAGCACATGGTGCACTTCTGGGCGACGCCCACATTCTTAATCGGCATCGCCTCGCCCGGCGTGTGATCCGTGCCTTGGGGTTTGCGCTGCTTGAGCTTCTTGAGCACGTTGATGCCGGCATGCGAATTATCCTGATAATCCACCGTCGCGGTCTTATCGTATTTCAACGACACCCCGCCGTCATCGCGGCGTTCGATGACGCCGAAGGGGCACCCCGCCACGCAGGTTCCGCAGCCATTACACACATCATCTTGGACGACCACGGTGCCAAACTCGGTGCGGAAGAGCGCGCCTGTGGGGCAGACATCCAAACACCCTGCATGCGTGCAGTGCTTGCAGACGTCCGAGGACATCAACCACCGGAACGTATCCGTATCCGGCGGAGTGGTATCGACCTCGTCAGGCTTTCCACCGATGGTGGGCATGCCCAGGGAAATAAGCTGTTTTCCCTCTTCGCGCGCCTTCTCAATGCGGTCGTTGTTTTGTTCCACAAAGGCCACATGCCGCCACGTATTAGCGCCCAAGGCACCGGTGTTGTCATAGGAATCACCGGTGACGTCATATCCCTCTACCGGGTTGCGGTTCCATTCCTTGCACGCCACCTCGCAGGCCTTGCAGCCGATGCACACGGACGTATCGGTGAAAAAGGCCATGCGGCGGTAGGAATCATAGCCGTGCCGGCCCGCGTCCTCGGTCAGTAGATTAGTCATTTACTTACCTTCTTCGCCTTTACTTGCCGTCTCGCCGTCACTACTTTCCGCCCCAGGCTGGCCATGCTTTTCGGGCTCGGGGTTATAGGTAAACGAGTCAGGGACCGACAACAAATCATTGCCGGAATCCACGCTCAACTGCGCCCGCTCCTGATACTGCTTGAGCAGCTTCAAGCGGCCTTCTCCCCTTGGCCGGCGGCCCGGTTGGATATCGCAGGCACCAATCTTTGAGTTCTGAATAAACACATTCGGCTCGAGGGTCAGGCCCAAGAGGTCGTTGGCGCCGTCACCGGCCACGGCGGTGGTCTCGGACTCGCCGTAGTGGAAGGGCAGGCCAATCTGGTGGAATTCTTCCCCATTGATCTTCAGCATCTGCATGCGATCGGTGACCAAGACCTGCGCCTCAATCACGCCACGCGGCGAGATAATCGTCGCCCACTCGCCATTTTCCAAGCCACGCTTTGCGGCCAAGTCCTTATCCACCTCGCAGAATAGGCCCGGCTGCAGCTCCGCCAGATAGGGCAGGCGGCGCGACATCGCACCCGAAGTGTACATCTCCGTAAGGCGATAGGTAGAAAATACGAACGGGAACACTTCCGCACCGGGCATGCCCGGTTCTGGGCGCTGCAGGTTATCCGGGCGCTTGATGGTCAAGCGCGTCGGTGATTGCTGCTGCTTATACAGCACGTTGGTCACCGGGGACTCCTGCGGCTCATAGTGGGTGGGCAGGGGGCCATCGGAAAGCCCGGAAGGCGCAAAGAGCCAACCGCGACCGTCCGCCTGCATGATGAAGGCGTCCGTGCCATCGAGGGCGTCTGGACCGACGGCATCGGCAGCAGCCTTGTACTCCGGCGACTTAGTCACCGGGAAGTCAGGGACGTCATCGCCTACCCACTTGCCCTGGGCCTCGTCCCACCACACGTACTTCTTGCGCTCGGACCACGGGGTGCCATCCGGCTTCGCCGAAGCGCGGTTGTACAAAATGCGGCGGTTAGCAGGCCAGACCCAGCCCCACTCGGGTGCGACCTCGTTCTGCTCCGAGCCCGGGACCTTGCGTGCGGACTGGTTGACGCCATCCTTGTACACGCCGGTGTAGATCCAGCAGCCGCCGGAGGTCGTGCCGTCATTCTTCATCTCCACGAAGGTGGGCAAAAGCTCGCCCTTCTTGGGCCCATCCAGGTAGTAGCCGTTGATCTCTTTGAGGACGTCCTCGGAATTCGGCTCTCCTTCCTCATTTTCCACGTAATCCCACGTCACCTTCTGGAGCGGGAGATCGCGCGGATCGGTGGAATCGCGCAGGCGTTCCTTCAGCTTCTTACCCAGCTGGTAGAAGAACCACAGATCGCTCTTGGCATCGCCTGGCGGCGGTGCCGCTTGGAAGCGCCACTGCAGCATACGTTGGGTCTGAGTAAAGGTACCGGCCTTTTCCACGTGGGTGGCTGCGGGCATTAGGAAGACCTCGGTTTCGATGTCTTCGGTCTTCAGCTCGCCGTTTTTAATCTCCGGCGCGTCCTTCCAGAACGAAGCGGTTTCGATTTCCTGGAAATCGCGTACGACCAGCCACTTCAGCGATGCCAAACCGCGGCGCTGCATGCCACCATTGGACTGCGCCACCGCCGGGTTTTGGCCGAATACGAAGTAGCCATCCACCTGACCATTGAGCATGGCCTGCAGGGTTTCATAGGTAGAATGCGCGCCGGAAATGCGCGGCATGAGGTCATAGCCCCAGTTATTTTCCTTGGTAGCCGCATCTCCCCAGTAGGACTTCATCAAGGACACGGCGTAATTCTCGCCAATCTGCCAGAAGCCCTTTTGGGACTCATCCCGGATCTCATCCACAAATTCCGGCCACGTCTGCTTTTCCACGCTCGGCATGGGCAGGTAGCCAGGCAGGGAGTGGAAAAGGGTCGGGATATCGGTGGAACCCTGAATGGAGGCATGCCCGCGCAGGGCCATGATTCCGGAGCCCGGGCGGCCCACATTGCCCATCAAAAGCTGCAAAATGGCAGCGGTACGGATGAACTGCGCGCCCAAGGTGTGCTGGGTAAAGCCCAACGCATAGGCGAAACACGTGGTGTGTTCCGGATCAGAATTCTGCGCAATGGAATCCGCCAGGTAGTAGAAGTCTTCCTGCGCGATGCCGCAGGTTTCTTCTACCAGCTCAGGGGTATAGCGCGCATAGTGGCGCTTGAGAATCTGGAAGACCGAATTCGGGTGCTCCAGAGTGTCATCGCGCTCGACATTCCAGGAGGAACCTTCCGGCTTTTGCACGTACTGCCACGAATCGGTCACGTACGTACCGGTTTCTGGGTCATATCCAGAAAACAGTCCGTCCAGTTCCTCGGTGTCCTGGTAGTCCTCCGAGATGATCATCGGCGCATTGGTATATGCGACGACATAATCGCGGAAGTACAGCTCATTCTGGAGCATGTAGTTGATAACCGCGCCCAGCAGCACCACATCGGTACCGCCGCGAATGCCAATGTGGCGGTTAGAGAACGCAGAGGTACGCGTATACCGCGGATCCACGTGGATAATGCGGGCGCCGCGCTTTTTGGCTTCTACGACCCACTGGAATCCCACCGGGTGGCACTCGGCCATATTCGAACCCTCGATAACGAGGCAATCAGCATTCGCCATATCCTGCAGCGGTTGGGTTGCGCCGCCGCGGCCAAACGAAGTTCCTAAACTAGGAACTGTGGCGGAGTGTCATATGCGCGCCTGGTTTTCGAGCTGCACCGCACCGGCAGCGGTAAAAAGCTTCTTAATGAGGTAGTTTTCCTCATTATCCAAGGTCGCGCCACCAAGGCCAGCGATACCCATCGTGCGGTTCAAAGTCCGCCCCGAGTCATCGGTGTCTTGCCAGCCCTTCCGGCGCGCTTCCAAGAAACGATCCGCGATCATGTCCATCGCGGTGTCTTCATCCAGCTCCTGCCACTCGGTGGAGTGCGGTGCGCGGTACTTAATCTTGGTCAAACGCGTTGCGGAGTTGACCAACTGCTCCGATGCCGAGCCCTTGGGGCACAAACGCCCGCGCGAAATCGGCGAATCCGGATCGCCCTCAATCTGGATGACCCGGTCATCTTTAACGTATACGCGCTGGGCACAACCTACCGCGCAATATGGGCACACGGATTGCACCACGCGGTCAGCTTCCACCGTGCGCCCGTGCTTTTCCTTACTCTTGGTTGATTGCGTATTGATATCCCTGCCAAAGGGATCGCCGCTACGCAGCTGGCGCACCACCGGCCAGTTGAGAGGACTTAAGCGAGACATGACTTTAAATCTATATTTGGGCGGAAAATTTCTCTAGCAAGGCCACCCTAAGCACTTTTCGCCACGGCACTAATCGCGCGCTCCACGCCCTGCACGACGTCCGTAAGCTCCAGCATCGGGCTGTTTTCCTTATTCTGCTCCTTAATAAACGGAACGTGGATAAATCCCGCCTTTACCTGCGTATCTTTGAAATGGTGCAACAGTCCATAGAGCAGGTGGTTGCAGACGAATGTTCCCGCCGTGGTCGAGACTTGCGCTGGAATCTCCGCCTCCTGAATCGCTGCAACCATTGCCTTGACCGGCAGGGTGGAAAAGTACGCGGCCGGGCCACCTTCAACCACTGGTTCATCGCTGGGCTGGTTACCAGCATTATCCGGGATAGAAGCATCCGCCAAGTTGATGCCCACCCGCTCCGGAGTGATATGGCCCCGCCCGCCGGCCTGTCCCAGGCAGACCACCGCGTCCACGTTTTCTTTCTCGGCCACAGCAATGGCCTGCTTCAGTGCTTCACCGAACACTGTTGGCACAGGATGCTTAATAATCTGCGCGCCACCGATTTCATCCGGCAAGCGATCCAGCGCGCGTTCCGTAGGGTTAATTTCTTCGCCACCAAAGGCATCAAAAGCAGTTACCAGAATCTTCATCATTCCAGTATGGCAGCTGACGGTGG
The DNA here is from genome assembly GCF_000478095.1 of Corynebacterium sp. KPL1824. Lineage (NCBI taxonomy): Bacteria > Bacillati > Actinomycetota > Actinomycetes > Mycobacteriales > Corynebacteriaceae > Corynebacterium > Corynebacterium sp. KPL1824. The sequence goes on along the minus strand of NZ_KI515749.1, from coordinate 1,058,647 downwards.
CCCGCTGCTTTGATTTCACGCGGTCCTCTTAGTTTCCTCGTAGTGCCCCATCGCCCTTCGCGCTCACCGGCGGCGGCCTTTTAGCGGGGCGCTGTGCTCGCGGTGAGCGCGAAGGGCGGGGTGGTGAAAACTGAGCAGCTAACCGATTTGTTGCTTGGTCGTGCAATCAATCTTTGCGTAGGCACGGCCCTTCTTGTCCACGGAGGTAAAGGCGTAGTTGCCGCCGTATGCGCGACACCCGGTGTAGGTATCCACGCTCGGTGCCTTCTGCGGTTGCGGGGCCACGTACTGGCTTCCGGCCGTGTTTGAATTAGACCCTGCGGCGGGCGCTGTGGCGTCTACATGTGCAGCTTCTTCTGCCAGTCGCCTCTCGCGCTCGGCCTCTCGCTCCGCCGCTTCTCGCTCAGCCGCCTCCTGGCTCTCGCGCTCCCGTTCCCTTCGCTCCTCTTCTTTCGCCTTTTCCCGCTCGGCGGTCTCTACCTGTTCCTCAATTTCTTCTTCATGTTCAGATAGTTCCTTCTCCATCTGTTTTGCCAAGCGCTCTGGAGCTTCTGGATATGCGGCTTTTTGGAACTCACTGCGATCATCGCTACGTCCACGCAAGGCGTCCAACCCCTTCCGGGCAGCGTCGATCTGGGCCAGAGCCTTTGCGGCCCCACCGTCGTCGTCGCTGTCGATGTTGGCAGCAATAATTCCGATCCCAGCGGCAGCAGCCGTAGCACTTTTAGCTTGCTGAAGTGACTCTGCCATCTCTTTATCGCTGGATACTTGGCATTCATCGGAAACCCCGAAGACTCCCGTGCCCTTAGTCCGCGGCCCGCTTTCTGCTTCTTTTACCTCGTTATAGAACTTGCCATTAGCGCCAATCTTTTTGGCAACTGCAAGCCCCTCAGCAGCAATGTCTGCATTTACGAGATCGCCACCAAGAAAGACACCGGCTAACGTGTGCCCATACTTATCAGTCTTCTCCTCGTCGTATTCCAGTGTCACCTCGGTTCCTTGTGGCAATCGACCTTCGAGGTACTCCTTGGCTTCTTCCGCTAAGCACTCGCTGGGCTTCCCATTGCGCCCAATTTCGGGAGTATCGATATTGAGGAGTCGAACCCTTGTCTTTTCGCCATCAAGCATGACGTCTATGGTGTCGCCATCGATGACGCGATTAACCACTGCGCGCTCATCACTATTCGCTGCACCGACTCCCATCGACACCACGCCACCGAGTACGGCAACGCCAATTAATGGCTTTATCCAGCCCATGCCTCTACCTCCTGTAAAAGAAATAAGAGTAAAGGTACCAGGAGGTTCACGGGCTACCTATTGGGTACACCCAGCATCTTGTTTGCGCCATCCCCCTCTCCCCACCCTTCGCGCTTACGGGGGATAGGAGCGCTAACCGAAATGAGGCTCGCGGTGAGCGCGAAGGGCGGGTTACAGGATGAGGATTGAAGGGTGGGGTTGCAGGACAAGGGATGAAGCGCGGGATCGGCGGATGAGGATTGAGGGGCGCAGATTGAATGGCTCGGTGTGGGTAAGAGGGTACACCGGCGCTGAACTGCTTAGTCTACAAAGCAGTCTTAACGGCATCGCAGCTGGAAACGAGACCCTTTTCCTTGTGGTTTGACGCATGGAATAAAGTAAGACGGGTTGAAGTTGAACAGAACCGTACTAAGAAAATAGTCAGACCTGTTCAGTTGATTTCTAAAGGACGTTCTATGACACAAAAAGTTTCCTCTCGCTCCAAGCTCCCTAGCTGGGCAACAGGGTTTGGCGCGCAAGTCATTGCGGGCCTTATCATCGGCCTTATCCTGGGACTGATCGCATCTGGCATGGATACCGATCCTGATAATCCAGGGTGGCTGACCAATCTGCTCAGCGGTGTCGGTGGCGCCTATGTCCAGCTATTGAAGGTCATGGTTCCACCGCTCATCTTCGCCGCGGTGGTCACCTCTGTGGCTAACCTGCGCAAGGTTGCCAATGCCGCATCCTTGGCCGTTTCTACGTTGATGTGGTTCGCCATTACGGCGTTCTTCTCCGTCATCGTGGGCATCGTCGTGGCATTGGTCATGAAGCCCGGTGCTGGCGCGAGCGTCGATGCATCCGCTGCAAAGGATCCATCGAGCGTCGGTTCGTGGACTGCCTTCTTCGAGCAGCTGCTCCCTCAAAACTTCATCGGGCTTACGGCCTCTGCTAGCGATGGCGAAGTTACCCTCAACTTCGGTGCGCTTCAGCTGCTGGTTATTTCCTTGGCCATTGGCATTGCCGCCGTACAGACCGGTAAGGCAGCCGATCCGTTCTTGCACTTTACGGAGTCCTTCCTCAAGGTCATCCAGAAAGTCCTGTGGTGGATCATCCGCCTAGCACCGATTGGTACCGCAGCGCTTATCGGTAAGGCCGTTGCTACCTACGGTTGGGACGCACTTGGCTCGCTGGGCAAGTTCGTCTTGGCAATGTATGTGGGTCTGGCCATCGTCTTCGCCGTGGTCTACCCTGCAGTGCTGAAGTTCAACAATATTCCGGTCAAGGGCTTCTACAAGCGCATCTGGCCGGTAACCTCCTTGGGCTTTGTCACCCGTTCTTCCATGGGTGTTATGCCTGCAACGCAACGCTTTAGCGAACGGGCATTGGGCGTTCCCACCGAGTACGCTTCCTTTGCAGTACCACTCGGCGCTACCACGAAGATGGATGGCTGCGCCTCCGTCTACCCTGCTGTTGCTGCGATCTTCGTTGCGCAGTTCTACGGCGTAGACCTGGACTTCACGCAGTACCTGCTCATCATCTTCGTCTCCGTCATTGGTTCTGCTGCTACCGCAGGTACCACTGGCGCAACGGTAATGCTCACGCTGACCCTGTCCACGCTGGGACTGCCGTTGGCTGGCGTCGGTTTGCTGCTGGCCGTTGAGCCCATCATTGACATGGGCCGTACGGCGCTGAACGTCACGGGTCAGGCATTGTGCGCGACGGTCGTCGCCAAGCGCGCAGGCATCCAGAACCAAGAGGTGTGGGATGAAGCCGAAAATGGCGTCAAGCACATCATGGAGGAAGACTCCGACGAGGAAGTAAGCGTCAAGGCTTAATAAATCGCGAACGAAGGCCCAGGGCAGTACGCCTTGGGCCTTAATTTATTGCTGGAATGGAAGTGGGCGGCGATGCGCGACGCCGGCCGGCTCCACGTGGATAAACACGCTGCATCCGGGGAAAAGCTGGTCGAGGGCGACTTCGACGTCATCGGCAATCTCGTGCGAGTATAAAACGCTCCAGCTCGCCGGCACCTCCATGGTCAGGTAGACCATCCTTTGCCTGCCGGAGGCTACCGTGCGCCGATCCGTGAAGGTCACGGACTTTTCTTTTTCTAAGTCAGCCAAGAGATCCCAAATTTGATCCTGCTCTTCTTGAGGCAGGGCCTCAGAAAGCAGGCTACTGACGGACTCGCGCAAAATCTTAAATCCCGTCCACAAGATATTGATGCCAACCGCCAAGGCTACAAGCGCATCGAGCCACAACCAGCCCGTCAGATACACCGCAGCCATGCCGACGAGAACGCCGGCAGAGGTCCACACGTCAGTAATCAGGTGGTGCCCATCGGCATTCAGCGTCGCTGAACGATAGCGCTTTCCCGCCTTAATCAAGGCCAAGCCGACGCCCAGATTGAGCAACGAGGACAAGAGCGACAGCGCTAAGCCCCAGCCGCCTTCTTCAACGGGCTGGGGAGTAATGAGGCGCTGGATCGCGGTGTAGATGATGGCACCAGCGGCAAGGAAGATCATCGCGCCTTCTACCAACGCGGACACATACTCGGCCTTGCCGTGGCCAAAGTGGTGATTGTGGTCGGCAGGCTTGGCGGAAATGCGCAAGGCGCAATAGCCCGCGATGGCGGCTGCGAGGTTCACGAGGGACTCAAGGGCGTCAGAGAAGAAACCTACCGAGCCCGTTAGCCAGGCCGCCAGGGATTTCAAGATAATCGTCGCCACCGCCGCGGCGATGGACAACTTCATAAAGCGCTCTAAAATGCGCTGTTCAGAACTTAAAGAAGACAAGGCCTACTACTCTCCCTTCGGCAACCAAAATCAGTCCGAAGGTCTCGTTCGCATCAAAGGCATCGATGCTGAGTGGCCGGGCTTTTAGGCCAGTGTGTCGACCAGTCATCGCGGCGCAATAAGCGCCGTAGGAACTACTCCCCTTCTGGCTTCATAGGTTAGCAGACAGAGGGAAGGGGAAAAATACAGCCAAAGCCTGAATCTTCCCATGGGCCCTGCAGCCGCTAGAGACGAAAAACTCCCTACGAACCAGAAGGATTCTCACGCTCTGGCTCGTAGGGAGTAATTAAGGCTCTAGCCTAATTTAGTGCTGGCCCTCTGCGAACTCTTCAACCAACTTCGCGTTGAATGCAGGCAGGTCATCAGGGGTACGGGAGGAGACCAAGCCCTGGTCGCAGTGGACCTCTTCATCAACCCAGGTAGCACCTGCGTTGCGGAGATCGGTCTGCAGGGACGGGAAGGACGTCAAGGTACGGCCCTTGAGTGCTTCTGCATCGGCTAGGATCCAACCGCCGTGGCAGATGGCGCCCAAGGGGCGGTCCTCGCCCATGTGCTTGCGCACAATGCTAACGGCTGCCTCGTCCAAGCGGATGAGGTCGGCGTTATTGGTGCCGCCAGGCAAGATGATGCCGTCGAAGGTCTCACCCTCGGAGTCCTTGGTCGTAGCATCAACGTTAATTTCGGTACCGTTCTTGCCCGTAATGGTGCCGGCCTTAGGTGCCAATACCTTTACGGTGGCACCAGCCTTCTGCACGGCCTCCAGCGGAGAGGTCAGCTCGGAGTCTTCAAAGTCATTGGTAGCAATGATTGCGATCGTCTTGTTTTCTAGCTCAGCCATTATTATGACCTCCTTATTGTTGTTAAGTACGCAAATAGGATAACTCTAAATTCGCGCACTCGCCACGTCTACTCCCGCGACCTGCAACAAGCTAGGATTTAGCCACCGATCTTGAAGTCACACACGTCGCCATCGTGCATGATGTAGTCCTTGCCTTCTTGACGGACCTTGCCGTTGGCGCGCGCTTCGGCCATGGAGCCGGCGGCAACGAGATCGTCGAAGGAGACGATTTCAGCCTTGATGAACTTCTTTTCAAAGTCGGTGTGGATAACGCCAGCGGCCTGGGGTGCGGCGGCGCCTTGCTTAATGGTCCACGCGCGGGTTTCCTTTTCACCGGCGGTGAGGTAGGTCTGCAGGCCCAAGGTGGAAAAACCGGCCTTGGCCAAGGTAGCCAAGCCGGGCTCTTCTTGGCCTACTGCCTCGAGCAGCTCGCTTGCCTCGTCCTCATCCAGCTCCAAGAGCTCGGACTCGGTTTGTGCATCGAGGAAGACGCAATCTGCTGGGGCGACGAGCTGGCGCAGTTCGTCCTTCTTGGCGGCATCGGTAAGCACAGCCTCATCCGAGTTAAAGACATAGAGGAAGGGCTTAGCCGTCATCAGGTGCAGCTCGCGCACGAGGGAGAGATCGATCTCGCCGGTCTTGGCGGCGGCGAAGAGGGTACGGTCATCCTCCAGGATTTCCTGCGCCTTCTTGGTTGCCTCCACCACGGGTGCCAAGTCCTTATTCTTCCGGGCATCCTTTTCCAGGCGCGGCAGGGCCTTCTCGATGGTCTGCAGATCCGCCAGAATCAACTCCGTATTAATAACGGAAATGTCGTTGCCGGGATCTACCTGGCCATCGACGTGGATGACATTGTCATCAGAAAAGGCGCGGACCACCTGGCAGATGGCGTCGGCCTCGCGGATATTAGCTAGGAAGGCGTTACCCATGCCCTCGCCCTGCGAGGCGCCTGCGACGATGCCGGCGATATCCACGAAGGACACGGTCGCCGGCAAGATGCGCTCGGAATTGAACATCTTGGCGAGGGTGTCCAAACGGGGATCCGGCAGCTCCACCAAGCCGACATTGGGCTCGATGGTGGCGAATGGGTAGTTGGCCGCCAGGATTTCGGAACGGGTCAGGGCATTAAACAAAGTGGACTTGCCCACATTGGGCAAGCCGACGATTCCTAGTGTAAGACTCACGGGGCTAATCCTAACGCACCTACCACGTTATGAGGCAAGATGGTGGGGTGAGTTCTGATAAGCAACCAAAACCCGAAAAGCCGCAGGCAAGCCCGGGCGATAAATTGGACGGTGACTTCGACACCAGCCAATTGGACGATGTATCGCCACATCCCCCGGGCAATCAGGTCGATCGCTCCGTCATCGCGGGCGAAATGGTGAAGTCGACCTCCCTGTGGGCCGTACGCCTGTTGATCATCGGCGTGTTCCTTTTTGCGATCTATCACGTCCTAGGCAGCTTCTGGCAAGGCATCCTCCCGGTGCTCTTGGCCCTTATTATCTGTACCGTCTTAAACCCCATCGCGCGGTGGATGCGCACAAAGGGCCTACCCGCGGGCTTGGCGGCGATTACGACGATCCTTATCTCCTCGGCCGCGGTCGGCGGGCTCATCGCCTCAGTGGCGCCGGACTTTATGCGGCAATCCCAGTCGCTCTACCTGCAAACGGTCTCCGGCATTCAGCAGCTGCAGCTATGGGCCCAGGGCCCGCCCCTGAACCTCGATAGCGACGATATGAGCACCTATATCGACGAGGCCGCGGGCTGGCTGCAGGAGCGCGCCGGCGTAATTGCTGGGTCGGTATTTACGGGCATCGGTAATGCCACCTCATTTTTCATCACGGTATTCATCGTCTTGGTGCTCACCTTCTTCTTCCTGAAAGACGGCGCCAAGTTCCTGCCGTGGCTGCGCGATGCCACCGGCCGGCGCGCGGGCTGGCACCTTACTGAATTGCTCACGCGCGCTTGGAATACCCTGGGCGGATTCATTCGGGCACAGGCGGTGGTCTCGCTTATCGATGCCATCTTTATCGGCCTCGGCCTCGTTCTCATCGGCGTGCCCTTGGCGATGGCCCTGGCAATCATCACCTTCATCGCCGGCTTCATCCCGTTTGTCGGCGCCATCGTCTCTGGCGCGCTCGCGGTCGTTATCGCCTTGGTGTCTTTGGGCTTTACCCAAGCCCTGTTGGTCCTGGGCCTTGTCCTTTTGGTCCAGCAGCTTGAAGGCAATGTACTCTCGCCGTGGCTGCAGGCAAAGGCCATGAACCTGCACCCGGTTATTGTTTTGGTCTCCGTCATCGTCGGTTCCGCGCTCTTTGGGCTCATCGGTGGATTCCTGGCCGTGCCGACCGCCGCCATGATCGCGGTGGCTTATCGCTACGTGCAGGACATGATGAAGCTGCAATCCGGGGAAAAGCACTCCTCCGAGCTCAACTACTCCACCGTCGCGGGCTATCTCATCGGCCGCTATACCGAAGAGCAGGCACAATACAAGCGCGAGCAGTGGCGCAAGGTCCCAGAACACGCCAACCCCGATATCGCAGGCGCCGACGCCGCATCCGATGGCGCGTCTAACACCCTGGATGATTCCGTCGACGTCGATTCCACCCCGGAAGACTATGACGATCCGAGCATGCGCTCCAACCTGCGCCGGGCGCGGGATGCCTTCGAAAATCTTTTGAACGGAGATTCGAATAAATAGTCAGGCGTGTCCGCGCCGCGTGCCATAGTGGATCCCATGACTTCCACTTTGCCCGTGCTGCTGCTGTTCATCGGTCTCTTATTGGGCGCCGTGCTGGGGTGGTTGGCCCACTCCCATTCGGCGTCTCGCTCCACGCCGAGCGAGGAGCACCGGGCGCTGCAGGAATCGCAGCGCCGCCAGGCCGAGCTGCAACCGCTAGAAAAGGCCATGGATAGGCTGGGATTCCAGTTACAAGAACTGGAAGAAGACCGCACCGCCCACTTGGCCTCACTATCCAGCCAAGTGCAGGCGGTGACCCGCACCTCGTCCCGGCTCACGGAGCGCACGGATCAGCTCGTTACCGCGTTGCGCTCGCCCAATGTGCGCGGCCGGTGGGGCGAGATTCAGCTAGAGCGCGTCGTCGAACTCGGCGGCATGACAAGGCACGTGGACTTCGATTCCCAAGTTTCAGCTCCCCTAAACGGCCGCATCGTGCGCCCGGATATGCTCATCAACTTGGCCGGCGGCAGGCATATCATCGTCGATGCCAAGGTCCCGTTTTCTTCCTACCTCGACGCGCTAGAAACCGAGGATCCAGAAGAACACGCTGGCTACCTGCGCCGCCACGCGCACCAGCTGCGCAGCCACATCCAGGCGCTGTCCCACAAGGACTATATTGAGGCCTTCCAGCCCACCCCGGAATTCGTGGTGCTTTTTGTGCCCGCGGATCCCTTCCTCGATGCGGCGCTGTCGGTCGATCCTGAGCTCATCGAGTTTGGTTTTGAACGCAACGTCGTCATCGCCACCCCGAGCTCGCTCTTCGCGCTCTTGCGCACGGTGGCCATGGGATGGCACCAGGAAGATATTTCCGCCAAAGCAAAAGAAGTCCAGCGCCTAGGCCGCGAGCTCTATTCGCGGCTCAATACGCTCTCGGAGCACTACGGCAAGGTGGGCCAGAGCCTCGAAAAGGCAGTGGAGGCCTATAATTCCACGCTCTCTTCGCTGGATTCGCGGGTGGGCGTGACCGCCCGCAAGCTCCACGAAATGGAGATTCCCGGCCGCACAAACCGGGCGCCTCGCGAGCCCTCCCCCATTGATACGTGGCCGCGCGGGACAAATTATTCCTAAATTCTAGGCGGTTTCACTGCGTGGATATAGCCATTGGCCCGCGCCAGGCGGTAGGATTTTGCGACGTGTCACTAGCCAAACAACGAAAGCCTACCGCCGCGCAACGCCTAAGCATGCCGAGCATCTCGCTACTGAAAGGCCTTGGGCTATTGGCGGCACTTTTGATCACCGGCGCATTGATTTCCATTCTTGCCGGCTCCATAGGCTGGATGTACTTTGCCTTCCTCATCATCAGCTCGCTACTCATAGCGCTCATCGTTGAGGAGCGGGGCTTATTCCTGTCCATCGCGTCCATCCCCATCTTCTACGCGGTAACCGTGGTGACGGCGGGAATCGTCATCACCAAGTCCAATGCCCCGGAAGGCACCAGTTTTTCTAAGACGTCGCTGCTGACCTCCGTGTACCCGATGGTCCAGAACTTCCTGTGGTTGCTTATCGCGGTCCTCGGCGCGGCTGCAATCGGCATCATTCGTTGGATGCGGTTCCGCAAGACCGCCCAGCGCGCCGTCAACCAGCAAAAGGTATCGCGGCGCGCGGACATGAAGCGGGACCGCCAAAACCGCGCTGAGCGGCTCTCCGTGGCGGAGCTCATGGCGCGCGATAGAACCGAAAACGGACAGGTTCAGTCCCCACGCGCCTCCCGCCGCAGATCGCATGCACAGGCGCAACCGCCGCAGGATCGCATCCGCGGACGCGACCGAGAAGAGCGCCGCCGCGAGCAACAGGCAGAACGCGAAAATCGCTTGCAGCCGGATCCGAACCGGCGCGCGGGGGACGTGATACCACCGGCTCCCGAACGAGGCCCCTCCTCTTCAGCAAAAGACGAGGCTGCCAAGAAGCAGCGGTGGGACGATAATCTCTATGAGTAAATAAAACCGTGAGCTCCCGGCGCTCTTTACGAGGCCGCGGGGCTCACGGTTTTTCGTTGCCTCTAGGCGGTTACGCGCTAGGTGCGCGCGGGGCGCAGGTCGCGCGGCAGCGCGAAGGTGATGGATTCGGTGGAGGTGGTCACTTGCTCCACGTCATTAAAGCCGCGATCATCCAAGTATTCGAGCACCTCGCGCACCAAAAGCTCTGGCACGGAGGCGCCACAGGTCACGCCAACGGTCGCTACGCCGTCAAGCCATGCTTCATCGATTTCTTCGGCAAAATCCACCAAGTGGGAGTCGCGCGAACCCGCCTCGAGTGCTACCTCTACCAGGCGCACCGAGTTGGACGAGTTCTTAGAACCCACCACGATCATCAGATCGCACTTCGGCGCGATGGCCTTGACGGATTCTTGCCGGTTTTGGGTGGCGTAGCAAATATCATCTGACGGCGGGTTTTGCAGGTGCGGAAAACGCTCGCGCAGCTTATTGACGATGACTACGGTCTCATCCACCGAGAGCGTGGTCTGCGAAAGCCAAATGAGCTTTTCATCCTGCAGGTAATCCGGCAGCTTGTCCACGCCGTCGATACCATCGACCAGGTGCGTAACATCGGGGGCCTCGCCCGCGGTGCCTTCTACCTCTTCGTGGCCTTCGTGGCCCACGAGGAGGATGTGGTAGCCATCGCGCTCAAAACGCTGGGCCTCCTTGTGCACCTTGGTCACCAAGGGGCAGGTGGCATCCAGGGTCAGTTGCTTGCGCTCTTGCGCCTGATTGCGCACCGCCGGGGAAATGCCGTGGGCGGAAAAGACGAGGTGGGCACCCTCTGGGGCCTCGGCGGCCTCTTCAACGAAGATGACTCCGCGCTTGGCCAAAGATTCAACGACATAACGGTTGTGGACGATTTGCTTGCGCACATAAATGGGTGCGCCGTATTTTTCTAGCGCCTTTTCTACGGTCTCGACGGCGCGGTCCACTCCAGCGCAGTAACCGCGCGGTGCCGCGAGGAGAACATTTTTACCATCAGTCATGCCTCCCAGAGTATCGAAAGGTAAAGCAAAACAATAGTAAGGCCTATCCAGCAGGGAAAGCGCCCATCTAGGCCACCCAAGCGGGGCGCCACGGGCCCTGAGCACCTACACTAAAAGGCACTGTATGGCGCTGTACAAGGAAAGGGTGGCTGCGTGAACCAACCGGCAAATACTCCAGAGACCCCGTGGCCCGTGGGCCAGGTCAATGACCAGGTGAAGGGATGGATCGAGCGCCTAGGATACCTGTGGGTGGAAGGCCAGTTAACGCAGATTAATTACAAGCCCACCTGGAAGCTGTCCTATCTCACCCTGCGCGATGTCCAGCAGGAAAAGTCGGTGCAATTGACTTGCTCGTCCTCAATGCTGCACAACTTGCCCACGCCGCTAAAAGATGGCGACCGCGTCATCGTGCACGGCAAGCCCGCCTTTTATGCCGGCCGCGGATCCTTTTCCCTGTGGACCACGGAGATCCGGCACGTAGGCATCGGCGATTTGTTGGCGCGCATCGAAAAGCTACGCGCGCAGCTTGCCGCAGAAGGCCTCTTTGATCCCGCGCGCAAGCGCCCGCTTCCCTACCTCCCGCAGAAAATCGGCCTGATTACAGGCCGCGGTTCTGCCGCCGAGCGCGATGTCATGGCGGTTGCCCGCGACCGGTGGCCGGCCGTGCAATTCCGCGTCATTAATACTGCGGTCCAGGGGGCGAATACCGTCCCCGAGGTGATTTCCGCCCTGCAGGAGCTCGACGCCGATGCGCAGATCGATGTCATCATCATCGCCCGCGGTGGCGGTTCCGTCGAAGACCTCCTGCCCTTTTCTGAAGAAGCCCTGCAACGCGCCGTCGTGGCCGCAAGTACCCCGGTGGTCTCCGCGATTGGCCACGAGCCGGATAGCCCGGTGCTCGATAACGTGGCGGATCTGCGCGCGGCTACCCCGACGGACGCCGCCAAGCGCGTGGTCCCGTCGGTAGCAGAGGAACGCGCGGTCATCGCTGAGGCGCGATCCCGCATGGCGGCGGCCTTGCGCGGCTGGGTGGAACGTGAGCGCCGTGGATTGAATAATATCCGCTCGCGCCCGGTGCTGGCCGATCCGATGACGCCCATCCGCGCCCGCCGCGAGGAGGTCGAGCGCATGCGCACGAGTATGCGCCGCGAGCTGCGGGTGCTGCTGGATCGCGAGACCCGGCACGTGGAGTCCCTGCGCGCGCGGGTTTCTGCTTTGGGGCCTTCCGCCACGCTTGCCCGTGGGTATTCTATTGTCCAGGTCTTGCCCAAAAATGGCAGCGATCCGGAGGTCGTCAGCTCTTATGAGCAATCACCGCCCGGCGCGCAATTGCGAATTCGCGTGGGCGATGGTTCCATCACCGCCGTGTCCATGGCCTCCCAGGCCGCCGATTAGCCAGAAATAGTAGGAGAATTGCTGATGTCAGATGAAACCATTGGTTCCGGCCAGCCGGGCCAGGATGCCTTTACTCCCGTAGAGGAGTTGAGCTACGAGCAGGCGCGCGATGAGCTCATTGAGACCGTCAAGATTTTAGAGCTCGGCCAGATGGGCCTGGACGAGTCCCTGAAGTACTGGGAGCGCGGCGAGGCGCTTGCCCGCACGTGCGAGTCCCACCTGGATGGCGCCTCCAAGCGCGTGGAAGATGCCCTAGAGAAGGCAGAAAACAACGAGCAGCAGGCCGAGGAGGGTGAAGAGTAGTGCAGATTTATGGTTACCCGGGAAAGCGGATTGATTTCGTATCCAAATCGGCATCGGCAGGCTCCATCATGGGCGGCGATTCCCGCGCGCTGGTAGAGGAGTTCTTCGGGCCGGCGCATACCAGCACCCAGGTTTCGGGCACCGAGGAGGAACTCAGCTACTTTTCCCGGTCCATCGTGCTGCTGCTTGCCGATGCCCACGTGGTCCAAGTCTCCATCTACCCGCAGCGTTCTCAGCGCGAGCGCGTGGATGTCTACCTAGAAAAGACGCGGCTGAGCGGCCTGGATGCCGCTGGCTTAGAAGAAGCCACCGGTAATACTGAAGGAATCACGGTGGAAGCGGACTCTGAGGGGCTCAGCGAGGTTACTTTCCGCTTATAGGCTTGGCCTTGATAAAGGCCTCGGTGGCGGCGGCGAATTCTTCATCGGGGGCCGCGCCAGAGATGATGAGGCGGGCATCGCCCAGGTCAACAATCCACAAGCGGCGCACCGAATCGTCATCGCTTGCCAGCACGCGCACCTGGTGGCCGGCTACCTCGCGCGTAGAGTTCAGCCCGCGGTAGTTCGCATCGTATTTTTCGCCCGCGTCTTCTGCAGAAACCTGCGTTTGGGTGGATTCCACGTAGTTTCCGTCCGCAGTCAGCCAGCTGACGACGGTGGCTGTCTCGCCGCCTAGCTGCGAGCGGCGGGCCGCATTGGCCTGCCAGCCTTCAGGCATCTGGGGATCTCGGATGGCGCCAATACCGGCGCGGGCCTGCGTATCCAGGAAGGTCTCCTCGTCTACCTCTTGGACTGGGCCTTGCGCTGTTTCCGGATTGACCGAGCAGAGCCCGGTCGCGCCCACCACGAGCAACATCATGACGACCACTACGGAAAGGGACAAAATGATGTCGCGAGCGCCTTCGAAAATCTTCGGTCTTTGTTCTGCTGCCACGCGCCTTAGTATCGCATGAGCCGCCGTGAAAGTGCCACATGCCTCCCGCGTGCGCACATTCGCGCCGTTAATGCCGCCAATAACAAGGAAAATCCCCACAAAAGGGGCCCCAAATCGGACCTATTGGCGCCAAAAAGTGCCAGAATAGGAAAAGTAGAACACTAAGCGCGTGGGAATTACCCCCACGGTGAGAACACATGGAAGGCAACCACTACACATGTCCGAAAATACTTCTTATTTGCCCGACCGTAACTTGGCCATGGAGCTGGTGCGCGTGACCGAAGCCGCCGCCTTGGCCTCTGGCCGCTGGGTTGGTCGTGGCATGAAGAATGAGGGCGATGGCGCGGCAGTCGATGCCATGCGCAAGCTGATTAACTCCGTGGCGATGAAGGGTGTCGTCGTCATTGGTGAGGGCGAAAAGGATGAGGCCCCGATGCTCTTCAACGGCGAAGAGGTCGGCACCGGTGAGGGTGCGGCGATGGACATCGCCGTGGATCCCGTGGACGGCACGCGGTTGATGGCTGAGGGCCGCCCCAATGCCATTTCCGTGATCGCCGCCGCTGAGCGCGGCACCATGTATGACCCGTCCGCGGTCTTCTACATGGAAAAGATCGCCGTGGGCCCAGAAGCCGTCGGTTCCATCGATATCAACCAGTCCGTGCAGTGGAATATCGAGTCCGTGGCCAAGGCGAAGGGCCTGCGCACCGCGGATGTCACCGTGGTGGTTTTGGACCGCCCGCGCCACGAAAAGCTCATCCAGGAGATCCGCGAGGCTGGCGCCAAGGTGCGCCTCATCATGGACGGCGATGTGGCAGGCGCCATCGCTACCTGCCAGGATTCCAACTCCATCGACATGATGATGGGCATTGGCGGCACCCCTGAGGGCATCATCACTGCCTGCGCCATGCGGTGCATGGGCGGCGAAATCCAAGGCAAGCTGTGGCCAAAGGATGAAGAGGAAGCGGAAAAGGCCCGCGCCGCCGGACACGACCTGGATAAGGTCTTGGGCACCAATGACTTGGTCTCCTCCAAGAACTGCTACTTCGCCGCCACCGGCGTGACCAACGGTGACATGCTGCGCGGTGTCTCCTACCGCAATAATGGTGCCTCCACCCGTTCGCTGGTCATGCGCTCCAAGTCCGGCACCATTCGCTACGTCGATTCCTTCCACAAGCTGGCTAAGCTGCAGGAATACTCCGTCGTGGACTACTCGGACCCCACCAAGAACTAAACCTCACCCCCAAATGGCGGGGCGGGCTCGGGCTTTTCGCGCTCTAGTTTTTAGCTTTTCGCCATACTGGGGGTAGACGCACACATTCAATTAACCGAGGTGATTTTCATGACCGAATACCGTACCGAACATGACACTATGGGCGAGGTTAAAGTTCCCGCCGATGCCCTGTGGCGCGCACAAACTCAGCGCGCGGTAGACAACTTCCCCATCTCCGGCCGCGGCCTGGAAGATGCGCAGATCCGCGCGCTCGGCCTGCTCAAGGCTGCATGCGCACAGGTCAATAAGGATTCCGGCAGCCTGGATGCGGAAAAGGCAGACGCCATTATCGCCGCTGCGAAGGAAATCGCAGAAGGCAAGCACAACGATGCCTTCCCCATTGACGTCTTCCAGACCGGTTCCGGCACCTCGTCCAATATGAACACCAACGAGGTCATCGCTTCCCTGGCACATAAGCAGGGCGTCGAGGTTCACCCGAACGATGACGTCAACATGGGCCAGTCCTCCAATGACACCTTCCCCACCGCTACCCACGTAGCGGCCACGGAAGCAGCCGTCAATGACCTCATCCCGGGCCTGAAGGTCCTGCACGAGTCCCTGACCAAGAAGGCGAAGGAATTCGCGGACGTCGTCAAGGCCGGCCGCACCCACCTCATGGACGCCACCCCAATCACCTTGGGCCAGGAGTTCAGCGGCTACGCCCGCCAGGTGGAGCTCGGCATCGAGCGCATTGAGGCTACCCTCCCGCGCTTGGGCGAGCTCGCCATCGGCGGTACCGCAACCGGTACCGGCCTGAATACCTCCGCTGAGTTCGGCGGCAAGGTGACCGAGGAGCTCAAGAAGCTCACCGGCGTTGAGAAGCTGAAGGAAGCAGAAAACCACTTCGAGGCACAGGCTAACCGCGATGGCCTCGTAGAGTTCTCCGGCGCCATGCGCTCGGTGGCCGTGTCCTTCAACAAGATTGCCAATGACCTGCGCATGCTGGGCTCCGGCCCGCTGACCGGCCTGGCAGAAATCCACCTGAAGGACCTGCAGCCTGGTTCTTCCATCATGCCGGGCAAGGTCAACCCGGTTATCCCTGAGGCGGTTACCATGGTGGCCGGCCAGGTCGTGGGCAATGACGCAGCCGTTGCCTTCGGCGGCGCACAGGGCCAGTTCGAGCTCAACGTCTTCATCCCGATGATGGCGCGCAACGTGCTCGAGTCCGCTCGCCTGCTGGCCAACTCCGCCCGCGTCTTTGCTGAGAAGTGCGTCGACCACATCGAGGCCAACGAGGAGCGCATGAAGCACTTCGCGGAGTCCTCCACCTCCATCGTGACCCCGCTGAACTCCGCCATCGGCTACGAGAACGCCGCCAAGGCCGCAAAGCACGCACTCAATGAGAAGATCACCGTCCGCCAGGCCGTTATCGACTTGGGCTTTGTTGACGGCGAGAACCTCACCGAGGAAGAGCTGGACAAGCGCTTGGATGTATTGAGCATGACCAACCGCGAGCGCGACAATATCTAATCTCAGCCGCTTTTAGCGCTGTAACCCCGCTCGGAAATCACTTCTGAGCGGGGGTTTTCGCATGCCTCGACGCGCTTCCCAGGCATGGCAAGCGCGGGTAAAGAAAGGGGCATCGGCAAGCGCAGGCTGTGAACTACAACATAGATTCAGCGTACACATCTACAAAATCACCCATTTTGCACTTGGTGCAAGTTTGCACCGAGTGTAAAGTTGCATTTTGTGCAAGAAGAACTATCACTACGCGAGCAGAAACGCCTAGAAACGCGGCTACGCATTGAGGATGCCGCCACCGAATTGGTGGATAAGCATTCCTTTGGCGAGGTCACTATTGAAGAGATCTGCGAACTAGCCGGTATTTCTCGGCGCACGTTTTTTAATTATTTCGATTCGAAGGAATCCGCCGTGCTTGGGGCGCCAAGCGCTGACTTCACCGCGGAAATGCGCGAGTATTTCCTCCACGAGCCCACCACCAACATCATGGAGCTCGTCCTTAACCTGGTTGAGCAGCACATGGAGGGCCATCACGTTAATCCCACGATTCGGGAGCGACGCAAGCGCATTGCTAATGACCCAGAGGCGGCCGCCGCCTCCATTAGCCGCAAGCGGGCGAAATCCATCGAGCTTATTGGGCTCATTGAGGAGCGCCTTGACTGGGAACCGGAACTGCGCGTCCTCGAGGACCATTCCACGGCAACGGAGGCCATGGTCATCGCCGGAGTGGTCCGCGAGGCCCTCTGGCTTTCCATCGCCGCCCCCGATAGCGATTGCAGCGACGCCCTGAGTTCGCGTCTGAATGATTCACTGACTTTGATTAATGATGTTATGAAAGGAATCCGATGGTAGATACAGCCGAAAAGGCTCCTGCGCAGGGCCAGTCGCGGGCGGATAACCTGGGGCTCATTTTCTCTGCGCTAGTGCTCACCATGTTGATGAGCTCGCTGGGCCAGATGATTTTCTCTTCCGCTTTGCCAACGATTGTTGGTGAGCTTGGCGGCGTTGACCACATGAGCTGGGTCATCTCCGCATTCCTTGTCACCATGACCATCGCCATGCCGATTTCCGGCAAGCTGGGTGACATGCTGGGCCGCAAGTGGCTCTACATTGGCGGCATCGCCGTCTTCGTCGTGGGCTCCGCCATCGGCGGTTTCGCCGATTCCATGACGGTGCTCATCATCGCCCGCGCCGTGCAAGGCTTTGGCGCTGGGTTCATGATGATCTCCTCACAGTCCATCATCGCCGAGGTCACCTCCTCCCGTGAGCGTGGCAAGTTCATGGGCATCATGGGCGGCGTCTTCGGCCTGTCCTCCGTCCTTGGCCCCGTCTTGGGCGGCTGGTTTACTGATGGCCCCGGCTGGCGCTGGGGCATGTGGATGAATATCCCGCTCGGCCTGCTGGCCATGGTGGTCTGCATCCTGGTACTCAACCTGCGTGTGGGTCAGGCCGATATGAAGCGCTTTGACTGGCTCGGCGCCACCTTCATCGCCATTACCACCGCCTCCCTTATCCTCATGACCACCTGGGGCGGCACCGAGTATGACTGGGATTCCTCCATGATCCTCACCCTCGGCGCCATCACCCTCGTCGGTGCGATCATTACCATCATCGTGGAATTGCGCGCTGCCGAACCACTCATCCCGGTTCGCCTGTTCAAGAATCGCAATATGGCCCTGACCACCCTATCCGGCGTCATCTTGGGCCTGGCCATGTTTGGGGTGCTGGGCTATATGCCCACCTACTTGCAGATGGTCCATACCCTATCGCCCACCAGCGCTGGCCTGATGATGATTCCGATGATGATTGGCCTTATCGGCACCTCTACCGGCGTCGGCTTCATCATCGCCCGCACCGGCCGCTACAAGATTTACCCGCTTGTCGGCCTAGCCATTACCGCAGGCGCCCTGTTCTGGATGTCCCGCCTATCGGTAGACACGTCCCTCATTCAGCTCGGCTTCGAATTCCTTGCCTTCGGCATTGGCCTGGGCATGGTCATGCAGGTGCTCGTGCTCATTGTTCAGAACTCCTTCCCACTGTCCCAGGTGGGCACGGCTACCGCGGCGAATAACTTCTTCCGCCAGATCGGTTCTGCCCTGGGCGCTTCCCTGGTTGGTTCCATGTTCATCAACAACATGCAGGATGAGATGGCCAACCGCCTGCCGCAGGCCATCCAGCAGCTGGGCCCCGAGGGCGCGGCCTATGCTGAGAAGTTCAATAGCGCCAATGGCAATGCCAATAGCCTCACCCCGGATATGGTCTCTTCCCTGCCAGAGCCCCTCGAGCAAGCGATCCTCAATTCCTATAACGATGGCCTCACCCCGGTCATCGCGCTGATGGTTCCGCTCGTCATCGTCGCCCTACTCGTCCTGCTTCCCCTGCGCGAAGAGCGCCTGAAGGAGACGATCGATTAGGGGAGCTGCATGCGCTGCGCGAAAGCCTGCCGCTTGCCGATGCTCCCATCGAGTCCGCCCTCGCCTACCCAACCGGCGGCCTCGCGAAGTAGAAAACGACCAAAGGCCGTAGCGACCGAGATTATTAATTCCCTCGGCAGCGCTACGGCCTTCGTGGTTACGAGGCACGGTTGTATTTAGCGGTTCTTTTCCTCCGGCTTGGGAAGCAGGAGTTCGTAGACATCGGTATCGCGCCACTGACCGGCCAACTCGCCATAGGTCATCTTGGCCATGTGGGAGTAGGTGCCGACCTTTTCAAAGCCGCGGGACTTGTGAAGGCCCGCAGAGCCTTCATTTTCTGGGAAGATCCAGGAGTGAATGGCCCACTTGTGCAGGTCCTTGCACACCTCAATGAGGCAATCGAGCAAGGCCCCGGCAATGCCACGGCCTTGGGCATCAGATCCCAAGTAGATGGAATCCTCCACGACGCCGTGGAAGACGGTGCGCGAGGAAATCGGGGCGGCCGAAACCCACCCCAATACCTTGGAATCATCGTCCGCCTCAACGGCTACGTGCACCGAAGCCATGATCTTGGAATTCGTAAACTCCTCGTAGGTCAAGGAACGGGTCTCATAGGTGGCATGGCCGGTTTGCAGGCCCTGCTCGTAGATCTCCCGCATCTGCGGGTAATCGGCCGACGTGAAGGGCCGGATACGGAAATCCTTTTTCTTTTCGTCCGCAGACGTTTGCTTGGCGTTCTCGCTCATAGGCACCATTATTACTGGTCTTGGGTGATTTTTGCCATATAAATTTGATTAAATTCGCTGTCTGCGAACACGCTTTCATCCCTCCCCTTAGCCATTGCCCTCCAACAGATCCGTTACCAGCTCCGCAATGGCAGAGCGCTCCGAACGCTGAAGGGTAATGTGTGAGAAGAGCTCATGGCCCTTGAGCTTTTCGATGACCGCCTGTACCCCATCGTGGCGGCCCACCCGCAGGTTATCGCGCTGGGCAACGTCATGGGTGAGTACTACTCGCGAGCCTTCCCCCAAGCGCGAGAGCACGGTAAGCAAAACATTGCGCTCCAGCGACTGCGCCTCGTCCACGATAACGAAGGCATCGTGCAAAGAACGGCCGCGAATATGGGTCAGTGGCAGGACCTCGATGAGCCCACGCTCGTGGATCTCCTCCAGGACATTGTCAGAGACTAGACCTTCCAAGGTGTCATAGACCGCCTGGGCCCACGGGTTCATCTTCTCTGATTCGGAGCCCGGCAGGTACCCCAGCGATTGCCCGCCGACGGCGTACATGGGCCGGAAGACCACGATGCGGCGGTGCTCACCGCGCTCTAAGACCGCCTCCAAGCCGGCGCATAAGGCCAGCGCGGATTTGCCGGTGCCTGCCCTACCGCCGATGGACACGATGCCAACCTCCGGGTCCAACAGGAGATCGAGGGCGATGCGCTGTTCCGCCGAACGACCCTGCAGGCCAAAGGCATTTCGATCGCCGCGTACCAGGCGCATCGCCCCGTCCGGCATGATGCGGCCCAGGGCAGATTGCGCTCCGGCAACCAAGGTGATGCCGCAGTGCACCGGCAGGTCTTCCACTGGGGTGTCATCGTCCGTGACGGCCCCATCGAGCAGCACTTCCCCATCGCTGTAGAGGGCATCGATGACATCCGTGGTGGTATAGGCGGTGGCCATACCGGAGTACCCGGTCAAAATGACATCCTGGGCGTGGTATTCATCGGCCTGCACGCCTACGGCGCCGGCCTTAACGCGCAGCGGTACGTCCTTGGTCACTAGGACCGTGTCCTTGCCCTCGTGCGCGAGGTTCAAGGCGCAGGCCAAGATGCGGTGGTCTCCTTCCGGACCGCGGAATGCGGCCGGCAAGAGCGACTGATCTTGGTGGTTGAGCTCTACCCGCAAGGTACCGCCGGCCACGTTGACCGGAACGGGTTGGTCAAGCGCCTCATAGGTAGCGCGCAGCTCTTCCAAAAAGCGAAGAGCTTGGCGGGCGAACCAGCCAAGCTCCGGGTGATGACGTTTTCCTTCCAATTCAGAGATAACCACGACGGGAAGGACGACCTCGTGTTCGGCGAATTTTCGCAGCGCCCACGGGTCAGATAATAAGACCGAGGTATCAAGGACGTAGGTCTTGGTAGCGACGTCATTTTCCGTGGTGCCTAGTGGAGTAGAAAGTACAGAGGGGCGAGTCATGGTGGCAGGAATCTTCCTTTGCGAAACGGTAGAAAGCTGTTCTTCCTTGTCTATCTCCCCCAGGACCGCTAATGATCGCGATCCTTTAGGGGTTGCCACCCAACCTAAGCACCCAAGGTTGAAATCACATGGGTGGAAGATGAACTTTAAGAAAACGACAAATCCCTGCGGGAAAACCCGCAGGGAAAGTGACGAGAGTGTTCGGCGTGCCGCTTGGGCAGGCGCCGAATTTTAGCCTTTAGGCCTCGATATCAGCCTTGAATTGGCCGTCTTCACCCTCGGTCCAGGAGATGGTGCCGTTGCTAAACTCTTGGGTCCAGCCGTTTGCGTCGGTTGCGTCAGCCTCTGGGTTGGTAGGCAGGCCAACGGAGGCGTCGAGGCCGCCCTCGTTGACCCAGGTCTCAGCAATCTTGCCGATGACCGGCTGTGCGCCAGTCTCCTCAGAGTAGACCAAGTACTTGCCACCCTCGAAGGTAGCCAGGGTGCCCTTATCGGAGGACTCTACGCTCTGCACGTCGCCCCACTCAGCCTGCTTTTCCTCGATGGCGGCGGCGAGGTCAGCCGGAACTTCTTCCTCGCCATTTGCGGTGGTGATGGTCTGGGTATCGCCCTTGGCGCCCTCTGCATTATCGTCCTTAGAGCCGGTTGCCTCTGCGGCAGCGGAACCAGCGGCATCGGTGGCATCGGATGCGGCAGAACCAGCAGCATCCGAGGCGTCTGCGGCTACGGAGCCAGCGGCATCCTTTGCGTCATCGGCGGCGTCCTCTGCATCCGAGCATGCAACGAGAGCAACGGAGAGGGTTGCGGCCGCGAAGCCACCTGCGATACGACGAGTCATCTTGCGCATTTCTAGATCTACCTTTCGATTTTCAGCCGAAAATTAGTTCACTGTAGTTTTAGGCCGCCGTTGAGGCGAGCGCAGCCCACCGTAGACCCCAAGTGCACTATGCCGCCACTCTGTGCACCGAGGTTTGCGCGGTTCAGGCTTCAGTTCATCGCCGTTTGCGCTGCTTAGGGCGTTTCTTTTGTTTTTGTAACGGATTGTTAACAATCCTTCGAGACTGTTTGGCTTTAGCTTTTTCACGGGCCGTGCGCTTCGGCTTTTCCTGCCTAGAGGAGCGGGCGGTACGCCCCTTAGCGATGCCCACAAAGTCCTGAATTGCCTCGCTATCCTCCGCCTTTCGCCAGACCAAGGCAATTTCGGTGACCGGCACCTCGCTGCCCTTCAGCGCAAGCGGAACCACCTGTTTCTTGCTGAGGATTTTTAGCAGCGGCAGCGGTGCGATGGCGATGCCCACATTGGCCGCGACCACCTGCAGGGCCTCGCGCACGGCGGCGATATCGACCTCACCGGCATCGGTGAGGCGGTAGTTGAGGTGTTCATCGGAGACATCGGCAAGCGCCAGCGCCTCGCCCACCTCCGCATAGACGGAGTCCTTTGGAACCGCAACGCCGGGGGCCTCCTCATAGAGGCGGACCACGTGGAAGGAGTCATCCAGGCGCGCATCTGGCAAGCGGGTCAGCGCCACATCCGCGTGCCCGGCGAGCAATTCCGCCATGCCGTCATCCGCATCGACGGTGGATAAACCGCCGTGGGCAGTATTGTCCTGAAATCTCTGAAACCATTTTCCAGGTTGCGTACCGGTAACAAAGGCTAAGCGCAGCATGGAGCACAGTCTACTGAAAGTGCTACGGTTAAACCGTGAGTGAACAACATAACCAACAGCAACCGTCCGGTACCGCGATGCGCGCGCAGACCGCCGCTAAGAAGCTAAATATCTATCTGCCCGCCGCCCCCGAGGAATTTCAAAATAGTGCAGTAAGCCACGAGGAACTGCGCGAGCTGCAGCACAATCCCCCGCAGTGGCTGCAAACACTGCGCCGCGAAGGCCCCCACCCCCGGCAGGAAGTTGCCCACAAACTGGGCATTTCCGTTACCGCGCTAAAGAAGAATGACATGGATAAGCCGCTGACCACCGCGGAAATCAGCGAGCTTTTGGAAAAGCAGCCGGAGTGGCTGCAGCAAGCCCGCGCCACGCTAGCGCAGGCTCGCGGCCACGACGTCCACAAGGACGCCGCAGAGGATTCCTCAGAAGATAAGGACTAAACCAGCTTCCAGTCCTCGAGGCCCTCATACAGCGGGTAGTCCTCGGCGATCTTATCGACGCGCCGGCGAAGTGCCTCGACATCGGCATTATTGCCCTGCGCCAAGGCGGTACCGATGACATCGGCAACCTCGGTGAAGGCTTCCGCATCGAGGCCACGAGTGGCCAAGGCGGAGGTGCCGATGCGCAGGCCCGAGGTGACCATCGGCGGGCGAGGATCGTTCGGGACCGCATTGCGGTTGACGGTGATTCCTACCTGGTGCAGGAGATCTTCTGCCTGCTGACCATCGAGCTGCGAATTGCGCAGATCCGCCAGGACGAGGTGGACATCGGTGCCGCCGGAGACGACGTCGACGCCAGCTGCCTGTGTATCTTCCGCCAAGAGGCGATCAGCCAGAATGCGGGCACCCTCGAGGGTGCGCTCCTGGCGCTCCTTGAATTCCTCGCTGGCCGCAATCTTCATGGAAATGGCCTTTGCCGCCACCGCGTGCATCAGCGGTCCACCCTGCTGGCCGGGGAAGACATTGGAGTTCAGCTTCTTTGCGTATTCCTGCTTGGCCAAGATCATGCCGGAGCGCGGACCGCCCAAGGTCTTGTGCACGGTGGTGGAGACGATATCGGCGTGCTCTACCGGGTTCGGGTGCAGGCCCGCGGCAACCAGACCCGCGAAGTGGGCCATATCAACCCACAGGTAAGCGCCCACCTCATCGGCGATTTCGCGGAAGGCCGCGAAATCCAGGGTGCGCGGGTAGGCGGACCAACCGCCGATGATAACCTTTGGCTTCTCCTTAATTGCCTGCTCGCGCAGCTTATCCATGTCCACGCGCATGGTCTCTGGGTCCACGCCGTAGGCTGCGACATCGTAAAGCTTGCCGGAGAAGTTCAACTTCATCCCGTGGGTCAGGTGCCCACCGTGGGCCAAGGACAGGCCGAGGATCTTATCGCCCGGTTCCGCGATGCTGGCCAGGACTGCGGCATTAGCCTGCGCGCCGGAGTGTGGCTGCACGTTAGCAAATTCCGCGTTGAAGAGCGCCTTCGCACGGTCGCGGGCGAGATCCTCAACAATATCGACGTGCTCACAGCCGCCGTAGTAACGACGCCCCGGGTAGCCCTCGGCGTATTTATTGGTCAAGACAGAACCCTGTGCCTGCAGGACGGCGCGCGGCACGAAGTTCTCAGAGGCGATCATTTCCAGGGTTTCACGCTGGCGGGAGATTTCTCCCTGGATAGCGCCGAAAACATCTGGGTCAAGATCGCGCAGGTCAGTATTGAAAGAAGCCATATAAGACTAGTCCTCTTCTCGGTAGGAAGCAGTATGAGCCATTACATATCATAACCTTTCGGCTACCTTACAGGGGCAAATTTTTCATTCCCTTGTTACGGCGTGCGACAATTAAGCCATGGCGCGCAACCTGGATTCGAGCCCCTACCTCGACTTTGACCGTGAAACCTGGCGTGAACTACGCAAATCGATGCCGCAGGTGCTGACAGAAAACGAGCTTGAAGAACTTCGCGGCATCGGTGACCGCATTGATTTGGACGAGGTCGCAGACGTCTATCTCCCCCTCTCCCGCCTTATCCACATGCAGGTCACCGCCCGGCAGCAGCTCACCGCCGCCACCGAGGCCTTTTTGGGCAACCCGCCCACGCACGTGCCCTTCGTCATTGGCGTGGGCGGTTCCGTGGCCGTGGGTAAATCCACCACCGCCCGCCTCCTCCAGGTGCTCTTGCAGCGCTGGGACTCGCATCCGAAGGTGGATCTGGTTACCACGGACGGATTCCTCTTTCCCACCCAAACGCTTAAAGAGCGCGGTCTAATGAAGCGCAAGGGTTTTCCCGAATCCTATGACCGCCGCGCGCTCATGCGCTTTGTCACCGACGTCAAGTCCGGAAAGCCCGTGGTCAAGGCGCCACTGTATTCGCATATCACCTATGACATCGTCAAAGATCGCTACCAAGAGGTCAACCAGCCCGATATTCTGATTTTGGAGGGCCTCAACGTCCTTCAGACCAGCCCCACCCTCACCATTGCGGATCTCTTTGATTTCTCCGTCTACGTCGATGCCCGCACGGACGATATTGAGCAGTGGTACATCGATCGCTTCCTCACGCTGCGCAATACCGAATTCCGCCGGCCGAATGCGCACTTCGCCGCCTATGCGGATATGGATGATGAGCAGGCGCGCGCCCAAGCCCGCGAAATTTGGCAATCCATTAACCTGCCGAACCTGGTAGAAAACATCCTGCCCACCCGCGTGCGCGCCTCGTTGGTATTGAAAAAGGGCTCGCATCACCTCGTTGAAAAGGTACGAATGCGAAAAATTTAGCCGCTACTTGCCAAAGCGGCGCGAACGCTGGGAATAATCACGCAGCGCGCGCAGGAAGTCTACCTTCCGGAACGCCGGCCAATAGGTATCGGTGAACCAGATTTCTGAATAGGCCGCTTGCCACAGCAGGAACCCGGAAAGGCGCTGCTCACCGGAGGTGCGGATCACCAAATCCGGATCCGGCAGGCCCTTGGTATACAGGTGTTCTGTGATCGAGTCTGCGGTAACTCGCTCCGCCATCTCGGCCGCGCTGGTACCCTTTTCGGCCTCGCTGCGCACCAATTTTTGGACGGCATCAACGATTTCTTGGCGCCCACCGTAGCCCACAGCCACATTGACGATGACGCCCTGGTTATCCTTGGTTTCCTCGGCGGCATCGACCATGCGCTGGGTTACCGGCGCGGGCAATAAATCCAAGTTGCCTACAAGGCGCACCTGGCAATCCAAATCTCCCCGGGACAGGTGCGTGACCACATCTGAGATGATGTCAAAAAGCAGCTGCACTTCCTGCTGGCTGCGCTTCAAGTTCTCCGTGGATAAGAGGTAGATGGTGACTACCTCAATATCGGTATCGCGACACCACGCGATCATCTCTCCGATTTTCTTCGCACCCTGGCGGTGGCCATGGCTAATATCAGTAAACCCGGCTTCCCGCGCCCAGCGGCGGTTGCCGTCAGCCATGATCGCCACGTGCTTCGGCTGTGGCCTGCCCTTGATAAGCCGCACGAGGCGCGCTTCATACAAGGGGTACATCAGCCGCTTGAGAAATGTCACGTTGATTACTCCAGCCGGCTAGAAAATCGACTTCTTGCGGTTATCGTAAAGGCCAGCTTCCTTCAGCGCCGCATCCACTGCCTCTTCATCGAATGGATCGATCCCGTGGTCTTCAGCGAACATGGTACGCCGGCGAAAGCGCGAAAAGCGGCGGTGGAAGTTCCAGCCCGCTACCAGCACGGCAACGCCTAGGATGGCGAGAATAAGCAGTCCGATGGGCGAAGCCTTACCAAACTCAGGGCCCATTGGTCCGCCCTCAGCACCTTCTGTGCCTTGCGCAAGAACAGTGACATCGTGTGCGGCAAGGAAAAGGGAGTCATAGACGCTCATATTTTAAGTCTCCTCGTTCTTTTCAATGCCCGCAAATAAATCATTTTCCGGCAGCGAGGTCGATACTCGAGTCTTAGCTAGCTCAAACTCCTCCGTCGGCCACAGACGCTGCTGGACCTCCACGGAGGTGGCCAAGAATGCGCCCGCAGGATCGATCTGCGTGGCGTGCGCCCGCAGCGCATCGTCGCGGTTTTCGAAGTAATCGGCGCACTCCACCTGAGTGGTAACGCGAGCCATGATATCGCCAAAAGCCGTATCCCAACGCGCCAGCATAGGGCCATACGGGCTGGGCTTTCCCTCCTCAAGGAGGAGATCGTGGAACATCTTCATGCGTTGGTATACAAAGCCATGCGAGTAGTACAGCTTCAGCGGCTCCCAAGGCTCGCCCAATTCTGGGTGGTAGTCAGGGTCGCCTGCTTTATCCCACGCAATCATGGATGCTCGGTGAACCATCAAGTGGTCCGGGTGCGGATAGCCGCCATTTTCGTCGTAGGTAATGATGACCTGCGGGCGGAATGAGCGGATAACGCGCACCATTTCCTGGGCCGCTGCATCATCGCCCATCAAGGCAAAGCAGCCTTCTGGCAAGAGGTCTTCCATGCTCTTGCCTTCCTCAGGATCCGGCAGGCCGGAATCAACGTGGCCTAACCACTGGTGCTGGACCCCAAGCGCGCGGGCTGCCTTAGCCATTTCCTCGCGGCGTACCTCAGCCATGTTTTCCTTAACACCAGGACGGTCCATAGCCGGGTTAATAATGTCACCGCGTTCACCACCGGTGCAGGTTAGCACCATTACATCCGCACCTTCTGCAGCGTAACGGGCCGTAGTCGCAGCACCCTTGGAGGATTCATCGTCCGGGTGTGCGTGGATTGCTAGGAGGCGAAAGTCGCTCACTGAAAATCCATCCCCTTTAAAACTAGCTTTTAGAACAGATCACTATCTTAGTAGATAATGGGAAAATGGTACTCCTCGGTTAAAGTAGGGCTATGACTTCCGCCGGAAATTCTCGCTCCGCCGCGCGCTACGGCTCGCGCGATAAATCACAAAAGAACTCTGGTAGCTGGACCAATAAGGCGCTGGTGTTGATTTTCGCCGCCATGCTCGTCACCCTTCTTTATTACGGTTTCCAGTATTTTCGGGAAAAAGAATCCGTCAATGCGCAGATCTCTATGGTCACCCAGGAGGTTCTCAGCGATGACACCACGCGCGTCTGGGTCGATGTGACCCGCAATCACACCGATGAAGACGCCTATTGCATCGTGCAGGCCTACGATTACTCCAAATCCGAGGTGGGCCGCCGCGAATTCGCCGTTCCTGCCGGCGGAAATGAAACCCACCGCATTGCTGTCGATGTCCCCACTAATGCCCGCGCCGTCGCCGGTGGCGCCTATGGCTGCTCCGGCAATATCCCGGATTACCTGGATATGGACAACCCCGACTACGCGGAAAGTCGCTAGCCCCATGTGCTAGGATTTGTACAGCCTAGAACTGGGCATTTGCCTGGTTGCATACTTAACTTCGGTCCCGCCATCATCGCGGGGCTTTGACCACTATTCCACAGCACGGAAGGTTTTAGAATGGCTGAGCAGCAAAAGCAGTACATCACCCCAGAAACCAAGGCAAAGCTCGAGACCGAGCTGCAGGAGCTTATCGATCACCGCCCAGAGGTCGCAGCGGAAATCAATGAGCGCCGCGAAGAGGGCGACCTGAAAGAAAACGCCGGCTACGATGCCGCCCGCGAGATGCAGGACCAGGAAGAGGCCCGCATCAAGCAGATTTCTGAGCTGCTGGCTAACTCCACCACCGAGCGTGGCACCATGCAGGAAGGCGTTGCCTACACCGGCAGCGTCGTTCACGTGTACTACAACGGCAACAAGGACGATAAGGAAACCTTCCTCATCGGTACCCGCGCCGCTGCGACCGACAACAAGGACCTGGAGACCTACTCCGAGCAGTCCCCGCTGGGCGCCGCCATCATCGGTGCACAGGAGGGCGAAACCCGCGAGTACTCCGCGCCAAACGGTAAGACCATCTCGGTGACCATCGAGTCGGCTGCCCCATACGATTCCGCCAAGGCTGCCACCCCGCGCGAGTCCTAATTTCCTCCGTCCACCCCACTACCGCCTTCACTACTCTGGAGAAAGAGCACATCCCCATGAAGAAATTCTCCCGTTTCGCCACCGCTGGATTAGTATTTACCGCCGGCCTTTCCTTGGCCGCCTGCCACCCGCCGAACGAGCAGGATTCTGAATCCGGCAAGATCGACAACGCATCGACCTTTACCGGCGAGGCACCGGCACAGAAGAATGCTGAGACGTCTTCCTCTGCTGCTACCACCGAGCCTGGCGTGGATCCGGAGGGCCTGCAAAACGGGGTCGAGGAACCTGAGCAGCTGCCAAACGCTACCGCGACACAACTGCCGCAATAAAAATAAAAGAATTGGGCTGAAGGATACTTTCCTTCAGCCCTTTTTCTTTCCCCAATTCACTACCTAGGATTCTCGCGCCCAATTGCCGATGACCCCTGGCACGACCGCCGGCGGCTCGCCCAACAGATCCCGCTTATTCGGATCGCGCTCAACCTGCGTGGTTACCGCCTTCACCCGGTTTTTGTCATTTCCCTGACCCCGGGTTCCCATCATTGGTGCAAAGGCCCGCATGCCAGCAGCCGGTCTCCCGGCACCGGATTTAGCACCGGTACTATTGGCTGCACCTCCCCCGCGCACCACAGCTTCACGCGCAGCGCCCCTTTCTAAGTGTCCGCGGCTACCGTTACCGCCGCTGCTATTGCCAGCAGCTTCACCTGCGGCCCGAGGAAGCGCGCCTCCCACGCCGCGGGCGCCGACGCCCTCACCGGCACCACCGCGCAAGCCTGCTCCGCCGCGCGCAGCGGTTCCGCCAGCGCCCAATCCAGGGGCGGAATTTACCAGTGCGCCCATATTTCCTCCTGCTCCAGAACCAGGCTTTCCGCCCGTACCGATGGCCCCGCTGCCGAGCCCGGCCAGCGAATTGAATCCGCCTCCGCGAAGCGCGCCAGTGCTTCCACGTCCAGTTCGCCCGCCGAGTCCAGGACCACCCGCTGCACCGGCAATACCGGTTCCTGTGCCTACCCCGGATCCGGCTCCGGTACCAGAACCTGTTCCACGTCCAGCACCAAGCGGTGCTCCCATCCCGGTAGAACCGAGTCCACCGCTACCGCTGCCAGTTCCAGCACCAATACCCGCGGTACCGGGAGCGGCACCTGCGGTTGGCATAGATCCTAAGTGGCCATGCGATGCCGTCGCCCCAGGAAGTGAGGCCCCACTGGTTGCGACATCGCGACCGCTGATGTCTATACCGTCGCCCACACCTAGCTCAGAAAGCGCCCTTCTGCCATCTGCATGCAATTGTTCCTGGAACGCGGCGGTTTCCTCTGGAGTCATGCCGACGGATTCCAAATCGTGGACCGTACCATTAGCCACGTCAAAGTTTCCCGGCCCCACATCACCGCGGGCAATAGCTTCCTGAATTGCACGCGGCCAGACGACGTTATCGGTGTTGTATTTCTGGCCATCGCCCTCTACGCCTGACAAACCAGCATCTACGCCGCCGCCTCCGGAGGCTGGCGACTGTTCCATCAGCGGATGTTGATTAGGCATGGCGTCGATGGCAAACCTCTGGAGATCCGGCTGCAGCTTTGCCAACGCCGCCTTCTCTGCGATTTTTCGCTTCGCTGGGTCAGGGATTTTCATAATATCCATCGCCATGGCCATCGCCGAAGGCTGAATCATCATCAACCGCGAGTGGAACCCAGTAAGCTTTTCTCCCATTGCTGCGGCATTGGCCACAAAGTGCTTTCCCGAGGCTGCCACTTCCCTAATCTTCGCCGCCGCGCGCGACGTCGTTTCGCTGTCATTCTCACTTTCCAGGGACCCTGCGGCTTCTTCAAGCCCGCTGACGATCTCCCGAACCTCAGAACCTAACGACGCCCAACGCGCATTAGCTTCAGACACACTCCAAATCTGCGTTGACATCAAGTCCGTCGCCAACTTGGTAATCGATGTGCCGACGTTAACTACCGGAGGAGTAAAGGCGAAGGAGCTATACCCCGGCTCCGGCTGGTCCATAATCGGCATCGATTCAACACCAATCTCACCACCCGCATCAGCGATATCCATCGCCCTACTATTTGCAGTTTCTTGGGCTTCAAAGCCTCGCGCTTCTCGGGCAAGAGTCTGCGACAACCATTCAACTTGCGAGGCGTAGTCTAGGAGCGTCCCCTTAGCCGAACCTGGGTCGGTGGTGAGTGCCCTTTCATGCACACCCCCTACGTGATCAATGCCCGACACATTCGAAAATCCCGAATTAAGTGGGCTGTTCACTCGGTCTTTTAGCGACTGAGCTCGTCGATACAGCTCGGATATTATGCTGGTATTCCGCTGTAGATTTTTGACACTAACAAGCATGTTTCCCCCAAAACACGATTATTTTTTGAGATTAGTAATTATGTCAGCAGCCAATTGACATCTTTTCATTGGACTCGAATGTGGCGTGACATCATTTATGCCGATTATTATCGTCCCTCGGCTAGTTGAAAGATATCCATTGCACTGGGATTCTTTAAAGAGTTCAGAGTTAAAGAGGTGGATACCTTCGCTATCCGCGGTTTCATCTTTTTGTCGAAGGTCTTCATTTAGCCCTAGCTCTTCGAATGAAGTTGAATCGCTAGCTGCGGATACTAAAATATTTTCCGAAAAATTCCTCCCGTTCGATGCGATATTACAAAAATAGTGCCCAGATTCTTTCCGATAATCAAGGATCTTCGGCTCAAGGCCAATTTCTTCCAGCCTCTTCGGAGCAATCTCCGTACATGGATCGAATAGCTCGAAATCTAGATCAGCAGGATCAAATTCTCCCGGTGGCGGCAGTACCCCGGAATCCTCATCTCCCGTGGCGCCGGTCTCCCCCCGAAGACCGGCGCCGGCCCTCGAATGCTCGCCTTCGGGGTGTTCCGAATCCCCCGGATTGTCTTCCACATCATCCCCCTGGCTCCCGTTGGCATCACCCGCGCCATCGACTGAACTAGTGCCATCAGTTTCTGCCGTCATCGCGGCATCTTCTGATGCGCTCTTCGAGCCGACTTCCGCAGCGCAGCCACTCAGCGCGACCGAGCTGACTACCAGCGCTGCTACGGTTGCCTGACGTTTCACAACAATCCTTCGGTTACTCCTTTTAGACGAGCTGGAACGAGAAGAAAATAGAGGAGAGAACTCTCTACCTTCCGGTTTCCCGTTCCCGCCACATAGCATGCATGAATCGTGCAAGAATTTCTCGTTGAGAGCGCAAATTAGTCAATATTTAACTATCTCATTAGTCTCATTCGCCACATTTAAGTGTTTTCAAATGGTGAAATTAGCTGCTCATTAGCTGTCTTTAGCCTGAAAGCCCGCCCCTGCCCGGCTAAAGGCTAAAGAACGGCTTAATACCCCCTGAATTACCCCAATAATTACACGCCCGTAAACCAAAGGAAAACACAAAAATGGCCCGCACCGAAGTGCGGGCCGAAAGCGCGAAGAGGCTTAGTTGCGCTGAATGTAGCTCAACAGGCGAAGGATTTCGGTGTAGAGCCAGACCAAGGTCACGGCCAAGCCAAGGGCTACGCCCCATGCCTGCTTGGCAGGAGCACCGGCACGGATAAGGCGGTCTGCTTGGTCAAAGTCAGTCAGGAAGGACAGAGCGGCCAAGACAATGCAGACCAAGGAGAAGATGATGGCGAGGGGGCCACCATCGCGCAGCGGGTTGAAATCGAAGAAGATGGCACCCAAGAAGTTAGCGAGAGCCATCACCGCGACACCTGCAATGAGGCCGACCAAAATCTTAGTGAACTTTGGAGTGACCTTTACTGCACCAGTCTTGTAGACGATCAGCATGCCGATGAACACGCCGATGGTGCCGACGATTGCCTGGCCAATCAGTGCCATGCCATTAGAACCACCGATGGTGCTGTTGGCGAAGACGAAGGAGAAGCCACCAACGAAAAAGCCTTCGAATACTGCGTAGATGAGGGTCGCAGCCGGGGAACCCCACTTACGGCCAAAGGAGGCCACGAGTACGGTGATGAATCCGCCGATACCGCCGACCAGCATAAGCATCATGGCGGTGCCCGGGTTCATGGCGCCTAGGTAGAAGTTGATAGCAGCGGCCACGATAATGATGCCGAGGGTGATGCCCGTCTTGGTGACGACGTCATCCACAGTCATGGGGCGAGGGGCTTCGCTCGCGTAGCCGGAGCCGGGGTTCTGCTGCTGGCTAGTTTCAGTCAGCGAGGTCATAACCGGATTGCTTGAACGCACGGTTGTCCTTTCTCAGTGATGTACGAATCATCTTTCTCATGTAGATCAACGTCATCACGCCTCACAAAGTTCCTCATTTAGAATAATTTGTTCAAGATTCCAAGAAATTTATTGCTGGACCGGCCCCTCCTGTGACCTGTCCCGAGTTTTGTTGCTAGGAACTTGCTCTCGTGTCGGGTGAGCCGCCGGAAAGGTTCTCGGCGTAGAACCACAGCTGATTGCCAAGGATTTTCTGACTACAAGGCGGTCCACTATGGTGAACAGCTCCTCCAGGGCTCTAGCGGCCCTATTTCCTGCCGCTCTGCTATCAATATTTCGCTAGCCATCACACCCTGTCAGGTGCACCGCGGATTTACTATCCGCAGTTTCGATATAAACTTAAAAGAGGCATCTTCTTCATGAGCTAATCCTCGTGTGCCTAGACAGTCATACTTCGGCTGAAAGTGAAGGAATATCTTGCGATTTACACTCATTTCCATTGCCACAGCAATCATCATGACGCTGGCGGGCGCTAGCGCATTTTTCATCCCTGCATTCATCGCAGTCGGAATTGCCATCGACGGCAACAACCGGAAAAACCGTACAGCCTAAAATTATTGACGCGGGTTCAGACAAGGAGCTGTGGACCGGCCGGGATATAGGCTGCACGCGTCTTTGGCTCGCAGATGAGGTGTGCGAATGGCATGCGAACAGGCTGGGCTCTCCCAGCCAGATAAAACGCTAGGCTCAGCCATACGAAAAGTCTCGAGACACCTTAGGAGCGGTGTCTCGAGACTTCACAGCGTGCCCCCAGTGGGACTCGAACCCACACTGAATCGATTTTAAGTCGACTGCCTCTGCCGATTGGGCTATGGGGGCGGGGTGCAAGGAATAGTGTAGGACACTATTCCTAAAAAGAGTTAATGAGGGGTGGATTCACTAACCAGACCTGCAATGATGCCGTCTAGGATGTCTTTTTCACTGATGAAGAAGCTACGTGCATCGCTGGTGCGCTCGATAAGCTGCATGATTCCTTCAACGGCTACTGCCCCACCGCCGATGACATCGGCGCGGCCCGGGTGAATGACCGGATTGAGGGCGCGTTCCTCCGAAGGGATGCTGACGAGTTGCTTGAGCAGCACCCGCAGGGCATCAAAACGCAGCTCCGAGCCGTGGATCGCATCGGGATCATAGCGCTCTAAGCCCTGGGCTAGGGCAGATAGCGTGGTAAACGTGCCGGCACAACCCACGATGGTGCGCGCCTTGGACATGGGGACGATCTTTTCCACCTCGCCCATGCGCTCTGCCACGTATTCGGAGGCAATTTCGATTTCTGACTCCGTGGGGGGATCGGTGCGCATGATGCGTTCTGTCAGGCGCACACAGCCCATATACGCAGAATGTGAACCTAGAATCTCTTCATCGGCGGTGCCCACGACGAATTCGGTGGACCCGCCGCCCAAGTCAATGACGCAGAAGGGGCCACGGTCCGGCTCCATATCGGCTACCGCGCCGTTGAAGGACAGGAGTGCTTCTTCTTCGCCGGAGATAACCTCCGCCTTGGCACCGGATTGGATCTGACCCAAAAGCTCGGCGGTCATATCGAAAAATTCCTGCTGGTTCTTCGCATCGCGGGTGGCACTGGTTGCCACCATGCGCACGCGGGTAACCTTTTCAAACTTCATCTGGCGCACATAGCCTTCCAAGGCCACGCGGGCACGCTCTAAGGCATCGGGCGCGATTTCACCCGTTGCATCCACGCCTTGGCCCAGGCGAATGATTTCCATGGTGCGGGTAATATCGCGCACCTTGCCGTCTTGATCAATCTCAGAAATGAGCAGACGAATGGAATTGGTACCGCAGTCAATGGCTGCCACGCGAGTCATGTCTTACTCCTATTCCGCGTTGGAAAAATCGAACTCCGCCAGGTCAATGCCCAGATCTTCCACCGTGGGCCAGTCCTGCGGAATCGCCGTCCCGCGCAGTTTACCGTGGTCGGCCGCCATGGCTACGGCTTCGGTGCCGAGGCGGAAGTGTTGGGGGCCTTCGGCAAGCGCATAGGCGATGAGCACGTGCAGGCACTTCACTCGCTCTGGCATGCCGCCGCCAGAGAAATCAGTGCCCAAATCCTCAATCTCGTTGCGCTTGGCCAAGAAGTGCTCGTGGGCGTGGTGATAGTCCGCGGCGAGCTCTTTGTCCTCGGCTAAGCGGGACTCCATCCACTTCATCACGTGGGCGACCTCCAACCGGGACGCTTCCGCGGTCAGGCGGGGATCGGTGAGGTAATACAGCGTGGGAAATGGGGTGCCATCCGGCAGCTTGGGAGAGGTTTTAATCACGGCCGGTTGGCCGTCCGGCGTGCGGAAGGATATCTCCAGCACGCCGCGTGGGGTGCGGCCCAATTGCTCGGAAACGATGGCTAAATCTGCATCAGTGACGGTCATGCGAACAATTATCGCACATCGCCGCTTTCCTCAGGCGCTGGCTCGATCGGCAGGTGATGCGACTCGCCCGCTGGGGCCTCTTCCTCGGGCGGTTCTGCCACCGAATCCCACAGCACCTCAAACCACGGGCGCGAATCCTCCTGCTCCTTGCTATTGGTCGTGACCTGGTTATCGGGCTGGATATTCGGATCGAGGATGCGGTACGCGGTCTCGCCCTGCTCTACTACGCCGAAGCGGCGCCGGGCTTCCTGCTTGATATAGTCCTCGGATTTATATTTATCGATCTCTTCCAACAGGGCATCTTTTTCATCCTGCTTCGCGGCAATCGATTCATTGAGCCGGGCAATTTCGGAGCGGCCGTGGTAGTAATTGCGCAGCGGCACCGCGATGATGACGAGCATCAATAGGACAAAGACCACGATGACGGTCATGCCGACGATGCTCATGCGATCGGGCTTGCGGTTCTTCTTTTCCTGCGCCCGCTGGGATTTGCGGATATCCGCAGCACGCGAGGCCACCGGAACCCTAGTGCGGCTCCGGCGGCGCTCCGTCTTCTTCTCACGTGCCATAGGGTTACTATCCTAGCGCCGCCACACCAGTAACACGGGCGTGGCACGCGCGGAAATTTACCAACTTTCTCAGGCACTCGGGAGGCGGATGCTTAGAACGAGGAAGTCCCCGCCGCACCTTTGTGGGGTACAGCGGGGACTAATTTCCTAGCGGCGTCTAGCTTCTAGGCTAGACCGCTAGGTCTTAAGCGTTGAAGCGTGGGAAGGCGGCGCGGCCGGCGTAGACGGCGGCATCGCCAAGCTCCTGCTCAATGCGCAGCAGCTGGTTGTACTTAGCCACGCGCTCGGAACGGGCCGGGGCACCGGTCTTGATCTGGCCGCAGTTAAGGGCGACGGCCAGGTCAGCAATGGTGGTGTCCTCGGTCTCGCCGGAGCGGTGGGACATCATGGTGCGGTAGCCGTTGCGGTGCGCGAGCTCTACGGCATCGAAGGTCTCGGTCAAGGTACCAATCTGGTTGACCTTTACGAGCAGCGCGTTGGCCGCCTTCTTATCAATGCCCTCCTGCAGGCGAGCCGGGTTGGTGACAAAGAAGTCATCGCCGACGATCTGGACCTTATCGCCAATAGCGGCGGTCAGGGTGGTGTAGCCTTCCCAGTCGTCTTCCTGCAGTGGGTCCTCGATGGACACGATGGGGTACTCGTTGATGAGTTCCTCGTAGACCTTGGACATCTCCTCGGCGGTGTGCTCGCCGCCTTCGAAGTGGTACTTGCCGTCCTCGTAGAACTCGGAGGAAGCGACGTCGAGGGCCAGGGCAACGTCCTTGCCTGGCTCAAAGCCGGCCTTCTTGATGGCCTCAACGATGACGTCGAGCGCAGCGCGGGTGGAATCGACGGAAGGAGCAAAGCCGCCCTCATCGCCCAAACCGGTGGACAGGCCCTTGTCCTTCAGGACGGCCTTCAGGGAGTGGTACACGCCAGCACCGATGCTGAGGGCCTCGGTGAAGGTCTCTGCGCCGATGGGGGCAATCATGAACTCCTGCACGTCCACGCCGGAGTCAGCGTGGGAACCGCCGTTCAGGATGTTCATCATGGGAACGGGAAGAACGTGAGCGTTTGGGCCGCCGATGTATCGGTAGAGCGGCAGCGCGGCGGACTCGGCGGCGGCCTTAGCGGTAGCGATGGACACACCGAGGATGGCATTGGCACCGAGGCGGGACTTGTTATCCGTGCCGTCCAGCTTGATGAGCGCCTGGTCAATGAGGCGCTGGTCATCAGCTTCGAGGCCAGCGATTTCATCGCCGATTTCCTCGTTGATGTTTTCTACGGCCTTCTGCACGCCCTTGCCCAGGTAGCGGTCGCCGCCGTCGCGCAGCTCGTGTGCCTCGTGCACACCGGTGGATGCGCCGGAGGGAACGCCGGCAACGCCGTGGGCGCCGTCCTCCAAGAAGACCTCGGCCTCTACGGTCGGGTTACCGCGGGAATCCAGAATCTCGCGTCCAAATGCGTGGATGATACCAGCCATGCTGTAACTCACTCCTTATAAGATGATGTTCGTCGCTGAGCCACTTAGTTCAGTTACAGGCCCAATTGTTCCAGAAAACCGCGACG
Organism: Corynebacterium sp. KPL1824; assembly: GCF_000478095.1. NCBI lineage: Bacteria > Bacillati > Actinomycetota > Actinomycetes > Mycobacteriales > Corynebacteriaceae > Corynebacterium > Corynebacterium sp. KPL1824. The sequence continues at coordinate 1,021,689 of NZ_KI515749.1, read as the reverse complement.
CGTGAGGCTAGCGAGCCGGTTGCGGTACCGAGTAGGCATTGGCCGCGTGGGCTACCTTGTCCAGATATTCCCTGGACTGGTTGTAATTTAAGATGGCCTCTTCCCACTGATCCGGGTTACTGAGATCCCTATCACCAAAGCACAAGAGGTTCGCCGCGCCCAGGGCGGCATCGTCGATCTGGTTCGGGTCGGCCTTGCCATCGCCATTGGCATCGCCGCCGACGGACTCCCACGAGGTCGGGATGAACTGCAACGGACCTACCGCGCGGTCAAATTCCGTATCGCCATCGATCTCGCCATTATCGGTATCCGGAGTGTGCGCGGTGTTATTCGAGCCATCCAGGGTGATGCCGACGATCGGCGGCTGCGGGTAACCGTTGTCATCCAACTTGGAGGACTTAAACCAGTTTCCGTTATAGGTACCGTGCCGGGTTTCTACAAAGCCCAAACCCGCGAGTGTATTCCACCGCAAATTGCACCCCGGGTGCTGCTGCCGAGCGATAAGTTCCGCGTTGCCATAGGCACGCAGCGCCTGCGGCGGGATATCGGTCGCTTCTGCCAAATCCGATGCCCAGTGGGTGAGCTTATCGGCCGTGCGGCCCGGCGCGTTGACATCGATATTGGCCACCTCTTTTCCACCTACGGGCGGGGTGGCATCTGGGACCGAGGAATCATCGGTGGAATTGGATACAAATAGCCCCATTACCAGCGCAATGATGATTACTACGGCTAGTCCGCAGCCCCCGATTGTTCGCAGCAGCCTGTTCATGAGTAGCCATCCTACTAAGTGACATTCACCCCGCCGGATAACTACACGCGCCCGCCGCGCGTAAAAGTCGCTGAGACTTTAACCCGCTTTTACTCCCGCGATTTGCCCTCCGCCCAGAGGCGGTTTTGTTCTTCTACGCCCACGATGTCCACCGTGCCATCAAAGAGGTACGGCGCGCGGGAGCGCATCTTGCCCACGAAACTGGCGGCGACATCGTCTAGCGAAAAGGTGGAAATCTCGGCGTGAAAAAGCACCTGCAAAAAAATATCCCCAAGCTCTTTGAGCAAATCCTCCTCGGATGCGCGCTGGCGCACGGCCGCCGCAAACTCGCCCGCCTCCTCTTCTAGATAAGGCAGGAGGGATTCGTGGGTCTGCTCGCGCTCCCATTCGCCGATGCGCCGGGCCGTCGCCATGGCGCTGCGCGCTTGCATTACGGCATCGTCAAGCGACTCGGCTCTAATGACCTGCTCGCCGGTGGCAATGCGCGCCTGGGTTTCTGGATCGTGTTCATCGGTGGTGACCAAGGTGCCGGTGGCATCATCGCCGCTTAAGAGATCCGAGAAATTCCACCGCACTGATACCGGCACTTCCCCGGTGAACTGAACGGGTCCATATAACCTGCCATAGGCGCGCATGGGGATCATGGTGGGCCAGCGTTCATCGAGCAACAGGACTGTCATAGCTACAAAGTCTATCCCGTGTATTTTCTCAAGTTCCCTTTAGCGGGGCGGGCGCGGTACTTTAGGCCAATGACCTCCAGCCAAAATAAGTCCCACTCGGTGTCGTTGTGGACACTTGTCGCGCTGATTATCGGATCCACCGTCGGCGCGGGCATATTTTCGCTACCCCAAAATATTTCCTCCGTGGCGGGCCCAGGTGCCATGCTCATCGGTTGGTTGGTGGCGGGTATCGGCATGCTGTCCGTTGCCTTTGTCTTCCAGATTTTGGCGTACCGAAAACCCCACCTTGATTCCGGCGTCTATTCTTATGTGCGCGCTGGCCTGGGTGATTTCATCGGCTTTACCTCGGGCTGGGGCTATTGGCTGGGCTCGGTGATGGCGCAGGTAGGTTATGCCACCCTGTTTTTCAATACGATTGGGCATTACCTGCCGCTTTTCGATGCCGACCACCAATGGCCCTCTGCCATCGCCGTCTCCCTCCTATCGTGGGGCATCTTCGCCGTATTGGCCCGCGGGGTGCAGCAGGCCGCATTCATGAACCTGGTAACCACGATTGCCAAGATCGTCCCCATCCTGGCCTTCATCGTCTTGGTCGCGTTCATCGGCTTTAGCTGGGATAAATTCACTTTGGATTTCTGGGGCCGAAATTCCAATGCCAGCGTCTTTGAGCAGGTGCAGGGCATCATGCTCTTTACCGTCTGGGTCTTTATCGGCGTAGAGGGTGCCTCCGTCTATTCCAAGCAGGCCGCTAAGCGCACCGATGTCGGCCGCGCTACCGTCATTGGCTTCTTCTCCGTGCTGGCGCTCTTGGTTTCCGTATCCACCTTGAGCTTTGGCGTGATGACCAAAGAGGAGCTGGCCGCGCTGCCGGATAACTCCATGGCTTCGGTGCTTACGGAGGTCGTCGGCCCCTGGGGCGGCGCGCTGATTTCCATTGGCCTATGCCTTTCGGTCCTTGGTGCCTACGTTTCCTGGCAAATGCTGTGCGCTGAGCCCATCGTCATGATGGCCATCGATGGCCTAATCCCCCGCCGCATCGGCACCATCAATGTGGCCGGCGCCCCGTGGGTAGCCCAGTTGATTTCCACCTCCGCCATCCAGATCTTCATCATCGTCTTCTACGTCAACGAGGCGTCTTATGCCGCGATGGTGCAGCTGGCCACCATCATGTACCTCCTGCCCTATATCTTCTCCTCGCTGTATCTGTTGCTGCTAGCGATACGCGGCAAGGGCGTGACCCACCCGCACGCCGGGACGCGGTTCGATCTATCTGGGCCGGATATTCCCAGGCGCGAAAACCGGCGCCACTTTGGCATCGCGCTAGTGGCCTTTGTGTACTCGCTGTGGCTGATTTACGCCGCCGACCCGGTTTATATTCTCTTCGGCGCCCTCGCCGTTGTGCCGGGACTTATCCCGTATGTGCTCACCCGCCTATCGCGACGCGAGAAGCTTTTTAACCGATTTGAGTGGTCCATCGTCATCGTGGTGCTGGTGGCCGCCATCATCGCTGCGGTCGGCCTCGCCCAAGGATCGCTGGAACTCTAGCCACCTCGCCCGCCAGCCACGGGCCATCGCAAGTGGTCTTCAACACAGACAGTTTAGTACGGTTATAACACCCCACTTATTCCCGTGACTATCACTTTTTGGAGCACTTGTGACTCAAACGAATGTTGGCGTCATGCCCTCTGCCACTTATGCCGGTTCGGACACCGAAACAGGTAAGGCCTGGGCCGAGCGGATCAAAGAATTAGCGGAGCAGCGCAATGCCGTGATCCTGGCCCATAATTACCAGATCCCGGAGATCCAAGACGTTGCCCACCACACCGGCGATTCCTTGGCGCTCTCGCGCGAGGCGGCGGAAACCGATGCAGATATCATCGTCTTTTGCGGCGTGCACTTCATGGCGGAATCCGCCAAGATCCTTTCGCCAAATAAGAAGGTTCTCATCCCCGATGAGCGCGCTGGGTGTTCCCTGGCGGATTCCATCACCGCCGATGAGCTGCGCGCCTGGAAGGCCGAGCACCCCGATGCGCTGGTGGTCAGCTACGTTAACACCACCGCTGAGGTCAAGGCGCTGACCGATGTCTGCTGTACCTCCTCCAATGCCGTCGACGTGGTCAACTCGCTGCCGGCGGATAAAGAGATCCTCTTTTGCCCCGACCAGTTCTTGGGCGCCTACGTCAAGCGCGAGACCGGCCGGGAAAATATCCGCATTTGGGCCGGTGAATGCCACGTGCACGCGGGCATCAGCGCCCAGCAGCTGACCCAGCAGACCCAAGACAACCCGGATGCGGACCTGTATATCCACCCGGAGTGCGGCTGCTCCAATTCCGCGTTGTACCTGGCCAACGAGGGCTTGGTGCCACAGGAACGCGTGCACATGCTCTCTACCGGGCAGATGATCACCCAGTCCCAGAAGCAGCCGCAGAACAAGGTGCTCGTTGCCACCGAGACCGGCATGCTGCACCAGCTGCGCCAGGCCGCCCCAAACATCGATTTCCAGGCCGTCAACGATCACGCCGAGTGCAAGTACATGAAGATGATCACCCCAGAGGCCCTGGAGCGCTGCCTAGTGGAAGAGACCGATGAGGTTACGGTGCCAGAAGATACCGCGAATGCGGCGCGCAAGTCCCTCGAAGCCATGATTTCCATTGGCAACCCCGGCGGGGGCGAGTAAATGGGAAACCTGCGCCTGCCGGATTGCTCCGGGCTCATTGCCACGGCCTTGGACGAGGATTTCGCTTACGGGCCGGATTACACCTCGCTTGCCACAGTGCCGGGTAAGGCCCGTTGCACGGCGGAGTTCACCGCGCGCGAGGCCGGTACCATCACAGGCTTGGGCCTTATAGAGCAGGTCCTTGATGCGACCGCCCAGCGCTTGAGCCAGTGGGGCGTGGATACAGGCCCCACGCTTGGCGATGCCCCCTCTATCACCCTCCACTCCACCGACGGCGACCGCGTTGCCCCAGGCCAGGTCATCGCCACGGTGCAGGCCCCTACCCTCCTCGTGCTGGCCGCTGAGCGCACCATGCTCAATATGGTCTCGCACGCAAGCGCCATCGCGACGCAGACCCGGCGTTGGGTCGATGCCATCGCAGCAGCGGCGGCGGACACAGGAACGCCGGATGGCGTTAACCAGGCCCAGGTGCGCGATACCCGCAAGACTCTTCCTGGCCTGCGTGCGCTGCAGAAATACGCCGTGCGCGCCGGCGGCGGGGCAAACCACCGCATGGGCTTAGGCGATGCCGCCATGATTAAAGACAATCACGTGCTCGCCGTGGGCGGCAGCGTGGCTACGGCCCTGCGCCGCGTGCGCGAGCATGCCCCGGATATCCCCTGCGAGGTCGAGGTCGATACCTTGGACCAGCTCGAGGAGGTGCTCCCGCTGCACCCGGATATGGTGCTGCTGGATAACTTCGCGCTTGCCGATGTCCACACCGCCGTCCACCGCCGCCAAGCGCTCAGCCCAACCACGGCGCTAGAAGCCTCCGGCGGGTTGCAGCTTGAAAACGCCGGCGAGTACGGCACCTCGGGCGTGGACTTTATCGCCGTCGGTGCCCTCACCCACTCGGTGCGCGTGCTGGATATCGGCTTGGACTTCTCCTAAGCGTCGACCAGCTATGCGCCGAGGGGCTACGCGCCCTTCGGCTACTCGCCTACGCTGATGACCGATCCGGCGCCGGCCTCCTCGCCGGACACGTTGATGGGTTGGACATCAAAAAGCGCGCTTAAGAAGTCCGCGGCCCACTGGATAAGCTCCTCATCGCGCAGCTTGGGCGAGGTGACATTGCGCCCGGCCTTGGGGAAAGGCACGTTGATGGCCTTGGCCGCAGCGCGGAAGCTCGAACCCGGGTACAGGCGCTTCAGGCGCACCTGCTTGGAATCCGGCAGCTCCACCGGGTGGAATTTCACGCGGGTGCCCTGCACTGTAATGTCTGCCACCCCGGCGCGGCGGGCTTGGTGGCGCAGGCGCGCCACGGCGAGCAAGCGCTCGACCTCCTTGGGCAAGGGGCCGAAGCGGTCTTCCATTTCCTCCCGCGCCGCCGCGAGATCCTTGTTGTCCTGCGAGGCCGCGAGCTTGCGGTAGACCTCGAGGCGCAGGCGCTCGGAGTCGATATAGGACTCTGGAATGTGCGCATCCACGGGGAGATCGATGCGAATTTCCTTGGGTCCTTCGTCTGTTACCGCAGGTGCCTCGCCGCGGGCCAAGGACTTGAAGGCCTCGACGGCCTCGCCCACCAAGCGCACGTAGAGGTCGAAGCCCACGCCTGCGATATGGCCGGATTGCTGGGCGCCTAGCACGTTGCCGGCACCGCGCATCTCCAGGTCCTTCATGGCCACGGCCATGCCGGCGCCCAGATCGTTGTTCTGGGCGATGGTGGCCAGGCGGTCATAGGAGGTCTCGGTCAGCGTGGCACCCTTGGGGTACAGGAAGTAGGCATAACCGCGCTCACGGGAGCGGCCCACGCGCCCGCGCAGCTGGTGCAGCTGCGACAAGCCCATATGGTGGGCATTTTCCACGATGAGCGTATTGGCATTGGCGATATCCAGGCCGGTTTCCACGATCGTGGTACAGACCAAAACGTCATACTCACGGTCCCAGAATCCCTGGACGGTCTTTTCCAGCACGTCCTCATTCATCTGACCGTGGGCGACGACGATGCGCGCTTCTGGCACCAAGTCGCGCAGTTCGCGCGCCTTCTTTTCAATATCGGAGACCTTATTGTGGATAAAGAAGGTCTGGCCATCGCGCAACAGCTCGCGCCGAATAGCGGCCGCGACCTGCTTGTCCTCGTAGGCACCGACATAAGTCAACACCGGGTGTCGATCCTCTGGCGGGGTGAGGATGGTCGACATTTCGCGGATGCCAGCCATGGACATCTCCAGCGTGCGGGGAATCGGCGTCGCGGACATGGTGAGCACGTCAACGCTGGCTTTCAGCGCCTTAATGTGTTCCTTGTGCTCTACGCCAAAGCGCTGCTCCTCATCGACGACGATAAGGCCCAAGTTCTTCCAGTGCACGCCGGTTTGCAGCAGGCGGTGCGTGCCGACGACGATGTCAATCGAGCCATCGGCAAGCCCCTTAAAGATCTCCGTAGCTTCCTTCTTGGAGGTAAAGCGCGATAGCACCGCTATCTTGACGGGGAACCCGACCATGCGCTCGCTAAAGGTATCGAAGTGCTGCTGCGCCAGCAGCGTGGTCGGCACCAGGACGGCGACCTGGGTGCCATCTTGGACCGCTTTGAAGGCGGCGCGAATGGCGACCTCGGTCTTGCCATAGCCCACATCGCCGACGACCACGCGGTCCATCGGCACCGTGGATTCCATGTCCTCTTTCACCGCGTCGATGGCCAGCATCTGGTCTTCGGTTTCAACGAAGGGGAAATTATCCTCCATCTCCGCCTGCCAGGGGTTATCGGGCGCGAACTGGTGGCCCGGTGCAGCCTGGCGCTTGGCATAGAGATCCACCAATTCGCCGGCGATCTCGCGCACGGCGGCGCGCGCCTTCTTCTTGGTGTTCTTCCAATCCGAGCCGCCCATCTTGGAAAGGTGGGGCGATTCGCCGCCGGTGTATTTGCTCAGCAGATCCAGCGAATCCATCGGCACCCACAGCTGGTCCGCCGGCTGCCCGCGCTTGGAGGGCGCATACTCCAGCACGATGTATTCGCGCCGGCTGGTCTCATCGCCAGATTGGATGGTGCGCTCGGCCATCTTCAAAAACTTGCCGATGCCGTGCGTTTCATGCACCACAAAATCGCCCTGCTTGAGCGCCAGCGGGTCCACCTTATTGCGGCGCTTGGCCGGCCGCCGCTTAGCGTCTGCAATATCGCCAACGCGGTTACCGGTCAGATCCGTTTCCGTGACCACGACGAGCGGGAGTGCCTCAGCGTCTTTGAGCTTGCGCACCTTGGGAAAGACCAAGCCGGCATGGCTAAGCGCCTGATACAAGGTGACCTCGCCCGCGCTGGGTTCCCAACCGGGGGTTGCCACCTTGGTGCGAATGCCCTGCTCGGCAAAGCGTTCCACCATGCGCTTGATGGCGCCCTGCGCGGGCGCGATAAACGCCGCGCGCCCGCCGGCGTTGGTATGCGCGAGCAGCTGGGCCATCATGGCGTCGATTTCTTTGATATCTCCGCGCGGGGTGGGCCCGGGCTCGAACTCGAGCGGCAGGGTTTCTTCCTCTGGCCCGGCCAGCATGCCCGGTGGGGAAAATGTCCACAGCGGCTGGCCGGCCTCGCGAATGGAGACCTCCAGAGACTCAAAGGAGCGGTAGCTCGAACCTTCGGTATCGAGCCCTTCCGTGGACAAGGGGCCATCCGCGCCCATGGCCGCGGCCTCCCATCCGGCGGCCAGGAATTCCGCGTCGGTCTTTTCCAGATCCTCCACGCGGCGCCTGATCTTTTCCGGCGCCATCATCACCACATGCGTGGCGGCGGGGAGGAACTCGGAGAGGGTGATCAGTGGGGCATCGGAAAGCACGGGCAAAACCGCCTCCATGCCTTCAGCCGGAATATGTTCGCTGACCTTGGTCAAAAGCTCCACCAGCGCCGGGTTTCCGGTATGCGTCGCCGCCAATGTGGCCGCGCGCTGTGCCACCGCATCCGTAATCGGCAGCTCGCGGGCGGTAAAGATATCCACGCGACCGACCTCGATTTCCGGGATGGTGCGCTGGTCAGCAACAGAAAACTGGCGGATATCGGTGACCTCATCGCCCCAAAACTCTACGCGCACCGGGTAATCCAGAGTGGTGGGAAAGACATCGATAATGCCGCCGCGGGTGGCAAACTCACCGCGCTTGGCCACCATGTCCACGTGCTTATACGCCCGAAATTCCAGGCTGCGCACCACATCATCGAAGTTATACTCGTGGTCTTCTTCCAGATGCACCGGGGCGCGGCCCTCGATGTCCTGCAGGATGGGCTGGGACAGCCCGCGTGCGGCCGTTACAATAATGCGCAGGTCATCAATGTTGTGCAGCACCTGCGCGCGCTTGCCGATGATATCCACGCCCGGGCTCAGCCGCTCGTGCGGCAGCGTCTCCCACGACGGGAACATCGCGACTTTATCGCCCATCATCGCGCTAAGCTCCGCAGTGAGATCCTCGGCCTCGCGGCTGGTGGCCGTGACCGCCAGCACCGGCGCGTGGTGGGCCAGGGTGCCAAGAGCCCAAGGGCGCGCCTGATCAATACCCGTAATGTGCAGGTCCTGGCCCACATTGGCCACGAGCCCCTTGAGCTTCGGGTCCGTGGCCGCGACCTTAAGCAGACCTGCCAGCATTGGCGTCGCCATTTACTTCCTGCCTCCTAGCTTGGGCTTAATCTCCATACCGGACAAACCATTCCAGCATAGATTGACTATATGCGTAGCGACGACTTCCTTATCCGGTTTATCCGGGCTGCGCTCATCCAACCACCACTGCGCCGTGGTAGAGACCATGCCCACGAGGGCCTGGCCGTAAATATTGGCTAGCTCCGGATTAATACCGCGGTGCTCAAAGGCCTCGCCTAAGATATAGGCCACCTGCCCCACCGCGGCATTCAGCAGCGTGGAAAAGCTGCGTTCCTCGCCCGGCTTCGAATCGCGCACCAAGATGATGAAACCATCGGTTTCTTCCTCAACGTAATTCAGCAGCGCCATTACGGCCTGCTCGATGCGCTCGCGCCAGCTGCCCTCTTCTAAAGAATCCTTAATGACTTTTTCCAGCGCCAGCATCTCCCGATCCACGACCACCGCATACAGGCCTTCTTTGCCCCCAAAATGCTCGTAGACCACCGGCTTTGATACGCCGGCGCGGGACGCAATCTCTTCGACGCTGGTGCCTTCAAACCCCAATTCCGCAAAAGCGGCGCGCCCAATGGAAATCAATTGCTCGCGGCGCTCGCGCCCGGTCATTCTCTGTCGAACCATGCCCTCTACCCTATCCTTTGCCCCACCCCTACCTAGTAATTTGTTATTTACCCGGGGGCGTCAGGTACGCTATGACTACAGCATTCGCTGTGGTTCCCCATGGTGTAATCGGCAACACTGCGGTTTTTGGTACCGCCATTCTAGGTTCGAGTCCTGGTGGGGAAGCATTTTTATTGCCCGTTGACCGGTTTTCTGGTTACGGGCTCTTCTTTTTCTCCGGGTTGCTTTGAGTTCAGAGGGCCTTGAATTCTAGGGTCATTGCAGCAAAGCAAACGCCTCACAGGAAAGTGAGGCGTCGCGGTAAGTATGGGAATCAATGCGGTATGGATATCCGCTATTTATGGGTGATAAGTCTGAGACTTGGCCCATCTGGCGCTTGCTTTTAGTCTGAGACTATGGCTCCAGCACCTAGCCGGAACATACGTCATCTCTTCAACTCTGTCAAAGACTTCTCGTGGCTCATCTACAATTTCAGTGGGTCTGTCCGATAACCAGCAGGATGCGCAACGCCTTCGATTAAAACAGGTAGGTGCACAAGAGGAGATGACGAAGGAGAAGGGCTGCTCCTGCAACCACATTATTGAATCCCCACCGCTCAACGCTGTTGCTACCAGTTGGTCCGCCAATAAGAAAACCGTCCGGTGCGCTAGATGCGCATCGGACGGTTCCGCTGGGTTCTCAAAAAGAACCAATTATTGAGTGCTCTGTATAGTCACAAAGCCTATACAGAAGCAATATGACCTATTTAGCGGTCGACGCTAAGTACCAGGCCGTTCTTGTCGATGTCGATGTCAACGCCACCAACTTCAACTTCCCAGTAGCCGTCGTTGTCCCACTTGACCTTGCCTTCACCATTGTGGGCACGCTGCAGAACCTGGGTCACTTCATCCTTGGTCAGGCGCTCTTCGGTCAGATCACGCTCTGCCTCACCGGAGTAACCGGTGATTTCGGTTGGCAGGTCGTTGGTAGCTGCGTTGCCACCAGCCTGGCCGCCCTGACCAGCGTTGCCGCCGTTCGCGTTAGCATCAGCACCAGAGGTAACGGTGACGGTTTCCTTGCCACCATTCTGGTTGCTCTGGTTGCCCTGATCAGTCGACGCAACGGTCTCAGTAACGGTCGCTGGGGCGGAGCTGCCGTTATCGCTGCAGGCCACCAGAGTCAGGCCCAGAGCGGCGGTTGCAGCTGCGATGGAAACGCGGCGGTAATTCTTCATTTTCATGTCTTCAACCCTTCTTGTGAGTCTTGTGAGTTTTCCCAACGTTTGCTGGGGAGGCGGTGTCTAGCCTCTGAGAACTCCAGCTCGACACGATTAGTGAGTATACCTATAGGGACATATCAATCAACTATCGCAAGCCCGAAATGTGAGGCATATATCACAGTAGCGCGCGACGTGACCGTGGTTATGCTTGCCTTAATACACTTAGCCGACCCTTCAAGACCAAAAGTCGCCACCGCATGAGCTGAGGGCGGGTCAGGTGTTTTGTGTGAGAGGTCGCGATTATAGATATTTGCCCAAACCGTCGGAGCAGGCCACGGCCATTTAGTTGATGGCCTATTTCCAGCCCTGCCCTTTTACTTCTTGGCGTAGCGCATGCCTTCTATGACGTCGTCATTGTCAAAGATGACGGGTTGGCCGTACTCCAGATCAGGACCGTCATCGTATTTATGCATCAGGTAATCATTAAGCTGCTGCATATCCTTCACCGTTACCGCCTGGTAAGGCATATCGAAAGCAAGCTTCTCCAAGAATAGGTAGCCATCCTCATATGGCACGGCAACGCCGGTATGTCCGATGAAAAGCGTGGCCGGTTCGGTCAAAGTATCGTGCGAGAATACCGAAACCACTCGGGCATCGGTATCCGCGAACTCGATGCCGCGGTCTTTAAAATACGCCTTGATATCGGCGATATGCTGTCCTGGATCTTGCTCCATGGTGGTTTCCACATTCCCATAAAAAGCCTCAAACTTGGCACGCTCGGCTTCATCAAAGATTTGATCCGGCGCATTATCTAGGGACTGTTGATCTAGGAATAACAAGGAATCATTGGGGTTGTCCTGATCATCAACGGAAAAGAGCGAATCCGCCAGGGTGAAGGTATTGATGCGGCAATTGGTACCCACATAGTCCGCGTGATAATCATTCCAGGCCTTTGAAATGGCCTCCACGTCGTATTCTGGGTCTTGCGTCCCGTAATCCGTGAAGCCTTCGGCCACCATGCTCTCCGTCGGTACGGCAGTGTTATATTCGTCTACCAACACAAAGAAGCCATCGATACTTTCTTGTGGCACTCCGGCATCGGCAAGCGCGGTGCGGGCTACTTCTTGCGATTGCTTATCGACGAGATTGCTCATCGTCATCCCAGCCAGAAGCTGCGACGCATCACCATCTGCGGTCGGAATCTCCGTATGCTGTGCGCTCGCCGCCTTTGACTGCGCGGCGGCACTGGAGGACGACGCAGATTCGGAACCACTCGCAGCTTGATTCGTGTCACCACTATCGGGATTCGAGCAGGCCGCTAACAATAAACACGCTGTCACATTGGGGACAGTCAGGTAGGAAAAGCGCATCATCACATGCTAGCGAAAAGGGACCGTACACGATAGCCCCGTGAAAATAGGGCAGGCTTGATTTTCAACACTCCTAGCGGCACATCGTGTTGGTTCTTTATTGAGAAAACACCTCTATCCTCAGCTTTTTATACCCAACAAAGATATAATTCCTCTAGCAGGAGACATCCTCATCAAACATCTTCTGATCCACCTTGATGGCAACGGCGGCTCCAGCTCCCATGGCTTGAGGCATCTGGTCTGGAGAGCTGATGACATTTCCGGCGGCCCAAATTCCCTCACACGAAGTCATCCCAGAATCCGCTTTAATCCAACCGTTTTCTACAGCGCATCCAGCTTTCCTGAGAATCGAATCATTGGGAACAAATTCAGGCCCAGTAAAGCAAGCTTCGTATTCTCTCTTTTCCTGCCCTACGTCAAGAACTAAGCCACCATCAAATCGCTCAGATTCTGTAACCCCTTGCACTAAATTAAGTTCGATCGTGATTCCTAGCGATTCCATACGCCGCTGTTCCTCTTTCGGAAGCTCCAATCCATTTGGATAGAAAGTCACTCGATCCGTCCACTTAGTGAGCAACATTGCTATGCGGAAAGTAAAGGGAGGGTTCTTTCCTCCAATGACGGCTAGGTTCTTATTTTTGACCTCGTAGCCATGACAGTAGGGGCAATGAAAAACTCGTGAGCCCCACAGCCGCTCTAGTCCGGGAACATCTGGCAAATCGTCAGTGATACCTGTAGCAACGATTACATGACGCGAGTAGATTACCTCACCGCTTTCCAATTCGGCTTTCCACCCAGATGAGTCATCCTCAAAAGGAGAGAGCAACTTTGCCTTTTCAGAGATAATCTCTCCTCCAAACGATTGAAATTCACGGCGGCCACTTTCCAGCATTTGAATAGGCGAAGCTGACTCAAAACCTAAAACTCCGTGGGAATGCTCGCTAAACCTATTCCGTGGCTGATGTGAGTCCACTAAGACGACAGACCGGTTCGCGCGAGCCAAAGTAATTGCTGCAGAAGTGCCCGCAAAACCGCCACCAATAATTACTACGTCCGTCCTCATAGAATTTCTTCCCTTCCCAACTGCTTAGTCATTGATAACCGAGTTTTCCTAATCCCATCTTAAGACAAAGCGAGTTAGGGAGCAGAGGCCAAATGCCTGCGGCTGCATTAATCGAGGATCCCACGAGTTAACAGATACGTTGAGACAATACGAACCGTTCGCACGCATAGGCGATTTCTCTTACTCTCCACCATACTTATGTCCAGACCGGTTGATTTATTAAAAGCTGTTGAAGCTTCACGCCCCAGCCCGATGCCGGGGTGCGTACCGGCAACAATCACTCGTTACTCCTCTTCCGAAAGACCCTAGCGTTGGACAACTCTCCATATCAGACCCCCTATCCCACACAACCGGTCCCAGTTCCCACAACAAAGCCGAAAAAGCCGCTTTTTAAGCGGTGGCGGTTCTGGCTATTACTCGTCGGGGCCGCCCTCGTAGTGTTCATGGCCTTTATTTTTGTCATACTAAAGATAAGCGAAGCCCAAGATACTGAGGCTGCTTTGGATAAATGCCGCGAGCAAGTAACCAACCGGGCCAAGTATCCCGGCGGAGTCAGTTTTTCAGAAGAGATTGATATTCAGTCGCCAGATTCTATAACCGATTCGCCACGGACGTACCACGCCTTTGGCCAAGTTGATTTTCCCAATGGCTTTGGCACCCCAGTCCGAGAGTTCTATTCCTGCACCATCGTTGTTGATCTGGGTGATGTACAAGATTCCACTGTCCATGTTGCTAAAGATCCGCTTCGTTAATCTCTCTCGACCACAGTCACGACAATGTGGCCAATGTCGGAAAACTTTCTTCCATACCCCACCCACATTGAAAGGAACCCTCACCATGAGTACTCCCTCCTCTTCTCCCTCTCCGTATTCCAATAACTCTCAACCCGCGGGCCAACCACCGGTGGGTCAACCACCAGCTGACGCGCCGCAGAAGAAAAAGGGCGGGTGCCTCAAATGGGGCGCAATCATCATCGGTGTCCTCATTGTTATTTCCATCATTGCGGGTTTGGGCGGCAGCGATGATGAAAACAGCAGCAGCACAAACTCCACGGACCAAACCACCCAGCAAGACACTGTGGAGGCCAACCCAGAAGAAGAGGCTCAGGAGGTTGACGCAGGCGAAGATTCTCACGCTGCGCAGGATGACCAGGACGTCCCGCGCGAATTCAAGAATGCCCTGAAGAGCGCCAAGGTGTACTCAGACACCATGCACATGTCCAAGCAGGGATTGTACGACCAGCTCAGCAGCGAGTACGGTGAGCAATTCAGCCCGGAAGCCGCCCAGTACGCCATTGATAATTTGGAAGCGGACTACCACGATAATGCTCTTCAAACGGCTCGCAATTACGAAGAAATGATGAGCATGTCCCCCAACGCCATCTATGACCAACTCGTCAGCGAATACGGTGAAAAGTTCACCGCAGAAGAAGCACAGTACGCAGTGGATAATCTGTAGTCACCCTCACTAGCATTGAGGCACCACTGCACTCGAAAGGATTCCTGCCATGAACGCTCCACACTCCACGTCTTCCCCGGAACCTGATGACGACTGCCAGGAGCCGTTGCCTTTAACCAAGGATCCATTCCTTAGGTGGAGCGTTCTTGTCCTTATTATCCTTGTCATCATCGCCATCGTCACCAACCTGCCTTAAAGCTGGCGACGGCATGGTCCGACTAGGCGTCTAGTCCGCTAGCGCTTGCGCCGGCCGCGGCGAAAACCTTTTAGCTCCGCCTTCTTGGCAATCGCAGCCACCTGTGCCGCGGTGTAGTTCACCGGCGCGACCCCGGCGCGCGGCAGGACCCAGCCCCGCCAGTAGGAGATGATGGCCATGCCACTGCCGACGATCGGGGAAACCACCATGCCCATGGCGAATTGGTCATAGGATGCAAAGGTCACCATGACGATGCCGGTAACGATGGATGGCACCGCGTAGAGGGGGCTGCCGCCGAAAATGGACGGGATTTGTCCAGAGGCGACATCGCGGACCATTCCCCCACCAACGGCGGTAAGAACTCCCAGAAATACACACGGAATCATGGGCATGCCCGCAGCCAGTGCTTTCACGCAACCGGTGGTAGACCACATGCCCAAAATGATGGCATCGCCGTGCTCGCGGAAAATCTCCCACGCCTTTCCCTTCAGTTCAATGAGGAAGGCGGTCAGCGCGCCGGCGCAGGCAAGGCCCAGGTACCAGGGGTCTGAAATGGCGGCGGCGGGGCCGTCATCGATAAGCATGTCGCGGATCATGCCGCCTGCCAGGCCAGAGAAGAGGGCGAGGAAAATAAATCCCACGATGTCGAATTCGCGGCGGCGGGCAATCGTGCCGCCGATGATGCCGTTCAAAGCCACTCCGATCAGATCGAAGGCCTGGTACATCGTGTTGATGAGGGGATCCACGTCGTGCATAACAACTACTGAACATAGCCGATCACACCGGTTTCGCCCTTTCCAGGGGTAGCGGGCGAGTAAGGTTGATAGACGGTCTCTTGTGACCGGATTACAGTGTTATCCCGCTTTGTCTCGGTTATCTCGAAAGTTCTTTCATGTCTAACTCAAATGCCAGGTACTTCATCTGGTCCAATGGCCTGCAAAATTTAGGCGATCAGATCGTTGCCTCCAAAACAGTGCTGCCAGCGCTTTTTAATGCGGCAGGCGTTCCCGCCTTCTTCACCGGCCTGCTTACCCCTATCCGGGAATCTGGCTCCATGCTGCCGCAGGCCGTCCTTACCCCCTGGGTGACCACGCACCGCGCCCGCAAGCGCTTGTGGATGATCGGCTCAACCGGCCAAGCCATCTCCGGCGCCGTCATTGCCCTTGCCGCATTCTTTATCCGTGGCGCATGGCTGGGTGTGGTCGTGCTTCTCGCCTTGGCGGCGCTGTCCTTATTCCGCGCTCTGTGTTCTATTGCGGGAAAGGACGTGCAGGCGCGCACGATTTCCAAGGGCCAGCGCGGCCGGGTCACCGGATCAGCAGCGGCCTTGGGCGGCGGGGCCACCCTGCTGGCCGGCGTCATCTTATTCCTCTTGGGGGATCTCACAATTTCCACTATGGGCATCGTTTTATTGGTCGGCGCTTCTACCTGGGCCATTGCCACGTGGGTATTTTCGCACGTGGAAGAGCCGGTGCCGGAGGGGGAGCAAGAGGGCATCGATAAGAGCTGGTGGTCAGATACCTGGAAGCTTTTTACTGGCGATGCCCAATTCCGCAACTTCGTCATCGTTCGCTCCCTGCTGCTGGTCTCGGCGCTTTCTACCGCATTTATCGTGCTGCTGCACGATGACCTTTCCGGCATCTACGGCTTCGTGCTTGCCTCCGGTCTGGCTTCGCTCGTGGGTGGGCGCGTTTCTGGCATATTTTCGGATAGATCCTCCAAGAACACTATGGCGGCTGGTGCGGCCATTTCCTCCGTCATCATCCTGCTCATCGTGGCTGGTTCCCATTGGGCCCCAGACTCCGTGAATGCTTGGGTCATGCCGCTCGGCTTCTTTGCCGTCAACCTCGCGCATACGGCAGTCCGCGTGGCCCGAAAGACCTACGTTGTGGATATGGCCGGCGGCGATAAAAGGACGCAGTACGTGGGTGCCGCTAATACAATGATGGGCATTATTTTGCTCATCGTGGGTGGTATTTCTTCCGTCATTGCCCTCGCGAGGCCAGAGGCAGCGTTGATTTTCTTGGCGCTCGTTGGCTTTGTTGGCGTGTGGCGCGCGGGCAGCCTAAAGGAGGTTTCTCGCACATAGTTTAAATAGGGACTATATGATGAAGCCCGAAGAACTAATCAAACTCAACCCCCAGGAGTTTTGTTGACCGTGGAAGCAACTACCCCAAGTGCCGTCGTCGTCCTCGCGGCGGGCGCCGGCACGCGCATGAAATCCACAAAGCAAAAGACTTTGCACGAAATTGGCGGTCGCACGCTGCTTGGACACGCACTGCACGCCGCGGCGGGAATTAATCCAGACCACCTCGTGACCGTCGTGGGCCACCAGCGCGAGCAGGTCTCACCCGTCGTAGAAAAGATTTCGAATGAGCTGGACCGCGAGGTTGTGCAGGCCGTGCAGGAAGAACAGCGCGGTACCGGCCATGCCGTGTCCTGCGGGATTTCCCCGATTTCGGATTTTGAAGGCACCATCATCGTTACCAATGGTGACGTGCCGCTTTTGACCCCAGAAACCATCGAGGGCCTGCGCGATACCCACACCGTTCAAGGCAATGCGGTCACGGTATTATCCATGCGCCTTGCAGATCCCACCGGTTATGGCCGCATCATTCGCGACACGGACGGGTCTGTGTCCGCCATCGTGGAGCACAAGGATGCCACCGATGAACAGCGCTTGGTTGATGAGGTCAATTCCGGCGTTTTCGCTTTCGATGCGGCAGCATTGCGCGATGCCCTAACCAAGCTTGATACCAATAATGCGCAGGGCGAGCTCTACATTACCGATGTCCTCGAAATCGCCCGCACCGCTGGGCATGGCGTGGGTGCGCACGTGGCCGCGGATCCGCAGGAACTCGCCGGCGTCAATGACCGCGTGCAGCTGGCCGCCGCCGGCCGCGAGCTCAACCGCCGCATGGTGGAAAAGGCCATGCGCGGCGGCGCCACCATCATCGATCCAGAGACCACTTGGATTGGTGTCAATGTCACCATCGGCACCGATGTCACCATCCACCCCGGCACCCAGCTCTGGGGAGCGACGAGCATCGCCGATAATGCCGAGATCGGCCCGGATTCCACGTTGACGAATATGCAGATCGGTACCGGCGCGTCCGTCGTCCGCACGCACGGCAGCGATTCCGTCATCGGCGTCAATGCCAAGATCGGGCCTTTTACCTTCATTCGCCCGAATACCATCGTGGGCGAAGACGGCAAGCTCGGCGGCTTCGTGGAGGCGAAGAATGCCGAGCTCGGCCGCGGTACCAAGGTGCCGCACCTTACCTATATTGGTGATGCCACCGTGGGCGAGGAATCCAATATCGGTGCGTCCTCGGTCTTCGTCAATTACGACGGTGTGAACAAGCACCACACCACCATTGGCAGCCACGTGCGCACCGGCTCGGATACGATGTTTATCGCTCCGGTCAATGTCGGTGATGGCGCGTACTCCGGTGCGGGTACAGTAATTAAAGACGATGTTCCCGCGGGAGCACTCGTAGTCTCCGGTGGCAAACAGCGCAATATCGAAGGCTGGGTTGAAAAGAAGCGTCCGGGCACCCCAGCGGCAGAAGCCGCAGCCCGTGCACAGGACAACGAAAAGTAAAGGGGCATATTCTCCTATGACTGGCAAGGTAACTGGTAGTAGCAAGAACATGAAGCTCTTTTCTGGGCGCGCACACCCAGAATTGGCAGAGGCAGTGGCAAAGGAACTTAACACCGATCTGGTTCCTACCACCGCCCGGGACTTCGCCAATGGCGAAATCTTTATCCGCTTCGAAGAGTCCGTGCGCGGCGCTGACTGCTTCGTCATGCAATCGCATTCCCAACCGCTCAATAAGTGGTTGATGGAACAGCTCATCATGATCGATGCGTTGAAGCGTGGTTCCGCCAAGCGCATCACCGCAATCTTGCCGTTCTACCCATATGCGCGTCAGGATAAAAAGCACTTGGGCCGCGAGCCCATCTCCGCCCGCCTGGTCGCGGACCTCCTGCAAGCAGCCGGTGCGGATCGCATCGTCTCAGTGGATCTGCACACGGACCAGATTCAGGGCTTCTTCGACGGCCCTGTGGACCACATGCACGCCCAGCCCATCTTGACTGACTACATCAAGTCCAAGTACGCCACCGATAACATCGCCGTCGTCTCCCCCGATGCCGGCCGCGTGAAGGTTGCCGAAAAGTGGGCTCACGACTTGGGCGATGCCCCGCTGGCTTTCGTGCACAAGACCCGCTCCAATACCGAGGCCAATAAGACGGTCTCCAACCGCGTGGTGGGTGAAGTTGAGGGCAAGGACTGCGTGCTTCTCGATGACATGATTGACACCGGCGGCACCATCGCCGGTGCTGTGCGCGTACTCAAGGAAGCAGGTGCAAAGAAGGTCATCATCGCCTGCACCCACGGCGTATTCTCTGACCCCGCCCGCGAGCGCCTGTCCGAGTGCGGCGCCGAGGAAGTCATCACCACCGATACCCTGCCGCAGTCCACCGAAGGCTGGTCCAACCTCAAGGTCCTGTCCATCGCCCCACTGCTGGCTCGGACCATCCACGAGATCTTCGAAAACGGTTCCGTGACTACCCTTTTCGACCGCGCATAAGCGTTTAGCCGGTCGCACTACACCTCACACCCCGCCCTTCGCGCTCACCGTGAACGGCGGGGTGTTGGTGTTTTCCATCCCCGTGAGCGCCGAGGGCGGCGCAGGTACACGCAAGCACTACCGTTCTCCCACCCTCCCTTCGCGCTCACCGCGTAACCCGAGCTACAGACATACGCGCCACCGGTGAGCGCGAAGGGCGTAATCAGAGGAAAGGGCGCGAAGGAAGATTAACGGGGTGGGTTTTGGTTTCATCGGCCGAGAGATGCTAATCTAACTCAGTCTCGGCGAGGGCGACTCAAAAATTGGGAAGCCGTTATCGACGCGATTGAAGTTAGAGCATGTTGCTTTTATTGACGCCTGCGATGACTCGTCCAAGACGTTCATCGGCAGGCTTTCGTCGTTTTTATAACTTCGATAGCCTCGCCGCACTACACCGACAAAGGAGATTGCATCATGGCAGAGCGCCCAATTATTAAAGCAGAACCACGTACCGTCTTTGGCAAGGGCTACGCCCGCCGCCTGCGCCGCGACTGGAAGGTTCCCGGCGTAATCTACGGTAGCGACCAGGAGCCCGTACACTTCGCAGTGCCGCTGCTGGACATCCAGTCCCTCGTTCGCAACAACGGTGTCAACGCCGTTTTGGAGCTCGAGATCGAGGGCGAGCAGTACCTGACCATGGTCAAGAACGTTGACCAGAACGTGCTCACCATGGACATCGACCACGTTGACCTGCTGCTGATTAAGCGCGGCGAGAAGGTCGAGGTTGAGGTTCCGATTACCCTGACCGGCGAGTCCGCACCGGGCACCATGCACATCCAGGATGCAGACGTCCTCATGGTTGAGGCTGACGTACTGAACATTCCGGAAGAGATCGAGCTGTCCATCGAGGGCCTCGAGGACGGCGAGGTCATCACCGCCGCCGACATCACCATGCCGGAAGGCACCACCCTGGTGGCAGACCCAGAGACCGTTATCCTCTCCATCACCCTGCCTGAGGTTGACGAGGAGCTCGAAGAGGCCGCTGAGGCTGCTGAGGAAGGTGGCGCCGACGCTGGTGCCGACTCCGTCGACGAAGAGGGCGAAGGCGAGTCCTCCGAGTCTGACGACTCCGAGGAGTAATTTCCCACTCCCCCAAACGCATATCGCCGTGAGCATTGCTGCTCACGGCGATATCGTGGTTTTATAGATGGTTTTATAAATCTTGTCCGGCAAGTTCACGAATTCTAGGCGTGATTTCGATCTTGCCTTTGCCTTCCTTAGCGCGTTTGATAATGAGCCGCGCAGCAGCAACTTTGCTACTAGGAATCTTTTCGGTTTCGCGATCAACTTCAGGTAGTTTTTCGGGCATGGGACGCACCTCCTTAATCACTACGATACTTCCCCAAGTCCACCGTTATAAGAGGTATTTTTAGCACCCGAGCAGCAGTGATAATCGGCGGCATATTCTATGGAGCATGGAATTGTATTTCCAATAGAATTTCAATCTATGCGACAATAATGCAGTGACTCCACTACTCGTAGTAGGCCTTGGCAATCCTGGCCCGAAATATTCAGGCACGCGGCACAATATCGGCTTCGACGTTGCCGATGAGCTCGCCGGTGAATTAATGAGCAGCTTTTCGGTACATAAGAAGACTAATACCGAGGTTGCGGAAGGAATGCTATCCGGCCGCAAGGTCATCTGCGCTAAACCGCGGTCCTTTATGAACCTGTCTGGCGGGCCGATCAAGGCACTCGCCCAGTACTTCCATCTGGCGCCCGCGGATATTGTGGTGGTGCACGATGAATTAGAGTTCGACTTCGGGACCGTGAAATTGCGCCAAGGCGGTGGCGATCACGGGCACAACGGTCTGCGCTCTACTACGAAGTCGCTCGGTACTAAGGACTATCAGCGTCTTTCCATCGGCATCGGAAGGCCGCCAGGCCGGATGGATACGGCATCGTTTGTGCTCAAGCCATGGTCCAAGCAAGAAAAGGTGGAAATCCCTATCCTCTGCGCTGACGCGGTAGCAGAAATAAGGAGTGCGCTAGACTAGCTGGCATGAAATTGGCTACTCTTCGCACCGCGTTCGGCAACTCCGCAATCCGCATTGAAGGCGATAATGTGGGAGTGGAGCTGGACTACGAAGACGTAGGAGCGCTGCTGCGCAGCGAAGATTGGCGCAAGGCCGCCCAGCTATCCGGCGTGCCAATAGTCTTTGATCAGCATGATTTAGAAGCAGTCGTCCCAACGCCGGGGAAGATCATCTGCGTAGGCCTTAATTACGCCAAGCATATCCGGGAAATGGGCCGCGAGTTTCCCGAGCACCCCACGCTGTTTATCAAGTTCGCCGATGCCCTGACCGGCCCCTACGATGACGTCTATATCCCCGAATACGCTACCCAGAAGCTGGACTATGAGGGTGAGCTAGCGGTGGTCATCGGCGAGCGCGCGCACCGCGTAACCCGCGCGGACGCATTGGATTACGTGGCGGGGTATTCCATCATGAATGACTACACCCTGCGCGATTTTCAGCGCCAGACCAGCCAATTCCACGCTGGCAAGTCTTTTTATCGCACCGCAGGGTTTGGGCCTTGGCTGACCACCCCTGATGAATGGGCGCCAGGTGGTAGCGCGCGGCTGACCACCACGGTTAATGGCGAGGTGCGCCAGCAAGACAATACCGATGACCTCATCTTTTCCATCGCTGAGCTCATAGAATTCTGCTCGCAGCTCTACCCCCTCAACCCCGGTGACGTCATCGTGACCGGTACGCCCGAAGGCGTTGGGTTTGCCCGCGACCCGCAGCGATTCCTCCAGGATGGCGATACGGTAGCCATCGATATCGAAGGGCTCGGCCATATTTCTAATACCACTCGCTACGGCGAGCCCGGCCTCTAAGCCTGTTGCACATACCCCGCACATGCTGTGGCTGGGTTCTCACTCCAACGAGGGCACACCAGTTTTCTAGATAGGGCTACCAAGCCGTTAAGCTGGAAGAATGAGCACCAAAAGCAGCAAATCCCCTAAGAAGCTGAATAAGAAGGCCTACGAAAAAGAGCTCGAGCGGTTGCAAGCAGAGCTCGTCGATATGCAGCAGTGGGTCGTTGAAACCGGCGCCCGCGTGGTCATCATCATGGAAGGCCGCGACGCCGCCGGCAAGGGTTCTGCCATTAAGCGCATCACGCAGTACCTCAACCCCCGTACCTGCCGCATCGAGGCGCTTCCCGCCCCGAACTCGCGCGAGCAGGGACAGTGGTATTTCCAGCGCTACGTGGAAAAGCTGCCCACCAAGGGCGAGATCGTCATCTTTGACCGCTCTTGGTACAACCGCGCCGGCGTTGAGCGCGTCATGGGCTTTTGCACCGATCAAGAATACGTCCGTTTCTTGCACCAGGCTCCCACCTTTGAGCAGATGCTTGTGGAAGACGGCATCATCCTGCGCAAGTACTGGTTCTCTGTCTCTGATGAAGAGCAGATTAAGCGCTTTGAATCCCGCCGCAATGATCCGCTGCGCCGCTGGAAGCTCTCCCCCATGGATCTGCAATCCATTACCCGCTGGGAGGACTACTCCCGCGCCAAGGATGCCATGTTCATCCACACCGATACCCCGACCGCGCCGTGGTACACCGTGGAGTCCGAGGATAAAAAGCGCTCGCGTATCAACGTCATTTCGCACCTGCTCAATACCATCCCCTACGAGAAGATCGAGCGCGAGCTGCCGGAGATCCCGCACCGTCCCGATTCCGATGGCAAGACCTACGAGCGCCCAGACCGCGAAGAGTTCCGTTACGTACCGGATGTAGCCGCCAAGCTAGAGGACTCGTCTAAAAAGAAAGGGAAGAAGAAAGGCAAGAAGAAGGACAAAAAGAAGTAGTCCCCCGAAGGCGTACTACTATGTCCGACTATGAGCATTGACACCGTGGCAAAAGCACGCTTAGGGGATAAAATCCTCACCGCGGTGGCAGCGCTCATCGCGCTGTTTTATCTCATCGGGGCTTGGGCGGCTCCAGGAGCTATCGAGCTCATCCAAGCAGCGCTTTCGCTTTTATTCTTGCCCTTCATCTGGGTCTGGCGTACCAAACCAGTACTCAGTGCAGCTGGCTTTATTGTCCTCCTTGGTGCGTGGGCCGCGGCGTGGATAAGCCAGCTACCAGCCAACCTCGGGGTTACTCCATGGGCATTGACCGCGCCGATGGCCGTCTACGCCACCTCCCGCTACGTGGAACGCCGCTCAATTCCCCGCGCGGTGCTTACCGCGGCGCTCTTGGGTTCCTTTATATCGCCCGCGATGTGGCGCATTGACCCCGAGTCCTTTCTCTTATCTTTCCAGCTCGATCGCCGCTACATCACCTTGCTGGTGGTGCATTGGGCGGTGCTCGGCAGCGCCTACTTCATCGCCGCACGCTATTTTGACCTGGATAGGCAACGCGAGCGCTTAGCTCAAGAACGGTTCCACCAAGCGCAGGAGGAAGAGCGCTTACTCATCGCGCGGGAATTGCACGATGTCTTGGCCCACTCCCTCACCTTGATCAAGGTTCAGGCTAATGCCGGGATTATCGCCGCGCGCACTGATACCACCGCTGCCGAGGACACCTTGCAGAGCATTCGCGATGGTGCGGATTCCGCGCTGGAGGAAGTGCGCGGCATCGTCACCGCGCTACGCAGTACGGGGCCTGCAGCTTTGGAACCCGCGCAGCAGCTCGAGCATGTACAGGGCATCATCGACGGCTTTCGCACCGCTGGCCTGAAGATTGACGCGGAATTGCCTTCCTCCTACGAGGTTTCCGCGCTGACTCAGCTAGCCCTGGTGCGCATCATTTCTGAAGGGCTGACCAATGCCTTGCGCCATCAAGGCCCCGGCACGCATGTGCAGCTAAAACTTACGCTTTCCGATGCCGCACGAGTCACCCTCACCTCCACCGCTACGTCGCCTACGCCCAGTGAGGTATCCGGCAGCGGTGTCGGATTAGTGGGAGTAAGAGAACGCGCCCAAGCCTTGGGCGGATACTTAACCAGCAGTGGCGATGCCCAGAAATTTACACTGGCTGCGGAACTCCCACTACACAAGGACAACCATGCCTAAGATTCGCGTCATGCTTGCAGATGATCAAGCAATGCTCGTCGCTGCCTTATCGACCATCTTGAACGCGCAGGAAGATATTGAGGTGGTGGCTACCGCAACCTCCGGAGGCGACGCCGTTTCCTTGGCACTTCGCCACCGCATTGATGTGGCCATTTTGGATATACGAATGCCTGGCATGGATGGAATCGCCGCGGCCCAAGCCATTCTTTCCCGCACCCCTAACTGCCGGATTATCATGCTCACCACGTTCCATGAAGAGGATCTGGTATCGCAATCTATTGCCGCCGGTGCGCATGGATTCTTGCTAAAAGACGCCGACCCAGAGGTTCTGGTAGAAGCCGTACGCGACGTTGCCAGGGGCGAGTCTGTCCTCGCCGCCCAGGTAACGGGCCCTGTTTTAGAGGGCTACCGCAAGGCGCTAACGCACAGCCAGCTCAGTCCGCACGAGCGCCAAGGACTGAGCCTAGTTACTCGGCGCGAGATGGAGGTGCTCACGCTCATCGCGCGCGGTGCTACAAATAGCGAGATTGCCGGCCACATGTCTATCGCAGATACCACGGTAAAAACGCATGTCTCCGCTCTGATGTCCAAGCTAGCTGCACGCGACCGCGTGGCTTTGGTACTGCTGGCGCACAAAGCCGGCATCGCCTAGCCTCCTACTGTGGTAGGACTACCCCGGCGCGAAGACCGTCTCGAGGGCTGAAGATCAAGGCAGTAGCGCGGCTCATACTTTTCGTATGAGCTATGAGGTTTCTTTCGAACACATCACAAAGTCTTTCGGCTCCCAGGCAGTACTGCGGGATATAAGTTTTCACGTTTCGCCTGGCCGCGTACACGCTGTGCTCGGGAGAAATGGCGCCGGCAAGTCCACCTTGTTTTCCATTTTCCTCGGTCTGCTGCCCGCCGATTCGGGAACGGTGCGCGTGGCCGGAGAACCATGGTCGCGGGAAGTTCTCGACCATGTCGGCGCCTCGGTTAACGGGCCGGCTTTCTATGGCCACCTTTCTGCTACGGATAACCTCCGCGTGCATACCCGCCTGCTCGGGTTGCCCGATACTGAAATCGACCGTGTCTTGCACATTGCTGGTCTAGCCGGGGCTGGTTCTAAGAAGGCAAAGTCTTTTTCCACCGGAATGAAAGCCCGCTTGGCCTTAGCCCAAGCCCTACTCGGTGATCCAGAAATCTTATTGCTCGATGAACCGCAAAATGGACTCGATCCACAGGGCATCGCGGAGCTCCGCAAACTCCTCCAGCAGCTCGCCGCCGCTGGGCACACAGTCGTAGTCAGCTCCCATCAACTCGGTGAGGTCCTTCACCTAGCCCACGACATCACTATTTTGTCCCAAGGCACCATCCGGTACTCCGGCTCCCTACAAGAACTGGCCCCAAGCGGTGAATTGGAAGCCGAATTCTTCCGCCTGACTTCTGCAGATGGTGAGTCCGATGAGTAACCAGTATCGACGGTATCTTTCTGCAGAACTACTGCGTTGCCGCGGCAGCGCCCTGCAGTGGTTACCCTTGCTCGCCCTGCCCCTAGTGGTAATGACGGTATTCTTTTCTGCGTTCGCCTCCTCCGCCGAGGACGCTACCGGGGTTCTTGGCTGGCAATCCATGTTTATCACCGGCATGTACGCGCCGCTCATTGCGGTTTTTGCTGGGGTTCCAGAGCGCCGCGAGGTGCTCAGCCGCGGCGGCGGCACCCTATGGCGCCGGCTTCATCCTCGCTACGAGCACGCGTCCCGGTTCCTCTTCGTCGTGGTAAGCCTCGCAGTTTTTCACCTTCTTAATTTCGGTCTGTCCTGGGCGGCGGTTGCAGCGCAAGGGCGTGCAGACCACCAGCTGCTTCTCATCACTGGGGCTTATTCTTTCCTCGGAGCCATCGGCATCGCGGGGCTTGCGACCGCATGCGCCCGCAGGCTGGGCCTTGCCGTCACACTTATCCTCGCGGTTATCTGGCAGGTCATTAGCGTGCTTCCTCGCGTTGTCGAGGGGCAGCTATGGTGGGCCTTTCCGCCCGCGTGGCCGCTGCGGTTACTGTTGCCTGCGCTGCGTATCCACCAAAATTCGGTTCCGCTCGAGCCTGGCGATCCACTCCTGCAGGAAAGCCCTCTTCCTGCACTGGCGTTGTGCCTCACCCTCGCTGTAGCAGGCTCTTTGACCGTGACCATGACGCCTCGGCGAGTACGTCCGCTTTCCCGACGCCGGCGCGTAGCGATACCCACGACCAGTACCGCCGCCACGCCAGCTCAAGGGTGGCAGCCTGCGAGTGCCTCTCGTGCCGCTGCCTGCTCCCGCCTTTCCGATGCGCTCCGGGGCTTTCACCGGGCCATAATGACGCCAGCGGTCATTACGTGCTTGGTATTAAGCGCCTTAGCGCTGATCTTTATTGCCCTTTA
Organism: Corynebacterium sp. KPL1824; assembly: GCF_000478095.1. NCBI lineage: Bacteria > Bacillati > Actinomycetota > Actinomycetes > Mycobacteriales > Corynebacteriaceae > Corynebacterium > Corynebacterium sp. KPL1824. Next base: position 994,990 of record NZ_KI515749.1, on the reverse strand, counting down.
CTACCCACCACGCTATGTACAGGGATTCTTCGTATTTCTGCTTCTCCCCGTGGGTGCCGGTGTACTTCCTGTACTGGTCTGGCCGGGGTTCTCGGGCGCGTGGCCGATTGTCTATACAGAATCTCGCCACTGCTCTACTGCCCTTCTCCTGTGGTTACTGGGCATCATCGCAGCGGTGTGCACGTGTGCTTCGGTCGCAGTTATCTTCGCCGGTGAAGCCACCCTAGCTGTGCTCGCCCAACTGCCGCTGACCATCGGCGTCGGGTACGTGCTCGCGGTGGTCTCGCTCATCATGGTGATCCGCTTTGGTATCTGGAGCTCGCTAGTTCTCACCATCATCGGCACCATTGTCTCCGTGACGGTAGGCGGCGATGTCCTTGCAAAGACCGTCCTCTGGCTCGTTGCTTTCCCCGCCTGGCCGATGAATGCGGATTCTCCTGGCCGCTACGCCTGTGCTGCGATAATGACCCTGCTTTTCGCCGCCATTACTTCGTGGGCCGCCAGGCGGTTGCTGCGCACACGGGCACTTCGCCCTACCGATTAAATAACTAAGGCCCGCGGGGACTCCGCGGGCCTTAAACTATGCGAGCTTAAAGCTCAGAGGGAGATACGCGCTTGGGCAGGACCACCGGGCGGGCATTAGAAAGCCCTTCCACCACGCGGATGACCTGGTTGGAGTAACCAAACTCGTTGTCGTACCAGACATAGAGCACCAAGTGCTTGCCGGAGGCGATGGTGGCGATGCCATCGACGATGCCGGCATTGGTATTGCCCACGAAGTCGCTAGAGACGACCTCTGGGGAGGCGATGTAGGAAATCTGCTGGCGCAGATCCGAGTGCAGGGAGACGTTGCGCAGGAAGTCATTGACCTCATCGCGGTCGACTTCTTGCTCCAGCTCTAGGTTAAGCACCGCCATGGACACATCCGGGGTAGGAACGCGGATGGCGTTGCCGGTCAGCTTGCCTTCGAACTCCGGCAGGGCCTTGGCCACGGCCTTGGCGGCACCGGTGGCAGCAAGCACCATGTTCAGGCCGGCGGCGCGGCCGCGGCGCTCGCCCTTGTGGTAGTTATCAATGAGGTTTTGGTCATTGGTAAACGAGTGCGCTGTTTCCACGTGACCGTGGGCCACGCCGTAGCGGTCATTGATGACCTTGAGCACTGGGGTAATGCCATTGGTGGTGCACGATGCGGCGGAGAGGATCTTATCGTCATCGGTAATAGCGGAATCGTTGATGCCAAAGACGATGTTTTTAATATCGCCCTTGCCCGGCGCGGTCAGCAGCACGCGGGCCACGCCCTTGGCCTCCAGGTGCTGGGACAGGCCTTCCTTATCGCGCCAAACACCGGTGTTATCCACCAAAACGGCGTTGTTGATGCCGTACTCGGTGTAATCGATCGTGGCCGGGTCGTTGGCGTAGATCATCTGGATCTTCGTGCCATTGGCCCAGATAACCTGTTCTTCCTCGTCCACGCTGATGGTGCCGTTGAAGGCACCGTGGACGGAATCGCGGCGCAGGAGGCTGGCGCGCTTGATGATGTCCCCTTCGCCCTTATTGCGCACCACAATCGCGCGCAGGCGCACGCCGCCGTAAGCGGCTTCGCGAGCGACGAGGATGCGGGCAAGGAGGCGGCCGATGCGGCCAAAGCCGTACAGCACGACATCGGTTGGGTCGATGTCCTCGCCGGCACCGACGATTTCCGTGAGTTCATCTTCGAGGTAGCGGCGCAGGTCATCTTCGCCCGACTCTTCAAAGCCCAAGAGGAGGCGTCCGACGTCGATGGACGCGGAGCTTAGGTTCATATCCGCTAACTCGGACAGGATGGGCAGGGTTTCTGCCGTGGAGAGCTGGCGCTGGGCAATGCGGCGTCCGTAGCGGTGGGACTTGATGATGTCGATATCGGTCTGCCCCACCAGCGGGCGGCCGAAGATGGTGGCGACGACGTTGTTATTGCGGTGCAGTTGGTGGATGAGGGGAATCATCTGTTGCGCCAATTCGAGGCGCTCGTTCCAGTCATCATGTCCAATATGTGCGTTCGCAGTCACGAGGCTCCATCCATTTCTATTTCGGGGGTGGCTAGAAATCTTCGCCCCAAATTTTAGCGTGTATCAGTGTTTGTTTTGGCATAGGGAGTCCAGAATGTCTGCGACACTACCCCCGCGGATTTTGGCCGCCGGTTCACCTACGAGGCAGTAGGCTACGGCGTCATCGTGCTGCGCTCGGCGTTCCTTGAGCACGGAATTAAGCATGGGATATATCGGGGGTAAATCGGGGTGGGCGCGGGTGTAGTCGGTCTCTAAACCGCGTGCATGCCGCCCCGAAAAAGCGCGGGTGGATACGGTGGCCCCGCCGCGTTGGAGAAGCTTGCGGTTGTAGTCACTGGTTCCGGCTTCTTTAGTCAGCAAAAAGGCAGAGCCGCACGATGCGGCGGCCACGCCGGGCAGGCTTAAAACCTGGGTTACGTCGCTTGCCGTGCGCAGCCCACCTGCGGCAATCAGCGGGATGTTTGGTGCGACCGCGTGGACGGCTTCGTGGACGGCGGCAATGAGCTCTGCCAGGGGTCGATCATCGGGAAGCGCGGTACGGTCCCACGTGCCGCGGTGCCCACCGGCAGCGGGCCCTTGTACGCACAGCGCGTCCACTCCCAGCGTGGCGGCGGCGCGGGCCTCGTCGGGCGTGGTGACGGTGGTCCAAGCTTCGGCACCAGCGGCGTGGATGCGGGCAAGCTGCTCAGAGTCAAAGGTGCCGAACATAGACCACACGACGCGCGCGCCGCCCTGGAGCGCCAGCTCGAGCTTGTCATGGAAGCCGAAGGAATAATCGGGATCCGGCAGCGTGGCACCTTCGGCCGCAGCCAATTCCGCGGCGGCGGCCAACTGCTCGGGTGTTAACGGATCCTGCGGGCAAAACAGGTTCACCCCAAAGGGGATGCCGGCGCAGGCATCAATCTGGCTGCGGGCAGAGTCCACGCTGGCAGACCCGAGTCCCAGGGTGCCAAAGGAACCGGCCTGATGCGCGGCGCGCACCAGATCCACGGTGGTAGGCCCGCCCGCCATGGGCGCTGGTATTACGGTTCGTCGCAAAGATTGAATAACCTGGCTCATAGGAAACTACTGTACCAAGCTAGAAAGGCGCATTCGTGGCAGCTTTGACAGATTTTATTGCCCGGATTTTCTGCGGTCCCTCGCCAGTGCAGCAGGGGCTGGATCCGGCCGAGTTGGAGGCAGACTGGCTCATCATTGGCCTGGGAAATCCCGGCGCGAAGTACGCCGCCACGCGCCATAACGTGGGCTATATGGCCATCGACGATGTGCTAGCCCAAGACGGCGACGTGCTCGAACCGGTGCGCGGGATGGACCTCGAGGTAGCCCCACTTAACTGGGGCGATACCCGCGCCTTGGCAGTGCGCACGAGGACGTTTATGAATCTCTCCGGCGATCCGATTGCCCCGCTGGCGCAGGCTTTGGGCATTGCAGCAGACCACATCATCGTCATCCACGATGAGTTGGATCTGCCGGCCAATAAGATTCGCCTGAAGCAGGGCGGCAATGAAAATGGGCACAACGGGCTGAAATCCCTAACACACAACCTAGGCACCCGGGACTACCTGCGGGTGCGCATTGGCATCGCGCGCCCGCCTAAGGGCTCGTCGATTCCTGACTATGTGCTCGCGCCAGTCGATGCCGGCTCCGGCTTCGATAACGCCATTGCAACTGCTGCCGAAGCCGCCCGGCTCATCGCCACGCAAGGGCTCGCGCAGGCACAAAACCGCATTCATTCGCGCTAGGACTGGGAAAATTTCTCCAGCGCCTGCGGGCTGCCGGCGGCGACGATGAAGTCGGTGGGGGCGAGCTGGGTGGCATCGGCAAGCGGGGCCCAAGCACCCTCCGCCTGGCAGACTGAGACCAATTGCACGTGGTGGGTGCGCCAAACCTCGCCCAAATCGAGCGGGCGGCCCGTGACCGAGGAGGGCGCGGCCATCTGCGTCACGCCGTAGTACGGAGCGATCTCAGCAAAATCGCGGAAGCGCCCGCCCAAGAGGTAGGCCACGCGGCGGCCGGTATCGCGCTCCGGGCGGATGACGTGGTGGGCGCCAATCTGGCGCAGGATGCGCTCGTGGGCCTCCGAATTGGCCTTGGCCCAAATATCCTTGACCCCCAGCTCCACCAAATTGGAGACGGTGAGGATGGACGCCTCCAGGTGCGAGCCGATGCCCACGATAACTCGCTCCACCTCGTCGATGCCCAGTTGGCGCAGCGCCGCCGGATCGGTGGTATCCGCGGAAATGGCCTCGGTTAAGTGCGGTGCTCGTTCGCGCACGATCTTTTCATCGGAATCGATGCCGAGGACCTCTACCCCATGGCCCATGAGTTCGCTTGCCAGGGAGCAACCAAACCGCCCCAAGCCAATGACGACGACCGGGGCGATATCGAGGGTGGCGCGGGAGTGGCCCAACGCCTTAAAAATGCTAGCCAATGAAGGGCCTTTCTTCGGGGTAGCTGTAGCGGCGGCCGAGGTTCTTGGCCGCCAACGCTGCTACCAGGGTGGTTGGGCCAACGCGGCCCAGGTACATGATGAAGCACAGCACGATTTGTGAGGGCGCGGACAAACTGGCGGTAATCCCGGTGGATAGGCCCACGGTGGCAAAGGCGGACATGACCTCGAAGGAAACCTGATCGCCGCTAAATTGCGGGTCGAAAAAGCGCAGCGCCGCCACGCCGAGGGTCACCACCAGCACGCCGGCAAAGCTCAATGCTAGCGCCTGCCGGGTAACACTGTGGGGAAGGCTGCGGTGGTAGATGGAGGTCTTTTCCTTGCCCAAGAACTCCGCTGCCATGGCCGCGAGCAGCACGCATGCGGTGGTGACCTTGATGCCGCCGGCGGTACCGGCCGAGCCGCCGCCGATGAACATCAAGGTATCGGTGCCCATGAGCGTTACCGGGTGAACCTCACCGTAGTCGAAGGTATTAAATCCGGCCGTGCGCGGGGAGACGCTGGCAAAGAACGCGTTGAGGATTTTCTCGCCCCACGACATCGGCGCCAGCACGCCATTCCACTCCGTCAAGGCAAAAAATATCGTGCCTGCCGCAATGAGCACGCCGGTGGCCGCCAGCGTCATCCGCGCGGTAATTGAGATGCGACGCGTCGCCTCCGAACCGCGCCGCACGTGGCGTACCAATTCCGCCCAGACCGGAAAACCCAGCCCACCACCGATGACCGCTCCGGCCAGCGGCAAAAGGATCCAGGCATCGCCGACAAAGGGCACGAGGTTATCGCTATTGGTGCTAAACCCAGCGTTATTAAAGGCCGAAATGGCGTGGAAGATGCCCTCCCATAACGCCCGTGGGAAGGAATGCCCGTAGCCCACCATAAGCCGCGCGGTGACCGCCGTGGCGATAATGCTTTCTACCACCGCGGTAAAGGCGAAGGTGAAAATCAGGGTGCGGCGAATGCCACCGGCGAGGATGGGCCGGTTTTCATAGGCGCCGGTCTTGCGGGCCTTAAAACTAATCCGGCCGGTCAAGAGCAGGCCGGATAACGAGGCCAGCGACATAATGCCCAAACCGCCCAGTTGTATAAGGGCCAAGATGACCACTTGCCCCGCTGGGCTCCAAAAGCTACCGGTATCGACCACAACCAGCCCGGTCAATGAGACCGCGGAGGTCGCGGTGAAAAGGGCGGATAAAAACGAGGCGCGGGAATCTCCGGCCTCGGCGAACGGCAGCAATAACAATACCGTTCCTATCAGGATGAGCAGTAGAAACCCGGTGGCAGTTAGCCGCGCTGGCCCCCACTGCCGCAGAAAAAGCAGGCGCTTCACAAGCCGGAAGTATAGACCTGTCCAGACCCAAGCGGAACTGCACGGCGGGATGCCGCGGATAAATATCACGGAAGGATATCGCGGACGGATGTCACGGCCGTGGCTAGAATCGGGCCCATGACTTCGCCGTACTCCGCAGCTAGGACAATCGTGATCACCGGGGCATCGTCAGGCATTGGTGCCGCAGCAGCCCGGCAGATTCACCGCACCCGCCCGCAGGATAACCTCGTCATCATCGGCCGCAATCCGGACAAGACTAAGGCCGTTGCTCAGGAGGTGGGAGGTAAGTATTTCCTCGCCGATTTCGAATCGCTGGCCCAGGTCCGCCAGCTGGCCGATGACCTGCAAAAGCTAGAGCGCATCGATGCCCTAGGCAATAATGCCGGCGGCATCTTCGATGGCCCCACCATGACCGCCGATGGATTCGAGCGCACGTGGCAGGTCAACGTGGTCGCGCCGTTCCTGTTGACGTCCCTGCTACAAGACAAGCTGCGCGAGAGTAACGCCACCGTGGTCAACACGGCGTCGTTGGCCAATATGGTGATGTCGAATTTCGATCCGGCAGATCCCAATACGCTGGAGCATTTCAGCCCAGAGCGCGCCTACGGCAATGCCAAGCTGGCAGATATCTTGCTCGCCCGCTTTATCGATGCCCACGGCATCAACGCGGTGTCCTTTCACCCGGGCGTTTTAGCCACCGAATTTGGCAAGTCCTCCACGGGGCTTACGGGCAAGTTGTACTCCGGGGTCATCGGCAAGGCCTTTGGCACCGCAGAGGCCGGCGGCGAGAACTTGGCCTACTTCCTTACCGGTACCGAAGGCATCCATTTCCAGTCCGGGGAGTATTACAATAATAGGCGCACGCTGGGCGTGCAGCGCCCGATTGCGAAGAATACCTCCGTGGCCCACCGCGTCTTTGAGGATCTGGGCCGCCGCCTCAATGTGGAGTGGTAGCGCTCAAGCATTAGACTATGGCGCATGAGTTCTGTCGCTTTTGAGGCCTCGCGCCGCCGCACGTTCGCCGTTATCGCCCACCCGGATGCCGGTAAGTCCACGCTGACGGAGGCGCTGGCGCTGCATGCGCACGTGATTAATGAGGCCGGCGCGGTCCACGGCAAGGGCAACCGCAAGTCCACCGTGTCTGACTGGATGGATATGGAGAAAAACCGCGGTATCTCCGTGGCTTCGTCTGCGCTGCAGTTTGAATACGCCCCGGAGGGACACGAGGGCGAGCCTTATATGATCAACCTGGTCGATACCCCAGGTCACGCGGACTTTTCGGAGGATACCTACCGCGTGCTTACCGCCGTGGATGCCGCAGTGATGCTTATCGATGCCGCCAAGGGCCTCGAGCCGCAGACCCTCAAGCTCTTCCGCGTCTGTAAGGCGCGCGGCCTGCCCATCGTCACGGTGATCAACAAGTGGGACCGCGTGGGCCGCGAGCCACTCGAGCTCGTCGATGAGATTGTGAACGAAATCCAGCTGCAGCCCACCCCTCTCTACTGGCCGGTGGGCATCGCGGGCGATTTCCGCGGCCTAGCCCACATCAATGATGACGGCGAGGCCGATAATTACATCCACTTCATCCGCACCGCCGGCGGTTCCACCATCGCACCGGAAGAGCACTACGATCCCGCGGCCGCAGAAGAAAAGGAAGAGGATGTGTGGGAGACCGCGGTAGAGGAAGCCGAGCTCCTTGCCGCCGATGGCGCCCTGCACGATCAAGAGCTCTTTGAGCAGTGCGTGACCTCCCCGCTCATCTTCGCCTCGGCCATGCTGAACTTCGGCGTCCACCAGATCCTGGATACCTTGTGCGCCATCGCCCCAGCCCCGCACTCCCGCGAATCCGATCCCAAGGCCGTGGAGGCGGCCACCAGCGCCATCGATGAGGTGCGCGAGGTAGCCGATGACTTTTCCGGCGTCGTTTTCAAGGTGCAGGCGGGCATGGACCAAAAGCACCGCGATAACCTGGCGTTTATGCGCGTGGTTTCCGGCGAATTCGAGCGCGGCATGCAGGTCAACCACGCCCAATCCGGGCGCAGCTTTTCCACCAAGTATGCACTGACGGTCTTTGGCCGCACCCGCGATACCGTGGATACCGCGTACCCGGGCGATATCGTGGGCCTCGTCAACGCGGGCGCGCTGGCACCGGGCGACACCATCTACTCCGGCAAAAAGGTCCAGTTCAAGCCCATGCCCCAATTCGCCCCGGAGGCCTTCCGCATCCTGCGGGCGAAGTCGCTGGGCAAGTATAAGGCCTTCCGCAAGGGCTTGGAGCAGCTCTCGGCCGAGGGCGTGGTGCAGATCCTGCGCAACGATGCGCGCGGCGATGCCTCCCCGGTCATGGCTGCGGTCGGCCCCATGCAGTTCGAGGTCATGCAGGCCCGCATGGAATTCGAGTACAACGTCGAAACCGTCACCGAGCCCATCCCCTACTCCGTGGCGCGTCGCACCGATGCCGAATCTGCACCGGAACTCGGCCGCCAGCGCGGCGTAGAGATCTTCACTCGCCAAGATGGCGAGCTCATTGCCCTCTTTGGCGATAAGTGGAAGCTCGCCTTCATTGAAAAGGAACACCCAGAGCTCACCATGGAGACCTTGGTCGCGGATTAATCGAGCGGCTGCCCCCCGTCAGAGCAGCATGACCGGGATGACCACGATCTTCATGAACTGCGCCACCACAATGGTGGAGGTATAGCCGGTAAGGATGCGCGAATCCGAGCTGGCGCCCGTGGCGTAATTGACCACCGCGGGCTGGCCAAAAAGCCCGGAAATGCCGCCTGAGGTGCGGGTTTCGGATTGCCCCATAAACCGACTGGCCGCCGCGAAAATCCCGATGATGATAACGGCGATGATCGCGGCCAGCACCATGGATTTCAGGCCCATCCAGGAAAAGGCGGTGGAGACAAAGGCCTCTCCGGAGGACAGGCCCACCGAAGCCAAGAAGATGGCAAGGCCCCACTGCTGGAATGCCGTATTGATCGGGGAGGGAATCTGCCACGGAATGCGGCTGGTGCGGTGCAAGGCACCGAGGACCAGTCCGGTGATCAGTGGGCCCAGCGCGAACCCGAGCTCGAAGGACGCGCCACCGGGCAGCGGAACCACGATGAGGGAAATCAGGTAGCCGATGGTCAGCCCACCGCCGAGTGCTACCCAGTTAAGCTGCGAGTATGCGGTTACGGAATCGCCGAAGTAATCGCGAACATCACCCAGGCGGTCATGCTTGACCACGATTTCTAGGTCATCACCAGATTCCAAGTGGGTTTCATTGGTGGCAAGGAATTCCTCATCGCCGCGGCGCACCCGCACAATCCGCGCGCCGTAGCGCGAAAGGAGGTTGAGCTCCTTGACCTTGCGTCCCTCGATATCCTCGTTGGAGATGGCCACGGTCTCATTGACCAGACGCTTATCCACAAACGGGGTTTGGGGCTGACGCTTTCCCAAGGCATCGGTAAGCTCCTTAGCTTTAGCCTTGGTCACCAGCACGCGCAGGACATCGCCGCGGTGCAACTCTGGGTTATCGCCCGGCACGTCGACATCGCGGCCGCGGCGGATGGTAGCGATGATGAAATGATCCGCGAATTTCTCGCGCAGCTCAGCATAGGAAATATCGCGGGTGACCTTAATCGTTCGCGAGCGGAAAATCTTTTCCGCCGAGTGGTCTTGGTCCTTCTGCGCTGGCCAGCTATGCCGCAGGATGAATGCCACAAGGAGGATGGCCACGGCCACGCCGACCGGATAGGCCAAGGAGTATCCCACGGCGGGCAGCTCCTCGCCGGATTGCTGCTGGGCCACGGCAAGCGACGCCGTGGACGTCGTTGCACCGGAGAATACGCCGGTCACCGCCAGCGGCGATAACCCCATGAGGCTGCCGATGCCCAGCGCCGCGGCCGCCGCGGCTATTACCGCCACAGTGGCGAGCAGCATGTGTTTTAGCTGGGTGGAAAAGCCCTTGAAGAAGGCCTCGCCGGCAGACAGGCCTTGCATATAGATAAAGAGTCCCAAGCCCAGCTCCTGCAAGGAACTGAGGATATTGTCATCTAGATCAATAAAGGATCCGAAGGCTAAGCCGACAAAAAGGGTACCCGCCGCGCCGAAGCGCAGCGGGCCAAAGGGAATCATGCCAAATAGCGTGCCGAGCACGATCATGAAGAAAATGCTCAGCCAAATATTGCCATCAAAAATCGCTAACACGCTGTGCAATCTTAGGAGCTTGGCGCGATTTAGCTAGCTGAAAATGCTTGGCACCGTGCACCGAATACCGCCATTAGTGCAGCGCACGCGATTATCCCTCCTGATGCCGCCAAGAACCAGGAGGGCGATCTCACACCGCCGTGCAGAGGTGAGCTAGTCCAGCAGGAATTCTTTCCACTTTGGCCACTCAGCATGGGTTTGCGCCTTGCCAGCCTGGTAATTCGCCCGCAGCTTATCCACGTTGCGCTCGGTGGAGGCCACCTGCATATCTTCTGGGAAAAACAGCTGCGCCTTGCCCTGGCGCTCTAGCTCGAGGAGCCGGTCCTTGGCCGCGTTATAGATGGGCGGGCGGCCAATGAGGGCATCGGCAATAGCGGGGTACTTGCGGAAGATGCGGCGGGTGATCGCCGGGCGCGCCACCTCAGGGCGGACATACCCGCGCGGCTTGGAGCCGATGAAAAGGAATTTCTCGTAGCCGGCCTCCTCTGCCTGCTCGATGGTAATGCCGCCGGATGAGCCCAGGGCACCGTCCACATAGGGCGAGCCATCGATGATGCGGATGGGCATAAGCAGCGGCAGCGTGGACGAGGCGCGCACCCGCACGTACAAATCCTCTGGTTCCTTCACGTCCTCGCGGGTCCAATAGACGGATTCGCCGGTATCGGCCCGCGCGGCGGCGAGGACCATATCCGCTGGGTGCTTGCGGTAGGCGTCCCAGTCAAAAGGCATATCTTTATCCGCGGAGCGCTCATAAATATATTCCGCATTGAAATAGCCATTGCCGCGCACCAGCGATCCCACGCCACCGAAGCTGGGGTTATTGACAAAATCCGTGAAGGATTCCTCCGCGCGCTTGGCATCGTGCGAGAGGTAATTGACCGTGTGGGAGGCGCCAGCAGATACCCCGCCCACCCATCCAAAGGTGACGTTTTCTTGGATGAGTTTGACTATGCAGGCGGCGGTATAGGAATTGCGCATTCCGCCGCCTTCGATCACTAGGGCGGTGTTGCTGGCATCAATCATGGTCTCCTATAGTACGCGCGGCGATGTTACGGCGGTCAACCCGCTACCTGGCTGCGCGGCTAGACTTGAACGCTATGGGATTATTGGATGCTCTTGCCAAGCTCACCGGGAATGGGGCGCCGCAGTTGGCGCGGCCCGATTCCGCGGCGACGACCGTGCAGGTGGACCGGCTGGATATTAGGACCGCCGGCCAGCTCATCATCATTATCACCGGCCGGCAGGGCGCGCGGGCCCTTGCTGAGATCGCCGCCTCGCGCGAGTCCGCGACCCTCATCTCCCCCACCACCACGGCGCATTTCCCCGCCGTGAAGAAGGATGTGTTGCCGGTCAAAGACCCCAAGCACGGCTGGATTATCCCCATCGCGCCCTCGCTGGCGAGCGCGCTTTCCCAGGCAGAGCTTGCGGGTGCTCCGCTTGCCGATGCCCCCACCTCCAGCGAGCACGAGCTATCCCCCAGCCTCGCGGTGGTGGTGGAATAATGCCTATCTACCCCTTCCAAGGAAAACGCCCGCGCATCCACCGCAGCGCTTGGATCGCGCCAAATGCCACCATCATTGGTGACGTGGAAATCGGCCCAGATTCTTCCATCTTTTATGGCTGCGTGCTGCGCGGTGATGTCGGCCCCATCCGCATTGGAAGTCGGTGCAATATTCAGGACAATAGCGTCATCCACGTGGAGCGAGAGGCCCCGTGCATCCTTGAAGACGATGTCACGGTAGGACACATGGCCATGCTCCACGGCACCCATGTGGGCGCTGGCAGCCTAGTGGGCATGTCCGCTACCCTGCTATCTCGCTCCACCATCGGTTCCGGTTCGCTCATCGCCGCCGGCGCGCTGGTGCGCGAGGGCGCGGAAATCCCAGCGCGTTCCTTGGCCGCCGGCGTCCCAGCCACCGTGCGCCGCGAGCTTTCCGCCGAGCAATCCGCGGCGTTTATCCCGCACGCCGCGCGCTACGTGGACATAGCTAAGCAGCAATCTGGCTCTGAGCTCGCGCTTGATGATGTCTACTTTGACTAGCGCATCCCTATAGGTTCACAACACCCATAATGATGAGGAAGGCGGCGACGATATAGCCGCCGATGAGCGTGACCCGCGTGCTGTTTTCGCGCGCCGCCGCAAAGACTCGACCCGCAGCTGAGTCTGGGTGGGCGCGCACCACGGCGATGAAAAGCCCGCACACCACCGGCAGGGACAGCGCCAGGGTGGCGTACCACAAGAGGCCGCCGTATTGGGCGGCGAGCGATAGATCCTGGGTGGCCAAGAACATGAGGCCGAAATAAAACGGCACGGAGGTCAGCGATTGGACCACGCCCATCACGAAGCCGATCAGCACGGTGGTGATGGAAGGCGTGCGCAGCGGCTGCAGCATGCGCCCGATCAAGGCATTGGGTTTGCCTTGGGAGTGCCAGGCGCCAAAGGCCAGTGCGATGCCGACGATAATGAGGATGCCTCCGGCAATCGGTGACTCCAAGATGGCCGCGATCTGTTCGCGCACGCCCAAAAGGACGAACATCACCACGGCCGCAGCGGCGAGAACGCCCAGCCAGTCGCCCAGGATGACCAGGCCTGCGATCCAGCGGTACTTCCCGCGCGGGAGCATGATGCCGATGGCTACAAGGATGCCAATGAGCAAGGCATTGACCGAATCCAAGAGGGCGAAACTTACCGCGTGAATCATGCGCGATAGTCTACCTATCCTTCCCGCCGCCCTGTGCTCTCTGGCCGCGCCTGGGTTATAGGTCACACTAAAGAGTTACTATACCCACCTGCACCTTATTTTGCACCACATACGCAGGATTGCATAGACTATGCACGATTTTAGAAGCAGCGCCCACCTCTCTCACTCATAAAGGAGCTCGCCCATGTCCAAATTCCTCTACCGGCTGGGAAGCTGGTCCTACCGCACGGTATGGCCCTTCCTCGCCTTCTGGCTCATCGTCTTGGTGGCGATGGTTGGCCTCACCGCCGGCTTTGCCAAGTCCCCGAACCCCAACTTCGCCATGCCGGAGATGGACTCCACCACCACTCAAGAAGAGATGATGGAGCACTTCGATCAAGATACCGATGCCATGAGCGCCCCGGAGGGCACCGTGGTCATCCAGGCCCCTGCGGGCAAGGAGCTGGGCGATGATGCCGTTGCCGGGGACATCGACAAGCTGCTTCAAGACCTCAAGGACACCGGTGCCCTGAAGAACCAGGATGAGTTGGTCAGCCCGGTCCTCGCCGCCGCAGGCATGGAAAAGCAGATGGGCGAGCAGATGCGGGCCCAGGGCATGCCCGAAGAGCAGATTGCGAAGAACCTGCAGCAGCTGTCCCCGCTGAGCGAGGATAAGACCACCGGCACCGTCACCATCGCCTTCGATGCCGCTGATGTCATGGACATCAATGATGACGATATGGCTGCGGTCACGGATGTCCTGCACGAGCATGACAGCGACGGCCTATCCGTCAAGTACCAGGGCAATGCCTTTTCGATGGCCGAGGCCGGCATGAATGGCAGCGCCGAGCTCATCGGCATGGTGGTTGCCGCCATCGTGCTGCTGGTGACCTTCGGCTCTTTCGTAGCTGCCGGCATGCCGCTAATTTCCGCCGTCATCGGCGTGGGCATTGGTATCCTCGGCGTGCAGCTGGCCACCATCTTTACCGATACCGTCTCCGATATGACCCCGACGCTGGCCTCCATGATCGGCCTGGCCGTGGGCATCGACTACGCCCTGTTCATTGTCAACCGCTTCCGCAATGAGCTCATTACCTCCTCGGGCTTAAATAACCTGACGCCAAAGGAACTGGCTAAGGAACTGAAGAAGATGGATAAGGGCACCCGCGCCCACGCCATGGGCATGGCGCTGGGCACCGCCGGCGGCTCCGTCGTCTTTGCCGGTACCACCGTGGTCATCGCGCTGGCGGCCCTGACCATTATCGGCATTCCGTTCCTGTCCACCATGGCTATCGCCGCCGCGGGCACCGTGGTCATCGCCGTGCTTGTGGCCAATACCTTTATCCCCGCGGTGCTGGGCCTGCTCGGCACCAAGATCTTCGCCGGGCGAGTACCCGGCCCCAAGGTCCCAGACCCCGAGGACGAGAAGCCAACCATGGGCCTGCGCTGGGTCCGCCGCGTGCGCGCCCACCCGTGGCTGCACCTGGGCGTGGGCGTCATCGTCCTTGCCATCCTGGCCATCCCCTTTGCGAATATGCGCCTAGCCATGCCCACCGATGGCTCCGCCAAACCCGGCACCCCGCAGCGCGAGGCCTACGAGATGTCCGAGGAGGCCTTTGGTCCAGGCCGCAATGCCCCGATGATCGCCTTTGTCAATGTGGAAGACGTCTCCGAGCAAGACCGCATGCCGGCCTTCCAAGATCTGCTCCACAAGTTCAACGACACCGAAGGCGTGGACAACGCCCAAATCGTCCAAACCACGGATAACGGTGATGCCGCCCAGATCATGATTACGCCGACGACAGGTGCAACCGATGAGGAAACCACCGAGACCTTGGAGCGCCTGCGCGAGTACCAGGGCGAGTTTTCTAAGGACGGCGGCTCCTACGGCATTACCGGCATCACCCCGATCTTCGACGATATTTCTGAGCGCCTCAATAGCGTTCTTGTTCCCTATGTGGCCATCGTCTTAGGCCTTGCCTTCATCGTGTTGATGCTGGTCTTCCGCTCCATCTGGGTTCCGCTCATTGCCGCCGCGGGCTACGGGCTGTCCGTGGCCGCCACCTTCGGAATCACCGTTGGAATCTGGCAAGAGGGCATGTTCGGCCTCGTCAACGACCCGCAGCCGCTGCTGTCCTTCCTGCCCATCATGCTCATCGGCCTGACCTTTGGCCTGGCCATGGACTACCAGGTCTTCTTGGTCACCCGCATGCGCGAGGGCTACGTCAGCGGTAAGACCGCCGCCAACGCGACCTCAAATGGCTTTAAGCACGGCGCGCGCGTGGTCACGGCCGCAGCGCTCATCATGATTTCGGTCTTCGCAGCCTTCATCTTGATGGACGAGCCATTCATCAAGACCATGGGCTTTGCCCTGGCTATGGGCGTGCTTATCGATGCCTTCGTTATCCGCATGATGGTCATCCCCGCCACCATGTTCCTCCTAGGAGACAAGGCGTGGTGGTTTCCCAAGTGGTTGAATAAGATCGTGCCTAATATGGATATCGAGGGCGAAGCCCTGCACAAGGAGCGCGAGGCGCTCCTAGGCTTTCAACACGACAAGGTAGGAAAGGTTCATCGTGACTAGTTTGCGCGAATCCAAGAAGCGAGCAACGCGCCAGGCCATGTCCGATGCCGCGGCCCGCCTCGCCTTGGACAGCGGCGCTGAGGCGGTCACGGTCTCAGGTATCACCAGCGCCGTCGGGGTCTCCCCGCGCACGTTCCACAATTATTTTTCCTCGGTGGCAGATTCCCTCTTGCACTACACCGCGGATGTCCTCGAGGCATTCGCAGAAGATATTCCCACCGCATTTCCCGGCGAGCCCATCTCTTCGGTCTTGGAATTAACGCTCATTGATGCCCTCGACAACGAATACATGGAGCTGCGCTCGCTGCACAGCCTGTTCAAAATTGGTGAGGCGATGGAAAACCTCAGCCACACCGCCGAGGAAAAGAAGAAATTCGATAGCGTCACCCACAGGATCATCGCTGCTTTTCAAGAGCGCTACCCCGAATATTCGACCTTCGAGCTCACCGTCATCTTGAACGCGTGCGGCAGCACCGGCAATGCCTGCCAGCAAGAGCTGAAAAGGCGCTGCGAAGGCGGCAATCCCCCTAGCAAGCAGGAACGCGACGAGCTGGTGCACCACGCCTTTGCCACCCTGCGCGGCCTTGCCTGAGGTTTCAGTATCCTCGTAGGTAATTATGGATACTTCAAATTCGCTTGCCCAGGCCACCCGCGATGCCTGCTTTATTCAGGCGGGCCTTGACGCCGCCTTCCGGGCCCGCTTGGGCGATACCACCGATGTGGAATTTAATTTCCTCACCCCCTCAACGGATGCCGAGGGCCACCTCACCCGCAATCAGCCCGTGGAAATCCGCTGCAGCTCGTCCTCCAGCGTCAAAGACTTCCGGGGCACGCGCATCGCCGTCATCGATCGCGCCGGCTCGCCGGCCTGGCGGTGGGCGATGCAGGCGGAGGCTGACCTGCCGCAGGGCGGGGATGATCCGGCGAAGTTTATCCCCCTCGCCCGCCTCCTGGCCGGCAATGCCCCGGTGCTGCGGGCACGGCAAGGCGATCATGAGGCGATCATCGCCGTGGATTTCCATCCGCGCCTCGACTTTCCCACCAGCATTGCAGCAGGCATTCGCCGCAGCGCGCCGGACATTGATGAGCAGCGCGCGGTGCACGAACTCGCCCACCACTTGGGCATTACGCTCGCAGAGACTGGCGCGGGCTCCCCTGCGGAGTCTGCCGAGCATTATTCCGATGGAACGACGCTGCATTTTTCTAGAGCACTGGGTGCGCCGCAGATCACGGCAATCGAGCCGGGTATGAAGGATACCCGCATTATCGAGGATGCTTTCTATTACGGCATGGAGCACCAGCTGTATTTCCAGGGCAATTTCCCGGAGGCCACGGTGCACCTCAACGCGGACGAGGCCACGGCGGAGATTCGCTACTTTGGCGGCAAGGCCGAGGCCACGGCGGTACTCATCGCCACCATTTCGGAGGAACGATTCCTGTGGGCGTGGGCCGATCCCGCGGTCAAGGACACCGCAGCCGCGCAGGCTGCCGCGAACCTGTACCGCTTCGGCATCGATCACCAAGTACCGGCGCTAATCCGGCCCGCGCTACCCTTGGACTACGCGCGTACCCGGCAGGTACCCCAGCTTGCCCTGCCCATCCTGGGCATGTGGACTTTGGTGGGCACCACGCTTGCCGATGGCCGCGTTGGCCTCGTCCTCCTCGATTCCGAAGCGCTGCATTTGCCCCAGCCCACGTCCGCGACCACGGAAGCAACGCTGGCGGCTACCCCACCCCGAGAGTTCAATGAGGCGCAGGCTCGATCGGCCTACGCCTCCTTTCGCGGGATTAACCTTTAGCTAATACGCCGCGGATGGCGTCTACATCCACCTCCGCGACGCTTGCGGGGTTAAAGGCCGCGTCATTGGATTTATCTACCAATACCGCGCGCACGCCATCGGAAAAGTCATCGCGGCGATACATATAAGCGCCCAGTTTCTTTTCCAGCTCGAGGGCATCGCGAATGCTCGAGCACTGCGCCTCTGCCCGGTAGAGCTCCAGCGCGGCCACGATGGAGGTCGGGCAGGCCTGCGCGGTGAGCTTATCCACCAGCTCCTTCAGCTCCGGGTATTCCTTAGCGGCCGCGGTGATGTCCTGCCAGGAATCGTGGCGGAAGCTGGCCTCGATCCCCTCGATGAGCTCTGCAAGCGGGGCCTCATCTTCTGGCTGCACGGAGTGCTGTTCCAGCGCGGCATCAATGCCCTTATCAATGACGTCGCTGGCAAACGCATCGCCGTCTTTTACGTAGTCAGTGGCCAGCCCGCTCCACACGAGGTCTGCGGCGTACATGCGGTAGCCGGTAATACCCCAGAACTTTGCGAGCTCTGGCGAGGCCTTACCGCGCGTGCCCACCGCGTTTTGGGAGGCATAGGCCATGCCCACATCCGTGACGTAGCCGATATTCATCTCCGGCATGGAGGCGAAGGTCTTGTCCGTGACCACACAGTGCGAGCCGTGCGCGGATACGCCAAGCCCGCCACCCATAGCGATTCCATCCACAAGCGCGATGACCGGCTTGGGGTATTCCGCAATATCCCCGTTGAGGGTGTACTCCGAGGCGAAGAAGTCATCGACCTCGTCGTACTTGCCGTCGACGATGCCATCGCGAGCCATGCGGACATCGCCACCCGCGCAATAGGCCTTGGGATTTGTAGAGGTCAAAAGGACCTGCTCTACCTCGTCATCACCCCGCCACTTATCCAAGGCAGCGGCGATGAGATCGATCATTTCTGGGCTGAGAGAGTTGAGAGCCTTTGGGCGGTTGAGCTCAATGACTCCGGTATGGTTGCGGATTGAGGACACGATAGGTGCATCATTAGTCATATCCTCTATTGTGACACACAACTCATGTACCTAGCTACCGTTTGCGACTTCACAGATAGGTCTTAATTTTGCTTCCACAGCTTATCGCCCTAGACATGGACGGCACCCTGCTCGATGGAAACGGCGACTTGCCGCCAGGATTCGCGGCGACCAGCCAGCGCGCAACCGAGCTTGGCGTCACCCTCGTTCCGGCATCTGGGCGCCAGCTCGCCACCCTGCAACAGATGTTTCCTCATGAGGAGACCTTTATTGCAGAAAATGGCTCCGTGGTCGTGCACAATAACGAGCTGCTGAGCACCACTCCCCTGCCGTCATCGGCCGTCCGCGCTGCGGTAGCGGCGCTCGACGCGGTGTCCCAACCCCACACCGTGGTGCTGTGTACGCCAGCTACGGCGTTTGTGGAAAGGGGCATCGACAGCCAAGCCTCCACCGAGATCTCCAAGTACTATAAATCCATCAGCTGGGTAGATGATCTCCATGATCTGCTCGATGAGGAGATCATCAAAATCGCCGCCTTCTGCGCCGATGGCAGCGAAAGGCACCTCCACGATCCGCTGCGCGAGGCCGTGCCTGAGCACAATATCGCGGTATCTGGGGCAGTGTGGCTCGATGTCATGGCGGCCGGGGTAAATAAGGGCGTGGCGCTAGAAACCATGGCGTCGCTGCTGGATATCCCCCAATCCCGCACCGCGGCTTTTGGAGACTTCCTCAACGATTTCGAACTCCTCCAAGCCGCCGGAACCGCCATTGCCATGGACAATGCGCATCCTAAGCTCAAGGCGATTGCCGATACCATCGCCCCGCCCAATACCGAGTATGGGGTGCTGACAGTGCTGAATCAGCTTTTTGACAGCCAACAGGATTAGACTTTCTTTTTTCACCATCTATCCGCCAAAACATTGCCAATTTCCCGCGCCACGCCGTGCTCTCTACTTTGGGTAATGGCGCTTCTCGCGGTCTAAAATTGGCCGACTAGTACATTTTCGTAGTGCAATGGGAGTTCACGTGAATCGTTTTCTGCGCTCGCTGCTGGGGAAGAAAGATTCCGAGCGTAATGAGGCCACGCCGCCCACGACGCGGCAATCAGATGGGCCTACAGGTGATTCCTCCACTGGGGCTTCCACGCCTAATTCCGGTATCCCTACCGGGCCGGATCCACATGCCCGCAATAATCACGAGGCGCGCACGGAACACCAGCCGCCCACCTCGAATGCACAGGATGGCACTAAATCCTCGCACGCACAGCCCACGGATCCCACCCGTGGGTTCGCTCGTCAATCTCGCCAGGTAGGTAACCCCACGCCTCAAGACAAGAAGCCTTCTCGAAACCAGGGTGCACAGACCCCCAAATCCGCTGCGGCCAAAGGCTCTGCCCAAGACAAGCAGAATAATTCTGCCCAGAAGAAAACCGGAGCAAAGCCACACCAGGAGGTAAAACCGGCCACGCCCAAGAATTCACAGAAACTGCAGCAACCAGCCGCCGAAACGAAGGAATTTCCCGCAAGCCCCGCCGGTACTTCCCGCGCGTCCGGGACCTCTGGTACCTCTCGAACTTCCACATCCGCCGGTTCCAAGAATTCTTCCCGCTCCAATAACTCCGCTGGCACTCCTCGGCCTTCCGACGCCAATCGATCCACCGGCACCGGCTCCTCGAAGCCTTCCGACGATGCGAAGAACTCCGCGCAGGGAACCACGGAATTTCCCGCCCAGCAGTCGTGGCCTGCCCAAAGGCCAGAGCAGCGCAAGCCTGAACAGCGCAAAACTGAGCAAAGCAAAGCCGAGCAGCGTAAGACAGAGCCGCGCAAGCCGGAGCAGCACACATCTGGGCAGCAACAACCTGTTCAGCGCGAGCAGGAGCAGCGCCAGCAAGAGCAGCGTCAGCAGGAACAGCGCCCGCCAGAACAGCGTAAGCCTGCACAGCACCAACCGGAGCAGCAAGCATCCGGATCCGGGCGTCAGCAAGCAGAGCAGCGCAAGCCTGCGCAAAAGTCTGCCTCTGCGCAAGAGCAAAAATCAGGGATTCCCGCTGTGGACAAGGCCGCCGCTATGGGGGCTTCTCAACCACAGCGCATTCCTGCCGAACAGACCGCACAGGAGCACCAGACCGCGGCCGTTCAGGCTGGCCAGCAGTCTTCTCCACACGACACACAAGACGCCAATAAATCGAAATATCCCTTGCAGAACCAGCAGAACGACTCCGAAGTACTCGCAGTCCCACCAGAGGATAAGAACGTGCGCAAGAAGCGGCACGCGCGGCTGCGCCAGGTCAAGGGCCTTGACGGGCTGCGCGGCCTAGCCGTTATTGCCGTGGTTTTGTACCACTTCTTCGGCGATGCCCTACCCGGCGGTTACCTGGGCGTGGACATGTTCTTCGTCCTCTCCGGCTTCCTTATTACCTCGCTCCTCGTGCGCGAGTACCGCACGTCCGGAACGATTAGCCTGAAGGACTTTTGGGTGCGCCGCTTTAGGCGCATCTTGCCCGCCGCCGTCGCCGTACTCGTTTTCTGTACCGCGATCGTCGCGTGGATTGGCGGCGATTTGGCCGTTGGCCTGCGCCAGCAATTCTTCGGCACCCTCTTCTTTGTCAATAACTGGACGCAGATTGCTACTTCGCAATCCTATTTTGCCGATAACGAAGTACAGGTCTTTGCGCACTACTGGTCGCTCGCGGTTGAAGAGCAGTTCTACCTCATCTGGCCGCTGCTCATCCTGGTTATCTTCCGCGCCTCGTCGCGCCAGCCGCGCCGCCTTCCGGTCGTGGTCGCCAGCGTGCTGGGCTTGGCCTCCTTTGCGGCCATGTGGTTCATCTTCACTCCAGGCGAAGATCCCACCCGCGTCTACTACGGAACGGATACCCACGCATTCGGCTTGTTGACCGGCGCGGTCCTCTCCTTGTTGATGACCTCTACGAAGTCCGATCCCCACGCGGATTCCTGGGCAACTTCCGGCAAGGTAGAAACCCGCGCCGCCGGCATCATCGGCTTCTTGGCGCTTATCGGCTATGTCGCGCAGCTATTTCTCATGCCTGACGATGCCGAATTTACCTACCGCGGCGGACTCTTTATCACCAGCATCCTTGGTGCCCTCATGGTGTGGGGTGTCATCCACGAGTACGGCCCGATGACGCCACTGTTTAGGACGAAGGTCATGCGGTGGTTCGGTCAGCGTTCCTTCTCGCTGTACCTGTGGCACTGGCCGGTCATCATGATTTTGGAGGCACTGTTCCACGGCAATCAGAATTCTGAGAATACGTGGATTCTGGGCCTTGTCGCCGTCCCCATCTCCCTGATCCTTTCGGAGATTTCTTATCAGTTCATCGAGAACCCATTCCGCCGCGGCGGGTACAAGAAGACATGGAAGAACTACTGGGCTGCGCGCCCAAGCTTCAGCGAGCTCAAGGACGGCTTTGGCAAGGCCATGTGGCCAGTGGTCCCGTTGTTGGTTGTCGCTTCTTTGGTTGGCGTTGTCTACGGCGTGGTCAACTCCAACGATAAGACGGAATTGGAGCAGCAGCTCGACCAGCTCCAGCAGCAAAACCAGAATAATAATCCTGTCCCGCCAGAGGCGGCCGCACCCTCCACGCCGCCTGCCGAAGACAAGGAAGACGACGCAAAGAAAGAGGACGATACTAAGACCCGTCCGATGCCACAGGGCACGAATATCACCGCAATCGGTGACTCGGTAATGCTGGCGGCCAGCGATGCCTTAAGCCAACGCTTCCCCGGCATTTATATCGATGCCGAAGAATCCCGCCACTACGCGTCAGGTATCCAAATCCTCCAACAGATGAAGAACGCCGGCACGCTGCGCGATACCGTCTTCTTGGGCTTTGGTACCAACGGCGCCGCCCAGCCGAACCAAATCAGCCAGGCCATGGATATCATCGGCGAGGATCACACCGTGGTCATGGTGGTTCCCTATGGCGACCGCGAGTGGATGGCGCAGTCCCAGAAGGACGTCATTGACGCCGCCAAGGAGTACGACAACGCCTATATCGCGGACTGGTGTGGCTATGCCAAAAATAACCCGGACATGCTCTACTCCGATGGCGTGCACCCGCTTCCCGAAGGCGCCAGCGGCTACTCCGATGCCTTCTATAACGCCCTAAAGCAGTACTCCAAATACGACAAGAGCGTCACCTCTCAATGCCAGGCTTAGTGAAGTCCACGAGGGCAGGCAGCTAACCCCAACTCGGCTAGCCTGCTGCCCCGAACCCCGGCTCCAGCCTCGGCCCCGGCGCCAAACCCGGCCTCAGCTCCAGCGCGCCCTTCACGCTCACGGGGTCCGTTCTCATGAGCGGGTACCCCGCTCCCTGTGAGCGCGAAGGGCGGGTTCGCAAAGCGCGGGGCTGTAGATCCTGGCTCTTAGGTGGTCGCACAAATAAAGACCGCACTCATTGTTCACATGAGTGCGGTCTTTGGTGTTAAGCGGCGAGATTAGTCGACGGCGAACTCGCCCATCTTGTCCCAACCGGTGCGGCCATCGATGTGGACATTGATGATGTCTGGGGTCTCTACCAGGTACTTGGGGAATTCGTCGCAGGCGCGCTTGAAGTGCTCGCCCTGAACGTGCTCTACGTCCTTGCCATCAGCGTAGGACTCGAGCAGCAGGAAGCGCTGAGAGTCTTCCGGATCGCGGTACCACTTGAAGTCGATGCAGCCAGGCTCTGCGTTGCAAGCCTCGGTGTACCAGTTGATCTCATCAAGGAAGGTATCGGCGTATTCAGGCTTTACGTGGAACTGAACGTTAATCAAAATCATGCCCCCGATTCTACCAATGATGTGTCCACTACGTCATGGCTGCTCTGCCATGCGCGCGGGCCTCGGAAGAATCGGGGGCAGGTTCCGCGGAAGCTAAGAACTAGTTGAGGAAGTACTCCGCGATGTAGATGAACTCGCCGTCGAAGGCGGTGGCGACGCCATAACCGTACTCAGGTCCAGGGGTCACCTCGAGGCCCCGGTTAAACCAGTTGAGGCGCTCTTGAGCTTGTTCTTCGGACAGACGGTAAACGTTGCCCTGCCCTTCCTCGGTGTGGGTAACGCCGCTTGCGACGTCACCGTAGTACGTAAGCTTACCGTTTGCGCCCTGGTTTGCCCATTCCTGCGCGATGGCGGCAGCGTTCTCATCTGGGTGGTGACCGGCCTGAGCCAAGTGGTCCGCGGTGGCTGCCCGCAAGTCAGCGGCAACCTGTGGAGCCTCGGGCGCCTGTGCCTCAGGGGCGGCTTCAGCCGTGGCCGCTTCTTCCGCGGCCACCTCCGGCTCGGCATCGGGTGCAGCTTGGAGGAAGCTGGGCAAAGTAACGTTGTACTTTTCAGCAAGGGTGGACACCTGCTGTACCTGCGGGGCCGCGGTGAGCTCCGCAGAAGCCGCTGCCGTGGTACCGGACAGGGCGAGTACGGTGGTCAGGACTGCTGCGGTGGCGCTTCGAATCGGCTTCATGTTTTTCAGCTTGTCATAACTTTTCAGGGGGCGAAAGGTTATTACCGGATACGCTCCACTTCGATATGGCTTTGTTATATAAACGGCATTCTGAGTGTTCTGGGTTACTGCGCGGGAGGTATAACGTCCCAAGAAGTCTAATAAATACCTACATCGAGTTCATCGAATTGCCGCTGCAGTTCTTCCGAGTCAATGGAACGCGCAACGTCGGGCCCGGCGATGGCCGCAAAACCATCAAGGACAGAGGTTCCGTAATTATGGCCCACACCATCGGGAACATCCTTAGCCCCAGGCAGGTCTGCGGCAACTTGCAGGTAGGTAATGATGGGCATCCACTGCATCACGCGCTCACGGGAATAAGGGGTATCTTCCTTCATCCAATCAGGCTCTTTGAAGGCCAATTCGGGCGACCACCAGCTCACCGGATCGGATGGGTGCTGGATATACAGCATACGGGTCCTGCCCCACTCTTCTTCCGGCACGCGTCCCCAGCGGCGAACTTGGTCCACGTCGTTGGCAAAGCGGACCACGAGGCCGCCGGCGTAGACCGGCGAGATTTCCGTGGACCCGGGATCGCGGCGCTCCACAAACTGCGAGCGCAACCGATTAAAGTGCGGCGGGCCAGTCAATAAGATGCCATCGACTGAATTGGCGATATCGCGCACACCGGAAAAGGCTGCCTCGATGCCGGTTGTGCCTAAGGACTCGCCGTAGAGGTAGAGCTTGGGCCGATCATCTTCTGGCAGTGAATTCCACCAGTCCACGATGGGGTTGATGAATTCTTCCCCGGCGCGCTCTACTTGGCTACCGCCGCCAAAGAAGTGAAAGACGGACGGCATGGCGGAATACTGTGCGGCGGCGATGGCGGTATCCCCGCCATAGAGCAATTCGAAGGCTTGCGCGGAATAGGACGATACCCAGCCGGTGCCGGTGGTCATGGTCAGCAGGAGGGCCTTGCGGTCTTGGGCGTGGGTGCGCTCGAGTTCATCGATAAGCAGCTGCGCCCGCCCCTCATTGGAGTCGCGGTTGCCCAGGCCGGCGTAGGCACGGATGGGCTCCTTGGCGGGTTTGCCGGTCACCTGCTCTAGCTCGTCCTTATGCGCACCGGAGCTTAGGAAGCGGGAGCCTTGCAAGCCCACGCCGTCCCAGTCGACATCGGAAGTAGGCGATCCGGAGCGCTCGCTGAGGGTGGGGCGCTGGGTGTCCGGATCGGGGTCGGCGTTTTGGGCGGTAAATACCCTATCGCCCAAGCTCACGATGGCACCGGGAATGATGTTTTCAACGGTGTAGATGGCAATCACCGCAACGATTAATACCGCCCCCAGGCGGCGGTAGGTGGAGCGAAACCGCTGCGGGAAGCGCCGCGCCAACCAGCGGACCAAAAAGATAATGGAGCGCAGGATCAGCAGGAAGAGGGTAAATACCGCCAGCGCCAAGGGCACCACCAGCAGGTAGCTGGACATGGATGGCGCGGGCACGGAATATACGCCCGCGAGCTCACGCTGCCAGCGCACGGCGATAATAACGAAACCGACCAGCCAGGCGATGAACGCACCTGTGGCGATGCGCGCGAGCAATCGGTAGCGCTTTGGCTCCCAAGCGGAGGCGGCAAGCCAGGGATACTTATCTGCCCATTTGCTCACGACGAAGCGGTACCACACCAGCTTCACGCCGATGCCCACCACGTAGCCGAAACCAGCTGCAAGGCCCGAAATCAGGCCTTGATAGGGCCAATCGCGGGGCAAAATAGACGGAGTAAGGCCCAGGGTAGACAGAATGGCGGCGCCGATAACGCCCCACGGATCGAGGTGGCGGACGATATCGGCGATGCGAGCTTCTACTGCTCGAGCTTCTCCCCTAACTCCAGCCATTCCATCTCCAAATCCTCATAGGCGCTGCGGTTGTCCTTTAATTCCGTATCAAGCCGGGTCATCGCTTCGGTATCGACTTCTTCTGCCGCCGCGGCCAATTTCTCATTGATCTGCGCAGCGGATTTCTCCAGCTTCTGCATCTTCCGCTCAAGCGCATTCAT
Source organism: Corynebacterium sp. KPL1824 (assembly GCF_000478095.1). Lineage (NCBI taxonomy): Bacteria > Bacillati > Actinomycetota > Actinomycetes > Mycobacteriales > Corynebacteriaceae > Corynebacterium > Corynebacterium sp. KPL1824. Next base: position 969,416 of record NZ_KI515749.1, on the reverse strand, counting down.
CTTCTTGGTGATTTCGCGCTCTTGCTGGGAAGAAAGCTTCTTTTCCGGCTTCGGCGCCGGCGCACCCGTCTTCTTTTCTCCCAGGTTTATAACCCCAGTGTTCTTGCCGGCCTCGATTTCTTCGCGCTTGCGCAGGTACTCGTCGATGCCGCCGGGAAGGTTCGTCAGCTTGCCATCGCCAAATAGCGCGTACGTATTATCCGCAATGCGCTCGATGAGGTAGCGATCGTGCGAGATGACCACCAGGGTACCCGGCCAGGAATCGAGCAGGGACTCCAGTTCCTGGAGGGTATCGATATCCAGATCGTTAGTGGGCTCATCGAGGAGCAAAACATTGGGTTCTGCCATAAGAACGCGGGTGAGCTGGAGGCGGCGGCGCTCGCCACCAGACAAATCACCAACCGGGGTGCGCTGACGCTTGGCGGAAAAGCCGAGGCGCTCGGCCAACTGCGATGCGCTGAGCTCCTTCTTGCCTAGCTGGACGTAGGTGGCTACATCCTCGACGGCATCAAGAAGCCGGCGCTGCGGATCCAAGTCATCGAGTTCCTGGCGCAGCCAACCTAAGCGCACGGTTTGGCCCTCGATGCGTTTTCCGGCTGCAAGCTCGTATTCTCCCGCCAGCGTGCGCAGCAGCGTGGTTTTCCCGGAGCCATTCACGCCAACGAGGCCGATGCGCTCGCCCGGGGCTAGGCGCCAGGTGAGGTGATCGACCAAGGTGCGACCATCCGGGGACTTTATCGTGGCATCTTCTAGCTCGATGACCACCCGGCCCTGGCGCTGCTTGGAAAAGGACATGAGCTCGACCTTGTTGCGCGGCTCGGGGACATCAGAAATAAGCGCTTCCGCGGCCTCGATCCGGTAGCGCGGCTTGGAGGTACGCGCCGGTGCCCCGCGGCGCAGCCATGCCAATTCCTTGCGGGCTAAGTTTTTGCGGCGCTGCTCCATCGCATCGGCCTGGCGGGTGCGCTCGGCACGGGCAAACGTCCAGTCGTTGTAGCCGCCCTCGTAGGCATCAACGGTGCCGTCGTGGACCTCCCACGTCCAGGTGGCAATGGTATCGAGGAACCAGCGATCGTGGGTGACCACGATGACGGCGAGGTTGCGCTTGAGCAGGTGATCCGCCAGCCACTGCACACCTTCCACGTCAAGGTGGTTCGTGGGCTCGTCGAGCACCACGAGATCTAAATCCTGCACCAACGCTGCGGCGAGATTCACCCTTCGCCGCTCGCCGCCGGATAGGGAGCTAACGGGAGTATCCAGCCCTAAGTCCACGATGCCCAGGCCACCGAGTACGTCGCGTACCTTGGCATTGGAGGCCCATTCATACGTCTCGAGCTCGAGGGGTTCAATGATCGCCTGAGCAATGGTGAGCTCTTCGGGCAAATCAAAGCGCTGCGTCACCACGGCCATGCGCAGATCCGAGGTATGAGATACGCGGCCGGAATCCGGCGGCTCGATGCCGGTGAGCACTTCCAACAGGGTGGTTTTGCCGCCGCCGTTGACGCCCACGATGCCAATTCGGTCCCCGGTTTGCACGCCGAGGGATACCCCATCAAGGAGAGTTTTTAGCCCATAGGATTTGGTGACTTGCTCGAGGTTAATCAGGTTTGCCATAACAGGGACTCATCTTAATACCTCTCCACTGCTACCCCCGCATTCCCAATCACGTTGCTATCGAATTTCACTTGCAATATCCTGCGCACGTATGAAGAAGAACACACTTACCCTCTGTACTATCCTCTCTGCCACTGCGCTCACCATCGCCTCCTGCTCGGCGCCTGAAGAAGACACCGACGCCCAAAACACCAGCGAATCCACCACCACGGAAAGCCACGAACACGATCATGACCACGATCATGATCACGAGGGCCACTCCCACGACGGCATGGAGGCCGAGGAAGGCCAGACCGAGGTAGCCCAGCTTCCCACGCGCATCGTCTTCTCCCACGCTGGGGGTCTGACCACCTACAATGCCAAATCCGGCGATATCTTGGATGAAGAGGATATGAACGCCTTCCTCCGCCTCAACGATGCCGGCAATGACCGCCACGTCATGGTGACCAAGGGCGATAACTTCCTTACCTACGATACGGGCCGCATCACCAAGGCCCACGGTGACCACAACCACTACTACACCGCGGATCCAGAGCTTGGCGATGAAAAAATCAAGGCGCCCCACGCCGGCCACGTGGTCCACCACGACGGCTTCACCGCCCTGTTTTCTGATGGCGATGGAGTAGCCAAGATTTATAAGACTGAGGATATCGGCTCCAAGGACGCCAAGCCGGTCAACACCGTCAAGACGGGCGAAGGACACCACGGCGTGGCCGTCCCGCTCAAGGATGGCTCCGTGGTCATCACCAAGGGCACCGAGGACGAGCGCCACACCATCCAGCACCTAGATAAGGACGGCAAGGTCTTGGAAGAGACCACCGAATGCCCAGGCGTCCACGGCGAAGCAGCCGCTGAAAATGGCAAGCTCTTCTTCGGCTGCGAAGATGGCCCCGTCGTCTTTGATGGCTCTAAATTCCACAAGGTAGACGTCTCCGACTATGCAGGTGCCGATGGCTACCAGCGCTCCGGAAACGCCGCGGGTTCTGAGGAATCGAACGTCATCTTGGCCGATAATAAGACCGACAAGGATGCCGATTCCGAGCACCCCACCTCGGTGGCCCTGATCGATACCGAGGACTACTCCGCAAAGAAGGTCGATTTGGACGGCTCTTACTGGTTCCGCTCGCTGGCACGCGGGCCCATGGGCGAGGCCCTAGTGCTTACTACCGACGGCAAGCTCAATGTCATCGACCCAGACTCCGGTGAAATCACCAAGCAGATCGACGCGACTTCCAAGTGGAAGGAAAACGAGGAATGGCAGCAGCCAGGCCCAATCCTGAAGGCGGCCAATGGCTATGCCTACATCACGGATGCGCAGAAGAAGGAACTCGTTGTCATCGACCTCTTGCGCGGTAAGGAAACCGACCGCTACGAGTTGGACTTCGAGCCCACCGAAATGGCCGTACTCTAAGTTTCCAGCGCGCTAGTGCTCTTGCTTGGCGATGCCCCCCCCCCCAATCGCCCTAAGCTAGATCACCTCCGCCCCCGCAGCCGGGCCCTGGGCTACAACGCCCTTGGTGCCCGGTATTTCTATGCTGACCTGCGCTGCAACGTCCTCCGCGTCTTCCCGGGTGGCGCATAAGAATGCGCAGGTAGGACCGCTGCCGGAGACGATGCCGTTGAGCGCTCCCGCATCCATGCCTGCCTCCAAGGTTTTGCGGAGATCTGGGCGCAGGGATAGCGCGGCGGGTTGCAGATCATTGTGCAGGTGCGCCGCCACGCGGTGGGCATCGCCGGAGATAAGCGCCTGGGAAATCTCCGTGGTATCAAGGGCCGGTGCGCTAACCCTCCCCGCATCGCGCAATTCATCGAGCTTGCGGAACACGCTAGGCGTCGAAAGGCCGCGATCAGAGGCGATTAGCGCCCAGTGATAGGTGCCCCTTGTCATCATGGAGGTCAGCTGCTCCCCGCGCCCGGTGCCTAGCGCCGTGCCGCCCAGCAGGGTAAACGGTACGTCGGAGCCAAGAGCGGCGCCCAAGGCATCCAGAATGTGCTCTCCTACCGAATCGATTCCGTAATAACGGCCGTAGCAGCGCTCGGCAAGGCGCAGCGCCGCCGCGGCATCCGCGGAACCGCCCGCCATGCCGCCGGCGGTGGGAATGGCCTTGTAAATCTCAAGGCCGACCTCCGGTATCTTGATGCCCCCGCGGGTGACATACAAGTGCTGCATGATGCGGTCTACCGCAGTCCAGGCGAGGTTCGTATCGTCCTCGGGCACACCCGCTGCGTGCGGACCGGATACCTTGAGGTATTGCACGCGTGGCTTATCCACTTCGGCGTTGCCTAAATCAGTCAGCGTAACCGTATCGTGCAGGCTTAAAGACTGAAAGACCGTGACCAGCTCGTGAAAGCCATCCTCCCGCGGTTCTGCCACGCCAAGGTGCACATTGACCTTGGCGTGCGCATGCGCGGTATAGGTGATCGGCTCGTTTCCGTGTGGTGCGCTCACTGTAGTCCTGCCAATCGTACGAAGTCTGCAACAGCAAGCTTCTCCCCGCGCTGCTTCGGATCGATTCCGGCCGCGCACAGCGCCTCTTCGGCGGCCGCGCCGGAGCCGTAGTGGCCCGATAGCGCGGCGCGGAGGGTCTTGCGGCGTTGGGCAAAGGCGGCATCGACAAGCGGCCAGACCGCAGCGCGCGCGGCATCGTCAACCGGCCAAGGCGGGGTATCAAAGACATCGATGCGCACCAGGCCGGAGGCGATATTGGGCGCGGGCCAAAAGACATTCTTGCCAATGGTCCCAGCCTGGCTCACCGCGCCATAAAAGCCAGCCTTCACGGAAGGCACGCCGTAGATCTTGCTGCCGGGCTCCGCAGCGAGGCGCTGCGCCACCTCCAGCTGCACCATAACGAGCACGCGGCGGATGGAGGGAAAGGTTTCCAAAAAGTGCAGGAGCACCGGCACCGCCACGTTATAAGGCAGGTTGGCCACCAGCGCCGTAGGTGCAGCGACATCTTCGCTGGTCATGCGCAGCGCGTCCTTTTCCACCACGCGCAGGCGCTTAGCGTAGTCCTCCGCGCGCTCGCCCACCGTTTCCGGCAGCTGCGCGGCCAAGCGCGGATCGATCTCCACCGCGGTGAGATCCTGGACGGTCTCCACCAACCCGAGGGTCAGCGACCCCAACCCAGGGCCGACCTCCACGACGTGGTCTGTGGGGTCCAGGTCCGCCGCCGCGATGATGCGGCGGATGGTATTGGGATCATGGAGGAAATTCTGCCCCAGTTTCTTGGTGGGCGTGATATCCAGTTTCTCCGCTAAAGCGCGGATTTCTACTGGTCCTAAAAGCGCGGCGCCCGGGGAATCAGTCATGCTCTCTAACCTAGTAGAAGAATGCAGAAAGTCGCACCCCGCGCCGAAGCGACGCAGGGTGCGGTGCGCTGTGCGCGGTGCTGCGCTTGCGTTTTAGCGCAGCCCTAACTTGGCGGTACATGCAGGCCATGCACCCCAGCCCTGGGCGGCCTGCACTTTTTGTGCCACGGCAATTTGCTGCTCGCGGGTGGCCTGCCAAGCCTCAGGGGCGTATTCGGTGCCGCCGAGACCAGCCCAAGTGGACGGCGCGAACTGCAGGCCACCGGAGAAACCATTGCCGGTATTAATGGACCAGTTACCGTTGGACTCACACTGCGCGATGGCATCCCATACGGAGCCATCGGCTACGGCGGGGGCCGCTGCGCCCGAGTTACCGCCTTGCGGTTCCGGCTCCGCCTGCTTGGTGCCACGGGCGATGGTCACAGGCTTTGGTCCTACAATGACGTCATCCTTAATGACCTCTTCGGATTCCTTTTTGCCGTTTTTCATGACCACCTTGCGGGTGATCTCGCGCTTGCCCTTTTGGCCTTCCTCGCGCACCTCCTCGGCGCCGGCTTCCAGCTCAGAGTCATCCACGTAATGCGGCTCAGCGTCGAATTCCTCGGTGGACTCCACGGTCTGGATGTCTATCCGCTCTACCTTGATAGACATGCCCTCGGTGACCTTTTCTTCCTTGGCTGGGAAGACGCGGTCATCCTCATCGAGCTTAATATTGCGCTCCTTGAGCACATCGCCCACGGTCTTAGCGGCAATCTTGGTGTAGGTGTTCTTGCCACCATCATTGATTTTGATGATCTTAGGGGAAACGACCTCTAGATCCATGCCGTCTTTTAGCTGCGCATCTTTATCCACGTCATCCTCGCCAGACTTCACGGCAGCCCCCGGGTTTACTCCCTGTAAATTATTGAGCAGATCAGAAACGGTGAGATCGGTAGTAGAAAGCTGTTGCTGTTCACCATCAATGGATACGGCGACCGGCTTGGCGGTGCGCACGGAGATCTCATCGCCATCGGCTACGGACTCAGACGGTGCGGGCGATACGATGTCCTCTTCGCCCACCTGGACGCCGGCGGCCTGCAGGGCACCGTCCACGTCCTTGGCAAAGGTAGCCAGCTCTACTTTGTCGCCGTTGACGTCTACGACCAGGTCCTTCTGCGCGGCAACCGCCACGACACCGCCGACAGCGAGGGTACTCAAGACGCCACCCGTTGCCAGGCGCAGCGGCAGGGAACGTGAGTTATTGATGCGCTTAATGTGGTGAGGTGCCATGTGTAGTTAATCTCCAGTGGTGCTGTCTATCCAGTATCACAATTGTTGCCGCTGGCCAGGGAAACCAGCGGCTATGCCGCGACTACTCCCCTGTGGAGCAGCGCTGCGGGAAGGTAAAGGCATAAAGCCTCAACGAACAATCAATAACAATACGATAACGGGCGCGAAAAGTCGAGAAGCACCACACCACAGCTATAACTGGCGAAAACAGTTGTCACATCCAGCACCCATGCCACCAGCGACCAGCGGATTTAATTTTGTGACGATCCTCACTACTGCTCTGTATTGAGCCCATATACGCGGTCAAATGTCTCATTGACCTCCGCCGCCAAGGCCTGCGTGGTCTGGTGGCGCGCCCGGGCGATGCAGTCATAGGTGTGCCCGATGAGGGATGGCTCGTTGCGCTGCCCGCGGAACGGCTCTGGGGTCATAAACGGTGCATCGGTTTCCACGAGCAATTGCCCCGCCGGGGCCAGCGCCGCCGCCTGGCGCAGCTCGGCATTGCGCTTGAAGGTGACATTTCCTGCAAAGGACAATACGTAGCCGCGCTCGAGCGCTTCTTCTGCCACCCGCAACGGCGAGGAAAAGCAGTGAAGCAGGACGGTCTCAGGCGTGGGGGCATCGGCAAGAATGCGCAGCAAGTCCTTGTCTGCCTCGCGGTTATGAATCATGAGCGTCTTGCCGGTGCGCACCGCCAGATCGATATGCCAACGCAGCGATTCTTCTTGTTGCACCAAGCTCGCGGTCGTCTCCGGTTCGTGGTGGACCCAGTAGGCGTCCATGCCGGTCTCCCCCACCGCCACGCAGTGCGGATCCGCCACCATTTTCTCCAAGGCGGATTTGGTGGGCGCGTCTAACTCATTCGCCCGCACCGGATGAATGGCGCAGGCGGCGTAGACATTGGGAAAAGCGCGCGCGGTCGCAAGCGCAGCTTCGGACTCGCGGCGGTCATCGCCTACCGTAACCAGGCGGGATACCCCGGCGGCGCGGGCGCGGTTGACCAGCACCTCGTCGGTGTCTTTATGCGAGAAAAGGTGGGTATGCGCATCGCTGAGGCCGCTGAGCCCTGGGGCCGGAATGGGAGTAGGACGTGGCTTCTTTTTAGACATACCCGCAATTGTAATATTGGCAGCTATGTTAATCAGACCAGCGGACCTGAGCGATGTCCCCGCCATGACCGATACCCTCAACTGGGCCATCGAGCATACCGATGTCATCTTTGATTCCACCCCCGCCACCGTGGCTGAGCGCGAAGAACACCTGCGCCACATCCAGGACATGGACTGCCCCTCCCTCGTTGCCGAAACCGACGAGGGCGAATACTTGGGCTGGGCGCTCTACCACCCGTACCGCGATCCGCGCATCTGGCAGGGCTGCTATGAAACCACGATTTACCTTTCCCCCAATGCCCAGGGCCAAGGCGTGGGCACCGCCCTTATGGGCGAGCTGGTAGACCGCGCCCGGGCGGATGACAAGGTGCATGCACTGCTCGCCTTAATCGTGTCTACTAATACGGCATCATTAAAGTTGCATGAAAAGTTCGGGTTTGAAAACGTGGGAACTCTCAAAGAGGTAACCTACAAATTCGATCACTGGCTTAGCCTCACCCACTTAGAACTTCTGGTGTAAAGGACTTTTGATGCATATTCGCCCCGCCGAGCTTGCCGATGCCCCCTCCATTTCCGCCATCTACAACGCCGCCTCCGCGGCTAAACCGGCCAATAACCTCATTACCTGGCAAGAAGAGGTTTCTGAGCGCGAGGATTGGCTAAAAGAATTGTCCAAGGCCGGCTCGCCCGTGCTCGTTGCCGTAGACGATGATGAAATCATCGGCTGGGCCGCCTACTTTCAATTCGTCACGCCCGCCATCTATTACGGCACCGTCGAAGATTCCGTATATATCTCCCCCGCAGCCCAGGGCAAGGGCGTGGGCTCTGAGCTTCTCGATGCCCTCATGGACATCGCCGCCGATGATCCCTATATCGAGACCATGATTACCTATATCGTCGATACCAATGCCGGTTCCATTGCGCTACACAAGAAGTTTGGGTTCATAGAAACCGGCCGCATGCCCAATATCCACACCAAGGACGGCGTGCGCCTGGGCCTGGTTCACCTACAGCGCGATTTCCAGCACTAGGCAGAGCCTTTAAGGCATAGCAAAAGCGCGGTGGCCTCCCCCTCTCATTGGGATTGGCCACCGCGCCTTTGTATCTACGCTGGGGTTACCCAGCTAGTTCATCACCGGTGCCCATTCCGGGCCGGTTTCGCCGAGCTCTGGATCCAGCTTGGAAATGAGCGGCTTCGGCTTTGCCAAGGTCGTACCCGGTGCCACCTGGATGCGCTCCCACTTGGCCTGCTGCTGGGTGTAGTCACCCATAATCACCGGATATTCGTGGTTTTCTGGGGGAAGCCCCGCACCCACGAGCTCAACCGGGATATCGTCCTTGACCTCGCGCACCTCAGGCTGCGCGGCCCATTCGCCGGTGCGGCCCAGGGTCTCGTGCACCTTTTGTGCGGTAAACGGTAGGAACGGGGTGAGCATGACGTTGCAGTCAGACACGACCTGCAGGGCGGTCCACAACACGGTGGCCAGGCGCTCACGCTGGGTTTCATCCTTGGCGAGCTTCCACGGCTCCTGGGAGGCGATATACGCATTCGCCTCGCCCACCACGTGCATGATGGAGACAATGGCCTGCTTGAACTTGGATTGCTCCAGCAGGTTACCGGCGGTGGTAAAGGTCTCCTCCGCCAGCTGCAAAATGGCCTCGTCGCGCTCCTCTAGGGCCGCCGGGACCGGAACCTCGCCGAAGTTCTTGTGCGCCATGGACACGGTGCGGTTGACCAGGTTGCCCCAGCCATTGGCCAGCTCATTATTGACGCGGCGCACGAATTCATCCCACGTAAAGTCCGCGTCGTTGTTTTCCGGGCCAGCCACGGCAATGAAGTAACGCAGCGGATCCGGGCCGAACTCCGCCAGGAAGTCCTTAACGTAGATCACCACGCCCTTGGACGAGGAGAACTTGGAACCGGACATCGTCAAGTATTCCGAGGACACGATTTCCGTGGGCAGGTCCAGCTCGCCGTACTGGTGCAGCTCGCCGCCCTTCGAGCCCTTGCCCGCATAGCCCAGCAATTCCGCCGGCCAGATCTGCGAGTGGAAGGTGATATTGTCCTTGCCCTGGAAGTAATAGTGGCGGGTTTCTGGGTCCTGCCAGAATTCCTTCCACGCCTCCGGCTGGCCGGTGCGGTGCGCCCACTCGATGGAGGCGGACAGGTAGCCCACGACGGCATCGAACCACACGTACAGTTTCTTCGCGTTATTGTCCTGCCAGCCGTCCACCGGAATGGGAATGCCCCAGTCGATATCGCGGGTCATGGTGCGCGGGCGCATATCCTCCAGCAGGTTGAGGGAGAACTTCAGCACGTTCGGGCGCCAATCCTCGCGAGTAGAAAGCCACTTTTGCAACTCGTCCTTCAGCGATGGCAGATCTAATAGGAAGTGCTCGGTTTCTACGAACTGCGGCGTTTCGCCGTTGATCTTGGATACCGGGTCAATGAGGTCCACCGGATCCAGCTGGTTGCCGCAGTTATCGCACTGGTCACCGCGTGCGCCATCCGCGCCGCAGATGGGGCACGTGCCCTCGATATAGCGGTCCGGCAGCGTGCGGCCGGTGGACGGCGAGATTGCCCCCTTGGTGGTCTCTTTAAGCATGTAGCCATTCTCATTGAGGCCCTTGAAAAGTTCCTGCACCACCGAGTAGTGGTTGCGGGTGGTAGTGCGGGTAAAAAGGTCATACGACAAGCCGAGGTTGGCCAGATCGTTGACGATCTGGCGGTTATAGCGGTCCGCGAGTTCGCGGACGGATACGCCTTCCTTATCGGCCTGGACCAGCAACGGGGTGCCGTGCTCATCCGTGCCGGAGACCATGAGTACGTTGCGGCCGCGCATTCGCTGGAAGCGGGCGAATACGTCAGAGGGAACGCCAAAGCCAGCCACGTGACCGATGTGGCGCGGGCCATTGGCATATGGCCAGGCAACATTTACTACTAAAGACTCAGTCATGGAGTCCAGTTTATCGAAGCACCTGCACGAACACACGTTGAGGGCACATAACCTCTACAGCCGAAAAGCGCCCGCCTCCTTCCCTCGTGCGGGAAAGCGGCGGGCGCTGCTACCAAAGGCGGTAGATGCTTTATCTACTTGCGCTTCATCGGGTTCTTCAAACGCTCGTTGCGACGCTTCTTGAGTTCCTGCGTGCGCTGGTAGTCGCGGTGCAAGCGGCGCTCGCGGGCCATCTTGCGCTGGAACTGCTGCGCCTCGCGGTACTCGAGGTAAATAATGTCATTGCTCAAGTCCTTGTAGATGGCGAACATCAAGCCAATGACGATGAACAAGAACGGCAGCGCCGCCACGATGGTGACGTTCTGCAGGTTGGACAGCGCGTCCTCATTGACCAAGAGCAGGGTCAGGCCAACGGCTGCGGTCAGGGCACCCCACAGGGCGGAGAGCCACGGCTTCGCGGTTGCCGCACCGTTTTGGGTCATCGAACCCATCACGGTGGAAGCGGAGTCCGCGGAGGTAATGAAGAAGGTGGACAGCAAGATGACGGCGACGACGCCGGCAATGAAGCCACCAGGCAGGTTGTGCAGGAGGTTAAACAGCTCTACCTCGGCGGATTCGCCGGTGATGGATTCGCCGTTTTGCTCCATGTGGATTGCGGTGCCACCGAAGATGGCGAACCACAGGGTGGAAACGCCGGCTGGGATAAGCAGGACGCCTAGGCAGAACTCGCGGACGGAACGGCCGCGGGAAATGCGTGCCAAGAACATGCCCACGAATGGGGACCAGGAGACCCACCATGCCCAGTAGAAGATGGTGTAGCTAGACAGCCACTCGCCGGCGGTGCCGTTTTCGGATTCTGCGGTACGGCCGATCATCTCGGTGAAGTAGTTGAAGTAGTTACCGATGGATCCCGGAACCTGGTTCAGGATGGTCACGGTTGGACCCAAGATGAAGACGAAGATGGCCAGCACCGCAGCCAAGACCATGTTGGCATTGGACACGTACTGAATGCCCTTGCCCACACCGGAGAGTGCGGAGAGCAAGAAGGCCAGGGTCAGGACCAAAACAATGCCGATAACCACGGACTGGGTTGGGTTATCGATGATGCCGGAGGCTTCCAGGCCGGCCTGGATCTGCAGCGCACCAAGACCCAGGGAGCAGGCGGTGCCGAAGACGGTGGCGAAGATGGACAGGATGTCAATGAACTTGCCCAATCCACCATTGGCCCGGCGCTCGCCGATGAGCGGCACGAAGGCCTGGCTCAACAGCTGCTTGCGGCCGATACGGTAGGTCGAGTACGCGATGGCCAAACCAACAATGGCGTAAACAGCCCAGGGGTGCAGCGTCCAGTGGAACATGGCATAGGCCATGGACGAGCCCACGTTTTCCGTTCCCCGGCCAGGCGTACCGTCGCGGTAGTTCGCCAGCGGCTCGGAAGCGCCATAGAACATCAGGCCGATGCCCATACCGGCAGCGAACATCATGGCAATCCACGAAGGCGTGGAAAACTCCGGTTCCTCATTAATGTGACCCAACTTGATGGTGCCAAATTTAGAGGAAGCGATGAAGATAACGAAGGCCACGAAGACGGTGCCAAAGAGCACGTAAGCCCAACCGAACTTATCGACGACCCACGTCAGGGCCGCGGAAGAAAAGTCCGCGAAGTTATCCGGCGCGGCAAGGCCCCAAATAACGATGGCGGCAACAAGCACACCGGCGATACCCATGATGGTCCAGTCAATCGGGATATTATCGCGGTCTGCGGCGATTTCGATTTCCGGATCGTCATACTCTTCGGGGTGGAACCCCTCAGAGTTGATCATGTCCTGGATTTGGCTCGTCGCCGTCTGCTCATCCAGCGTCTCTTCTACCGTTTGATAATCCTCAATCGGCTGATCGCTCGAAGCAGTAGAAGTGGCCCCAGCAGGAGATTCGCCGGGCCCCTTCCCTTCTTCGGGCACACCAGCGCCGTTATTTTCAGTATTAGTCATGCTTTCTACATTGGTGGCGTGACCCCAATTTTTCAAACCACTTTTCTATCAAAACCCCAGCTTACGCACATTTTTGAGCGTTTCCTTAAGGTTTCCTGCATGACTATAGGTGGCATATCCCCACGTAGACGGCTTTTAGGCGTCACACGCCCGGGAAGTATAACGATTCGATAACTTATACCAAAGCGTGAAACTACCTGCTAGCACGGCTAATTGTGACCTTTTATACACCGCATAGAAATAACCTGCGGACGGTTCAACAAATGCTCGGCTAGTGTGCGGTCAACGGGCGTCCAATGCGGCATCATAAAGCTCCCGATTGGATACCCCAGTCCCCTTGGCAGCCTGCTTGCACGCGTCCTTCAAGCGCATGCCAGCCTCGGCCAACTCCAAGGCCTGTGGGACGAGAGCCGCGGCGGTCACGGCAGCGCCGGTTCCGCCTTCAATGACCACGGTAATCTCGCCCTTGACTCCCTCGCTCGCCCATTCGGCCAGCTCAGCTAGCGAGCCGCGGCGCACCTCTTCGTACGTCTTGGTCAGCTCGCGGCACACCGCGGCGGGGCGATCGCCGCCGAGGATCTGGGTGGCATCGGCAAGCGTCTCGGCGATGCGGTGGGGAGATTCAAAAAATACGATGGCGCGTTTTTCATTGCGCAGCGATTCCAACCACGCCTTTCGCGGGCCAGGCTTGCGCGGCGGGAATGCATCAAAGAGGAAGTGGCCCACGCCCAGACCAGAGAGGGCGAGCGCCGTGGGCACCGCCGAGGGGCCTGGGAAACACGTCACGGGAATATCGCGCTCGGCGGCCGCGGCCACCAGTGACAGGCCGGGATCGGAGATGATCGGCATGCCGGCGTCGGTGACCACGAGGACGGTGCCGTGCTGGGCGGCATCGATAAGCTGCTGCGCACGCGCCTGCTCATTGTGGTCGAAGTTGGATACTACGGACCCGGAAATCTCGATGCCAAGAGCCTGTGCCAGATTGCGCACGCGGCGGGTATCTTCGGCCGCGATGACATCAGCATGCGCCAATGCCTGCATCAGGCGCGCCGAGGCATCACCGGCATTTCCCAAGGGCGTGGCGGCAAGGATAACGCCGCGCGGAAGTGGTTCCAGACCTAAAGCTGACATGTCTCTAGCATTCCACATTCTCCTATGCGCCCGCGCGCAGGCTCGTCGCCTAAACTCTTCTTCGTGACTATTGCTACCGCTGCCCCCGCTAGCTCACCGCGCACCCCGCATAACCGCGTGGTGCCGCCGGCACCGCGTACCTATACGTGGGGCAAGGCCGATTGGATTAGCACCGGCATCATCGCGGTCCTCGCGCTGATTACCCGGTTCGTGGGGCTTACCGCGCCGGTATCCCAGGGCACGCCCGTCTTCGACGAGAAGCACTATGTCCCCCAGGCCTGGGACATGGTCAAAAGCTGGGATAGCTTATTCATCGGCGGCATTGAGACCAACCCAGGCTTTGGACTCGTCGTTCACCCGCCGCTGGGCAAGCAAATCATTGCCCTTTCGGAATGGGTCTTTGGCTATACCCCGCTGGGCTGGCGCTTGATGACGGCCCTCTTCGGCGTCGCCACCGTGCTGATGACCATGGCGCTGGCCCGCCGATTGTCCTTTTCCTGGCAGGTGGCCACCTTTGCCGGCATTTTGGCCGTCTGCGATGGCGTCCTCTTGGTCTCTGCAAAATTCGGCATGCTGGATATCTTCCAGGTCTTTTTCATCGTCGCCGCCGCCTGGGCGCTAGCCCGCGATCACCAACAAATGCGCGAGCGCCTGCACGACGCCCTGCTGAGCGGCGGAATGGGCACCTCACCCTTCGGCCCGCGTTTTGGCTTCCGGTGGTGGCGCTTTACCGCCGGCGTCTTTCTAGGACTATCGCTCGCCGTGAAGTGGTCCGGGCTGTACTACATCATGTTCTTCGGCCTGCTCTGCGTCTTTAGTGACCTCGCGTTGCGCCGCAAGTACGGCATTCGCCGCTATATTGTGGGCACGCTCATTCGCGATACACCCGCGGCACTGGCCTCCTTGGTGGCCATGCCAGTAATGATTTATGTGTGGAGCTGGCGCGCGTGGTTCGCCTCAGAAACCGCGGTCTACCGGCACGCCAAGGTGGATGGGACCATCGGGGAAGACTCGTGGCTCATGCACTTACCGGAACCTATGGCCGGCTGGTTTTATTACCACTCTTCTGTGTTAGATTTTCACGCGAGCTTGACCTCTTCCGGTGGCCACCACCACCCGTGGGATTCCAAGCCGTGGGCATGGCTGGCCGGCGCTCGGCCCATCTTGTACTACTCCAGTACGGATCTGGAATGCAGCGGCGGTGGCGAATGCCGCAAGATGCTCTACCTCTTTGGCACCCCGGCTATCTGGTGGCTGGTGGTCCCCGCGGTGCTTTGGGGGCTGTGGTCACTTATTATCCGCCGCAACCGCGCCTTCCTTATTCCCCTCGTGGGCTTCGCGGCCGGATTCCTGCCGTGGCTAGCGGCCTTTGACCGGCAGATGTACTTCTTTTATGCCACCGCGTTTATCCCCTTTGTCATCGTGCTGCTTGCCCTCATACTGGGCCAAATGGTCGGGCGCGGTAAGCCCATCAGGTGGCGGTGGGTAACGCGCATCGCTGGCGGAACGATGCGGCGGGGAACTTTTGTCGCCGCCTGCTACCTCGCGCTGGTGGTCGCGATGTTCTTCTACTTCGCGCCCATCTTATATGGCTTCATCATCCCGGAATCGTGGTATCAATCCATGATGTGGCTACCCAGCTGGAAATAGCTCGCAGAAACCCGATTTACTTAGTGCGGCTGCGCGTTCAGGGATTTCCACCACGCGCGCACCAGGTAGCCCTTCTCGGCCGCCCATGCCCAGGCCAGGCTGATGGTCGATAGCGCGGTGGCAATAAGCAAATAGACCTGCTCCATGGTGACGGTCCCCAGCGCAATATCGCGCACGCCAAAGCCGAAAAGAAACGCAAACATCGTGGCTGATACCGGGAACAACCCGGTCACAGAGGCTGGGCGCCACGCGCTCCACAGCAGTCCGCACGCCATGCCAAAGCGCACGGCCGCGCCCTCCATCAGGAGGTTGGCGCGCTCCGGATCGGCTGCCGGATCCAGCACCGAGCCCTCTGCGCCCATCGGCACCAAGCCGGAGGCGCGTACCACCTGCACGATGGCCCACACTGCAAAGACAAGTCCCATGACCACCAAGGCGATGCGCGCCACCGTGAGGTTGGCCTGCCTAGCGCTCGATGCCCGCTTCCACTCCGGTTCCACCCCGGCGAGGATCACCTCTGAGAGGTCCGTCGGCGGTGCCATGCCGGAATCCGCCGGTTCCACGAAGCTTAAGGAGCGCGATAGCGCCGCTGCCTTATCGCGAAAGGCCCGGCACTCCGCGCAGTGTTCTAGGTGGGCGTCGATAACATCGGCGGAAAGCTCCGCTTCTTCCCCATCCAGCTGGGCAGAAATCGCCGCTTGTACTTGGCTATGCGTCAACATTGCTTAACGCCCTATCCAAGCTCGCCCGGCCAGAACCAAAAATAACGATCATTATGAGCGACATGCACAGCACCAACGGGTACTCGATGCCGCCGTCGCCAGCGAAAAGGCCATTGCCCCAGTGCACGAAGTACAGCGCGCCCACCATATCCACGGCCAGCGCCGCCGCGGCGAAGGTGGTCAACAACCCAATGACGAGGAAGGCGCCGCCTACCATCTCCCCGATTGCGGCGGCATAACCGGCAATCTGTGGCTGCGGGATGCCGAGGGCAGAAAACTGCCCTACCGTCTCATCCATTCCGTCCATGAACATCTTGTCCACGCCGTGCGCGATAAAAATGAGTCCGAGGACCAACCGAAAAAGCAGCAATGCGGCATCGCGAACGGCAGGTCTATTCATGGTCAATAGACTACATCGAATGCCCACCCCAACGCGAAGATGCCACCGCCCCACCCGCCTAGCTTGCAATTTCACCATCTAGCAAGACTCACGCTGCGCCTCACCCGCCATCGCTGCTTCAATGGGAAAGACAAGGACAATAGGCACGACATACCAACAGGAGAACCTCCCATGGACACTGAAACCACCACCGAAGAACGCACCCCGCTGGCCTACGATGAGCACGGGGTAGCCCGCACGCCGTGGGCCGTGACATCGTCGCTGCTGACGAATTATTACGATACCGAATGGGGCCTTCCCATTAGGGACGAGGCCGGTCTTTTTGAGCGCCTGAGCTTGGAGTCCTTCCAGTCTGGGCTGTCTTGGGCCGTGGTATTAAAAAAGCGCCCGGCCTTCCGCAAGGCCTTTTGCCATTTTGATCCGGACAAGGTTGCGGAATTCGGTGAGGCCGAGGTGGAGCACTTGCTTGCCGATGCCTCCATTATCCGCAACGAAACCAAGATCCGCGCCACCATCAATAATGCGAAAGCCACCATTAAACTGCGCGAAAACGGCGGCTTAGCGGATTTCATTTGGAGCTTTCAGCCCGCAGAAAATATCTATCCCGAGGTTATGGAGGATATCCCGAAAAAGAGCCCCGAGTCGCAGGCAATGTCGCGGGAATTGAAGAAGGCCGGTTTTAAGTTCGTGGGGCCGGTGACCTGCTTTGCGCTCATGGAGGCCATCGGGATGGTCGATACCCACCTCTTGGGCTCCCACCGCCGGGCAACCTCCGGCGTATGGCCGGAGGAAACCGAAAAACTGCACGGAAGCGAGGCGCAGCGGGCTAATTAGCCTGCGCGGCGAGCGGCCAGGTCATCGCGGCGCCCTACCCCATCGGGCCCGGCGTGTGGGCCATCAAAGTCACCGTCTTCATCGTCGCTGTAGCTTAAGGGAAGGTGCTCAAAGTCGGGGCTTTCATCATCGATTTCGACGACGACCGCACCCGGACGGCGCAGGTTGCGGGGGATCTTCAATGCCTCATCATCAGTATTGTGAACGCCCAACCGCGCCCGGCGCAGGTGCTTTACGCGGCGGCGCAAGAGTGCTTGCTCTTGGCGGACTTGTGCGCGCAGCGCCACCAGATAGGTACCGGTCAGAACGCCGACGATGCCTGCCAGCCACCAAGTCCATCCACCGGCCACAATGCCCAAGGCCACGGTGAGGACCACGGCGATAGCTAGGCCAATGAGCGTGCGCTGGCGGCGTTGATAGCGAGTGGCGGACTTTTCCTTATCCGCCACTGGGTCCCATCCACCGCGGCCAAGGCGGCGCTGGGCAAATGCCACCTCGTCCTCAGAAAGGTCGGTATTCAGCGCCGCGTCCTCAGCACCACGGGCGCCGTACTCATCTGCTTCCGCGGATTCCTCGAATGCACCGTCATTCTCCGGCTCTTCCGAGTCGGTCTCTGCGGTGTCTGCATCTTCGGCATCGATAACAGGAGCAGGATCGACCGCACCTGGGTACATCAGGTCTACTGGGGAGGTATAGGTCTCGTCATAGTCGTACGCATCCTCGGCAATGTCTGCTGCCACCGGCGCGGTGAAAGACTCGGTGGAATTGGCAACCACATCGCCGCGGCGGGGCTTGCGCTTTACATCGCCTTCTTCCCCGGCGGCGCGCTCGTCATCATCAAGCAAGACATCATCGGCATCGTCAACGTCCGCATCTGCATCGTCGGAATCATTGGACGTGCGTGCGCTATCGGCTGCTTCTGTGGAATCGGTCGCGTCGGGTGAGTCAGCAGCTGCTGGAACCGCGGATTCCTCAATGACTTCACCCTCGATGGTCTCTGCCGGCCCATCAGCCTGGGTGGCCTGCTCGTCGCGCGCGTCAGCCTCATCCTCGTCTGCGGCGGAGCGGTATGCGCGGCCACCTACGCCAAAGGGTTGCGCCCGAGCGCGGCGGGCAGCGCCAGCAATGGTCCGCGACTGCGCGTGGGAAGAACGGTCTTCTGCGTCCTCATCGATCAGCACGTCATCGACGTCTGCCTCGCTGTCCGGGTCCTCAGCGGCAGCGGATACGACCTCGTAGTCGTAATCCTCATCCGAGCCGCTGCGGTGGACATCATCGGCCCGCAAGCGCGGGCGGCGGCGGCCGGCGACATTGCCGGAATCACCGGAAAAGAGCACGCGGGTATCCTCAAAGGCCTCTCCGGTGTGGCTCATCGGGCGATTGCTCCTGCCCAGGAGCCACGGCGCGAGCACGAAGAGCCACACCACGATGATTGCAATAACTGGCACAGCTGTGGACACGACTTAAGGACCTTCCCTTGGGGTGCAGATGATTACTCCACTCTAATCGCCAAAACCGCACTTTAGGGGCCACAGAAGCCGCAAATTACAATGTTGTTACTTATGTGAAAATTGAGAAAGCATTACTCGGAATTAAGCATGCTTTTCATACCAAACGCCCAGCTTGGCGCAGCCGCTCAACCGCCGTGGATGAGAAGTCTTCCTTGACTAGGGCCACGAAATGATGATCCCGCCAGGCGCCATCGATATGCAGGTTGCGGCGCAAATACCCCTCGGAGCGAAAGCCGTTGGCCCCCAGCACGCGCCCGGAAGCGGGATTTTGCTCCAAGTAGGTAGCAGTCACCCGGTGCAGGCCTACCCGTCCAAAGGCGTGATCCACTCCCAAGGCGGTAGCCGCGGTGGCGACGCCGGCACCCTGCACGGCGGAATACACCCAATAGCCAATCCAACAGTCCCGGATGCTGCCATGCTGAATATTGCCAAGTGTTACCTGGCCGACGAATTTTCCCTCGAGCTCAATGGCCAAGGGGATCACCTGGGCATCGCGCGCGGAGTTGCGCAGAAAAATGAGGTAATTCCACCAGGCCTGCGAGCTGTGGGCTTCTGCCCAGGTGGTCGGTTGGGTCGGCTCCACCGGCCGTAGCAATGGTTCGTCCTCAATGCGCTGGCGCCGCCACTCGGGACCATCCGAGCGCAGCAAGGGGCGCAGCCGCAACTGCCCGCCAGACGGCAGCGCCCCCGAGGAAGGAAGCTGCACCATCGGAGTCGCCTCCGGCCAACCGGGATGCAGATCATCAGTGGGGCCGGTGACTGGATGGCGCAGTTTCGCCGCAGCGGTACCGAAAGGGTCAAGCATTAGCTGCGCTGGGTAAGAAATAAGACGTCGACGACATCGCCCGGGCGGATCTCGGTAACTTCTTCCGGCACACGGATCATGGCGTTGGCCTCGGAAAGTCCGGCCAGAAGGTGCGCCGGTGCACCGGTCGCACCGCCAAGGCCCTCGACCAGGTAATCGGCGGTTTCGGCATCGCGCATCAAGCGGGCGCGGATGAAACCACGGCGTCCGGGGCGGGAATCAATGTGGTTGAGCGCGCGGGCACGCACCACCCGGCGGTGGGCGTTGCGCTTGCCCAAGGCCAGGCGAATCAAGGGTCGAATATAGATTTCGAAAATAACCAGCGACGATACCGGGTTCGAGGGAAGGAGGAATGTAGGGATGCGTTCATCTCCTACCAACCCAAAACCTTGCACGGATCCTGGGTGCATGGCCACGCGGGAGGTATCGATATCGCCGATTTCCGCCAAGATCTCCCGGATCTGTTCGGCACCGGCGCCACCCACTGCACCGGTAATGACGAGGGCCTCGCTGCGCGTGATATGGGTTTCTAGCACTTCCCGGATGCGACGGGGCTCGCCTTCGGCAATGCCCACGCGGACCACGTCCGCCCCCGCTTCTTTTGCAGCGGCAGCCAAGGAGTAAGAGTTCACATCAAAGACTTGGCCTAGGCCCGGTTCCTTGTCCACATCAACGAGCTCGCGGCCAAAGGACACGATGGTCACACGGGGTCGCGGATAAACCAGCACCTTGGAGCGCCCCACGGCGGCCAGCAGGCCAATCTGCGCCGGGCCAAGGACGGTGCCGGAGGACACAGCGACATCGCCGGGCTGAATATCATCGCCCACGCGGCGGACGAAGTCGCCCGAGCGCACCGTCCGGTGCGCCGTGATGCGCTTGCGGCCGCGATCGGTCCACTCGAGGGGCAAGACGGCATCGGCAAGCGTGGGCAAGGGCGCGCCCGTATAGACCCGCACGGCCTGCTTGGGCTGCAGGCGCAGCGGCTGCTTCGAACCGGCCGGAACCTCGCCCACGACGGGCAAGGAGCGCTCGACCTCTGGTGGGGCGGGCTGCGCGGCGGCGTCCTCGGCCTGCTCAGCCGACTCCTCCCCCTCGCTGCCTTCCTGGTCCTGATTCTTCGGGCGCCGGACCTTTAGCCCGCGCTCGCCGCCGATATCAACGGCGCGAACCGCATACCCATCGATGGCCGCCTGGGGAAAGCCCGGTAAGGGCTGATTGGCCTGCACCTGCTCGGCGCACATTAACCCCAGCGCATTAGAAATGCTCATCCGCACCGGCTCCGGGGTCGTCGCCGCATCAGTAACCAGAGCCAACTGGTCATCAACTGAACGCATACGGTCTCAGCCCGCCCTTTCTTATTGGCCTTTACCTTGCTGCCCTCAACGCACGTGCGCGCGGCAAGATAGTTAGTTAAGGCCTTGCTCCGCCTCGAAATCGGACATAATTTGTTTAATAGCTTTATACAGCGCTGGGCCGTATTTTTCATCGCGCAGGCCAAAGTCCACGTTGGCTGGGATATAGCCACCGGGGTTGCCCAAATCGTGGCGCTTGCCCTCGTGGACCACTACGTGGACGGGCTCGCCTTCCTCAATGAGCAGCTCGATGGCATCGGTAAGCTGCAATTCCCCGCCCTTGCCCGGTTCGATCCGGCGCAGCGCATCAAAGATCTTCCGGTCCAACAGGTAACGCCCGGTAGCCACCAGGTTAGACGGCGCATCCTCCGGGTCCGGCTTTTCCACCATGCCGACGACCTTTTTCACGCCCGGCGCGTCAGTATCTTCTACGTCGAATACGCCGTAGTTAAACGTCTGCTCCTGCGGCACCGCAAAGGCACACAGCACGCTGCCGCCGAGCTCGGCGCGAACGCGCGCCATATCCGCCATGACGGTGGCCGGCAATACGATGTCATCCGGCAGCATGACGGCAAAGGAGTCCTCGTCTTCTGCCAAGACTTCTTCCGCCAGCCCCACGGCATGGCCCAAGCCCAAGGGCTTTTCTTGCTCTACCGCGATGGGCTCAATGAGCTGGTGGGCGCGGTTGACCTTGGCTACCTGCTCATCCTTGCCGCGGGAATCTAGGGTTTCTACCAGATCCGGAAATTCCGCAAAATGGCGCATTACTTCTTGCTTTTCGGGTGCAGTAATAACCGCAAGCCGGCGCGCGCCCACAGAGGCTGCCTCCTCAGCAATCAATTCAATGCCGGGAGTATCCACAACGGGCAGCAATTCTTTGGGGACGGTTTTCGTGGCGGGCAGAAAGCGGGTGCCCATGCCAGCCGCTGGAACTACAACCGTGGTGATTCCGGTGGCGGAATCTTCGCGTTCATTAGCCATGGATCTTAGGGTACAACGGCGCACTATTTTCCTGTGTAGCGCTACGCCACGGACGCTATTATTTATTTATGCCTTCTTCCAGCGATATCAAAGAGCAACTGCGCACCCGCCTGCTTCGCGCGCGCCGCGGCCTCACCGCCGATAAGCGCGCGGAATGGACCACTGCCTTGCGCGAGCAGTTAGAACCTGAGCTTGCCGGTGTATCGAGCGTCGCTGCCTATTGGCCGCTGGGCTCAGAGCCGGGCGGGGCGGATTTCATCCCGTGGCTTTCCCGCCGCGTCGACCGCGTATTATTGCCCATCACCTGCGGTAACGGCGTTTTAAACTGGGCAGAATACAAGGGCACGCACAGCATGCAGCCTGGCCAGCTGGGCATATCCGAACCCGCCGGCCCGCGTTTTGATAGCCGCGTGCTGTGCGGTTGCGATCTGATTTTGGCTCCCGCCATGGCCATCGATGCCGCCGGAAACCGCCTGGGCAAGGGCGGCGGGTACTACGACCGCGCACTTTCCCTGGTGCCGCGCAACCACCCCGCGGTACTCGCCATGGTCTATCCCACCGAGTTCCTTGACTCTATCCCGGCCACATCCCACGATCGCCGGGTCGAGGCCGTGGTTACCGCCGCAGGAATCCACCGCTTTTCTTCCTAGACGGGGAACCGCGCAGGCAGTAGCGCAGTCTAATTGTGCATGGCTCATTCCCCGTCCCCGCGAATCTCACAGTTCTTCCGCACCCTGCGCACCCCTGGCCACCGCCGCGGCGTGCTCGTGCGCCGCGCGATCGCGCTAGCCCTGCTCATCGCTGCGTTGGTCTCCGCGATTTCCAGGGCGAAGGAACTGCCGCAGGTGCTGGTCTTTAGCCACGATCTGCCCGCCGGTGCGGAGCTTTCCGCCTCCGATGTCTCCCTCGAGCGCCTGCCTTCTTCTTCCATTCCTAGCAGCGCGCTTGCCGATGCCCCCTCCGATCTCGCCGGCCGCATCATCACCGCCGCTGCGGGCAAGGGCGAGGTTGTCACCAGCCAGCGGCTCCTGGGCCAAGAGTTGGTCTCTAGCCTCGTCGCGAACTCGGGATCTGCCGATTCTAAGGGAGGCGGCTCCGGCCGCATGATCCCGGTCAAACTTGCCGATCCTGACATCATTCCCCACCTGCACCACGGCGATACCGTCGATATCGTCACGGCCAGCGATGCCACCGATTCAGAGCCCGCGACCGCCCGCGTCATCGCTTCCGGCACCCGAGTGGTCTCCACCACCACCGCGGAGGGCGAAGTTTCTTCTGCCACCGTCTTGCTCGCGCTGCCTAATGAGCACGCTAACGACGTCGCCGCCGCCTCATTAAACCAACCGCTGACCGTGGTCATCGTGGGCGATCGCGCCCAGCCTCAAACGCCTGTTGACGCCGATTCTGCTTCCTAAGGACCGTGAGAACCTTATGTGTACTGGCGGTGTTTATTCCTGCGCCGATTCCGCGATTCGAACGGCATGGCCGATGTAATTGGCCGGATTTGTCAAGGCATCAAAGTCCAGCTTTTCCGAAACACCCGCAAGCTTAGGGTGAGCCGCACAAAACTCTGCCAAGCAGGTGCCGTTCTCTCTATTTTCTCGGGCGAAGTCCTGAAGAGCGTCGTGTGCGGCACTATGACCAATATGCGGAGCTAGCTCCATCATGATCCCTTCAGTCATCAGTGAAACACCTGCGCTTTTTACACTGGCTTCTAATGCTTTTGCATCAAAACGCAAACGCGGAAAAAGCTGGCCCAACTTTTCCAGCGCTCCATCGACTGCGACGAAGATTTGTGGAATCAGGTTGCGATGGACCTCGGATAGGCGATGATCGCGTTCAAAGGTAGCCGGAGCTTGTGTCAGCATGTTCGCCGCCATGCCGCTAGCCATGCTGGCTCCCACGGAAATTTTCATTGTGGCAAAGGGATTAAGTTTTTGCGGCATGGTGGACGAACCGGAAGTATGTGCATCCATATCCTCGCGAGCCTCGACCAGATCGGATTGCTGCATAGCAAAGAGATCTTCTGCAATCTTGGCCAGACTTTGCCCCAAGGTAGCCACTGTCGTCGCAAGCTCTGTCATGGTATCCGAGCTCGCATGCCATGAAATCGGCTGATAGAACAGTTCCAGTTCTTTGGCAAGGCGCTGGCTTAGCTCGGGGCCCTGTTCTCCAAAAGACGCCAGCGTACCTACAGCACCAGTAAATTGAATCTGTTCCGTGCGCTCACGCATCGCTTCCAAGCGTTCCCTGCTCCGGCGCAGTTCTGCATTCCACCGAGAAAAACGCGTACCCAAGGTCGTCGGCAATGCATACTGCCCATTGGTGCGCGCGACCATTAGCGTCCGGGCATGCTCGTGAGCAAGTTTTGCGGTAGCTGCAATAACGGCGTTCAAGCGTTCCAGCATTAGGTCAGTCGCTGCCTTGATCTGCAGGGCCCGCGCGGTATCCAAAATATCTTGAGTCGTCGCCCCGAAATGGACCCAACCGCGCTGGTCTTCCGGAATCGCCTCCCGCAACGCATCGAGAACAGCAACCGAAGGATTGCCAACCCCGCCGCTTTGGGCTTTTTCTATCAGCGCATTACTGGCGACTGCATTTTCTGAGATTGCCTCGGCAGCTTCCTGCGGGATGATTCCCATGTGTCCCTGCGTCCGCGCCATTGCCGCTTCAACAGCGAAAATCTTCCGTATAAGTTGCGCTTCTTCCCAGTGGGCTTCCATGTCCGCTGTGGCATAGCCTTTCTTCTGAAAAGACGAGTTCAGTGCGCCGATTCCCATGATAAATTCCTTACTTTTACAGATGTAGGTTGTGGCCCCAGAACTTGCTTAGAGCAAGACCAGGCTGGATACGATCATCACGACAAAGCCAACTCCCATTGGAAGCAGCGTGCGGCGAATAAGCTCGGTGGTAGAAATCCCTACGCCACCGGCAACGGAAATGATTACCCCGGAGACCGGGGACACCGCGCGGAATAGGCCGCTGGCAAACTCCATTGGGGTAATAACTGCTGCTGCCGAAGCGCCGAGTCCGCGGCTGACGTCAGGCACCAGGCTGGCAAAGGAAGAGAATGCGCCGACACCGGAACCGGTCAGGAACGTCACCAAACCCACAATCAAGGTGAATAGGAGGGTGATGACGATTGCGCCTGCACCGAGTTGCTGTCCTCCATCGATCAGCATGGAAATGGCGCCTGTGGCCGTTAAACCGGTGGCAAAGATTTGTGCCGCGATAATCAATGCGACGATGCCACCGAACATCTTTCCCATGCCCGTAAAAAAGGATGTAGCTTGTTCGGTCGCGGTGGAAAAAGAACGGTGGCGAATGATTTCGCACAGCAAGGCTATGAGCCACACTATTACGAATGCTCCAACCGTGGTTAGCTCGATGCTGTCATTCACCAAGGGGCTAAAGATCACCAACAAGATAATGGGCAGTGCGAGAAATACCCCGTACCACTTCGGGCCAGCCTCGCCAGAACCATCGCCCAAGGTGTCGGTTTCTTTGTAGTCTTCCAAATCCCGCTTGTCGTAGTGCTGCTGCACGAAGTAGTGAGTTATAGCAATCGCAATGGCAGTGGGAATGGCCACGATCAGCTGATATTGGACGAAGTAGACGACAGGGGATAGATCAATGGTCCGCGCCGCCAGCACCGAGGTTCCCGAAGCTGGCCCCATAGGCAATGCCGAGGCGGATACGATGACCGCGCCTGCCGCCGCGGGGCTGACTCCTACCGCTTTTAATACCGGAAGCAAAAGCACCAGAAGCAAGATAGCGAGCCCAGCAGCGCTGGGGATAAACATGAAAAGCACCACGCCAAGGAAATACGTAAGAATGAGCGTGATGTAGGGGTGCTTGAATTTTGAGATTGGGGCGGCAAGCACCTCGACCAGTGCCTGCGAGGCGCCGATCTTATTCATATATGCCGAAAAGCCGCCGGCGGCCATGATGATGAGGCCGACGCCTGTTAATTGGCTACCAGCAACTTGTTCGAATATTCCGATGATGTCCAACCACCGGGAGCCGGTGGAGTCTTCCTCATCTAACACTCCGTAGCCTGCTTTGGCCGCGGTTGAAACTGCAATGAGAATAAACCCGGCGAGCAATAAAATGATGACAGGCTTATGACCTTTAACGAGGAAGTAGCCTGCCCCAATTGTGACTGCCAAGGCAAATAAAGCGAGTGCGATATTCATGCTGGGTTCCCTTCTGCCCACGCATTAGAATACTGTTATTTTTACAAACAATATTTTTTATATTCCACTTTCACACTAACACTAAATACCTATACCGCAACCGATGTCCATTAGTTATCCAGGTAACATTGTCTCCTGTTTTAATCCCTCAGGTTGTGATGACTTTTAGCTTGAACTAAACTCCCAGCGTGCTCATGGATCGCACCCACCCTTACCTATCCCCAGAAAGGTCCGTTTTCTCCCATGCTCAAGGGCTTTAAAGACTTCATTATGCGCGGCAACGTCGTCGAACTTGCCACCGCAGTCATCATCGGTTCCGCATTCACGGCCATCGTCACTTCCGTGACGGATTCCATCATTCAGCCGATCATTAACTCCTTCGGCTCCGCAGAGGTCGACGGTTTAGGCTTCCAAATCACCGATAATAAGTCCACCCTCGTAGACTTTGGCGCCGTCATTACCGCCGCGATTAACTTCCTGATCATCGCCGCAGTGGTCTACTTCCTCATCGTGATGCCGCTCAACAAGCTCACTGAAGCATCCAAGCGCCGCCAGGGCGTGGACCCAGAGGCCCCGGCACCGACCTCGGAAGAACTCTTGGCAGAAATCCGCGATCTCTTGCAGGCTCAGAACGCGGACGCTGTCACCGCCGCAGATAAGGCACTTGGGGATGCCACTGCAACAGATGCGAGCGAAAACTCCACCGCGTCTGAGGGCAAGCACAGCCGCCACGACGACTAGTTCTTACTAAGCGCAGTTAAGCCCGTGTCCACCTTCGCAATGAGGGAGGACACGGGCTTTTGTTAAGACTGCTTCAGAATTTCCGGGCTCGGGACAAGGATGTGCGGGCTACCCGCCGTGGTGCGGCGGCTGATTCTCCCGGTAAAATTCTTCGCCGCGCTCGGCGGTTTGGGCGCCGTCGCCTTCCACTGCAGCATCATCGAGGGTAACGATGCGCTGGGCATCGGTGCCTTCTCCGCTTGCTAAGTCCTGCCCTACTGGGCGATCCGCGCTGCGGTCATATTCCGGCGCATCTGATTGCCGGAATACGCGCCTGCGCTGGCGACGTGATTGAGAGGTCATGGCAGTATCTCCACCCCTTTCCTTCGCGTTATTGCACGCTGGATTCTTGCAATTGATCCACAAGGTGGTGGACCAGCGGGGTCAACGTGGCCATGCCGTCACGCACGGCAGCGCGCGACGGCGCAAGGTTGACCACGACGGTGGAACCAGAAACGCCCGAAATGCCGCGGGATGCGCACGCATCGACCGCGCCGCATGCCTGACCCGAAGAGCGCAAGGCTTGGGCCACGCCTGGCACCATCTTGTCGATGACCCCAGTGGTAGCCTCTGGGGTCTTATCGCGCGGGCTCACTCCGGTGCCGCCGACGGTAAGCACGAGATCTACACCGCCGACGACGCCAGTCTCAATGGCCTGCCGGATCTTGGATTTCTTCGAGCGCACAACCACCGAACCATCGATGCGGAAATTCGCCTCTGCCAAAAGTTCAGTAACCAATTTGGAGGTGCTATCTGAATTTTCGCCGGGATGATCCGTGACTATCACGACGAGCGCGCGGCGCGGCGCCGCCACCCGGTCCTCTTTCTCGCTGGCCAAAAGGTAGGCATCATCCGGCTCCGCCACATCCCGCAAAGCGTCTGTGGAAGCCGAATCCTCCAACCTGGTGGAGTCGGTCAAGTCTTGCTGGGAGTCTGCCATTTTTCTCCTTCAAAGAAACGTCGGGGGCGCAATGCGGACACGGCGCGGGCTGCGTTTTAATCTACTCGCCTGTCAGGGTTACCTCTACCTGACGAGTGTCATCCGAATGTCCATCGGATACTTCCAAGGTGACGGTCGCACCGAAGTCCTGGGAACGCGCGGCAGCGATAAGCGCATCGGCGTTTTCAATCAGCCGGTCATTGACGCGGGTGACGATATCGCCCTGCTTCAAACCTGCTTGATCCGCTGGTCCCCCTGGCTCGACCTCTGCAATGCGCGCGCCATTTCCGTCATCGCGCGCCAGGACCTTAACCCCCAAGGTGGGGTGGGTTACGTGGCCTTTATTGATGAGCTCATCAGCCATGCGCTTGGCAAAGTTGGAAGGAATGGCAAACCCGAGGCCGATAGATCCGCCCTCACCCGAGGTCTTATCGGACAACGATGCAATCATCGAGTTCATACCAACGATATTGCCCTCCATATCCACCAAGGGACCACCGGAGTTGCCGGGGTTGACGGCGGCGTCGGTCTGGATGGCATCGATAAGCGAGGACTCGCCACCCTGCTGAGATGCGCGCACCGGGCGGTTCTTCGCGGATACGATGCCGGAGGTCACCGTGGCATTGAGGCCGAGCGGCGAGCCGACGGCGACTACCTCTTGGCCAACCGCAACCGCATCCGAGTCGCCGAATTGCAGGTGCGGCAAGTCGTGCACGTCCTTGATCTTGATGATGGCAACATCCGTATTGGCATCGGAAGCCACGAGATCGGCTTCGTGCTTGCTGCCATCGTTCAAGGTGACCTGCATGATGCCGCCTTGCTCTGCACCGGCGATGACGTGGTGGTTGGTCAAGACGTAACCATCAGGAGAAATGATGGAACCGGAACCTTCCGCAGCCGAGGTCCGAGTCGCAGTCTGAATGGATACCACGGCCGGCAAAACCTTAGCCGAAACCGCTTCCACCGAGCCCTCCTCCGGTTCCTTACCCATACTATTGGCGGCCGGTTTACTATTGAGCGCCTCATTGACCACGGACGTACCGCTACTGGACTGGTTCTTGCCCACGACCACACCGGTAATGGAACCTGCAGCGATTGCCGCTACCGCAGCAATTGCCGTCGCGGCACCCAGCCCGATCTTCCTTTTCTCCTTTGACTGCGGCGGCAAAGGCGTTACCCCAGGCACGGGCGGCTGGCCAGGCTGGTTATTCGCAGGCCCCTGCTGGGAGTAATCGCCCTGCTGGGTAGCGAAGCTAGATGTTTCCTCCTGCCCGCGGGTAGCACCCGGCTGAGTGCCACCAAAAAGGCGATTGCTGGGCGGGGTGTGCTGCGCGTGCCACGGTGCCTCGCTCCCGTGCTCGGAGGCTTGTACCTCCTGCTCGTTGATGCGCGGCTGGTTCCAGCCTTGGGAATAGGTTCCGTTGGAATACGCGGATCCAGAATCCTGTTGGCCGCCGCGCGGCTGGTTATATGGCGTCTGCCCGTTACTCGTGCCGTAGGGATCCTGCGGGACACCGTGCGACCCACCATTATTGCCGCGGTTGTCATCATTCCTCATGTTCATAGGAACACTATGCCTCGCTTCGCTTAGTCACAACTTAAACTATTCTGCCAACCTACTAGAAGTTCCTGTGAAGTTACTGTAGGCGATAAGCTGGTCAAACTCACCACATTTGACGCCCTCTTGGCACTCGCACGCGACTGCACCATCACCCCTATTAAGCATTCTTCCATCCTTCAGCGCGCACTGCTGTAAACAGAATCACCGGGGCATAAAATCGATCCACCATCAGGTTAGTGTACCTTTATATTTAACTTAGGGTTAGCTTAGTTTTAACTTTAAGTTAATTTCGTTGAACCTTTTACGACCCAAGGAGTAGGCAGTGTTGACATGGCTCAAATCTCCCCGCCCACGCCCCCAATTACCTAAAGAGGACGTTGACAAGAAATTCCCCCGGCTTCGTTTCCAGGTCTTTATGGGAATCTTCCTGGGTTACGCAGGCTTTTACCTCATCCGCAATAACATCTCCACCATCGCGCCGCTGCTGCTGGAAGATAACGGGACCATCGACAAGCCTGCAATCGGCATCATTAGTAATGCCGTGCTGATTTCTTATGGCTTATCCAAGTTCTTTTCCGCCATGCTCGCGGACCAATCCAATGCGCGCTATTTCCTCCCCATCGGGCTGAGTCTGTCCGCGCTGATGAACCTGATAGTCGGATTCGTCCCGTGGGTCTCCGCATCCGTAGGCGTCTTTGCCACCGTCATGTTCCTCAATGGCTGGTTCCAAGGCATGGGGCACCCGCCATGCGGCCGCGTCATCGTGCAATGGTTCTCCACATCCGAGCGCGGTTGGAAGGGCTCGCTGTGGAATACCTCGCACAATGTGGGCGCAGGCGTATTACCGCTGCTGGTAGGCGTCGGCTTGGCGATGACCGGCAATCAATGGCAGGTAGCCTTTTGGCTCCCCGCCGTCGCGGCGCTGATCATCGCGGCCTTAGCTTTCTTGCTCATCCGCGATAACCCGCCTTCAGAAGGACTGCCGACGGTCGATGAATGGCGCAATGATCCCGCCAAAGTTGCAGATATCCAGCGGCAAGAAGGTGATGGAATCTCCACCAAGGATCTCATTTTCAAATACGTCCTGCGCAACCGCATCATTGTCCTCTTGGCGGTCGCCAACGTATTTGTCTATGCACTGCGCTACGGCGTGCTCAACTGGATTACGACGTACCTCGCCGAAGTCCACCACATGAACATCAACTCCGGCTTGGTCGCCTTCGGCGCCTTCGAGCTCGCAGGCCTCCTGGGCACCATTCTCTGCGGCTGGATGTCCGATAAGCTCTTCCACGGCAACCGCTCTAAGGTCATCTTGATCTTTATCTTGGCTACGGGCCTGTCCATCGCCGGCTACTGGCTGGCCCCCGTAGGAACCCCGTTCGCGATCATGGTTATCTTCATCGCGCTCATCGGTGCCTTCATCTACGGTCCGGTTGGCCTCATTGGCTTACAGGCCCTCGACCTCTCCCCGCGCAATGTGGCAAGCACCGCCTCCGGCTTTACGGGCCTTTTCGGTTACCTGCTTGGTGCGACGCTCGCCTCCACCGGTGTGGGCTACCTGGTCAAGTACGCCGGCTGGAATGTCACCTTCATGGTCTTCCTGCTCTTTACCGTCCTCGTTTTGGCTATCTTCCTCTTTATTAATAAGGAAGAAGTCCGCCTCACTGAGGAACGCAAGGCCGCGCTTGAGGCATAAGCCTTCGACTTAGGAGCACGCGCTATTACTGCGCACTCTCCTTACACCGCCTGCCACCCACCCGGGATGGCAGGCGCTCTTTATTGCCCATCACCGATGCCTAAAAAGGGCCTAAAACATCACAACCCCTCGCAGTTGCCAATAAGCAACTGGGAGGGGTGAGACTGAAAGCAGGCTTAGAACTGCTCTACGTCAACCAGGCCGAGCTTAGCGGCCTTGACCAGGCGGCGCGGGATGCGCACGGTCTGACCATCGATGGTGACTTCCTGGAGAGCGACGTTGTCAGCCTTCCACTGGGAACGACGTGCGTGGGTGTTCGCACGGGACTTCTTAAACTTAGGAGTTGCCATTTTCTCTTCTTCTCCTTACGCGTTCTTCTTCTTGCGGCGAGCCATGGCACCGAAGCGCTGGTTGAAGCGCTCGACACGGCCAGCGGTATCCATAACGCGCTGTGCACCAGTCCAGAACGGGTGGGACTCAGCAGTAACGTCAACGACGATGAGCGGGTACTCGTTGCCGTCTTCCCACTCAACGGTGCGAGAAGAGGTAGCGGTGGACTTGGTCAAAAAGGAGTGACCGGTACCAGCATCACGGAAGACCACTGGGTGGTAATCCGGGTGGATGTCTTTCTTCATAGATATTCCCTCAGGGTTGGACTACGGGTCGGTTCCGCACACTGAATAATGACGGTACGGATCGTGCCCGAGTTGGGATGTACAGTTACAGCTCGCCCGGCGCCACAAAGCGCGCCGACCGATAACCTGAATTATCCTACATTCCACCGCCATATATACGAAATTGCTCACCTGCAACAACCACAGTCGCCACAGGCGCACATCTACGCCCCATTCGTTATAGTAAGCTTTCGAACCTCCCCAATGCGTTAGGCAGTGCTGCTTGATCATCGACGCAAAGCCGACGGCTTAATGTGCGAGGCTATCGCGGCAGCGATTAGGTATATCGCGAGTAAGGCTGTAAGATTTGCTCTTGCTGTTGTCAAAATATACGTATTACGCCCCGTCTACTGGTTTTTGACGACGATGCCGCACCTGCTCACACCTCACTTTTTGAGCACTGCCACCCTCACACGGCAGTCGGCACGTAGTCGTTTATAGCCACGATGTGGGCGGCTAGGAGAAAGAAGACCCATGTCGGCTATTTGCCAGGTAACGGGCCGCAAGCCGGAATTCGGCAAGCAGGTCTCGCACTCGCACCGCCGCACTTCGCGCCGTTGGAACCCCAACGTGCAGCGTCGTCGCTACTACCTGCCCTCTGAGGGCCGTACCATTACTCTGAATGTTTCCACCAAGGGTATGAAGATCATTGACCGCGACGGCATCGAGTCCGTTGTTGCCAAGATCCGCGCACGTGGGGAGAAGATTTAAGTATGGCACGTAACGATATTCGCCCAATCATCAAGCTGAAGTCCACTGCGGGCACCGGTTACACCTACGTGACCCGTAAGAACAAGCGCAATAACCCGGATCGCATCACCCTGAAGAAGTTCGATCCGATCGCCCGCAAGCACGTCGAATTCCGTGAGGAGCGATAATTCATGGCTAAGAAGTCCAAGATCGCTAAGAACGAGCAGCGCAAGGAAATCGTCGCCCGCTACGCGGAGCGTCGCGCTGAGCTCAAGAAGATCATCAAGAACCCGAACACCCCGGATGAGGAGCGTTTGGAGGCTCAGTTCGAGCTGAACCGCCAGCCTCGTGACGCTTCCCCAGCCCGCGTTCGTAACCGCGACGCAGCCGATGGCCGCCCGCGCGGTTACCTCCGCAAGTTCGGCCTGTCCCGTGTCCGTATGCGCGGCATGGCTCACCGTGGTGAGCTGCCGGGCGTTCGCAAGTCCAGCTGGTAAAGGGGTAATTGCACAATGGCTAATAAGCGCAATAACCAAAAGAAGTTCCGTATGGAGCAGAGCCGTCGCCCGAAGAAGAACCCTTTGAAGGCTGAGGGCATTGAGAAGGTGGATTACAAGGACACCAAGACTCTGCGTCTATTCATCTCGGATCGCCACAAGATCCGTTCCCGTCGCGTCACCGGCTTGACCCCGCAGCAGCAGCGTCAGGTTGCTACCGCAGTCAAGAACGCACGCGAAATGGCTCTCCTGCCGTTCACCACCCGCTAAACAGTAGCTGGGTATCAACAGCGCACTTTTGCCGCTGGCAAGTGTGACACGGTAAAAGAACCATAAGCTTTCGCCGCCCCGCCTTTCGAGGTCAGGCGGCGAAAGTCGTTTTCGGGGTATTCTTTGGCGCTACGCCGCAAACGCCAGTTCCCACGCCAACACCAGCCGCAACGCTCCTCCGCGAACGCCCACAGGCACGGACGCGACGAACCCGCTGCACACTCCCCCAAGCGCTACTGCGATATCGCATAAGTGTTACATTTATAGCAATCCTGCGCCGCACAACTTTTAGATGCGCACCGCTTTGCAATGAGTGAAAGGCAGTGACTGTATGGCCCTGCATCAATCCCTTCTCGATCTTTCGGAGCTTGCTCCCCATTGCCAGTCTCGGGCAACCGCTCGCGGCTTATTGGCGGAAGCACAAGATGTCTTGCGCAATGCGGTAGCGCACCAGGACGATGAGATTGAATTAGCCAACTGGTTTTCGCGGCTGCTGACAGATATCGTGCGCGCACCAGGCGTGGATGCGGATATCCGTTTAACCGGTGCGGCGGCGCGTGGGGATCAGCTGCCCAGCATGCCCATTGAATGGATGGGAGAAGACGGTGATTTGGAGTCCGTTTTTCGCGATGTCGGGCTAGAGGTACATCAAGCGGCCGATTCCATGGCAGCGCGCGTCGATGCCGGCCTGCCTTTAGGCCGCGGCGGCGAGCAGGCTTTGCTGGAGGAGGCGTTGTCCCAGCGTCCGCCTCTGCTCCAGCGCGTTGGCGGTTTGCCCGATCGCAGTGCGGCCGTAGATATCAAGTCCATGCTGTTATCCCCCATCGCCGCCATTGCGCGCTGGGCGGCACCGGGCCCGCGTCCCACGGTCGATCGCCTCGCCATTGGCCAAGAGCGCGGGATGCTCACCGCGGAGGACGCAGAGACCCTCGACCTTGCGTGGCGCACTGGGTATTCGGTAGAAATGCGCCGCTGGTACGACAATGTGCACGGCCGTGAATCCGTCCTGCAAGACCTGCCACCACTGGAGCGCACGGCCTACGGCACGGCCTGCCGCATGGTGTCTGCGACCTTCGAGTCCATCTCCCAACGCACCGCGGATGGCGCGAATTAGAATCGCCACAAAGTTTTTGTGGCTACGCATGCGGTCCGCGCCGGCGGGCTGCAGGGCTGTAGAGTTGTTGAGTAAAAGCATTTTCTGCTGAGAGAAAGGAGGCGTCCGCCGCATGTCAGGAAACGTCGGTAGGCCGCGTAAACATAGCCCCCGCCGCAGAGGCAATAGCGCCCGGGAAGAGATTTTGGACGCCTCCTCAGAGTTATTTACCACCCAGGGCTTTGCCACAACGTCGACTCACCAAATTGCGGACGCGGTAGGCATCCGCCAGGCATCGCTGTACTACCACTTTCCTTCCAAGACGGAGATTTTCCTCGCGCTGCTTAATTCCACCATCGAGCCTTCGCTGGAGCTTGCCGATGAGCTGGTGGATTCCGATGCCGAGCCGGAGCAGCGCCTGTGGTCCCTAGTCGCCGCGGAATCGCGCCTTTTGCTCACCAGCGGTTGGAATGTCGGCCGGTTGTACCAGTTGCCGGTGGCCAATTCGCCGGAGTTTTCGGAGTACCACAGCTCCCGCGAGCGGCTGCAGAGCCACTTCCGCACCACCGCCGCCGCCATTGTGGGCGATGCGGATCCGCGCATCGAATTGCCCTTCCACATCGCGCTATCTGTCATCGAGATGCGCCCCAATAACGGCACGCCTCCTTATGCAGCGGCCCAGTCGGTTCCGGAGACCGCTGCCATGCTTGCCGATGCCGCCCTTGCCGTCCTCGGAGCCTCCGTCCCCGAGGACGCCGAAGCCATGACCCTTGAGCTGCTGAAGAACCGGAATGACTCGATCTCTGCGGCCGCGGCGGCCGCCGCAGACCGCAAGAAGAAAAAGTCTCGCTAACCTATTCCTTGTGGCATCGTTAACCGCTTCTTTGCGGTTAACGTTAACCACTTCCTTGTAGCGTCGCTAACCACTTACTAGTGGTTAGAGTTGCCAGGATTGAGTGAAGTCCGCGGTGGCAGCCAAGCCGCCGCCCTCGCGCACGCTAATGCCGCTGGGGGTTACGACGATGGTCGAGGGCGAGGCGTCCACGTAGTAGTTACCGCCGTCTTGGCCAATGATTGACCCAGTAAATTCGCCACCAAAGATGGTCGAGCGGTACGTCAGGACGTTTCCCTGGTTCTCACAGATAATGGCCCTGCCGTCAGGGCCTTTGCCGGCAAAGACGACGCGTTCATAACGGTGGCAATTGGCGTAGGTATTGGTATCGGTCCACCCGTATTCACCTAGGCCGTCGATGAGTTCATTTCCGCCGCCATTATTGTTCTTCGGTGGCTGCGCCTGTTCCTGTTCGGTTTCGGTCACCGTCACCACGGGTGGTTCTTTCTTTTGGGTTTCCGGGGATTTGGTCGTCGAAGTTGCCTCTGCGGCAGTATCCGTCGTACTTTCCACGGTGGTCATGCCGCCATCGCCGGAAAAGTCGGGTTGATCCCCATCCGAGCCAGTGCTGCAGGCGCTTAAAACGATGCCCGCGGTCGCTACCGCGCCGAGGTGCAATCCCCAACGCAAACGTGGAGTTAGATGAAAGTGCGGCATGATAAGTCCTTTCTCATAAGCCGGAAGTGGGGCTAACAAGCTGGGGTGGGCCAAGCTATTTCGGCCTTGGAGAGATCGAGCGCCATGCCCGAAAGTAATGGTTGGGCGGAGGCGTATTGACCATCGGGGGCCGAGGCGATGAGTGCTACCGCCACCTCGCGGCCGCCGATGGTGGCAAGACCCATCTGCCGCACATCATAGCCGCCGGCGATATCTGGGCCCCAGCCGCCTTTGAGGGCGGCACCCTCTAGGTTACGCAGGCCATAGCTTTGGGCGGGGTCGGGCGTAGACATCGCGGTGAGGATGGGTTCGGCACCGTTGACGCAGCGCAGCTTTGCCATGAACGCGGCCTGGTCGCCCACGCTCCACTGCGTTTGCCCGAAGGCGCTAAATTCCGGGCGGGTGACCTGGCTTTGTACCTGCGTGGTGGTATCGCCGGCCTCGGCAAGCACTTGTTGCGCGGCCTGGGCGGCTTGCGCTCCGCCGCCGAGCGCGTCCCAGGCGGATTGCGCCGCCGCATTATTGGAATAGGTAATCGCAGATGTCACCACGTCCGGACCGATGAGCCCTGCGCGATGGGCGGCGATGAGCACCGGCACCTTGGAGGTCGACCATGCGGTTTCGGGCGCGGTGCGCCCGGCGGCAATGGTGGTGGTGCCATCCGATACCGCGATGCCTACATTCCCGTAGTTAGCGGCGATGCGGTCGAGCTCGCGCTGCAGGTCACCAACCACAGCCGACCCGCCATCTTCGGCAGCTTTCGCGGCATCGGATTGGGCATCAGCCGGCGCAGCCTCATCCTGCGCTGCGGCATCGCGAGGGCTATCCTTCGTATCCGCCGCGCTCTCCGCGGGGCGCGACGTTTCCTGCTTGGCGATGCCCGGCTCTGATTCCGTCTCCTGCTCGCCCTGTCCGCACGCGCTAAGACACAGCGCCCCAGCCACAAGTAGGCCGCCGAGCGCCATGCGCTTCGGTGCAGTACGCCTCGGTGCGGTGCGGGTGGGTGCTAGCATGGCCAGGATCCTTAGGTTTCAGGCGCTATCGCTAGTGAGCGAAGTGGCGTGTTCCGGTGAGATACATCGTAACACCAGCGGCCTTAGCTGCGTCGATAACTTCTTCATCGCGGATGGAGCCGCCGGGATGGACAACGGCTTTGACGCCGGCATCGAGAAGCACCTGCAAGCCATCGGCGAAGGGGAAAAAGGCATCGGAGGCGGCGAAGGAGCCTTGGGTGCGGTTGGTGGCATCGGCAAGCGTATTGGCGCGCTCGACCGCAAGCTTGGCGGAATCCACGCGGTTGACCTGGCCCATGCCCACGCCCACGGTCGCATTGTCCTTAGCCAGCAAAATCGCATTGGACTTGACCGCGCGCACCGTGCGCCAGGCGAACTCGAGCTGAGCCAAGTCCTCGTCACTCAGGGCTTCGCCCGCTGCTAGGGTCCAGTTTTCGGGCTTATCGCCCTCGGCCTGGTAGGTATCCGGCTCTTGGCGCAGCACGCCGCCGGAGATGTACTTGCGCTCCTCGCCTTGTTCCTCTGGCTCGGCCAAAAGCACGCGCAGGTTCTTCTTGCTCTGCAGGATCTCCAGCGCCTTATCCTCATAGGCGGGCGCGACAATGACCTCGGTGAAAATGCCCTTGACCTGCTCAGCCATCTCTACGCTGACCTCGCGATTGACAGCGATGACGCCGCCGAATGCGGACATCGGGTCGCAGGCATGCGCCGCGCGGTGGGCCGCAGCGATGGACTCATCCGATACGGCGATGCCGCACGGGTTGGTGTGCTTGATAATCGCGACGCAGGGGCGCTCGTGGTCCCAGGCCGCGCGCCAGGCAGCATCGGCGTCCTGGTAGTTGTTGTAGCTCATCTCCTTGCCGTTGAGCTGCTGGGCGTTGGCCAGGCCCTTGGTGCCAATCCGGGTGACGGTGGCGGCCTGGTGGGAATTCTCGCCGTAGCGCAGCGAGGTGGTCTCCTCGCCATCGCTGAGCTGGTCAACGAACCATGCGGAAACCGCCGCATCATAGTTAGCGGTGTGAAGGAAGGCATCGCGAGCGAGGCCACGGCGCTGGTCAAGGCTAAATCCACCCTCTTCAACGGCCTGGGTTACCTCGCCATAGCGCGCCGGATCTACGACCACGGCAACGGACGGGTGATTCTTGGCCGCCGCGCGCACCATGGAAGGCCCACCGATATCGATCTGCTCCACGCATCCATCGAAGTCCGCGCCGGAGGCGACCGTTTCCTGGAAGGGGTACAGGTTCACCACGACGAGCTGGAAGGGCTCTACCTCAAGCTCGTTGAGCTGCGCCAGGTGGTCTTCCTTGCGGGTATCCGCCAGGATTCCGGCGTGCACGCGCGGGTGGAGCGTCTTGACGCGGCCTTCCAGGCACTCGGGGAAACCGGTGAGCTTTTCTACCGGGGTGACCTCGATTCCCAGGTCAGCAATCTTCTTGGCGGTGGAGCCGGTAGAGACAATCTCTACGCCTGCCTTATCAAGTGCGCGGGCCAGATCCTCCAGCCCCGTCTTGTCGTACACGCTAATGAGTGCGCGCTTTACCTGCTTGCGGTCTTCGCTCATGAGGAGGAATAAGCCTTTCGAAAAGTCTTAGTCTGCGAGTTGAATAAAAAGCTCCTCGCCGCGGGGCTGCGCCGCGCGCAGCACGTCGACGATGAGTTCGCGCTCTACCTTTTTAATGCGTTCGTGGAGGCTGGCCTCATCATCATCTGTCCGCACGGCCACCGGCCGCTGCGCAATGATGGAACCAGTATCCACGCCCGCGTCCACGAAATGGACGGTAGAGCCTGTGACCTTCACGCCGTATTCCAACGCATCGCGCACCCCGTGCGCGCCCTTAAACGCAGGCAATAACGCCGGGTGGGTATTGATGGTGCGGCCTTCGAAGCGGCGGAGGAAGCCTTCCCCCAAAATCTTCATAAAGCCTGCAGAAACGACAATGTCTGGCTGCGCAGCAGCTACTGCATCAGCCAGACATGTATTCCATTCGGCACGGTCCGCACCCATTTCCACGATCTCGGTATCGATACCGCGTTCTCGGGCGCGTTCAATACCTCGACACGGTTTATCCGCAACCACCTTCACCACTTGGTATCGCTCATCCTGGGCTTCCAAGATGGCTTGCAAAAGCGAGCCCGTCCCAGAGACAAGCACGACAACTCGTAGGCGGTCAGTAGCTGCAGTAGCGCGTGGTGGCATCGGTGAAGTCACGCGCTATAGCCTAGTCCCTCTTCCCGCTTTCAGTAGAATCTGCCGCGTCAGGCTTGCCCTCATTTGCGTCCTCTTCCACGAGTTCGCCTTCCAGGATCTCGGGGGCTTCAGCCGCTTCGCGCTCGCTGCTTTCCGATGCCCCTTCTTCCCCACCATCTCCCGCAGCACTCTCCGCGTCATCGCCGTCGTCGCTGTCTTCAACGACCTCCCCTTCGATGACCTCGTCGACGGTGTCTGCGGTGTCCGTGGATTCTGCGGCAGCGTCATCGTCGTCGGCTGCATCCTCTGTTTCTTCTGCAGCGGACTCAGCGGCGTCGCCGTCACTCGATTCCGATTCGTTCTCGTCCTCGTCCGTTTCGCTCTCGTCCAAATCGGCATCAGCATCGTCGCCGTCAGCCTCGTCGGCCTCGGCCTTGTCCGCGTCAGATTGTTCTGCGTCAGTGGTGTCCTCAGAAGCGGTATCTTCTGCCGACTCTGCAGCGTCTTCTGAATCCTCTTCGGAGGCCTCTGCCTCTGCGACCTCCTCCGCCGAAGACTCTGCCTCCGCTTCGGCCGCGCGGGCGTCGCGCCAGTTCATAAGCGCAAAGGCTGCCGCGACGGCCAAGCCCACGACGGCGATCCACAGCGCGGCAAGGCCAGCAGCGGTCCACAGGTGCGGTCCGGTGTGGCCGTAGTAGCCCAGCGTGCCGCTGACCAGATAGCACGCGAAGAACATGATGACCGCGGTAGCCGCCGTGGCCGCGAGCACCTTCTGGAAGGACGGGCGCTTTTTATACAACGACAACGTTGCTGCGATGAGGGGAACCACCATGAACACGACCGCCCAGCCGGGCGAGGATGCCGGGATGCCACCAGTAATGGGCAGCGGCGGCAGCGGAACAAGGTGGGTACTAAAGAGGCTGACCTGTGCCTCACCTGCCGAAAACTCCGAGCCCACCAGCACTGCCCCGGTACTGACGATGGCGTTGGGGATATACAGCAGGCTCAACAGGATGAGGGTAAAAACGCCCAACCCAGTGATGGACGGATATTCATCCATCATCTCCCCCTGGCGCGAGAAGTTCACGATGAAGATGAGCACGAAGACCACGGTCGCGCCAATGGCGAGGTAGGCGAGGTAGCGCAGGGCGATAAGGGCGGCATCGACAAGCAGCGGCGGGGCACCATAGCGCTTGGCCAAGGCGCGCCACAGGCGGGTACCCATGCCGGCTGCCATCGCCGCTAGGTGCACGACGATGACGCGAGCAAGCGCAGCAGCGAGGTTCGGCGGGGATACGTCGAAAACCTTGCCGGCATCCCACAACATCACCCAGGCAATGCAGGTCAGTACCACCGGCACGCCCATCACGCAGGCGACAAGAATAGCCAGATCCTTCACGCTGACTTTGTGTTTTACCGCGGCGCGCACGCGCACCGCCACCACCGTGGCGAGGATGAGGGCGGGCAAGGCGGGGAGGAACGACAGGTCCACCCCGGCCGCAGATACCGGCGCGAGGTTAAAGACCATCCACGCTTCCGCCACGATGGTCGGCAGCCACGCAAGGGGCGAGCCAAAAAGCAAAAGCGCGCCGAATGCAAGCGCCACAATAATAAGGACGACAATAATATTCGGCAGCGCCGCCGACATGAATAATTGGCGTATGCGCCCCGCCTTCGTCAGCGGGGCCGGCGTGCGACGGGCCTTCGCCTTCGACCCAGCTTTGCGGGCGACGCGTTCTGCGGAATTATGCGGCTTCTGCGTCGCAGTGGCATGCGGTGCACGAGGGGCGCGCTCTGTCTGCACTGTCCGGCCCCGCGCCTGGCTACGCGGGCGGGGCGTTGACCGAGATTGGGGGCTGGTGTTTTTGTTCATCGGCGTCCACTTTGCCACCTTTTGTGCGTGGTATCGGGGTGGCGCGACGAGGCACCTCCAAAATCACCGTGGACTTGTTCAGTAACTACTGTAGACATATATATAAGGAATAAAGTTTTAACTCTTATCCCCCACTGGTCACAGTAATTACATGCCATTGCATTTCCACGGCAGGACGTTACAGCGCACCATTACAGCTTCGGGGCTACCGCGGGGGCTTAGTTTTAAGAGATTTATATCGCACTATGCGCCACAACTTTCCATAACGTGCCTGCATGTAGGCTTATTCCAGACCGGCGCGAGAAAAAATTCATTTTTGGCTTGCTGTTATCTTTTTGAGACGCTACTGTTACATCTCGTTGGTAACAAGAAGGTCACAATCTCGTAACTAACCCAGAGACGGTGTAACGCTCTTTTTGAAGATTGTGAAAGACACGAAAGAAGATTTAATGCGAAGCAAAGTTCAGCGTGGCGCCGGCCGCCATCGCAAGATTGTCACCTCGCAGACCACCAAGGGTCGTATCGCTGTCATGACCGTTGCAGCCGGTGCCGTGTCCACCGCCGGCGTAGGCGGCGCAGCTGCCGCTAACGTTGAATCCGACAACGCTGCATCTTCCACCACCACGACACAGTCTGTTGACTACAAGCTTGCCGCTGATACTTCCGAGGTCAACAACACCCCAGCCGGCTCCTCTGATGCTGCACCGCAGATCCTCAACGTGGCTGAGGCAAAGCCGGTTACCAATCTGGTTGACCAGCTGAGCAAGTCCATCCAGGCTTCCGCTGACCGCGCCGCCGAGGACCTTGCCGCTCGCGCTCCTTCCATTGCTCGCCCCGCTGAAGGCGCCTTCACTTCCGGCTTCGGCCCGCGTTGGGGCTCCTTCCACTCTGGCGTGGACATCGCCAACGCCGTTGGCACCCCCATCCTTTCCGTCATGGACGGCACCGTCATCGATTCCGGCCCAGCCTCCGGCTACGGCCAGTGGATTCGCATCCTCCACGATGATGGCACCATGACCGTCTACGGTCACATGCAGACCCTCGACGTCGCCGTGGGCGAGCACGTGCACGCCGGCCAGAAGATCGCCGGCATGGGCTCCCTGGGCTTCTCCACCGGTTCCCACCTCCACTTCGAGGTTCACCCGAACTCCGGTGACGCCGTTGACCCACAGGCATGGCTGGCCGAGCGAGGCATTCAGCTCTAAGAGCCTTCTTTCCTTCTTGTTAAAGCGCCGCAGAAGCTATCTGCGGCGCTTTTGCTATGCGTAGCCCCCAATAAGCTCCACTCGCCCGCAGCCTCCGCAACAAGCCCCCTCGTGCAGAGTCACAGCCCCACCTTCGCCCCGCCAGAGGCGATCTCCGCGATGGAGACAGTCCCACCCCACCAGAGGACGGATTGCGGTCCAAAGAGTGTTAGAGAGCCGCACAGCCGCCCTCCAAGGCCCGTATGAGCCCCAAGGACTTCCTTAGCTGCCCTAATCTCCACATCGCGGAATTAAGGGCACTCCGTTCGCCTTGAGTACCGTTGCACCGCACGGGAGCACATAGACGCGGCGTCGAAAATTATCACCGAGCGCGCGTCGCTTTAACGAGCCGCCAATAGAGGCCCAAAAATAGCCCCACCGACTGCCAGTTAAGTCCAGCATCCAGCCTTGTCGCAGGTAGATGGCAGTTTTCTAACTTGGTGCCAATAACCCCCCTCTCCTCACCCCCGGCAGTCACCCCCAGAGCTTAAACCAGTACTTCAAACTCGCAACTTTGGCCACTTTCGTAACACGCGCAACAAGCTGGCATGTTCGAAGCTTTTCGAATAAACGCCTTTTCTACCAGCATTTTTACAGATTGCACGGCCTCTATGGGCAGGCTAACTTTTAACTCGTTGCCACAAGCGAACGCTAAATGGGGTATTTTCATTCCTCGGCGTGTCGCAGAGGGCAGTTGAAAGACGCCAAACCTTTAAGGTTTGCGCGCCTCGAGACCATGCACAGCCATGAAAAGGACTTAAACTATGAAGCGCATGAACCGCGCACGCAGGAATGTAGCGCTAAGCATCGTTACGCTTGGCACCGTTTTTGCTACCGGCACCTCCGCTTTTGCTGCTGATCCAGTGGCCAGCGTGGACGTTTCCAATGGCTCCTCTGAGCCGCAAGCAACCAACGTTGATAACGCGGGCGTTATCGACGCCGCCGTCGGCTTCGCAAACGCCGCCGCCGGTGTACTAACCGGCAAAGACGTCCCGGAATTTAGCCCGAACGAATCCGGCGGGATCAACATCATCTTGGACCCCTCCTCCGTTCCTGGCCTACGGGAAGCTTTCGCCCCCGAGGGCGACCGCTCTGGACTGACCCCTCAGCGCAGCCGCGATGCTGCCGGCAATACGGTGGTCTTTCCCACCTCCGGCACCTTGACTTCTGGATTCGGTATGCGCTGGGGCGCGATGCACAACGGCATCGACGTGGCTAACCCAGTCGGCACCCCGATCTACTCCGTCATGGACGGCACGGTCATTAACTCCGGTCCGGCACAGGGCTTTGGCAACTGGATTCGCAT
The DNA here is from genome assembly GCF_000478095.1 of Corynebacterium sp. KPL1824. Classification (NCBI taxonomy): domain Bacteria; kingdom Bacillati; phylum Actinomycetota; class Actinomycetes; order Mycobacteriales; family Corynebacteriaceae; genus Corynebacterium; species Corynebacterium sp. KPL1824. Next base: position 926,208 of record NZ_KI515749.1, on the reverse strand, counting down.
CCAGCACGTCGATGGCAGCATCTCTGTCTACGGCCACATGTCCGCTAGCTCGCTGCGCGTGAACGTGGGCGACCACGTTTCTGCGGGCGACCACATCGCGGACATCGGCAATGAGGGCCGCTCCACCGGCCCACACCTGCACTTCGAAATCCACCCGGGCGGCGGCGCAGCCGTTGACCCAGTGGGCTGGTTCAACGAGCGCGGGATTTCGGTCTAGAGCTTTTCCATCGGCACACCACCGATGAGCATGAGCCGCACCTTGCCGGAGGAACCAAAGTCCACGGTCACCGTGGCGCGGGCACCGGAACCGGCCGTTTCAATTACGGTTCCGAGCCCGTACTTGGCGTGGTTGACGCGGTCTCCCACAGCAAGGTTGAGGTTCTTATTCTTCGGCATGGAATTAGCTGCAGGCTGGCGAGTGCGTTGCGAAGGGGAAGACGTAGCGCGCTGGCCAAACCCAGCACCCCCACCACCGGAATAGGCGCCACTAGAACCGCGGCGATAGCTCCGGCCATATTGATAGTCATCGGCTCCCCAGGAACCGGTGAGGTCACTATCGGAATCCTCTCGCCGCCAGTCGATGAGATCCTCTGGGATCTCGGCGAGGAAGCGACTGGCGGGATTGGTCACCGGATTGCCCCACGCAGAGCGCAAGATGGCGCGGGTGAGGTACAACTTTTCACGGGCGCGGGTGATGCCCACATAGGCCAGGCGGCGTTCTTCGCTTAATTCCTTCGGGTTACCCAGTGAGCGCATGTGCGGGAATTGGCCGTCCTCCCAGCCGGCGACAAAGACGACGGGAAACTCCAAGCCCTTGGCCGTATGCAGGGTCATCATGGTCACTACCCCAGTCTCAGAATCCGGGATCTGATCCGCATCTGCGACCAGGGAGACCTTTTCCAAAAAGGCCTGCAGCGAGCCCGGCGCGGCTTCGCCTTCTTCTAATAGCTCATTGGGATCGACCGCATCCGCCCCGGCGGCGGCCAGCTGGTTGGCGGCCTCCGAGGTAAATTCGCGGGCCACGGATACCAGCTCATTGAGGTTATCGAGGCGCGCGCCATCCTGCGGGTCGTTGGATTTTTCTAGCTCCGCCTTATATCCGGTGGCATCCAGGATGGCGGTGAGCAGTTCGCCCAGATCGGGCTGGCCGGTCACCTCATCGCGCATGCCGGGGATTTGTGCGCGGATGCCCTCCATCATGTCGTTGAACTTGGTAACGGCATTGACGGCGCGGGTACCAAGGCCGGGGACGTCGCCCCGGGGGACATCGGCAAGCGCCTTGCCAAAGCTTATCCCCTGGTTTTCCGCGTGCAGGGCAATCTGGCCCTGGGCCTTATCGCCGATGGCGCGCTTGGGAACATTGATGATGCGGCGCAGGCTCACCGTATCGTCGGGGTTATCCATAATGCGCAGGTAGGCCACCATATCGCGGATTTCGCGGCGTTCGTAAAAGCGCGTCCCGCCCACGACCTTATAGGGAATGCCGGAGCGAATGAAGATATCCTCCAGCGCGCGGGAGGAATTATTGGTCCGGTACATCACGGCGATATCGGAATAGCTGTGGCCCTTATCCGCCAGCGCGTCGATCTCTGCAGCGATAAAGCGGGCTTCATCGTGCTCGTTATCCGCCACGTACCCCACGATGGATTCGCCATCGCCATGCGCGGTCCACAGGTTTTTCTCCCGGCGGTTCTCGTTTTTCGCAATCACGGCATTAGCCGCGTTCAAGATGGTCTGCGTGGAGCGGTAGTTTTGCTCCAATAAGATGGTGTGCGCTTGCGGGTAATCGCGCTCGAATTCCTCGATATTGCGGATGGTGGCGCCGCGGAAGGCATAAATGGACTGATCGGAATCACCCACCACGCACAACTCTGGGGCATCAGGACCCAGCTCGCCCTTGCCCACGAGCGCTGCTACCAGCGCGTACTGGGCGTGGTTGGTGTCCTGGTACTCATCAATGAGCACGTGCTTAAACCGCCGGCGATAAAACTCCACTACCTGCTTGTGCTCGGTGAAAATGCGCACTACTTCCCCAATGAGGTCATCAAAGTCCACCGCATTGGCCGCGCGCAGGCGGCGCTGGTACTCGGCGTAGACATCCGCCACGGTGGTCTCAAAGGGGTTCTTGGTCTGCTGCGCCTTGTCGGCTGCCTCGGCCGGGCCCACGAGCTCGTTTTTGTGGTTGGAGATCTGGTTGGCCAGCACGCGCGGGGTGTATTTCTTCAGATCCAGCTGCATGTACTTGGCAATCATGGATAGAAGCCTGCGGGCATCGTCGCCATCATAAATGGTGAAGTTGGTATTAAGCCCCGGCACGAGCTGGGCGTTCTGGCGCAGGATGCGCACGCAGATGGAGTGGAAGGTGGATACCCACATGCGCTCGGCCACCGGACCGACCAGGGAACCCACGCGCTCCTTCATCTCTGCGGCGGCCTTATTGGTAAAGGTAATGGCGAGGATTTCCCACGGGTTTACCCCGCGGTGGCGCATGAGGTACGCGATGCGGCGGGTAAGTACCGCGGTCTTGCCAGAACCCGCGCCGGCGACAATCAGCAGGGGCCTGCCGGTATGGGTGACCGCCTCTAATTGCTGTGGATTCAAACCTTGGGTTAAAGGATCGGATTCCGCGGGCCTTGGCGTGCTGCCAAAGGGGTTCTGCGGCTCGGGCTGGCTAGGGGCGAAGCCGCCGCGGGAAGCAGCACCGGATACGGGTTCGCGCGGGGTAGAAGTTGGGCTAAATGGAGAGTTATTCGTCATAATGCCTACCAACCTACTAGCCCCACCGGACATGGCCCGTATTTGCGGCATACCCTGCGCTTTCTAAATACCCGACCAAGTGGCACAATAAGGGACCATGACCGCTGAAGATAATGAATCCATCGTTGACAATGGCTTGGATATCCGCACGCCCACCGGCACGGATGATCCCCTATCTGATGCGGAAATCCAGCAGTATCGCGAGGAAATCAACCGCCTTGACCAAATCATCTTGGATGCCGTCAAGCGCCGCACCGAGGTCTCCCGCGCGGTGGGTCGCACCCGCATGAGCTCCGGCGGCACGCGCTTGGTGCACACCCGCGAGATCGCCATCCTCAATGAGTTCCGCGCGGAGCTTGGCGAGGAAGGCCCCACCATCGCCTCTGCCCTGCTGCGCATGGGGCGCGGCCGCCTGGGCTAAAGCCACCACTCAACCCCTCGGATTAATTACGAGCTCACCCATACTATGCAGTACGCTTTCGGGGCATGAACGCAGTACTCATCGCCGTCATCGTCATGCTCGCGCTTGCCCTCCTGCGCGTGCACGTGGTGGTGGCGCTTTTCATCGGCGCGATAGTCGGCGGCCTTATATCCGGCATGGGCCTGGATGCCACCATGGTTGCCTTCCAGGACGGGCTCGGCGGCGGCGCCAAGATTGCCTTAAGTTATGCCCTCTTGGGCGCCTTCGCGATGGGTGTTGCCTCCGCCGGGCTGCCGCAGATCTTGGCCAACTTTCTCATCGCCAAGCTCGGCGGCACCGGCGAATTAGATCCCAAGGCCGCGGCCACCACCAAGTGGATGCTCGTTCTTGGCCTTATCGCCATGGCCGTGATGAGCCAGAACCTCATCCCCGTCCACATTGCCTTCATCCCGCTGCTTGTCCCGCCGCTATTGGCGGTGATGAATAAGCTCAAGCTGGATCGCCGCCTTATCACCACGTGCCTGACCTTCGGCCTTATCACCACCTACATGTTCATTCCGGTGGGCTTCGGGTCCATCTATTTGAACGATATTTTGCTCTTCAATATTGAAGAGGCGGGTCTGGATACCTCCACTATCAATATTATGCAGGTCATGGCCATCCCGGCCCTGGGCATGCTCGCCGGCCTGCTCATCGCCATCTTTTTCAGCTACCGCGCCCCACGCGAGTACGAGGACCGGCCCATTGCCGCCGAAGAGCACCAGGAAACGCCCTCGCGGTATAAAATCTGGGTTTCCATCCTGGCGATTATCGCCACCTTCGCCGTCCAAATCATCATGCAGGCGCTCGATTTCGAGTCCGATGGCCTGCTCGTCGGCGCCCTGACCGGCCTGGGCATCTTGCTCATTTCCGGCGCGGTGGATTGGAAGCACGCCGATGACGTATTTACCAACGGCATGAAAATGATGGCCCTTATCGGCTTTATCATGATCACCGCGCAGGGCTTTGCCTCAGTCATGACGGCGACGGAGGAAGTCGGCCCGCTTGTCGATGCCACCGCCAACCTCTTTGGCACCAATAAGTTCCTCTCCGCAGGCGCCATGCTCTTGGTGGGCCTGGTGGTCACCATGGGCATCGGCTCGTCTTTTTCCACCCTGCCGATTATCTCCGTTATCTACGTTCCCCTGTGCGCCTCGCTCGGCTTTAGCCCCGCGGCCACGGTGGCGCTCATTGGTACGGCAGGCGCGCTTGGCGATGCCGGCTCCCCCGCCTCCGATTCCACCCTCGGCCCCACCGCCGGCCTCGGCGCCGATGGCCAACACGATCACATCCGTGACTCCGTCATCCCCACCTTTATCCACTTCAATATCCCACTTCTAATCGCCGGCTGGGCGGGCGCGCTCATGCTCTAAATGCCACACTTTTCGCGGTGCCGTTGGCACTCATTCTCGACTACGGTGGGAGGGGTACACATTGCCAATGCGCTCGTCGCCAGAAAGGCCAATTGCCATGGATATCACCGCATCGCCCCAGTGGAAAGACCTGGTCAAGGTATTTGAAGATAAGCAGGACATGCTCCTGCGCGATCTCTTCGCCACAGACGCGAACCGCGCCGAGAACTACACCTTCGACGCCGCAGGCCTGCACATGGATTTATCCAAAAACCTCATCGATGAAGACGTCCTCCAGCACCTGGTCGAGGTAGCCCGCGCCGCCGACGTGGAAGGCCGGCGCGATGCCATGTTTGCAGGCGAGCACCTCAACAACACCGAGGATCGCGCCGTGCTGCACACCGCGCTGCGCCTGCCGGTAGAAGATGACCTGCACGTCGATGGCCAAGATGTCGCCGCCGATGTCCACGAGGTTTTGGGCCGCATGCGCGATTTCGCCACCGCCCTGCGCTCCGGTTCCTGGTTGGGGCACACCGGCCACACCATCAAAAAGGTGGTCAATATCGGCATCGGCGGTTCCGATCTCGGCCCCGCCATGGCCGCACAAGCCCTGCGCTCTTATGAGGTGGCCGGCATTTCCGCGGAGTTCGTCTCCAACGTGGATCCCGCCGATATGGCCGCCACCTTGGACGGGCTCGATGCCGGCTCCACCCTCTTTATCGTCTCCTCCAAGACCTTTACCACCCAGGAAACCCTGACCAATTCCCACGCGGCCCGCCGTTGGCTCATCGAACAATTCGATGGCGATGAATCCGCCGTAGCCAAGCACTTCGTGGCCGTATCTACCAATGCGGAGCAGGTGGAGAAATTCGGCATCGATACGGATAATATGTTCCCGTTCTGGAATTGGGTGGGCGGGCGCTACTCCCTCGATTCCGCCATTGGCCTATCTTTGATGTGCACCATTGGCCCGATGGACTTCATGCGCTTGTTGGAAGGCTTCCACGCCATGGATGAGCACTTCCGCACCACCCCGCTAGAGCGCAATGTGCCCGTACTCATGGGCTTGCTGGGCATCTGGTACACCAATTTCTTCGGCGCCCAAACCCACGCCGTGCTGCCCTACTCGCAGGACCTCGGCCGCTTCCCGGCCTACCTGCAGCAGCTGACCATGGAATCCAACGGCAAGTCCGTGCGCCGCGATGGCACCGCAGTGACCACTGGGCAGACCGGCGAAATCTACTGGGGCGAGCCGGGCACCAACGGCCAGCACGCCTTTTACCAACTCATGCACCAGGGCACCCGCCTCATCCCAGCGGACTTCATCGGCTTTGCCCGCCCCAAGGAGGACTTCCCCACCGCGGACGGCACCGGCTCGATGCATGACCTGCTCATGGGTAATTTCTTCGCCCAAACCAAGGTGTTGGCCTTTGGCAAGACGGCAGAAGAAATCGCTACCGAAGGCGTTGAGGAAGACCTCGTGCCGCACAAGGTCATGCCGGGCAACCGCCCCACCACCACGATTATGGCCGAGGAGCTTACCCCCTCCACCCTGGGCGCGCTCATCGCGCTCTACGAGCACATCGTCTTTACCCAAGGCATCATCTGGGATATCAACTCCTTCGACCAATGGGGCGTGGAGCTGGGCAAGCAGCAGGCCAATGACTTGGCCCCCGCCGTCTCCGGCAGCCAAGAGGTAGATTCCGGCGACCAGTCCACCGATAAGCTCATCGGCTGGTACCGCGCCAACCGTTAGCTCCGGCCCGTGCCCGGGTCATGCGCCCCAGGCTCTAGCGTAAAAGTGTCCAAAACAACCGCGTTCTTAAAAAATCTGCCCTCAAATTCAGACAAACGCGGTTGTTTTGGACATATTCGTGCCTAAGCACCACAGATCACTAAAGCGCCCAGCCGCGAAGCAACATGTCGCTTCGGGCCAGGCGCTTTCAAACTAGGTGAATTTACAGCTTCACCATGGGCTGCCAGCCGGCCGGGATGCTCTTCGAGCTAACAACCTTGCGTCCGAAGGGGAAGCAGGTCACTGGAATCATCTTGAGGTTGGCCCAGGCAACGGGGATACCGATGATGGTAATCGCCTGGATGACGGCGGTAACGACGTGGCCGATGGATAGCCACAGACCAGCGATGACGAACCAAATGACATTGGAGATGCCAGACATCCCGCCGGTGCCCTTGCGGGGCTCCACCACGGAGCGGCCGAATGGCCACAGCGCGAACTGGCCCATGCGGAACGAGGCCACGCCCGCCGGAATCGTCACGATGAAGATGCAGGCGATGATGCCGAAGAGGAAGTAGCCCAGCGCAAGAACGATGCCGCCGGAGAGTAACCAGATGATATTAAATACAAGATTTAGTAGTGATCGCATGCCCGCCAGCTTAGCGCGAAAAGCGTAAAGGAACCTTAGAGCGGCTGGCAGTGCGGGCAGAACCAGATGATGCGCTCTAATTCGCCCTCATCCCCGCCGCGGTCAACGCCGCCCAGGGAATCTTTCTGAATAATGGTGCCGCAGCGCCGACAGCGCTTGCGGTTGCGCCCAAAGACATAGGTGGTCTCCCCGGCGCGGCGCACGCCGGTGGTCACTCGGATGGGCGAGTTCCGGTTGGTCCACATGATGCGCTTGCCGATGTCCACTACCTGCTCCACATCCACCTCTGCCACTGGGGTGGCCGGGTGAACGCCGGCGAGGAAGCAGATTTCAGCGCGGTATTCATTGCCAATGCCCGCCACAACCTTCTGGTCCAAAAGCGCCGTGCCGATGCTGCGCTCGGGTCGCGCGCGCAAACGGCGCACCGCCTCTTCGCGATCCCAGTCGGGGTCCAAGATATCCGGGCCAAGGTGGTTGATGCGGCTAAAGTACTGATCCGCATCGAAGATATCGACAAAGCCCAACCAGTGGCCTACGAGCTCAATATCGCGCGGTGAATGGGACAGTTGCAGCACGATGCGCGCGCTATGGCCGGGCTTGCGCCAGCGGTCGCCGACATAGTGGATAGCCCAGGTGCCCTCCATCTTTAGGTGGGTATGCACGATGGTCTGGTCGAATTGCATGAAGAGGTGCTTGCCATAGGGCCACACGCGCTCACAGATGGTGCCGGTTAGGTCAACGGTGGCGTGCTGCGGCACGCGCACGGAACAGCCGGTGACCTCGCGCCCGGTCATAAACTGCAGGCGGCGCGAAAGTTGTAGGACGGAATCGCCTTCGGGCATGGGAATGGCCTCCTTCCGTCGGACTCAGACACAGTGGCCCCACCAAAATACACCTGCGGGCGAATAGGGCTAGCGACGGTATCCACCGCGCGGGCGGAAGCCACCGGAATTGCGAGGCGGCGGAGGCGGATCGTCGAAGCTGAGTTCCTCAATAGCCTCGGAGGCACGCCGCCCGGCGCGTTGCCCGCCGCGCGGTGCCTGCGGGGTGCGCGGCGGCGCGGCGCGACCGACAATGCGCACGCCCTTCGGGGTGATTCCGGCCCCCAGCGAGCGCAGGATATTAGCCGCTGGGGTGTGGTGGATGGGGTTGCCATTGCACTTTTCAATCACCAGCGGCGAAATGTGCCCGGCGGCGATGAGTTCTACGAGCGCGGACAGGAGGCGGGCGTAGACGTCGGTGGTCTCGAGTCCATCGGGCAGCGCATCGATAAACGTGGTCAGGGTCTTGCCGCCGCGGGTGAGGTGGGCTATGGGGAGGCCATCACACAGCACGACCAGTGCTCCGGCGGAGCGGGCCGGCCCGCCGGTAGCCTTGCCATCGGCTCCATCGCGCTGCGGCCACGGCAACGCCGCGCCGTAGGGGTTGGCGGGATCCACGGCGGCGAGTACGAAGGTTTCTGGATCAGTGGTGCCGGACGGCCAGCCGGTGACATCGGGGGAATCCGCCAGGCCGCGGAGGCGATCGATAATGGCCGGGGTGGAAAACTGCGCGGCGCCGAGATCCTCGATGACATAGCCGCGCATGGCCTTGCCGGATTCCTCAAAGCCGGACAGGACCTTATAGGCCAGGGCGAAGCCACCAAGGACGTCTTCTGCCACCACGGAACCGCGGGTGACCACACCGTAGCGATCCAACCAGGCCTCACCGTGCGCCACAGAGCGCGAGGTGGCGTCTTGGGCGGCGGGCACCGCCAGCGACCAGCGGCCGAGCATATCAGGCGGGGTCTGGCCGGCTCCGCCGTTAGCATTCTGGGTCTGGGCGAACGAGGTGCGGCCCATGCGCAGCCGCGAGCGCGTGGGGCGCCGCTTGGAGCGGTGGGCGGTAGAACCGCGGCCCGCGCGGGATGCCCCTCGCCCGCCTGACGATAAGCGCGTGCGGATGGGCGCAAAGGAATCCGGGCTAGCCAGGCCCATTTCCACCAGCTGCCAGAGCGCCTCGCGGGTCTCCTCGGCGGTACCGGGAACCTCAGCAGCGATATCAGAAAAGAGGAAGCCGCCGCCGCGCTCGAGCACGCTTAAAATGGCCCGCTGCAGCATGCTCACGCCCTCCGGATCGGTTTCGGGGGCGAGCTGGGCGGCGTAATCGGTAGGCAGCAGCATCACCCACGGGTCGACGGCCCCGGCCTTTCCGGCGCCGACGATCATCACCTCGCCATTGGCGGTTAGCTCATCTAGCATGCGGGGCGAATAATCCCCCACGCGGGCGGGCAAAATGATGGATTCCCAGGCAGAGGCCGGCAGGCGCACCCCGGCGAGCTGCTCGATAGCAGAAAATACTCCATCGGCACCGCGCAGCGCGGGCCGCTTCCCTGCGGGCGCGATGCCGTGCCATTCCGGGAGGAAGCGGGCGAAGGTGGCACCGGAGACCGGCTCGGTATCCGCGCGCGCGGCAGCAAGCGAGCGCGAGCGAATGGTCTTTAGCACCTCGGCGGCGCAGTACTCCTGCTCCTCTACGCCCTGCCGGTAGTGGCCCTCCACGATCGAATCCAACCCGGCCAGGGTGGTATATGCAGCGGAGACGGAAATGCCGAAGGCAGCGGTTAAGTCCGCGAGCACGAACGGGCCGCGGGTGCGCGCCCAGCGGCTTACGAGCTGTGGGAGGGCATCGGCAAGCGTGGCGACCTGGGCGGGGATGCCGGGAGGAATGGGGACACCGAGGGCATCGCGAAGCAGCGCCGCATCCTGGGACTGGGCAAGGTGCTCGCGCCCGCCGATGCGCACCCGCATAATCCGCGTGCCCAAGCTCTCCAGGGCGGCAAGGGGCACATCCGTATGCGCGCCCAGCTCTTCTACCGGGATGGGCCCGAGCACCCGCAAGAGATCCGCGAACTCCTCGGTGGTGCGCGCCCGGCGCGAGGGTGCGGTGCGCTGCAGCTGGGTATGGACCTCATCGATGATCGCGGGATCCAAGAGCTCGCGCAGCTCCACCGTGCCCAGCAGCTTGGCCAAGAGCGCTGGGTCAAGGGCGAGGGCCGCCGCCCGCTTTTCCGCCAGCGGGGAATCGCCCTCGTACATGAAGGCGCCGGTGTAATTAAAAAGCATCGAGGAGGCAAAGGGCGAAGGCTGATCCGTGGTGACCTCCGCGATGCGCACGCGGCGGTGCCCCAAATCGCGCATGACCTCCTGCAGCGCCGGGACATCGTAAACGTCCTGCACGCACTCGCGCACCGTTTCCAAAATAATGGGAAAGGACGGGTACTTGCGGGCAACATCCAAAAGCTGTTCGGCGCGCTGGCGCTGCTGCCATAGCGGGGCGCGCTTGCCGGGATTGCGGCGGGGCAAAAGCAGCGCGCGGGCCGCGCACTCGCGGAAGCGGGAGGCAAAAAGGGCGGAATTGCCCACCTGCTCGGCCACGACATCGGCAATATCGTCGGCGTCGAAGGCAAAAATGGTGCCATCGGGATCGGCCTCGCCCTCGGGCAGGCGCAGCACGATGCCATCATCGCCGGCCACCGCCTGCGGGTCCATGCCGGTGCGCTCGCCCACCCGCGCGCCTACCGCCAAGGCCCAGGCGGAGTTGACCGGCCGGCCAAAGGGCGTGTGCAGCACCACGCGCCAGTCCCCCAGCTCATCCTTGAAGCGCTCGAGCACGAGCGTCTTTTCATCCGGAATAACCCCGGTGGCCTCCTGCTGTTCGCGCAGGTAGGACAAGATATTGCTGCGGGCATTCTCATCAGCATCCGCGATAATGCTCGGGTCCGTATTTACCTCGCGGCGGTACTCGCCCAAGGCCTGGCCCAGCTCATAGGGGCGCCCGGCGCCATCGCCATTCCAAAATGGTAGCCGGCCCGTATGCCCCGGCGCGGGCGTGACTAGGACTTGGTCGCGGGTAATCTCCTCGATGCGCCAGCTGGTCGCGCCCAGGGTAAAGACATCGCCCACGCGGGATTCATAAACCATCTCCTCATCGAGCTCGCCCACCCGGCGCGGGGCCTTCCCGGATTCCCCACCGCTATAGAGGAAGACGCCAAACATTCCCCTATCCGGGATGGTGCCACCACTGGTCACGGCCACGCGCTGCGCCCCCGGCCGCGGGGTCATCACGCCGGATACGCGGTCATAGACCACGCGGGGTTTTAGCTCCGCAAAATCCGTGGATGGGTACACGCCGCTGACCAGATCGATGACGGAATCATAAACCTCGCGGGCCAGTTCGCGGTAAGGATGGCTGCGCTTGACGATGTCATACCAGTCATCCGCGCTTAAGCCTTCCTCGCCCGCTGCGGCCACCGCCGCCACGGTCTGCTGCGCGAGCACGTCCAGCGGATTGCGCGGGGTATGCATCTTCTCGATCATCCCGCCGCGCATGCGCGCAACCGTTAGCGTCGATTGCACCAGGTCCGCGCGGTGCTTGGGATAAAACGCGCCGTGCGATACCGCGCCCACATGGTGCCCGGCGCGGCCCACGCGCTGCAGGCCTGAGGCCACCGAGGGCGGCGATTCTACCTGCACCACCAAATCCACCGCGCCCATGTCAATGCCCAGCTCCAGCGAGCTCGTGGCCACCACGGCCTTCAGCGTGCCTTCCTTTAGCATCGTTTCCGTCATGGCGCGCTCGTCCTTGGACACCGAGCCGTGGTGCGCCCGTGCGATGACCGCCGGCGCCTTGCCCGCAACGTGCGAATGCGCCATCAGCTGGGCGGGATCGCGCCGAGTTTCCGGCGAGAGCGAATCCGGGTCATATTCCTGCGCGTATAGCTCGTTAAGCCGGCTGGTCAGGCGCTCAGCACTGCGCCGCGAGTTCACAAAGACCAGCGTGGAGCGATGCGCCATGATGTCCGCGTAGAGGTCCTGGGTAATAAACGGCCAGATGGAGTTCGCGGTGGGCAGCGCGGTGTCTTCTTCCCCGACGAAGTCCTCCACACCGTCCCCGCTGCCTTCCGGCCCGCCGGTAATGCCAATGGCATCATCGACGGTGAGCTCCCCGATGGTCGAGCCCGCCTCCGGCGTGGGAAGATCCGACATATCCTCTACCGGCACGCGCACATCCAGGTCCCACTTCTTGTGGGCCTCCGGCGCCACGATTTCCACTGGGCGATTGCCACCCAAGAAATCCGAGACGGCCGAAAGCGGGCGCACCGTGGCAGAAAGCCCAATGCGCTGAAAATCACCCGCAATTTCTTGCAGGCGCTCCAGCGTCAGGGCGAGGTGCGCGCCGCGCTTGGTGCCGGCCAGCGCGTGGATTTCATCGATGATGACGGTATCGACGGTTTTCAAAATCCCCGCCGCCTTTGAGGTCAGCATCAAATACGCCGATTCCGGGGTGGTAATGAGGATATCCGGTGGCTTGCGCACCTGTCGGGAGCGCTCTGCTGAGGGTGTATCGCCAGAGCGCACGCCCACGGAAATATTCGGCGTCTCCAGCCCCAGCTTTTCCGCGGTGCGCGCAATGCCGGTCAGCGGGGCCCGCAGGTTATTTTCCACGTCCACGCCCAGCGCCTTGAGCGGCGATATATACAACACCCGCACGCCCGTTGCGGAGCCTGCGGCGTTTCCTACCGGCAGGGCCAGTTGTCCTTCGCGTTCTACCAGGTTATTTAGCGCCCATAAAAACGCCGCGAGCGTCTTACCAGAACCGGTGGGGGCAACCATCAGGGCGTGATCCCCGCGGGAAATCTTGTCCCAGGCCTGGGCTTGTACTGCGGTGGGAGCGGCAAAAACGTCCTGGAACCACCGCGCCACTTGGGGGCGAAAGCGCTCGAGGATGTTTTCTGGCATGACCACACTCTAGTCCCCGTTGTAATGTGGGCACCATGACCGTCGAGATTTCTGATTCCCGCCTGACCAATTCGCTCGCCCAAGGCTGCGGCGAGATTTTAAAGGGTGTGCGCAATGGTGGCCTGCTACGGGGCCTTTCGCTTGGCGATGCCGGCGATGACGCCGCCCAAGAATGGATCGCCCGCGTATTAGAACAGCACCGGCCCGGCGATGGCGTGCTTTCTGAAGAGGCTTCCGATGACCTTGCCCGGTTAAAAAAGAAGCGTGTCTGGATCGTGGACCCGCTTGACGGCACCAAAGAATTCGCCACCGGCCGCCAGGACTGGGCAGTACACATCGCCCTCGTTGAGGACGGCACCCCAGTCCACGCCGCGGTGGGACTGCCAGACTACGGCGTAACCTTCAAGTCCTCCGATGTGCGCGCCGTCGCCGGCCCGCTATCCAAGAAATTCGTCATCTCTCGCAACCGCCCGCCCAAGGTGGCCGGCTACATCGCGGAAAAGATGGGCTATGAAACCGAGGGCGTCGGCTCCGCCGGCGCCAAGGCCATGCACGTGCTGCTGGGTGATTATGACGGTTATATTCACGCCGGCGGCCAATACGAATGGGATCAGGCCGCCCCGGTAGGCGTCGCCATGGCAGCCGGCCTGCACTGCTCTCGCCTCGACGGCAGCCCCATCACCTTCAATAACGAGGACACCTTCATCCCCGATCTGCTCATCTGCCGCCCCGAGCTCAAAGACGAGATTCTAGAGCACGCCGCGGCCTTTGCCGAGGAGAATGGCGGATTTTAGAGCCCTAACTCATCGGCGAGCCGCGACACAGCGCGGGCATGGAACTCAGCGAACTCGCTCAGCGTATCGCGCCCTAGGTAGCCGAAAACCTCGGCGTTGATCAGCCCGATGATCCTCACCCAAGCCTCCAACGCCATTTCCATGGCGTCCGCGCTGAGCTCGGAGCCCATATCTTTCGCGGCTGCCTCCATATCTGCATCCAGTTGGCGCGATCGCTGCCCCAACGACGCGACCGTAGACTGTTCTAGCAAGGCGGCGAGGCGGCGGCTAACTTTGGTACCCGCTGCTATCGTCTCGGCAGCTGGCGCTTGATAGCCCACAATCGGGGTGCCGTAAATCAGCCCCCACCGTTGCGGAAATTCAAGGGCCCACTGCCTCATCGCACCTACGAGGCCAATGAATCGCTCACGCGGTTGCGCACTCGGATCATCGCGCCGCACCACTGCCCCATCAAGGGAGTCAAAAGCATCAACAATGAGGAGAGTAATAAGGCTCGCCCTATCCGGTACGTAGCGGTAAATACCAGAAGGGACGATTCCTAGCTCACGGGCTATGGCCCGTAGGTTCAGCGCCTCTACACCACCACTAGCTAGTTGCTGCCGTCCCAGCTCGATGATGCGGGTCATCGTCTGCTCTCGGGCGCGCTCGCGTGGGGTTTGTGCCATGAGCAAACTATAGCAACTCACAAAAGAGAGCACTACTCTTGCTTTCAAGGACCCCGCCCTATATTTTTAGAGAGCACTAGTCACTAATATGAATAGGACTCCGGATAATGAAATACCTCATCACTGGCGCTGGACCCGTTGGCCGTGCGGTTGCCCGCGAACTCACCGCCCGAGGCTATGAATGCATCATCATGAGCCGCCACGGTTCCACACTCGACCTAGGCCCACACGTACAGCACATCACCGGCGATGCCACCCAAAAAGAGTCCTATCCCGCAGACGTCGACGGCATTGTCCACTGCATCCACGCCGCTTATAACGCCGAGGCATGGCGCACGCTCCTCATCCCCGCTGAGGACACAGCCCTCCACGTCGCCGCCGAATGCGATATCCCCATAGTATTCCCAGAATCCATCTACGGATTCGATCCAGCCTACGAAACGGTTTCACCAGATACCCCTTTAAACAAATCCACACAAGGAAAACCCGGCGTGCGCGCTGCGCTCATCAATACACGCCTCGCCTCACCTGCCCGCGCCGTATCGGTGGTGGCCGCTGACCTATTTGGCCCGGATTCTGGTCCGGGGTGCGTGTATCACCAACTGATCATCGGCAAACGCATTCCCCTCGCACTCTTCAACGCGCATACCACGCATTCGGTTACCTACCTTCCGGACTTTGGCCGTGCGCTTGCCGATGCCATCCTTGCCCCCACCAGGCCACCTATTATTTCTGCGCCCTGCGCCCCTGCAATCACCCAGGCGGAGTTCGCATGCCTCGCAGGCTGCCGACACTCGCCCATAACGCTGCGTCCGTGGATGATCAGGCTAGGCGGGCTCTTTAACTCCGATCTTCATGGACTGTTGGAGATGCGCTATCTGTGGGAGCGCCCCTCCATCTTGAGTGGTGCCGACGCCCAGTGGGAAGCTACCCCGATCGAGCAAGCGATCCGCGAAACCCTTCGAGCAGACAGTCCCGCTACCAGCACCAACAAGAAATAGATTTTCCGACTATCCCAATGGCTTTCTAACGTTCTACACTTGGGCACCATGAGTGATACGTCCACCGCCTCTAGTGCCACTATCAATACCCCATATGAGGATCTCCTCCGCCGCGTCCTCGAAGAGGGCACGGCCAAAGGCGATCGCACCGGCACCGGCACGCGCTCCATTTTCGGCGCACAACTGCGCTATAACCTGGCAGAATCTTTCCCGCTGCTGACCACGAAAAAGGTCTACTTTCACGGGGTCATCGGCGAGCTGCTGTGGTTCCTGCGCGGCGATTCCAATGTGAAATTCCTGCAGGATAATAACGTGCGCATTTGGAACGAGTGGGCCGATGAGAATGGCGATTTGGGCCCGGTCTACGGCGTGCAGTGGCGCTCTTGGCCCACCCCGGATGGGAGCCACATCGACCAAATCCAACAGGCGCTTGACACCCTGAAGAATAACCCTGACTCGCGCCGCAACTTGGTCTCCGCGTGGAATGTATCTGAGCTCGACCAGATGGCGCTTATGCCCTGCCACCTGCTCTTCCAGCTCTACGTGGCCAATGACACGCTGTCGCTGCAGGTCTACCAGCGCTCAGCAGATATGTTCTTGGGCGTTCCCTTCAATATCGCCTCCTATGCGGCGCTGACCCACATGTTTGCTCAGCAGGCCGGCCTCAAGGTGGGCGATCTCATCTGGACCGGCGGCGATTGCCATATCTACAACAACCACGTGGAGCAGGTTCAGGAACAGCTGTCCCGCGAACCGCGCGAGTACCCGCAGCTCAAGCTCAGCAAGGCGAAGGACCTCTTCTCCTATGACTTCGCCGATTTTGAGGTGCAGGGCTACGACCCGCACCCGGCCATCAAGGCGCAGGTGTCGGTCTAATGCTCGGCGCAATCTGGGCGCAGTCCCTGGACGGCATCATCGGCGATGGCGCGCAGATGCCCTGGCACGTGCCGGAGGATCTCAAGCACTTCAAGGACGTCACCATGGGCGCGCCGGTCATTATGGGCCGCAAGACCTGGGAGTCCCTCAACCCTAAGTTCCGCCCCCTGCCCGGCCGGGAGAATTACGTGCTCTCCTCACGCGCGCCCGGCACGTGGTCAACTGGTGCTACGGTGGGCAGAACGATGCCCGCGCTTGCCGATGCCTGGGTCATCGGCGGTGGCCAAATCTACACCGCCGCCTTGGACCAGGTGGACCGCATCGAGGTCACTCTCATGGGCGTAAACATCGGCGATATCTATGGCGATGACGCCGTCTTTGCCCCGGATATCCCCGAAACGTTCGGCTTGGCCTACAGCACGGACTGGCTCACCTCTGACACGGGGCATTTAGAGCTTCCCGAGCAGCCGGCCAGCGAGCTACCCATGAAGTACCGCTTTTTAACTTACGATAGAAAGGACGCAGCATAATGACTGTACAAGCACCCGAAACCAACGCCGATGCCACCATCTTCTACGCCGACTGGTGCCCATTTTGCGCCAAGCTCATTAAGAACTTGGACCGCACCGAAACCCCGTACGAGCTCGTGGACGTAGAGGGCGATAACGCCGATGACATCAACGAGTGGATCAAGTCCGTCAACGACGGCAACCGCATCATCCCCACCGTCTTGTATTCCGACGGCACCCACGAAACCAACCCGCCCGCATCCTCCGTGCGCAATAAGCAGGAAGAACTGGCAGGCGCCTAAACCTCATAGCTAAGGCTGCTGGCCGAACCTATACAAATGGCCGCGCACGCAGCCTTTTGGGGCGCACTCGCGCCCCACTGCTATGATGATCCGAGTTGCATAAGCAACACCCCCGCCCCAGTAGCTCAGGGGATAGAGCACGGCTCTCCTAAAGCCGGTGTCGGAAGTTCGAATCTTCTCTGGGGCACCAATTTGTACCCCTCTGACCTGCATCAGAGGGGTAGATTTTTCCACGCTTCTGCTTATTGACCCCGCGTACCAAAACACTAAGGTCGTCAAAATCGGTTTTGATACGGTTTAGTCATGAGCCAGACGCGTCCGCACAACATTGGCATCGTACTTTTTGATGGGTTCGAGTTACTCGATGTTTTTGGCCCCGCAGAAGTACTCGCAAATACACCAGGCCTTGAAGTCAACTATCTGTCAAAACATGACAGCCCGGTAAGCAGCGCTCAAGGCGTACGCATAGTTCCGACAATGCGTTTTGAATCTTTCTCTGGAGATACTCTGCTTGTGCCAGGAGGACGCGGTACACGCTCACTTGTTCAAGATCCAGAATTCCTCCGCCAGCTAGCTGCCATTGCAGGCTCGGCGGACATCATCACCTCAGTTTGTACTGGGTCAGCGTTACTCGCCGCCGCGGGCTTATTAGAAAACCACAGCGCTACCACCAATAAAAGCGCGTTCGACTGGGTTAGAACGCACGGCCAGAAAATTGAATGGAAAAAGCAAGCTCGATGGGTCCACGACGGCAATCTCTGGACATCATCCGGTGTGGCGGCAGGAATTGATATGGCGGTGGCTTTCATTACTTACTTCTTCGGTGAAGAAACAGCACTCTCAGTGACCAACCATATTGAGCTCATCGCCAACAGCAATCCCGATAACGATCCGTTTGCTGTCTGATTTCATTCGGTCCAAGCATGCAGAGGCGGTACACCTTAGTTTCCCCATATCGATAAGTAATTATTTTATGATCCCTAAAACCGCTTATCTGCATTCGCCCCCATTAAGGGTAAATCTTCAGATCCGGCTAGAAATAGCTTATAAACAGTATTATATGTTTTAGGTAAGCCTTACTTTCCCTACTGTTTATGAATCGAGGTTTACCATGACCCAACAGTCCTCTACGCCCGCACGGAATACAAGCTCATCCAGTGGGTCGACGGCACGTTTAAACACCAGAGATCTCATCAACGCTGGCATCTTTGCTGCACTTTACTTTGTAATCACTTTTGTAACCGGGATGGTTGGATTCGCAGGACCACAATTCATGTTCATTGGCTGGTTCATCGCGGCAATCGCAAATGGAATCGTGCTAGCGCTTTATGCTGCCCGCACGCCCAAAATGGGCGCTTTCACCCTTGTCGGCGGTATTAACGGATTAGCATTCATGCTCACCGGGCACTACTTCTGGACCTTGCTGGGAAGCATAATTCTTGGGTTTATCGCGGATTTGATTATCACAAAAAGCCACCTCGGGATTGCCAAGTCCTTCCCTATTGCCTATGGCGTCTTCTGTGCCTGGGTTTCTTTGCCTTTTATCCCGCTAATTATGGATACGGACTCATACTACGTCGATATCGCAGACCAAATGGGCCAAGAATACGCCGATGCTATGTCGGATATCTTCCAGCCATGGACCATTGGAGTACTGGCCATTTGTGCGCTCATCGTCGGCTTTATCGGAGGAAAGGTCGGAGTTCGCGTCAGTCGCAAACACTTTGAAAGCGCTGGTCTCCTGTGAGCTTGGACAAACAGGGCGTGCTTCGTCGATCTTCAATCGATCCACGGACCGTGCTGCTTTCTGTTCTAGTAATCAATGCGGTAGCTCTCAGCCACGGCCACCTACCGACACTGCTGATTTCTATCGCCTTCAGCTCCATCGCACTAGCTACAGTAAAGCCACACTATGGTCTTATTTGCCTGTGCGCTTTTGCATTATCCTATCTAGGGTATTGGGGCCTATTACAGCTTCCTGGCTCCACATTTTTCGCTTTTTCGGCGGCAATTTTTTCGTGGCTAAGCCGTTTTGTCATCAGCATGTCCATCGGCGCATTCGGCTTGCTCATTCTCACACCATCCACGTTGACCTCAGCACTGCGGGACCTGCGTTTACCAGGCTGGGCCACCATTCCACCGGCGGTATTCCTGCGTGTTTTGCCGATCATCGTGGCAGAAGCCAAAGCCATCCGCGATGCCATGGTCCTTCGTGGCCTCCAACCCGGAGTAAAAAGCTGGTTCACACAGCCCACACAATCGTCCGCGATGCTGATCATCCCCTTGTTGGGCGCCGTCGTCCGCGCTGGTGATGAGCTCGCTGCCTCTGCTCTTGTCCGCGGATTGGGAGGACCCACACGCCCAACCACCACCGCTGATCTTTCCTTCAAGCTTGTCGATGCAACTGCAATAGCTGGGTTGGGCCTCGTTGTTGCCTCTGTCTGGCTTCCCACGGAGGTCCACTTATGAACGAACGCAGTGTCGCAACCAGTGTAAACGCCCATAACGTTTCTTTTACATATCCATTGGGCGCTCGGCCAGGCATTCAAGGTGTATCTGATGTGTCTTTTTCTGTCTCTCCAGGACAGTGCCTACTGATTACCGGTGATTCCGGATCGGGAAAGTCCACGGTACTCAAGTTGATCAACGGACTCATCCCCCATTTCAATCCAGGAGAGCTACTAGGTACCATCACTATTACAAAGGATGGCCAGGACTTTAACCCTGCGCAGGAACCGCTCTCCCGCGCCATCGAGTTCAGCGCCTCAGTATTCCAGAATCCACGGACGCAGTTTTTCACTGAAAGCGTCAATGCAGAATTAGCCTTCGGGATAGACAACCTGGGTGTGGATCCCACAGAAATTGAATCTAGGATTCAATCAGCGGTCGAGTTACTAGGCATTAACGAGCTTCGGGGCCGGCGATTCAAAGAATTATCCGGTGGACAATTACAAACCGTGGCGTGCGCATGCGCGCTTGTGTCTCCGGGCAGTCTCGTGCTTCTCGATGAACCCACGTCCAATCTCTCCATGGAAAGCATCGAGATTCTCGCACGCGTGCTACACCGCTTGAAGGAATTAGGCACAACGATCATTATCGCTGATCATCGCCTCTTTTTCTTAAAAGATATCGCTGACCAAGTTATTTACTTGACTCAGGGAAAAATAACGCGGAGTTTCCACGCGCAAGAGTTTTATGCCTTAGACGAACCCGAACGCAAACAATTGGGGCTACGCAGCTTACACCACGTTCCCCTGCCCGCGAGCGTGCCGGCACCACCCACGCCCGAAAACGCCGATCCCCAGCGGAGCGGACTCGAGTTAAGCAACATCCGTTTTTCTTATGGCACGCATGAGGTGCTAAACATTGACCACGCATTTTTCCCCAGCGGCGAAGTCACCGCCTTAATCGGGCCCAACGGGGTTGGCAAAACCACCCTCGCCAGAATCATTTGTGGTCTTGCCTCTCCCAAACGCGGCGGTAGCCTCCGTTTGAACAGCAAACGAGTAGGAGCAGCAGCTCGGAGGCGCAGCGCGTACATGGTGATGCAGGATGTTGGCCGCCAGCTATTCGCTGCCACCACCGAAGAAGAGGTCACGCTCGGACTGGCAAAGAAGAAGCGGGACCACATCGATGTCAACGAGATTCTCCATCGCCTCGATCTGGAAGAGATGGCCCAACGGCATCCGCAGTCTCTGTCCGGTGGGCAACGGCAACGCTTAGCCATAGCTTCAGCCCAAGCCGAGCAAGCAGAGGTCTACATCTTCGATGAACCTACCTCTGGAGTGGGCTGGCGCCAACTGCAATCCATCTCTGCGCTGCTTCGATCTCTTGCAGCAAGCGGCGCAGTGGTCATCGTTATCACCCATGACCACGAATTCATCCAAGAATCAGTCACCAGAATCATCGATATGACGGAAATCAATAAGAATCGAGAAAGAAATGTCTGAGGTAAAACAAAGTTCCACAGAATCAAGCGGAACCCACGCACCAGAATCACACGGTGCGTCACCGGAAGAAGAGGCTCGCGCAAAACAAAAAGCCGGCCAAGTCGCTCTAAAAAAGCTACTGGCCCCAGTGCAAACAACCATCTACTTCGCACAGTTTCTCGCGCTTATATCCTCGGTACTCGCCGTAGCACCCTACGTCGCGTTGGTGGCACTGGGAAATGCTCTAATCGACGGCAATACTGATGACGTCGCGTCCATTGTGAAATGGCTCCTTGCAGCATTTTTGGGCCAGCTATTCTTCTATTTCCTTGCCCTTACGATCACCCACTTCGCTGATGCAAAGCTGGTGGGGATCAACCGGCGCCGAATTATTACCGCTATTGCGAAAGCACCGCTGTCTTGGTTTAGCCAGACTAATTCCGGCAAAGTCCGCAAAGCAGTCGAGGACGATACGCTAACTCTGCACACCCTGACAGCCCATGCTCCTGTAGAGCAAGTTGCCGCAATCTTCACGCCTCTTGCGCTTCTAGTTTATGCCTTTATCTTGGATTGGCGCCTTGGCCTACTTTCTATTGCCACTGTGCCCATTTTCCTAGCAATCCAGGCGTATTCAATGAAAGATATGGGCACAAAAACTGCGGAAATGGACGATTATCTTGGAGAGGTTTCTGCCACTGCAGTGGAGTTCTCCGAAGGTATTTCCGTCGTCAAGGCTTTTGGCACCGTTGGCAAAGCCCACGCTCGGTACCGCGAAGCTGCTAAACAATTCGCTGACTTCTATTACGAGTGGGTACGTCCGCTTCTTCGCGTTAGCGCAATTTCAGAATCCGTGGTGGCGGTTCCCGTGCTCATCCTTATCAATATAGGAGTCGGTTCTCTGCTAATAGCCGGGGACTATGTCACGGTTGCTGAAGTCATCGCCACAACGTTGATTGCACTGGTGATCCCAGGCACGATTCAAACCGTCGGCCGCATGATGTGGTCTTACCAGCTCGCTGGCAATGCGGCGTTGCGCCTCGATGAAGTCATGACAATTTCCCACGTGAATGAAGGCTCAAAGAGCCTCGATGCCAGTAGTCAAGACATGGAGGTGGAATTCCACAAGGTCAGCTTTAGCTACGCCCCAGACACACCAGTCCTCCAAGACTTTTCTGCGCAATTAAACGCAGGCACTGTCACGGCATTGATTGGCCCCTCCGGGTCTGGCAAATCCACAGCAGCAACGATGCTGGCGCGTTTCCAGGATCCAGATTCGGGCACAATCACTATCAACAACGTGGATATCCGTGATCTCACTTTCGACAGTTTGTACCGCACTGTGGCTTTCGTCTTACAAGATCCTCACTTACTGCGCATGAGTATTCGGGAAAACATTCGCCTTGCACGCCCAGAAGCTCGCGATGAAGAAATCTGGCAAGCAGCAGAGGCTGCGCACATAGCTGCTGATATTCGCGCTTTACCGGCTGGGCTCGACACCGTTGTTGGTGAGGACATCTCTTTATCCGGTGGACAACAGCAACGCATTTCTATTGCCCGGGCAATTATTACCAATGCCCCAATCTTGATCCTGGATGAAGCTACTGCGGCAACTGATCCTGACTGCGAAGCAGAAATTCAAGCGGCTCTGGCCACACTCGTAAGAGACAAGACCGTCTTGGTCATCGCCCACAAGCCGGAGTCCATCCAAGGCGCAGACCAAATAATCCGCCTCAAGCCTGTGAAGGATAATTCTCATGTCTAATGCCACCACGCCTGCTAGTTCGCGGCTTCGTGATCCGTTACTTACTCGCAGTGTCAAAAAGCTGCAAAGTCCTGTAGGTCATAAGCTCAATAAAAGGCATGCTTGTCTATCGCTTATCGTTGGCGTGCTTGACGGCCTCGCCGTTCTCACGCTCGTGCCACTTACAAAGGCACTCGATGGGGATACGACGATCGCACCATGGATGTGGACGCTTTTGGCAATTGCGCTCGTAGCTTTTGCGCTACGATTTTTCGCAACCATGGCCTCTTACCACACGGCCTTGGATTTCATCCGAACCGCGCACACGACTGTGGGCGATAAATTGGCAACGCTACCGCTCGGCTGGTTCATACCGGCTAATACCGGCGGGCTATCTCGTCTCGTCTCAGATCGTTTTATGGTGGCGGCCGAGACTCTTGCACATACTCAAGGCATGGTGTACCGCGATGGTGCAGCACTTATGACCCTGTTGGTTGGAGCGTGTTTCTGGAATCCGCGGTTGGGATTGGTCTTTCTAATCATCGCACCATTGGCGCTCGTGGTGATGCAGTTGGCTGCATGGATTCGTGAGAAAGCATCGAACCGCGCACTCGGGCCGAGTAAAGAGCTCTCCCAGCGCATCGTAGAATTTGCTAACCGCCAGCCGGCCTTGCGCGCGGCGGGAAAATCACAAGGGTTTGCGCCGCTTGAGCAAGCACTAGAAATCGATCATAAAGCACGGATACGCGAGCTATGGGTATCCACATTAGCTTTGCTACTCAACGGCATAGTAGTGCAGATCTTCATCGTGGCTCTCATTATGGTCTCCGCGGATCTTGCCGTTGAAGGCACCCTATCGCCACTAGAAACAATTGCGATCATCGGAATCAGCTTGAGGTTTACCCGCACGCTTGAGCAGCTGGGCTCTTGTTTCGTCGGTTTAGACGCAGGCCGTATCGCGCTCGCAGAAACCGAGCTCATCACCGATGCCCCTTCCCTGCCAGAACCCACTACTCCGCGCACAGGAGACGGTTCGGGCAGTGTTGAGCTGCGCGATGTCACGTTTGGGTACGGAGATAAGCCGGTATTGGTCGATGTCGCCTTCCACGCCCAACCGGGCACCGTTACCGCCATTGTCGGTCCTTCCGGCTCCGGAAAGACCACAATTGCGCGCCTTATTTCACGATTCTGGGATGTAGATTCCGGGGCGGTGATGGTTGACGGCGTAGATATCCGCGAGCTTGGAACCGAACAGCTAATGTCCAGATTATCCATGGTCTTTCAGGACGTCTATCTCTTCGATGATTCGCTGATTGCTAATATCCGCGTTGGTCGTCCCGATGCCTGCGATGAGGAAATCTTCCGTGCAGCTAATCTTTCAGGCGTGACGTCTATTGCGAACCGGCTAGGGTGGCACACTCCGGTTGGTGAAGGGGGACGGCTTCTGTCCGGCGGCGAGCGCCAGCGCGTATCTGTTGCTCGCGCGCTGCTCAAGCAAGCGCCGATTGTCCTCTTTGATGAAGCAACTTCCGCACTCGATGCAGAAAATGAGGCAAATATCCTTGCCGCAATGGACGAGCTACGGGAGAAGTCTACTTTTATCGTTATCGCCCATAAGCTGGATACAATCAAATCTGCTGATCAAATCGTAGTCTTGGATGAACACGGGCACGTCAGCCAGCTGGGCACGCATTCTGAGCTTTCCGATGTCCCCGGTATCTACCGTCACTTCTGGCAGCAACGCAAAGCAGCACGCGGGTGGAAAATCAGTTCGGGACGCGATTAACGCGGGCACCGAGATCGACGTTGTTTGCGGGGGCACCCTTCTCCCCCGCAGCACGGCGCATCCGAAGTGCACCGACAAAGCCCAGCGCAAGGAATGCGGTAGCGGCGACGAGCGACCGCTGCGCGGCGTTGGTCAAGCCCTAGCTTAAGGCCTGCACCACTGCCCCAGGCGCCCCGTACCGTGCCGCGACGCGGCGGGCGGCTGCACCGGAGAAGAATGCACCGATTGCCATGGCTGACGGCGCGAAGCCCACGGCCGAAACCGCGAGCGCCACCGGAACCGGCAAAATGGCCGCGTTTTCTGACCACGTCCAGCCAAAGATGCTGAATGAGGATTGGGGCTCCCACCAGCCCAGGTCGGGGCCCTCGATAATCGCGAATACCAGGACACCCATTCCGTCAGCGCACCGCCGACGAGCGGCCCGACCGCTGCAGCCCTGGAAATCACTGCGCTCCGCACACCAAAGGCTGCGGCACGGTACTTGCCCCGGAATACGGCATTAACGGTCGAAAGCATGGACGACATGATGAACGCGGCGCCGATAGCCTGTACGGCGCGCGCGGAGATCAGCGTGGCAGCGGAGGTAGAAAATCCCGCCAATACGCTGCCTGCCACAAATATCGTCAGGCCGGCGAGGAAGGCGCGTTTGCGGCCCCAGGTATCAGCAAGCTTGCCTGTCGACAGCAGCAGCGCCGCCAACAACACCGCATAGAGGCTGTTAGCCCACTGCGCTTGCGTCAAGTTGAGCTGCAGGTCAGTGATGATCGATGGCAATGCCACGCCGACGATAGTGCCATTTAGAACAATGATGCCCAGTCCGACGGATAGAACCGCCAGGCTTATCCAATCGCGGCGAGCAGGTGCTGTGACGTTTTCTTGTGCGCTGCGCTCGGTCATAGTTAGGCGTTCACCGAAGCTTTGGTGCTGCCGTCATCTGGCGCCTTGATGGCCCGGCCCAAATTCACGAGGAAGACCGTCAGCCCCACCGTGATGAAGATGTGGCCCAGCCCAGCAATACCGGAGATCATCTCATTGGATTCCTTGCCCAGCACCGTCAAAATGCCGTGCGAAATTTGCATGCCGACGGTGAGCACCACGCCCACGTTATACAGCCAGAAGAACGAGTTGAATAGCTGGCGGTACCGCGACAGTGCAAAGACCTTTTCCAGCGCCAACAAGATGAGGAATAGCATGAAGCCCAGTGCCAGCAAGTGGGTGTGGGCCACGCTTAGCTGCGTATATTCGCCTTCCGGGAAATCTTGTAGCTTCGTAAACTCCCGATAAAACAAACCAGCGACCAAGCCCAAGACGAGGTAGAAAATCGCTGCCCTGTACAAAGCCTTCATGTCATTACTCCTTCCCAGTCATCACAGTGACTGGATAGCCGAGGCGATCAATTTCTCTATATACATATCTTGCCCCGACTTCTCTGGCTTTGAATCGCAGAGGCGGTTGAACCTTGAATCAACCAGTAGGTTGATTGGACGCGCGTTTCCTCGTGTCCACCAATCAGGGGTCAGGTCCGGTGATACGGGCGGTAAGCCCGACCACATCGACATGGGAGCCCATCAGCTGGCGAAGGCGGTGGTAGCTGTAGTGACACTGACCCGCCTGGACGGTGGATTGAGTGTAGCAAGCCTACAATTCCTGCAGTGTGTGCACTGTGTGCCCAGTGTGTGTTTTGACTACGGCGTCAAAGTCAATCGGGACGAATTCTTCTTACCCAATGCTGCGTTTCTCAATGAAGAATTCGTCCAACTCGCCATTCGTTGATGCCGCGACCTGCTGAACCGTGGTCAGGTCCCGGCTCCGCAATGCATGATTCGCTCCTGAAATCGCGTGATGCGAGCACCCGAGCGGGTCTTCAAACTATCGGTAAGAACGCTGCCGTATCAGCTGCGTCTTCACCGCACGGTTATCCGCCATGACGGAATCCTTCCAGTACCGCCCGGAGCGTTGTGAGCTGCTACCGGATACCCACTAAAGCGCTACCAGATAGTCACGACACTGCTATTAAGTGGCCGACAACAACAATCTATTGCGACCTATGTCATATTAATGTATGTTTTGTTTCACGGGACACTTTTGATGAAAGGAACTTTAAAATGGGGTCCTCTACAATAAACTCTCCCCCCCTCCGATAGAAAGAAGCTCTCTACCTGGGAAGTCACAGCGATTTCTGTCGGATTTATGGGACCAGTTATGGCCATGTCCTTGAATGGAATCGGAGTTGCCGGACTAGTCGGCAAGGCGGTTCCTTTCGCATTTGCTATCGCTTTTGCCGGAACACTTTTCGTTGCCTATGCCTTCGTACGACTCCTTCAGAGAGTTAAACATGCAGGATCGGTTTATGCGTTGGCCGGTATCACCATTGGCCCCAAATCTGGATTCTTTAGCGGCTTCGCATTACTCGGCACATATGTCTTCATGACTACTTGCATTTTGGGCGCCTCTAGCGTTTTTTTCGAAGCAATGTTGCAAGAATTGGGGGCTCAAACTCCGGTTGGCCTTTGGCTTCTCATACCTATCATTGTCTCTACAGCCGGACTCTATCTAAATTTAAGAAACTCATCTGCCGCCGCTCGTGTGACGCTTGCGATCGGCTTTGTTGGAATCTTAGCGATGGTGGTCCTTTCCGTTGTCATATTGGTCAAAGTGACCGGAGGAGATTCTTTAGCTTCTACTTCCCTTGATTTTCAAACACTTACTCCGGCTGGGAATTCTTGGTCAGCCGTAATGACGGCATCTGTATTCGCTTTCCTTTCCTGGGCAGGGTTTGAGTCTGGTTCATCGCTTGGAGAAGAAACGGCAAATCCCAAACGCACAGTTCCACTCTCATTGCTCCTAGCAGTAATCATTGGTGGATTTCTCTACGTATTCGTCATGTTCGCCCAAGTCAATGGTTTCGGAACTGACGAGAAGGGCGTAGCTATGTTTGCCGAATCGTCCTCAACTTTGACTCAGCTTGGTTCAATGTACATCGGACAGTGGTTCTCGGTTCTAATTTCAGTAATCGCCTTCGCAGTTGCATTCGGGGCATTCCTCAGCTCGAGTACCGCCACCTCCAGGCTCATCCACACTCTTGCTCGCGACGGCTTCGGTCCCTCAACGTTCGCAAATCGCGATTCAAAAACGTTTATTCCGAAAAGCTCCGTATGGGCCACTAACATTATCGGTTTGCTTTTGGCTCTCGCACTTGGAGCTGCTGGGCGGACCAGCGTCGAAATCTACTATTGGTACGCGACAATTGCCACCCTCTGCATGGTTGTTGCTTATGGCATGGCATCAGTAGGGGCTATCAAATTTATTCTAAAAAAAGATTCCAGCATTCCTCGGTGGGAAACCATCTTTCCGCTACTTGCTGTGGGCTATCTAGTCTACGTCTACTTCATTCAAGTTGTAGGCCAAGAGGCGCCGTACACCTACTTCCCTTGGATTTCAGGGGCCTGGTGCCTTCTAGGACTCATAATCGTCTTGGCAAAACCCCGATTAGCTAACCAAATTGGAAGAAAACTAACTAAGGAGGACATCGAATAATGTCTAACCCCAAAAACTCAAGCACCTTTACTTTCCTCGCAACAAGCGATATCTCGGCTCGAACCAAAGGCCGCGCTGTAAGCACAAAGGATTTCAAAGAAGGCACAAGCGTGGGTTGGGTGCCAGCCAACCTGGGAATTGGGCCTCTAGGTCACATCGTCAGCGGTATTCCTTACGATTCAACTGGTGACATTCGCCTACTAGCAGATCCCAATGCCCTTTTTCACTTAAAGGGAATCCCAAACCTCCCCGATTTTAACGTCTGCTTTTCTGACTTAGTCAACAATGATGGAACGGCATGGGAGTCTTGCTCGCGTACCTTTCTAAAAAATGCGGTAGAAGAACTGAAAGACAAACACGGGCTCACCCTTACTGCTTCATTTGAACACGAGTTCACCGAAACAAATGCCTCCGAATCCACTCACCCATTTTCGTTCTCGAACTTCGTAGACGGAGAGCCTGTAGGAGGAACGATTTTCGAAATCTTAGAGCAAGCTGGAATTGAACCAGAATGTTGGCTTCCCGAGTATGCACCTTACCAGTATGAACTCACTATGAAACCCTCCGATCCAGTCTTGGCTGCCGATCGTGCAATTCTGCTCAGAGAAATCGTGCGTACCTGCTTCAAAGCTTACGGTCGTGAGGTTACGTTTTCACCTGTCCCAGACGCCTCCGAGGGTGGATCCGGCGTGCACGTTCACTACGGGCTTTACGGACGCAATGGTGAGATCATTTCTTTTGATCCAAACAAACCGGGGCGGATGTCTAAGATTGCTAGCCAGTTTAATGCAGGAATTATAAAGTACGCTGCTCCAATGACTAGCTTGTTCGCGCCTCTAACCGTAAGCTATCACCGCCTGAAACCAAATAAATGGTCCGTCGCGCAGGCTTTCTGCGGGGAGCAAAACCGAGAAGCACTTGTAAGAATCTGCCCAACTAACGAAATTGGTAATCGAAAGCCTGACAAACAATTCCACTTTGAGTTCCGCGGTGGAGACGTCGGAGCAAATCCTTGGATCCTGATGGGTATTATCATTCGAGCAGGCATGGCTGGGATAGTTGAAAACTTGGACCCTGTAAGGGTGGTAGTAGGTGAAGCGGACTCGGACAAAGACTCTTCTTTCGAGGGTCAGCCGTTGCCATCGACCTTGGAAGAAGCCCTAAAGGCTTTCGAAGAAAATGAAGTTGTTCGTTCTTGGTTCTCCGAGGCTTGGGTAGAAACTTTCCTTAAGGTGAAGCGAGATGAAATTGCCACGTTAGAAGAAAAAAGCATCGAAGAGCAATGTGAGGTGTATGCAGATGTCTATTAAGAGTATCAATGAGTTCCTACATGCATTGGATTCTCTTCCATTGTTCGACCACCACTGCCATGGAACCGTTACTGAACAACTTCAGCGCCCCGACTTTGAAGAACTCATTTCCGAGTCGTCTAGCCCAGCAACCGTCGGAACGACTCGATTCGATTCCCAAATTGGTTTTCAGGTTCGAGGCGCCTGTGCTCCAGTCTTAGGATTGGACTCATTTTGCTCACCAGAAGAGTACATGGCGAAGAGAACATCTATGCCATCAGAAAGCATTAACAAGAAGTTTCTCGAAGCCACCGGAATCGAGACTTTTGGTCTCGAGACAGGTCACTCCGCAGATATGATCACGTCCCCTAACGAACTACATCAACTAACCGGGAAAACTGTCCATGAAGTAGTTCGGCTAGAAAGGGTCGCCGAAGAAGTAGCTGAAAAAATCCGCGATCAGGAAAGCTACGAAAAGGAGGCTGCCTTTCTCGAAGAACTCGACACCACTCTGCGGGCTCGAATAAAAAATGCAATAGGAGTAAAGTCCATTGCCGCGTACCGGGTTGGTTTAGATTTCCCATTCACTCGTCCAACCGAGAATGAACTATCAAAAGCGGTGACTAAATTACTAGCCCAGGAAGGAAGTATTCGACTCGAGGATAGTACAATCATTCGACACCTACTGTGGTTCGCAATCGACAAAGCTCAAGTAATTCAGCTCCATATCGGATATGGCGATGACGACGTGGACCTTCATCGATGCAATCCACTGTTGCTTACCAATCTATTTCGGCAATCGATCGGATCTGGCGCGCGCTTTACTCTGCTACACTGCTACCCTTACCATCGAGAGGCTGGGTACCTAGCGGACGTGTTTCCACATGTCTACTTCGATGTAGGGCTAGCGATTAATTACACTGGGGCCCGCGCTAATGCTGTAATTGCTGAATCTCTAGAACTAAGTCCTTTCGGAAAGATTCTATTCAGCTCCGATGCGTTTGGACTCCCTGAGCTATACTATCTAGGGGCGAAATTGTTCCGCGAGGGATTAGCTAAGGCTCTAATCAACTTCCACGAAGAAGCGAATTGGCCTCTTGACGAATGCTACCGAATCGCTCGGATGATCGGCTACGAAAACGCAGCACGACTTTATGAAGTAGATTAGGAGAGCTGGAAACATGAACGAGCATTTGAAGAAGCTATCTCAACAATGGATTAATGAGTTCCTGAAAACTGCTTCCAAATCGAGCGCGCTCAGAAAAACCATTCACCAACATCCGCAAATTAGCGGCGAAGAGGGCCCTACAAAAGAACTGATGCTAAAAGAAATGGGCATCAGTTTTGACTCCGTTGCAGAGACTGGCGCAGTCGGCCGAATTGGTCCAACGATAGGCCCCAGTATCGGAATGCGTGGCGAATTGGATGCTTTGCCAGTGCAAGAGAATACAAACGTCGAGTGGGCTGCCACCTCCAACAAGATGCATGCATGCGGCCACGACATTCATCTTGCGGCGTTAGCAGGCGTCGTCAACGCAGCAAAAAATATCGATCTTCCTTTTGGGTTAGTCCCAATTCTTCAGCCCAGAGAAGAAACCTATCCTTCGGGGGCTCTTGATATCTCTGAATCCGGTCTATTAGAAAAGCACAAAGTCAGCCATGTAATCGGGGCACATGTGCATCCAGCCATTCAACTCGGCTCAATCGCGGCCGGCTCTGGATTTGTCAACGCTGCGGCAGGCGAAATCGAAATCAGAGTGCGCGGTAAAGGAGGGCATGGGGCTTATCCTCACAAAGCCAACGACGTAGCGACACCTACTGCTCAGATCGCTCTCGGACTATCCGAGGTAGTACGTAGGAATAACGATCCAATGAGCCCAGCTGTGGTGAGCATCGGTAGCATTTCAGTCGGACAAGGAGCCGCAAACGTCTTGCCTCAAACTGGTAGCATCTTCGCAACGATTAGAAGCACTAGCATCGAAACAAATGACGAACTTGCAAACCAGATCAATCAATTCGCCGCTTTTACGGCACAGAGCTTAGGCTGTTCTGCAGAAACCAGATATACTCCCGGCGAACCAGCCCTGGTCAACGCAGACTCCTTGGCTAATAAATTTGAGTCGTACGCTGCAGAGATTGACATACCATTAGCCAATACGATGCGCTCTCTAGGCGCCGATGATTTTTCCTATTACGGAGAAAACTGTCCCTCTTTAATGTGTTTCGTGGGGGTCAACGAAGGCGATACCCCTTCACTACACGATGCCGAATTTTTACCACCAGATGAAGCAATTATCCACGTCGCCAAAGCTTTTATCACTGGCTATATTGCCGCAGCGGATAACTTACTGGAAAGATAATGTCCTACAGCATCACTGAGCAGATCAATGCTAAATTTCCAACCCTGTCACAAGCAGAAAAGGATGCGGCAAGGTGTCTGCTAAACAGCTATCCTTGGGTCGGCCTTAAGACGGTCCAGCACTTTGCTGTCCAAGCAAATGTCAGCAGTGCAACGATCGTTCGCTTTGTGCAAACCATGGGCTTCAAAGGGTTTAAGCAATTTCAGAGCGCTCTAATGAAAGAGGTTTCTGAAAGAGATGCCTCACCACTCAGCCAGGCTGGGGACGATTTCCCCAGCCTGGCTAATGACCGAGTAGAACAGACACTCAATCATTCAGCCGAAGCTTTTTTACGCGGAATTGAATCGACTTTTAAATACGCCAAAAAAGACGATATTGAAAAAGTCATAACCCTCCTATCGGATCAAAAGCACCGCATTGTTTCTCACGGCGGAACTTTCTCATGGGTACTAGCTCAACATTTTGTTGCTCAGCTCAGTCTCTTCCGTGGTAACCAACTAGCAGCACCATTGTCCGATCTTGCCCTTATTGAATTAATATCCCAAACGTCTGCCGACGACATTTGGGTTTTCTTCGACTTCCGGAGATACAGTCCACGTTCAGAACGAATTGCGCGGCTAGTCAAGGAAAAAGGCGCCTTGGTTATCTTAACCACAGATAGATGGATGTCCCCTATATCCTCGTACAGTGATGCAACCTTGGTCACCCGCGTCGAGGCATTCGGCCCCTCTGACACTCTGGTTCCCGCATTCGCGCTAATCGAAGCAATTTGCGAGTGCGTCTCGAGGGAAATAGGAAAAACGGGGATCCAATATCTTGAAGCATTCGAAATTCTTCGAAAAGAACTCAGCTGAAAATAGTCGGAGCTTCGGTACGGTCGTTGCTGGCTGTATCGCCTGAGCCTTCAATCCTCTGGAATCTAAGCCCGAGCTTCCACCACTTCTTTACTTCGGAGAACTAAGGTTACAAAGGTACTGCCCCACGCCTTGCTAGAAAGAACTCCCAGATTGAGCACCGCTAACCTCAACCAGTCTGTCGTCTGGAACACCGCCGATAAGTACCTCCGGTCCATCGTGGAACCCGAGGATTACGGCGACTACATCCTGCCACTGACAGTTCTCCGCCGCCTTGAATGCATTCTGGCGCCGACCAAAGACCAGGTGCTTAAGTTGGTAAGCTCCTTGCACGCCGACGGCGTCAGCGAGGCGTACATGGACTGGGAAGTGCAGTCCCAGTTTGGACTTTCCTTCTATAACAGGTCCGAGCTCGATCTCACTCGCATCGCTGAAACCGATGACCATGTCTACGACTCATTGATGGACTACGTGGGCGCATTCTCGCAGTCTGTTCGGGATATCTGGGATGCATTCGACTTCGGAGTGAAGATGAGCACTCTCGATCAAGCAGGCCGCTTGTGGCCGGTGATTAAGCACTTCTCCACCATTGATATGTCTCTCGAGGCGCTTCCTGATGCTCAGATGGGCGACCTATTCGAGAACGTCATGTACCGCGCGTTCAACACCAAAGGCAAAGCCGCAGGTGCGTTCTATACCCCGCGTGACGCAATTCGCCTCATGGTGGATATCCTGTTCGCTTCCGATGACACTGGACTAACCTCTTCAGGTGCTTCACGTACCGTTTACGATCCCACCGCCGGTACTGGCGGTATGTTGCTGGTCGCAGCACGTGCACTAAAAGAACTTAATCCCGACATTGAAGTAAATCTCGCCGGCCAAGAACTCATGCCCACCGGCTGAGGTTACCCTCGTTTAGTGGACACCCGATTAGTGCGGATCTTGTGTCCGTAAGAGAGGATGTTCATTGTGAGTCAACAACGCCAGAAATACACACCTGAGTATCGACGCGAAGCCGCGAACCTGGTAATCGAATCGCAGCGCCCAATTGCTCATGTAGCGAAAGAAATTGGTGTCGCACCTGGTCTTTTAGGCCGATGGGTAAAAAATGAGCGTCAACGCCGAGGATCTTCCGATGGATTAAGCGAGGCTGATCTTCGTGCTGAGAATGCTCGTCTGCGTCGTGAGCTGGCAGAAGCCAAGATGGATAATGAGTTTTTGTCAAAAGCGACAGCCTTCTTCGCCGCAAAGCAACGCGAGCAGAAAAGTTCGAATTAATGCAGCAGGAGAAGGCGAACTACAGCATCAAGCGCATGGCACGCTTGTTGAAGGTATCTCGGTCTGGATACTACAAATGGACCCATATACAGCAGCAACGCTTAACCGGTAAGGATGATCGTGCATCATTTTACGATGATGTTGATCGCAAGATTCATCAGATTTGGAAAGACTCCGATGAGGTCTATGGTGCTCCGCGGATCACCGCAGAGCTAGGTGAGCGCTACCAGATCAGTGTGAATCGCAAGACTGTGGCCAAGCGGATGCGTCTGATGGGCATTGAAGGGATTTCACCGCGTGCTTTTGTGCCGGTGACAACGATTCAATCTAAGCGTAAATCTGCTCTTCCTGACCTGGTAAAGCGCATGTTTGATACCGGCGAGCTCAATCGAGTATGGATGTCGGACATTACCTACCTGCGCACCGGCGAGGGCTGGTTGTACTTATGCGCAGTTCGCGACGGTCATTCCCGCAGGGTACTGGGCTGGGCTATGGATAGCGTGCAAGATACATACCTGGTCGAACGAGCGCTGCGGATGGCACATACACTGCGTAGTGATGTTCCTGAGGGGCTGGTGTTTCACGCTGACCGGGGAACACAATTTACCAGCGAGCAGCTCTGGGACGTGTGCCGCAACCTAGGGGTTGCTCAGTCGGTAGGGCGCACTGGGGTGTGTTTCGATAACGCGATGGCCGAGTCGTTCTGGTCGACGCTTAAGACCGAGTTCTACGACCGGAAACGCTGGGCAACCCGCGATACTGCGCGTCAGGCTGTGGCTTACTGGATTGAAGTAGTCTACAACCGTCGGCGCCGGCACTCCGCCCTTGGGATGGTCAGCCCTGTCGATTTCGAAAATCACATCACCCAAACCAGAAACGAAGAAAAAATCGCTGCCTAACCGCTAGGTAGCTCCACTACGTGTCCACGATTTGCGGGCAACCCCACGGCTACGCTATTGGCAAAGCCGACCTACTTATTCAAGGCGGAGAACCGGATGCGATCCGCCACGGCGACACCCTGCTAACTGATCTCTATGAGGGCGAGCAGTTCGAGTACATTCTGTCCAACCCTCCGTTCGGCTCCGACTGGTCCGTGCAGCAGGCAGCAGTGAAAGAGCAGGCCAAGATCCCTGGTTCACGGTTTAGCCACGGCTTACCCAATAAAGGTGACGGGCAGATGCTATTCCTCGCCCATGTGGCTTCCAAGCTCATGCCCGCAGGCGACAATGGCTCCGGGGGACGTGGCGCAGTGGTGTCCAACGGCTCACCACTGTTTACAGGTGGACCCGGCTCAGGGCCTGACCAAATCCGCGCCTGGCTGCTAGAAAACGATCTGGTGGACGCAATTATTCAGCTGCCCACCAACATGTTCTACGGCACGGGTATTTCCACCTATGTTTGGATTCTGGATACCAACAAAGAAGACCACCGCAAGGGGTTCGTGCAGCTTATCGATGCCTCCGAGTGCTGGTCTGTCCCAAGCAAGGGTCTAGGCGATAAGCGTCGCGAGATGCGCGAGGCCGACCGTAACAAGGTGTTGGAAGCCTACAACGAGTTTGCTGATAGTGACATGTCCAAGGTGCTCACCCCGGATGACTTGGGCTTCCGCGATGTAAAGGTAACCAAGCAAGCAAGCCTAGCCGTGAAAGTCACCGACGACGCGATTGCCGAGGTACTAGAGCACAAGCAGGCCGTGGACGAACACGCCGACGTAATGCGCGCGGTGGCAGATGCAAATTACAACGACTTGCCGAACATGCTTAAAGCCGCTGCCAAAGACCACGGCGTTAAAATGCCCGCTAC
This sequence comes from Corynebacterium sp. KPL1824, assembly GCF_000478095.1. Classification (NCBI taxonomy): domain Bacteria; kingdom Bacillati; phylum Actinomycetota; class Actinomycetes; order Mycobacteriales; family Corynebacteriaceae; genus Corynebacterium; species Corynebacterium sp. KPL1824. Next base: position 890,751 of record NZ_KI515749.1, on the reverse strand, counting down.
GCTTATCGATGCCATTTCCAAGGCAATTGCTGTCCCCGACCCAGACGCAGAGCCCGCAGTTGACCGCAAGGGCAACCCGGTTCTCGACCCATCATTCACCATGACTGAGCGCGTGCCGCTTATTGAAGACATTGACGAGCACATGCAGCGCGAGGTGCTCCCCTTCGCACCCGATGTCACCTGGGACGCGACCAAGGCCGTGATCGGCTACGAGATCCCCTTTAAGCGCGTGTTCTACAAACCAGAACCAGTACGCTCGTTGGCTGAGATTGATGCCGACGTAGCCGAGGTTATAGGCCGACTAATGGACAAGTTCGGACAGGTGAGGACGTAATGAGTAAGTCCACACGTGTGCGCTTCCTCGCTACCTTGGTGAACGGTCATCCTTTTAGTTCGGATGATTTCAGCAACGAACGACGAGAAAACGATATACCCCTCGCTAGAATTCGAGACATCAAAAATCCCGAGTTCACCACGTTTATTGACCGAGAACAAGTTCCTGATGATGTCGTCATTCAAAATGGAGATCTCGTTATTGGAATGGACGGCGACTTCAATTCCAAAATTTGGGGCAAAGGCCCCGCGGCGCTCAATCAAAGAATGTGCCTGCTGCGTTCTCCTGACAGCAAGGATCTTCGATTTATTTCTTACGCTATCTCTGACCAGCTAAAACTCATCAATGAGTTCACGTATTCGACGACCGTCAAGCATCTCTCTTCTGAGCAAGTTTTAGGGCTTCCGCTTCCCAGTCTAGACCTAAAGCAGCGTCATGACATCGCTGACTACCTCGACCGTGAGACCGCCGAGATCGACGGTATGCGCGCCGACTTGGACGAGATGGAGCGGCTGCTGGAAGAAAGGCGTGTGTCAATAATTCAGCGCCATGTACTTCCTGAGAATGGAACCTATACGCGTATCAAGCTGGTTGCGGATGTGTCTTTGGGGAAGACGGTTCAGAAGACCCAAAAGGACACGTCGGAGATATTACGCAACTATGTGCGTGCTGCGCATATTCAGCCTCATGGCCGCTTAGTTCTTGATGATCAGCCGATGTGGTTTACCCCTAATGAGTTGAAACAGCTAGCTCTTGAAGCAGGGGACGTGCTGGTCGTTGAGGGCGGGGCCGGGTATGGCCGCTCCGTGTATCTTCGTGAGGAACTCCCCGGCTGGGGATTCCAGAACCATGTAATTCGGGTTCGGCCTTGGGCCGGTGCCAGTGGTCGATTCATCGACTACACGATTCGTGCACACTATGGCGCGGGACTGATCGACATTTTGGCGGATGGTGCAACGATCCCAGGCCTATCCTCTGATAAAGCCCGCGAGCTGCCGATTCTGAATGTTTCCTACACCGAACAGCGTCGCATTGCGGACGAGATTGATCGTGAGACCGCCGAGATTGACTCAATGTTGGAGGACATTACGAAGTTGCGAGACTTGCTTGCTGAGCGTCGCGCCGCGGTGATTTCTGCTGCGGTGACCGGCCAGATTGATATTCCTGCTTCACTCGACGACAAGGACGAACCTCATGCTTAAACGTGACATCATGCGCGAAGAACGCTTGGAAGAGACCATCTGCGAGTCGCTTCAATCCAGCGGTTGGATCCATGAGCCGGGAATGAAAGACACCGGCTGGGATGCACGCCTGGGCCTGTTCCCGGCTGATGTGCTGCACTGGCTTTCCACCCAATACCCAGAGAACTACGCCAAGGCCGTGCCGCAGGATGCCCCTGAAGCAACGCGGGAGAATGCGGAAAGGTTGCTACTGGAGTACGTTGCCAAGCGGCTCGAATCCGCAACGCGCAAGGACGCACAAACCGGACGCATCCGTGGAGGCTTGCTGGGCACCCTGCGCGAGGGCTTTAAGTACGCGCAGACTAACGCGCGCTCAGCAGCCTTTGGCCCCATGGTGGCATTCCCACCTGCCAACCCGCTCAGTGTGTCCGCGGCGAAGCGTGCAGAGGACAACCGCCTGCGTATTATCCGCCAGGTTCACTTTGATACCACCAGTGGCGAGACACTGGATCTCGTTGCCACGGTCAACGGCATTCCGGTGGCCACGTTTGAGCTGAAGACCGACAACACGCAGTCCGTAACTCATGCAATGAAGCAATACCGCAGGGATCGTGTACCGTCGAAGAATCGCCGCGTGCTCCTGCCGGGGCTCGCGCTGGTTCACTTCGCGGTGTCGAATGACGAGGTGTACATGACCACCGCGCTTCATGGCAACGAGACGAGGTTCCTGCCGTTTAATCAGGGACATGACGGCGCAGGCGGAAACCCGCCAATCGCAGGAAAGTCGGCTACGTCCTACTTGTGGGAGCAGGTGTTGCAGCCGAGGTTGCTGCTGCGCATCTTGAGTGACTTCGCTGTGTGGGAGCCGGATTCTAAGTCCAAGCGTGGTGCGAAAGGAACGTTGATTTTCCCGCGCTTTCACCAGCTGCGAGCGGTGGAGAAAGTCACCACTGATGTAGCTCAGCGCGGCGCTGGCGGGCGCTACCTCATCGAACACTCTGCTGGCTCAGGAAAGACAAAGACGATTGCGTGGCTTGCGCACCGCCTTATTAGGCAGGTGGCTAAAGACGGTACCAAGACCTTTGATTCCGTCATCGTGGTCACCGACCGCACAGCGCTCGATACCAACATTCGCCAAGACATGCAGGCACTTGCGGCATCGCGTGGTCTGGTGGTCTCGGTCGGTGAAAACTCCGGCGCGAAATCACCGCAGCTGCGCGAGGCACTGGTCGAGGGCGGGCACATCATCACCTGTACGTTGCAGACATTCCCGTATGTGCTCTCATTGTTGGATGACGACCCAGATATTCAGGGCCGCAACTGGTGTGTGATTGCGGATGAAGCGCACTCCTCTCAGACTGGCTCCTCCGCCTCGGCGCTGCGTGAGCTTCTGGCAGAAGTTGAGCTAGACGAGTCGGAGGAATACACCGCCGACGACCTGCTAGAGCTGCGCCAGGAAGCAGTTGCTACCGCGTCCAACATGACTTTTGTAGCGCTCACGGCTACGCCGAAGGGCAAAACTCTTCGGCTGTTCGGAACCCAGACCCCGGATGGACACTACATCGCTTTTGATACGTACCCGATGGGCCAGGCTATTGCTGAGGGTTTCATCATGGACGTGCTTACCAACTATTCCACCTACACCATGTGGGCGGAAGTCCGCGACGAGTTGGGACGAACCGAAGAAGTAGACGAGTCCGCAGCGATCACGGACATGGTGCGTTTTGTCCGCCTGCACCCGACCTCCATTGCACAGAAGGTTGAGGTGGTGGTCGAGCACTTCCGCCGCAACGTTGCCCACCACTTAGACGGCCAGGCACGCGCCATGGTGGTGACCTCCTCGCGCAAGGCAGCAGTGCACTGGGCGCGTGAGATGAACCGCTACATCACCGAAAAAGGCTACGAGTTTCACTCGCTGGTGGCGTTCTCCGACAAGGTACGCATGGAGGACGAACCAGAGCCGGTTACCGAAGTCAGCATGAACGGCGAATCCGATGTGGAGCGCGCCTTCAAAGACGACGACCTGGACTACCGCGTGCTCATCGTGGCCAACAAGTTCCAAACCGGGTTCAACGAGCCACGACTGTGCGCGATGTATGTGGACAAGCACCTCTCTGGTGTCGCCACCGTGCAAACCCTGTCGCGCCTGAACCGAATCTATCCGAACAAGCCCGCTCCCATGGTTGTTGACTTCATTAACGACCCGGCCAACATTGAAGCTGACTTCAAGCGCTACTACCAGGGCGCGGCCATTGATACCGACATTGACCCTAACTCCTTGCACTCGCTGGCAGATGAACTCGATACCGCAGGCTACTATGACCTTGACGAGATGAACAAGGTTGCCGAAGCCTATATGGCAGGCGAGGACTCAGAAAATCTGCGCGGTGCGGCAGGCACGATCCTTGGCCGTTGGCGCGCAGACCGAAACTCCAACGATAAGGACACCCGCGAGCGCGCCAAAGACTTTAAGGCACATGTGCTCAAATACCGCCACGCCTACGAGTTCTTATCCCAAATCGTCGCTTATGCCGATGCTGATGTATCCCGGCGCGCAATGCTGTGCAGCGTCCTAGAGCCAAACCTGCACATTACCGAACTGGATGACAGTGAAGACTTCCTCACCGGTGTCACGTTGGCCGGCGTCGCGATTGCCCAAGGTGAAGTTGAGGAGGATCATAGTGTTACCGGCGGCGAATCTGAGGCATTGCAGGTGCCGGAGTTCACTGTTCGCCTGGGCGAGCCACAGACTCCACTGCGCAGCGCCTTTGATGAAGCCGTAGAAAAGGTCAATGATCTTTTCTCGCTCGCAGGAGTTGACGTTGACAGCGGCGATACCGCCCAAATGATCGTTGCTGCTTGGGGCACGCTTTCTAGCCAGCCAGCAGCCGTCAAACTCGGCCAAGAAAACTCCAAGGAGCAGCTCAAGCGCTCTAAGCGGTTTAAGGCCGAAGCAACGCGTGCAATTTTTAGTGGCATCGAACAGCGCAAGCAGCGAGATGCACTGGTTTCTAGTGATAAAAATGTGCTCGATAGCTTGGTGGATGCCCTAGCCAATATTATGGCTTCAGCAAAAGACACAGGTCAGCTAGAAAGCTAAAAGGCCAGTTCTGCGCACCGCAGCATAAAGCCCCAGGTCTCCACTGCTGTGCGGAGTTCCTGGGGCGTTGGGCTGTTGGAATTTAAATAGCCTTTTCTCCACGCTCGCCGGTGCGCACGCGGATGATGTCATCGATGGAGGATATCCAAATCTTGCCGTCACCAATTTCGCCGGTGCAGGCGGCCTCGACGATGGCGTCTACGATCTCCTCAGCTTGGTCATCGGCGACGATGAGCTCAATTTTGGCCTTGTTGACAAAGGACGTGGCGAACTTGGCGCCGCGGTAGATTTCCTTGTTGCCGCGTTGCTGGCCAAAGCCTTCCACCTCGGAGACGGTCATTCCGGGCGAACCCAGTTGCTGGAGCGCTTGCTGGATATCGTCCAGGGTAAACGGCTTGACCACGGCTGTAATGAGTTTCATGTCTGTTCCTACTTTCGCTGTTTATTCGATGGATTAGTCCCGGCTCGTCGTTCCGCGCATGGCACGGCCACCGATGTCGTAGCCGGTCTCGCGGTGCCCACCGAAGTCAATGCCGTCGGTTTCAATCTGGTCGGTCACGCGCCAGCCAATCGTGGACTTGAGTATTACCGCGATAATGGCGGTGATGACGGCGGCAAAGATTACAGCAACTACGGCGATGAGGAACTGCACGACCAACAGCTTCCAGCCGTCGGCGCCGCCACCGGTAAGAATGCCGCGGTCATTGGCAAAGAAGGCAATAGCGATGGTGCCCCACAGGCCGGCGACCAGGTGGACGCCCACAACGTCGAGGGAGTCATCGAAGCCAAAGCGGAACTTCAGTCCCACGCCCACGCTGCCGAGCATGCCGCCGAATAGACCCATGATGAGAGAGGTTACGGGGTTCAAATCACCGGCGGCCGGCGTGATGGTCACTAGGCCGGCCACGACACCGGAGGCTGCACCCAGCGAGGTACTGTAGCCATCGCGAATCTTTTCCACGAGCAACCAGCCCAAAATAGCGGCAGCAGTAGCGGCGGTGGTGTTGATCCAGGCCAGGCCGGCAAGGCCATCGGCAGCAAAGGCGGAACCGCCGTTGAATCCGAACCAGCCAAACCACAGCAGGCCGGCACCCAGCATGACCATGGGTAGGTTGTGGGGGCGCTGCACGCTGTGCGGGAATCCTTGGCGCTTGCCTACCACGATGGCCAGGACCAAAGCGGCCGTACCAGCGGAAATGTGGACGACGGTGCCACCGGCAAAGTCGATAGGTGTAATGAGGGCCTCGCCGTCTTCACTGCCGAAGATCCAGCTGGCGATGCTGTCTTCGCCATCGCCAAGGATGCCGCCACCCCAGACCATGTGTGCCAGCGGGAAGTAGACAAGGGTTGCCCAGATACCGCTGAAGATCATCCACGTACCAAACTTCACGCGACCTGCCAGCGCACCGGAAATAATCGCGGTGGAGATAACGGCGAAGGTGAGCTGGAATCCGATATCGATGACGTTGGGATAACCGTTCTCACCTTCGATGTAGCCACCGTTGTCATCAAAAATGGAATCCTTCAGCCCGAAAAGCTCGAAGGGATTGGCAACGATTCCGCCCCAGGACTCCGTTCCGTAGCTCATCGACCAGCCCCAGAGGACGTAGATAATGCTGACCACGGCGAGAGAACCAAAGGACATCAGCATCATGTTGAGCACACCCCTGCGCTCAGTCATGCCTCCATAAAAAAGTGCCAGCGCTGGCGTCATCAGCAGCACGAGAGCTGCGCTTATGAGCATCCAACTGGCATTACCTGCAGTCACCGCATCCATTGGGTCTCCTTGTAGATTGTCTAAAATTTTCTTTTTATAACGGTAGTCTTACAGGTATTTAATATCTATTACCGTATAGATAGTTCCCCTATCTGGGGTTAGTTCAATCCTCTGTGCTGCAGGTTTACTCACTGCAAGGCGGTGACGACTGCGCGAGAGGTTGGATACTGTTCCGAGAACGAGAGACTCTGGCCTCCCCACCAGAGGAATCAACCCAACATAGGAGGCAGCCCCCACCCCCGCAATTGCACTTCACCCCCGAATAGTGAAATCTTTTGCCGGAATGTGTACACCGTCCTACAGTACTTAGCGGTTGAAAAATAACATTCTTCACTTCGGACACTTTGTGCCCATGTACTAACCGTCTAATACGTCTAAGGAACGCGTACATGTCCGCATCCCACACTCCCCCAGCCAGCCCCGCAGAAGAACGGGATATCAAAACCGTGACCGAACAGGCATCGGCAAGCCCAAAAGAGCTCACCAAAAAGCGCCGCTTTAGCGATGGCTGGAAGCTTTTTATCTGCATTGTGATCGTTGTCCTTGGTGCCTTAGGCTCCTCCCTGGTGCAGACCAACGGCGGCAATATTCAGGTCACCGATCTCAAAATCGCCGGCAAGCACGGCGCTACCGTCACCGCCGATCTCTTCCGGCCGAAGGACGCGACGCCGGAGAATAAAGCGCCGATGGTCATCGTCTCGCCCGGTTTCCAGCGCACCAAGGAAACTCAGGTCTCCAACTCGCTGGAATTGGCCCGGCGCGGCTTTGTCACCCTGGTAGTTGACCCATATAACCAGGGCGAATCGAGCTCGCAGCACCCGGACGATGGCGATACCGCCGTCGTAACTGCCATTGATTACGTCACTGACCACTTGGATACGTTTAATTACGTCGACGAGGATCGCATCGGCATTACCGGCCACTCCGCCGGTGGTACCGCGGTGCGCACCGCGGCCAATAAGTACGGCAAGAAGGTCGATGATGCGCTCGAAGCCGCCAAGGATCCAGATAGCGAAGGCGGCACCACCATCACAGATGGCGAGCGCAAGCGCGCTGAGGACCTGGATAAGATCTCCGCGGTCTTTATCTCTGGCTGGCTCAAGAACTTAAACGATAAGAAGTTTGCCCACGTGCACTCCAATATGGCGCTGGGGTATGCCCGCTACGATGAAGGCGGCTACCGCAATATCAACGGCGATGGCGATCTGCGCGATGCCCCAGAGGCCCTGTCCATGGTCAACTCTGGGCTCAAGAAACAAGACCAGGTGGACCGCATTGAGATCGGCCGTGGTTACGGGGACATCGACAAGGGCACGTACCGCGTTGCCTATAACGATGAAACGCTGCACCCGCTGCAGCCGCTGACACCTAGTGCCATCGGCAGCATCCTCGAGTTCTTCGATGACACCCTGGATGCGCCGGTGAAGATGGATTCCGGCAACCAGACGTGGTGGCTCAAGGAGGTCTTTAACCTCCTGTCCCTCATCGGCGGCATTGCCATGCTCTTCCCGCTGACCCGCATGCTTTTGCGCACCCGCTACTTCGCACCAGTGGCACAGGCGCTCCCGACGGTACCGAAGCGCCCGCGGGGCAAAGAGGCCACGAAGTTCTGGGCATTCTTCGTGCTTTCGGCGGCCATCGCGTTCTTCACGTTCATGCCGCTGGCGAACCTTTCACAAGACGTTTTCTACGATGCCGCGAATAAGGTCAGCACCTGGTTCTTCCCGGCGCGCATGGTCAACTCGGTGGTCTTGTGGGCCATCGTCAACGGCATCGTGGGGCTTATCTTGTTCTATATCACCCGGGATAAGTCCACCTATGCCCGCGGCGAGCGCGCCCGCGCGTGGGGCATCACGATGAGTTGGCGCACCTTCTGGCGCACGCTGCTGCTGGCCTTCATCTTGCTCTTCGTGTACTTCTCCGTGCTATCCATCGTCTACCTCGCCTTCCACAGCGATTACCGCTTCCTGGTCGTAGCCTCGCGCCCGCTGACGCTGCGCTGGTTCCTGGTGGCGCTGATGTACGTGCCGGCGATGTTCATCTTCTACCTGGCCAATTCCATTCGCGCCGGTGTGGGCACGCGCTATAGCGATACGCCCAAGTGGCAGACCTACCTCATTGCGGCGTTAGCTAACTCCGTCGGCTTGGCGATGATCTTCGTTATCCAGTACTCCGTCTTCGCCGCCACCGGCACGGTGCACTGGACCGATGACTGGCTGTATGTGAACATGCTGCAGTCCATCTTGCCCATGATGATCCTGCTGCCCATCTTGAACAAGATGTTTTATGCCAATACCGGCCGCGTATGGCTTGGCCCCCTGGTTATCGCGCCCATTTTTATCACCATGTCCTTGGGCGGCAGCGTGGCCTATATCCCGAGCCTGGCTTAAGCTTTAAGCCATGAGTGAAATCACTAAGCAGTATTCCGTTGACCTTAACCGCGTAGAAAATTCGGTGTACCGCGCCACCAATGCGGATGGCGCCAGCATCGAATTCGGCCGTAGGGAGGGCCTGTTATCGCCGGTAGAGCTCCTGCTGGCCGCCGTCGCTGGGTGCACCGCGGTGGACGTGGATGTCGTGACCTCCCGGCGCACCGAGCCGGAGTCTTTCCAGGTACGCGCAGAGGGCGACCGCGTGGATGAGGATGGCGCCTCGCGGCTTTCCGATGTCCGCGTCGCCTTCGACCTCGCCTTCCCCTCCACCCCGGAGGGCGATAAGGCCCGCGCACTCGTGGATAACCTGATCCGCATCTCCCACGAGAAGGACTGCACGGTATCGCGCACCGTGGAACACGCCACGAACGTGGAATTTAGCAACGTGTCAAAATAAACACGATCCACCCACCATCTCCTGCTATGGTGCATTTGTTAACTATTGTGACTAATGCGATCACTGCAGGAGCTTTTCATGTCACCGTCTCTGTCTCGTCGCGGCCTCTTGAAGGCAAGCGCCCTTGCCCTTACCGCCGGCGCCATTGGTGCGGCCGCACCCTCTGCCGCCGCCCTCGGCCCGGTGCGCGGGACCATTATCGATTTTTCCTCTGGCATCCCCTCCCCCGCCGCCATCAAGCGTGCGGGCCATATCGGTGCCATTCGCTACGTTTCCAATAAGCGCCCCGGCGCGGCCTGGATGACCGGCAAGCCGGTCACACTCCAAGAGACTGCCGCCAATGCCGCGGCCGGCCTGCCCACAGCCTCGGTATATCAATTCGGCCGCGCCGAAACCGCCGATTGGAAGCAGGGCGCGGCGGGCGCCGCCATCCACGCCCCGCAGGCCATTTCGCTGCACAAGGCCGCCGGTGGGCCTACGCACCGCCCCATCTACATCGCCATCGACGATAACCCCACCCGCGAGCACTACACCCAGTTCATCCGGCCATACCTGCAGGCATTCTCCAAGGCGCTGTCTGTCGCCGGCTACCAAACCGGCGTCTACGGCAACTACAACACCATCGAGTGGGCCAGCCAGGATGGGATTGGCACGTTCTACTGGATGCACGATTGGGGTTCCAACGGGAAAATCCACCCCAAGACCACCATTCACCAGCTACCGCAGTCGCGCCAGCAGACCATCGAGAACGTCATTGTCGATGTCAACGAGGTCTATGCCAGCGACTGGGGCCAATGGACGCCCGGTTCCAAGCAGCCAGGCATCCAGGATCTCAGCTCCACCCTGGACAAGGCCATCCCAAATATGCCGGAGCTGCCGCAGCTCAACGCGGATGGGGTGAGCTTTAAGGGGTCATCGCTAAGCAACGAGCAAATTCGCGGGCTTGCGGATGCCGCCCAGGACATCGCCAAGGCCATTAAGTAGGTCTATTTCCCTTTGGGCTCGGAGGACTTCTTTTCGTCCTTCTTGTCCTCGTCCTTCTTCTCGCTCGAGGTCGGCTTCTCTGAGGTCGTCTCAATGGGTGGCACGTCCTCGCCATCCTTGTACTTCAAGAACCGCTCGGTGGCCTTGCCCAGGTTCTCGCCGTTGATCTCGCTCTTCACGTAGTCCGTGAGGTCATTGGCAGAACCATTAATGGAGGCCGCGGCGACGAAGTTCTTGCCAAAGGACACCGAAGAATTGATGGACTTATCGTTGGACCAGCCCCACTTGCTGCCCACGACATTAGAGAGCTTCGCGGTGCCATAATCCTGGTCATAACCATCTTCTGAGACTGGATCCGCGTGCGACATCGCCACCAGCACGGGATGGGTTTCATCGCGCTTGATGAGCTGCGAGATGAAGCTGGCCACGTCATAGGTGGAGGTTTCCGAATAGCCCCAGGTCTCGCCCGCCTTGGTGGATTCCAGATCGTATTCCTTGGCAATCTTATCGATGGAATCCGGGTACTTTTTAAACAGCTCCTCGGCGCTCTTATCAGAAGAGCTGGCGATCATGCCGAGCGCCTCATATTTATCTTCGTACTCACCCTGTTCAATGACGTAGGTGGCGATGTAGAGCTTGATGAGGCTAAGCGCCGGGCGGGGATCGTGTTCTGCCGCAGAGCCCATATACATGCCATCGTGCAGGCGAATATAGCTAATGGAATGGTCCTCATCCCCCTTGAGGAACTCATTGATCCGCGGGGGCACCGTTGTCGCCCTATGCGCGGTAATGGTGGTGTCTTCGGCTTTGGCGGTGCTATCTCGCTCGCTATTGCTGCACCCAGCAACCGTAGAGCAGGCAAGCATGCACACGGCAAGGGCGGCACCAGCCTTTACTGATGCCGCCGCGTTGAGAGAGGACGGATTAAACACGTCGAACCATATTACCGGTAATTGCTCCTTTTCGGGCAATTAGTGCTGGACTGGGGTCTCGACGCCCACACCGGTCAGGGAACGAACTTCCATCTCTGCCGCCAACTCATCCAAGTTGTCCGGCTTGGTCACGATGGAGACGAACCACCCCACGAAGAAGGACAGCGGGATGCTGACCAAACCCGGCGAGGTCAGCGGGAAGATAGCCCAGTCCGCGTTCGGGAACATGGCGCTTTCGGTGCCGGATACCGCTGGAGAGAAGAAGATGAGGACCAAGCAGGAGACAACACCGGTGTACATGGAGGCCACGGCACCCGCGGTGTTGAAGCGGCGCCAGTACAGCGAGTACAGGATGGTCGGCAGGTTAGCCGATGCCGCCACCGCGAAGGCCAGGGAGACCAAGAAGGCCACGTTCTGGGTCATCGCCAAGATGCCCAAGATAATGGAGACAATACCCAGCACCACCACGGTAGCCTGCGAGACGCGCACCTGCTCTGCCTCCGTGGACTCACCGTTGCGAATAACCGCGTGGTAGATATCGTGCGCAATGGAGGCGGAGGCGGTAATCGCCAGACCCGCCACCACTGCGAGCACGGTAGCAAAGGCCACGGCGGAAATAATGGCCATGAAGATGGAGCCACCGATTTCCAGTGCCAGCAGCGGTGCCGCGGCGTTCGCGCCACCCGGTGCGTTCAGGATGCGGTCCGGACCAACCAGTGCGGCTGCACCGTAGCCCAGGATCAAGGTCATCAGATAGAAGGCACCGATGATAACGATGGCCCAAGTCACGGAGCGACGAGCCTCAACGGCGGTCGGCACGGTGTAGAAGCGCATCAGAACGTGAGGCAAGCCGCCCACGCCCAGCACGAGGGACATACCCAAGGAGATGAAGTCCAACTTAGCGGCGGTAGAGCCACCGTACTTCAGGCCCGGCTCCATGATTTCCTTGGCCTCATAGCCCTTTTCATGGAGGTAGTCGGACGACGCGTGCATATCAATCGCTGTGCTGAACATGTTACTGAAGCCACCGCGCAGGGAGACAAACACCATGATGCACATGACGACCACACCGGTCACCAACAGGACGGCCTTAATCATCTGCACGTAGGTGGTGCCCTTCATGCCGCCGACCAAGACGTAGAGGATCATCAGCACGCCGACGATACCGACGACAACTGCCTGCCACTTGAAGTCATGGATGTTCAGCAGCACGGCCACCAGCGAACCGGCGCCGGCCATCTGGGCAATGAGGTAGAACAGCGTCACGAAGAGTGTGGCGATGGACGCGGCCACGCGCACCGGCTTTTGCTTCAGGCGGAAGGACAAAACGTCCGCCATGGTAAAGCGGCCCACGTTACGCATCGGCTCAGCCACGAGCATCAGGGCTACGAGCCAAGCGACGAAGAAGCCGACGGAGTACAAGAATCCGTCGTAGCCGTTAAGCGCCACCGCACCAACGATGCCGAGGAAGGATGCCGCAGAAAGGTAGTCACCGGAAATGGCCAAGCCATTCTGGCGGCCGGAGAACGAGCCACCGCCGGTATAGAAGTCAGACGCCTTCTTCGTGGACTTGCCGGCGCGCAACACGACGGCCATGGTAACCACGAGGAAGATGCCGAAAATGGAGATATTCAGAATCGGGTTACCGGCAGAAGTTTCTTGTGCAAGGTAAGTGGTAGTCATTTACTTGGCCTCCAACTTCTCGCGAATAGCAACCGATTTAGGCTGAATATTCTTATTGGCGTATTTCACGTAAATCCAGGTAATGATGAACGTGGTCAGGAACTGGGCCAGGCCGAAGACGAGGCCGACGTTCCAGCCGCCATCGCCAAGCTCAATGGCCATAAAATCAGGCGCAAACACGGCGGTGAGCACGTAGACGATGTACCACACGAAAAACGCGACGGTCATGGGAAAGGTGCAACTACGATAAGCGCTGCGCAGCTCGCCAAACTCTTCGCTATCGCGCATTTCTATGTAGTCGGCTGCCGTAAGCTCACGGCGCTCGACTGGAGCAGTTGTATCACTCATAGAAGGGTTGTCTCCTTGGGTGAGAGAGGTTCTGTACAAACGAGGCGCAATGTGTTGTCCATCACTACCCGCGTTGCTATGTAAGATACAGAACAATCTTTGCAAAGCAGTAAATATTGCCAATATGCCTCACAAAAACTCCCCCCTTTTAGCCCGATAGGTTCCGGTGAACTGGGCTAATATTCTTTGCAAATCACCCCCTCCACCCCAGAGTTAACGTGTTCGCAAATTTTGTTAACCAGACATTAACTAATGAGTAAAGGCGGCGCGAAAGGAACCACCTATCAGCGAGGTGAGTGCCTTAACCAGCACGTACTTCCCACTCAGCCATCCTGCACAGCAAAAGCCACCGACGACGCCGTCGCCGGTGGCTCCTTAGCTCGAGGTACTGTCTTAGCCCTCCGCGCCTGGGAATTCGCTGGGATCATTAAACATGCGGCCAAAGCCTTCTTGGCCTTCCAAGGAGTCAATCGCCGCGATTTCGTCCTTGCCCAGCTCCAGCTCCGCGGCGGCCAGGTTCTCCTTGAGCCGCTCACTGCAGGCAGACTTCGGAATAACGGAAATGCCCTTGGACATCAGGTAAGCCAGTACCACTTGGCCCTCGGTAGCCTCATGCGCGGCGGCGATCTTTTCGATCTCCGGGTTATTAAGCACCACGCCGCGCGCCAGCGGAGACCACGCCTCGGTCACGATGCCGTGCTTGTGGTGGAACTCGCGCAGCTGCGGCTGGGTGAACCCAGGGTGCAGCTCCACCTGGTTGAGCACCGGGGTAATGCCGGTCTTATCAATGAGATTCTCGAGGACCTCCTCGTAGAAGTTAGCAACACCAATGGAAGCGATCTGGCCCATCCCCTGCAGGCGGGCAATGGATTCAAAGGTCTCCACGTACAGCCCGCCCTGTGGCCACGGCCAGTGGATGAGGTACAGGTCCAAGTAATCCAGCTTCAGCTTCTCCATGGATTCCTGGAAGGCTTGTTCCGCCTTCTGCGCGCCGTGGTGGGAGTGCCAGACCTTGGAGGTGATAAACAAGTCCTCGCGGCTGACATCGCCCGCGTCAATGGCTTGGTTCAGCGCAGTACCCAAGGCCCCCTCGTTCTTGTACAGCGTCGCCGTATCAAAGTGGCGGTAGCCCAGGTCAATGGCTTCGCGGACTACGCGAATGCATTCATCGTCATTGAGCTTGTAGGTGCCCAGACCGAGCTGGGGCATCTCGCGGTCATCATTGAAAGAAATAGTTGGCACAGTCATAGTTCCCATTGTGCCCCAGTTTCCCGTCTTATGCGGGCACTTGAAAGAACTAAGGCCCCAGTACAACGAAAAACCGGCTCCCCTTTTTTCGGGAGCCGGTTCAACGTTTATAGCGCAGTTTAGTCGGCGCGGATGAGGTCAATGATAAAGACCAAGGTGCGGCCGGACAGCGGGTGCGCACCGCCGGCTGGGCCGTAGGCCTTTTCCGGCGGGATGATGAGTTGACGGCGACCGCCCACCTTCATTCCCGGGATGCCCTCTTGCCAGCCCGCAATGAGACCGGTCAGTGGGAACTCGATGGACTGGCCACGGTCCCACGAGGAATCGAATTCTTGGTTGGTCTCATATTCGGCACCAACGTAGTGGACCTCCACTACGCCACCAGGCTGAGCTTCAGCGCCATCGCCTACGACGATGTCCTCGATGACGAGGTCGGTCGGCGCCGGGCCAGACTGGGCTTCAATAACAGGTTTATCCATGGGGATTATTCTCCTTGGGAAATCTAGTTTGTTCGTGCGGTCGCAATAAAACCGAACCGAGCTGCACCAATTATAGTGCTCAAGCCCGATTCGGCTGAATTGGGGCGACCAAAAGCGCTATTTAGCGCTCGCTGCGAGGGGTAACCTTGCGCAGGGTTTCACCGGTGTAAATCTGGCGAGGACGGTTGATCTTGGTGTTCATCTCCAGCTGCTCGCGGTACTGAGCGATCCAGCCCGGCAGGCGGCCGATGGCGAAGAGGACAGTGAAGAAGTCCGTCGGGAAGCCCATGGCGCGGTAAATGAGGCCGGTGTAGAAGTCCACGTTCGGGTAGAGCTTGCGGGAGACGAAGTAATCGTCATTCAACGCGATCTCTTCCAGCTTCATGGCCAGGTCCAGCATTGGGTCGCCGCCCAGGTGATCGATGATCTCGTGTGCGGTTTCCTTGACGATGGCCGCGCGTGGGTCGTAGTTCTTGTACACGCGGTGACCGAAGCCCATCAGGCGAACGCCCTTTTCCTTGTTCTTCACGCGGTTCATGAAGTCGGTAGCATCGCCGCCGTTGTTCTTCTCGATGTCCTCGAGCATCTCCAGCACGGCCTGGTTAGCGCCGCCGTGCAGCGGGCCGGACAGGGCGTTGATGCCGCCGGCGATGGAGACGAACATGTTGGCCTGTGCGGAACCAATCATGCGGACGGTGGAGGTGGAGCAGTTCTGCTCGTGGTCAGCGTGCAGGATGAGCAGCTTGTCCAGTGCCTTGGAGACAACCGGGTCAACCTCGTACTCCTCGGTGGGGTAACCGAACATCATGCGCAGGAAGTTCTCGCGCGCGTTCAGGTTGTTATCCGGGTACATATATGGCTTGCCCTGGGATGCGCGGTAAGCGTAAGCGGCCAGCATCGGCACCTTAGCCAGCAGGCGAACGGTGGCCTTGTCCAGCTGCTCCTCATCCAGTGGGTCCAGCTGATCCTGGTAGTAGCTGGAGAGAATGTTCACGGAGGAAGCAAGCACGGCCATCGGGTGGGCATCGCGCGGGAAGATGTTGAACTGCGCCTTAAAGTCCTCATCCAAGAGGGTGTGGTGGCGGATGGCGCTATTGAACTGCGAGAGTTCCTGCTCATCCGGCAGGTGGCCCTTGATCAGCAGGTAGGAAACCTCATTGAAGGTGGCGTTATTTGCCAATTCAGCAATATCGTAGCCACGGTAGCGAAGGATGCCCTCCTCACCGTTAATAAAGGTAATCTTGGACTCGGTGGAGCCGGTGGAGGTGTAGCCGGGGTCGAAGGTAACAAGCCCGGTTTCCTTGCGGAGCTTGGAGATATCGAAGCCGGAATCGCCCTCAGTGGACTGCTTGATATCCATCTCGTACTCGTTGCCAGCGTGCTTGAGTACTACCTTGTTTTCTTCAGTAGACACGGAATTTCCTTTCCCTGTTAAAGAGTTCTTTAAGGCACTAACTTAGACAAGTCAGCCTTATACCTATTCACACTCTAGCAAACTTTGTGATTCTGCCAACAAGTTTACGGGCATCAAAATACCTGCCGTACAACCGGAACTGTTCTACACTGGCGGCATGAGTACTCCAGAAATCACCCTGCCAGCAGATCTCTTGCCTTCCGATGGCCGCTTTGGCTGCGGCCCCTCCAAGGTGCGCCCCGCCCAAATCGAGGCCATAGACCCCGCTATCGTGGGCACCTCGCACCGCCAGCCGGCAGTGAAAAACCTCGTGGGATCCGTACGCGAGGGCTTAAGCGATCTGTTCTCGCTTCCTGAAGGCTACGAAATCGTCCTTTCTTTGGGCGGCGCCACCGCCTTCTGGGACGCGGCCACCTTTGGCCTCATCGAGCGCCGGTCGGCCCACCTGACCTTTGGCGAGTTCTCCACCAAGTTTGCCAAGGCAGCCTCCAAGGCACCGTGGCTCGATGCCCCGGCTCTTACCGAATCCCCCGCCGGCACCGCCCCAGATCCGCGCGAGCTTGCTGCCGATGCCGATGTCGCCGCCTGGGCCCACAATGAAACCTCGACCGGCGCGATGACGGAGGCCGTTCGCCCACACCCCCACAACGACCAGCAGCTCGTGCTTGTCGATGCCACCTCTGGCGCCGGCGGCCTTCCCGTCAATATCGCAGAGACCGACGTGTACTACTTCTCGCCACAGAAGTGCTTTGCTTCCGACGGCGGACTCTGGCTCGCCGCGATGTCCCCGGCGGCCTTAGAGCGCATCGAAAAGATCAATAACTCCGGCCGCTTCATTCCGGAGTTTTTGAACCTGCAGACCGCGGTGAATAACTCCCGCAAGAACCAGACCTATAACACCCCGGCGACAGCCACCCTGCTCATGCTGGATAACCAGATTCAGTGGATGAATGACAACGGCGGGCTCGACGGCATGGTCAAGCGCACCACCGAGTCCTCCTCCACGCTGTACAACTGGGCCGAATCCCGGCCGGAGGCCAGCCCGTTCGTCAGCGATCCGGCAGCGCGCTCCCTAGTCGTGGGCACCATCGATTTCGACGAATCCGTGGATGCTGCACAACTCGCGGCCACCCTGCGCGCCAACGGCATCCTCGATGTCGAGCCGTACCGCAAGCTCGGCCGCAACCAGCTGCGCGTGGGTATGTTCCCGGCGATTGAGCCTGGGGACATCGCCAAGCTCACGCAGTGCATCGACTACGTGCTGGATGCCAACTAAGTGATCAACATGCCCCGCCGCCTCGCAGGGCGCGGGGCCTTTTCGCGTTATAGTTGACTGCATCACAGATCCGTCCTTCCGTCGATAGGCAAAGGAGCGCCACACTATGCGCGAGCTGTTTCTCGTTGACAGCGAATCGAGCGAAGACTCATTGGTGCTACGCACCGAAGAAGGCGAAGAGTTTTCCCTTCCCATCACCGATGAGCTGCGTTCCGCCCTCACGCCCGCCGCTAGCAAGCCGGAGCCGCCGAAGCTAGCGCCGATGCCCAAGCCCTCCCACGAAGAGGAAGAAAAGCAGATCCGGCCGGCAGAGATCCAAAACCGCATCCGCGCCGGTGCCTCCACCGCGGAGCTCGCGGAAGAGATGCATGTCGATGAATCGCGCATCGAGCCCTTCGCCTACCCGGTCATGCTGGAGCGCAACCGCATTTCTGAGGTGGCCAAGCAGGCCCACCCGGTGCGCGAAGACGGCCCGGCCAAGCTCACCCTGTGGGAAGTACTGGCGAGCTCCTTTGCCGCCCGCGGCCACTCCCTCTCGGAGTCCACGTGGGATGCCTACCGCCATCAGGGCGAGCCGTGGGTAGTGCGCGTGACCTGGAAGGCTGGCCTTTCTGAAAACGAGGCGGAATGGACCTTCAAGCAGTCCATGTCCTCCCCCGCTACGGTCGAGGCCCGCAACTCGGTCGCGGCAGATCTTACGGACCCGGACTTCGTGCAGCCGGTGCGATCGCTAACCTCCCTGGGTAGCGGCCGCTACGACGAAGCCATTGACGGCGACCAGCCCGCCAATGTCACCGATATTTCCGGCTCCAGCGAGGAGGCGGAGGAAGAGGAATTCCTGCAGAATCCTTCCTCCGAGCCCAAGCCCTCGAAGCGCCGCCGCAAGGCCGTGACCCCACACTGGGAGGACGTGCTCTTGGGCGTTCGCTCCAATACCAAGCGCCCGAGGGACTAAACAGTGGACATCTCTCATGCCGTCCTCACGCTGTGGTACATCTCCAAGCCCGGCGCCGAAGAAGTTCTCAAGACCGAGCCCAAGGCGGACCGCGGTTTCGGCCGCAAGTTCCTAGCCCAGCTCAACCCGAAATTCCCGGTCACCCCGATCGGACAATTCCCCCTCAACCGCTCTGCGCAGACGGATCCGAATGAGTACTACATCGGCGGCTACCCGGGCATTACCGTGGTGCAAACGGTCTGTGAGGGCGATTCCGTCCTGCTCTCCCAACTGCCGCAAGACCTCTTAAACGCAGTCCCCGCCCAGCGGGTTATCGCGCTTGTTAGCAATGCCGACGAGGATTATGCGGGCTTCGCGCTGTGGGAAGGCGGCGAGCTCAAGCGCTGCCTGTGCGCCACGCGCGACCGCCTCTACGAGGACACCGGCTTGCCCGAGCCCTTCGAGGCGCCGTTTTGGGCCGGCGAAAAGGACGAATCCCTCGGCGGCATTTCGCTGCCGTTTAGGCCCCACAGCATCATGGAGGCCGCCCAGGAACACTGGTTGGGCATCACCGTGGGGCGGGAAGGCCCAGACCTGGACGTCGTGGGTTATGCCGTGGACGGGCGCCCAGAGCCCAAGATCGATCCGCCGAAGCCGAAGCAGCCGGTCAGCGAGTTCGCCGCCCAATCAGCGAATAGGCTGGGCCTAAACGATTATGACGACTACGAGGACCACGATGCCGAGCCGGATTCCACCGGCGATGAGATCCTTTCCACCGCCAAGCACCTCGGCTCGTTGATTAGCAACTGGCTGCGTCAGACGTTCAAATCGCTCAAGGAACGCTGGCGCTCATAAAAGGAAATGGCGGCCGCGGTCGCAACATTAAGGGAATCGGTACCTGGGGCCATCGGTATCCGCGCGCGGATATCGGTGGCCTTCATTGCGTGCTCGGTAAGCCCGGGGCCCTCCGCGCCTACCAGCATGGCCACCTTGTCCTGCCCGTGCATGGCCTCTGCTAGGTGCACCGCCTGGGGGTTGGGGGTTAAGGAAATGAGGGTAAAGGAGGCATCGGCAAGCGCCTGCAAGGAACGCTGCCACGTGGTGAAACCGCCCTCCAAATGGGCAAAGGGCACGCGAAGCACGTGGCCCATGGATACGCGCACCGAGCGGCGATAGAGCGGATCCGCAGCACCCGAGCCGAGCAAGACCGCATCCACGTTCATGCCGGCCGCGTGGCGGAAAATGGCGCCGATATTTTCATGATCCCCCACGCCCTCCAGCACAGCGATGGTGCGGGAATGCTCCAGAATCTCGCCCACCTCCGGCTCTGGGGCGCGGTCCGCAGCGGCAACCAGCCCGCGGTGCATATCGAAGCCCGCGACCTCTGCAAGGGTCTCGCGCGAGACCTCGTAAACGGGGCACTCGGGCTCGCCGTACTCGGCAAAGAAGGCCTCCAGCTTCTGGGGAAAGCCCACCAGGCAACGCATGGGAAACCGCGATTCCATGAGGCGGGCTGCCACCAAGGGGCCTTCTGCAATGACCAAACCCTCGCCGGATTTATCGGATTTATTGAGGTTCCGAATATCGTCCAGGCGAGGGTCACGGGGATCAGAAATATGCATGCCTTCCAGGCTAGCCGATGGCCTCCGAAATCGGATCGATGCCAAAGTAAATGACGAACAAGCCAGCAAGCAGCCACATGATCCAGTGCACCTGCTTGGCCTTACCAGCAAAGGTGGACATGAGCGCGAAGGTAATAAAGCCCACGCCGATGCCGTTGGCAATCGAATAGGTAAACGGCATGACCACGATGGTAAGGAAGGCTGGGATGGCTACTTCCATGCGCGTCCACGGGATATCCGTGAGCTGCGCGGCCATCATCACACCGACGATGACTAGGACCGGCGCAGCGGCCTCGATGGGCACGATTTCATAGAGCGGGGTGAAAAACATGGCGGCAATAAACAGCAGACCGGTCATGATATTGGCCAGGCCGGTGCGCGCGCCATCGGCAATGCCAGCAGAGGAATCCGCAAAGACGGTATTAGAAGATGCCGATCCCAAACCACCGGCCACCGCGCCGGCGCCTTCCACCACCAGCGCCTTCTTCATGCCCGGCAGGTTGCCGTTGTCATCCACGAGCTTGGCCTGCTTGCCCAGACCGGTCATGGTGCCCATGGCATCAAAGAAGTTGGTCAGCAGCAGGGTGAAGATAAGCAGGACCGTGGAAATCACGCCAATATTGGCAAAGGCGCCCACCAGGTTCACATCGCCCACGATGGACAGATCCGGCAGGCCGCCCAGCCCGTCCGGGGCCTCTGGGGCGGCCATGCCCCAGTCCTCGGAGTCCGTGAGCGCCTGAACAATAAAAGCAATCACCGTGTTGAGGATGATGGCAATAAATAGCCCGCCGGGAACATTGCGGATGACCATAAAGGCACAAACAATAAGGCCGATGACGAAGACCACCGCCGGCCAGGTGGCAATCGAGCCATTAATGCCCAGCCCCACCGGCACGGTGGTCTGTGCGGCATCAGGCACGCGGGTAACAAACCCGCCGTCCACGAAACCGATCATCGCGATGAACATGCCAATACCTACGCCCATCGCGGCCTTCATGGGCTGTGGGATGGCGTCAAATACCGCGGTGCGGAAGCCGGACACGGCGAGCAGGACGATAATTAGGCCCTCGATAACCACCAGGCCCATGGCTTCTTGCCAGGTCAGCCCGCTGGTGGCGACCATGCTGACGGCGACGAAGGTATTCATGCCCAGGCCCGCGGCCATGGCGAAGGGGTACTTCGCAATCGCACCGAAGGCAATGGACATGACGCCGGCGACCAGCGCCGTAGCTGCCGCAACCTGCGGCACGCCTAAGGTATAGCCCTCCGCGTCCGGGCTCGTGCCCAGGATCAGCGGGTTGAGCAAAATAATATATGCCATGGCGAAGAACGAGACCGTTCCCGCGCGTAGCTCGGTTCCGATGGTGGAACCGCGTTCAGAAATGTGGAAATAGCGATCGAGAGTGGCTTTCACGCCGTGCCCTTTCACGTAGAGCGGTATTTTTACGCCCTAAGTGTGCTGCCTTAATCCTCAAAATCAAAATCTTGGTAAATGGGCTTTTCATCATCGAAGGCCGCGGCCGGCGCCTTCTCCTCGCTCACCCGCGTCTGCGAATGCGCACCGCAACCGTAGCGTGCATGTACAACACGGCCATCGGCGGAATACTCGTTGACGCATACCCCAAAGTTATCCATGAATTGCATATAAAAAGCGCACGTGCGGCACTGCAGGTGCGCCTTGGCCGCCATCTCCGAGGTTGGGCCATATTCTTCTTGCCAGCGATGCTTGGCATCCGCCAGCCCCTTGGCGGAAAGCTCATTTCCATTCAGTCGTTCATCATCGATGGCCGGCGGCATGAGGTCTCCCGGGCCCAAATCCCCCGGCAGCACGCGATCCTCATACGGCACCCACTCTGGGGCCTGCAGCGCCTCCCCGCCCGGCACCAGCGCCACCTCGTTGACGGTGACGTAGCGCGAGCCATCCGCGCACGCGAGCACGGCCTGCCATTCCCAGCCTGGGTAGCCCGGCATATCCGCCGCAAAGCGATGGGTGACAACGTTGCGGCCCATTCCGGCGACGCCCCTATGCTTGCCGATGCCCCCTTCCCCCACCTCTTCCAATGCCTCACGCGCAATGCGTACGGCCCGGGAATCGATCAACGGATTTGCTTTTCGCTTACTCACGCCCCTCATTATTCATGATGTCCAGCCAACAGTGGTACATATGGTGCATGTCGTTTCTCCGCCGCGCCGCGCTCATTGCCGTGCCCTGCTGCACCTTAACAGCCTGCTCTTCTGATGCTTCTGAATCTTCCTCCCCCGAGCACCTATCAGTGGAAGTCCTCGATACCGCGCCGCTGCCAGAGAACTCCTTTACGCAAGGCCTAGAAGAAGACGGTGAGGGCAACCTCTTGCTCGGCACCGGGCAATGGGGCGAATCCACACTCATCCGCTTCTCCCCCGAGAACGGCGAGGTCCTCCAAGACCACGCCCTGGATGAATCGCTTTTTGGGGAAGGCATTACCCAATACGGTGATTCTATTTGGCAATTGACCTGGAAGCGCGGGCAGGCCCTGCGCTATGACGGCGACTTCCAGCGCACTGGGACTGCCACCTATACCGGCGAGGGCTGGGGGCTTTGCGCCACCCAGGACGAGCTCATCATGTCTGATGGCACCTCTACCCTGCGGCACATGGATCCGGAAACCTTTGCGGAGCGCTCCACCACCGAGGTCACCCTCGAGGGCTCGCCCGTAGAGGATCTCAACGAGCTGGAATGCGTGGACGGTGATGTCTATGCCAACGTGTGGCAAACCAACGATATCTACCGCATCGATCCCTCCTCCGGTGAGGTAACCGCGGTGATTTCTACCGATGCCATCGATAACTCGAAATACACCGATCCCGATGATGTCTTAAACGGCATCGCGCATATCAAGGGCACCAATGAATTCTGGCTTACCGGCAAGCGGTGGGATGAGCTCTACCGCGTTCGAGTAAAGTAATGGGCCATGGCAACCCGTAAGGAAGCAAGGAAAAAGTCGCTGCTACAAATCCTCGCGCTCATCGTGGTCGTGGCGGTCATCGTCGCCTCCGCGGTGATCTTCCAGAGCTGGCGCAATTCGCGGCCAGGCCCTGAGCCGAGCGAAATCGCGATTACCGCCTCCGTGGGGGATAACACCAAGGAGGTCACGCCCTACCTCGTGTGCGAGCCGGGAACCGATTGCCCTGAAGGCGATGTCCCCCAGCTAACCGTGGGCGAGGATGACACCTTGCATCTTGAAATCCCCGAGGAGATTTCTAATCACGAATGGAAGGTGCTGTCCATTTATGATGACCCCGCCGCCAATGACGAGACCTCACACGGTGCGAATGAAACGACCGAGGTGGATATCCCCGGTTCGGTAGATCCCATCGAGGCATCGACTGGCGAGCGCCCCCGGCTCATGGTGGTGGAGGTCTCCTCCCTCATGATTGGCACCGACGACGATGGCGAAGAAACCCCCCTCGCCACCGTGTGGTCCCTATCCACCATGGATAATTAACTATCTAAATCCTTCGCAATCGCGCGGAGGATTTCTGCTACTTGGCGCCCGGTCTTGCGCTCGGGGTAGCGCCCCGAGTTCAGCACCGGCTGCACCTGGGATTCCAGCAGGGTCATGACATCAGAGACCATGCTGCCGAGCTCTTCCGGCTTGCGCGACGGCGTGCGGCGGCGTGGCTTATCCAGCACGCGCACCCGCAGCGCCTGCGGCCCGCGGCGCCCCGCCGCAAAATCGAATTCGATGCGCTGGCCCGGAAAGATTTCTTCTACTCCCTTGGGCAGGACATTCCGGCCAACGTAGACGTCTTCATCGCCCGGGTTGCTAACGAAACCGAAACCTTTCTCGGCGTCATACCACTTCACTTTGCCAATGGGCATAGGTATCCACCTCTTCTCTTGGGTAAAGCCTTAAGTTTAGCTGGAAGTTATACAGAACAGAAGTTCCACGTGTCGTGTGATATAGTTCACAACACCGCAATTACCTGCGGAAATCTTGCGGACGGAACCACACTAGTCCCAATTCTTTCCCATTTAGTGCCCAGAACGTGACTATTTCGTTATAAACCGCTACGCTGGCCCCCAGTGTCGCCGCAAAGAAGGTTTCCCCGCCCATCCTTTCTTCTAGGCGCAAAACATTTCCACGAAAACGGGCACCACGGAAAGGACTACTTTTATGGGACGCCACTCCGCTAAGACTAACCACTTTGCCGCTAAGTTCACCGCGGGCACCGTTGCCTTGGGCGCAGCCGCCGCCATCATGGCACCGAACGCCGCCGCTGCCCCTGACTCCGACTGGGACCGCCTCGCACAGTGCGAGTCCGGCGGTGACTGGCACATCAACACCGGCAATGGCTACCACGGCGGTCTTCAGTTCAACGCGCAGACCTGGCAGGCATACGGCGGCGGTGAATTCGCCCCTACCGCTAACCAGGCAACCCGCGAGCAGCAGATTGTCATCGCTGAGCGCACCCTGGCTAACCAGGGCTGGGGCGCATGGCCCGCATGCTCGGCCTCCCTCGGCCTGAACTCCGCGCCGACCGAGCGCACCGCTCCTTCCGCACCCGCTGAGGCACCGCAGCCAGTACAGCAAGCGGTAGAAAACAAGTCCGATGAGCTCGCCGTAGACGCCGTCTACAACCTCGTTAAGGACACCGCTAACGCTTATGGCCTGCAGCTGCCGGCGCAGTTCACCGACTTCTACCACGCCAACCGCCACGACTTTGATGCGTTTTACTCCGCAAACCGCAACGTCATCGACCCGGTTGCACAGCTGGTTGAGAACTTCAGCCGCTAAAAAAGCGCATAAAAATTCCCCTTGCCTTTCACGGCAAGGGGAATTTTTTAGCGGTTGATGCGGGTATAAGGATGAACGTAGTTCAACTTCTCTGCCGGCATCGGCAGCACCAGATCGTCGCCGTAGGGGCTGGAAGCACCAGCAAAAGGCGCAGAAATTTCCGTAATTGCATGCTCGCGGTGTTCATTGTCCGGCCACGCCGGGGAAACAAAGCCATTCTTTTCATTCGACATAGCTTTATTATTTCAAACCTCGGGCAAAAACGTAACTCAATCGGGCGCTAAAATTGTGATTTATCATGACTCAGTCCTCCCACCTCCCGCATTTTCGCACCTGGCTTAATTCCCTCACTGAAGAGGAACTGGCCACCATCCTTCGCCACCGCCCCGACGTTTTAACCCCGCTGCCACCCTCCATCGCGGCGCTGGCCACGCGATTGCTCTTGCGCGCCTCCATCGCCCGAGCGCTAGCGGAGTGTAACGCACAGCAGTTGGCGGTGCTGGAGGACATCGCCAAGCGCGGCGGCGAGCTTGCAGAGGTAGAAGACCACAACCCCGAAATTACCCGCGAGCTCAAGGAGCGCGGCCTCGCCTTCGGCGCGGTGCAGATTCCGCCAGAGGTCATGCCTGCGCTGCCCACCGGCTGGTCGCTGCTTAATCAGCTCGAGGTATCGCCCACAACAATCGATGCCCTTGCTGAAGACGAACGCCACGTCCTTGCCACCCTGGCGCGCTCCAATGGCATCGGTACCACCCGCGAGACCAATCCGTCCCACCCCGTGCCGCGGCTGATTGCGAAGCAGCTCTTACAGCGCGTCGACTCCCAGACCGTTCGCCTGCCGCGCGAGGTGCACCGCGCGATGAAGGGGCACACCGTCCCGCATATTCCCACCGAGCCCTCCGCGCGGCGCGGCGAGCCCACCGCTGACCGCAAGGCCGATGACGCCGGCACCGCCGCGGGCCTGTCCGTGGTGCGCGGCATGCAACAGCTCATTTCTGCCCTGGGTGCCCGGCCGATCGAGCTGCTCAAGGATAAGACCGTCGGCGTGCGCCCCCTTGCCCAGCTCAGCAAGCAGCTGGGCATCGCGGAACCAGAACTGCGCCGCCTGATCACGCTCGGCCTATCTGCGCGGCTTATCAACCGCGGCGAACCATCCGGGTACGAGGGAAACTTCCTTGCGCCCACCGACTCCGCCCAAGAGTGGCTCGATGCAGGACTAGCCGCCCAGTGGCGAGTGCTCCTCGCGGCCTGGGAACATTCTCCGTGGACCCCGTGGGAATCGGGCCGGGTGCTCGCTGCCAGCACCGATCGCCTGCCCAAGTTCCGCCGGCATATCCTCGATGTGTATCTCCACTCCGCGCAGCCGCTATCCGCGGCCGAGTTTCAAGAGGATCTGCATTTTTCCTTTCCCCTTTTTGCAACGCACACCTCCCCAGAGACCATCGAGGAGCTGCACCGCGAGGCCGAATGGATCGGTGCCATCGCGCTCGGGCAAGCCACCAGCGTGCTTATCGATGGCTTCGATGCCGCCGATTCCCTCACCCCCGACACCATCGATTATTTCCTGGTCCAGGCGGATATGACCGTGCTCGTGCCAGGCCCCCTCGAGCCCGCGGCCCACCACACCCTGGAGTCCCTCGCGGACTTGGAATCACCTGGACTCGCCAGCGTCTACCGGATTAGCGATGCCTCTCTTCGCCGCGGCCTGGACCGCGGGATGACGGGCACTGAAATCCGCGATTTCTTCGCCGCGCATGGCGATGTCCCGCATACGCTGGCGTTCCACATCGAGGACATCGCCAAGCGCCACGGCACCTTGCGCTCCGGCCCTGCCCTGTCCTACCTGCGCAGCGAGGACCCAGCCCTCTTGCAGATCGCCGCGAAGGCCGCCCCGCTGCGCCTGCTGGCCCCCACGGTCGCGATTTCCCAGCTGCGCGTCAGCGAGCTGTTGGAGCGCCTGCGCGAAAACGGCCTCTCCCCCGCTGCCGAGGACGAAAACGGCGCTAGCCTGTCCATCGCGCCCGAGCCCGCAACGCTTCCCACACCCAGCCCTCGCGCCCAGGCCGCGCCGCCGGATATCGCGCGTGCGCTGCGCAACCTCACCACCGGCGAGGCCCCGAGCCTGCCCAACCTGGATCTGGTCCACGCCGCCGCGCGCACCGCACGCCCCATCACCATTGGCTACGCCGATAAAAATGGCAATACCAAGACCCGCACCGTCACCCCACTGACCGTCGCCGGTGGCCAAATCGATGCCCGCGCCGCCGATGGCTCCACCATCCGGTTTCCCCTGCACCGCATCACCTCCGTTACCCTAGACGCATGAACGGACCACTGATTGTGCAGTCGGACAAGACCGTCTTGCTGGAAGTCGATCATCCAGATTCCGCAGCTGCGCGCACCGCCCTCGCGCCGTTCGCGGAGCTGGAGCGCGCCCCAGAGCACGTGCACACCTACCGCATTACTTCCCTGGCGCTGTGGAATGCCCGCGCCGCCGGGCACGACGCCGAGCAGGTCGTCGATGTCCTAGAAACCTACTCCCGGTTCCCGGTCCCGCAATCGCTGCTTGTCGATCTCGCCGAGACCATGTCACGCTACGGCCGAGTCCGCCTCCAGGCGCACCCCGCCCACGGGCTCATCCTCGAATCCGAAGAGCCCGCTATCCTCACCGAGCTCTCCCGCGGCAAGGTAGGAAAACTGCTGGGTTCGCGCATCGATGACAACACCATCGCCGTGGCTCCTTCAGAACGCGGCCGCCTCAAGCAAGAACTCCTCAAGGCCGGCTGGCCCGCCGAAGACCTTGCCGGCTATATCGACGGCGAATCTCACCCCATCGCGCTCAACGAGGACGGCTGGCACCTGCGTGATTACCAGGAATACGCCACCGACGCCTTCTGGTCCGGCGGGTCTGGCGTCGTCGTGCTGCCCTGCGGTGCCGGCAAAACCATCGTCGGTGCTGCCGCCATGGCAAAGGCGCAATCCACCACCCTCATCTTGGTTACCAATACCGTCGCCGGCCGCCAGTGGCGCGACGAACTCCTGCGCCGCACCACGCTTTCTCCAAACGATATCGGCGAATACTCCGGCGAGAAGAAGGAAATCAAGCCGATTACCATCGCCACCTATCAAGTGGTCACGCGGAAAACCAAGGGTGAATACCGCGCCCTCGAGCTCTTCGATTCCCGCGACTGGGGCCTTATTATCTACGACGAGGTCCACCTGCTTCCCGCACCCGTATTCCGCATGACCTCGGACCTGCAATCGCGGCGCCGGCTTGGGCTTACCGCCACCCTCGTGCGCGAGGATGGCCGTGAAGGCGATGTGTTCTCCCTCATCGGACCGAAGCGTTACGATGCGCCGTGGAAAGAGCTGGAAATGGCCGGCTACATCGCCACCGCGGAGTGCATCGAGGTCCGCGTGGATATGGATCCGGAAGAACGCATGCTCTATGCCACCGCGCAGCCGCGCGACCGCTACCGCATCGCCGCACAAGCCTCGGCTAAGCTCCGCGCCGTCGATAAGATCCTTGCTTCCCACGACCAGCAAGCGCTCATCATCGGCGGATACGTGGACCAACTGCGCGAATTAGGTGAACACCTCGATGCCCCCATCATCGATGGCACCACCTCTACCGCCAAGCGCGAAAAGCTCTTCCAGCAATTCCGCGAGGGCGTGCTATCCATCCTTGTCGTATCCAAAGTGGCCAATTTCTCCATCGATCTGCCCGAAGCAGCACTGGCCATCCAGGTCTCCGGCACCTTTGGTTCCCGCCAAGAGGAAGCACAACGCCTCGGCCGCCTGCTGCGTCCGAAGGAAACCGCGGCGCTCTTTTATACGCTAGTCACCCGCGACAGCCTAGATGCGGACTACGCTATGCACCGCCAACGCTTCCTCGCCGAGCAAGGATATGCCTACCGGCTGATGGACGCAGTAGACTTGGGTTAATGAAAATCTTTAAGTTCGACGTTGACGAGTCCTTTGCTAAGTCCAATAATGAGCTACTTCGTGATTCCAACCGCCTGCGCGTGTCCGGGCTTATCTTCGGGCTGATTCTCGTAATCGCCGGTGCCGCCGTGTGGTGGAGGTTTTCTTGGGGTATTACCTTGGGATTAGGGCTTATCCTGTTCGGCATTGTCGTGGCGATTGTCGGCGTTGCCGCCGCCAGCAAGGTGGGAACGGCGCAATCTCTCTATGACTCCTATCCGCTGGCTCCCGCCGTCATCGCGGAGGTCAACGAGCGTGACATGGTCCTCATGGCTTTGGTCAATACCAACGTGGATCCTTCCCTGCCCCCGCGTTGGGGCGCGTGCCTGCGCACGGTGACCTCCATTCCCGGCGTCCAACGCACCGTGGGCACCAAGGTTCCAGTCGCCGCCGTGTCCGGCCAGCGTTCTACTTCCGATAAGGAGCATTGGCAGCAAATCTCCCCCATGCCCATTGCTTGGGGAACCCCCGATGCTGAAACCGTCACCATCGCCCGCAAATCCATCCCCCAGGAACAATGGCAGCGCCTAGAGCGCGCCCGAAAGCGGCTTTCCGATGTCAAATCCACCCGCTATGACCTGCTCGTCCTCTAGTCAGGACTCTCAAGCACCAAATAGTTTCTGGTGCTTTTTCTTTTTGTGGTCTAAGAATTGCTTCCAGGTGTAGTGCCAGTGTGTGTTGTGGGTGGCCAGTGGTCCTTTCGGGTGGTCTACTTGGTAGGTACGGTGCCGGTGCCTAGGTCCATGTTGTAGTTGACGCGTCGGTCGGTTTTGATGTTGTGGTGGTGTTGGTAAAAATTCACTGGATTACTAATCCATGAAATGCTCTAACTCTTATGGGGCATCCTGTTGTAATGATGACCTTTCAGCCACCGTAGCAATCACGCGGGCAAGTAGCAGAGTTACCTCAAGCCGCTCCTATATAGAGCGGTATTGCGGTAGAAGAGCTTACTCTGACGGACCTGACCCCCGACGTGTCCACTGTCCGGGGGTCAGGCCCCTGCTTCGACCATTCCTGTTGAGAAAGGGTACCTAGAATTGGAAGACGATAAAAACGTAGAGAACTTTGTGGACTGCCGTGAAATCCGCACGGTTTTCAAACCAACTTGGGTGAGCTGGTGGTTCCACAAGATTTTTACGTTCCCGCGCGTTGAGTGCGATGGGATCGTAAGCAATTGTCACTGGGGAAGAGACAAAGCGTTAGTGAGGGATGGTGGGACGGTTACGGTTGGATTTAGTTATCGTATTTTCCATGATACGAAAATTAGATGTAAGAGCTCCCCTATCGAGGTTTCCCCTTCACATGCTGAGTTAGAAGCCAAGACAGCCATAATTAACAACTCCCCGATGACTGCCGTGCTCTACTAGCATTCGTCTCGAGCCTATCGATGGTTCGGGCTTTCTCATGCACAGCTTTAATGCGCGCACGGACCTGACCCCCATAAAAATGAAAACCACACCATCACAATTTTCATTGTGAGCGGATGTGGTGTGTGTACGTATAAGGGCCCGACCCCCGGAAAGTGGACACATCGGGGGCTAGCTATGCTGCTGTGGTCAGTATAGCCGAAGTCTTGGTTTCAAAGACATCCGGGGCTACGAGGTTGCACCAGGAGTGGCGCCGGCGCGTGTTATAGCGCATGCACCACCGGAAGACCTCTTGGCGACAGTTAATTGGGTTGTCAAAGACTTTCCGATCACGTAGCACTTCACGTTTTAAGGTGGCGTTAAATGACTCTGCTAGGGCATTATCGGCACTAGTTCCTACCGCTCCCATGGACTGGCGTACACCCAGCGACGAGCAGTAGTTTCTAAACGCTTGTGGGGTTGCCCGCAAATCGTGGACACGTAGTGGAGCTACCTAGCGGTTAGGCAGCGATTTTTTCTTCGTTTCTGGTTTGGGTGATGTGATTTTCG
>NZ_KI515749.1:718326-857752 GCF_000478095.1 Corynebacterium sp. KPL1824 | reverse complement strand
GGCGTTGACGCTCATTTTTCACCCATCGGCCTAAAAGGCCAGGTGCGAAACCAATTTCTTTCGCTACATGAGCAATCGGGCGTTCTGACTCGATTACCAGGTTCGCGGCTTCACGCCGGTACTCCGGCGTGTATTTCTGGCGTTGTTGACTCACAATGAACATCCTCTCTTACGGACACAAGATCCGCACTAATCGGGTGTCCACTAAACGAGGGTAACCTCACTTGTGAGGTGTACACGCTGCCGTGATCGGAATGGAAAATAGCCCCGTCAAGACTGCCACGCACACCGTGTGCGTGGGCTAGAGCATCAATGACCAACGAGACACGCATGTGGTCTGCGAGTGCATAACCTGCAAGTTTCCGTGAATAGGTATCAATGACTGTGGCAAGGTACATGTTTTTGCCTCCCTTGCACGGCAGGTAGGTAATGTCGCCGACATAAACACAGTTCGGCGTATCAGCGGTAAATGTACGGCCTAGTAAATCCGGCATGACACGGTGACCAGGCTTGCGCCTAGTGGTGATGCATCGACGCCGTTTGCTAAAGCCTTGAAGTCCCATGGATTTCATGATGCGTGCAACTTTCTTGTGATTGACCGGGGTATACACCAGGTCTTCCTTGAGGCTTGCGGCGATGCGTTTAGCACCGTAAAGCCCGTGCTCATCATCGAAGATGGTCTTGATTCTTGCACCAATAAGACCGTCGGAATACATCTTTAACCTGCGTTTTTGACGGGTGTGGACCCATTTGTAGAACGAGGAACGATTCAGCTTTAACACATCGCACATCCGCTTAACCGAGTACTCGGTTCGGTGGTCATCGACAAACTGGAAGCGGATCACCAGCGTGTCTCTTCGGCAAAATATTTCGCAGCCTTACGCAGAATATCGCGTTCTTCGCGCAGCTTAGAGACTTCCTTTTCTAACTGGCGGATTCGCGCAGAATCATTCGCCGCTTGGGCTTTATCATGCACTGCTTTTATGCGGGCACGTTTGCCGGTGCCGTACTTTTTGACCCAAGAATGCAGCGAAGCTCGATTGATTCCGAGCTCGGCTGATGCTGAGTTCAGCGAGAGATCCTCATTGTTCTCATAGAGGGCCACGGCATCGCGTTTGAACTGTTCGGAATACCTGGACATGATGGTAGATTACCTTTCTTCCCAGCTCGACTGGGCTGGATATCAGGTGTCCACCAAATGGGGGTCAGGTCCTAAGTACACAGATTTGCAACTGGACGGCAAATGGATACATGCAAATCACGTCAAAGACTAAAATACTGATAGCAATCAGGTTAGATAGCCCTGTTTAGAATATTTAATCTACGAGAGTGTCGCAAATAGTTTTCAATAATTCTAGTCGAATAAGCCAAGCGTGATGGGCAACATGATCACCTTGTAGTCGGAATCCCCTACGGAAGGCCGTTCTTGATACCGCGAAGCGCGTTAGCAAAGCGGAGGACCAAAATCGTCTAAATCAGTCGGAGCTGACCCCCGTTTGGTCCGACCTAACGGAACGACTTAACCGCACGTGGGGTGAACTCAATCGACCAAGCCACACTCGTCCTCTAACTCCTGCAACGAGATTGTGTCCAATTCTCCGCATCGGGCTGCTTCGGCTTCGGCTTCGAGCGCATACACATACTCAAGTTCATCTAGGTAGGAATCTAGGGCCTTGCGAAGATAGAAGGCCCCTGTCCGTCCAGTCCGCGAAGCAAGCGCATCTAGGCGCTCCTTTTGCTTCGCGTTAACGCGCAAACTGATCACTGACTCGCTCATGTAAACACGCTTACAACAAGTTAACGGATTTGTACACCCGTGAGCAGTGTCCGTACATTGCTGTCCCTACCTGGTGCCGTTGACTTCATGGTTGCCTATAGGAACTACCTGGGCGTTTTAGCGGTAGTCGAATTAAGAAATAAGAAAAACCTCGTCCAGTCGCCTTAAAATGACATGCCGTTCGGCGTAGCGACGGCGCAGGCCTGTCAAGAATGCATTGAAGTCCGCTTCCCAGGGCTCCCCTAGCTCCGCCGACTTTTCCCTCATGGTCTGCAGCAGCTCGATGCCCATATCGCGACCAACCCGAGTCGAATCTAAATACATTGCGACATCGTCGCGAACGAAGGGAAGAGCCTGCTCCGGGAGGTCATCAAGGAACCGTTGCGCCATTGACTGTTCCATTCCCGCCTTTGCGACGGTTCTCCAGGCAAGTCCAGGGTCTTCAAGGCACAAGTGCTGGAACATCGCTAAGTCCCACGGCTTCGCCGCCAACGTGGCTTGTATATGCGTCGCAGAATTCGCCTTGTCGGTGCCCGCAGCATAGAGTTGCTGAGCGGACGACAGTTCTGGATATGTGTCGAATACACTGCGAGCCACGCGCTCCGAGTGTTCGGGAAAATGCTCCTTAGCAAGTACGGCCCAACGCGAAGCGATATTTCGGACTTCCGCTGGGGCGCACTCACCAACTGCCTTCTCGGACCAATCGAAGGCAAGATCGTAGCGGCCGATATTACAAAGGCCGGCAATAATCTCCTCATAGCGCGACGCCGCACTTCCCTTGAGACCATGGGTACGAAGGACGGCCTCACTAGCTCCTTCTAGTACCGCTAGCCGACGCCCCACGTATCCACTACCTTGCTCCGCCGTATTCCACGAACGGATGCGAGCCACCCCCTCTTCACCAAAGGCAGGTGCCAAATAGACTGGGTCGAGGTCGATTTCTTCCGCTGGGAGAATCTCATTCATTCGTATAAACCAGCCAGCCAAAGCGCAACCAGAATAACTAGCTTGCTGTGCCGCGGAAGGAACTACCCGCGCCAAGACTTCGCCGGCATCCCTTACGGCATGGGCATAATCATTCACCCTAGGGATAGTCTTGAGAATCTCTTCTACAGCGTCTAGAGAAACAAGCACAATATCGGACGGACTCGGCAGCACAATCCCGAGAAGTTGTGCAGGATTCTCCACTGCTTGTTCTAATAGCTCAGCAGCTTCAAATATGCGGTCGCTGTAATACACCCCGCGTTCACCCTTGTACAGATCAGGGTCATTGGTCCGAACGAGATCGGTTACCGCCTGTGCAAGAGTCCTCATAGGCTACATTATAGAAAACTATGGCATCACGAAAAAGAGGCGCAAGCACCCCGTTGGAATCGGTGTCCTTGCCCCTCTCAGTACTAACACTATTTTGTTGTTTGTGTTGTTTGGTGTCGGCGGTGACTTACTCTCCCACAACCTCCCGGTTGCAGTACCATCAGCGCGTACAGGCTTAGCTTCCGGGTTCGGAATGGGACCGGGCGTTTCCCTGTAGCTATGAACCACCGACAAACCTATCAGAACACTACCCACCACATGTGCGTGCGGGTGTTGTGTCAGATACTGCATAGTGGACGCGACACACACGATAATGTGTATTTTTGTTTGTTTACTCGCTTCACAAGTTCACCCAACAATCATCCCCACACGTGGTGTTTGGGTTTGTTGTGGTGTGTTTGTTTTGGTCAATTAGTACCAGTAGCCTTCACACCTTACAGTGCTTCCAAGTCTGGCCTATCTACCCCATAGTCTTTAGGGGACCTCAAAAGAAACCTCATCTTAAAACAGGCTTCCCGCTTAGATGCTTTCAGCGGTTATCCCTTCCGTACGTAGCCAACCAGCGATACCCCTGGCGGGATAACTGGCACACTAGAGGTACGTCCGTCCCGGTCCTCTCGTACTAGGGACAGCCTTCTTCAAGTTTCAACGCGCGCGGCGGATAGAGACCGAACTGTCTCACGACGTTCTGAACCCAGCTCGCGTGCCGCTTTAATGGGCGAACAGCCCAACCCTTGGGACCTACTCCAGCCCCAGGATGCGACGAGCCGACATCGAGGTGCCAAACCATCCCGTCGATATGGACTCTTGGGGAAGATCAGCCTGTTATCCCCGGGGTACCTTTTATCCGTTGAGCGACACCACATCCACAAGTAGGTGCCGGATCACTAGTCCCGACTTTCGTCCCTGCTCGACATGTCTGTCTCACAGTCAAGCTCCCTTGTGCACTTACACTCACCACCTGATTGCCAACCAGGCTGAGGGAACCTTTGGGCGCCTCCGTTACATTTTGGGAGGCAACCGCCCCAGTTAAACTACCCACCAGGCACTGTCCCCAACCCAGATCATGGGCCAAGGTTAGATGCTCAATCCGATCAGAGTGGTATTTCAACAACGACTCCACCACCACTAGCGTGATGATTTCACAGTCTCCCACCTATCCTACACAAACCGAACCAAACACCAATACCAAGCTATAGTGAAGGTCCCGGGGTCTTTTCGTCCTGCCGCGCGTAACGAGCATCTTTACTCGTAATGCAATTTCACCGGGCCTGTGGTCGAGACAGCAGAGAAGTCGTTACGCCATTCGTGCAGGTCGGAACTTACCCGACAAGGAATTTCGCTACCTTAGGATGGTTATAGTTACCACCGCCGTTTACTGGGGCTTAAATTCTCAGCTTCGCAACCACAAAGGTTACTAACCGGTCCTCTTAACCTTCCAGCACCGGGCAGGCGTCAGTCCATATACATCAACTTAACGTCTTCGCATGGACCTGTGTTTTTGATAAACAGTCGCTTCCCTCTATTCTCTGCGACCCCACAACACTCCAACCGCACAGGGTCTTCACGTCACAGGGCCCCCCTTCTCCCGAAGTTACGGGGGCATTTTGCCGAATTCCTTAACCACAGTTCACCCGAACGCCTTAGTATCTTCAACCTGACCACCTGTGTCGGTTTAGGGTACGGGCCATACACACACTCGCTAGAGGCTTTTCTCGACAGTACAGGATCACCACCATCAACCCCAATGGGTCTACGCATCACGCCTCAACCACAATGTGTGGCGGATTTACCTACCACACGGCCTACACGCTTACACCACCAATCCACTAAGTGGCGCGGCTACCTCACTGCGTCACCCCATCACTTGAACCACACATCAGGCCCCACGACATCAACACCACCAACACTCAAAAAGTGAAAAGGTAGCGTATCCGCAGTGGTTAGTATCCGTGCTTTATCATGGGCGCACATGTACGGGTACCAGAATATCAACTGGTTATCCATCGACTACGCCTGTCGGCCTCGCCTTAGGTCCCGACTCACCCTGGGAAGACGAACTTGACCCAGGAACCCTTAGTCATCCGGCGGTAAGGATTCTCACCTTACAATTCGTTACTCATGCCTGCATTCTCACTCGCACACAGTCCACGCCTCCTCACGGTAACGCTTCCACCCATGCACGACGCTCCCCTACCCAAACAACAAAAAAATGTTGCTTGCCGCGGCTTCGGCGGTGTACTTGAGCCCCACTACATTGTCGGCGCAGAACCACTCGACCAGTGAGCTATTACGCACTCTTTCAAGGATGGCTGCTTCTAAGCCAACCTCCTGGCTGTCTTCGCGATCCCACATCCTTTTCCACTTAGTACACCCTTAGGGGCCTTAACCGGCGATCTGGGCTGTTTCCCTCTCGACTATGAAGCTTATCCCCCACAGTCTCACTGCCGCACAACACAATTGATGGCATTCGGAGTTTGGCTGACATTGCTAAGATTGTAGTCCCGCTCAACCAACCAGTCGCTCTACCTCCACCAAGCTAAATGCGACGCTGCACCTAAATGCATTTCGGGGAGAACCAGCTATCACGGAGTTTGATTGGCCTTTCACCCCTACCCACAGCTCATCCCCGCAGTTTTCAACCTACGTGGGTTCGCGCCTCCACAACCTCTTACAGCTGCTTCACACTGGCCATGGGTAGATCACCCCGCTTCGGGTCCAGGACATGCCACTTATCACCCCATTAGGATTCGGTTTCCCTACGGCTACCCCACACGGGTTAACCTCGCGACATGCCGCTGACTCGCAGGCTCATTCTTCAAAAGGCACGCCATCACACACAAACAGGTGCTCTGACGGATTGTAAGCACATGGTTTCAGGAACTATTTCACTCCCCTCCCGGGGTACTTTTCACCATTCCCTCACGGTACTATCCACTATCGGTCACACTGAGTATTTAGGCTTACCGGGTGGTCCCGGCAGATTCACAACAGATTCCACGAGCCCGTTGCTACTCGGGAACCCAACAACCCCCACATCATCATCTTCAGCTACAGGACTCTCACCTACTCCGGCAGATCATTCCAAACCACTTCACCTAACAACAATGCACAGGGCGTGCCACTGGTAGATGACACAAAATCAGGCCCCACAACACCGCACACACAACCCCTACCAGGTATCACATGCACACGGTTTAGCCTCATCCACGTTCGTTCGCCACTACTAGCAGAATCATTATTATTTTCTCCTCCTACGGGTACTGAGATGTTTCACTTCCCCGCGTAACCCCCACAACAGCTATGAATTCACTGAAGGGTAACCCCACATAACCAGGGCCAGGTTTCCCCATTCGGACATCCTCGGATCAACGCTTTATTGACAACTCCCCGAGGCTTAACGCAGCCTTACACGTCCTTCATCGGCTCAGCATGCCAAGGCATCCACCATGCGCCCTAAATAACGAACACACCAACCACCACACACAAACCACACAACACGAAGCCATGCAGCCAGCATGTGGCAGCAACAAGTGAACTTGACAAAATAAACAAAAAGAAAAATCACATCACACACACAAGACACCACCCACAAAAGCAGGCGGCATCATGTGAGATGCTCGCGTCCACTATACAGTTCTCACACAACACCCCAACCAGCAACAAACACCACCACAACAAACGATGCTCATCAACCAGTCAGGCACACACAAAAGGGGATAATGCCCCAGACACCCAACAATGCACCAACGACTTACCAATCAACTTTACTTCCTGTATGCATGGACACTTTTACGCATGTCACAAAGCACTGTCTCAACACTTAGACCCTGCTGATTAAGGTGTATGTCCTACCCGGAATTTCCATATTCGGTGGCAGCAGAACACTCGCCCACTCAACCACCAACCCACCATCAAACAACAGTGGGCAACCCACAACTGTGGGCCATTGGCTGCAACTGCAGCCAAAATAAAAGCTCCTTAGAAAGGAGGTGATCCACCCGCACCTTCCGGTACGGGTACCTTGTTACGACTTCGTCCCAATCGCCGATCCCACCTTCGACGGCTCCCTAACACGTTTAGGCCACCGGCTTCGGGTGTTACCAACTTTCATGACGTGACGGGCGGTGTGTACAAGGCCCGGGAACGTATTCACCGCAGCATTGCTGATCTGCGATTACTAGCGACTCCGACTTCATGGGGTCGAGTTGCAGACCCCAATCCGAACTAAGGCCGGCTTTCAGCGATTCGCTCCACCTCACAGTGTCGCAGCGCGTTGTACCGACCATTGTAGCATGTGTGAAGCCCTGGACATAAGGGGCATGATGATTTGACGTCATCCCCACCTTCCTCCGAGTTAACCCCGGCAGTCTCTCATGAGTCCCCAACCAAATGCTGGCAACATAAGACAAGGGTTGCGCTCGTTGCGGGACTTAACCCAACATCTCACGACACGAGCTGACGACAACCATGCACCACCTGTACACCAACCACAAAGGGAAGAACCATCTCTACAGCGATCTGATGTATGTCAAGCCCAGGTAAGGTTCTTCGCGTTGCATCGAATTAATCCACATGCTCCGCCGCTTGTGCGGGCCCCCGTCAATTCCTTTGAGTTTTAGCCTTGCGGCCGTACTCCCCAGGCGGGGCGCTTAATGCGTTAGCTACGGCACGAAAGTCGTAGAAAGACCCTCACACCTAGCGCCCACCGTTTACGGCATGGACTACCAGGGTATCTAATCCTGTTCGCTACCCATGCTTTCGCTCCTCAGCGTCAGTAACTGCCCAGTAACCTGCCTTCGCCATCGGTGTTCCTCCTGATATCTGCGCATTTCACCGCTACACCAGGAATTCCAGTTACCCCTACAGCACTCAAGTTATGCCCGTATCGCCTGCACGCCCGGAGTTAAGCCCCAGAATTTCACAGACGACGCGACAAACCACCTACGAGCCCTTTACGCCCAGTAATTCCGGACAACGCTCGCACCCTACGTATTACCGCGGCTGCTGGCACGTAGTTAGCCGGTGCTTCTTATCTAGGTACCGTCACAAAAAGCTTCGTCCCTAGCGAAAGGAGTTTACAACCCGAAGGCCTTCATCCCCCACGCGGCGTCGCTGCATCAGGCTTGCGCCCATTGTGCAATATTCCCCACTGCTGCCTCCCGTAGGAGTCTGGGCCGTATCTCAGTCCCAATGTGGCCGTACACCCTCTCAGGCCGGCTACCCGTCGCCGCCTTGGTAGGCCATTACCCCACCAACAAGCTGATAGGCCGCGAGCTCATCCTACACCGAAAAAACTTTCCAACCACCACACTAAAGATGGCTCCTATCCGGTATTAGACCCAGTTTCCCAAGCTTATCCCGAAGTGCAGGGCAGATCACCCACGTGTTACTCACCCGTTCGCCACTCGAGTACCCTGCAAGCAGGGCCTTTCCGTTCGACTTGCATGTGTTAAGCACGCCGCCAGCGTTCGTCCTGAGCCAGGATCAAACTCTCCACAAAAAGAAAATTTCAGAACAAAAATTCCAAAATAGGCCGTGAAAAGCCCAAACCTAACCAAAAGAACAAACCACCACAAACCCACAAAAGGGCTCATGCTGGCGTCCAAAAATTACTACAAAGAAAAATAAACTGCCTCCCCAACCCGACGGGGCACAAAAAAGGGAGACAAAAAGTTGAACACAATCACATGCCAACCAATCCATCAATGCAGCCGAAACACTAAACAGTATTCAAAAAGATGCGTATTCCAACACCTTACCGGCACACACCAACCAACAAACCACACTAGGTTCGCCGGCCAACAGACCAATCAACACACAACCATGCACACAAAAATAAAAAATAAGTACATTGGCACACTATTGAGTTCTCAAACAACATCCACACACCACAAGAAAATTAACCAAACGTTAACCTCTCAGCGGCGGCTCGTGCCAACTTACCCAACAACCTGAACCAAGTCAAATCCTCGAACCAAGTCAGTACAAAAAGTCACTCAAAAGTAACCAACCGGCTACCTCTCGGCGACTCGCTAAAATTTATACCACCCCACAACACAACGCAAACTCGCAGGCCAACGCTGGTTTTTAGTGATAGCAGGCGATCTTTCCATCGGGCCCATCGATTACTCGCACCGGAGTATTGAAGATGGGCGTCAAGATATCGTCGCGCATGATGTCCTCGGCCGGGCCGAATTCGACGATCTGCCCGTCCTTGCAAGCACAGATATAGTCCGCGTAGCGGGCAGCAAAGTTGATGTCGTGCAGAACCACGATGACCGTGCGCCCCAATTCCTGGGCAGCCTCGCGCAGGTGGCGCATCATGTCCACCGAGTGCGAAATGTCCAGGTTATTCAGCGGCTCATCCAGCAACACGTAATCGGTTTCTTGGCACAGCACCATGGCTACGTACGCGCGCTGGCGCTGACCACCAGACAGCTGGTCAAGGTAGCGGTGCTGCAATTCTTCCAAGTGTAGGAAGTGAATGTACTTAGAAATGACTTCTTCATCGTGTTTGTTGAGCCGCCCCTTGGTATAGGGAAAGCGGCCAAAGCCCACGAGCTGGCGCACAGTTAGTTTCGTGACGAAGTGATTTTCCTGCCGCAAGATAGACACAATCTTCGCCAGGTCGGCGGACTTGCTGGATTGAATGTCATAGCCGGCGATTTCGATGCTGCCTTCATCCATGTCGAGCAGGCGCCCGATCATGGTGAGCATCGTCGACTTACCCGCACCATTCGGCCCCACCAGCGCGGTGATGCCTCCCTGCGGGATGGTCAGGTTGAGCGGACCAATAGCGGTCTCGGCGGAATAAGTTTTAGAAACGTTCTTTAATTCGATCACAGTCGGCCCTTTCGCATAATGACAAACAGGAACACGGAGCCACCTACCAGCTCAATGATGATGGACACCACGCCTTGGGCGGAAAATACGTGCTGCATGAGGAAGTAGGCCGCAATGAGCACGAGGAATGCTAAGCCCACCGCCATCGGAAAGATGTAGCGGTGATCGTAGGTATCGGCAAATTGATAAGCCAGCGTAGCTACCAAAAAGCCCAGGAAGGTCATGGGACCTACCAGCGCGGTGGTCGTCGCCATTAACAGCGAGACCAACACCAGCGTGT
The DNA here is from genome assembly GCF_000478095.1 of Corynebacterium sp. KPL1824. NCBI lineage: Bacteria > Bacillati > Actinomycetota > Actinomycetes > Mycobacteriales > Corynebacteriaceae > Corynebacterium > Corynebacterium sp. KPL1824. Next base: position 847,535 of record NZ_KI515749.1, on the reverse strand, counting down.
AAATTGCGTGCGCTTTATGGTTCACGCCCAGGTTAGTACTGACATCGGCGCCCAAGGAAATCACGTTGAGCTTGCGCGCATTGAGTACCAAAAGCGTGGTGGCGATGGCCACGATGGGAATGGCGATGGGATAGTACTCGGATTCGGCGTTATTGACGGAGCCAAACAGGCGCGCGGTGAGTATGTCGAACTCGCTGGGGGTAAGCATGCGTTGCATAAAGGTCGATAGCGAGCCCAAGCCACCGCCGATGACCACGCCGACTAGCAGCATGGCGTGCATATTCTGCTTCCTATTGGTCAGCAGCCACGAATAGAGCACCAGGGAAAGTCCCACCATGACGGCCATTTGCATCAGGAAGGTGGGCACGGTACGGGCATCGTTAAGCCCACTAGTGCCCAGGAAGAAAATGGTCGCGGTATTAATAGCAACGTACAGGGACTCAAAGCCCATGATGGACGGGGTCAAAATGCGGTTATTGGTCACGGTATGGAAAGAAACCGTCGCCATGGCTTGGCACACAGCGACGATCGCCATGGCGATGAGGGCATCGGCGCGGCGCTGGGCGATGAGCCAAAACTTGCGCGTACCAAATTCCATCGGGTTGCCATAGGCCAGGTATGCAAAAGCCAAAGATGCAGCCAGGATCCATACGCAGGCCAGGGTGATCCAGTACTTCTTGGGCGGGGCGGACATCTTAGTTAGCACGGGTCGACCTCACAATCATGATGATGAAGACGATGGCGCCGATGACGCCAAGGATGACCGAAACCGGCATCTCGAATGGGGCGATGATGACGCGGCCCACCAGGTCACACACGGTGACGATGCCGATGCCCAGCAGGCACACCCAAGGCACGTTGGAACGCAGGTCGTCGCCGCGCACCATGGAGACAATATTGGGCACGATAAGACCCAAGAATGGCAGGGACCCCACAACGACGGTGACCACGCCCGTAGCAATGGCGATAAGACCAGTTCCCAGCAACAACATGCGGTTATAGTTCAGCCCCACGTTGGTAGCAACGTCTTCGCCCAAGCCAACGACCGTAAGGCGGTCGGCGAAGATATACACCGCCACCAGCACCAAGAGGACGATCCACAAAACCTCGTATTGGCCCTTGTATACTGCGGTAAATGAGCCCATGAACCAGATTCCCAATTGCTGGAGCATATCCGTCATCAGGGCGAAAAACGTCGAAATCGCAGAAACCACGGCGCCCAACATGATGCCGATGATCGGCACGATGAGCGAGGAGCGCAGGGTCACCCGGCGCAGGAACAGGAAGAATACCACCGTACCCAGGAAGGAAAAGATCACCGCACCTATCATCTTCACCAGAATCGAGGACGTGGGTGCGACGACCATGACGAAGAGCAGGCCCAGCCCGGCCCACTCCGTGGTGCCGGTGGTAGATGGTTCAACGAAGCGGTTTTGGGTAAGCAGCTGCATGACCAGGCCGCTGACGGCCATGGCCGCGCCGGCGAGCACCAAGGCAATGGTGCGCGGTAAGCGGGTAATGCCGAACATGGCGGCGCCATCATCAGCGCCAAAAACGTCGTACTGCCCGGTCAACAAAGAGGTAACGAGCAACGCGGCGACGATGAGTATGCCAAGGCCCAGCTTCCAGTCCCAGACCTTTGTGCGGGTGGTGGTGTCCATAACTATCCTTTACGCACCTGAAAACCGGAGGGCACAAAATCCCTCCGGTTTCCGGTTTTTAGTGGTGGCTAGTTCTTTTCAAACGCGTCTGCCATCGCGTTGAGCGTCTCCGTGAAGGTAATGATGTTTTCATTGGTGTAGGTATCCTGCGGAGCAGAAACGATCTTGCCTTCCTTAACGGCAGTCACGTTCTTGAGTGCCGCGGAATCCTCTACCAGCTTCTTACCTGGGGTGTAGCCTGCTTCATCCTTGGCAATAGCACCGTCGCGGTCCATGATGAGGATGTAGTCAGGGTTGGAATCAGCGATTGCCTCGACGGAGATGTCATCGCCCTCGTGGTCATCGCTGGCGTTTTCCACCTCGAGGGATGGCTTCATGCCCAGCAGGTCAAAGAATGGCCCGAAGAAGCGGCCCTTGCCTGGGGCGATGTAGTTAATATCGCCACCGGAGGTGTTGACTGCCATGACGGTCTTCTCAGGATCGTAGGCATCCTTGGCGCGGTCCAGCGCCTTGTTGAAGTCATCGACAAGCTTCTTTGCTTCATCTTCGTGGTCAAAGATCTTGCCCAGTGCTTCGGTCTGGCGGATGAGTTCTTCCGCCATGTCCTTATCGTCGCGCGGGGAGAAGTCGAGGACCGGGGTATCTTCCATCAGTGCCTCGATATCAGCCTGGTGCTGGGTGAAGCGCTGACCGTTGATGACGATGTCCGGCTCTGCGGCAACCAGTGCTTCCAGGTCAGGTTCGCGGTGCATACCCAGGTTGGCCTCGATCGAGTCTTCATTGATCTTGTCCGAGAGGGTATCTGGGACAATGCCGAGCGGGGCAGCCACGATATTGAGGTCCCAGTCCGCGAGGATTTCGAAGGCGCGGTTATCCGTTACCGCGACGCGCTCGAACGGTACGTCCAGCTCGTGGGTGCCGTTATTATCTTCGATCTGCAGTGCGCTTTCCGATGTCCCCTTATTCGAACCCTGGTCCTCTTCTTCCGCAGTGCTACATGCGGTAAGTGCCAAGGAGGCGACAGCTACGACAGACAAAAGAGCGCGATGAATTTTCTTCATTGTGCTTTCCTTATAGACGAGAAACAAATGCCCCATTAACTTATCTTAAGTCACCCTAACCATTCAAGGTTGAGGGTAACCTTTCCTAAAGCGCATCGTCCCGACCGTAGAAACGCGCTGCATTTGCGAAGAAAACGGCATCGGCATGCACCCCCGCGGCCTCCCCAATGAGCTGGAAATCGTCTACCGAAAACACCCGGCTCGCCCGCTGTGAGGGCAGATCGGTACCCGCCATGAGCGCGGTTGGATCGACGTCAACAATGCGGCGCACCACCTCCCCCGGGTCGAGGTCCACGCGCCCGAATCCGGTGGCCTTGACCTTTACTCCGGCATCGACAAGCTCCAAGAGGTCATCTACCCCCTGCGCACTCAGACCCAGGTGGTCGATGCTCACGGCCGGCAGCTTCTTCAGCACCGGCGCCATATCGCCCAGCGCGGCCGCGTCGACATACAGCTCCACATGCCAGCCGGCTAGGTCATAGATCCGCCAGGCGAGTTCCTCAAGGTCCTCCCGCGCTGCGCTGCCACCGCGCCGGAAGTTAAAGCGCACCGCCCGCACGCCCAGGCCATCGAGGCGGCGGATTTCGGCATCGGGGGCATCAGCAGGCAGCTGTGTCACGCCTACGAAGTTATCCAACTCCCCCAGAGCTTCTGCCAGATACCCCTGGTCAAAGCCCTGAAAAGATCCGGAAACGACCGCGCCGGCGGTGATATTATAACCCTCGCCGCGCAGCTTTTCGCGCCATGCGTCATAGGCCGGAACCAAAAATTCCGGCGGCGTATAACCCTGATTCTCATGGATGGGGTGGGAAAAATCGATGATGTGGAGGTGGGAATCAAATACACGCTGCATGGCAACTACCCTAGCCGCGCGTGGAAAGCATGATTAAAGCCCCAGCTAGAACTAATTCCAGCTGGGGCTCTCGGTGGAGTTGCCGGGACTTGAACCCGGGTCCTTCGTCACCTTGCCAGGGCTTCTCCGTGCGCAGTTCGCACATGATCTCTGCTCGGCCCTCCGGTTCGGGCGAACTCGTACCGGATGATGGGCCCAGTCACCAGTAAGAGTCCCATCTGGTCCTGATGACACAGCCAGACGGCAAGTTCCTTAGTCGATGCCAGGTTCTAGGTCAGGAACGAAACCTAGGCTGACAGACACGCGTCGCTGTAATTAGGCAGCGAGGGCGTAGTCACGCTGAGAGTTCTTCTCTGCGTTTATTTGTTTGCTACGACGCTTAAACGGTGGTCGATAGCCTTCACCGGCACGCTTCCCCTGGCGCAGTGTACGAAGTCGAAACCAAATCAACCCCATAGCACTGTAGGGACGGGATAGTGCATCATTCCCTACGGTTATTCCAACACTACCGCAGACGCTTTTATTTCTCCAAGTACTCTTCCAGCCAGTCTTTTAAGACCACCGCGTGGTTAATCTCGCGGTCGGCAGCACCAAAGAGCAGGGTGAGGTCCCCCTCCTTTGCCAAGGAGAGCAACCGGGTGAGTTCCTCGGACTCGCGGTCATCGAGCTCGGCGTGGTAGCGGCGCGAAAACTCCTGGAAGGAATCCTCGTCATGGCCCCACCACTTGCGCAGCTCGGGGCTGGGCGCCACGTCCTTAAACCATTCGTCATAGTCCAGGTCCGCCTTGGCGATGCCCCGCGGCCACAGGCGGTCTACCAATACGCCGGTTCCGGAAATGGAGTCCTCGCCCTTGACTGCATCGTGAACCTTTACCGTTTTAAGCATTAATCCCCTTCACGCGGCGGCCGAGCTCGCGGGTGATTTCGCGGTTCTGGTCGCGCCGCTTGATGTCTTCGCGCTTGTCATAATCCTGCTTACCCTGCGCGAGCGCCAGCGACAACTTCGCGTACCCATTTTTGAGGTACACCTTGAGCGGCACCAAGGTTTTATTGCCGTTGCGCACCTGCCCGTAGAGCTTGTCGATCTCCCGGCGGTGCAGCAAGAGCTTGCGGGTGCGCCGCGGGCTGTGGTTGGTCCAGGACCCCATCGAATACTCCGGAATGTGTAGATTCCGCAAGTACACCTCGCCATTATCAATGGTGGCGAAGGCATCATTAAGCGAGATCTTGCCTTCCCGGAGGGATTTGATCTCCGTGCCGAGCAGGACGATGCCGCACTCGAATTCTTCGAGGATCTTATAGTCGTGCCGGGCCCGGCGGTTGGTCGCAAGCGTGGCGTCCCCGGAAGCCGCCTTCTTATTCTTCTTGCCCTTTTTAGCCATAATTGCCTCAGTGTACTGCTCGTTTACCGCACCCGGCAAACGGCTTAGCGGCGGACATAGGAACGCAGGGTAATCTGCGCGGTGGCAGCGGTGACCGCCAAGGCGAGCAGCCCCACCAGCGGCAGTGCTATCCACAGATCGCTTAACTTCATCGGTGCCAGCAACTGCGATTCATACAGGCCCTGCAGCGCAGGATCGATCACTTGGGACTTCGCCACGAGCAGCCCGGCACCGCCCAGGACCACACCGATAAGGGAGGCGAGCACCGCTTCTACCACGAACGGCGCTTGCGTCATCCAGCGCGAGGCGCCCACCATGCGCATAATTTCGGTCTCCCGGGTGCGGTGGAAGGCGGCGATTTGCACCATATTGGCCACCAAGAAGATGGCTGCAATGGACATCACGATGGCCACGATGAAGGTGGCGGTGCGGATGGAATCGAGGTTGCTTGCCGCCTCGCGCACCTCTTCCTGCTGGTCCACGACCTCTTCTACCGCCGGGTTATCCCGCACGGCATCGATAGCGGAGGCTTCCTCCGGATCAACGAGGCGCACGTGCAATGCTGCAGGCAGCGCATCCGGCGAGGTTTGTTCCACCATCACCGGATCCGTGTCCTGGAAGAGCTCACGGAAGCGCTCGTAGGAAGCCTCCCGGTTGCGAAATTCCACGGACTCTACGGAACTATCGGATTCCAACTGGTCCTTTAAGTCCGCGCATGCGGGAGTGGAGCAGTTTGGATCCGTGGCTGAAATATCCTCGTTGAGCTGCACCATAACCTCGACGCGGTCCAAGTAGACATCCTTCGTATCCTTGGTGAGGTTGGTGACCATGATGCCGGCAACCACGGCGCCGACAGAAATGGCTGTGGTAATGAGCATCGCGATGGTCATCGTCAGGTTGCGGCCCAAGCCCTTGGTGGCCTCGCGGAAGATGAATCCTAGGTTCATGCCTGCTCCTCCTGCGCCGAATAGGCGGCGTTGTGTTCATCGCGAACGAGCGTGCCATCGCGCAATTCCAGCACGCGCCTCTTCGCCTTATCCACGGCGCGGGAATTGTGCGTGGACATCACTACGGTGGTGCCACGCTTGTTGATGCGCAACAGCAAGTCCATGATCCCGTCGGCGGTGGCGGGATCGAGGTTGCCCGTGGGTTCATCGGCAAGCAGCAGCTTCGGGCGATTGACCAGGGCGCGGGCGATAGCAACGCGCTGCTGCTCACCGCCGGAAAGCTCGTGCGGCATCGCATGGTGGCGGTTTTCCAGCCCCACCATCTCCAGTACCTGCGGCACCGCGGTGGAGATGCGGTGCTTGCTCTTGCCGATGACCTCCAGGGCAAACGCCACATTCTGGTACACGTTCAGCTTGGGTAGCAGCCGAAAGTCCTGGAATACGTAGCCAATGGATTGGCGTAGGGCGTTAATATCCTTGCCGCTTAGCTCGTTGACGTGGAAGTCACCGAAGTAAATATCGCCCGAGGTCACATTGCTATAGCGCACCATGAGCTCAAGAAAAGTGGACTTTCCGGACCCCGAAGGGCCGATGAGGAACGCAAACTCACCGTCCGCAATTTCAAAAGACACCCCATCGAGCGCGGGGCGGGACTGGGCGGAATACACCTTAGTCACGTTATTGAAAGTAATCACCCCGCCACTGTAGCAACCAAAGTTGACAGTGACCTGTGAACGCTATTTAGTAGTGTAGTCTAGAACACAAAATCTGGTACGCAATGATGCCCGACCCGATCGACAGAAAGTGCCGATACTATGGCCGAGACTAAAACCAAAGAAAAACCGGAGAAAGCAAGCGGCTTTTTAGGCACCGTAGAAAAGATTGGCAATAAACTCCCCGATCCTTTCTGGCTCTTCGTCATCCTCGCGATCATCGTCGCCATTACCTCATGGATTGGCCACTTAATTGGCATGAGCGCCGAGGATCCTAAATCCGGCGATACCATCGAGGTTGAATCCCTCCTGACCACCGAGAATATCTCGCGCATGGTCACGGACGCGGTGGAGAACTTCACGAGCTTCCCGCCACTGGGCGTCATCCTCGCCGTGATGCTGGGTGTGGCCGTGGCCGAGCAGTCTGGGCTCTTGTCCGCGCTCGTGCGCGCCATGGTGACCAAGGTCAGCCCGAAGTTCCTTACCTTCATCGTCGCCCTGGCCGGCGTGACCGGTTCCGTGGCTTCGGATGCCATTTATGTCATCCTCATCCCGCTGGGCGCGATGGCCTTCCACTCGGTGGGCCGCTCCCCCATCGTGGGTGCCATGGTGGCCTTTGCGGCATCCTCGGCGGGCTTCAACGCCTCGCTGATCCTCAACATCACTGACCTCCTGCTGGCCGGTATTTCCACTCCTGCCGCACAGTTTGTGGATGAGGCTTATGAGGTCAGCCCGCTGGCCAATATCTTTTTCGTCATCCCATCCGCCATCGTGCTATCGCTTATCATTACCGCCGTCACGGAATGGTTCATGGTGAAAAAGGCCCGCGACCTGGTCAACCACGACAAGATCAATTACGAGGAAGTCTCCTTCTCCCAGGCCGCCGGCGCCGCTGATAACGAGGCGGACGAGGAAGAAAACGACGTTGATTTCGAGGAAGAAGAAGACGAGCTGCGGGTAAAGCCGGAGGAGCAAAAGGGCTTGGCTGCCTCTGGCATCGCGCTGCTAATCTTCCTCGCGGGATTTTTCGCCCTGCTCTTTATCCCCGGCTCCCCGCTGGCCAGCCAGGAAGATAGCTTCATGGAATCGCCGCTAATTAGCGCGATTGCGGTTCCTATTGCCCTGGCATTCTTGGTCTGCGGCATCGTCTACGGCATCTATGCCGGCACGCTGAAGTCTGCTTCCGACGTGCCAGATTTTATGGCCAAGGGCATTAAAACCTTGGTTCCCATGCTGGTGCTCTTTTTCGCCGTGGCCCAGTTCCTGGCGTGGTTCCAGTGGTCAAACCTCGGCGTTTGGACCGCAATTAAGGGCTCTGAGCTGCTGCAAGCATGGTCGCTGCCGCCTATTTTGATGTTCGCCGCGCTCGTGGCCATGGTGGCAATCCTCAACCTGTTCATTACCTCAGGTTCCGCACAATGGGCCCTGATGGCGCCGGTGATCGTCCCGATGATGATGTATGTGGGAATTTCCCCTGAGGTCTCCCAGATGCTCTTCCGTATCGGTGACTCACCGACAAATATCATCACCCCGATGTCGCCGTACTTCGCCCTCGCGCTGACCTTCCTGCAGCGGTACTACAAGCCGGCGGGTGTCGGCACGCTGATGTCGCTGGCGCTGCCGTATTCCATCGCCATGATCGTCGGCTGGTTCCTCTTCTTTATCGTGTGGTACCTGCTGGGCATCCCGCTCGGACCGGGCGCACCAATGCACTACCCAGCTTAAGTCTGCAGAGCGCGGTTGAGGTTAATCCTCGCCGCGCTCTTGTTGCATGCGCCACCGGATTCCGGCTTCCAAGAATCCGTCGATATCCCCATCGAGCACCTTGGAGGGATCGCCCATTTCAAAATTGGTACGCAGGTCTTTGACCATTTGGTACGGGTGCAAAACATATGAGCGCATCTGGTTGCCCCAAGAGGCATTGCCGCCGGCGCCGAGCGCGTCGAGCTCCGCCCGCTCTTCCTGGCGCTTGCGCTCCAACAGCTTTGCCTGCAAAACCCGCATGGCAGAAGCCTTATTTTGGATCTGTGACTTCTCGTTCTGACAGGTGACCACGATGCCGGTGGGGATATGGGTCAGGCGCACCGCGGAATCGGTGGTGTTGACCGATTGTCCACCAGGCCCGGAGGAACGGTACACATCCACGCGCACCTCATTATCTGGCACGTCAATGTGGTCCGTTTGCTCCACTACAGGAAGGACCTCGACCTCTGCAAAGGAGGTTTGTCGCCGGCCCTGATTGTCAAAGGGCGAAAGGCGCACGAGGCGGTGCGCGCCCTGTTCCACGGAAAGCTGGCCGTACATGTATTCCCCATGCACCACGAAGGTGGCGGATTTAATGCCTGCTTCCTCGGCATAGGAAATATCGTAAATATCCACCTTGTGGTCGTGCTTTCCCGCCCAGCGGGTGTACATGCGCATAAGCATTTCCGCCCAATCGGCCGCATCTACCCCGCCGGCACCGGAACGGATATTGATCACGGCCTCGCGCGGGTCATATTCCCCAGAGAGCATGGTTGTTACCTCGAGGGATTCGATGGCGCTTTCCAGCTCAGCAAGGTCTTCATCTGCAATAGAGGCGGTGCCTTCTTCCTCCGCGAGCTCGTACATCACCGGCATATCATCTAAGCGCCCGCGCAATGACTCCAGTTTCCGGACCTTTGCTTGCGCGGAAGAAAGTTCAGAGGTGATCTTCTGTGCATGTTCGGGGTCATCCCACAGCGAGGGATCCCCAGCTTGGGCTTCCAATTCCCGAATGCGCGCAGCCAAGGCTTCCGGGTCCATGACCTTTTCAATGGTGGTCAGGGTGGTGTCCAATTGCTTGAGCCGTGTAATTACTTCGGGACGCATAGGCCCCAATCTTACCCACCTACCCCACAGAATTAGCCATTGGTTGGATTTCGGGTGACAATGGTGTGCATGGATCAAAAGCCAAGCTTGCAGGAGATGATCGATGCGGTCATCAAAACGTTTATTGTCGCGCATGCAGACGATGGGGATGCCCATTTGGCGCAGGCGCTTGTGTATAACGCCGGACGCTTGGCTTGGCGCTTGCGCGAGATGGGCGTCTCGGTTGAGCAGAAAACCTCTATTTCTGATGTGGTCACGGATGCGGACCGCGCCGCCGAGCGCTTCGTCGCAGGCGTGCTAGAGGCCGTGCGCCCCGAGGACGGCCTCGTGGGTGAGGAAGGCACTGCCCGCGAGTCCCAATCCGGGCGCAACTGGGTCATCGATCCGGTCGATGGCACCTACAATTTCACCTCTGGCTCGGATTATTGGTGCTCGGCGCTCGCGCTTACCGATGCCTCCGGGGTCGCCCTCGGCGCCGTCCACCGCCCCGCCATGGGCTATACCTGGTTCGGCGGGCGCGACTACCCCACTTCGCTGGATGGTAAGGACGTGTCCACGCTGGAGGATAAGCCGGCGGGAGAAATCTCGCTCTCGTCTTACCTACACCCCACATCGCTAGCGGATCCGGAAATTCGTGCTGCGTGGCAGCGGGTGACCGAAAACTTTGCTACAGTCCGTATGCTTGGTGCCGGTTCGGTGGACTTGGCCTCCGTGGCAGAAGGCACGTGGGGCGCATGGATGCAGCATTCGGTAGCGGATTGGGATTGGTTCCCCGGCAAGGCTCTCATTGAGGCCGCCGGTGGTGCCGCCCGCAAGGTAGAAGCCGGTGGCGTCGAGTGGTGCTTGGCCGGAAATAAACAGGTAGTTCAACAAATGGAGGAATGGCTCCGTGGGTAAATTCAAAGAAGACTTAGGTCTCGCTCTCGAGTTAGCCGGTCACGCCGATGTGGTCACGATGCATCGCTTTGAGGCCACCGACCTTTCCGTCAAGGAAAAGCCGGACCTGACCCCGGTTTCGGATGCGGATCTGAACTGCGAGAAGCACATCCGCGATTCGCTGAAGCGTTCCCGCCCGCGCGATGAGGTTTTGGGCGAAGAGTTTGGTGGTCAGGCCTGCTACGAAGGCCGCCAGTGGGTTATCGATCCCATCGATGGTACGAAGAACTTCGTGCGCGGCGTGCCGGTATGGGCCACGCTTATTTCCCTGCTTGAGGACGGCGAACCGGTCGTCTCCGTGGTCTCCGCGCCTGCCCTGCGCCGTCGCTGGTACGCGGCGAAAGGCGCCGGTGCCTACCGCGTCTTTGGCGGCGAGCCGAAGCGCCTGCACGTCTCCCAGATCGAAAAGCTTGGGCACGCATCCCTGGCCATGAGCTCGCTGACCGGCTGGTCCGAGCGCGGGTTGCGCGATAAGTTCCTCAACTTGACGGATAAGACATGGCGTCTGCGCGGCTACGGCGATTTCTGGTCTTATTGCCTCGTGGCAGAGGGTGCCGTCGATATCGCCACCGAGCCGGAGGTCTCCCTCTGGGATCTCGCCGCCCCGTCCCTGCTCGTGACCGAGGCCGGCGGTACGTTTACGGATCTATCCGGCAATCCCGGGCCGCACGGCGGATCGGCCATTGCCTCCAATGGCCGCCTGCACAAGGCCGCGCTGCAGATGCTGCAGGATTAGGGTCGGGCCGAAAGCTTCAATAGGACCGGTTCTCGGCGCCCGTCCTCGGCGCCCGAGCAGCCATCGCTGTGCGAGCAGCTTCCGCAGCCGCCCGTGGGGCAAGAGGACAGCGATTCGCGCACGAGCTGCGCGCTGTGTTCCAGGTGGGCGAGGATAACCTCCACCGTCCCCTGCCCTAATCCCGTTGCCCGGGCGATGTCCGCGGGGGTGGAGTGACCGCCGCGGATCGCTTCTTTTACCTTGTCTGTAGGGCTCATAGGAATAACCTCAGCACCTGGAAGACGCCGACGGCCAAGACCCAAGCCGTGACGAGCTGCAGTACAAAGCCGATGAGCGTCCACTTCCAGCCGATTTCGCGCCGCTGCGCGGCCACCGTAGCCACGCACGGGGTATAGGCCAAGAGGAAGACCATATACGCCCACACCGCGGCCAGGCCGTGCCCGCCGGAGGCGGCGTCGAAGTCGCTGCGGATGTGATCGGCCAGCGAAGACTCGGCCTGTTCCTCAGGATCCGCATCCGTGACGTCATCGACGGCGTAGGTCTGCGCCCAGGTGGAAATGAGCGTTTCCTTCGCCACGAAGCCGGTCACCAGCGGGCCGGTGAGCGACCACGAATCGAAGCCAGCCGGCGCGAAGGCCGGGATATCGCCTTTGAAACCGCGCCATACGCCGAGTCCTCCGGCGGGACGGCTTCCTCGTCAAAGGGATGACCACCGGTAACTGGGATGGACATGAGCAGCCAAATGACCACCACCGTGGCCACGATGATGCCGCCTGCGGTGTGTAAGAACCCCTTCAGGCGCACCCACATGACCGAAAGCGATAGCTTGAACGTGGGCAGCTGATACGACGGCAGGTCAATAACGAGCGCCTCGGACGGCATGGCGCGCCAGACCGTTTTGCGCAGAGCCAGGCCCACGGCGACCACCAAGGCGATGGATAAGACATACATGCCAAAGACGGCCGATCCGGCGTGATCTGGGAAAAAGACCTGCGCCAGCATCATAAAGACGATAAGGCGCGCCGAGCACGAGGTAAACGGGATGAGCAGGCAGGTAAGGATGCGGTGGCGGACATCGCCAAGCACGCGCGTGGCCGAAATCGCTGGCACGTTGCAGCCATAGCCCACCACGATGGGGATAAAGGCCTTGCCGGGCAGGCCAATCGAGCGCATCACCCTATCGGTGACCACCGCGGCGCGCGCCATGTAGCCGGAATCCTCCAGCACCGCGAGGCACAAGAACATCAGCGCCAGCAGCGGGGCGAAGGTCAGGACCATGCCGACGCCGCCAATGAGGCCATCAACAAGCAAGCCCGCAATCAGCCAATGGTCGAGGCCAATGGCTTCCAGCCCGGCGCGGGCCGCGTCCGAGACCGGACCGGTAATAAGGTCCTCGAGGCCGTCCTGCATGGGCCCTGCCACCGTGGTGGTGATGAAGAAGACCGCCCACATCACCGCGAGGAAGAGCAGCGGGCCCACCACCGGGTTCAGCACCACGCGGTCGACGCGCTGGGTGAGGGTCTCACCCACCTCCACGCGGTGGACCGCGGCTTTTTCGGCGGCATCGAGAGCCGCAAAGCGCTGATCCAGGCCGGAATCCGGGCGGATGACGGTGGGCTCGGCGCGCATGGCCTGCGCCACGGCGGTTTCCAGCCCGTCGAGGTTGCGCCGGCGCCGTCCATTGACGCTGACTACTGGCATGCCGGTAGCGCGAGAGAGCGCATCAGTATCGATGCTAATCCCCTGCGGCTCGGCCATATCCTCTTTGGTTACGCCGAGGACGACGCGGTACGGCTCGGCGACGATTTGCAGGGCCAGGTTAAGCCCACGGGCCGGGGCCGTTGCGTCCACGAGGACCACGACGACATCGGGGCGCTCGTCTGCAGGGCAATCAATGAGCATCTGCTTAGTAAAGGCTTCATCCGGGCTCATGGGGTCTAGGGAATAGGCGCCGGGTAGGTCGATGATGTCGAAGGCCTCTGGCTGCGCACTCCAGAGCCTGCGGCTGGCCTCGACGGAGGTGCCCGGCCAGTTGCCGGTCTGGACCTTTGCGCCGGTCAATGCGTTAAAGAGGGTGGATTTTCCGGAGTTGGGCGCCCCCACCAGCGCAAGCACCGGCGTGCCTTCCGCCGCTATCCGCATACTAGAGGTACTGTGGCAGCTTGCTGGGGCCGTGGAGTTATGTGCCATGGCTTATGCCTCCACTGGAATGACTTCGAGTTGGCGCAGCGTGTGCGCATCCACCGCATAGCGGGCCGTGCGCATGCTCACCACGCGCGCGCCACCTGCGACGGTGCGGCCGATCTGCACGCGGGTGCCGGGCCGAAAGCCCAGCTCGCGCAGCCGCACGGCCAGCGCGGGTTGAGTCTCGACCGCGTTGTGCAGGCACTCAGCGGATAGTTCCACCACGGCGTCGGTGGGTGCTTGGTCCGCGCGCATGGGACCGGTTTCTGGTGGGATGGGTTTGGTGCATAGGGAAACCTCGGTTCAAACTTAGCTGCGGACGGGGCATCCACAGCAGATATTGACTAACCCTAAGTGGCCAATAGGTAAGTCTCAGTTTAGTTTAGGCCGCTGTCCGCGAACAAGGATAGCCTTCGCTTTCCCCCGCTTTGGCGGGGCGGATGCGCGTTATATGGCTATAGAAATTGCGCATAAAAAAGTGCCCCGTCCGGCTTTCGATGCCGAATGGGGCGCTACCTGCTTCGCGGTTATGCTTCGGGGAGCTTGAACCCCGCGCCAACGCCACCGCGGCGGTTCATATCCGCCAGGACGGTATCCATGTTGGTAGCGGCGGTGGGGTTGTGAACCGCGCCCTGCAGCGGGGTGCGGCACGGGAAGTTCACCGGCAGGAAGCCGCCGGAGATGGAACCGATGAGGCGGTCACCGGCAAGCAGCGGCGCGCCGGAATCGCCCATCATGGCGCAGACCTGGTTGACCTGGACGCTTTGCGCCTGCTGATAGGTCATACCGCAGGTTTTGCCGGTGGCAACGCCTTGCTTGCACACGGTCTCACCCGGGTTGACGGTCCCGCCTAGGGAGTTAACGGTAACCCCGTTGTAGGTGCGGGTGACCTCAGCGTTGGAGCCGAATTCGATCACCGAGTAATCCAACGCAGCGTTCTTGGACACGATGGTGCCCGTCGGGCCAATGTGATCAGAATCGGCCGAGGTAATCGCATCGCCCTCGTTGCCGCAGTGTCCTGCGGTTAGCCCCACCTTGCGGCCGGCGGCGTCATTGCCGGCAACGCTCAAGGTGCACATCGTCTCACCATTGACATAGATAGGGGTGCCGGGGCCATAGAGGGACTTGCCCTGGTTCATGGCGGCATCGGATTCCTCGGGGATGCGCGGGGCATCGAACAAGGAGCCCGGCACGCGGTGCAAAACAAAGTCCGCATCGGGCTTGCCCGCAGCTACCTTGGAAAAACCATCATTTTTCCACTGGTAGTTGGGGTTATTACCCAGTGGCTTTTGCTCTACCTGGGTGGCTTGCTCCAGCAGCCCGAAGGGATTCGGGTTGGTGGCCGGCTCCGCATACTGAGCCCCCTGCTGGACGTTACTTGCCACCGTGTCGCGGGCGTTTTGCAGCGCGGAATCCACGGTATCGGTGACCTGCTTATCCACCTCTGGGGTCTCAACACCAAAGCCCGCGAGGCCCTCGCGCACGTGGTTGATAAACCCTGCCGAGTCAATATCCGGTTGGGGCAATTCTTGGGCTCCTGCTGCCGGGGAACCCAAGAAAAACGCACCAGCGAAAGCCGAGCCCACCAGGACTTTCTTTAGGTGCGGAATGCGAAGCATCAAACTACCTTCTTTCAGTTGTCAAGATCGTGCTAGCTAAATCCTGACATGGATCGCGTGTGAAAGCAGCTAAGTCCTGTGACTGTTTCCAAGCCGTTACCGTTCTTTCAGGTTTCGGGGGTGATCCCGCGATCAATCCGTCCCCAAAACTTTTCGATGCCCTATTCTTTACCCCCATGAGCTCCCCACAGATAAACGCTGGCGCTTGAGATGCCAGAGCCACTTTCTTATTCCGATACCGCCGGATTCCCGCAGCTGCACATGAGCCGGGTCATCGACGCCGATTTCGATACCGCAGCCCACCGGCTCTTTCGCTGGGGCATCCAGCGCAGCGGCCTCTTCCGCGTGCGACCTACCCACCCGGTCGTCCAAGAAGGCGCCGAAATCACCATGGGCCTTGGCCCATTTGATTTCCGCTGCCGCGTGGTCGAGACCTTCGCCGGCGATGGCCGCTGCGGCTTTACCTACGGCACCTTGCCCGGACACCTCGAGCGCGGCGAGGAAACCTTCACCCTAGAGCGCCTGCGCGATGGCCGGACGCTGCTGCTTATCGATGCCGCCTCCGAGCCCTTCCTGCCCTTCTTGCGCCCGCTTGTCGATATCCCCCGCCACCTCCTCATCCGCCGGTTCTACCTGCACGCGCTGGACTAGCGTGGCAGCACAAAGGCCGCTTCCTCTCCCCCTACGGGAAAAGCAGCGGCCTAGGCGTAGTTAATTACTTGCGCTTCTCATCGAGGTTATCGCGAGCCTCGCGCACAACGTCTTTCACGCGGTCAAAGAATCCGCCCTTCTTACGGGATCCTTCCTGGTATTCCTGCGCTTTGTCTTCCACGAAGTCCTTGGCGCGGTTGATGGCTTCTTCAACGACGTTGCCGGCCTCGGTGACCTTGTCCTTCAGGTCATCAAAGTCATCGCGCTCTTCATCAGCTGCATCCTCTGCCGGCTGCTCCGGTGCGGCAGCGATGTGTTCTTCTTCAGCCTCGCCCACCACGTGCTGTGAAGGCTCATAGTCCGCGTTGTCCTCATCCAGCTTTTCCTGCAGGTCCGGTTGCTCGGACGCTGCAGCAACGTGCTCTTCCTCAGCGCCGGTAACGACGTGATTCTTCGGCTCGTAATCGCTCTGCGCCGCAGCATCATTTTGCTCATCTGCGCTTGCCGTTGCGGCGGCGCTGGCAGCAGCAGCCCCGCCAGCCGCGGCTCCGGCTACACCGGCTCCCGCAGCCTTGCCGGATTCAATCTTGTTGCCCTCGGCATCAGTGGATGCTAGGTAGGTAAATTTCTCGCGATCCACGTCTACTTCGTGGCCAAGGGCGCGTGCAGTTTCTTTAGCCATTGCTTTGTACTCCTTAACTAGATCTATTTTCTCCTATCCTAGCGTTCCAGAAAGTTAAGGTGCGTGCACGGGAACCGAGAATGGAAGAATCGGCATCGCTTTTCGCACGTTTGAGACGCCGGCCCAGCATAAACAGACTCGGGGGAGCGCCACGTTGTCCAAAACAACCGCGTTTCACCAAAAATCGACCCGAAAAATGGACAAACGCGGTTGCTTTATACGCTTTCCGGTCTTTACCGCGATCATCTCGCCAAAATTAGCATGCAATAAACACGCGTGCCCTAGACACGCGTGCACTATGCATGTATTCTTCTGGCATGGACACTCCAAGCAAACAAGTCGCCGACGCACTGGGACAACTTTCCCAGCGCAGCCTCCGTCGACGTATGTACACCCACCTCACCGAGGGGCTCGGTGAAGAAATCAACGAATCCACATATTTGGTGCTCAGCGGCCTAGACCGCTGTGGACCCTCCACTCCGAAAGAGCTCGCCTCAGTCATCGGCTTAGACCGCTCAGTGGTATCCCGCCACGCCTCGGCCCTAGAAAAGGCCGGACTCATCGCGCGCGCTACCGATCCCCGCGACGCGCGATGGATACAACTGTCGCTGACCCCACTGGGAGAAGACAACGTCGCCGTGATGCGCTCGCGCCTGACCCAACAATTGGAAGAATTCCTCGCCCGCTGGCCGGAGCCCGCGCAACAACAATTCGCGGAAATGCTCACCGCCCTCACCCACGACGGACCATTCGCCTCCTAATACCTCCATCACTCTCTCCATCATGACCACACCTCACCACGCCATCTGCGCACGCACTTCGAAGGAAACCCCTCATGCAGGAAGAAGAAAAACTCGACCCCCAGACTAGGCGGGTAGTCATCGCCCTTGTCTTCGGCTCAATTTTGCCGCTGCTAGATATCAGCATCGTTAACGTCGCCATTCATTCCATCAGCGAAGCGTTCAACGCACCTATCGTCCTCGCCCAATGGGTCATCACCAGCTACGGGTTGGCCTCTACTATGGCCATTCCGCTCAGCAGCTGGGCAACGCGCCGCTTCGGCGCCAAAAATTTCTGGATTACCGCGCTCGCAACCTTCACCGTCGCTTCAATCCTGTGCGCGATGTCTACGCATATAGACATGCTCATCGCCTTCCGCATCCTGCAGGGATTCGCGGCGGGCTTCTCGGTGGCGGTGATGCAGACCCTCATCGTCACTAATGCCGGAAAGGACCAGGCCACACGCGCCATCACCGCAATCGGTCTACCAGCGGTCATTGCGCCTGCGATTGCCCCACTACTGGGCGGGCTGCTTGTCGATGCCATCGGCTGGCGCGCCATCTTCCTCATCAACGTCCCCATCGGCATCGCCGCGATTGCCCTTGCCGTGCACTATCTAGAACGGACCCCAGCAGACCCTGCAGCCCAGCTGGACCGCATGGGATACCTCTTACTCGCGCCAGGTTTGCTCGCGGAGGTCTATGGCTTTACCACCATCGGTCACATGAGTTCTTGGGCAAGCGGAATTCTCCTCGCCGCCGGCGCGGGGCTGATTGGCTACTTTGTGCTGCATGCGCTCCGGGTGCCATCGCCGCTTATCGATGTCCGCCTATTTACCCACCCCTCCTTTTCCTCAGCATGGGCAACACTGGCCATTGCAAGCACCGTATTTTATGGCGGGCTCTTCCTCATTCCACTGCACTATCAGAGCAACTACGCCTACACCGCATTGCATGCGGGACTTCTGCTGGCCCTACAAAGCGTGGGCGCCTATTTCAGCCGCTCGGCATCGAAAAAATTCATCGCCCGATGGGGTACGCGGAAGACCGTCTACATGTGCATTGGCGCCACTATTATCGGAACGCTACCCTTCGCCTTTCCCACCGGCCAGGCGGCAGGCTGGCTCATCCTTCAAGGCTGCGCGCTATTTGTGCGCGGCGGCGGCATCGGAGCCCTTACGGTGCTCACGATGTCCGCGACCTACCACGGCTTAACCAAAGATGAAGTCGTCCATGCCAGCGCTGCGGGCCGCATAGCGACCCAACTTGGCAGCGCACTAGGCGTATCCGTCTGCACGGTGCTGATGACCCTCACCCACGGGGTCGGCTGGACAACGTTCGCCTACTTCACCGTGTTCACCACACTTATGGCTGTAACGGCTACCCGCCTCCCACGCGGGACCGTGGTCCGAAAATAAAAGGTGAAGCTCGAGGCATTTGTCCTACCGAGGTTCCTCTTTAGGAAACCGCTCCTGCCTCCAGGACGAAAAGGTGTTTGCCCCAGCCAACAGCCGTGGCAGAAGAAATAAGAGCGCGGCTATCAGCGGTAGCAGCGCTGACATCGTCCTGGGTCGGCACCTTGGTGCCGAACATGGAAAGCCTTACCAAGTCCTCTTCATAGGAATGCTCATCGCCGCCGGCTTCCTCGAGGACCTCGGTAAGGATATAAGCCCGGCGGGACTTATCCCCACCAACCGCGCGGCCTAATTCGGCGGCCACCGCCTCGCTACCAAAGACGCTCCAGGGATCGATGAAAATAACGTCAGTCGCCCACGCATAGTCTGCTTCGGTGGGATTAAAGCCGCTTTCGCCGCCACTCGTTTCGCATCGTTCACGAGAAGCTCCTGCGATTTCCCGTAGCACCGCTTCCGAGGACGCATCGGTGATAATCCGGCACTCAGCATGTTCGCATCGGCGGAGAATTTCATCCGCATATACTGCACCTCCCTGGCCAATGATGAGAACGCGAGCGGTGTCATCCAGGTACTGCTGCAGTTCCTTTGCCGCGGAAGGAGCAGTCCACCCAGCACTCACATTCTTTTGCTCAAAGCGTTCGGCTGCCAGGTGCGGGTCTTGGCCAAGATATTCTGACCACGGCAATCCCCTTTCGCCTTGCGGCGCCGACTCTCCGGTACGAAGGCTGTGTTCAAGGCGCATCAGCGCCATCGCCTCAAGATGCGCAGGCCCGCTTAACCAACGCACCACATTGGAATCTGGGTCCGCCAACTCAGTTCCCATTGCGGTCAACGCGAGGGTACGCTCGCGTACTTCGACGAGTTGAAGAGCCGCCAGGTAACGGATAAACCTCCGTAGCGCATCCTCGTGCAGTTCTGTCGCAGCAGCAAGAGCAGGGACCGTGTTCGCACCTGCATCGATTTCTTGGAAGAGCCCTAAACGCACGGCAGTGCGGAGCGCAAAGGCTGAATTCAGCTCAGCCAGATCATGGATATTGTGCAAAACACTATTGCTGCTGTTCGATGCGCTTTCTTTAGCGTCGCTTTGGCTGGTACGCCGCCAGTAGCCTGTGATTTCCCGATGCTCAGGGGAAATTCCGGAAGCCTTAAACAAAGGCCGCAGCGGTTTCAGCCGGGAGGCCTCCCCCGCCGCCCATGCGTATGCTTCGCCACCTGGCAATGCCGACTGAGAAGTCTCCTCAAAAAGCGCACGCGACTTTTCTACGAAGTCCTCGCCTCGGTCACGTATGGCCCAGTGGATCTGTACCGAATCGGGAATGTCTAGGTCTTGAATATCAGCGCTCGTCGGAACCTCTATCACCGCAATCGCATCATGCCCAGCCGGGAGCGACTCGAGGCAGCGGCCGATTGCTGGGAGCGCCGTCTCGTCTCCTGCCAAGAAAAGCCAATCGGTATGCGTGGGTAACTGTGCACACGATTTCGGCCCTGCCACAAAAATGGGGTCACCGATGCGGGCATTCTGGGACCAGTTTTCGGCCAAGCCCTGACCATGGCGCGCGAAATCTATGGCTAATCGCCCGCGTACAGCGTCAAAGTAGCGAACCGTGTATGTGCGGAATAGGTTTTTAACGGCTTCTGGCCACAATAAGTTGCCATCATTTTGCGCTATTGGGTGCGGCCGCTTCCCCGTTTCCGGATCCGGGAAGATGAGCCGAACGTCGTCGTCAAAACCATGGCTTATCAGCGAAGGAACGGAAATACCATCGCGATCGTGGTCTCGGAGTTGCTCCCCGCTGAGCGTAATTCGCCGCATGGCTGGCGATATATCTTCGATATTTTCCACATACAATTCCCGGTAAGAAATTGGATAAATTTCCCTGCTCCGGCTGTTCCTTGGCATTTTTGAGACCAGTCCCCTCTCGGTTTTGATGGCTTTTATTTCACTTTATTCGATGGCCTAAATTGTCTTATTAAGTTGTGCTGACGCCTTGAACGCCTCTCCCAGCGCCAAGCATTTTCCGGCTCACCTACCCACCTTTAATACAGTCATCGTGCTGTGCCGATGAGCGAATATGCGGGAAGCGTGAGGCCAGGTTTTCGGTTTTCGAAGGGCAAGAACGGACGCACCACTGCCTTGGGTACAGTCCATTGAAGAGAACGCCTCCCGATAAATCGGAAGGCGTTCATGACTACCTGATGCAACGGAGCGAGCCTCTTCTAGCAGGTATCAGGGTTGTGCGGACCTTGACTACTTTCCAACTTTTTCCAGCGTCGGCATCGTCTTATCCAGCA
The DNA here is from genome assembly GCF_000478095.1 of Corynebacterium sp. KPL1824. Lineage (NCBI taxonomy): Bacteria > Bacillati > Actinomycetota > Actinomycetes > Mycobacteriales > Corynebacteriaceae > Corynebacterium > Corynebacterium sp. KPL1824. The sequence goes on along the minus strand of NZ_KI515749.1, from coordinate 826,774 downwards.
CCCAAGCTCGGCTCAAGCTCGTGGGGTTGTTGAGTCCGGCGACGACAGCTTCATCGCCAGCGAGAGTCGCATCGGATTTCACCTGTGGCAGATCTTTGTATCCCGGAATATTTTCAACCTCTTCGATTGAGCCGGTGCGGTTATAAATAACCATGAAATCAGCGGCCAGGTAGGACACGTTTTCCGGAGAAAGCGTGACACGGCCCTTATCAACTGGAACGGATCCGTCCGTCAGCTTGTCCGGGAACTTCATGCCCAGATCGTAGATGAAGGATGCACCCGGATCCTCAGGGTCAGCAACGGCGCCAAAGGAGCCTTGGGCGAACTGGGAAACAATGCCGGTTTTACCGGAGAGGTTAGGCAGTTTCTCCTTCACGTCGGAGAAACGCTTCTGATCCTCTTCAATGGCTTTCTTCGCTTCGGATTCCTTATTGAAGATCTTGCCCAAAGCTTCTAGCTGAGATTCCCAGCCAATTCCCTCACCCTTATCGGAGATTCCGCCGAGAGTCGGTGCGATTGCAGACAATTCCTTGTAATTAGCCTCGGAAATTGTCCAGTAGTCACCAACGATGAAGTCGGGTTCGATTGCCGCGATTTGTTCTTGTGGCAGAGTTTTGAAATCTGTCTGGTCGATCACCTTGACGCCATCAAGCTTGCCCTCGCGCCAGGGCGAGTTCTTGTCTTTTGCATTCTGCACGACGGCTGCTGGTTTAATTCCAAGTTCCAGCAGGTTATCAACGGCCGGCCCCACGGCAACCACATTTTGCGGATTGACCGGATACGTATCCGTGCCGCGTGCGTGCTCAATGGTCACGTCCTCTGCAACTTCGGAGGTTGTTGCCGCTTCATCGGTTGAATCGTTCGACGAGCAGCCTGACAGAACCAATCCGGCACAGATAGCGGCAGCGATAAATGAACGCGCACCCCTTTTTACTGACATCCCTTTTCCTTAAAGTCGGTTTCCTGAGGTTGCCTTTCAGCTCTTTTCATCGGATTTTCCGGTAGACCCGAAAGCAACTTTTAAGTTAGGTTAGCGTTACCTAGGCCACGTTGCAATAGATTTGTTAAACTATTTTCCTATAGATATTTCCTATTTAAAGGACCCCTAAGCCCACACCTGCACAAGACCCATTCCCCTAGCTATAAAAGTGCGGGGGCCAAAGAAAATGCTGCTTGACGATGCACTTCCGGGCAGCGGATCGGCGGTGCGACCGGCTTCCCACACAGCGAAAACCGCCCCCTCACATTCATGCGGGAGCGGTTCAGCGATTGACTCCTATTACTTCGTGGCGTCCGCCAACGGCTGCTCGATCTTATCCAACAGGTAGTCCAAGCTCAGCACGGTCTGCCATCCGAAGGCCTTTTCTAGGTCACCTTCCAAGTAGACACTGTGCCCGTCCTTAACGGCGGGTAGCTTGCTCACGATTGGATCCTCAGTAACAGATGCCTTGTCCTGCGTCGGAGCGTAGGACAACTGGTCCCACACCAGTACGTCGGAATCAACCTGGTCAGCGTTTTCCTTGGAGACCTCGCCGTAGAATTTATCCTTGGTGATTGCCGCGTAGGCGGGGTTGATCTTGAACCCCAGCTCGGTAAAGAAGCGGCTGCGCGGATCTTCTTCAGCAAAGACGGCCAGGCTGTCGGCAGAGACGGTGGCCACACCGAGTTCCTTCTCGGCCCACTCTGGGTGACGGCCCTTTAGGTCTGCAAACTTCGCTTTAACCTGCTCCACCTGACGTTTTGCTTCTTTAGGCTTTCCTACGGCCTGTCCAATCTCTTCCGTGGTCACGTCCCACGGTTGCTGCAGCTCTTTATATTCACCCTTTTGCACGACGACAGGGGCGATATCGGAGAGTTTCTTGTATGTATTTTCATCAATATCCGAGTACACGGCCACGATGAGATCTGGTTTGTCTTTAGCAATGGCTTCCGCATTGACCTCTGTGTCTTTATCGATTCGAGGGGTATCCCCCTCGATCTTGTCGTTAGACCAGTTGCCCGCAGCCTGCCCGTCTGGGGTCATGCTATCCCAATACTTCACGGAAACCGGCGTGATTCCGAGCGCCAGCAGCGCGTCCTGATCCGTATAGCCTAGGGAGACCACGCGCTGTGGGGCTTCCTTGATTTCGGTGGAACCATAGCGATGCTCGATGGTGGTGGGGAATGCGCCTTGCTCGGCGTTGACCGCCTGGGAGTCTGCAGAGTTCTCGGACTGGTCATCAGTCGAACACGCCGTCACCGCGGTGCCCAGAGCCAGCACAGTAGCAGTACCGACAAGAATTTTCTTGAATGTCATTTTTCTCCGTTATTACTGGTGACAGATCTCAGCGCAAGGCCTAGTCCGTTCACAAATGGGAAAGTTCAGAATATTTGGTTGGTTATACCCAAATGGGGGGCAACCAAGTTCCCCAATCGTTGGAGACAATGACATATTCTCGCACGATAAAAAGATAACTTAGGCTTGCCTAAATAATCAATGTTACGCTGGTCACCAAAAGATTTCCAGCTACCGCCTATGCGATGCACATGCAGCACACTCAACTTTGAGACAGACACTACAAAAGGTGCCGCATAGAGTTTCACCTAAATAGTGGGCGCCTAGGGCCAGTTGCGATGACTTGCAGCCCTTCACTTTTACAGTCTTTTAATTAAATGAAGGCTTACCTTACATGAAGACGGTAATATGCTTGTCCATGATTGACAATCACACCCAGCAACAGCCTGAGCCACGCCTCGGGCGAAGCTCCCCTCCCCGCCCAGCGGGAGTAGCTAGGTACCTTTCTCCACCCCGCGACTTAGGGAATCCCATCGCAACCTGTGAGCCAGTACTTTCCGTGGCGTCACTCCGCAGCACCGGTGCTCGCTGGGCACTATTGGCTGGGCGTGGGGGCATCGGCAAGCGGAAGCAGCGATTGGAGGCCACGCCATGAGTGTGCGCACTACCCGCCTCCTGGGTCTAGGGGCGCTGCTCCTGCTGGTCCTCGTTGGCACTATCTGCAGTTTGCTGTATGGCGCCCGTTCCATTCCTGCGGAGGACGTGTGGACTGCGCTGCGGGAACTCCCGGCCGCACGCGGTGGCCAGGAGGAAGTTTCCACCAACCAACGCGTGGTAGCTGAGCTGCGGCTGCCGCGCACCATCCTGGCCATCATCGTGGGGGCAGCACTGGGAGTCGCCGGTGCTCTAATCCAAGGCCACACCCGCAATCCCCTGGCGGATCCGGGAATCCTGGGTGTCAGTTCCGGCGCGGCGCTCAGCGTTGTGGTCAGCTTCGCTTTGTTTGGCATCACCGCCCCGTGGGCCACCGTCGTGGTAGCGTTCCTCGGCGCGATTGCGGCCACCGCACTCGTCTTTGGCCTGGCCTCCGCGGGCAAGGCAGCGGTCGATCCTTTGACCTTAGTGCTAGGCGGTGCCGCGCTGTCGGCGGTCTTAAGCGCTATTACCAGCGCATTCGTTCTCACCAATGAGAATAACCTGGACCGGATGCGCTTTTGGACCGTTGGCTCCCTCGCCGGCCGGGATATGAACATCGCGCTAGGAATCTTGCCTTTCATAGTGGTGGGACTGATCCTGGCGTTCGCCACCGGCCCGCAGCTGAATATCTTGAACTTAGGCGACGACGTCGCCGCAGGGCTCGGCATCAACACCGCAGCCGCAAGGCTGGGCGGCATGGGCATCATCGCGCTGCTGGCCGGCGCGGCCACGGCTGCCGCGGGCCCGCTGGGCTTCATTGGCCTGGTAGTGCCCCATATCGTCCGGGCTCTTACCGGCCCAGATTATAAGTGGATTTTGCCGTACTCAGCACTTGCCGGCGCGGCGCTATTGCTGTGTGCGGACGTGGTAGGCCGCCTCATCGCCCGCCCCGGCGAGCTCCAAGTGGGCATCGTTTTGGCCTTCGTTGGTGCACCGTTCTTCATCGCCTTGATTTACCGGAAGAAGGTGATGACGCTGTGATGCGACGCAACAAGGCTGCGCAGGCCGTACAAGATAAACAAAGCGCTTCGTGGCAGATGCCGGGCGGGGTACCATTCCGGGCTGGGCCCATCTCCTTCCTCTGGCGCCCGAGGGTGGTGCTGGTATGCGTTATCGCCGCAGCGCTCATTGTCTTTTTGGGTGCCCTTTCCATTGGGCTGGGCGATTACCCCATCTCCGTTCCCCGGGTACTTGAGGTGATCTTCCAAGGGGAAGGAAGCCGCGTGGAAAAACTCGTGGTTTTGGAATGGCGCATGCCCCGCGTGGCCACCGCCATCGCGGTCGGCTGCGCGCTGGGGCTGTCCGGCGCGCTCACCCAAACAGTCACCCGCAACGCGCTGGCCAGCCCCGATATCCTCGGCATCACCACGGGTGCCTCCGCCATGGCCGTAACGGTCATCGTCCTTGGCGCCGGCGGCAGTGGGTTTGCCGGCTGGCTCGCCGGAATCGGCATTCCCCTGGCCGCATTGCTGGGTGCGATTCTCAGCGCCACGGTGATTTGGGCGCTGGCTTGGCGACGCCAAGCCGATTCCTACCGTCTCGTCCTCGTGGGCATCATTATTACCGCGCTGCTGAGTTCCTACATCAATTTCCTCATGGTCCGCGCGGAGCTGCGGGATGCAAGCCAGGCACAGTTCTGGCTCACCGGTTCCCTAGCGAGGTCGGAGTGGAGTACCACCATCCCCATCGCCGTCCTTGTGATCGTCTGCGCCCCGTTGCTGGCCTGGATCGCCTACCAAGCACTGGCCACCACTCTGGGCCCCGACCTCGCCAGAGCGCTGGGCCAGCGAGTCAACGCCGTGCAGGTAGCGATGCTGGCATTGGCCGTAGCCCTAGCTGCGGTAGCGGTCTCCGCTGCCGGGCCCATCGGCTTCATCGCCTTCGTAGCGCCCCAGGTGGCCCTTCGGTTGTGTGGCGTACCCAGTCCCCCGCTTGCGGCGTCGGCGCTTACCGGCGCAGTACTGCTGCTCGGCGCGGACATCGTCACCCAAGCGGTTCTGCCGGTGGAACTTCCGGTGGGTATTGTCACCTCCGCACTGGGCGGCATCTTCCTCATCTACCTACTCGTTCAACGCACTAGGAGCACAGACGCATGACCTCCCCCATTCCCCAGCCAAACGCAGACCGACCAAATACCGCCGGTGGCGTCGTCGCTTCCTCGGTCACGGTGGGCTACGGACAGCGCACCATTATCCGCGATCTCAGCGCCACGTTCCCGGCCGGAAAGATCACCACCATCGTGGGGCCCAACGGATGCGGTAAATCAACCTTGCTGCGCGCCATGTCTGGCCTGCTCAACCTTGATACCGGGACCGTGAGTGTGGATGGCCAGAATATCTCGGACATGAAGCGCAAGGACGTCGCCCGCATACTGGGCATGCTGCCCCAATCCCCCGTGGCCCCTGAAGGCCTGTTGGTCTCCGATCTGGTGGCCCGCGGGCGGCACCCACATCAGGCGTGGTTCCGCCAGTGGTCCTCCACAGACGAAGACGCAGTATTCGAGGCCCTAAAGCAAACCGGTTCTGCAGATCTTGCTAGCCGCACGCTGGATGAGCTTTCCGGCGGCCAACGCCAGCGCGTATGGATCTCCATGGTGTTGGCGCAAAACACCGACATCCTCTTCCTAGATGAGCCGACGACGTACCTTGATCTCGCGACCTCCGTGGACATCCTCGAACTAGTCGATAGCCTGCGCCAGGAACTAGGCAGAACGGTGGTAATGGTGCTACACGATCTCAACCTGGCGGTGCGCTACTCCGATTATCTCGTGGTTATGAAAGACGGCCAGGTCATTGCTTCCGGTACACCCGCAGAGGTCATCACCGCAGAGCTCCTGCAGGAGGCTTTTGATCTGCGGGCGCGGGTCATTGAGGATCCGGAGACTGGAGATCCACTCATCGTTCCACTCAGGAAACCGGCTTAGGTCTACGCCCAAGGGTTAAGCCCACCCACTAGGGTGGCGCATAAATAAAGGCCCTGGCCAGAATCTTTTCTGGCCAGGGCCTGGAAGTTGGTAGCGGGGGCAGGATTCGAACCTACGACCTCTGGGTTATGAGCCCAGCGAGCTACCGAGCTGCTCCACCCCGCGTCGAGATGACTTCCATCATCTGCGCTTGAACAGTGCGTTAATACTTAATGTATTCGCTCTGTCCCGGCGACTTCTGTAACTATACAGACAGGAAGGCACCTACCCAAATCCCCTGGGTAGGTGCCTTATTTCCTGAGTTTCTACTACGCGAAGTGAGAGGCTTTAGCCCTCGGACTTCTGGTAGGACTCAACTGCCTTGTCCAACTCATCCAAGGCGCGGCCGTACTCTTCAAAGGAGCCATTGCGGGCATCCTCCAGGCCCTTCAGGGCCTTGTTGATGTCCTCGATAGCGCCTGCTTCATCGGAGGAACGAGGGGCCGAAGCCGGAGCGGATTCCTCAGTAGATTCCTTCTTCTCGTCCTTCTTGTCCGCAGAAGAGCTGTCCTTATCGGCATCGTCGTCGCCGGAGTCGCCCTCGATCTCTTCGATGTCCTGGGCGGACTTGGCGTCGATTCCCACCTGCTCAAGGGCATCACCGATAGTCGGTGCGTAGCCCACGCGGCCCTTGTAGGACACGAGCACACGCAGCAGCTTCGGGAAGGCGGATGCCTGATCCTTGCGCTGCGAGTAAATCGGCTCGAGGTAGAGGATCTCGCCGCCGCCGACCGGCAAGGCCAGCAGGTTACCGTTGTGCAGATCGTTGGTGCCTTCCCACAGGGTGCGGTCGCGGGCAACCTGGTCAGAAGACATCATGGCGTCCTGTGCCTGCTTCGGACCCTGGGTCTGCGTATTGGTTGGCAGCACGCGCACGGTGATATCGCCGTAGGTATCCGGATCGGAAGATACCGCCATGTGTGCGGACAGGAACTCACGGTTCAGACCACGGTACGAGGTGGTCAGCTGGAAGCTCGGGTCGCCGGTTTCCGGATCGGCAGCCATCACGTAGTACGGCGGCTGGTTCAGGTCACGGGATTCCTCTGCGGTCGGGTCATTCGGTACGGACCAGAAGGCGTCGTTATTGAAGAAGACGTTCGGGTCATCAACGTGGTAGCGGGCCAAGAGGTCACGCTGCACCTTGAACATGTCCTCTGGGTAGCGAAAGTGCTCGCGCAGCTCATCGGAGATCTCGGATTCCGGCTTCACCACATCCGGGAAGACACCTTCCCAGGCCTTGAGAACGGGGTCTTCCTTGTCGAACTCGTAGAGGTCCACGCTGCCGTCATAGGCATCCACGGTCGCCTTCACGGAGTTGCGGATATAGCCCACCCGGTCATTGACCAAGCGCTGGGTTGTGCCATCGGGGTTGAGGGCGTCCTGGGTGGCATCGGAAAGCGAAGCGCGCTGCGAGTACGGCAGGGAGTCCAGGGTGGTGTAACCATCGACGATCCACTTCAGATGACCATCAATAACGGCCGGGTAGGTAGCGGAATCGGTGGTCAGCCATGGGGCAACCTTCTCCACGCGCTCGCGGGGGTCGCGGTCATAAAGCAGCTTGGATTCGCTGCCCACGCGGTCCGAAAGCAGGAAGTTCAGCTCGCGGTACTTGGCGGCATACATGGTGCGGTCAAAGAGATTGCCAATCTCAACGCCGCCCTCACCGTCATAGGTGTAGTTGGTGCTATCGGTGTCGTACTCCACTGGGTTCTCGCCGGTGGTACCGGTAATGGCGTAGTCCAAATTATCTGCGGCACTAGCGATGACCGGGCCGTAGTAAATGCGGGGCTGGTCTACCTTGATGCCCAAGGACTTCTCGGCATCTTGGGTCTCGCCCTCACCCTCGGACTCGCCGGCCTGGGTCTGTAGGTCAGAGACGGTGAAGATGGGGTAACCACCGCGAGCAGAACCGGCATCGCGGGCAACCTCATCGACGGTATTGGCCTGCGCGGCTACGAAGCCATTGCCGTGGGTATATACGGTGTGGCGGTTGATCCAGTCGGACTGGTTTTCGCGCAGCTCATTCGGGTCCAGCTCGCGGGCTGCAACGACGAAGTCGCGCATCTTGCCATCGATTTCATAGCGGTCCATGGACAGCGTTTCTGGGAACCCATAGAAGTTCTTCAGCTGCTGCATCTGGGTAAACGTCGGCGACAAAATCTCTGGATCCAGCAAGCGCAGGTTATTGATGGTGGCGTTATCGGAGGCAACCTTGTCATCCGATACGTTGTCGCCGCCCCAGTTTTCCTTGTAGGTCACGTGGTCATCGGTAAGCCCATAGGCATACCGCGTGGCCTCGATATTGCGGGCAATGGACTCGTTTTCCTTCGCCTGGCGGTTTGGCTGTACCGAGAAGCGCTCCATGAGCAGCGGCCATGCCTGGCCGATGATGAGCGAGGACGCGAGCATGAGCACGACGGCGAGGCCAGGGATGCGCAGGTCCTTGATGACGATGGCCATAAAGAGCGCAATAGCGACGAAGACGCCGATGATCATCAAAATGATCTTGGCGGGCAGGTAGGCGTGGATATCCGTGTAGGAACCACCGGTAAACAGGTCGTGCTCGGAATACAGCAGCCCGTAGCGCTCCAGCCAGTATCCGGCGACCTGGGCCACCATCCACAGCCCGGCCGTAATGGCAAGCTGCAGGCGCGCCGAGCGGGAGATAGAGCCGCGCACGCCCGCGGCCTTATTGCCAATGCGGATTCCGCCCAAGATGTAGTGGCCGAATAGGGCAATGAGGAAGGCGAGTACAAGCAGGATGGACAGGGTGCTGACCACCATCTGCAGCACGGGCAGGCTAAAGGCATAAAAGCCCAAGTCGTGGTGGAATTGGGGGTCTTGTACGCCGAAGTCCTGACCATTGAGGAATAGCATCACATCGCGCCAGTGGGACTGGCCGATGAAACCGGCGATGATGCCCACGATGGCCGGGATGACCTTGAACAGCACGCCCATGGACTTCTCAATGGACTGGCGGTACTGATAGACCGGCGAATTCAAATCCCCCATATCCAGGGAATCGGGGCGGCCGCGCCAGGCAAAGAACCCGGCTGCCCACACCACTGCGGCAGCAACGAGCCCGAAGATGATAAAGAGGACTATGCGCGCAATAATCGCGGTGGTGAAAACACTGCGGTAATCAATGGAGCCAAACCACCTCCAATCCGTGTACATACCCACGAGCATGGGTCCGAAGAATAAGAGGACGGCAATGATGGCCGCAATAATTGCCGCGACCTTAGGTGGCCGCTTCAATGGGGCGGCTGGTGTGGATGACCCTAGGGACAACGCCAGCTCCAATCAAATAGTGCGAATATTAAACATGTAGACTTTTTCCAGTTTAAGGAATCAATACCCAGATAACGAATAAGGATGCCTATGAGTTCCCCCGAATTATCTCAGCCAGCTTTAAACCGCGCTATGACGGAGGCCGTGGAGTTCGTCCATGCTGAAGGTTGGGACGCCCGCCCCACCATCTTCGCCCTTGTTCCCACCCATCTGGTGGCGGACCAGCTAGCGGCCATGGATGAGGAAACCGCGTCCCCGCTGACCCTTATCGTGCAAGACAATGTCCCGGAAAACATCGAGCCGGGTTCCGAGGAATTGGCTGATTACGTCTCCCGCTTGGCCTGGCCGCGCGAGGTCGCGGGCGCCATCTTGGCCCAGGAGATCAAGTTCCGGGATACTTCTAGCGAGGACCCCTCCCCTCGCCCGGCGCGCCTGTATTCGGGTGCCCTGCGCGAGGAAGGAATTGAGACCACCTTGCTGCAGCTGCGGCCCACTGAAGAAGAGCTTGAGGCGGCCGGCCCCTTTGCTGAAGACGATATTCAGCTCCGCGGCGGCCCGCAGGTGGCCCCTGGCGTAATCGCCGCGCTGCGCTATGGCCTCAACCAGGATCCGGATGAACTAGACTAAGTGGCAATTAAGCCCGCAACCAAGGAGTTCTATACAGTGCGACGCCTTTCCTTCACCCGCCGTTCTTCTGCCCGCACCGCTACCGCGGCGGCGCTACTAGGGCTCAGCGTGGCTGCGGCAAGTTGTTCCTCCGATGCCGATGCGCCTGACGATGCCCCCGTAGAGACCACCTCTGCGGCCACCACCACGACCTCTGAAAACGACGAGGAGTCCGCGGCATCAAGCACCGAATCCTCCGCCGCGTCCTCCTCGGAGTCAGAATCGGCGGATAAGGACGAGGACGAGGCTTCCGAGGAAAGCACCACCAGCGAGCCGAGTGCTGGCGGCGAATTGGATAAGTCAGTCGCCAAAGTCTACGACGTATATAAGTCGCTGGCGCCCAAGGACCTATTCGCCCAGTTTGAGCGCTGCGATTCCACCGGCGGGGATTCTTCCTACAATTGCTCCGGTCCTAAGGTGGGGCAATTCCAATTCTTTAAGTCCCGCTCCAAGGCCTCCCAGACCACCCAGGTACTTACAGAGCTGCGCAGCTCCCATGCCATCGAAGACGATGGCGATCGCGTCGTCGGCTGGTCCACGTTGGGCGCCACGGCCGTTATCACCGTGGTGGATAATAAGGAAGGCCTGGTCATGCAGCAGATGATCTCTTCTGACCAGGTGGACCCGGAAGAAAAAATTAAGGAATTGGGCCTAGTAAAGGACTAGGCCCCGGCCTTATGAGTTTTTATTAGGTGCATTCCTTGACGTCTTTGCCCGCCGCAAAGTCCTTCATGGCCGCCACGGCATCGTCGAGGTTTTCTACCTGCGCAATGGTCATATCGCCGTGGTCGCTGCCGGCCGCCGCTGAACAGTTGTCCTTAGGCGCCAAGAAGAGCTCAGCGCCTGCCTCGTGCGCGGCGGCGATTTTATGCTCGATGCCACCAATTGGCCCAACCTTGCTATCGGCCTGAATGGTACCGGTGCCGGCCACGAAGGTACCGCCGGTTAAGTCTTCATCGCTGAGCTTATCGATGACCGCCAGGGTAAACATCATTCCCGCTGATGGCCCGCCGATATCCTGCAGGTTGTAGTTCACCGAAATATCGTCCTTGGGCTGCGATAGCATGGCGATTCCCAGCAACGCCTTGCCCTTATCGTGCGGGTTTTCGCCCAATTCAATCTCTTCGCTGAGCTCTTTGTCCCCGCGGGTGACGCTGATTTTTACCTTATCGCCGGGGCTTTTGTCCTTGATCATGTCTTGGACCTCGCTTGGCTCGGTGACCTCGGTGCCATCGACGGCGGTGATGACATCGTCCTTTTTAAGGTGCTCCGAAGCGGCGCCGTCCTCGATGACCTCGGCCACGGTGATTTTGACCGGCAGGTGCAAATAGTCCATCGCCGCGATGGTGGCCGCGGACTCCGATTGGGTAAAGGCCTGCTTATTGGATTCTTGGACCTCTTCATCGGTCATGTTTTGCGGAATGACGGTATCGATGGGCACCAGGGTGTCATCGGTAAGCGTCCAGCGCCCCAACGCCTGCGCCAAGGTCATATTGGTGCGCACGGATACGGTGGTCATATTCAGGTGCCCACTGGGCTTATAGGTCTTTGGCGCCTGCACATCAACGACTTGGGTGCCATCAACCTCGCCCAGCGTATCCACGGTGGGGCCAGGGCCTTCGGCGGCATAAGGAACGGTCAGCGAGACATCGGTGCCCGGGATATGGTCAAGCGATACCAACGCACCGGTAAGCACAACGGGGATAGCACCCCAGGCGATGGTGCGGACGCGACGGCTAGCAGGAGAATTCACGAAGCAATAGCCTACAACCTTTGGCGTACTGTTCGCTGTCAGCGTTGCTGTGATCATGGAAACTTTCCGCACGGTGCCGGTAGATTGGAGCGCATGAGCAACGGATTCGGTTTTTCTTTCCCAAATAACGATGACGACGATAATGACGGCCGTCGTGACCAGAACCCGTTCGGCGCATTCGGCGGCGGTAATGGTGGCGGCCTCGGAGACATGCTGAACCAGTTCGGTCAGATGCTATCCGGCATGGGCTCGTCCATGAACTCGCCCCAGAACTCCGGGCCGGTCAATTACGATATGGCCAAGCGCATCGCCCTGCAGCAGATCCCCAAGTCAAAAGACATCAGCGCGGAAGATTCCAAGGCAGTAGAAGAATCGGTGCGCCTGGCGGAGCTCTGGCTTGACGATGCCTCTATTCTCCCCACCGCTTCCGGTACCACGCAGGCATGGGATTCCAAGCAGTGGCTGGAAGAAACCATGCCCGCCTGGGAACGCATGGTCACCCCCGTGGCCCAGCACATGAATGATGCCCAGCTGGAATCCATGCCGGAAGAGGCTCGCGAAATGATGGGCCCGATGACCAAGATGATGGGCCAGATGTCCAGCATGAATTTCGGCATGCAGCTAGGCCACGCCCTGGGCGATCTGGCCAGCCAGGCACTGACCGGCTCCGATTTTGGCCTGCCCATCGCCCCGGCCAATACGGTGGCGCTTTTGCCGCATACCATTCAGAAGGTCGCGCGCGAGCTCAACGTTCCGGGCCAAGAGGTACTGGTTTATATCGCCGCGCGCGAGGCCGCCCGCCAGCGCCTGTTTAAGCACGTGCCGTGGCTGGTAGAGCGCATCGTCTCCTCCGTGGAGGAATACGCCATCGGCTTGGTCATTGATACCTCCCACATTGAAGAGCTCGCCCGCGAGCTGAACCTGGAATCCGGCGACCCGCAGGCCATCCAGGAAGCCATGAGCAAACTGCAGGGAATGGATCTCTCTCCGCGGGTTACCTCCAAGAACACCGCCGCCGCCTCCAGGCTGGAAACCCTGCTGGCCTTGGTCGAGGGCTGGGCCGAGCACGTCGTAAGCGAGGCCTTGGGCGAGCGCATCCCCTCCACCTCCAAGCTCACTGAGGCCTGGGCACACCGCCGCAGCACCGGCGGGTCTGCCGAGCGGGCCTTTAGCAAGGTCGTGGGCATCGAGCTCAACGCCCCCAAGGTCACCGAGGCCGCCGAGCTGTGGCGCCGCGCCACCGTGGCCGTAGGTGCCGAAAAGCGCGATAAGGCCTGGGACCACCCAGACTTCCTGCCCACCGCAGAGCACCTCGATAACCCGGCCGCCTTCATCGATTCCCTCTTGGATGATGAGCCGGATGAGGGCTTCGAGGAAGAATTTGCCAAGCTCGAAGAGATGCTCAAAAACGGCGAGGGCTCCGGCGAGGACTCCGAAAGCAAGTCCGAAGAGGACAAGGATTCTGCAGAAGACAAGGACGCGCAGAGCAGCGACGACGCGGACGACGGCGACGACAACTCCGAAAAGGACAACGGCGGCGAGGATAAGTAGCTCGCGCTAACCGCCCCAGCGCTGGTAGGCCTCAAGGTAGCCCTTGGCCCGCTCGGCGTGGGGCGCCCTATCGGCCCACTGCCAGAATTCGCGCCCATGGCGCGGGATGAAGGTATGGGTGAGCTCATGGATGATGACCGAATCCAGCACATAATCCGGCACCTGCTGTAGGCGGTTGCTCAGCCGGATATCCGCGGTGGAAGTAGTACAACTACCCCACCGCGTATTTTGATTGCTCACCCACCGGATGGACCCAATCCACGCGCGGCCTTCCAGGTACTGCGCGTTGAGCTGTTTGGCGCGCTGGAGAAGCGCCGCATCGGTCTTCGCACCACCGGTTTTCTTCTCTAGGCGCGCGAGCATATCCTGTACCGCCTCGTTTTCCTCGCGGGCGGACATCCAGGCCGGAATGCGCACTTCCAATACCCCGGCCACCATGCGCGCCTGCACGGACTTTCGCCGCCGCGCAGAGCGGATAACCTTGACCTCAGGGTGGGTACGTCCTGGTGGTTGCGTGCTCGACATGACAGGCCATTGTACCTGTGGTGCAATGGACGCACATGCGGCACATATGCCGTATTCGGGGTGATAAAAGGGGAATCGAGGGAAAAACCAGTGACTGCCTCACAAGGCACGGCTCAACGTGTGACATTAGCTCCAGGGTGTGGCGTATTTTGCCGCGAGGATTCCGTGGTGCAATTTGGGATGGACGCCACCCGGGTTGCGGTGGCGGATACGGGCAATGCGCAAGGTGTGGCCCGCGCTTTTGCCACGGCCCATCAGCCGGTCGATTCCGGGGAATTGGCGGCGCGGTTGGAAGCGGCCGGCTTGGATAGCGCCGCCGCCAGCAGCCTCATCGATGATGCTCTGGACTATGGCATCCTCTGGCCCCAGCCACCACATCCCGAGCAGCATGAAACCATCATCATGCTGGGTGAATCCCCGCTTGCTCTGGAGTTGCGCGCCCGCTTGGCAGCAGATGGATATACGGTGCGCATCCCCCTTGATGAGGACAATATCTTTTCCTATATCCACGACCTCGATGGGCTTTTTACGGTGCTTGCCATCGACCAGCTCCACTGCCCCATCGATTGCGCCAATGCGCTTGCAGGCACCCCGACAACCTGGCTGCCCATTTCCTTACAAGATAACCGCGGCATCATCGGGCCCCTGCGTGTGGAAGGGCAAGGCCCCTGCCCGCTGTGCATTCACTTATACCGCGTGGATGCGGATCCGCAGTGGAGCACCATTGCCTCCCAGCTCACCAGCGTGCGCAGGCAGCCAGAAAAGCTGGTTATCGATGCGGTGGCGGCCCAAGTACAGGTGATAATCCGCCGCTTAAGCAAACGCCCCCTACCGCCAGGCGCGCCGACCGCCTTCCCGCGGCCGGGGCAACAATGGGAGGTAGACGTCTATGGCCGCCACCAGCAGCGCACGGCCATCGCCCATCCGCGGTGCCCGGTGTGCTTCGGCGGCAAGGTCAACCTGGCTACAACCGCACAGAGCGAATGACCTCTAGGATTTGCTCGCCGTAGCGCTCCAACTTATTGGGCCCTATTCCAGAAATGGACAGCAGCTCCGCCTCATCTACCGGCAGTTCTTCCGAGATGGCCTGCAGCGTGGCGTCCGTGAAGATGACGTAGGCCGGAACCTTTTCCTCGCGGGCAACCTGTGCGCGCCACGAGCGGAGGGCGGAAAAGACTTCGTCGTCGCCATTGCCCTCGCAGTCTTCATGCCGGCCAATGACCTTTTCCGCCGGGGTCTCTAAAACCCCGCTGCACACGCGGCAGCGTTTCGGGCGGCGGGAGCGGCCACTTCCCGCAGCCGATTCCACGCCTGGCGCGATGCCGTCGAGGAAGCGGGTGCGCTCCCGGGAGGCCCTGGAACCGGCGGTCTTCGCCAATGCCCACGACAGGGCCAGGTGCTCGCGGGCGCGGGTAATGCCTACATAAAACAGGCGGCGCTCTTCCTCGATCTGCTCGTTACCCGCCTTAATGGCGTGGTTGATGGGCATGAGCTTTTCGCTCAGTCCGACGAGGAAGACGGCGTCCCACTCCAAGCCCTTTGCCGCGTGCACCGTAGCGAGAGTAACGCCCTCCATGGCGGGGGCTTGCTTATCAGTGGAGCGGCGGCGCAGCTCACCCAGCACCCCGTTGAGATCGATGCCCGGGGTGGATTCCACGATCTTCTCAATCAATCCCACCAGCGCGTTCAGCGATTGCCAGCGCTCGCGGGCCTGCGCGCCCTGCGGTTCGGTGGCGCTGAGCCCAAGCTCGACGAAGGCGGCCCGCGCAATCGCCACGGGGTCCTCCGGCAAATCATCGCGGCGCGTGGCGGCAATGAGCACGCGAATGGCCTCCAGAATCTCCGGGCGGCGGAAGAAACCTTCACCGCCGCGGACTTGGTAGACCACTCCGGCATCGGCAAGCGCCTGCTCAAACTGCTCCGACTGGGCGTTGATGCGGTACAGGATGGCAATCTCTGAGGCCGGCACGCCCTGGTTGAGCAGGGTCAGCACCTGCCCGGCCACCTCCTGCGCCTCATTTTCCTCGGACTCGTAGGCCTTAAACGTCGGCTCCGGCCCAGGCTCGCGCATGCCCTGCAGCTCCAAGCGGGTGCCCGCCGCGCGCCCCGTAGCCTTGCCGATGACCCGATTAGCCAGGTCCGTGACCTGCGGCGTAGAGCGATAGTCGCGCTGCAGCTTGACGATGGTCCCGTCCGGATAGCTGCGCGAAAAATTCAACAGGTACTCCGGCGATGCGCCATTGAAGGAATAGATGGTCTGGTTGGCATCGCCCACCACGGTGAGATCATCGCGATCGCCCAGCCAAGCATTCAGCACGCGCTGCTGCAGGGGCGTGACGTCCTGGTACTCGTCAACGACGAAGGTGCGGTACTGCTCGCGGAAGGTCTCCGCAATGGCCGGGACGTTCTCGATGGCGCCAGCGATGTGCATGAGCAGATCATCGAAGTCCAAATGCATCATATCCGGCGTAGCCTTGGCCTTCTCGTAGCGCCGGAAGGCCTCGGCCACCTTGGCGGCATCGGCCGGGGCGGTGCGATCCGTTTCCGCGATGACGCTCTCATAGTCCTCCGCACTGACCAGCGCGGATTTCGCCCATTCGATTTCCGCCAGCACGTCACGGATCATGTCTTTGGAATTATCCAGCCCCACCGAGCGCACCGCGCGGGCTACCAGCGGGAATTTATTGTCCAATAGAGTCCACGGCAGATCGCCTGCGACCTGCGGCCAGAAATACTTCAGCTGCCGCCGCGCGGCCGCGTGGAAGGTTTGGGCTTGCACGCCAGCAACGCCCATCATGCGCAGGCGATCCCGCATTTCTCCTGCCGCACGCGCGGTAAAGGTCACGGCCAAAACGCGCTGGGGGTTTACGAACCCTTGATCCACCATATTGGCGATGCGATAGGTAATGGTGCGCGTCTTACCGGTGCCCGCGCCCGCCAAAATGCACACCGGCCCGCGCGGGGCGGTGGCCGCGCGGCGTTGATCCTCATCCAGCAGGGACAAATCCGGCTTATTCACCGTGATACCACTCCATAATCATCGTGTGTGCGATAGAACCCGCGGTGGCCAACGGGAGCTCAAGCAGCTCGGCGCGGGTCACCCAACGAATTTCTTCCAGTTCCCCATCAGTATGGCAGGTGGGCTGGACATCCGATGTCTCTGCGTGAAAGCCCAGCATAAGCGAGCCACTCGGCGGCCACGGCTGAGATCCCCAGTAGCGAAGATTGTCAATGCGGCGCCCGGTTTCCTCCATGGTTTCGCGGGCAAAGGCGGCCTCAATGGTCTCTCCCGGTTCCACGTATCCAGCGATCAAGGAAAAGAAGCTATTGCGCCCGCGATTGCGCGCCAGCAAAATCTGCTCCTCGCCCTTGAGTTCAATGAGCCCGATAACCGCCGGGTCTAGGCGCGGAAACACCATGCGGCGCGAATCCTGCGGATCGCGGCCAATAATACCCGGCGTGGGATAGTCCAACGGGTGGCCCGTGCGCGGATCGAAGCGCTGCTCCAGCCGGTTGCGAATCAAGGCAATGGCCTGCATGACGAGGGAATCATCGGCGAAAAAAGTCGCAGGTTGCAACTGCCCCATCCGCCGCGCAATTGCTTCCGGGCAGGCAAAAACGTGCAGCGTGCCGATGTCCACCATCTCCGGTGTCCCCACGCCCTCCGGCAATTGCTCCACCAACGCGGCGTCCCCGCTCGCGGTGGCAGGCACTAGACCCGTGTGCGTTACGGGCAAATACAATTAATCCTCCTCGTCCTCATCTTGCACTTCCACGGGTTGTTCCAAGTCATGCTTGATATACAGCAGGCGGTCGCCCGGTTTCAGTGCGGAGGCATCAGCGGTATCAACGCGGTGAAGTTCGTTATTGCGCAGCACCGCGAGCACGATATCCGCCAGGTGGCGCGGGTTGGAACCAACCTCGAACTCGCGCACGGCGCGCTCTGATACGGAAAAGCCCTCGTTAGGAGAAAGCAGGTCCTCCATCATTTCCACCACGGTGGGGGTCACGGTGGCAAGCCCCAGTAGACGGCCGGCGGTCTCTGCAGACGTCACCACGGAATCTGCACCGGATTGGAGCAAGAGATGGCGGTTTTCGGACTCGCGCACCGAGGCCACAATCTTGGCCTTGGGGGCAAGCTCGCGCACGGATAGGCAGCACAGCACCGCGGTATCGTCCGAGGACGGGGTGACCACAATGGAGTTTGCGTGCTCCACCCCGGCGATCTTAAGCACGTCCTGCTTGGTGCCCGAGCCAAAGATGGTGACCAGCCCATGGTGTTCCGCATGAGCCAGCGAGGCGCGGTTATTATCGATGACCACAATCTGGGAGGTGGGCACGTCATCTGCCAAGAGCGCGGCGACTGCCCCGGCGCCCTTCGTTCCATAGCCAATAACGACGGTGTGGTTACGCAATTGTTTTCTCCAGTTCTGGATTTCAAAGGTGCGGCGGGCCTTGTCCGTCAGCACGGATAGCGTCGCACCAACCAACAGCACAAGGAAGACGAGGCGGGCTGGGGTAATAAGTACGAGGTTGATAAACCGCGATTGCTCCGTAACGGGAACGATATCGCCATACCCCACGGTAGTCAGGGTGACGGCGGCATAGTAGGAGGAATCCAAAAGCGACATGTCCTCGCTATAGCCCTCACCGTCTAAGTACACCACGATGGTGACAAAGATGAGGATGCCAAATGCCCACAGCGCGCGTTTGGCCAACTGGCGCCACGGGCTGGCGTTTTGATCCTTGGGCACAGTGATGACATCAAGGAGCGCGTGATCAGGTTGCGAGGACAACTCGACCTGCGGCAAAAAGCGCTGTTTAATACGCCCTTTGAGCACCTTCGCATGTTTTTTGGCCACTGGCCCAGCCTTCTTTTCTGGATCGATTTTTGATTCCGCCGGTTATACGGGGACGCAACTATCCATTCATCGTCCGCGTTCCGTCCCCATACCTTAGCCCTAGTGGCCTGCTACTGACGATTCAAGCAGGCTACGCAGCTCCTCACCTTGGGCTAAAGTATCTGGCTCAAAAGTATAACCATCGTGAACATAATGGAAAGCGGCGCGGATTTTATCGCCGCCGTGGATGCGCCGCCAGGCTTCGGCATAGACCGCCAACTGAATCTTCGCCGCTTCCATGGCAGTACCCTTCGGCGGCCGCCCGGTCTTCCAATCCACCACCATCCAGGTGTCATCTGCCAAGCGGAAGACGGCATCCATTCGCCCGCGCACCACCGCGCTGCCGATGGTAATTTCAAACGGCGCCTCCACAAAGTCCGGCTGGCGCTGCGCCCACTCGGAATTCAGGAAAGATTCCTTAAGCTCTTCCAGATCGAAATCCTCCGGCTCATCGATGCCCGGCAATTCCTCTTCCCCTAGCAGCGCGGGGCTGCCAAAGCGCTCTTCCAGCCACGCGTGGAAGGCGGTGCCTCGCTTGGCATAGGAATTGGGCTTAAACGGCACGGGGCGGCGTTGCCGGCGCGCAAACTGTAGCGGATCGCTGCCCAGGGCCACCATGTCAGAAGCGGTAAGTTCACTGGGAAGTTCCACATTCACAACCGGTTGCTGCAAGGACTTGTATTCCTCAATGAGCGCGCCCGCATCCTGTTCCCACAACTCGAAGGTCTCGCCGTGGCTTAACTCAGGAAGGTCCTCCATCGCGGCCAGGACCGCATCCGCGCCGGCTAGGGAATCCGGATCTGCTTCAAGGGCCGGGAAGAGCCCACTTTCTGCCGCATGAGCCGAGGTTTCCACCGGCTCTTCGGGCACCGTCCATTCCCCTACGTACTGGGGGAAGGTTTCTTTTAGCCTTTCGAGGTACTCGTACGGGCCCTTCTTAGCCTTGCCCGTCCGGTTATTCGTGCCGGAGCCGGTAACGGTCAACGTGGACTCGGTTCTGGTGAGGGCCACATAAAACAGGCGAGCCGCTTCCTCCGCGTTATGCGCGCGGTCATCATCCAAGAATGCCTTGCAGGCTTTTTCGAATTCTGAGCGGGTAACCGCATCCGGTGAGACCTCGATGTAGTCATTGTCACCGGGCACCTTTTCTATCTTGGACAAAAAGGTCTCTGCTTGGGCCTTATAGCTCGAAGAGTCAGCGTGCACGACATAGACGTGTTCCCACTCCAGGCCCTTGGCCTTATGCACGGTCATGATTTGTACGCGATCCGTTGAGGCGGGCACCTCCCCAAGCCCGAGGCCATCTTCATGTTCGCGGGCGAGCTCCAAATAATCTAGGAGCGCATACAGGGAATCCCCGTGGAATCCGGCGACGATATCGGCGAATTTATCCAGGTGGGTGGCTCCCCCGGCGCTGCCGCGGGCAAGGACCTCGGTACGGATATTGAAGATGGCCTCGATGTCCGCAAAGAGATCGCTTAAAGGCTTGGATAGCGAGTAGGTGCGCAGGTAGCGCAGCTTGGCAGATACCTCTTCCATGCGCGCCAAGCCCTGCGGGGTATAGCGGTCGCGCTCGCCGAGGTCCGCCAGGGCATCGGCAAGCCCCACCGTTTGATCTGGGCCCTCAGCCGTAAGCTGCGCTAATTGGGCGCGCAGATACTCCTCAGGATCCATACCCTCTTCCCACTGCAGGCGCTCTTGTTTTGCCCCCGCCAGGTTCTTTTGGCGCGCGGCAAGGGCTTGAATATCGCCCATTCCCAGCCCGCAAATGGGCCCGGCGAAAATGCGGAGGGCCGCTTGCGCGTCTTCCGGCCGCACCAGCATGGTCGCCAGCGCTACGAGGTCCTGGATTTCCGGTTGCCACAGCAGTCCACCCAGGCCATTGATTTCATTGGGGACATCGACGGCATCCAAGGCTGCTGCAATGGCCGCGGTTTGCCGGTTGGTACGCACCAGCACCGCTGCGCGAAAGCCATCGCCCTCGCGCGCATCCCACTGCTGCCTTAATTTCTGCGCAATAAACTCGTGTTCCTCGTCTTCGCTGGCGAAATAGGCCAGCTCAATCTCGCCTTCGCCCTTGTGCGGGGCCGCGTGCAGCTCATCGACGGGCCGCGGGCCGCCCCCAAAGACCCCGGCCGCCACCGAGTTGGCCAGCTCCAAGGCACCCGACGGGTTGCGCCACGAGGTAGTGAGCTGATCCTTGGGAGCAGGCGTGCCATCGGCTTGCGGGAAATCCTCCACAAACGCGGTGAGGTTTTCTGAGGTAGCCCCGCGCCAGCCATAAATGGCCTGCATGGGATCGCCCACCGCGGTCACGGAAATGTCCTTGTGTTCCCCACCAAAGAGGCTGCGCAGGAGTACGCGCTGGGCATAAGACGTATCTTGATATTCATCCAGCATGACCACGCGGTAGCGCTGCGCCTGTTGCTTGCCCACCGCCGGGTGCGATTGCGCGAGGCGCGCCGCTACAGACATCTGCTCGCCAAAGGTGATGACCTGCTGCTCTGCCTGCGCGCGCTTGAGTTCCTCGATCAAAGGCACGTACTGCACGCGTAGATCCTGGACATTGATGTACTTCTGCAGGTCCCTGGAATACTCGCCCTTCGTCCTCGGGGCCTTTTCCAGGTTGTCTATATCGGCGCGAAAATCCCGTGCGAATTCGGCGATATCATCCGGATCCTTCAAGGAATTGTCCATATCGGAGGTGATCTTGAGCAGGACTTCCGTAATGGAACCCAAGGTCTTTTCATCCGATAATTTGCCGCCGTAGTTTTTCACCACGTCATAAGCAATGGCGAAGCGCTCTGCTTCCGTGATGATGCGCGCCGAGGGCTCTACTGGGACCAGGAGGCCGTATTCGCGCACGAGCTCGCCGGCATAAGAATCATAGGTGGCCACGGTAGGTGCGATATTGTTAAGCGCCTCCGCAGCGGGGCTGCCGGGGACGATGAGCCCGGAATCGCGCAGCTGAATGAGCTGGCGGCGAATGCGCTGTTCTAGTTGCTGCGCCGCCTTGCGCGTAAAGGTCAGCCCCAGCACTTCCTCTGGGCGCACGTAGCCATTGGCTACCAAATAGACCACGCGGGAGGCCATGGTTTCCGTCTTACCGGCACCCGCGCCGGCCACCACAAGCTTGGGGCCAAAAGGACCCTCGATGACGTGGGCTTGTTCCTCAGTGGGTGGGTAGTCCTTGCCCAGTGCTTTCGCTATTTGTTCCGGGGAAAAATTCTGCTTAGGCATGGATGGTCATCTTTCCTTCCTCCTGCACTGGGCAGATGGTACGAATGGGGCACTTATCGCAATCCTTATTGGTGCGGGCGGTAAGCTGCGGACCGCGCAATTCCGCCGCCAGTGGTGGCAAAAGTGCGGAGAATTCTTCCAGGGCCTCTGCGGTGAGCTGGCTTTGTGTGCGGGTGGTAATTTTGCTGGAATCTTTTCCGGGATAGACAAGAACTCCGCCTGCGCGCGGCATCCCTTCGCCATCGCGCACGCACTGCCCGTCGAAGCTTCCCCGGGACAAGGCCAATTGGTAGGTCATTAGTTGGCGGTTTTCTTCCGCCTCCGCCTGCGTCGCTGCAGATTTACCGGTCTTGAGGTCCACGACCAGGTAATTTCCATCCCCGTCCTGCATCAAGCGGTCCATGAATCCGCCGACCCGAATATCCGGGGCGACCTCGACGTAGACGGGTACTTCCACCCCGGCGAGTTCATTTTTAACCTCGGATTGCTGTGCCCATTGCTGCGTGCGCTCCAGCAGGCGGGAGAATTCTTCCAACTTGCTCTGTAGCTGCCACTGCGGAACATCCAGGATGAACTCATAGGCTTCCATGACGAGCAGGCGGGCCTTTTCCGCATCCATGCCGCGGCCGATGGCCTCCAAGAAGGCGTGTGCCATGGTGCCGCGCAAGAGGTGCTCGGCGCCGCTGGGATCTTCGGCCAAGTTTCCCACAATCGCCTTGAGCGGGCAGTTGAGCAGGGCTTCGACCCGGGATGGCGATAGGCTCTTGCTACCGCGCAGCTGCGTATGGGATGCCACAGAGCGCGCGGAGAACCACTGGTCTGGGTGGGCGCCAGGGATGCCCGCCTGCGCTAAACGCGCCAGCTGCCGGGCCGCCTGACGCCGCTCCGCCTCGCCGGATTCTGGGTTCGCGACCACGCGGCGCAATTGCGCCACGAAGGAAGGTACAGACAGCACCGATATATCGAGGGGATCGACCTCGAGTCCATCGCGCAGGGACACCGGTGCTGGCTCGGGAACGTCTAAGCCCAGCTCGCGGGGAAATTGGGTGGCGCGCAAGGCGCGGCTGGCTTCCCGGCGCGCCATTGTGCCGGGAACATCAACCCCGCGCCCAGTAAATTCCGCGATGAAGCGGGAAGGCTCTGCAAAGGCATCCTCGTTGGGATTTTCCACCGCAGCGATGAGTAACCGGTTCCGGTGGCGCGTGGTGGCGACGTGGAAGAGCCGGCGCTCTTCGGCCAGACGGGAGGCGATGTGGCTAACAGGGGTATCAGGCTCAATATCGCGGTCCAGGAGATCGATGAGATCTTCTTGGCCAAAAATGGACCCGGTCTCCCCCAGCGAGGGCCACGCGCCTTCTTGGGCTCCGGCGACGATGACGGTATCCCATTCGCGGCCGACGGCGCCGTGGGCGGTGATGATCTCCACGGCCTGTGGGATGGCGGTGCGGCGGTCGCGGACGCCGGTGGGCAGTTCTTGTTCGGTGATGTGGGTTAAAAAGGACTGCAGTGAGGAGCCGGGGCGGCGCTCGGAGTAATCACCGGCGGCATCAAAAAGCGCCATCATGGCATCGAGGTCGCGGTCCGCCTGCGAGCCGGTGGCGCCGCCGCGCAAGGCGGATGTCTGCAGGCGCATATCCAACTCAGTGGCGCTCCATACCTCCCACAGGATTTCTTCCACAGAGGCTTGGGCTTGTATAGCCTGCCGCCCCGCGGCGAGTACCGCGCGCACGCGCTCCAGGATAGAAAACTCGCGTTCCGTGAGCTGTCCGTTGAAGTCCGGCAGCTCGCCGTGCAAGAGCTCTCGCAGGCTATCCATGCCGCGCGTATCGGGCGCCCACCGGCGCAGGCCGCGAATCAGGCGGCGCAGTGTGACGGGATCCGCCCCGCCCACGGGCCCAGTAAGCAATTCCTCGAGCTCCGCATTGCTGAGGTCTTCTTCCAAGGCGCGCAGGGCAAGGAGCATGGCGGATACTAGGCGCTGCTCAGCCAAAATGACGTCGGTTGGGCTGATATGCACGGGCACCCCGGCGGCCAGCAAGGTGCGGCGCATCTGGCCAATATCCGCCGTTGAGCGCACAATGACGGCGATATCGCGCCACTGCACGCCATCGTCCAAATGGCGGCGGCGCACGGTATCGGCCACCACATCGCGCAGGCGGCCCTCAGAATCCACGATGGAAACGCAGGCCGGGGATCCGCTGCGGTGCGGCTGCGAAAGCTCGACGGAGTTCTCCGCGGGAAATTCCTCGAGGAACTGCGAATTCGCACCGCGGAAGGCAAAGACGGATTGGTCCGCATCGCCGCCGATGACCAGCAATTGTGCATCGGAGGCCAAGCGAGAGATGAGCTTGCCCGCGGTGGGATCTAATAGCTGGGCATCATCGACCACGATGGTGTGCCACGGGTGCGAACTCGTAAGTTCTGGGCGCAGCAAGACTTGGTTGACTAACTCGGCCGCGGAATAGGAATGCGCCCCGGATAGGGCTTGGACGCGTTCATATTCGCGCAGGAACGTACCGGCAGCACTCCACATACCGCGGCCGTACTTAGCTCCGAGGCTCTCTAAATCCGCGGGGCTAAGTCCTCGTTCAATGGAGCGCAAAAGAAAATCGCGCAGTTGGCGGGCAAAGCCTACGTACTCAAGGGCGGGGCGGACTTCCTCTGGCCAGTCGCCGTGGCCGGATTCAGCGTGGCCTTCGAGCAATTCCCGGATAACGGCATCTTGTTCCGCGCCGGTAATAAGGCGCAATTCCTCGTCGCTTGCACTGCGCAGAAGGGCAAAGGCCAAGGAGTGGATGGAGCGGACCATGGAGGATTGTGCCGCATAATCTTCGAGGCGTTCCGAAAGCTCGCGGCGCAGGCGGGCGCCGGATTCCTTGGAGGCGGCGACAACGAGGATGCCGGAGGGATCTGCCCCCGTCTCCTGGGCGCGGTCGAGGGCATGAATGACGGTATCGATAAGAAAACTGGATACGCCGGTTCCAGCGGTGCCGGTTACCTTCCAGGTACCGGTTTCCGGCAGCTCAACAGGCCAGGAACGAGCGTATGCGGACGGGGTGCGGGCGATGAGTCGTACCTCGGGCGACGGCGGTAAGACCACTCCCGCGCGGGCGGTGGAATGGGGATTGTAAGTCACCGCCCCAGTATCGCAGATGCCCTAGACACAAGAAACTGTTCTACCCGCTCAATATTAGAACGCACATTCGAGCGCGACCGCGGATTCAGATCATTGATATGCCGGCGGTAAGACACCGCCCGCAGCAAAAGCTCCTGCATGCCCGGCACGTGGCCAAACCGCTGGCAGATATCATCATCTACCACCTGTGCGATCAAACCGTCCACGATCACGAGCGCTGCGCTCCACCCCGCCGGGCGGGCAGATTGGCTCGGCACGAGATCCACGATTCCCGGTGGGTGCGCGCCATAAAAGACCGTGGTGGTCAGCAGAGCGGTATGAGCGGTGACCAAGGGGACATCGGCAAGCGCGGCCTTATCGTAGGCCTCCCCCGTCTCCGCCCAGGCGGTGCGCTCCGCGCGGGCAAAGGCATCATCGCGGTGCGCACCCGGCGGCGCAGGTGCATTGGCCATGGCATCGTCCAAGCGCAAGGCCGTCTGCGCCGCTTCATCGATGCGCCCGGTGACCTCGCCGGGAAGGAACTGCGTCGCCTTCCACCCGGCCGCGGTATGGCGCCCGTCGCTCGCGAGAACCGGCCTCGATACCCGCGCGCCCGGCACGCTGAGCCTTTCGCGCACCTTGGCAGACCACGCCGCGAAAGGGCCGGCCTGGGAGTAGACAACGTCTCCCACCTTGATGCCGTTATCCCAAACCGGGCCCAGCTGATCGCCTTGGGCCCGGCGCGACCCTGTCGCTCCGGTCTCCGCGTGGAAGGCGCTTAAAACATGCTCTGGGGGAAGCGGCATCCAGTACTCCTTATTGGGGTTGGTGGGGATCCTTGTGCTCCGGATTGGGATATGGCCACGGGTTAGGCTCGCAGGTCACATCCTCATCAGGATAGACCTCCTTGGGATTGCGGTCATGCAATTGTTTATTGTTCAAGCTCAGCGTCTGCTGCATCATCACCGGGGCCAATTTGCCCTCGCCGCCGCATTGCTGGTGGGAGGCATAGCCAATGGCGTGGCCCAATTCGTGATTGATGACGTACTGGCGGTAATTGCCCAAATCGCCCTCAAAAGGCGTGGCTCCGCGTACCCACCGCGCCTCATTGATGATGGTGGTGGATTCGCCGGTAAACATGGTGTGGCAGGAGGTTTCCGTTTCGATCTTCTCACCACACCGCTCCGCGGCCGTACCTAATGAGGTCAGCTGGATGCGAGTATCGGGATCGTCTGCGGAGGCAACGTGCTCGAATTCGAAGTCACCTTGGGCGGTCCACCCGCGTGGATCCGCAAGGGTTGCCTCCACCATTGCGGCAAAGGCATCATCGCCGCCGTAGGGAGCGGTATTAAGTCCATCTTCTACCTCGATGGAATAGCGGACCTTCTTCTCGCCGCCTTCACCGGCTACAGCACCGGGGCGGCCGATTCCGTGGAAAGTACCCTTTCCCTTTTTGGTGAAGTCACTTCCAGGGGGCATCTCGCTAATCTCGCGCTCTACCGCCTCCGCATTTGCGGGATCCGGGCCCGTGAGATCTTCGTGGGTAGGAGTGGCGGCGGCGGTAGTCTCCGCGCTGGATGCATCGCCATTGTCATCGGCCGAAGAGCCAGACGCGATATCCACAATCACCCAGACGGTAAGCAGCACCATCACGGGGATAGCCACCACACGCCACCAGCCGTAGCGGTGGGCGAACCGGACCACCGGGTTCGGGTGATCCGGAATTCGCCTATGGCCCTGTTGAGCCTTGCGATTCTGCCTACTTTCCATAGGCATTGAGGATACCCGGTTGCTTATTCACACACTGAATTAGCAAACCTTTAGAAAGCCCCAAGCTTAGGCGCCGGCGAAACCGACAGATTGCTTCTTCGCGGCACCAACCTCGACGTACACCACGCGGTCCGTGCGCACGAGGTACTTGCGACCCTTGTCATCTTCTAGCTCCAACGTGGAGTTTTCCGCCAAGGCGCTATTAATCTTTTTCGTCAGCTCCGCCTGCTCGCCGGTGGTGCTAATGATCAGCTCGCGCGGGGTATCTGCAAAACCAAACTTGATATCCATAAAAATTATCCTCCTCTAACGAGAGTTTTACATGCCAATGGCCCCACTATAACCATCCCGGCTACTATCAAGGTGTGTCTGTCATAAAAACCCAGCCACCGACCTTCGCGGAACTCGGCGTCGCCGCCGAAATCTGCGATGGGCTCGCTGACCGTGGCATCGCGCGAACCTTTGCAATCCAGGAATTAACCCTGCCCATTGCGCTCAATGGCCAAGACCTCATTGGCCAGGCGCGCACCGGCATGGGCAAGACCTTTGGCTTTGGCGTACCGCTGCTCGATCGCGTTTTTGATGACGCGGATATTGCCCCACCGGATGGGACGCCGCGGGCTCTCATCGTCGTGCCCACCCGCGAGCTAGCCCAGCAGGTCACCGCTGATCTGCAGGACGCGGCCGCGCACCTGCCGGTCCGCCTCGCTGCCATCTACGGCGGGCGCCCCTATGAGGAGCAAATTAAGCTCCTCCAGCGCGGCGTCGACGTGGTCATCGGCACGCCAGGCCGCCTGCTCGATCTGCATGAGCGCGGCGATCTGGTCCTGCGCCACGTCGCCATCGTGGTGCTCGATGAAGCCGATGAGATGCTGGACCTTGGCTTTTTGCCCTCCATAGAGGCGATTTTGGAAGCGCTTGATGGCAATGCGCACCAAACAATGCTGTTTTCTGCCACCATGCCGGGCGCAATCTTGAACCTATCGCGCCAGTTCATGCATAAGCCCGTACACATTCGGGCCGAATCGGAGGCGGATGAGGTCACGCACGAAACCACCCGCAAGGTCACCTTTCAGGCCCACCGCATGGATAAGGTGGCGGTCATCGCGCATATCCTGCAGGCCCAAGGCCGGGGGCGCAGCATCATCTTTACCCGCACTAAACGCTCGGCGGCGCAATTAGCCGATGACCTTGCTGAGCGCGGCTTCCGCGTCGGCGCCGTGCACGGTGACTTGGGCCAAAAGTCCCGGGAGAAGTCCCTGCAGGCCTTCCGCTCGGGCGAGGTGGACATCCTCGTCGCCACTGATATCGCCGCGCGCGGCATCGACGTCGATGATGTCACCCACGTCATCAACTACCAGGTTCCCGATGATCCCATGACGTTTATCCACCGCATCGGGCGCACCGGCCGCGCTGGGCATACCGGCACCGCCGTCACCCTCGTTGGCTACGATGAGCTGGCCAAATGGCGGGTCATCAACGATGAGCTAGGCCTAGATACGGCCACGCCACCGCAGTGGTTTTCCACCTCCCCGGAGCTTGCCCAGGCGCTGTCCATCCCCGCTGGCGTGCAGGAAAAGGTGGGGCCTGCCACCAGCGTGATTGGCCAGCTTCCGGCGCATAAGCGGTCCGCGGGACAGGCTCAATCCCGGTCCCAGTCGCGGTCGCGGTCCCGTTCCGGAGCTCGGCGCGGCAAGGGCACGCCCCGAGGAGGGCGCCGATGACTAAGGCCCCCATCTTGCGGGCAACCGCGGCGGATTGGAAGGCCACCGGCATCATCGGCGCTATCTGCGCCATCGCGGTGGGCGGCGCGGTCGCCACCGCCAATATCCACCAGGCTGACCTGCACCAAGAGGCGGTTCCTGGGGAAGGTGATGCCGCTGTGCTTGCCGATGTCCCCTCCTCCCTCACCACTGCCTACAGCCTGCCCACCCAGCCCGTACCCGGCCAATACCGCGCCATTTCCGCCCACGGGTTGAGCATTAGCCACGATGGCGATGTGCTCACTGCCACCAATGCCGATGGCTCCACGGCCTGGACCTATACCCGCAGCGATGCCGAACTCTGCTCGCTTTCTACCGCCTGGGGCAAGGTGGTTGCCACCTATCGCACGGGAGTGGGCTGCGGGGATACGGTTGCCATCGACGCCGCGACGGGTGAATATGACTCCACCCGCAGCGCTATTAATTCCCCGGATGTTGTACCCGTGCAATCCAATGACCGTGTAGGGACCGTTTCTGCCGGGCGAATCGATCTGTGGCGCTCAGATCTCGTGCGCACCGTGGAATACGGCGACGTAGAGGCCAAGCAGGAGGCGCAGAAGCAACCGCACGAGGAGTGCACCATTTCTTCGGCGTTGACGCGTACCGAGAATCTCGCGCTGACGGAATCATGCCCGGAAGAACCTCACACCACCTGGTTAAGGTTTCAAACCACCACCCCGGAGGACTCCCGGGAACCAGAAATGGACGCCGATATCTCCGTCGATCGCGATGGGGCGCGGCTTATCGCGGTGGGCCAAGACGCCGCCGCGGTCTATGTCCCCGGCCCAGAACCCCGCATTGAGTCTTATAACAACCAAGGCGAAAAGCTTTCTTCTACCCCCGTAAAGCCTTCCGACGCCATCGATTCCGGCACAAGCCCTTTCGCCCCGGCCGTTGCGGATCTCCCGCACCATATGACGTGGTTTGATGGGCAGCGCCTCTACCTCCTAACCCCCAGTGATTTGCGCGTCGATCACGTTATCGACGGCGCCATCGGCACCCCGATTTCAGTGGCTGGGCGCATGCTGATGCCCACCGAAAAGGGCATAGCTGTCGTGGACTGGTCTACCGGTAAGGTACTGCGCGAAATTGCCGTCGACCGCGGAGATTACCGCGGTCCCGTCCACCTCACGTTGGCGGGCGAGACCATTGTAGAAACCCGCGGTGATACCGTCGTTGGCCTCAGCAGCGACTAAGCGAGTGCCACTCGTGGGCCCCGCGCGAGTGGCCCAAACGCGAGTGGCCCTTAGAAATTCGAGGCGGCCCACTCTGAGGACTCGCGTCTAAACATCAAGAGATAAAGCACCGCGACCGCGCTTAACAGGGTGATAGTCCCCAGTACCGGTGATCCACCGCTATACATTTGAAACGCGCTCGCACCCAAGATGAGCTCTACGAGGACCACGGCGCCTCTTCCCCATCGCTTTCCTTTCACCATGGCCCAGGAGCCTGCGATGACAAACCCAAAGACAATGAAGATAAAGATGGCGGTGCCAAGCCCCACAAAGCTTCCCGAACCGGAATCAGAAACCATCGAGTCATTTTCCGCGCCCACCGCTTCGCGCACGATGAGGAATATGCCAAAACAAATAACCGCGATGGATTGCACCGTGGCAATGCCTGCGCCTATAAGCACCGACTGCGGGGCACTATCCGGTGCTGCCGCTGGCGCTGCCGACTTATCTCGCTGCTGCTTATTTACGTGGCGTTTGTTCTGCTTAGACACAAATCCCCAGTCTACTAATGCGGCGCGGATTTTTTCTGTGCCACCCACGGCGGGGCCTCGATGTTGCCTGCAGTAGCGCGGGGGCAAGGGGCTGAGCTGGGAGATTTGACGGTCTCTGCGCAACCACACTCACCATATAGCACCCATTACCGCAGCTCACGGCAATTCTCACAGGCTTCTTTAAAATTCGATTTTGACATTTATGGCCCCCACACTGCGCCTATTTGCGTGATGTTAACCACAATTTAGCCTTTAACCCTAGCGGCGATCGGGTAAACATGTCATGATTCTCTAGTAGCAAAAAGAAAGAGGGCGTAAACCTCTTCTTAACCTGGAGGAAACTTCAGGTAACAACACCGTGAACCATAGGCGGCGGCGACGCTGGCCCGACCTCGAGACCGGGCCCCACTGCTAGCAGACCAGTTCACACACCACCTAAAAATCAAGGTGCTTTCCTGTCTCGCACGGATTGCGCTCGTATTTACTGCTGTCAAAAATTTGTTAGGAGATATCAATCATGGATTGGCGCCACGAAGCCGTTTGCCGCGACGAAGACCCAGAGCTGTTCTTCCCAGTAGGTAACTCCGGCCCTGCTCTTACCCAGATCGCTAAGGCCAAGCTGGTCTGCAACCGCTGCCCCGTTGCTTCTTCCTGCCTCAACTGGGCACTCGAGTCCGGTCTCGACGCCGGCGTCTGGGGCGGCCTGTCTGAAGAGGAGCGCCGCGCCCTCAAGCGCCGCCGCAACCGCGGCCGCGGCCGTTCCCGCGTGTCCGCCTAAAAGCGCGGCCCCGGGGAACCTAACCCCTACCCCAATTTTCGTTTCGGCGCCCTTAGCCGCTACAGTTGAATAAAGTTCAGAAACCCTCAACGAAGGAGTGCGCAATGAGCAAGCGTGGTCGCAAGCGCAAGGATCGCCGCAAGAAGGCCGCTAATCACGGCAAGCGTCCTGGCGCATAACGTACAGCAAACATAAAGCCCGGCTTAGTTGGCAGTGCATTTCAGCACTACCCAGCCGGGCCTTTTGCTATATCTACGTTAAGATCTAAACAAGAAATTTCTGCGCCCCAGGAACCCCAGAAGCCTCCAGAGGGTTTCGCAGCTCTGAAGGACGCTTCTTACCAGCGGGATTCGATCTCCGTAATTTCTACCGAGATACGGCGGCGCAACGACTGCGGTGCCTTAGCTTGGCCGGCACAGCAATTACGCACGAGGGAGCGGACGAGTTCTTCGCGCTCTAGGCGTTGCTGACAAAAATCGCATTGGGCGATGTGCTCGCGGATGGCTAAAGCGCGGGCGTAGGTCGTGGATTCATCGAGAAGCTCGCAAAATAGGTTGTGTACCTCAGTGGAGCTGCACGCACCACAGTTCTTTCCGGTTGCGCCTTCCATTACTTGTCCTCCATGTCCGGGTGTTCTAATCCAATTCCTTGTTCACGTGCTACGTCCTTCAACGCCTTGCGGAGCATTTTTCTTCCACGGTGAAGGCGAGACATCACCGTTCCCAATGGAGTATCCATGATTTCGGCGATTTCTTTGTACGCTAAGCCTTCCACATCGGAGTAGTAGACCACCATCCGGTAGTCCTCCGGTAGGTCATTAATGGCCTGCGAAATGGACCTATCCGGCATCTCTTTAAGCGCTGCCACCTCGGCGGATTCCAAGCCGGTGGAATCGTGCCCCGCGGTGGTATAGAGCTGAAAATCACTCAGATCATCGGCAGAAGACTCGGTAGGGCGCCGCTTCGCCTTGCGATAAGAATTGATGTAGTTATTGGTCATGATGCGATAAAGCCATGCCTTCAGGTTCGTTCCCTGCTTGAAGGAATGAAAGGACTTATAGGCCTTGAGATAGGTCTCTTGCACCAAGTCTTCCGCGTCTTGCGGGTTTCGCGTCATGCGCAGCGCGCCGCCATAGAGCTGATCAAGCAGCGGGAGCGCTTCCTTTTCAAAGCGGCGCTGCAGCTCCTTCTCGCTCACTGTTTCTTTAACCACACAATCTATCCTAACGTCTCACGCTAAAATTCCTATATGGCCAAAAAGTCCCCGCATGCCGCTACCCCGGCACTGAAAGTCATCGAAGATGCCGGAGTCAAACACTCCGTATCCACCTTCGAGGCGGGCAAGGATCACTTTGGTGATCACGCCGCGGCGGCCTTAGACGTAGAACCCGAACGCGTGCTGAAAACGCTCATCATTGATCTCACCGCGGGCAAAGGTCCGCGCCGCGAGTTGGCGGTGTGCGTGATTCCCACCACGCACCATTTAAGCCTCAAGAAGGCCGCCGCTGCCCTTGGCGTATCTAAGGCCGCCATGGCGCAGGTGCACGATGCCGAGAAATCCTCAGGCTACGTGCATGGCGGTATTTCCCCGCTCGGGCAAAAGAACGCGCTGCCCACGGTGATCGAGGAATCCGCGGTGCTATTCGATACTGTCTTTATCTCCGGCGGCCGCCGCGGCCTAGATATCGAGCTCGATGCAGAAGACCTCGCGCGCTTGTGCGGGGCAGACTTTGCCGATCTACTGGCTGAGTAGCTCCGGGCAGTCATTAGAGACGGTCCCCACGGCCTTATCCACCGCGTGGTACTCAAATCCCCGCAGGCCCGTGGGCGCTAGCAGCTCCTTGGCTTCCTCGGCGCTACCCTCGAGCCAGGTGCGCATCTCCTCCGGCGCCAAAAATCGCGGCAACCTGTGGTGCAGCCACTCCATCTCTTCGGTAGCCGCGGTGGTCACGATGGTGGCAGAGAGCCGGTCCAACCCGGTATCCCAGAGCCCCGCGGCCCACAGCAGTCCCTGGTCTGGGTGGACGTAGTACGGCGTCTTGGTGGAGCCATCCTTGTGCCACTCGTAATAGCCGTTCATGGGGATAAGGCAGCGCTGGGATTTAAAGGCGGTGCGAAAAGACGGCTTGCTCGCCACCGTTTCTGCCCGGGCATTAAAAAGCGGCGGGCCATCTAGGTCTTTCTTCCACTGCGGCAAGAGCGCCCACCGCGCGGGATCGACTTCCGCTAGCTCCTCGCGCACGCGCACGATGGGAATGGGCTGGGTGGGGGCAATATTATACCGCGGCCCCGGCGTGCCCTGTGGGGCGTGGACTTCCTGGACACCCGGGAGGTTTCCCACCTCATCGAGGAGGGACTCGGTAAAAAGAACGAATCTTCCGCACATGCCCTCTATTATGGACACTATGTCTCAACCTTGGACCGCCCCGCTGGCTACCAGCCCCGTTACGGGGGAACACCAGGTGCCAGGATCGAAATCTATTACCAATCGCGCCTTCATCCTGGCCGCGCTGGCTGATTCCCCGTCCATCCTGCACGCCCCGCTGGTATCGCGCGATACGCAACTGATGGAGGACGCGCTCAGTGCCATGGGGGTTCGCTTCACCCATGACGGCGCCGATATCCACGTCCAGCCTGGGAAGCTGCACGGTGCCACGGTGGATTGTGGGCTGGCCGGCACCGTGATGCGCTTTGTGCCGCCGGTTGCGGCGCTGGCGGATGGCCCGGTGCGCGTCGATGGCGATAAGCAGGCCTATAACCGCCCCATGTCCACGACGCTGGATGCGCTGCGCAGCCTCGGCGTTGATGTAAAAGGCGATAGCCTGCCCTTTACGGTGTCCGCCAACGACTTGCCAGAAGGCGGGAAGGTCACCATCGATGCTTCCGGTTCTTCCCAGTTCGTCTCCGGCCTGCTGCTCAGCGGGGCACGTTTTTCCCAGGGCATCCAGCTCACCCACGAGGGCGGCCAACTGCCGTCCATGCCGCACGTGGAAATGACGGTGGGCATGCTACGCCAGGCGGGCGTGCGCGTGGATTCGGATGGCACGACGTGGACGGTGCATCCCGGCCCCATTGCCGGGCGCGAATGGTTCATTGAGCCGGATCTCTCCAATGCCACGCCGTTCCTCGCCGCCGCGGCGGTCACCGGCGGGCGCCTGACCATCAAGAATTGGCCGGCGAATACCACCCAGCCGGGCGATGCCAGCCGCCAGATCCTGCTGGATATGGGCGTGATGGTAACCCAGGAGCACAACAGCGTCACGGCAGAGGGCAACCCGGCAGGCAAGCTGCAGGGCATCGAGCGCAATATGGGCGATATCGGGGAGCTTACCCCCACCGTTGCGGCCCTGTGCGCGCTCGCGGAAACGCCGTCCCGGCTTACGGGCATCGCCCACCTGCGCGGCCACGAGACCGACCGTTTGCAGGCGCTCGCGGCGAATATCAATGCGCTGGGCGGCAGGGTCACCGAGCTTGACGATGGCCTGGTGATCGAACCCGCCGAACTCCACGGCGGCAATTGGCCGTGCTATGCCGATCACCGCATGGCCACCGCCGGTGCCATTCTGGGTTTGAAAGTCCCTGATATCCAGATTGAGGATATTTCCACCACCTCCAAGACCTTGCCCGGTTTCGCCCGCATGTGGGAGACGATGCTGCACCCCGACCAACAGGATTTACATGGCTAGACGTTTCGGTTCCTTTGATGAATCTGATGTGCGCGTGCGCCCCGGCAAGGGCTCGCGCCCGCGCACCAAGGATCGTCCCAAGCACAAAAATGCCAAATACGGAATGGTAATCACCAAGGACCGCGGGCGGTGGGGAGTTGCGCTTGACGATGGCCCCCACGTCACCGCCATGCGCGCCCGCGAGCTGGGCCGCACCGCCATCGAGGTCGGTGACCGCGTCGGCGTGGTTGGTGATACCTCTGGTGCGAAGGACACGCTGGCGCGCATCGTCAAGCTGGCGGATCGCACCTCCGTGCTGCGTCGCACCGCCGATGACACGGATCCGTATGAGCGCATCGTGGTGGCCAATGCCGATCAATTGCTGATCGTTTCTGCCGTGGCCGACCCGCCCCCGCGGTCCGGTTTTGTCGAGCGCGCCTTGATTGCCGCGTTCGTGGGCAACCTCCACCCCATCTTGTGCCTTACCAAGACGGATCTCGCGGACCCGACGCCGTTTGCAGAAGAATTCGCTGACCTAGATGTCACGGTGGTCGAGGCCGGGGTCGAGGATGGCTTGGAAGCCGTGCGCGCGCAGGTAGATGGGCATATCACCGCGCTCATCGGGCATTCCGGGGTGGGCAAATCCACGCTGGTTAACCGGCTGGTCCCAGATGCGGAAAGGGAAACGGGGGAAGTATCGGGCATCGGCAAGGGCCGGCATACCTCGACGCAATCGGTGGCCCTCCCCTTGCCCACCGACGCTCCTAGCACCGACTCCCAGGGCGGCTGGATCATCGATACGCCGGGCATTCGCTCCTTTGGGCTGGCGCACGTGGACGCGGATACCGTCCTCGGCGTTTTCGAGGACCTCGCCGCGGCCATTGAGGAATGCCCGCGCGGCTGTACGCACGCGGGGCCACCGGCGGATCCCGAATGCGGGCTCGATGATCCAGAAATCATTCCCGAGGGCACCGCTACCGCCCGCCGCCGCGATGCGGTACGCGGGCTGCTGCAAGCCCTGCGCACCAACGTGGAGTGGGAAAATTAGCACACCTTAAAGCAATTCCACAAGGAAGGGCAGCTCCGTGGGGTGGTAGAAGGCCATGAAGTTATCCAGGGCATCGCCCACCGCGAGCTCCGCATCCTCATCGCCGAGGTCCGCGGTATCGATGGCCTCGATGGCCTTGGCCGTTGCCTCTTCGGATTCTTCAATATCCACGTGAATGGCGGCGAGGTTATCGGTGCCAAACTGCGCTGGCTGAAGCTCTACCACCGGCTCGCCCATATCTGGGCGCGGGGTGACTGCAGTGTCATCAACGTCGATGGAAATGACCACACGACGGTGCGGGAACTTCTCCTCATCCCCAATGGTCAACAGGCGCAGCGAAGCCATGGAGGCCTCGAGGAAGGCGGAGTAGGCGATCTCTTCTTCATCGCCTGCGGTATAAAAATCGCGCAGGGCTGGGGTGACCATGAATCCCCACCCAGAGCGCGCCGCGAGCGTACCGGTTTCTGCGAGCTCCGCCAGCATGGCATAGGTCGCCGGAATATAGACGCGGGCTTCAGCCACTAAAATTCCCCTTCAATATCGAATACGGCTTGAATTTCTACAGACACGCGGTCGAAGCTGGTGTACAAGAAACCGATCATCCCGGCATCGACGGCGGCGCGCACGTTGAGGATCGAATCATCGACCATGACGCAATCGCTCAAGGGCAGCTCGAGGGCATCGGCAGCCGCTTGGAAGGCCGCAACCTCCGGCTTTTCCGCCCCGATTTCGCCAGACAACACCACGGCATCGACGTTGCCGCGGTATTCCCACTCGCGAATGTGCTCAGCGCCGGAACCGCCCGGGTCATTAGACAAGATAGCGGTTGCGGCACCATTTGCCTTCGCCGCGGATAGAAGAGCCTTCCAGCGGCGATTGTCCTCTTCAGCGCCATCGAGGACGCCGACATAGTCAACGATGAGACCACGCATATATTTAATCCTTCAGTACACGAATATTTTGTAACTCCCGAAAGTATAGCGAACTGCGCTTATATTCTCGCCCGCCTCATACAGGAAACTGCCAGAAATAGCGCGCGCAGCGCCCCCATGAGATAATTATCACGCGTTCGCCTCCCTGCCCTTTTCGCAGGAGCACTCATTTCACCATGTATGAGCCCATTCCCGGCTACTCTCATCTCAAGCTATATATCGCCCCGCACCGCATCCATTACGGCCGCCTGCCCACTACGGCCGAGGTTGCCGTCCAGCACCATATCCAAGCCTGGGTCGTCTTTATCCTTGAGGTCGCCGCCGGCTACCGCCCCATTGCCCACCTCAATTCCCCGCGCTTTTCGGATTCCATCCGCCTGCACATTGGTTCTTGGGTGCACCGCCGGGAAAGCCCCTACGACACCGATGCCCTGCGCCTTACCAGCCTGCACGCGCGGCCTAATGGCGAATACTTCGGTTCCGCAGTCATCGGCACCCAGCGCCACGCCTTTACCGGCTCCGCCACGGACCAGGGCCTGCGCTCGTTTCGGCTGCTCTAAAACTGACCGCACCCCTCCCTCTTTCCCCCACCGCGCGAGGGCCGGAGGAAAAGGAAGGGGCGCAAAAGAGCGCGGAGGTTTTATGCCTCTACGGTTTCTTGGCCTGCAGGACCAGAGCCCGAGTCACCGCCGGACTCTTGGTTTTCTTCCTGCTGCTTGAACTGCTTGCGCAGCATGAACAACTGGCGCACGGTTTCTTCCTTCACGCCTTCATTCATGGCATTGAACATATCGCCACCCTCCTTCTGGTATTCCACCAGCGGGTCGCGCTGCGCCATCGCGCGCAGGCCGATGCCCTCCTTGAGATAGTCCATCTCATAAAGGTGCTCGCGCCATTTCTGGTCAATAATCGGCAGGATGACCATGCGCTCGGTATTGCGCATCTGCTTGTCTCCGCCGATGGCAGACACGGCTTCCTCCAGCTTGTCGTACTCCCGGTTCGCGTCGGTGACGAGGGCATCGCGCAGCTGCTCCGCGGTGAGCTCGCCTGGGGAACCATACTCGGAGCCTTCCACCAATTCTTCTGGGGACATCGTGGGACCGTACAGTGCCTCGAGGGCATTCCAGAGTTCCTCGAGGTTCCAGTCCTCGACATAACCGGTGGCGGTAGCACCCGCGACGTAGGCAGAGACCGTGTCATCGATCATGGTGCGGATATCGTCCTTGATGTCATCGGCATCGAGGATGGAATAGCGCGTGGAGTAAACCACCTTGCGCTGCTCATTGAGCACCTCATCGTACTTCAGCACGTTCTTGCGCATCTCGAAGTTCTGGTTCTCCACCTGCGCCTGGGCGCCCTTAATGGAGTTCGAGACCATCTTGGCCTCAATGGGGACATCATCAGGCACGTTGAGGCGGTTCATCATGTGCTCCATGGACTGGCCCACAAAGCGCACCATCAATTCATCGCGCATGGACAGGTAGAAGCGGGTCTCTCCCGGGTCACCCTGACGGCCGGTACGACCGCGCAGCTGGTTATCGATGCGGCGGGACTCGTGGCGCTCGGTGCCCAAGACATAGAGTCCGCCCGATTCGCGCACCTCATCGCCCAAGCGCTTCGAGCGCTCTTTCTCGCCGTCGATCTCGGCTTCCCAGGCTTCCTGGTACTTTTCCTCATCCTCAAAGGGGTCAAGGCCGCGCTCGCGCAGCTTCTCATCGAGGACAACTTCCGGGTTACCGCCAAGCACGATATCGGTACCACGGCCGGCCATATTGGTTGCCACGGTCACGGTGCCGGGGCGACCCGCACGGGCAATGATCTGGCCCTCTTCTTCGTGGTGCTTGGCGTTGAGCACGTTGTGCTGCACGCCGCGCTTGCTAAGCAACTGCGACAAGTATTCGGAGCGCTCCACAGAGGTGGTACCGACCAAGACCGGCTGGCCATGCTCGACGTGTTCTGCAATATCATCAACCACCGCGGCGAACTTTGCCTCTTGGGTCTTGTAAATGCGGTCCGAGTGGTCGGTGCGCTGGTTCGGCTTATTGGTAGGAATAGGAACCACATCCAGCCCATAGATGGAATGCAGCTCCGCGGCTTCCGTTTCCGCAGTACCGGTCATGCCGGAGATCTTTTCATAGAGGCGGAAGAAGTTCTGCAGGGTAACCGTCGCCAGCGTCTGGTTCTCGTTTTTGATCTCCACCTGCTCCTTGGCCTCAATGGCCTGGTGCATGCCCTCGTTGTAGCGGCGTCCTGCCAGAACGCGGCCGGTAAAGCCATCCACGATCATCACTTCGCCGTTGCGGACGATGTAGTCCTTATCGCGGGTAAATAGCTCCTTGGCCTTCAACGCGTTATTGAGGTAGGAAACCAACTGGGAGTGCTCCGGCGCGTAGAGGTTATCAATGCCGAGCTGATCCTCGACGTACTCCACGCCCTCTTCCAAGACACCAATGGTGCGCTTTTTGTGGTCCACTTCGTAGTGGATTCCCTCGCGCATGCGCGGGGCCAACTGCGCAAAGACGCCGTAGAACTGGGAGGAGCCATCGACCGGGCCGGAGATGATGAGTGGGGTACGGGCTTCATCGATAAGAATCGAGTCCACCTCATCCACGATGCAGAAATTGTGTCCGCGCTGAACTACATCATTGAGGGTGCGCACCATGTTATCGCGCAGGTAGTCAAAACCCAGCTCGTTATTGGTGCCGTAGGTGATGTCGCAGTCGTAGGCTTCCTTGCGCTCTTGCGGGCGCATTTCAGACAGGATAACGCCCACGGACAGGCCCAACCAGCGGTGCACACGGCCCATCATCTCGGCGTCACGCTTGGCCAAGTAGTCATTGACCGTGACGATGTGTACGCCCTGCCCCTCCAAAGCGTTGAGGTAAGCGGGCAACAGGGAGGTCAGGGTCTTGCCCTCACCGGTGCGCATCTCTGCAACATTGCCAAAGTGCAGGGCGGCACCGCCCATGATCTGCACGGGGTAGTGCTTTTGCCCCAGGACGCGCCAAGCGGCTTCGCGGACGGTAGCAAAAGCATCGAGCAAGATGTCGTTCTTTTCTTCGCCATCCTTTAGGCGAGTTTTGAACTCGTCAGTCTTGGCCTTTAGCTCATCGTCCGAAAGCTCCGCGTACTGATCCTCGAGTGCAATTACATCGTCTGCAATCTTGCCCAGGCGCTTGACCGTACGGCCCTCGCCCGCGCGCAGCAGCTTGGAAAGTCCAAACACTATTCGTTAGTCCTTCTTGTCGCGACACATTAGTTAACTTCCCGCAATTGTACTCACGCCACTGCCCTTCTCGCGTTCTACCCGCCATTAAACGATAGTGATTTCATACTAAGGGCACTAAGAAAACAGATAACTCACAGCATGACAAATCCCCCTTCCAAACCTCATCGAGTTCTAATGTGATGGGTAGGAAGGGGGAATAAAGAGGCTTAACTCTTTAGCCAGGCGCGGGAGATTTTAGCCCTCTGCATCCTCAGACAAGGAGATGATGCCGTAGTCGAAGGCGTGGCGGCGGTAAACCACGGATGGCTTGTTGTTTTCCTCGTTGACAAAGAGGAAGAAATCGTGGCCAACCAGCTCCATCTCGCTCAAAGCATCGTCCACGCTCATCGGGGTGGCCGGGTGCTCCTTGGTGCGCACGATCTGGCCGGGGCGAACGTCCTCGACGGTCTCAGCATAAGGATCGACCAAACGCTCTTCCTTAGCGCGCTGTGCTTCTGCCTCCGCAACCATCTCAGCGGCGATTTCGCCCGTGCCCTTCTGTGCGCGGTGGCCGCCCTTGACGTATTCACGGCGCACCTTCACCTTGCGCAGGGAGCGTTCCATCTTGCCCATTGCGGTTTCCAACGCTGCGTAGAAGGAGTCTTCCTTAGCCTCTGCACGGGCGATGTGGCCCTTGCCGGTCGCGGTGATCTGGATGCGGTCGGACTCTGCTTCGCGGCGTGGGTTCGGCTCGTGCTGCAACTCCACGTGGAAGAAGGTCAATGTGGGATCAAGGCGTTCAATCTTTGCCAGCTTGTCGTTGACGCGCTCCTGGAAGTGTTCCGGTACATCAACGTTACGGCCCGTAATCGTTACCTGAGCTTTGTTTGGCTGGGACATTGAGATGCCTCCCTTTGGTAGTGGGGACTAGAAACAATCACAGTAACTGTTCCTCTGTGACACCTCTAATAATACCAGTGGTTATGACCTGATGGCATTAGGGGGTAACACCGTGCACCCTACCGTGTGATGCGCCTTAAGCATCGGCAAAAGCCAACGCCCCATAGACCGTAGCGCCAGCGGCGCGCAGGGCCGCCATGCTGGCCGCGAGGGTGGCACCGGTGGTT
This sequence comes from Corynebacterium sp. KPL1824, assembly GCF_000478095.1. NCBI lineage: Bacteria > Bacillati > Actinomycetota > Actinomycetes > Mycobacteriales > Corynebacteriaceae > Corynebacterium > Corynebacterium sp. KPL1824. The sequence goes on along the minus strand of NZ_KI515749.1, from coordinate 785,783 downwards.
ATAACGTCATCGACAAGCAGCGCCTGCTCACCGCCCACCGGGGCGCTAATCCCCACGCGCCCCTGCAGATTCGCCCACCTATCCTGCGCATTGAGCTCGGATTGGTCCGCCGTATCCGCGCCCATGACAAGCGCCTCGCGCACCCGCAGGCCCTGCTGCCGGCGCGCCGCACCCTGGCACATGGCCGTCACGGGATCACCGCCGCGCATGCGCGCCGAGCGGCGCCGCGTAGGGGCCGGCACCAGGCACAGCTCGCGGGGAATCTCGCCACGGGCGGCCAAGTGCGCCACGCCCGCGGCCACCACCGCACCTATATAATCGCGCACTTCCCTATTGCCCTGTTCTTTCATGCTGATGACGATGTTGCGGCGAATATCGGAATAAGGCCCTAGGCCGAATACCGGCGCCCCGAGCAACCGCGGCCGGCTTACCAGGTAGGGAGGCTGGCGCAGGTGTTCCCGGCACTGCGGGCACAAGACGTGGCCGGGCGCGGGGCACCCGGCACACGCACGCGGAAAAATCAGCTCTCGCATGCTCACGGCGCGACACCACCCCATCCCCCGAAAGGTCCTCTGCGGCAGCGTCGCCTAGCGCCGCTGCCTTCTAACTGGACACGATAGGCGAAGAGCGCCGACCCTGCAGGCCAGGCACCTCGCGCCAGTTCACCTCATCGACCACCATGGCGGGAAGCTCCAGCATGGCATGGGAATCCGTAATATAAAGCTTCGATGGCGAGGTAGCCACCGCAACTACCGGGGCAGTGATATTACCCGTCGGCATGGTAGAGGCCGAGGAACCATCCTGTTCGATGCGCCATACCGGCGACTGCCCAGAGGACGTACCCACGATGAGCGAGCCATCGTTATTCCAATCCAGCGATAATGCCGAGCCGGAGACCTCAGGGCCCACCTCGCGGGCGTTGACGATGCGCTTATCGCCGCTGCTGGATTGGGCTACCGCAGCGATATAGACGTGGCCGTCGATGATCATAGCCGCGCGTGCGCCGCTATGGGAGAGGCGGATAACGGAGATTTCGCCCTCGATATCGTCGATGCTGCGGGCATCGACCTCGGATTCTGAAATCCGCCCGGTGGTCTTGGAACGCACGACGCGCACGATACGGTCACCATCGACCACCGTCCAGACGGCCTGCCCGTTATATTCAAAGGTGGGCCGCGCCAGCGTCTTACCTTCGACCGAATCCTGCAGCGCGGCACCAATCTCGCCCATCTGCAGCTTGAAGTCGCCGCTAGGCTTCCGGCTAACCGCCGAGATCATGCCAGATTCGGTGACATCGACCGATTGCACATTGCCGCTCGAGCCCAAAGAGCCCTTAACCGGCTCGGCCACCCCGCTATCGACCTCCAGCACGTTGCCCTCGTTCAAGGCGTACAGCGTGGACAGGGAATTGCTATTGACCTTGGGGTTATAGTCAGCAAAATCATCCACGCTGACGGTGTCCATGCCTTCTACCAGATTGCTGCCATCGGCCTTGACCTTGAAGGGGCCGATATGCCCGGCATCAGAAAGCGTCCAGACCAATTGCGCCGCAAAGCGGGTGCGGTCATTTTCATCCAGGTCCGACAGGCCCTCGAACTGGTAGCCGTTTTCGTTGTCATAGCCGGCGAAGGTGACCTTTTCATCCGCCGCCCGGCGGGTGGCCGGAGCAATGCTGCTAGATGGGCCTTCCATCAAGAGGGTAATCAGCGTGGACTCGGATTCCTCGCTGCCCTTATACAGCCACCGGCGGTCCGGGGCGAGGACGTCATCGGTTTGTTTATAAAAGTAGAGCGATTGCGGGGTGTAATGATTGCGCAGCTCATTGCGCTCGATAACCAAGCCGGCCGGCAGACTATCAACGAGCCACTGGTCATCTACCATTTTCATGTCGATGGTAGCTTCGTAGCTCTCATTTTCCGGCACATAGGCCCCGCCGGATTTGAGGCGTCCGATGATGGTGCCGCGCACATTGAAGGAACGCGCATCCGCCGCCGTATTCTGCTTCTTATCAGGCGCGGTCACGATATCCAGGCTATCGACCACCATGACATCGCCCGAGGCATCCCAGGCCCCGCGAGCGTTATCCGTGAGGAACCCGCGAGCGGCATCGTGGTCATTGGTTGGAACGGCCGCGGCGCGATAAAAATCGCGCAGGGTAAGGTCCGGGTCCGCCCCCACCTCTGGGGCAATGACCTCTTCCGGGCCATCGGCCTGTTTGTGGTAGGTACCCACGACCTGGGGGCTCGTATCGTGCGGCAAGGTTGAGCAGCCGGTGGCAAAACACAGCGCCGCCACCGCGCCCACGGCGGTGCTCCGCCGCCACAATCCATTGCGTATGACCGAATTCATTTATTTATCCCCCTTAAAATCCGGCGCCTTATAGGAGCGCCTCTCGGGCGAGGCGGCCCCACGGTTGCGCTCAGAAGGCCACAAGATTCCGTCACCATCCGCCTCGGCCACCTCCGCCGAGTCATCGTCGATGCCAATTCCGCGGCCTACCACCGAGCTGCTGCTTGGCGATGCCCCACCGGCGCCACCCTCGCCCTCATCTTCTGCTGCACCAGCAGCCGCTTCCCCAGCAGCCGCTTCCCCAGCATCCGCAGTATCAGGCTCATGAGCTGCGTCGGCCGCGAAGTCAGCAGCGGCGCCGTTTTCTCCGGCGGCAGCGGTAGCTGGGCCGGCGGTAGCGGGATCAGCGATAGCGGGGGCATCGGCAAGCGCATCATGCCCGTCGTCTGAACCGGTGCCCGGGGCGCCTGGAATCTCGCGGGAGATGGGTTCTTCACCGATCTCGGTATTCGGCTCGCGCGGGATGATGAGGCGGAAGCGGGAACCGTAGCCGAAGACGCCAAAGGCATCGAGCGTGCCGCCGTGCAAGACCGCGTCCTCGCGGGCGATGGCAAGGCCCAGCCCGGTGCCGCCAGAGTGGCGCTTACGGGAGGAATCCGCGCGCCAGAAACGGTTGAATACCAGCTCTTCTTGCCCGGGTTTCAGGCCCACGCCGTGGTCCGTGACCGCCACGCCCACGGCCTTCTCCGTGGTGGCGATATCGATGACCACGGGTTTGCCCTCAGAGTGGTCGATGGCATTGGCCAAGAGGTTGCGCAAAATGCGCTCGATGCGCCGGGAATCGGCCTGGATGGTGATCCGCTCGTCTGGCATATTGCGGACCACCTCCACGTCGAGCTTTTGGGCTAGGTGCTCAACCTGGCGGTAGGCGGCATCCACGCAGGATCGCAGGTCAATGGCCGTGGTGGACAGGTCCGCCACGCCGGCATCGTGTCGGGAAATCTCGAGCAGATCCGCGAGCAGCTCCTCGAAGCGGTCCAGCTCCCTGGACATGAGCTTGGAGGCGCGCTGCGCGCCCGCGGGCAGGCTATCGGCCTCGGATTCGATGAGGTCTGCGGCCATGCGCACGGTGGTAATGGGGGTGCGCAGCTCGTGCGAGACATCGGAAGTGAATTGCCGCTGCAAATCGCCGTATTCCTCCAGCTGCGCAATCTGGGAGGACAATTTATCCGCCATATTATTAAAGGAGGCGGCAAGTCGGCCCATCTCATCGTCCCGGTCCACGGCCATGCGCTCCTTGAGATGGCCGGCGGCCAGGCGCTGGGCAATGCGGGACGCGGACTTAATCGGGGTGATGACCTGCTGGGTAGCCAACCAGGCAATGCCCACCAATAAGACCACGACCACCACGCCGGCGGCAGAGAGCAGGCCGCGCATCAGCGCCATCGTGGACTCTTCCGATTCCATGGACAGGGCCAGGTAGACCTGCAGATTCGGAATCTCGGCATCGGTGGGCGTGCCCACCATGAGCGCGTTATAGTAATCGCCATTGCCGCGCGGGACCGGATAATACTGCTGCGCAATCTGGTCCTGGCCCACCATCTGCCGCATTTGTTCCGGCACCGGGAAATCCTCCGGCGAGGTGGTGATGGATCCATCTTGGTTTTCCACCACGATGACGGGTTCATATACGGCCTGCGCATCGCCTTGTTGCGCAGAGAGTTGATCCAAAGAAGCGCGGGCGGAGTTGATGCGCACCTGCACCGAGTTGGCCGAGCTGGTGGCATCGATTTGCTGTTCCACCGCCGTGCGGGCGCGTTCGAGTTCCTGCAGCGCCACGTCTTCTTTTTGGGATACCAACCGCTGGGTCAGCACGGAGACCAAGGCGTAGGCCAAGATGATCATGACCACCGAGGAGGCGACCACAATCATGCCGATAACGCGCGCCTGCAATGAGGTGCGCAGCGTATCTACTATGGCGTCACGAATGCGCCGCACGCGGTCCAGAATTCTGATGTTTCCTTACTCCCCGGCACCGGCCTTGCCGGTCTTATACCCCACGCCGCGCACCGTCAGCACGATCTGCGGATCTTCCGGATCGTGCTCGATCTTGGCGCGCAGGCGCTGCACGTGCACGTTCACCAAACGAGTATCGGAGGCATTGCGGTAGCCCCAGACGGACTCCAGGAGTGACTCGCGAGTATGCACCTGGCCTGGGTGGCGCGCCATTTCCAGCAGGAGATCGAACTCCAGCGGGGTCAGGTTCAATTCGGTGCCATCGGTACGGCGCACCGTGTGTTCCGGCACGTCGATGATCAGGTCGGCGACCTCAAGGGTTTCCGGTTCCGCGGAATCGGTGCGGCGCAGGCGCGCCCGAATGCGGGCGATGAGCTCCTTCGGCTTAAAGGGCTTGGTGATGTAATCATCCGCGCCGGATTCAAGGCCCAAGACCACGTCCACGGTATCGGTCTTGGCGGTCAGCATGACGATGGGCACCGCGGATTCGCGCCGGATGGTGCGGCAAATATCCACACCGTTCATGCCCGGCAGCATAAGATCCAAAAGGATGAGATCCGGTTCGTGCTCGCGGAAGGCAGGAACGGCATCGTTGCCATCCATGACGGGGACGGGGTTTAGTCCCTCAGATTCAAGGACAATGGTCAGCATTTCCGAGATCGCTGGATCATCATCCACGACCAAAATCGTTGGCGCCACGTTTTAATCTCCTACAAGGTCATTAATTGCTGCCGTAATAGTATCCGCATCGGCGGTGGCGATCCAGCGCCCACCCCAACCGGATTCGACCAAGCACCGGTAGGCGGCGGCGGTGCGCTCCTGTAATCCCCCATCGCGTTCATAGTGGTCGCGCTCGCGGGTGGAATCGGTGGCGGCCCGGGACTGCGCTCTTGCCGATGCCACCTCCACCGCCGTATCCACATACACCTGCAGGTCCGCTTTCGGCAGGCCCAAGGTACCAAATTCTAGGTCGTAGACCCACTGGAAGAGGCTATCGTCGCGCAACCGGGCCGCGGAATAGGCAGCATTGGAGGCCACATAGCGATCCAAGATGACTATCTCGCGGGTTTCCTTCGCCGCCCGCAATTCCTCTTTTATCCCAAAGCGGTCGAGGGCGAAGAGCGTGGCCATACCGTAGGCCGAATCCGTGAGATCGCCCATCTTTCCGTACAGCGCCTCGCGCGCGAGCTGCGCGTGGATGGAGGTCTCATAGCGCGGAAAGGCTATGGTCCTTACCGGGACTTCGAGGGCGCTTCGCACTGCGGTCGCAAGCGTATTTTTTCCGGCGCCGTCAATGCCTTCAATGCTTATGAGCATGGTGAGATACGCAGAATCCTTTCTGCTCTGTGGCGGCGCCTTTGGCACCGAAGGACATGGTTTTTAAGAAAGTGCCTCGATAAAAGGTTCCACGTCGTAGTCTTCTTCGACGGTGTCCAAGATCTCGAGGGCATTTTCGGTCAAGGTATCGTCAACGGTTCCCACCAAGTCCCTAATATAGGGGTAGTCCTCAACGGTTTCGCTGGCACTGAACGGCGCACCCGCCCAAATGGCGGCGATCGTGGCCGCAGCGTGGGCGTTGAGTTGTTCCTCTTCGGTTATATCGTCCTTGCTGCGGGCCACCTCGCAGGCATCCTGTACTGCGCGGATTACCCCTTCTTCATCGAGGTTTGCTAATTCATCTAGAAAATCCACGTTGAGATCGGTGCTAAAAATCTCTTCGTCCCAGCTGCTCATCTATCACTCCTTCGACGGGTTTAGCGCCATTTATACACGCTTTTCCGGCGGAGAAAAATCGGGCATGAAAAGGATTGCATAAGCACTGCCATTTCTCATCTCCACGTTGTTTACATATCACGGAATCCGCAGCCTGTCGCGGAAATTCCAATACATGATACTCTCGTTATCAACTTGTTACCCACCCTATGCAACCAAGAAAGGAGGGCACGATGAAACCAGATTCACGTCGCGTGTACGTCTTCATCGTGCTCGGCCTTATCGCCGCCGTCGTCGTGGGAGTGGGCGTGTGGCGCATGAGCACGCCGAGCGCCCGTTACTCCAACGCCGCGAATGAGTCCCCTACCTCTACCGTGGCACCAAAAAATACTTCCGCTGAAGAGTCGACGACATCGTCGACGCATAAGAAGCCTTCGACGGAAAACTCTGCCCCCGCAGAGGCCAATTCTGGCGCCGGTGAATCAGACCACCAGCACCCTGAATCAACGGACCCATACTTGGCGCCGAATGCCGTCACGCATCCCCACGCGGCCACCCGCCCTACCAAGGTGTACCGCCCCGAAAATGTGTACTCGCCAGGAACTTCCGTTAATAATGCCCCGTCTAACCAGGGCGGGCAGGTGCCGCAAAATGGTAACGGCACAGGCACCGGCACCATGCAGGCGGTCCCAGACAACCCCAGCAAGCCGGATAACCTAGCACCGTCGTCCCAGGCACCGAGCTCACCGGCTCCATCCCCTGCCCCGGGCGAAGAGAAGCCTGATCAAGGTGGCGAGCCCGGCAAGCCTGGTAAGCCGGAGGAGCCCGCCGAATCCGGTATCCCGGCGCCGCCAGCGACGCAGGCTCCGCACAAGCCTCGTCCCGAGTCGAGCACGCAGCGCACCCCGTCGGCTCCCGATGCCACTACAGAGGGACACGGTGCAGGAGCGGGCGCGCCTTCTGGTACACAGCAGACGAAAAATAAGTCCCACGCCGAGCCGCAGGCAACCGAGAAGCTTGTTCCTACGCAGCAGCCAGGAAACCAAGAACCCACGGATCTCCCGGCAACGGGAAGCTCAGCCGCCAGTTCTTCTGCTGCGCGCTAACTTTTCACCGCGGCTAGCGCCTAAAAATGCCCCCTTGCTGGGATTTTCCAGCAAGGGGGCATAGTTGTGAGGCCGCTTAGACTCGGGCGACGAATAATTGCGCCGTGCTGCCCTCAGGATTTTCCTTTTCTACAGCGTGAGCCTGGGCGGTAACCATGCCGTCGGAGGCCGGCAGCCATGCGGCCTGGCCCGGGGAAAGGATCAATTCCTCGCCCGCAGCATTGCGCAGGTTGAGGGACCCACCGGTGCACAAGGCGATGGTGGGGCCGTCATAGTCGAGGTCGACGGAAGAATCCGGCCCGAGCTCGGCGCGGTCGAGCAGGAATTCATCGATGGGCACTGGATAGGACCACGCCTCGGCGCCGTGGACATTGTCCTGGTTTTGCTTATCCTTTTGCTGCACCCGCGGCTCATTGGCGGCCGCATAGGTCAGGACCTTGACCAGCTCCGGCACATCCACGAATTTCGGGGTCAACCCGCCGCGCAAAACGTTATCGGAATTGGCCATGATTTCTACGCCCAGCCCGGAGACATACGCGTGGAGTTGCCCGGCATCGAGGTAGACGGCCTCACCCGGGGCAAGCTCGATGTGGTTGAGCAAGAGCGCACCAAGCACACCGATATCGCCAGGATAGCGGTCATTAAGGTCCACCACCGTAGCCATGACCCGCGCCTTCCAATCCTTGGGATCGACGGCAATCAGGCGCTCGCCGGCGGCAACGATGGCCTTAATGAGCTCCTTGCGCTTGGCCGAAGGGATGGTAATCCACGTGGTAAAAAGCACCCGGAGGTTGGCGGACTCGGAGGATTCCGCGGGGTCATCGTCAAGCATGGCCAGGTAGCGCTCAAGCTCCGGGCATTCCAAGGCGGCAAAGAGCTCGCGGGTTTGTGCCAGGGGACGGAAACCCGCCATGGCGTAGAAATCCGACAGCGCCACGATAAGTTCCGGCTTGTGGTTATCGTCCTTGTAATTGCGGTTTGCAGCCTGCAGGGCAATGCCCGCCTCGTTTTCGCGGGCGAAACCCTCCTCGGCCTGCTCCTTAGACGGGTGGGCCTGCAAAGACAGCGGATCTTCGGCGGCGAGGATCTTCAACAGGAACGGCAGGTTCTCGCCGTATTCTTTATAGACTCGAGCGCCCAACTGGCCTTCTGGATCCGCCGCAATAACCTCATTGAGAAGCTGGCCATCCACCGTGGAGGGATCGCCTGGGTGGGCGCCAAACCAGAGTTCAGCCACCGGCTTTTCTGCGGCTTCTTCGCCCCGCAGCTCAGGGATGAGGGTGCGCGAACCCCACGAGTAGTTGCGGGTAGCGCCTTCCAGTAATTGCATTTATTTCTATCCTTTAGAAATCTCGTAGGCGGTCGCGGCAAAACTCCGCGTAATAAGCTGCAGTGAGCGGGCAAGATGCCCAAGGCCCGGTTCCGGGTCGGTGCTGCGGACTGCAAGCGAGTTGGGCAGGTTCGCCTCTTCCTGCCCCCAGAAAATCACTTTCAAGGGTATCAAAGGTGCATCCGCCCCAGCACCGTCGATGAAGGGGTCGTAGAAAAGGTCATCGGCAGGCGCGGGCGCCGTACTAGATTCAGCACCCCGATCGAGTGCGCCGCGCAGGTCAGCGGGCTCGACGAAAGTGCCGGGCAACCCGTGCACAGCCCAGATGGTTGCTGCCATGCGGGCGACCAAGGTATCGATGTGTACGCGCTCGCGGCGCTCGGCATATGCATAGGGATCGATGACGCAGGAGTGAATAATCCGCGCGCCCTCGGCGTATTCGCGCAGCTGCCGGCCGGGATTGATGGCATCATCGCGCTCTGGCGAAAGCTGCTCGATCTCGCGGTCCACGGCGGCGGCAAGGTCCTCTAATTCTTCGCACACCGCGCGCGGGGAGGTATGAACGATGCTGCACAGCGCGTACAGGGCCGTGATAAATCGCGCCGGCGAGCAGCCCTCTGCGGTGGGAAGCGACGGGGCAATCAGGGTGTCTTCCGGGCAATCCTCTACCAAGGGGCCGCTTGCCGGGCCCACCAGGATGGTGGTGGCGCCGCGCTGGCTCGCCGCAATGAGCGCGCGGGAGGCCCAATCGCATTCTGCGGGCTCGCCCACCGCCACGACGATATCGAGCGCGCCCACGTATTGCGGCAGCGATTCCGTCACCACCAGCGGGATGCGCAGCGGTTCGGCCAAGCCGACGCCGAGGTGCGCTGCCTCGCGGGCGATGGCATCGGTGGGCAAGATGACCAGGGAGCGCGGATTGAGCCCGTTGAGGATCTCACCCCAGCGCTCCATTTGCCCGGCGAGCAGACGAATCTGCGCGCCCTCGTGGGCGACATCAAAAAATCGCACCGTTTCGGTGTCATAGGCGGAACCCTCAGTGAAACCGTTATCCATATCGCTCAAGCATAGTCTGGCTCCCACTATGATGGTGCGGCATGACGTCCGCACAGATTCACCCCGTATCCCTTATCGGTGGCGGCCCCGGCGCGTGGGACCTGATTACGGTTCGCGGCATGCGCGCCTTGCAGGAGGCCGAGGTCATCCTGACCGATCACCTGGGTCCGGCCCCGCAATTGGATAAACTCTGCGATATTTCAGCCAAGGAGCTTATCGATGTCTCCAAGCTGCCCTACAAGAAGTCGATTACCCAGGACAAGATCAACGAGCTGCTCATCGAGCACGCCCAAGCCGGGCGGAAGGTAGCGCGGCTGAAGGGCGGCGATCCTTTCGTGTTCGGCCGCGGCTTTGAAGAGGTACAGGCCCTAGCCAAGGCATCTATCCCCACCACCGTCATTCCAGGGGTGACCTCCGCGGTTTCCGTGCCCGCGGGCATTGGCATCCCCGTCACCCAGCGCGGAATGGTTCACGGCTTTACCGTCGTATCAGGGCATCTGCCGCCTGGCCACGAGAAGTCCCTGGTGGATTGGCACGCCCTGGCCCAGTCCGGCGCGACCTTGTCCATCATCATGGGCGTGAAAAATGCCCCGGCGATTGCCAGGGCATTGCAAGACGGCGGGCTTGCTGGGTCGACGCCGTGCGCGATTATTCAGGAGGGCACCCTGGATACGCAGCGGGAATTTCGCTGCGATCTAGAACGCCTGGCGCAGACGATGGAGGACAATAACGTCTCCTCCCCCGCCGTGTATGTCATTGGCGAGGTTGCCGGCCTCGACCCTGCCAGCGATTAGGCTTTATCCGCCTGCGGTGCGGATTCCTCCACGGCGCTTTCGCCCTTGGAGGCACCGGCCGCGCTGTGGGCAAAGCCTGCGGCATGAAATTCCGCGTGTGCCTTGGTTTCGGCGTTTTCGGCTTCCAGCTCCCTCGCACGGGCTGCCCGGGTAGCGCGGGCACCATGGATGGTGGCGGAAATGCCCACGACGAGGACTAGGACCATGAGCAGCGGGGAGACAAAACCCGGTACCTTCAGCCCGAAGTAGGTTTCTAGCCCGCCTAAAACCTTGCCAATATTGAGAGCCACGATGGCCGTACCCACCAAGCCACCGAGGACGACCGGTTCGATCCGGGAAATTACCCATGCCGCAATCGGGGCGGCAATGGAACCACCGATGAGCAGGGCCAACACGGCGGAGAGGTTGGCGACGATATCCTGCCACAATCCAACGACGAAGCCGAGGGTGGCACCCAGGGTGACCAGGAATTCGGCGGTATTTACCGTGCCGACAATGCGGCGGGGCTGCTCGCGGCCAATGGCCATGAGCGTGGAGGTGGATACCGGACCCCAGCCGCCGCCACCGGTGGAGTCAACGAAGCCGCCAACAGAACCGAGCCCGATCAAAAACGGGGTGGAATGGCTGCGCTTTTGCACGAACTTCGTCCGGCGCGGGCGGGAAAAGCGCCAGATGAGGTTGCTGCCGATGGCCACCAAGATGAGCGCGGTAATCGGGGCTGCCGCATCGGTGGAGATATTGGAGAGCACGGTGGCGCCGATAAACGCCGCGATGGCACCCGGCACACCCAGCCGGAAGACGGTTTTCCAATCCACATTCCCAAAGCGGGCGTGGCTCAGGCCCGACATTGCGGTGGTCCCCAGCTCAGCGGTGTGGACGACGGCGGAGGCTTGGGCGGGCCCAAGGCCCGCGAGGAGAAGGATGGTGGTTGAGGTGACGCCGAAGCCCATGCCGATGCCGCCATCGACAAGCTGGGCGGCCGCACCGGCCACGGCGATTAAAATCAGGGTTAGCATGGAACACCGACCTCCTGGGCGATGTGGTAGTGAGCAGCAACGATGCCAGCGAGATCGGTACCAAGAACGGGATCGACGGTGACATTGCTGGGGGTAGATGACAGTGGTTTAAGGAGCAGTCCTGCGGTGACAAACAGCGGGATAACCCGCATTCGCGCAGTGCTTCTTGCCAATGCATGAATGTCATTGCTGCCGCCCCGGGTGGCAAACGCGGCCGTGGCGGGGACGCCGGTGAGCTGGGATACCCGAACGGCCAGCCGGTGGATGGAGTCATTGGCCGCAGCATCAGAGGAACCGACGGAGTAGATGACGTGGTGGGTATCTTCCGGCCTTGCGCGTGCCGCGAGCACCGCCGCCAGGTCCGCTTCTGCGGCTTCCCGCCTGCCCACATCTCGTACGCTATGTTCTGCGGCGCGCCCTCCGCCCAAGCACTCGCCTTGTACCAAGCGCACGCCTGAGGCCTGTTCGGCCGCGGCAATAACGCGGGGAACGTCAACGCGCTGGTGGTAGCCCTGCGTAAAGAGCAATGGAATGACTACGGCCGTATCCTCCCCACAACGGGCGAGGTCGACCGCAGCTGCGGTGAGATCGGGAGTATTGAACTCTAGGTGCGCCGCCCGATAAGCAGGGCGGGCTGGTATCGCGGCAGCAGCGGCCTGGGTGAGCCGTTCAATGCCAGCGGCGGCGCCCGGGTGGCGCGAGCCGTGGGACAAGGTGATGAGTGTGGTCATGGTGCATCCTTAATCCACCGGAGCCGTGGAGTGTCCGCGGCGGGCTAGGGAGCGCTGCAGGGCTTCGGTGGAAGAAACGGCCGGGGCCGGTGCCACGGGGGCATCGTCTTGGCCGTGGAAGCGGACCGAAAATACGCGCAGGCATTCCTGGCAATTCCAGGCAAAGTCGTCTTCTTCATCCGGGAACAGATCGGTGCCGGCGCAGTAAGGGCAAAAGGTGGGGTGATTGCGATTGGGATTAGGTTTACGGCGGAAATTCACTGCAGATCTTCCTCCTCGGCGCGCAGTACCCAGTGGCGAAACTGCTCGCCTTCTTCGCGTTGTTCCTTATATTTATTGACCAGCCGTATGACGTAGTCCGGTACCTCATCGGCTACGACCTTGTGTCCGCGGAGCTTGCGGCCCCAGTCGGGAGAAAGGCCGAGGGCACCGCCTAGGTGGACTTGGAATCCTTCGACGCGGTTGCCATCGGCATCGGTGACGATCTGACCTTTAAGTCCGATATCGGATACCTGGGAGCGCGCGCACGCATTGGGGCAGCCATTGAGTGCGATGGAAATGGGCACATCCAAATCCCCCAGGGTGTCTTCGAGGATGTCCACCAATTCGATGGCGCGGGCCTTCGTGGTCACGTGCGCCAACTTGCAAAATTCCAGCCCAGTGCAGGAAATGACGCCGCGGCGAAACTCCGTGGGCTGGGAATACAGGCCCGTTTCATCCAGCGCGCGCGAAAGTGCCGGAATATCGTCTTCTTCCACATCGAGGAAGAGCAATTCCTTCATCGAGGTGGTACGGATGCGCGAAATGCCGAATTTTTCCGCGACATCGGCAATGGCAATGAGCTGCTCGCCCGTTGCATGGCCCACGGTGGGTTTTACGCCGACGTAGAACTTGCCGTCCTTTTGCCTGTGCACGCCCAGGTGATCGCGGCTGCCGGGATTAACCTCGAGCGGGATGCCATCGGCAAGCGGCTTCTCCAGGTACTCTTCCTCGAGGACCTGGCGGAACTTGTCGATGCCCCATTTAGCCACCAAAAACTTCAGCCGCGCACGGTTGCGGTTGCGGCGGAAGCCGTAGTCGCGGAAGATGCTGACCACACCGGCCCATACTTCCGGCACGCGCTCGAGTGGCACCCACGCGCCCAAGGATTGCGAGAGCATCGGGTTGGTGGATAGTCCCCCGCCCACAAAGCAGTCAAAGCCGGGGCCATATTCGGGGTGGTTGACGCCGACGAAGGCAACGTCTTGAATTTCGTGCGTCACGTCCTGGCGCGCATTGCCGGAAATAGCGGTTTTGAACTTGCGGGGAAGGTTATGGAACTCCTCGCGCGGTAAGTAATTATTCTTAATCTCCTCGATGGCTGGGGTGGCATCGATGATTTCATCCTCGGCAACTCCCGCGACCGGCGAGCCCAAGATGACGCGCGGCACATCGCCACACCCCATCAAGGTGCCCAGGCCCACAGATTCGAGTTTGTCCCAGATGGTGGGTACGTCTTCGATCTGAATCCAGTGCAGCTGAATATTCTGGCGATCCGTAAAGTCCGCGGTGGAGCGGGCATAATCGCGCGAGATTTCTCCCACCGCGCGCAGCTTGGCTGGATCGGCGCGGCCGCCATCGAAGCGCACGCGCATCATGAAGTATTCATCTTGCAATTCCGCGTTAGATAATTTGGCGGTCATCTCCCCGCCCAGGTTCTGGTTGCGCTGCGTATACAGGCCTAACCATTTAAAGCGCGGTGCTAAATCCTCCGGCGGGATGGAGGAAAATCCCTGCTTGGAGTAGATGTCTATCACGCGCTGCTTAGCGGAGAGACCACCATCATCCTGTTTGATGGCCTCATCGTTATTCAACGGTTCTTTACCGTCGATTTTCCACTGGCCCTCGGGCTTATTGGCGCGTGGCTTGCGTTTGGTCGTTGTTGCGGTAGCCATAATGTGGTGTAGACCTCCCTTTCAAAGCGTTGAGGGAAAACCTACCCGTCTATAGATTACAGACAAAGCGGTCTGTTTTATTTTCACTTTCCCCAAAGCTATGACCTGCACTTTGAGAAGGCTTAATAAAGAATCTAATTCTTCCGCTTGTGTGCAAACAGACCATACGGTTCACTCTCTTAAGAGAAATCCCGCGCTCACTCACGATAAATAGACTATGTGGTCTATTTGTGCATATTTATTGAGAACTTCGTTCCCTTCATCCCACCGCGGGAGACTACGCAGACAAGAAAGGCAAAATTACCGTGTCAGATAAACCCTTAAACGTAGCCGTCATCGGTGCCGGCCCCGCTGGCATTTACGCCTCCGACATCCTGGTGAAAAAGACCGGTGGCAATGTACACATCGATCTCATTGAGCAGATGCCCGCTCCCTTCGGCCTCATCCGCTACGGCGTGGCCCCTGACCATCCACGCATTAAAGGCATCATTAAATCCCTGCACCGCGTATTGGACACGGAGCAGATTCGCCTGCTTACCAACGTGCACATCGGCCGCGATATCACCGTGGACGAGCTGCAGCAGCACTACGATGCCGTCGTCTTTGCCACCGGTGCGGTAGGCGATCGCCACCGCGATATCCCTGGCGCACAGCTGCAGGGCGTGCACGGCGCCGGTGAATTCGTAGGCTTCTATGACGGCAATCCGCGCTTTGAGCGCGAATGGGACCTCTCCGCCAGCGAGGTCGCTGTCATCGGCGTGGGCAATGTGGGCCTGGACGTCTCGCGTATCTTGGCCAAGACTGGCGATGAACTTAAGGTGACCGAGATCGCCGATAATGTCTACGATTCGTTGGCACAAAATAAGGCAGAGACCGTACGCGTCTTCGGGCGCCGCGGGCCCGCCCAAGCCAAGTTCACCCCGCAAGAGCTCAAAGAGCTCGACCACTCGGATAACATCAATGTGGTCGTCTCCCCCGAAGATATTGATTACGATGAGGCCTCGCTAGAGGCACGCGCTTCCAGCAAGTCGACGGATTTGGTGTGCCAGGTTCTTGAGCAATATGCCATTCGCGATCCTAAAAAGGCCCCGCATACGCTGCAGATTCATCTCTTTGAGCAGCCGGTGGAGATCCTCGGTGAGAACGGCCGGGTGAGCGGGATTAAAACGGAGCGCACCGAGCTGACCGGCGATGGCAGCGTGCGCGGGACGGGTAAATTCACCACGTGGCCAGTGCAAGCGGTCTACTTTGCCACGGGCTACCGCTCGGACGCCGTGGACGGCGTGCCATTTAATAGCGAGAAAAACGTCATCAACAATGACGGCGGCCACGTCATCGACGAAGAGGGCGCCATCGTGCCCGGCCTCTACACCACCGGCTGGGTAAAACGCGGGCCCGTGGGCCTGATTGGCAATACCAAGTCCGATGCCAGCGAAACCATTGGCATGCTGCTTGATGATGCCGCCGCGGGCACCCTACCGTCCCCCACCGCCGGCGATATCACCGAGGCCTTCGCGGATAAGGGCATCGACTACCTCACCTGGCAGGATTGGCAACGCCTCGATGCCGCTGAGCGCGCTTTGGGCGAGCGCGAAGGCCGCGAGCGAAAGAAGTACGTGGAGTGGGACGACATGGTCGCCCACTCCCGCGCGCAGTGATTCGGCGATTCCAGTAATTAGCGCCTGATGATGGCGAGGACCTCGTCCACAATCTGCTGGACCTCTTCGGAGGTCTTCGCCTCAACATTGAGTCGCAGCAGCGGCTCGGTATTGGAAGCGCGCACATTAAACCACGCGTCCGTGTCCTTGAGCTCGACCGTAACGCCATCGAGCTCATCGACGGATTCGATCTTATCCGCCAGCTCATCGAGCACGGCCTGGGTGGCGGCCTTTTGATCCGCCACCGTGGAGTTGATCTCGCCGGAGGCCTCGTAGCGGGAGTATTCCGCCATGAGCTCGCTGAGCGGCTTATCCGTCTGTCCCAACGCGGCCAGGACGTGCATAGCGGCCAGCATGCCGGAATCGGCATTCCAGAATTCCTGGAAGTAGTAGTGCGCGGAGTGCTCGCCGCCAAAGGCCGCCGTGTGCTCGGCCATTTGGGCCTTAATGAAGGAGTGGCCCACGCGCGTGCGCACGGCGGTACCGCCCTTTTCCGCGATGAGCTCCGGCACCGTCTTGGAGGTAATCAGGTTGTGGATGATGGTCGCGCCCGGGAACTTATCCAAGTAGCGGCTGGCCACCAGCGCGCAGATGGCAGACGGCGATACCGGCTGGCCCTTTTCATCCACCACGAAGCAACGGTCGGCGTCGCCGTCGAAGGCAAGGCCGATATCGGCGTTTTGCTCTACGGTGAATTTCTGCAGATCCTCCAAGTTCTTGGGATCCAGCGGGTTCGCCTCGTGGTTGGGAAAAGTGCCGTCGAGCTCAAAGTAGAGATCGCGGACATCAAAGGGCAGGCCATCGAAAACGGCCGGGACCGTGTGCCCGCCCATGCCATTGGCGGCATCGACGGCGACGACCAGCGGCTTGGATTCTTCCAGCGGCACGAGGTGACGCAGGAAGTCCGCGTAGCCGGTCAGGATTTCTTGCTCGGCGATGGCACCATTAGGGCCGTCGTAGCTTGGGGTGCCATCGATAAGCATCTGCTTGATTTCTTCCAACCCAGTCTGTTGCCCCACGGGGACGGCACCGGCGCGGCAGAGCTTGATGCCGTTGTACTTCGCCGGGTTGTGGGAGGCGGTAAACATCGCGCCCGCGCACTCCATAGAACCCGCCGCATAGTAGAGCTCATCCGTAGAGGTAAGCCCCAAAAGCGTCACATGGAGGCCTTGGCTCACCACGCCCTCAGCAAAGGCTTGCGCCAACGCGGGAGAAGACGGGCGCATATCGTGGCCTACAGCCACGGTGTTTTCGCCTTCTTCGCGCAGGATTGCGGCGAAGGCGGCGCCAGTATCGCGCACGAAGTCTTCATCGATATCTTCGCCCACCACGCCACGGACGTCATAGGCCTTAATCACTGCATCAAGATGCTCACGAGTTCGCATACCTCGCAATAATACTCCCTGCCTACGGGCAACTAGCGCAGTGCTCCTTCCGTGTCTGCGGCTAGGTAGCGCGAGTTTTCTCAGGCGCTGTGCTCAGCGCCCTTGCTTTAATCAGATTCGGTGTCCGTGTCCTGCCTCTCGGCAGAATTATCTTCGCTCTGCGCATCAGGAACGACGGACAGGTGAGCGCGGCGGGCCTTTTTGGCATAGGCCACGCGGCGGGTGCGAAATACCGGATGATTGGAATTGGCGGGATCAGCGCCATCGAAGGTGGCGGCGTAATCGATGGGATCTGCCCCGGAGCCGGCGCTGCGGTCATCGACAAGCCCAGTGGTCACCCTGCCATCTTCCTTGACCGCCTGGGCCAGGGCCATAAGGTCGTCATCCTCGTCGAGCTCGATGCGGTCTACGCGCACCAGCTCCCAGCCCACCGGCGCGGAGATGCGGTCGCGGTGGGTGCTGCAGAGATCCCAGCTGTGCGGGTTATCCTCTTCTGCCAGCGGGCCAACCACGGCGGTTTGATCCGCGTATGCGTAGGTCAACGTCGCCACGGCGGGTCGGCCGCAGCCTGGGCGGGAGCAATGGCGAGATTCAGTCACGCGCATTAGTCTAAACCCTTGGTTGAGATTTAGATAGTACTTCCCCGGCGTGGCTGCACTTATTGCGCAACCTTAGAGCTTTAGAATCAACGCCATGACCGCTGCTCGCCCCCGCCCGCATATCCGCCCCGCCCACGATCGCCACGGGCGCGGCCTGCACGGGCCCCTTCTGCCGCAGCAAACCCCACGCTACCGCAGCGCCCGCGAGCTTTTCGATGCCGCCGTCCTCGAGGCCTACGCACCCATTCAGCACGCCTTCGCCCCGCAATTGCGCGGGCTCGACCTTGCGGTAGACACCATCCCGCGCATGCGCCTTTCGGCGGATATGACGGTGCTGCCGGATGAAATCATTGCCGATGGCCCCGTGCCGCTCGGCCGCATCGTGCCCGCCGGTGTCGATTCCGCTGGTAGCCCTACCCGCGCCCGGCTCGTTATCTTCCGCATGCCCATTGAGCAGCGTGCCGTGACCTCCGCCGAGCGCGCAGAGCTCCTCGGCACGGTCATTACCGCCCTGGTGGCCAATTACTTAAACCTCGCCCCAGAGGAGGTAGACCCGCGCTATAGCTGGTAGGGACACTTTTCGCACCACAGAGAAAACTCTAGCCCTTGGCCACACCACTCAGGGTCGCAGCCAAGGGCTAGAGCACACACAACTTAATTAACCAATCTCGCGCTTGAGGCGGCGGCGTTCGCGGTCCGAAAGCCCGCCCCAAATTCCGAAGCGTTCATCGTGCTCCAGCGCGTATTCCAGGCACTCATCGCGCACCGCGCAAGCTTGGCAGATACGCTTTGCCTCACGGGTGGAACCTCCCTTTTCGGGGAAGAATGCCTCTGGATCCGTCTGCGCGCACAACGCTTGATCCTGCCACTCCTGCTCGACGGCACCGAAGAGTTCATCGAGCGATACCTCTGCAGCAGCACCGCCACGGAGAATGGCGTTGTTATTAGCCATTTTGTCCACGCCTTTTCCTTTCTCCGAGGTTGGGTAATCCTAATCAGTGCAACCGACTGTACACGAGGCTGAAGTGCGGCTGAATCGCCGTCAATCCTCGAGCCAATCCGTAAAAACGGGTGTGTCGGTCGCCGTTTCTTGCACTGATGTAATTTCACACCGGATCACTAAATATCGTCAACCTGAATTAGTGCCTTTTTCGCGCTTTATCGCAAAAACGCTGCACACGATCCCCATTCGTCACATTAGTAACACCCGGTGCTATCCGGGGGTATAGGTAGGGGGTACTATATATAGTGGTGCCCGGTTTTTCTGTCAACAATTTTCAGGAAGTGTCGGCGTGTCTCCCAAAATCTCAGCCGGGCAGGGATCACAAAGCCCTCCACACCGCGCTCGTGGCCGAGCTGAAAGCGATGCGGAGGGTAGGTGGTGGGTGCTTTAGGCGTCAGAGCTAAAGCGAATGCCGGCATCGGGGATGGTCACACCAGGAAATACCCGCATGCCGTCCACGAGCTCGCAGCGGGCGCCAACGTGGGCGCCTTCGCCAATGACGCAGTTTTCGATGACCGCATTGGCGCCAATATGCGCGCCGGAGGCGATGATGGAGTTGTGGATGATGGCGCCCGGTTCGATGCGCACGCCATCAAAGACCACCGTTCCCTCCAGGCGGGAACCAGCACCCACCTCGGATCCGCGGCCCACCGCGGTGCCAGATAGCAGCAGCACGCCGCCGGCAATGCCCGCAGAGGATTCCACGAGGGACTCGCCGGTGCGGCCTTCCAAGAGCGGCGATGGGGCGATGCCGCGCACCAAGTCGGAGGAGCCGCGGGTGAAGTCATCCGGGCGGCCCATATCGCGCCAGTAGGAGTTATCGACGTGGCCGACGACCAAGCGGCCATCGGCAAGCAAGCCCGGGAAGGTCTCGCGCTCGACCGAGACCACGCGGTCTGCCGGGATGGATTCGATAACGGAGCGGTCAAAGACATAGCAGCCGGCGTTGATCTGGTTGGTTGGTGGATCCTCGGTCTTTTCCAAAAAGGCCGTGACCCGGCCCTCAGAATCCGTGGGCACGCAGCCAAAGGCGCGCGGATCCGCCACGTTGAGCAGGTGCATGGTGACATCGGCACCCTTGTTGTGGTGCGTGGTCAAGATGCCTTCTAGGTCCATGCCGGAAAGAACATCGCCGTTGAATACCATGACGGTGTCATTACGCAGCTTGTCATAGACGTTGCGGATGCCGCCGCCGGTGCCCAGCGCGGTTTCTTCCACCACGTATTCAATGTCCAGGCCGAGCTCGGAGCCATCGCCAAAGTATTCCTCGAAAACCTCTGCCTTGTACGAGGTGGACATCACCACGTGCTCAATGCCCGCGGCCTTGATGCGGGCGAGCAGGTGCTGCAGGAACGGGTAGTTTGCCGTCGGCAGCATGGGCTTGGGCGTACCAATGGTCAGTGGGCGCAGGCGGGTACCGCGCCCGCCCACCAAAATCACCGCATCGGTGGTGGCACCATAAGTGGTGGCTGCTTCAGTCATAGTCATCCTTTGTATGCAGACAATCTTATTCTGAGGTTTTTCGAAGGTCAGTGTATGCGGCCGCGACCAGAAACCAGGTCAACGGCACGCGCTTCAGGCTTCCGAATCTTTGGCGGTACTGGCACGAGCGGCCGTTACCGCTCCCCGCACCCGCAAGCCCAGCCACAGCGCGGCGCGCAGCGGGGCCTGCCACCACGCCGGGTGGCGGTCCGCCTGGAAGCGGTACGCGGAGCTGTGGTGCGCGCGCAGCATCGCCCCGGCGTGCGCCTGGGTGGAATGCCCCTTGGCGTGGCTAATGACGGCTTCCGGGCAGAAAATGTTTTGATACCCGGCGCGCGCGAAGCGATCGCCCAAGTCCACGTCTTCTAAGTACATGAAGTAGCGCTCATCAAAACCGCCGATGGCATCGAAGGCGTCCCAGCGCACCAAGAGGCAGGATCCGGATAACCACCCGGCGGGGCGTTGGACGGACATATCGGCATCGTTGCGGTACGTGCGCGTCCACGGATTAGAGGGCCATAGGTTAGAAAACAGCGCGTGGCCGATGCCGGTGGATATATTCGGCACCGACCGGGCTGACGGATAGTTGCTGCCGTCTGGTTCCACGATGCGCGGGCCTACCGCTGCAGCATCCGGCCAGCGGCGCGCGCACGCGATCATCTGGTCAATCGCACCTTCGCTGAAGGTGACATCCGGGTTAGAAATAAGGAAGAACTCATCGTCTACGCGCCGGTTCTCCCGCACCCACCGCGCGCCGGCGTTCATGCCGGCACCGTAGCCAATATTGCCGCCGGTATCGAGGAAGTCCACCCCTTCCCTTTCCGCCGCGGCGGCTTCGGGGATGCCATCGGTCGAGCCATTATCCGCCAGCACCACCTGGGCGCCTTGGTCGCTGGCGTCCGGCAGGGAGCCTATAAAGCGCGCCAAGTACTCACCGGGGTTATAGGTCACGGTGATAATGGCGAGCGGAGCTGTAGTTTCAGTAGTCACAATGGGCCCCAAGCTTAGTCACGCCAGGGGCTGTGTCCGGAGACAGACACTGTTCAATTGCGCGAAACTGGTCACGGATCCCTAAATTTGGCGAGATCTCCCCTAAACTGTCTCCAGATCCCCGGAAAGTAGAAAGCCTTCACTTGTGACTTCTGAGAACACTCGCCGGGCGCGCAATATCCAACCCGCGCCCTCTGCCGCTAGCACGGTTAAGCAAAAGGGTTCCACGGCCACCAAAACCATCGTGGCTGTTATTTCTGCCCTCATCCTGGCTGTCTCCGGCGTGGGCTACGCCACGGTGGGGCGCCTGGATACGGGCATGTCCTCCGCCTCAGACTTATCTTTGGGCGAGGATGGTCTATCCGATCCTTCCTTGGACGGCGCCGCCGATATCTTGCTCGTAGGCAAGGACTCGCGCACCGATGCCCAGGGCAATCCGCTCTCTGAAAAGGAGCTGGCGGATCTCCACGCCGGCGTTGCCGAGGGCGAGGAAAACACCGACACCATCATGCTCGTGCGCATTCCGGAAGACGGCTCGCGCGCTACCGCGGTATCCATTCCGCGCGATACCTATGTCAACGATCCGGACTACGGCAATATGAAGATCAATGCCGTCTACGCCTCGCACAAAAACGACAAGGTCCAAGAGCTCCAGCAGGAAAACGCCCAGGCGGAGGCGCAGGGCGAAAAGGCACCGTATACGGATAAGGACATCGAAAAGCGCGGCGTAGAAGCCGGCCGCGAAGGCCTGCTGAAGATGGTGCACTCCCTGACCGGCGTATCCATTGACCACTACGCTGAGGTGGGCCTGCTCGGCTTTACGCTGCTTACTGATGCCGTCGGTGGCGTCGAAGTCTGCCTCAACGAGGACGTTGAGGACGAGATGTCCGGCGCCAATTTCCACAAGGGCACCCAGACCCTCGATGGTGCGCAGGCGCTGACCTTCGTGCGCCAGCGCTATAACCTGCCGCGCGGTGACCTTGACCGCATCGTACGCCAACAGGCGTATATGGCCTCGCTGGTGAATAAGGTGCTCGATAATGACACGCTGACCAGCCCGTCCAAGCTCTCCAAGATTGCCAAGGCCGTGGAGCGCTCCGTGGTCATCGATGACGGCTGGGACATCATGGGCTTTGTCACCCAGCTAGCAGGCCTGGCCGGCGGCAATGTCACCTTTACCACCATTCCGGTGACCTCCATCGATGGCCGCGGCGATTACGGCGAATCCATCGTCACCATCGATACCAATGAGGTCCACCGCTTCATGGAGGATCTGGCCATGTCGCACGAGGAAGCTGAAGAAGACGCGGCCCACAAGGAGGAAAACGCCGAAAACGCAGCGGAGCACGATGCCGATATCAACTCCGATAACGAGGTCCACGTCCTCAATGCCGGCAATATCGATGGCTTGGCCGCAGGCATCGGCACCTGGCTGGAAAACACCGGCTATACCGTTGAGCGCTCCGCCAATGCCCAGCCCGGCATCTACTCTGAGTCCCAGGTCGTGGCCGCAGACCCCGAGAGCGAAGATGCCAAGAAGCTGGCGGAAAAGCTCGGTGGCCTGCCAGTGGTAGAAAATCCGCAGCTCGATGCCAATACCTTGCTCGTTGTGGCCACCGATGATTACCAGGGCCCCTCCGATGAGGAAGCCAGCGCCGAGGAATCCGCCGCCGAAGAAGATACCGACCTGGTAGGAACCCCGGGCAATGACTTCGGTGCCAACAAGGTTGCCCCTGAAATCGATGCTGGCGGCGACGGTCCGCGCTGCGTGAACTAAGCAGGCTAGCCTACGATGGGCGGGTATGGAACTACTCGCCCATCTTTTAAACGCCGATGCCGCCACCCCGCGGCTGACTGTTTATAACGAATCCACCGGCGCGCGCATGGATTTTTCCGCCCAGACGCTCGATAACTGGGTGGCCAAGATCGCCAATATGTTGGAAGAAGAGCTCGACTTGGAGCCGGATTCCACCATCGCCATCGACGTGCCCACCTCGTGGCAGGCCGCCGTCATTGCTTTAGGCGCCCTCGCCGCCGGGCCCAGCTTTGATTTCGGTGAATCGGCCGCGCTTGCCGATGTCGTCTTTACCTCCCCCTCCCGCTACCTCGCCGCCCAAGAGCGCCAGCCGCAGGCCGATATCGTGCTCATCAGCGACGACCCCTTTGGCCGCGGCATCGTTGAATCCGGCGGGGATCTGCCCACCGGTGCCATCGACTTCGGCCCCACCGTCCGTTTTTATGGAGATCAGTACTTTGGTGAAACCCAGCCCCTGCCGGAATTGGTGACCCCGCCCGGCTGCGCCGAGCGGCTGCTATCTACCGGGTGGAGCGATAAATCTTCCTTCACCCGCGCCGTCCTCGAGCCCTTAGCGGCCGGCGGCTCCGCCGTCATCGTCGCTGGACTCTGCCCCGCGTCCCGCCTGGATGAAATTGCAGCGAATGAGAAAGTAACCGCCCGGCTCTAGGCCAAGTGCCCTATACTTGCCTTCCATCATGTTCTTGGGAATCTCTTCAGACGCGTGGGTCTACATCTTTATTGGTGTGCTCATTTTGGTCGGCACTATCACTCAGGGCTCGATCGGCTTTGGGCTCGGCACCATCGCCACTCCCATCATCGCGCTCTTGCGCCCGGATTTAGTCCCCACGCTCATCTTGCTCCTCGCGCTGTGCATTTCCATCTACACGCTGGCGCGAACCTACCGCGAAACCTCATGGCGCTTGGTCGGCATATCCGTCATCGCCCGCATTCCGGGCTCGTTCGCCGGCGCGTGGGCAATCGCATCCCTCTCACACGATGGCCTTTCCATCTTCATCGGCTGCGCCGTGCTCTTGGCGATGTCCCTCTCCAGCCTCGGCTGGAGCCCCAAGCCCACCAGGCGCAATACCGTTCTTGCCGGCCTTACCTCCGGATTCCTGGGAACCTCTACCTCCATCGGTGGCCCACCGATGGCGCTGATTATGAAGCGCTTCGACCCACAGCGCACGCGCGGCAGCCTCGCCGGCACCTTTGTGATCGGTACCGTCATGTCCCTTATCATCCTGGGCTTTAACGGCCAGGTGACCCAGCCACAGGTCTACGCCGCCGCGGCCTATAGCCCGTTAGTAGTCGTCGGCTTATTCATTGCCAACTACCTCAACCACTTCATCGATACCAAGCGCCTGAACCGCATCGTCACGGTGGTAGCTATTACCGCTGCCCTGGCACTTATCGGCCAAGTGCTGTTTTTCTAGGCCGCCACTAAGACCGGTATTACCTCGTGCTCACTGCCCCCGGTTTTGTGCCCAGCCTGTCACGCTATTGTTTCGCGCGTAAAAAGGCTTGTACGCTAGAAGCACATCATCAGCGCAGAGGAAGGACCAGAGAGTCTGTGCCCCTAATAATTTTCCCTGCGCCCTATTCTCTTTCTTTTAGGTGATGAAATGAACGAATTTATCGCTGCGCGCTGGCAGGATATCCTTTTCCGCAGTTACCAACACGCAAGCCTTGTCATCCAATCAGTCGCCGTGGCCCTGGTCATCGCGTTGGTTATTGCCATCTTTGTGGCCCAGCGCCCGCACGGTGCGGCTATCGCTAATGCCTTAACCTCCATTGGCCTGACCTTGCCATCGCTGGCGCTGCTTGGTCTTGCCATCCCGCTGTTTGGCATCGGCACCATACCGTCGGTTGCCCTCGTGGTCTTTTATGCCGTCCTTCCCATCCTGCGCAATGCCATCGTCGGCTTGCACAATGTCAGCGACGATGTCATCGAATCCGCCCGCGGGCAGGGCATGAGCTCGACGGCTATCCTCTTCCGCATCCGGCTGCCGCTGGCCTGGCCGGTGATTATGACCGGCATTCGCGTCTCCACCCAGATGTCTATGGGCGTTGCCGCCATCGCCGCCTATGCGCTCGGCCCAGGACTGGGTGGATATATCTACTCAGGACTCAGCCAAATCGGCGGCACCAACGCACTTAATTTCACGCTGGTGGGCACCATCGGCGTCGTCATTATTGCGCTCATCGTGGATGCGATTCTCGCCGGAATCCAAAAATTGACCACCCCGAAAGGTATCTAAGAATGTCTGATTCAACGCACGCTTCATCCACGCACGCCGCGGACGCGAGCAATAGCGGTGCCAGCATCGTCTTCGATCACGTCACCAAGGCCTATTCGGGCCAAGACTCCCCCGCCGTGGAGGACCTTTCCTTCGAAATTCCGGCAGGCGAGCTGGTCGCTTTCGTCGGGCCGTCTGGTTGCGGTAAGACCACCTCGCTGAAGATGATTAACCGCTTGGTGGAGCCGACAAGCGGCACCATTTATATCGATGGAGAGGATGCCACCAAGAAAAATCCCACGCAGCTGCGCCGCGATATTGGCTACGTCATCCAAGGCGGCGGCCTCATCCCGCACATGTCCGTCGCGGATAATATTGCGCTTGTGCCCAAGCTGAAGAAGTGGAAGGCCGATAAGATTGCTCAGCGCACCGATGAACTTTTGGATATGGTCGGGCTCGATCCTGCAACCTACCGCGATCGCTTCCCCAGCGAGCTATCCGGTGGCCAGCAACAGCGCGTCGGCGTCGCCCGCGGCCTAGCGGCGGATCCGCCGGTGGTCTTGATGGACGAGCCTTTCGGCGCGGTCGACCCCATCACCCGCACGCGCCTGCAGGATGAATTGGTCAATATCCAATCCGAGTTGAAAAAGACCATCATCTGCGTCACGCACGATATCGATGAGGCCATCAAGCTGGGCCACCGCATCCTCATCTTTGAGCCCGGCGGCAAAATCAGCCAGTACGATACGCCCGAAAATATCCTTGCCGCGCCCGCGAATGACTTCGTGGCCGACTTCATTGGTTCCGGCTCTGCCCTAAAACAGCTCAACCTGCGCCGCGCGGATGAGCTGGAGCTTGCGGACCAGGCCACCGCGCGCATCGGCGAACCCACAAGCGAGGCCCTAGCGCGCCTGCGCGAAGCCGGCGAAGAAATGGTGGTCATCATCGATGACAAGGGCCATCCCCGCGACTGGATCTTCGCCCGCCAGCTCGAGCGCTACGAGACCATCCCGGAGCCGCAGTTCGAGCTCAACTCCGTTGTGGATGCGCGCTCTACGCTTAGCGATGCCATGTCTGCCATGCTTGCTTCCTCCCACAGCGGGGCGCTTGTTACCCGCCGCGGTGAATTCGTGGGCGTTTTGTACTACGAAACGGTCACGGATTATATCCAGCAGATGAATGCCGCCGCCCAAGAGGCTTTAGATGACAAGGAGGTGGATTCCGGTGGAGAAATTTAAGCGCCTGACCGGCGAGGACCGCCTCCTAATCATCGGCATCCCCATCCTGGTGGTGCTCACGGTGGGCGGCTGGCTCATCTGGCACGCCACGGCCGAGCTGGATGATATTGAAGAGCGCACCCTGCAGATTAGTTCTGTGCTCACCATGACCCGCGAGCACTTAGTCCTCGTGGTCATTTCCGCACTGTTGGTCATCGCCACGGCCGTGCCGCTGGGCATCGTGCTAACGCGCAAGTCCACCAAGTTCATGGCGCCGATCATCACCAGCATCGCGAATATTGGACAGGCCGCGCCCGTCGTCGGTGTCATCGTCCTATTGGCCATCTGGCTCGGCTTTGGCGAGCCTGTGGCCATCCTCGGCCTCTGGTTCTATGCCTTCTTGCCGGTACTCGCCAACGTGATTGCGGGCTTGCGGGGCGTGGATAAGCAGCTTGTCGAGGCCGCCTACGGCCTCAGCATGTCACCAATCCAGGTGCTCACCAAGGTCGAGCTGCCCATGGCCCTGCCGGTCATCATGACCGGCATCCGCACCTCCCTGGTGCTCTTGGTCGGCGCGGGTGCGTTTGCCACCTTTATTGATGCCGGCGGCCTCGGCGGGCTGATTACCACCGGAATCACCCTCTACCGCAACCCTATTCTCATCTCTGGCGCGGTCCTCATCGCCGCCTTAGCCTTAGCGGTCGAATGGGTGGGCCGCGTTCTTGAGGTTGTCTTCGCCCCGAAGGGAATGATCCAATGAAACGCCTCCTCGCAACCCTCGCTGCCGCAAGCACCTTCTTCCTCGCCGGGTGCGGCCTCGGCACCGCCGGTGGTCTCATCCCGAGTGGGGAATTAAAGGGTGACCTGGCCGATATTGACCTCGACGGCGCCAATATTTCCATCGGTTCCAAGAACTTCACCGAGCAGGTCATCCTGGGCAAGATTGGTGCCATCCTCTTGGAATCCGCAGGTGCCAACGTAAAGGACCTAACCAATATCCCCGGCTCTACCTCGGCGCGCCAAGCGCTGGAGGTCGGCGATATGGACTCCATGTTTGAATACACCGGTACCGCCTGGATTACCTACCTGGGCAACGCCGATCCGGTCCCCGGCTCGCAGGAGCAATACGAGGCAGTGAAGGAGGCCGATAAGGACCATGGACTTACCTGGCTACCCCCAGCGCCGATGAATAATACGTACGCGCTGGCCATTAGCGAGCAGTCCCACGCACAGTACGGCCTCGAATCGCTGGCCGATATCAAGGGAGTTCCCGCCAACGAGCAGACCTTTTGCACCGATAGCGAGTTCTTAGCCCGCAATGACGGCCTGCTTACCATGTTGGATAGCTATGGCATTGAACAACCACCGCGCGACCGCATCAGGATTATGGATTCCGGCGCCGTCTATGCCGCCTTGAATAAGGGCGAGTGCACCCTCGGTTCCATCTTTGCCACCGATGGCCGCATTAAGTCCTTAAACCTCACCGTGCTGGAGGACCCTGAGCTCTTCTTCCCCAAGTACAACCTCGCCCCGGTTGTGCGCACCGAGGTCTCGGAAGAATACCCAGAGATCAAGGATCTCTTCGCTCCCCTCGCGAAACTCCTGACGGATGAGAAGATGCAGGAGCTCAATGCCCGCGTGGACGTCGACGGTGAGGACTACACCGCCGTGGCACAGGATTTCCTCATCGATGAAGGCCTGCTAGAAGGATAATCTTTGAGGGCCGCTTACCAGCACAAATGGATTTACAGGAAACTTTCAGTATTTTTCAGCGACCTATCAGATAGATTCCATTGCTGTTCCAGCCGCGTGCCCCATACTTAAATCATGCGTTTGAGAGAGCGCATACGAGAGAGATAGAGAGAACCCCTCAGTTTCCAGAGGGCGGTGCACACCGATACATGGAAACACCCTTGTAGAGAGAGACGCCAGCGGCACTCGGAACCGAAAGGAACCGGGTGCCGCTGGCGTTTTACTAGTTCTACAGGCATAACCCGCGCGGGTTATGCCACCAGCTTGTTCTTGCGCGGCGCGAAGAGCACGGCAGTACCCGTCACGATCGCCGCAGCCACCAGGTAAAAGGCCGGGGCTAGTTTATTTCCGGTGGTATCAATCAGCCACGTCGCGATCATCGGGGCGGTACCGCCGAAGATGGCATTGGCAGTATTAAACGTCAGCGCGAAACCAGACAGGCGCACATGCGTGGGGAACTGCTCGGAAAGGAAGGAGGGCAAGACGCCATCGTTAAGCGCCAGCACCCCACCCAGGCACACCTGAATGATGATGACGAGCAGGATGCCTGCGCCATCGAGAAGCATGAATGCCGGAATAATGGCAAGTCCCATAAAGAGCGCGGCGCACAGCATGGTGGTGCGCCGGCCAAGGCGATCGGACAGCAGGCCTGTCAATAGCGCAAAGCCCACGTAGAACGCGGAGGCCACCGAAGACGCGATAAACGCCGGAGTTTCTGCCATGCCCAGCTCCTCCGAAAGATAGGTGGGCAGGTAGGTCAAGATGACGTAGAAGCCAATCGCGTTGAGCACCGCGCCGGCAAAGGCAATGGCCAGGGCCTTGGGGTATTTCAGCACCTGGCGCAGGGGCGAAAGCTCGGTGTCCGCGTGCTTTTCAAAGCGGTTGGATTCCTCCGTATGGCGGCGGATCCATAAGCCGTACAGGCCGAGCGGCAGCGCCACTAGGAAGGGCACGCGCCAGCCCCAGGAATGCAGGGCATCATCATCGAGCACACCGGTAAGAAAGGCCGCGATGAGCGAGCCCAAGAGCAGCCCGGATGCGGTGGCCGAGGGCACCACCGCAGCATAAATCCCGCGTTTCCCAGGTGGGGCAATCTCAGCCAGGTGTGTGGCGGCGCCGGCATATTCACCGGCGGCGGAAAAGCCTTGCACCATGCGGCATATAAGAAGCAAGAGCGTCGCGGCAAAGCCGATGGTGGCATACCCAGGCAATAGGCCGATGCAGGCGGTCGCCAGTGACATCAACACGATGGAATAGGTCAGCGTGTGGATGCGGCCGTGCTTATCACCAATATGTCCCCAGACGATTCCCCCGATGGGGCGCACCAAGAATGACAGCGCGAAGAGCGCGAAGGTCAAAATCAGCGCGCGGCGGCCTTCCATTTCTGGGAAAAAGACGCGCGAGATAATCGCGGACATATAGATATAGGCCGCATAATCAAACCACTCAATAAACGTGCCGATGAATGCGGCCTTGATGGCGGAAACGCGCTGTTCGTGTGAAGTGCCAGGAACGTCCACATCCGTTGGGGCAGATTCATCGCTCGCTGGCGGTGGGGCTATCAGAGGAGCCATGCTCCTCACCTCGTTTCTGTTGAGCTTCATTCGCAAAAATGGCGCAGCATAGTCTGCACCCGTAGCGACGAGCCTACAGAATTTACTATGGTTTAGGTCACTTATATATGCCTTTATAGCCTCGCTGACACGCTTTGCTTGCCGATGCCTCCCTTCCCCACCCAACTCACAGCACTTTGCAGCAACCTTTCAGGCAGATTCCATTGCCGTTCCAGCCGCGTGCCCCATACTTAAATCATGCGTTTGAGAGAGCGCATACGAGAGAGATAGAGAGAACCCCTCAGTTTCCAGAGGGCGGTGCACACCGATACATG
This sequence comes from Corynebacterium sp. KPL1824, assembly GCF_000478095.1. NCBI lineage: Bacteria > Bacillati > Actinomycetota > Actinomycetes > Mycobacteriales > Corynebacteriaceae > Corynebacterium > Corynebacterium sp. KPL1824. The sequence continues at coordinate 755,789 of NZ_KI515749.1, read as the reverse complement.
GAAACACCCTTGTAGAGAGAGACGCCAGCGGCACTCGGAACCGAAAGGAACCGGGTGCCGCTGGCGTTTTACAAGTTTCTGTGCTGTGGGGTTCCGCTGTTGTCTTCTGCTACTGCCTGCTGCCCCTGACCGCCCCACTGCTAGACCACCTGAACTAGGTGGGCTTCTTCCGTGGGATCTCCTTATCGAAATCAATAAGGCGCCCCAGCGCCCAATCGCGGTCCGTCAGCAGCCGGGCAAATACCATCCCTGCGCCGATGGCACCTACCACCATCAAGCCCGTGGCCACATTTGCCACCGCCTGATCCATCTGGCCATCGTTGAGGTAATAAACCGCGCGGAACATCGTCACTCCAGGGATCATGATGACGGCGGCCGGCACGGTGGTGGTAATGCGCGGCAACCGCGCCTTTTGCGAGGCCACCGCGCCCAAGAGCCCGATAATGAGCCCTCCGATAAACGCCGCAAAGTAAATGGTCGTGCCCAGCTCAAGCAGCCCTAAGCGCACCGCGTTGGCCACGGTTCCCACGCTTGCAGCCACCAGCACCATGCGGCGCGAGGAATTAAAGAGGAAGGCAAAGCCCGCGATACCAAAGAAACTGGCAACAAACGCCAGCAGGTACCACCGCGTATCCGGGGCGGGGACCGGCGGATCCGGACTAAGATCCGTTAGCCAACTGACCATGGAGACGGTAAACGTAGCGGTAAAGATGACCGTAAACGCATACCCCAGCCGGGCGATACCCGCATCAAAGTCAAAGCGCGCGATATCAATCAGGGCCGAGAACAGCGGGAACCCCGGAATCAAAAAGAGCACCGCCGCAACATAGCCCGAGGACAGCGAGCTCGGCTCTACTACCCCAGCAAATCCGAGGAGCTCGATGAGGATAAAGAAGGTGATGCTGGCTGCCGCGCCACCGGCAATGATCCCGCCAATTTGGTGCACGTGCTGGTGAAGCACTTCATAGCGCACAAACTGCCCCACGAATGCCGCCAGCGCCACGAGCCCTACCGCTTGCACTGGGAAGAAATTTAAGAAAGCAAACGCCGCGCACGCGACCGCGGCCGCTGTGGATAGGACCCACACGCTCCAGCGCTTTTTCACATCGCTTTCTATGGAATCGAGCATTCCCGAAAGCTCTTCCGCGGTAATGCCGGAATATAGGTGGTTATGGGTAAGGTCCTCCAATGCCTCAATGCGGGAGGCATCGACGGCCGGCGAGTGCGTGCGCGCAATCACGGTGCGAAAGGAATCTCCCCGGTGGAAGGTGCAGGTAATCTGCGTCAGGCCCACGTTTGCGTCCAAATGATCAAACCCCAACGCCCGGGCGCTGCGCTTCATGCCGCGCAGCACGCGATAGCCCGATGTGCCCGCCCCCATCAGCATCATTCCGACGCGCAAGACGACGTCAGCTTCCACGCCCATCTGCCGGTGAAAATTCGGATCATACTGCGACGACAAGTCTTCCACCTCTACCTCGCGGGAAAGCTGCGATCCAGGCCACTTCTCGGCGGCCATTGCCCCAGCTTCCACCCACATTTTGGCTATTTCTTCTACCTCCCAGACTAGCGCACCGCGTGCCTACCCCGTGATATTCTTAGCCTGCACTAACTTTCAGGAAAATTTCAGCTTTTTTCAATGCCTATAACAGGATTTAGGCCCATACTTTCCTTAGCGTTTGAGAGAACGCAAGAGAGATAGAGAGAACCAGCTCCAGCGCCCTGCGGCCCTTCACTGCGGCCCGGGCGCTGGAGTTGTTTTTACTGCGCCATCTGGCTTGCGCACTGTTGCGTCCACCCAGTCGTCCCATCCGTGAAATAGGTGGTCCCTGGTTGCTGATTGGATGGGTCGCCACAGGAAGCAACCGTTTTATCGAGCGGGTGCGGATTCTCCACGCCAGGGGCTTGGGTAATTCCTACGACAGGCGCATCGCCAGCATTCTGGGGCGCATCGCCGCCTTGGTTGTTCGGGTTTACCTGCTGTTGTCCCCCACTATCTGTTCCCGATTTCGGCTGCGGGGCAGGCTGCGCAGCTTCGCCTGCGCGCTCTTGGGCAGGGTCATTCTTGGAGCTTGCTTCATTGGTGGGCTCCTGCAAAGAAGGCTCCGCTTCACCGCCGCTTTCCACCTTAATCTTGTAGCTCACCTCATTCGTGGCCTTAAAGTGCAGCATATTGGTGTCTTTAGAAACATCGAGGAAAGCCGTACCGTCGGCGCTGTAGCCTGGGAATTCATCCATGAGGTTGAGGTAGCTGCCATCATCGCAGCTAACTTCTGCCCGTGCATTATTAATTTTGTTGTCAGCGGTGCTTGCTCGCCACGGCATAGACCTAAAAGGCGAGGTGAATCCGTCATCCGCGCCCTCAGGCATGGACGCGGAAATCTCTACCGCGACAAACTTCCCTTTCTTCGACTCGGTACTTGCGCAGTGCGCATCATCGACAATGTCATTGATTTTCACGGTCATGCACGTGGTGTCATCATCGCCACTGCACGGTACATCGAAGCTATCGCCCTTGCCTAAGGCTGGCGCAGCCTCTGAGGTAGAGTACGTCGCTTCCGATTGTGCGCTGGTAGCTGGTTCTGCAGCATCATCGCCGCCAGAAGAACACGCCCCGAGTGCCACCGCACCTGCCAATATCAATGCCGAAAAGCCAAGCTTGCGCTTCATAAAGAGTCCTTTCCAAAGGTGAGAGAGATAATTCCAATGTAGCCTTGTCTACTCATCCCAGGAAACCCGCGGCGGTTCACCTCCATCGGGTGTCGCGTCAGCCTCATTTTCCACGAGTACACGCAGAACGCGTTCCAGGGCGAATTCAATGCTGCTACCGTGACGGATTGAAAAGGCCAATACGCCCTATTAAATTTCAAACGGATGCAAAGGATCCTTTAGCTCATGGATACTTGGGAGCCAACACTTTCTACTGGCCCACTCCTCGGCATCGCCATCGCCGCGATTGCACTAATCCTCGTGCTTGTCATCTATTTCAAGCTGCATGCATTTTTAACGTTGCTGGTGGTCTCCGCCCTAACAGCACTCGCGGCCGGCATACCGCTCGAGGGCATTGTCCCTACGATGACGGAAAGCTTCAGCTCCACACTTGGCTCGGTGGCGCTTCTGGTGGGACTCGGCGCCATGATCGGCCGGCTCGTGGAGGCTTCCGGCGGTGCTCAGTCGCTTGCCGATGCCATGGTTCGCCGCTTCGGCGAAAACAAAGCGCCCCTTGCACTCGGCATCGCCTCGCTGATTATGGGCTTCCCTATATTCTTCGACGCTGGTCTTATCGTGATGCTGCCGGTTATCTTTGCCGTCGCCCGCCGCCTGGATGGCCCAGTCCTTGCCTTTGGCCTGCCGGCCGCTGGCGCCTTTTCTGTCATGCACGTCTACCTGCCACCGCACCCCGGTCCTGTCGCCGCCAGCGAATTCTACGGCGCCGACCTCGGATTGGTGCTGCTCGTCGGCCTGCTGCTGGCCCTTCCAACCTGGTATATCTCCGGCTACCGCTTCGGACTTTTTGCCGGAAAGAAGTTCCCGTTCAAGGTCACCGATGCCATCACCGGGCCTGTCCTTGAAAAGGAAGAACAACCCTTAAAACCAGCCTCCGCCGCCACGGTGATTTCCATCTTGCTCATCCCGATGGTGCTCATCTTCTTCAATACCGGGCTCAACGCTCTAGCTTCCTACGGCACAATCGATGCCGATGCCACGTGGGTCAGGTTCTTCGTCATGCTCGGCCAAACTCCAATCGTACTGCTGATTACGGTGCTTATCGCGCTGGTAGTCCTCGGCCTGCGCCGCGGCGAGGAAAAGACGGCTCTGGAAAAACTCGTTGACTCCTCGCTCGGCCCTATCTGTTCCGTCGTGCTCATCACCGGTGCGGGCGGCATGTTCGGCGGCGTGCTTCGCACCTCCGGCATTGGCGATGCGCTTGCCGATTCCCTCTCCGGCCTCGGCATCCCTGTCATCCTGGCCTGCTATCTCATCGCCGTAGCCCTCCGCCTGGCACAGGGTTCAGCCACCGTCGCACTCACTACCGCCGCTGCCCTGATGGTCCCCGCTGTGGAAGCTGGCGGGTTCAACGAACTCCAACTCGCGCTCATCGTCGTGGCCACCGCCGCTGGTTCGGTCTTCGGCTCCCACGTCAACGATTCGGGCTTCTGGCTCGTCGGCCGCCTGATGGGCATGGATACAATGACCACTCTGAAGACGTGGACCGTCAACCAGATGCTCATCTCCGTCATCGGCTTCGCACTCGTGCTCGTCCTCTACGGCGCGGCTGCAGTCTTTTAGGCGCCGAACTCTATCCAAGCAGCAGCGTCTTCTGCAATATCTTCCGCTGGCCGCGTCACATCGAAAACGCGGCCAGTTTCGTCCTCTTCCAGCGGCTCCAAAGTATCGAACTGCGATTGCAACAGCGACGCCGGCATGAAATGTCCCGGTCGGTGTTGCATCCGCTCATACAACACATCAAAGTCCCCGTGCACGTGCACAAACGCCACGCCTGGGCAGTACTGCCTAATCAGATCCCTGTACTTGCGTTTTAGCGCGCTGCACCCCACCATCGCACCTTCCGGCCTATCCGCCAGCCACTGACCGATCTGTTTTAGCCACGGCTCCCGGTCCTCATCATTCAGCGGCGTTCCCGCGGCCATCTTGTCGATATTTGCCTGCGTGTGCATATCATCGCCGTCGCGGTACTCTAGCCCGACCAGCGGCGACAGGGCCTCCCCCACCGTTGTCTTGCCAGAGCCAGAGACTCCCATGACGACGACGTGACGGAATTTGTTCTGGTCCATGGTGGCTCCTTGGGTTGGGGTTCTTTCTCTCGATTTTATCCCCGCGGTTTCCAATTGAGCTACATCCGTACCGAGTGAATCGTTCTCCTACTATCATGAAAACGTCCCTGCTTTAACTTCTAAGGATGCTTTGATGAGTGACCCACAGCAAACCTTTTCTTGGAGAACCGTTCTTCCCATCGTCTTAGAAACGATGCGGGACGCGACACTGGTCTCTTATCCCGAGATTTTTGAACGCGTTCAAAAAATTGCTGAAGTGGACTTTCCAGAGCAAGCTCACCGGCAGCTCAAAAATAGAACCGCTGTGGAAGACCGGACGCGGTGGGCGGTATTCCACGCAAGAGAGATTGGCTTTGTCACTTCCTCTAAACCGGGTTCCTTTTCCTTGACCGCTGAGGGGGCCACTTGGCTTGCCTCCAACCCGTATCCCTTAAGCAAAGACCAAATTCGAGAACTCGGAAAACTTACTTCCAAAACAAATAAGCCACAAGCAGCCGATACAGGCCCGCAAGAACAAGTTCCTGAAGAATCCAGTGCGGATTTTTCTGGGTACTGCGCGCCGGAAGCAATGGCGAACGCGAAAAGCAAGCATTAGCGTCCAACCAAGGTCTTCCCGGCATGGACTACGGCCCAGAGGTAAACCAGCAGGATAGTCTGGATGCCATCAAAGCCTCAATGGTTCGAGAGCACCCAGATCTCAAGGCACAAACGGCTACCAGCTACGCGTCTCAGCTCAATCGATTTAAAAACGAGATGCAGATAGGCGACTTAGTTCTGATGCCTAGCAAATTGCACCAAGGACGAGTTTATTTCGGCTATGTCTCCGGCAACTACGAATACCACCCAAATGATCCGAAGGATTTACGGCATGTTCGACCAATCAACTGGTCCAGCGATTTCTTCAACCGTGATGACCTAGGACTTGACCTTCAACGTTCTCTGGGTTCACTGCTTACTATTTGTCAGATTTCTCGAAATCATGCCTATGACCGTGTGGAATCAGTCATCCAGGGCATGGGAGATCCTGAATTTTTCTCTGAGACTCCATTATCCCCGTCATTTGATTGGCCGGATTTTTTCGAAGAATTCGCCACTAAGCTACTCGCCTTCAAAGACAACCGCGCTGAGCTACTGGAAAAGCTAAAAGAAACCGCTGAAATTTCAGGACGCCCGCTTCGGTTCAAGCATCTATGGAAATGGTCCATCGACGATGAAGAAGTGCCAGCTACTGACATGGATCCGTTTACTATCCTCGGAGTGGCAAACCGTCAGATTTCGGTGTCTAACAAACGGGCTATTTGCCAAGCCTTCAAAGCGGTTTTCGGAATTGAAGCCCCAGCACCAACAGATTTTTCTGGACTACCCCAACTAAATAACCTGCGCTCGTGTTTTACCACCAAACCCTCAGATGTTAAGAACCAAAAGTTTTGGGATAACAGCTGGAGTCTTTTCGAATCGGCAATCGGGTTAAGCCAGTCAGATACGCCAGAAAATAGAGCCAAGTTCATGCGCGATTTCGACGTGATGACTAAAGATCGATCGATCACGGCATACACCATGGCATTGTTTTGGGCGCGTCCACTCTACTTCCTGACTTTTGATTCAGTTATCACCAAGTATCTTGCCCAAGACTCCGCATTAGGAATCAATATTCAGAAGAATGTTTCAACGGGTAAAGATTATTTGCTCACGCTCGATGACATTCGAGAATGGCTTACTACCGCCGAGATCGAACCAGCCAACTTTCCCCGGTTGTCTTATGAAGCATGGGTTTTCAACCAAGAACCAACAGATGCTACTACCCAAACTGCAGAGTCTTCGTCGGAAGAAGACCCCTTTACCATCCCTAAACTAATAGAAGAAGGCTGTTTTATTCCGAAAGACGATCTCGAGCTTATGCTGGAGCGCCTGAAAGAAAAGAAGAATCTGATTCTCCAAGGACCACCGGGTACAGGAAAGACATGGCTTGCACGTCGCTTGGCATATATCTTGTGCAAGTCGGATGCAGAAGAACTAGTCACTTCTGTTCAGTTCCATCCTTCTACTTCATATGAGGACTTCGTTCAAGGCTTTCGCCCCAGCAGCAATGGAAAGCTTGAACTGAGAGACGGACCGTTCCTCCATGCGGTAGAAAAGGCTAAGGAAAACGACTCCAATCCACACGTAGTGGTAATTGAAGAGATTAACCGCGGCAATCCAGCGCAAATTTTTGGAGAGATGCTCACCCTCTTAGAAGCTGATAAGAGAAACCCCGAAAATGCACTTACCACGCTTTATAGCCAGGAAGGAGAAGCAATCTTCCTACCCGATAACTTTTATGTCATCGGCACTATGAACCAAGCGGACAGGTCACTTGCCATGGTAGATATGGCTTTACGCCGCAGGTTCGCCTTCGTAAATCTCGTTCCACAATTGGGATCCACCTGGCGCAATTTCTGTGTTTCCAACCGTAATCGCAATGGCCAAGCACTCACCGAAATTGCCCGGAGGATCGAGGAGGTTAATCAACTAATCCGCGATGATTTCAATCTTGGTGATGATTACCTCATCGGACATAGCTTTGTTACTCCGCGCCGAAAGCTAACAGACAGTTCTTACGAAGCCACTATTGAGTGGTTTAACCAGGTAGTGACCTCGGATCTTAAGCCGCTCATAGGGGAATACTGGTTCGATAATCCTTCGAAGCGCGAGCAGGCCCTCGATGTCCTCACAGGATAGTTCCATAAAACCGGAGGACATATACGTTCCGATCCGTAGTGTATGGATGCTCCAGCTATACGCTTCACAGACTTTCATTGATGGACACATATCCAATTCCTCCGTGGAAGAAGCGGGAGTTGAGCTTCCAGAGCTCATCGGAACAATGCTGTGTGACGCTGTAGAAAGGCGCTTTCGGAGAGAATTGAGCATCGACTTTACCCTCACCGAACGAAATATAACCCGGGTGCGAGGCCGAATAAACATGTATGAAACCGCCCGCCACCAACTCTTAGAAAAGGGTCTCATTGCTTGTGAGTTCAATGAACTAACCATCAATAGCGAAGTTAACCGATTCCTTCGTTACGCCCTCGAGTATGCAGGACATATCCTGTCAAACGTAGGTAGTGGTGACGCTGCGCACCGGTGCAAGATACTGGGTCAAAGACTTGCTCAAATGGGGGTTCCCGAGCCAAAAACGGCGGCTTTTCCTCGTGCCAGGCTTTCTCCTGCAGATAAGAAACCAGTTGCCGTGGCTAAACTGCTTCTGGAACTAGCCGTGCCCACTCGCGGAAACGACGCCCTTCCTCGGTTCAGCAGAAAACACTTCACGCAAGACGAACTCCGCAAGCTGTTCGAAAAAGCTCTATTCGGCCTGTTCCATTACCATCTCAGCCCTTTCGGCTGGAAAGTAAGCAGCGGTAAACGCTTAAATTGGAATGTTCAACAAGCTCCCAGCTATTTACCGAGCATGCAGACAGATATCATTCTGCGATCACCAGAAGGTGAAATTACAGTTATTGATGCCAAGTTCACGCATTTGTTCACTGAGAATCGCGTAGGAAACGAATCTATTAAAAGCTCTCATCTTTATCAGCTTTACGCATACTTACGCAGCCAAGAACCCTTCAGCGAGGAATGGGAAACCGCTCAGGGCATCATGCTTTATGCTTCCACGGGACAAAACCAAGCGGATGAGACGTTATCGTTCTTTCTCGATGGGCACCCTGTAACTTTCGCTGGCATTGGTCTAGAAACCTCAATTCGAGAGTTTCGTGAGAAAGCACTTATGCTTGTGGCGCCAAATATCGGTTCCTTTCAAAAAGAATCTCACGAAATTGCTTAAAGACTCTCTGAAAGAGCACAATGCCAGACGAAGTGAATACAAGAGTACAAAACAGCCACGTTATGGCCTGAGACTAGTGATTCAGAGGCGATAATGTGGCTGTTTTTTCGGTTTTGACCGCAGTATGTGGTCTAGCCGAGATTTTTAAGGGCCTCGGTTACCAATTTCCAGAAGCCCACATGGTCCAGCTTGGTAGCGACCTGAGTATGGCAAGTGTCATCGGCGGGCTCCCGCAGGTCAGTCACGGTCATACCGGTGGTAAGTGCGCCGGCGAGCTCAACGTGAACGGGTGCCTTGCGGGTTTGCACGATGCTCGGATCGATGAGGTAAGCCACCGTGCACGGATCGTGGACCGGAGGATCCGTGAAGCCTTGGTTTTGCTGATACGCCTCGCGGAAGAAACCGAAGAGACCGACAACAAAGTCCGCGACGGGCGTATTTAACGCCTTAATTTCGGCTTCGACCCCGGCTGTGGCCAGTGCTTGGTGGGTAAGGTCGAGCCCGACCATGGTGACCGGCCACGGCTCTTCGAAGACGATATGTGCCGCCTCAGGATCAATCTTGATATTGAATTCGGCAACGGGGGACCAATTGCCTTCGTGGTAGCCGCCGCCCATAAGCACAACCTCTTTGACACGCTCTACGATGCGCGGTTCTTTGCGCGCGGCCATAGCGATATTGGTCAACGGACCCGTTGGGACCAAGGTAATGGTGCCGGGGTCGTGGGACATGATGGTGTCGATGATGAAGTCGATGGCGTGGGCATCGGCAAGCGCGGTGCTTGGGTCCGGAAGATCGACGCCGTTGACATCCATGCCGGTGGAGCCGTGGATAACCTCGGCAACTTCTACGGGGCGCACGAGCGGGCGATCGCAGCCGGCGTAGACCGGAATCTCCGGATGACCGGCGATTTCCTTGACGACCAGGGCATTGCGGGCGACCTTGTCCAAGGTCTGGTTGCCGCCGACGGTGGTAATGCCCAGCAGATCGATGTTGGGATTGCCCATAGCCAAGAGCAGGGCTACCGCGTCATCGTGGCCGGGGTCGCAGTCCAGAATAATTTTTCGCGTCATGTCTCGAGCCTACTTTTGGTCGGTGAAGACCGCCACGGTTTCAGCGGTTGATTGTGGTACGGCTTCAAGTCGTCCAAGCCCACCAGCGGTAGCCTGGAATACAGCAAGTCAACCCGCAAACGGTATGAACCGTCGTGGAAAGGAATTCGCCTCACCATGCCCACAATTTCTGACCGCCTGACCCACGCGCAGCAAGAATTCAACGCGGTGATTTCCACCATTTCTTTTGATGAAGACGCGGTGGATTCCGCGCCTACGCTGCGCGGATTGCCTGTTGCTTTTAAAGACATCGTGGATATCGCCGGGGTGACTACTACTTGTGGCACCAACGTGGATATGGGGCCAGCTCCAACGCGGAATGCCACAGTGGCACAGCGGCTGATGGATGCTGGCGCGATTCCCGTTGCCAAGGCCAACCTCCAAGAGTTCTCATATGGCATCTTGGGCGATGCCTCCGCATATGGCCGCGTCATCAATCCGCGCGATCCGCAGGTCTGCAGCGGCGGTTCTAGTTCTGGGTCGGCGGCGCTGGTTGCGTCTGGGGCGCTCGATCTCACGGTGGGTTCCGATAGCGCCGGTTCCGTGCGCGTCCCGGCCGCCAGCCAGGGCGTGCTGGGATTTAAGCCCACCACCGGCACCATCCCGCTCGATGGGGTTTTCCCCTTCGCACCAAGCTTCGATTGCATCGGATTCTTCGCCAGCTCCATCGACCTCATCGAGCAGGCCCTGCTAGCCACGGTGGATGAAGAACCGGTTCCCGCCGAGAATGTATCCGCCATCGATGTCTCTTCGCTGAAAACCAAAGGTGAGCGCTTTGCTGGCCTACTGTCTGCGTTGCAGGATTCCACGTTGGCAGCCGTGGAGCGCCTCGATTACTCCCAGCTCGAATCCACCATCGCTACCACCGCGAAGCTCTACGCGCCGATGCGCCTCAAGGAGGCTTACGACGTCCATCAGCCCTACCTTGATCAGCGGGATAAGTATCAGGACGTCATCTTGGAGCGCGTCCTCGGCGGGCAGGATATTACTCAGGCAGACTACGACGCTGCAGCGCAGCAGGTACAACAACTGCGCACGAAAGCACTAACGCTTGTCGATACCTCCCCCATCATCCTCACCCCCACCCTCGACGCCGGCCCCATCAGGTGGGACGACATCACTGCAGAAAACACTGCGGATTCCGCTGCCAGCCTGCGCCGCTGGACCGAGCCATTCAATGTCTTGGGCTGGCCGGCGATCACTGTCCCGCTGCGCACGACGGAGACCACGGGGGTGGGTGATGCGGTGCAGGTCATCGGCAAGCCGGGCCAGGACCTCACCGTCCTGCGCGTCGCCCGCGAGATTTAAGCACACTCTGATTCCGCGTGCATCTGCCTGCTGACGGCGTTGGTAAGGTGATGGTTATGAGTACTCCAGCACAGCTTGCCGCGCGGTTGCGCGCTGAGGCCGATGACGGCTCCTTGGAGTCATTCTGCTTGGATACCGGCATTGACCTGCTGGTTCTTTTTGGCAGCGCGCACGTAGATGCCGCCAATGCAAATGATGTTGACCTTGCCTATTCGGTCGATTTCTCGCGCACGAAAGCTGACCGGCCGAATCTGCTCGACGTTGCCACGGCGTTTTATTCCCGCTACGGCGACGGCATCGATCTCATGTGTCTGGATACCGCGGACACGGTGGCGCAGCATGAAGCTCTGCAAAAATGCGAGCTCTTGGTCGATCCGTCCAATTCCAAGTATGGAACGCTGCAAATGATGGCGGCACGGGAGTACATCAATACGGCGTACCGCCGCGAGTTCGAGCTCAGGAGCTTAATGTCATGAGTCCACGGGATTTTCAATCAGACACTATCCGCAAAAGGCTTGTCTCCCTCCAGCGCATACTTGGCGAGCTTGAAAAATACCAGGATTCAGACGTGGACGAACTGCGCTCTGACCTTTCACAAATGTATGCCGTGTTTTTCATGCTGCAGCAAGTAATCGATCTTGCCACAGATATTAACCAACACATTGCGGCAACGACCTTAAATGTTGCGGACTCTAATAGCCGTCGCGGTTTCGAAGATCTCATTCGCGCGGGCGTTTTGCCCTCCGACCTGGAGCAAGATTTCTATAAGAGTGCGGCTTTGCGCAATGTCATTACTCACCAATACGTTGAAGTGGATTTGGGAATCGTCTCCAATTCAATCCCGCGAGTATTAGATGTATATACGCAATACGTTAAATCGATTTCGCGCTGGCTAGCCTCCCGCTAGCACCGTCTTTTCTTGCGTGCGCGGGCGCCAATATGCAGCTTCTATTGCGGTAAGTTCCTTGAAGTGCGAGGACGTCAGCTCATCCATCGCGGTTAAATAACCGCCCACATCCTCGCGCGGTAAGCGCAGGCCCATCGTCAGGTGCGGCGTCCAGCGCGGACCGCGGCCCTCGGGATTGGCGGCGCTAATCTTCCGCGCTGCGATTTCGAGTTCATCGCTTGTCTCTAATAACCAGGCCACGGTCCGTTTCCGCTTCGTGCCGAAGATGACGTTTCCCACGCGCCGAAACGCCGCCGGGATGACCGGTGGTAAAAGCTCTGCGGCAAGCTCAACAACGTGAGGCTCCATCTCCTGCGCGAAGGTCACCGTAATATGCGGGCGCTGGTTTTGCACGGGGAATCCGCGCTCGGCAAGACCTGCAAAGATCTCCCGAATCTGCTCTTCCTGCTTTTCTGGCAGGTAGAGCAGGATATTATCCGGCGATGCTGTACTCACGATGCGGCTTTCTTCGGTTCAAGTGGGCACGATTCACTCGTGTTCCCAAGATGCGGGCGGTTACGGTTTACTTCTAGTTCTGTTTCTAGGGTACCGCCGGTCAACACTGGTGCGATCTCCGCGATGCTATAGGTCCCATGCTCAATTTGAGCAAAGTCGCCCCTCAAAAATCGCATCGCGCCTTCAATTGACGCAGAGGAGGATGCGCATAGGACCCTGCACAGAGGAGGTTGTACATCGGGCACTGCGCATTGGCTCCCGCACACAGGCCCCCGCACAGCGGACTCTGCGCAAAGAACCTCCCCTTTTCCTTGTGCTCGTTTAACCGGGTGCCTTTAATAAGAGTATGAGCACATCAGATTCTTCGCCTTTCATTCTCGCCATCACGGCGTGCCCAACGGGTATCGCCCATACCTATATGGCCGCCGAGAACTTAGAGGCCGCCGCCAAAAAGCTGGGCTACCGCATCAAGATTGAAACGCACGGTTCCATCGGTGTGGAAGGCAGCTTCAGTACACAGGACATCGAGGAAGCCGATGCGATTGTTATCGGTGCCGATACGACCATCGCGAAGGACCGATTCCACGGCAAGCGCCTGGTAGCCACCGGTGTGGACGAGGCCATCAAACACCCAGAGCGGCTACTGACCAAGTCCTTGGAGGCGCCGCGGTGGAAGGGTGAGGATAAGGGGGCATCGGAAAGCGAGGCGGAGGACGCCGCGGAAGATGCTGGGCTGCGCGGTATTGGGCAGACCATGTACAAGGCGCTGATGAATGGTGTTTCCCACATGATTCCTTTCGTGGTCACCGGCGGATTGCTCATCGCCGTGGCGCTGTCCTTGGGCGGCACGCCCACGCCGGAGGGGCTGTCGATACCTGAAGATAGCTTCTGGAATACGCTCAATGAGCTCGGTGGCCTGGCATTTTCGCTGATGGTCCCGGTCTTGTCTGGCTACATCGCCGTTGGCATCGCGGATAGGCCGGGCTTAGCGCCAGGCCTTATCACCGGGCTCATCGCCACAACCGGCTCGCTGTACGGGTCCGAGGCTGGCGCCGGATTCTTGGGCGGTATCGTCACCGGTATTCTCTCCGGCTACGTGGCCCTTGCAATCAAGAAGATTCCGGTGCACAAATTCATCGCGCCGATTTGGCCGATTATCGTCATCCCAATTTTCACCACGCTGATAGTGGGCTTGGCCTTCATCTATTTCATCGGCGCGCCGATTGCCACCGCCTTCGAGGCCATGACCGAATACCTCGGCGGGCTGGAAGGCTCATCGGCGATTGTGCTGGGTCTTATCATCGGCGCGATGATCGCTTTCGATATGGGTGGGCCGTTCAATAAGACTGCCTTCCTGTTTGGCGGCGGCATGATCGCGGCGGGAAATGCTGCTCCGATGGGTATGGCCGCCGCCGCGATTGCGGTTCCGCCGCTCGCAGTGGGCGTGGCCACCCTCCTGCGCCGGGGTTGGTTCAATAAGGCGGAAAAGGACTCCGGTATCGCCGCGCTATTTATGGGATTTTTCGGCATCACCGAAGGCGCCATTCCCCTAGCCGCGGCACGCCCCCTGCAAGTCATCCCGGCCAACGTGGTGGGCGGTGCCGTCGCCGGTGCCATGGCAGGCGCGTTCGGTGTCCAAGATCATGTCATGCATGGCGGCCCTATCGTCGCCGTCCTCGGCGCGGTGGATCACGTGGCGTGGTTCTTCCTGTCCCTGCTCTGCGGCGTTGCCGTGTGTGCCGCGCTCATGCTCCTGCTCATTCGCCTGACGCAACGCTCCCCGGAATCGGACGAGGCGACGGAGTCACCCGCAGTGCTCCCGCTTCTCGGTACCTCTACCATCAGCCTCGATGAGCCGCTCGGCCATGACTCCGAGGCCGTCATCAAATCCTTGGTTTCCCTCGCCGCAGCCGATGGCCGCATTAGCGACGCCGCTGCGGTTGCCGATGCCGCCCTTGTCCGCGAGTCCCAACACTCCACCGGCGTGGGCCACGGCGTGGCAATCCCGCACGCACGTTCCGCTGGGGTTACCACACCGACGCTGGCCTTCGCCCGGCTTCCCGAAGGTGGCATCACCTGGGGCACCGGAGAAGGACCCACGAGCTTAGCGTTCCTTATCGCCGTGCCCGATGACGCTGGGAAACAGCACTTGAAGCTGCTGTCCACCCTCGCCCGCGCCATCATGAAGGAGGATTTCCGCGCCCAGCTGCACGAGGCCAGCTCCCGCGAAGAGGCAGAAGGGATTATCTCCTCTGTCCTCCAGGTCAAACCCCAAGCCGCCGTGGAGTCTTAGTTTTCTGCCTTGCCCTCGGTCTGTCCGGAAAGGAGCTGTTCCACCGACACCACTCCGCCCAAAAAGTAACCGCCTTCACAAATGGCAGTGGCACGGGTTACACTAGGAACCACACTTATTGTTCAACAATTAAGGATGGTGTTGAATGGCTTCGCTCCACATTGATCTCAACGCGGACTTGGGTGAAACCACCGCTGGCAACCCGGTAGCCGATGATGCCGCGATGCTGGAGATGGTCTCCTCCGCCAATGTCGCCACCGGCTTCCACGCCGGTGACCCGCACTCCATTGCGCAGACCCTTAAATCCGCGGCGCGTGCGGGAGTCACGGTCGGAGCACACGTGGGCTATAACGATCCGGCCGGTTTTGGCCGCCGCTTCATCGACTACAACGCGGCGGAGCTCGCGGACGAGGTCACCTACCAAATTGGTGCGCTCGATGCGCTGGCGCGCGCCAATGGCACGCGGGTGTCTTATGTGAAGCCGCACGGCGCGATGTACAACACCATCGTCAAAGACGAGGCACAGGCCAAGGGAGTTATCGCAGGCATCAAGGCCTTCGGTGACCTCCCCGTGATGCTGCTGCCGGGCGGCCTCGCGGTCGATATTGCAGAATCCCAAGGCCTCACCGTCATCCGCGAGGCCTTCGCGGATCGCAACTACAACCCAGATGGCACGCTGGTCTCCCGCAAACAGGACAATGCGGTATTGGGGGATGAGGGGGATGTCGTCAAGCGCGTGCTGGAAGTCGCCCAAACCGGATCTATTACCGCCATCGATGGCACCACGCTCGATGTCGATGCCCAATCCGTGTGCACCCACGGTGACTCGCCGGGCTCCGTGAAACTGCTGCGCGGTGTGGTCGAACGCCTCAGCGCGGAAGGAATCGATATTCGGAGCTTTATCTAATGCCGCATATTCACTTCGTTGGCACCCGCGCCCTCCTCATTGATTTGGACGGGCTCGAGCAGGTCATGGCGTGGCACGCGGCGCTGTCCGCTAAACCGCTGAAGAACCAGGTGGATTGCATTGCCGCCGCCACCACGTTGCTCATTACCTTTGAGGCGCCGAATTCCGCGCGCGCGGCCGCAGAGTTCCTGACGGACTTCTCCCCTGCCGCCGCTACCGCAAAAGAGGCGCGCACGGTAGACATCGACGTGCTTTACGATGGCGAAGATGTCGACGCCGCCGCCGAGCTCCTCGGCATGTCGCGCGAGGCCTTGATTGACTGGCATACCTCTACCGAATGGACCGCCGCCTTTGGCGGTTTTGCCCCCGGCTTTACCTACTGCGCGCCCTCCGATCCTGCCCAGGCCAAGGCCGTTCCCCGCCGCTCCGATCCGCGCACCGCCGTTCCGGCTGGTGCAGTAGGCATCGCGGGCGAGTTCTCCGCGGTCTACCCGCGCGTTTCCCCAGGTGGCTGGCAGTTGCTCGGCACCACCAATACCCCGATGTGGGATTCACACGCTAACCCACCCGCGCTGGTGCAGCCCGGTGACCGCGTGCGCTACCGCGCCGTGGACGAGCTACCGGACTTGGTGGATCGCAGCGCGGAATCCAAGCGCTCGCCGGCCCGCCTGCCCCGCATGGAGGTCCTCGATGCCGGCCTGCTCACGCTTTTTCAAGACCTTGGCCGCCCCGGCGTAGGTGACTTGGGCGTAACACCCTCCGGTGCCGCCGACCACGCCGCCGCGGCAACCGCGAATGTCGCCGTGGGCAATCCGCGGGGTGCGACGGTGCTAGAAAACATCGGCGGCATTAAGCTGCGCGCGCTGACCGATACCGTCATCTGCGTTACCGGCGCCACCGCCCGCGTCCGCCTGGGTGAGATGCCCGTACACCTCGCCCGCCCGGTGCTCGTTACCGCCGGCCAGACCGTGACGGTCGGTGCCGCAACGGTGGGCATGCGCAATTACGTGGCCATTCGCGGCGGCATCATCGCCGAGTCCGAGCTCGGGTCCTCTGCCACCGACGTCCTTTCTGGCCTCGGCCCCGACCCCGTCACCACTGGCGATGTCATCGGCGTGCTCCCCCGCTCGACCGGCATGACGGATGCGCAATTGGTCAACCCCCTGCGCGTATCCGCTGATTCCGCTGGCAAGACGCGCGCGACGCTGCGCTGCGTGCTGGGCCCGCGCGATGACTGGTTTGGCGATAATATCTCTACCTTCCTGGATACCGAATGGGTCGTTTCCTCTGATTCCAACCGCGTTGGCCTCAGGCTTTCGGGGACGAAAGACGGGGATGTCACCGTGCAGCGCGTGAAAGACGGCGAGTTGCCCTCCGAGGGAATGGTGGCCGGTTCCATTCAGATCCCGCCGAATGGCAAGCCGGTGGTCTTCCTGCGCGACCATGCCGTCACCGGCGGCTATCCCGTCATCGCCACCGTCTTGGAAGAAGATATCGACATTGCCGCGCAGCTCCCGCCCGGCGCGCGCGTGACCTTCCGCCTCGTGACACCCCAAGCTTTAAATACTGGAGAAGAAAATGCAGATTAAAACCGTCCTCATTGCTAACCGCGGCGAAATCGCCGTGCGCATTGCCCGCGTGGCCCGCGACTTGGGCATTAAGTCCATCGCCATTTATTCCGAGGCCGATGCCGGCGCCCTGCACACCCAGGTTGCCGATGAAGCCTATGCGCTGCCCGGCAATACCGCCGCCGATACCTATATGAATATCCCGGCGCTGCTGGATATCGCCGTGCGCGCCGGTGCGGATGCCATCCACCCGGGCTACGGTTTCCTCTCCGAAAACGCCGACTTTGCCCGCACCGTCACCGATGCCGGCATGATCTGGATCGGCCCATCGCCGGAATCCATCGAGCTTTTGGGCGATAAGATTGCCGCCCGCCGCGTGGCCGAAGAGGTCGGCGCGCCCCTGGCTCCGGGCACCTCCGATCCGATTGATGATTGGCAGGAGGCCCGCGCCTTTGCTGAGGAGCATGGGCTGCCGATTGCCATCAAGGCCGCTTATGGCGGCGGCGGGCGCGGCCTTAAAGTCGTGGACTCCATGGATGAGATCGAAGGCGCGTTCAACTCCGCCGGGCGCGAGGCTATGGAGGCATTCGGCCGCGCCGAGTGCTACGTGGAGAAGTTCCTGACCCACCCGCGCCACGTAGAGGCGCAGGTCCTGGCGGATACCCACGGCAACGTCCGCGTGCTAGGCACCCGCGATTGCTCCACCCAGCGCCGCTTCCAAAAGCTCATCGAGGAGGCCCCGGCACCCGCGCTTTCCGATGCCCAGCGCAACGGCATCATCGAAGGCGCCCGCTCCATTTGTTCCCACGTGGGCTATACCGGCGCCGGCACCGTGGAATACATAGTTTCCGAGGACGGCACCATCTCCTTCTTGGAGGTCAATACCCGCGTCCAGGTCGAACACCCCGTGACCGAGGTGGTGACCGGCACAGATATCATCGCCGAGCAATTCCGCATCGCCGCGGGCGAGCCCCTGTCCATCTCTAAGGATCCAGCCTCCACCGGCCACGCCTTTGAATTCCGCATCAATGCCGAGGACATCCTCAACGGCTTTGCTCCCTGCCCCGGCACCATCGTCTCCTTCGAGCCGCCCACCGGCCCCGGCATCCGCGTCGATTCTGCTGTCCGCTCGGGATCCATTATCCCGCCGTACTATGACTCGCTCATTGCCAAGCTCATCGTCTGGGGCCCCACGCGCGAGGTGGCCCTCGCCCGTTCGCGCCAGGCGCTGCGCGAATTCGACGTCTCCGGCGTGCGCACCGTGCTGCCCTTCCACCGCGACATGATGGACGAGCCAGCACTTATTGGCACCCCGTCTTCCGCCGAGGCCGATGCGGGTGCCAGCGACATCGGCGTGTTCACCGACTGGCTCGACCACAACTACCGGCCCTCTGCCGCGAACCAGGTAGACAAGGTCGAGGCCATCTACACCAAGCGCCGGACGGTAGCGGTGGAAATCGATGGCAAACTCGTCAATATCGGCGTGCCCATGGACTTCCTCGCTGGTGCTGGTGCCGGCGCTGGCGCGGGCGCCGCGGGTGATTCTGGTGCCACTGCCACCGCTCCCTCGACGGCCGGGGCACAGTCCAGCGACGATAACGCGGTCACCTCCCCCTTCGAGGCCAACCTCGTGGCCTGGAATGTATCCGATGGCGATAGCGTCTCCGAAGGAGATTCCATCGCCACGGTCGAGGCCATGAAGATGGAATCTGCCATCAAGGCCCCGCGCGGCGGCACCATCAAGATCCTCGCTGAAGAGGGCGACCGCCTGGATTCCGCGACGGTGATTGCGACCATCGACTAGCGCGTGCTGCGCAAATACTCGCCAAGGTAGGGCAAAAGGAAATGCACGGTTCCGTAGCGGCGGCTAGCGATGAGATCGCGTTCTAAAAGCAGCTTGCGGGCCATGGAAATGGCATTGGGAGTCTTGCCCAGGTGCGCCGCGATGGCACCGGTGGGAATATCAGCCCCGTGTTCGGATTCCAGCTCCGCCATGGCGTTGAGAAAAGCGCGCTGGGCGTCAGGAACATTCTTCAACGCAATCCTGTGCACCTGGTTGCCCATATGCGCTGGAATCTCGCGCGCAATAGAGGACACGTGACGCTCTTCGATGGCATCCGCCCCATCGAGTACCGCACGGGTCCACGCCAAAGCACCGACCAGCTGCAATAGGTACGGATACCCCTGCACCAATGCGGTCGCCTCCTTTAAAGCGCGCTCGCTGAAACCGCGCCCAGCCGCGGTGGCGGTGCTGTGGAGGGTTTCGGCTACGGTGGCATCATCAAGCAGCCCCAAATCCAGCCGTTGAGCGCGGCGCAAAAAGGTGGTGCCCTCATGCTCCAATAGCTCTTCTACCCCGAAGGTCAATCCCGCGGCGGCGAAGGCAATATCGTACTCGTCGCGAATGAGATCCTGGATGGCGGTGGCAAGTTGCGCAAGCTCATCCACGGAAGCCGCTTGCACCTCATCGACCGTTAACAAGACGCCCGCATCATGCGCACGCGCGGCCTTCAGGAGGCTGCGCAGCCGCGAGACCAAGCTGGGCTGGGCCTGGTTGTGAGGTAGCTGCGTCGTCACAGATCCCACGCCCGCCACAGAGAATCCCGTGATCTTGCGGCCCGTCTTCTCCGTATAATCCAACTCCTCGATGGCTTCCGGAATCGTGGAATCGCGCAGCTGTGCCACCATCTGGGTATCCGCATAGGCGCGGATGACAACCCACCCCAGGCGGCGCGCGGATTCTTCAAACTCATTGAGAAGTACCGTTTTGCCCACCCCGCGCGTACCGCTGACCAGCAAGGCGCGCTGCATGGCGCCCACGCCACCCAGGAGCCCATAGTTAAACGAGCTGATTTCAAATTCGCGCCCGGCCAGCTGCACCGGCGACGCGCCGAAACTGGGGCGAAAAGGATTCTTATCCGGAATCACTCTGACAGACCTCCCATTTAGATCCTTTAGAACTATGGTTTCAGTTTAGATCCTTTAGAACTTTGCCACCTCTTTAGAACTTTTAGATCTTTAAGTCATACGGAATGGCCGTTGACGCCTCACCCATTCAGTAAGGTGAGGGTCATGCTTTCCCAGTCCGTCGCCACCGCTTTGCGCCAAGAGATGTCGGCCGGCAATTTTCAGCCCGGCGAGCAGCTCAGCGAGGTAAAGGTGGCTGAGCAATTCGGTTGCTCCCGCAATACCCTCCGCGAGGCTTTCACCACGCTCGCCGCTGAGCGCCTGGTCGAGCGCATCCCCCACCGCGGCGTCTTCATCGCCACCCCGGATGCCGCCTATATCCGCGATTTATTCGCCGCCCGCGCCGCCATCGAGCCGGCCGCGGCGCGCTGGGGCGCGTTTGCCGATGCCCCCTCGCTTATCTCCCTCGCCTCCTCCGCCTTCGAGTGCGCAAGGCGCAATAAACACCAGGAAGTCTCCTCCATTAACCAGCGCTTCCACCAAGCCCTGGTAGCAGGGCTGGGTTCCCCTACCTTGGATGAGCAGATGAGCAACCTTCTCGCGCGCATGCGGCTTACCTTCTTATTGGTCATCCCGCGCTACCCGCAGCTGCACGCCGAGCATATTCAAGGCAACGTTGATGTGGCCACGCTCATCGCGGATGGAAAACGGGAAGAGGCCACCACGCACTTGCGCGATAGCCTCTTAGAAACCTGCGATACCATCTTGTCCCTCACGGACTAATTAAGCGGAGGGGTCAATGCCTAAGGGATGAGGTACTCTGCATCGCGGGCATTGGTCACCAGCATCTTGCCCGGCGCGTGGGAAATAGCCAGCTCTGGCTTTGATTCCATCACGATGGCCTGCGGGGTAACCCCACACGCCCAGAAGACGGGAAGGCAGCCTTCTGGAATATCCACCGCATCACCAAAGTCCGGGTGCGCTAAATCCGCGATACCGATGGCCGCTGGGTCCCCCACGTGCACCGGCGCACCGTGCACGGACGGATAGCGGGAGGTAATGCGCACCGCATCGGAAACCTGCGATGCCGGAATCGGGCGCATCGATACCACCATTGGCCCGGAGAATACGCCCGCAGGAGTAGTGGGGATATTCGTCCGGTACATCGGCACATTGCGCTGCTGTTCGATATGCGCGATCTCTATACCCGCATCCACCAACGCCGTTTCAAAGGTAAACGAACAGCCGATGAGGAAGCTGACCATGTCGGGGGTGTAATAGGAGGTGGCATCGGCAAGCGTGGCCGTGTGCTCACCGTTTTCAAAGATGCGATAGGCCGGAATATCGGTGCGAATATCGCCGCCAGGTAGCAGATCCGAGGTGTACTGCCCCGCCTCAAGCACGCCGACGATGGGGCACGGCTTGGGGTTGCGCTGGGCAAAGAGCAGGAAGTCGAAGGCGTATGCGCTGGGCAGCGAGAGCAGGTTGGCCTGCATGTAGCCCCGCGCGTGCCCGGCGGTGGTGGTCATCTCGTGGGTGCGAGCGAACTCGCGCACCTCTTCTGGCGTGTGCATTATGCCCATATTGCTGTGATTCCTGAGACTGCGCGGAGGCCGATGAAAATGGTAAGCAACCAGGCCAAGCCGCCAAGGATAAGCAGCCACTTTGGATACTTATAACCCTGCAGCAGATCCTTGCGGCGCCAAGCTACCCACATCACCAGCGCGAAGCCGATGGGAAGGATGAGCCCGTTAATCGCACCGGCGAAGATCAAGAGCTTTTGCGGCGCGGAATTGATTATTACAAAAATGACCGTGCAGACCGCAATGAAGATAACGGTGAAGATATTACGGGTCCGGGCCGGGGTTTCCTGGGTGGTCACGAAGGAAACCGAGGTATAAGCGGCACCGATGACCGAGGACAGCCCTGCGGCAAAGAGCACCATACCGAATGCACGAAGGCCGAATTCACCGGCCGCGTGGTAGAAGGCATCGGCGGCGGTATTATTTTCTTTTAGCGTGACGCCGGTAGCCACCACGCCCAATACCGCTAAGAAGAGCAGCATGCGCATAATACCGGTGACGATGATGCCGCTGACGGAGGTCCGCGTAATATTCTTGACGTTTTCAACGCCGGATAAGCCTGCATCGATCAACCGGTGCGCGCCGGCGAAAGTGATATAGCCACCGACCGTGCCGCCGATGATGGTGGTAATGACGAAGAAATCGATTTCACCCGGCGCGACGGTATTCTTCAGCGCCTCCCCTACCGGCGGCTGGCTGACGATGGCCACATACAGCATGAGCAGGATCATCACCGCGCCCAGGGCTGCCACGAGGCGGTCCAGCGCCATTCCAGCGCGGCGGGAGAGGAAGATGAAAACCGCAATCGCCGCCGCAATGACGCCGCCAATGCGCGCATCGATGCCCAGCATTGCGTTCAGGCCCAGGCCCGCGCCGGCGATATTGCCGATATTAAAAATCGCCCCGCCGAAAAAGACGAAGCCGGCGAGCACCCAGCCCAAGCCGGGAAGAACGGTATTGCCCAGGGTGTTTGCGCGCATTCCCGTCACGCAGAGCACGCGCCACACATTGAGCTGGATGGCAATGTCCACGAGGATGGACAGCGCAATGGCGAAGGCAAAAGAAGCGCCCATCTGGACGGTAAAGACCGAAGTCTGGGTCAAAAAGCCCGGGCCGATGGCCGAGGTAGCCATGAGGAACATGGCGCCCGCCATGGCGCCGATGCCCTTGGGCGGGATCTTCGCATCCGCCTGCGCCCCCGCCTGTGCCGGGGCGGAAGCCTGTTTTTCAGCACTCACTAATTTCACCTTTCGTGACGCCAGTCTCTCTTAAATGTGATTCGCATCATCATAATTGCTATTACAGAGGTTGTTCAACAACATCTATAGCTAGGGGTGCTTCGGGGGTGATCTACGCTACTTTTCCTGCCTTTCGCTCCAGGTATTCAACTATCGTCTCCACTACCTTATTCGGGTCATTGACCAGATCTTTTGGCCCGAATCTCAATACCTTATATTTCTGGTTTTCGATTTCTCGTTGCCTGCGCATTTGTTGCTTAACCACCGTTTCCGGCGCTTTCCCATAAGTACCGTCGTACTTGGTGTCCCCATCGACCTCGATAATGAGCCACCCATCGATACATAAGTCAGCCCGGTACTTTCCCAATACGCGAAATTGAGGGTACACAGTGGCAGCGGGAATCCTTTCAATAATTAACGCCCGCAAAAGCGACTCGTACGGTGATTCGGATCCTGCGTACGCATGCTCCACCGCCATTTTCATGGGGATAGGCCCCTTCATCCGAGCCATTGCTGCCCGTGTTTCCTTCAGATCTTCTACCGACACCAGGCCCGCGCGCAATGCGGAATCGACCGCAACAAGCCCTTCCGCAAACCCATGTAACCTTGCGATATCCAAGCATGTCCGCGCCGGATTCGTCACCCGAACTCCGGACTTTTCCACCGTTGTCTCCTCTATGCGTGCCATACGGTAGTAATTTCGCGGCCACTGCGTTTTCGGTGGAATACTTCCTGACGGCGAGGCGAGTTCAATGACCTCGTTTCTCCGGGGGATCACCCATATTCCCCACATACGCGCAGCCGACTTAGCCACCAATGACGCTCGGTGCGCACTTAGGCCGGCCGCTAAAGTAAGGGCAACCTGTTGCTTATGCCATGGCCAGCTTTCCCACGTCGTTGTTTTCACTGCAATCCATGGAGCGACTCGCTTTAATTCTCCCGTGTACAACGCGGGATAGTAAGGACTAGTTGAACCTGCGTAACGAAGATTAATTAACTCATGATTTAGCATGCCCTTTATCTTCGCGGCTCTGTGGAGAAACTGCCGAGCGTGATGCTCCAAATGGTCATATTCTGAGCTCCCTGCTGGAAACCTGCACCGAATGGGTGCCAATCCCACGGAACGGGCGACTAACACCTTTTGCGAAGGCCAGGCAGTCGGTCGCTTTGGTCAGGGTTGGAAGGCCAGCCTCCTATGTTCAACCTCCACTGCAATAACTGAGCAAAATGGTGCCTCAAATATCGCAAATTTTCTTCAAATGTTGCATAGGACCCTGCACTTCTTAGGAGCAACCTGAAGAGGCCTTTAAGCAGCCGGTTGCGGAACATCCTGAGGAGGCTTTTGCACAGCTCTTTTGCGACCCTGTTGCGGGTTGGAACGCAATGAGGCCTAGAACTATCGCGAACCTTCACGAATCGAGCCCACATCAGGCGCGTGCAGCTCACAGCTGGAATGGGGCGTGATTTACTAGAACCAATGGAACCCCTCGAGCTCTCAGCACTTACCGGCACGCAATCGCGCACCTATGGCACCCGCAAAATCACCAAGGACATGGTGTCTGCGCCGGTCCATGTGGCGATCGCGTTGTGGGATGAACGCTGGGATTCAGCGGAGGATGGAACCATCGAGGGGTGGGTCATTGCGGTCAATACCGCCCAGGCACGCTTCGTGCGCAAAGGCCAGATCAAAAAAGGCGATATCGTTAAAGTTGCGGTACGCGAGCTGCAACGCGCCCTGCACGGAATCGATGGGCGCACCTGGATTGTCACCGGGCGCAGGCAAAATGCGCTCCGAGCGGCGCTCGAGAAGCGCGGCTATACGGTGACGGGGAGCTTTGCGGGGGAGAATCGGGCATCGGCAAGCGCGAGCTCCGCACGCCGCAAACAAGCTGGCTTGACCGCGCGTAAGGCCCGCAAGCTGGGCGAGGCACCGAAAAAGAAAGAAGCCAACCAAGTCGAAACGCCAGAGGCGAAATGGTGGCCAAACTTCTCGCACACGACGTCGTGGCCGGCAGGCGCGGTGGTACGCATCGCCACCGACGCCTCCTCCGATACCGTATTCAAGGGCTCGATGTGTTTCGTGGCGGGAAATGGTGACTACCGCCTGCGCACCCGCGAAACGAAAGCCAGCACGGACGAACTGGAACTAGAAGCGCTCACGCTCGCGTTAAAGTACCTGCTCAAGGTAGGTGCGACAAAGGCTGTCATCGAATCCGATTCTGTTGCGGCATTGGATGCGGTCAACCACATTGTGCACAAGAAAGGCTCGAAGGCCGCCCGCCCGGGACGCAGGTGGCGCGGGGTATCCTCTGGCGCGCGCTCCCGATTCCAGCAGGCTTGGGGCGACCTAGAAGGCACCTGCGAGGTGGATATCCGCCGAGTCCTCGGCCATGCTGGGGATCCGCTCAATCGCGCCGCCGATCAGATTGCGTATATGGGGCTGCGCGCCATTGCCCACCCCATGAAGCAGTCACGGCCTACTTTGCAAAGCGGGATCAGCAAGGCGCTCAAGGCGGTAAAGCCCCGGTAACGGTTTCCGCCGCAGCACGCTTAGTGTAATCGGCGCGCGCCCTCTCCGGGGCGGGCCACCACGAAGGTCGGAGCGGGAAAGCCTTGCTGTGCCGCTGCTTCTTCAATGGCCTGCGCGGTCGCGTCTACGTCGTCCTTCGCTATTAGGGCGATAACTGCGCCGCCAAAGCCACCGCCAGTCATGCGCGCACCGAGCTCACCTGCCGCGTTAAAAGCAGAGTCGAGTTCGGGCGTTGTGACCTCGTAAAAATCCCGCAGCGAGACATGGCTATCGCGCATCAGCTGGCGAAATGTATCCATATCGGATGCGCACAAGGCGGAAGCAGCGCTCAAGGTGCGCTCGGTTTCTTCCACCACATGGCGCACGCGCCTTTGGTACAGCTCGGCCGAATCCGAGGACTTTTCGGCAACAGTTGCGGCAAAATCCACAGCATCCGGAATATCGCGGATGGTGCACCCAGCCGCGGATTGCACATCATCGATAATCCCGCGGCGGGAGGCATACTGGCCATCGGAAAGCGTGTGTGGCGCATTGGTATCCGCAATGAGCAGCACCAAGTCCTGGGAGGCGATATCGAAGGGGATGCGTTCGACGGCTCCGGTAGAAAAATCGAGAAATAGGGCCTTTCCGCGCTGCCCAAAGAGGCTGGCATTTTGATCCAGTCCCCCGGTGGAGGCGCCCACCACCTCATTTTCAGCACGGATGCAGGCTTGGACGAGCTGCGCTCTAGCAGCATCATCGGGTAAACACCCATGGTCGAGTTCATAAGCTGCTACGGCAATAGAGCACTCCAACGCTGCAGAACTGGATAGACCAGAACCAACAGGAACGTCCGATACAATCGCGATATCGAGCCCAGTGCACTGCAATAAATCGGCCTCGACCGCCGCCCAGATGGTGCCAGCGATATAGCCTGACCAGTCAGCAGGATGCCCCGGTTTCACGCTAGAAAACGGAACACAGGCCTGCGCGACGGAACCATCGAATTCCGAAGCGATGCGTAGTGCGCCATCTGTACGCGGGCGCACAGCTACGGCCGTATTTTGTTCCAAGGCAAAAGGAATGGATGCGCCACCGGCATAGTCAATATGCTCGCCGATGAGGTTTACCCGCCCCGGAGCAGCCCACACCCCTACCGGCTCGGGGGCAGCAGCACCTGTCTCATCGTCAGCGAAAGTCGCCGCAAAAAGCCGACGGGCAGCGGCTGCAAGTTCCTCGTCCGTGCGCGCAGTAAACCATTTAGGCATCCCAAACCTCCTTGAATCGCGCTGCAATACGTTCCGGCGTGGTGTCATTAATCCACACTCCCTGCGCGGATTCAGACCCGGCAAGATACTTCATGCGATTTGGCGAGCGCATGAGCGAAAATAGCTGCAAATGCATGCGGACGCCCGAACGTAGCTCCGGATCCACCGGGGCTTGTGTCCAGCCGGCAATATATGGTGTCTTTTCCACGCCCTCAAAAAAGCGATCGACCGCGGAATAAAGCTTTTTCAGCACTCCAGCAAGGTCGGCGCGTTGTGCTTCATTAAGCGCCGAAAAGTCTGGGACATCGTCATTGGGCAGAACCATCGCCTCAAGCGGCCATTTAGCGGCCGCGGGGACGAAGACAGTGAAATATTGCGTCTCCGCAATGATGCGATCACCTGCTTCCCGTTCCCTATCGAGAAGCTCCTGGAAAAGATCGCCGTCATAGGCGCGAACCGAATCCACAATGGAGCGCAACCGCGGGGAAAGGAACGGGTAAGAATAAATCTGGCCATGCGGGTGCTGGAGGGTAACCCCAATTTCTTCCCCGCGATTTTCAAAGGGGAATACTTGCTGTACTCCATCGATGGCGGATAATGCGGCGGTGCGGTGTGCCCAGGCCTCGATCACGGTGCGAATACGGGATTCAGGCAGATCGCGGAATGAAAGGGTTGGGTCTTCGGTAAAGCACACCACCTCGCAACGGGCTTGGGCTGGCAAGCGCGGGACCATGCCGAGGAGCTCATCTTTATCCGGTTCCTCAATCGTGGCGGCCATGGAGAAAGAGGGAAAGCGGTTTTCAAAAACCACCACGTCATAGCTGGGGCTGGGAATCTCAGTAGGCAGTTGGTCTGGCCGCGTCGGGGCTAGAGGGTTCTCATTTGCCGGCGGCATGAAGGTCCTGTTCATGCGGTGTGCGGCAAAAGCAACCCAATCGCCGGTCAACGGATCACGGCGCATTTCAGAAGCAGGAGCGACGGCGGGGATATCGCGGGCATCATCAAGCACGCGATCGGGGTGAGGTTGGTCGTCGAAGTAGATGATCTCGCGGCCATCGGCAAGCGTGGCATGGGTGATATCAACCATTACTCTTCTCCTGGGATCCTGATTGGTTTCAGGCGCGCCCACAGAACAAAAAGCGCTGCTACCGCGAGCATTGCCAGGCCTGCCCACAGGTTATTCGCCGCCTCTTTTGGCATTGCGGTATCCGGGTTGACGCCAGGGTCAAGGAAGAAATAACAAGCAATGAGAATAATTCCGTACAGGCCTAATAAGGCGCCAATCACATTGCGCAGGTCAAACGCGCCTGCGTGCTTTTTATCAGACATGAGCTACTCCTTAGGCAAAGATGATATTGAGGCCGACGGCCATGGCGAGGCAGATAATGCCCAATGGGACAGTTTGCTGGTACCACGGCAGGGACTTTTCGGTGTAATCCTCGAAGTGGCCCTTAGGCGTCACGGAAGAAACAAAGCCCACGAGCTCGCTGTCAGGTTTGGGCTGGGTGCACATGCTGACGATGATGGACACAAGGATATCCACAACGAAGGCGACACCAGCAGCAACGAACGCAGTTCCCTGCCCCGGAAGATTAATGGCGTCAGTGAAGGTAGCTACGTACCAGAACGCAATCGCCGAAGCCGTACCGGCAACCAAGCCCGACCAACCGGCGTGCGGAGTCATCCGCTTCCAGAACATGCCCAAGATGAACGTGGCGAAGAGCGGCGCATTAAAGAATCCAAAGAGCGTTTGCAGGTAATCCATGATATTGCCAAAGTTTTTCGCCAACAACGCGGTGAAAATCGCAATCGCCGTCGCCGCTACCGTAGCCCATCGCCCGAACTTGAGGTAATAATCGTCCTCACGATCCTTAACCACATACGTTTGCCAGATGTCATAGGACATAACTGTGTTAAAGGCAGAGATATTGGCGGCCATACCAGCCATAAAGGATGCCAACAAGCCCGCAATGGCCACGCCCAAAAGGCCATTAGGCAGCAAATCACGCATCAGCAACAAGATGGCATCATTCGGTTCAGCCCGTTGTTCCATCAGGTCCGCAACCGATACCGAAGCCACCATGCCCGGAATTACCACCAAGAATGGGATAAACATCTTTGGGAAGGCACCGATAATCGGAGTCTTGCGAGCAGCGGAAATGGAATCTGAGGCCATTGCTCGCTGCACCTCGACGAAGTTCGTGGTCCAGTAGCCGAAAGACAGCACAAAGCCCAATCCCAAGACGATGCCGATAACGGACCATACCGGGTTATCGAAACCGGAAATCTCCGTACCCGGCCAGGTGTGGAAGTGAGATTCTTCAGCCACGGCATCCTTCAAACCGCTCCATCCACCGACCCGGTTAAGGCCGATGATGGTCAGCGGCGCCAGTGCAGCCACGATGACGAAGAACTGCAATACCTCGTTATAAATCGCTGCCGATAGGCCACCCAACGTGATGTAGGACAGCACAATGAGTCCTGCTACCAGCAGAGATACCCACATCTGCCAGCCCAACAAGGCTTCCACGATGGTGGCCAAGAGATACAGGTTCACTCCGGCGATAAGCAGCTGAGCGATGGCAAAGGAAATCGCATTCACCAAGTGTGCTGCGTTGCCAAACCGCTTGCGCATGAACTCTGGGACCGAACGCACCTTGGAGCCGTAATAAAACGGCATCATCACGATGCCAAGAAATACCATGGCGGGAACGGCACCGATCCAGAAGTAGTGCATGGTCTGGAAGCCATACTCCACACCATTGGCGGACATACCAATAATTTCTACCGCACCCAGATTGGCGGAAACGAAGGCCAACCCGGTTACCCAAGCCGGCAGACCCCTTCCGGATAGAAAGAAGTCAATGGAGTTTGAGACCCGGGCCTTTGCCGCCCAGCCGATGCCCAAAACGAATAGGAAGTAAATGGCTACCAAGAGGTAGTCCACCCATGAGGCATCCAGCCTCAATACGGATTCAGCTGTTTCCATCGCTGACCTTTCTCGATTTTATTTTTCTACGGCAGACAAATGCAGGCTAAAAACGTGCGGTTTCCCCTGCTTTAGTCGCACAAGATCTATCCCACTGCGCAAGGCATTAGGTGGCGCACTCATAGGTTCAACTGCCAAGGCCTTGCCCGATGGTGCTACTTCGCGGGGAAAATTCTCCGGTGTATACAGTTGCACCCACTCCACACCGCTATCCATGGCCAAGCGGACCCCGCGGCCATCGGCGGTATAGTCCGCTACAAGCGGGCCGTGTCCGTGAAAACAGTCATCCCAGTTCACACGGTCCAGCGGTGTGTCCACCAACTTCGCCGGGCGCACCTCACCGGTGGGCAGGTTTCTTTCATCCAGAAGGTGGTGCTCATCCACATTCAGGTTGAGCACGCACTCGTGGGTGGGCGCACCCTGCGCAGACAGGTAGAGGTGAAGCCCATAAGCAAATGGGATGTCCTCGGCGTGCTCGGTCACGGCCTTCAGATGAGAATGCAAGCCGCTGTCATCCACAGCGTAGGTGGCCACTAGCTCTACAGTCCAAGGCCAGCCATTGTGGGGCCCAATGCTAAAAGTTAGCGTGACCTCGTCCTTATGCTGTTCAATTAACTTCCACCAGTCCACTGCAAGCCCATGAATAGCGTTATTGCGCTCTGGTTCTGTAATGTTCAGCTGGTAGTGCTCGCCCTGCCAGGTGAATTGACCGTCTTCAGTGCGGTTAGGCCACGGCGCTAGTACCACCCCGGCCATCATCGGGGGCTTGTCCTTGTAGTTTTCTAGCAGCGGCCGTCCCCGAAAGGTCAGGGATTTCACGCCGCCGCCCCATAGGGCAATTTCGGCTATGTACTCGCCATGAGAGATGCTGACGCACTCAATGTCGGCGCGCTCTTCATTCGATGTATAACCGGTCATATTAACGACCTTTCTGGCTATAACGTGTGGTTGAAATCAGCTTAAGATCTCGCGCAAAATCAAGTCAATCGTTTGCACAACCATCTCCTTAAAAGGGGTATTTGGCCAGCTCGGCCACTGCAAGATTGACCCATTTCAGGGCTACTGCGGTGTACATACCCACACCATTGTGTACCCACATGCCTGAGATTGATTTTTACCTCTCCCCCAGAATGCGAGGAATACTAGCCTCCCAGCAGTCCAAGCCAGACGAGATCACCCACTGCACAATCGCTTCCCACTACTTGCGCAGTCGCCGCCACAGGATGCGCGCCGCGGAATGCGGGGTCGCCACAACCTCGCGCAGGTAATTGCTCGGCATCGAAAGCCACGGCGTGCGCGCGGGATGAACGTTAATCGCGATCCCCAAGTACCAAGCCCACAATGTGGTGCGCAGTGCATGGAAATCGTTGGTAACCACCTGCAACACAGCATCTGGTGCGAGGCTGTGCGCGTTTTCTAGGTTCTCATTTGTACTGGTAGCGGCCGGTTCCACAAGTACATCCGCAGGATCCACACCCCGCTGGAACAAGTACTCAGCCATCGCGCCCGCTTCCCCTCGGCCAGAGACGATGACCGTCTGCCCAGAATAGAGCTCGAGTGCCTTATCCAAGCGAGACCGCAGCATGGCGCCCGGATGGCCGTGGGTGACACGGGAGCCCAAAACAAGGAGCGGATCGCGCTGGGAATGTTCCATGATTATTAGCTTAGACCGGCGGGAACCCTTGACACTGATAAGAGCCAAACCGTAGAGTTAAAATAATCGTGCAAACGATTGCACACTTAGTCGTTTATTCCCCACCAATGAGGAGCTCGGCATGGCTACAACCACGCTGAAAGACGTCGCCGCGGCTGCTGGGGTGTCCATTTCCACCGCCTCACGGTCTTTGGCGGGAAATACCTCGATCTCAGAAGCCACGCGGACTCGGGTTCAAGACATCGCCGATAAGCTTAATTACAGGCCCAATGCTCAAGCGAGGGCCCTGCGCAGCGCGCGCTCACACGCCATCGGGCTCATCATTCCCAACCTGGATAACCCCTACTTCGCCGCCATGGCAGCAGCGGTGGAAAAAGAAGCAAACGCCCAAGGCATCGCCACCATCATTACCAGTTGCGGGGAAGATCCGGAACGCCTAGTGACAGCACTGGAAGCATTGGGACAACGACGAGTCGACGGCATCATCGCCGTACCACTCTCTGGAGCAAAGGATGCCCTGGCGCAATCGCAGGAACAACGCCCCCTCGTTCTCATTGACCGCGAACTCGACTCGCTGCCAGCCGTGGTTTCGGACCCCTCCCTTGGAATCAACGACGCCGTGGCCCAACTCAAGGACAAGGGCCATACCAAGATTGGTTATCTCTCAGGGCCGCAGGAAACATCTACTGGTCGCCAGCGCCTCGAAGTGTTTAAGCAGGCCGCTCAGGGAATGGATATACACATCCACCAAGGCAACTTTCGGCACAAGGAAGGCTATAAGGGCGCCATCGAACTGCTGCAAGCAGAAGTCACCGCAATTGTTGCCGGGGATTTCATGATGACTGCCGGCGCATTAGAGGCCTGCCATAACGCCGGTAAAGCCATCGGCCAAGAAGTAGCGCTCGTTGGTTTCGATGATTTTATCTATCTGCGGTTTCAAGCAGCCCCAATTTCCGTGGTGGACCAAGATGTCGCCTGCATGGGCCGAACCGCCGCTGCTGAACTCATCGCATCCATCGAAGACAAACGACAACCCCAAGGAAAAATCCTTCCCACCCGCTATATTCCGCGGATGTCCACAGCCCACGAGGTGCAGGGAGAAAACACATGAGCGATACCGTCCTCAAACTCGACAACGTTACTAAGTCCTTCGGACCAGTCGAGGTCATCAAAGGCGTAGATTTAGACGTACGCTATGGGCAGATTCAAGCCCTCCTCGGTGAAAATGGTGCCGGGAAATCCACACTCATCAAGATGATCGCAGGCGTACACGAGCCGGATTCAGGACGAATCCTCATTGATGGATCCGAAGTTAAAAATCCCCGATACTAAAGCCTCCGAAGCGCTTGGCATCGCCACAATCCATCAAGAGCTCAACCTCGTTCCCACGATGTCTGTGGCAGAAAACATCATGCTCGGGCGGACGCCGAATAAGTTTGGCCTAGTCAACAGAAAACACCTCAAAGCACAAGCTAAAGCAGCATTAGACCTCATCGGCTTGGACGTTGATTTAAATCAACCGGTAAGCGAGCTGGGCATCGCCAAGCAGCAATTGGTAGAAATAGCCAAAGCCCTATCGATGAATGCGCGCATCCTCATTCTTGATGAGCCAACCGCGGCATTGACGGGCAAAGAGGTCGATGCCCTTTTCGCGGTATTAGAGGACCTTAAAGCCAAGGGCGTCGCGATGGTTTTTATCAGCCATCACCTCGATGAACTGGCGCGAATCGCAGAAACCATCAGTGTGCTGCGAGACGGCGCCTTCATCGCTGAAGTCCCCGCTGATACCGAAAAGGACGAGCTGGTGCGCCTCATGGTTGGCCGTGAGATTGAAAATCAGTATCCGCGAAAAGCTTCGGCTCAGCCTGGCGAGGCACTGCTTGAAGTTAAAGACCTGTCCTCCGAAGGCGCATTTCACGATGTCTCGTTTGAAGTGCGCGCCGGCGAAGTGGTCGGGCTGGCCGGCCTTGTGGGAGCGGGCCGTACAGAGATTATCCGCGCTATCGCCGGGGCGGATTCGTATGATTCGGGCACGATACATGTCGAAGGAAACGCTCTACCCAACGGCGATATCAGTTCCTCCATCGCCGCAGGGGTAGGCCATATTCCGGAAAACCGTAAATCACAGGCCTTGATCCTCGATGCCTCAGTATCCGACAACCTTGGTCTTGCCACCTTGTATCCCACGGCGAAGGCAGGGCTCGCAGACCGCAAGGGGCAACACCGACGAGCCGGTGAGGTTGCCGAAACCCTTCGGATCCGGATGGCCGGGCTGGACCAACCCATCCGTGATCTCTCGGGTGGTAACCAGCAAAAGGCTGTGTTCGGTCGGTGGGTACTGGCCGGCTCCAAAGTCTTATTGCTTGATGAACCAACTCGCGGCGTCGATGTTGGTGCAAAGGTAGAAATCTACAACATCATCAACGAAGTAACTGCAGAAGGCGGAGCAGTACTCATGGTTTCCTCGGATCTGCCTGAGATTCTCGGCATGTCTGACCGCATCCTCGTAATGTCCGGGGGCCAGCTGGTAGGACAACTGCCCAAGGATTCCACTCAAGATGAAGTCATGGCCTTGGCGGTTTCTAACGTAGCTGCGGCTACGGACGTCTCCGAGGTCAACACCGAATCCGCCGCATCACCCTCCGCCTCTACAAAATAAGGACTACTCATGACCAAGAATCGCATTGCCAACTGGGCCATGAATAATGGCGCGCTCGTGGGGCTCATCGCCTTGTGTATCGCGCTCTTTATCGCCACTCCCTATTTCCTTACGGTGGCTAACCTCCTCAACGTAGGTATTCAAGCTGCCACGGTGGCCATCTTGGCCTTCGGCATGACTTTCGTCATCGTCACTGCAGGCATTGACCTTTCTGTTGGCTCGGTGGCGGCCTTGGGAGCAATGGTTTCGGCCTACATGTTCTCCAACGCTGGGCTTCCCGGCTGGCTTACTCTGCTTATCGGTTTGTTCGTCGGTGCGCTCGCCGGTGCTATCTGCGGTATGGCCACTGCTTGGGGAAAAATTCCGTCATTCATCGCCACTCTAGCCATGATGTCCATCGCCCGCGGCATCACGCTCGTAATTTCACAGGGTTCGCCCATCGAAACTGCACCCACAGTTAACGCTTTCGGCGGTGACGTATTCGGCTTCCCTGTTCCCATCATCATGATGGTCATCGCTGGCGTTATTTGTTGGTTTATCTTAGAGCGCACCGTCCTTGGCCGTTCGATGTATGCCATCGGCGGAAACCTTGAAGCCGCGCGCCTGTCTGGTCTGCCAGTAAGGCGTATCCAAATCGCAGTATTCGCGCTTTCCGGATTTTTCGCCGCCTGGGCAGGAATGGTTATGGCGGGCCGCCTTGAATCCGCACAGCCACAAGCCGGAACCGGCTATGAGCTAGATGCTATTGCAGCCGTTGTCATTGGTGGTGCCTCCCTTTCCGGCGGACAAGGCAAAGCCACGGGCACACTCGTTGGCGCCATCCTTTTGGCCGTGATTCGCAACGGATTGAATCTGCTCAATGTTTCTTCTTTCTGGCAGCAGATTGTCATCGGCTTGGTCATCGCCCTAGCCGTGGGCTTCGACGTATTCCGTAATAAGACCGCGAATTAGGCAGGAGACCATGAAGAAACTTTTAGTCTCACTTATCGTCCCAGCACTAGCGTTGGGTCTAGCCTCGTGCAACCGCTCCGAGGAGGATCGAAACCGCATCACCCTGTCCGTATCGACGCAAACTAATCCATTCTTCGTAGAATTACTCCACGGCGCGCAGGATAAGGCCAAAGAGCTCGACGTTCCCCTCGATATCCAAGATGCCTCCGATGACCCGGCTCAACAGGTCAATCAGTTGGGAAATGCGACATCCATGGGCGCAAAAGTGGTGGTCATTAATCCCACCGACTCTGATGCCGTCGCCCCGCTGTACGCAGCATCAAAAATGATGGTGTGCCAGTCATCGGAGTCGACCGAGACGTCAACGGCGTGGAACTAGATTCCATGGTTGCTTCTGATAACGAGGCCGGTGGCGCCCAAGCGGCGGATAAACTCGCAGAATTGATCGGAGAAGAGGGCGAAATTCTGATCCTGCAGGGAACCGCTGGTACCTCTGCCTCGCGCGAACGAGGCAAGGGGTTTGAGGAAAGGATCGCGCAGTACCCCGGCATCAAGATCGCCGGCAAACAGTCCGCGAATTTCGACCGCACTGAAGGCCTCAACGTAACGACCAATCTGCTGCAGGCGAATCCGAATATCAGCGCCATTTTTGCAGAAAACGATGAGATGGCTTTAGGTGCTGTTGAAGCCCTCGGCTCCAGAGCCGGCAAGGAAGTCAAAATTGTTGCCTTCGATGGCACTTTTGACGGGCTCAAAGCTGTAAAAGATGGCAAGCTGGAGGCAACGATCGCCCAGCAGCCTGCCGAGCTTGGTGCCCGCGCAATTGAACAAGCAGCAGCGCTTCTACATGGCGAGAGCGCAGAAAAGAATGTTCCTGTTGAGGTTATTACCGTCACCAAAGACACCGTGGAGGATTTCCAATGAGCAAACTCACCGTCGTCGGCTCGATTAATGCTGACCTTATTGTCCACGCCGAACGCCACCCGCACCCCGGCGAAACCCTGCTGGGCTCCGGCGGCGAGATCCTCGCTGGCGGCAAGGGCGCGAACCAGGCGGTCGCCGCCGCGCAATTGGGCGCCAATGTAGCATTCGTCGGCGCGGTTGGCTCCGACCCCTACGCCGAGCCCGCCATGCACTACATGCACAGCTCCGGCATCGATCTCAGCGCGGTGGAACAGTCCGATACCACTACCGGCTTGGCGGTCATCACCGTCTCCGCCGATGGCGAAAACACCATCGTCATCTCCCCCGGCGCCAACGCTCTTGTCGATGCCCCCTTCGTCACCGCCCGCCAATCCACCATCGCCGATGCGGACGTAGTCTTGCTCCAGGGCGAAATCCCCGCCTCCGGTTTCAAAGCTGCTGTCGATGCCGCCCAAGGACGCGTAGTCGTCAACCTCGCCCCGGTCATCGAGGTGGACCGCGACGCCCTCCTGCAGGCCGATCCCCTCATGGCCAACGAGCACGAGGCCGGCCTCATCCTTGAGCAACTGGGCCTTTCTTCCACCGGCACCCCGCGCGAGCTCGCCCACCGCCTCGTCTCCGCCGGCTTTAAATCGGTGGTGCTGACCCTCGGGGCCGAAGGCGCCTACGTGGCAACGCCCGAATCCAACACGGACATCCTCACCCCACAGATCACTGCGGTCGATACCACCGGCGCCGGTGATGCCTTTGCCGGAGCATTTTGCACCAAACTCCTTGAAGGCGCCACGCTTGTCGATGCCGCCACCTTTGCCGCCCGCGTCGGTGCCTTCGCCGCCACCAGCGCCGGCGCCCAGCCGTCCTATCCCACGACCTCTTCGAGGTTGCCAGAGGTCACGCAGAAATAGAACTGTGTTCGGTGGTATCTAGCCGTAGATTGGTTCGGACTCAAATCCGGCAAGAATCCAATGCCACTGCCACACGGGCTTGTGAACGTGCGACGTGAAGTTGGTGCGGTCCTCGTCTGCTTCGATTATTTGCTGTACTACATCAACTAAGTGGTGCTTCACGCAGCTTCCCGAGTACCGCAACACCGTATAGCCTTTCAACGCAGCGTTATTTCCCTTCCATCGGTCTTTAATGAAGGTCCCTAGGTCTTCAGCCTTGTGGTAGTCGTAACCATCAATCTCTACCGCCACCTTACCCACCACAATGTCCCACAGGTACGGACCGATTTGGTGGTTAACCTGCACCTTTTTACCGCGCTTCTGCAATGCGCGGGTCACCTTTCTCTCCACTTCACTATCGGCACCGATGGCGGCCTTTTTCACCAATTCTTTAACCCTTGCTGGTACCCGAGAGATAGCGCCCCGTTCCTTCTCTAGGGCTTGTTTCCCGCGTCGCGTCTGATAGCGCGCTTCTAGCATCGCCACCGCGTCCGCTTCGCTTACTTCTCCCGCAGCCAAAAGCGGATTCTGCACGGGAATGAAGCGTCCTGGGTTTAGTTCCGCTTCTTTTACAGCCCTGTGTTGATGGGCTGGGTGAGATAGTACTCGGTTTCTACTTCCTGTGGGG
>NZ_KI515749.1:0-717201 GCF_000478095.1 Corynebacterium sp. KPL1824 | reverse complement strand
GATGGACCGCCTTCTCCTTGAACTCGACGGAATACTTTCTAGGCATAGTTCAATCCTTCCTTAGCTGAGGTAGGAACTAAACCCAGGACGCTTCAGAACGCCTTCATGGCTAAAGGTCGTTGTCTGACGCGTACGCTGCACTTTTAACCAAGTGGAGTTGGCTAGCGGGTGCTCGTAGGCACAATGCAGCGGAAAGGTCAGTTCCTTCTTGGAATAGAGCTCAACCGCAGATTTCCCCGCGAGCATTATTCCAGGCCATTTTTCATGCACGATGCGAGCAAGCTCGAATGGCGTAGGTTTCCGCCACG
Source organism: Corynebacterium sp. KPL1824 (assembly GCF_000478095.1). Classification (NCBI taxonomy): domain Bacteria; kingdom Bacillati; phylum Actinomycetota; class Actinomycetes; order Mycobacteriales; family Corynebacteriaceae; genus Corynebacterium; species Corynebacterium sp. KPL1824. The sequence continues at coordinate 716,893 of NZ_KI515749.1, read as the reverse complement.
TATACAGCCCACGGCGATTTTTAATTATCTTGCCGCTGGCCAGACCGGACCTCAGTTGCCTTTGATTCAACCCCGATACTAAAAGTTCCTTCATCTACTCCCCCTCGGAGCACTTACGCCCCGAGTGGAAGTGTAAGTGGGGCAGCGCGGACTCGCAGGGCCACGTGCCACCGACCTCAGCCCTGAGGCGTCCATAATAACCGCGTTCCTCTAAAAATCAGGCCGAAAAATGAAGAAACGCGGTTGTTTTGAACGCAGCGCCGCCCGATGAACGCCCTAGGAGCCAGGAAACCTACGCAATCATACAAAAATGTCCAAAACAACCGCGTTCTTATAAAAATCGGGCCCAAAATTGGAGAAACGCGGTTGTTTTGGACACGGCGTGCTAGTGACTACTCCCCTAGCAGCTTCGAGCGCAGGTTCTTATCCTTTTGCTCAACCTCGTCCGCCATCTGTTCTTGGTAGGCAACCATCTTGTCTTGCAATGCGGGGTCGCCGGCACTCAAGATGCGGGCGGCTAGCAAGCCAGCATTCTTCGACCCTCCGATGGACACCGTGGCAACGGGTACGCCGCTGGGCATCTGCACGATGGAAAGAAGGGAATCTAGGCCATCGAGATCTTTAAGTGCGCGCGGAATGCCGATGACGGGCAGCGGCGTGGCCGCAGCAACCATGCCCGGCAGGTGGGCAGCACCGCCGGCGCAAGCAATGATGGTCTTCAGGCCGCGGGAGTGCGCGCCCTTGGCATAGACCAGCATCTTTTCTGGGGTACGGTGAGCGCTGACCACGCCAACCTCAAAGGGGATGCCGAAGTCCGCGAGGACCTGCGCAGCCGGTTCGACGGTGGGCCAATCCGAGTCTGAGCCCATGATGATTCCTACCTGCGGTTCCATAATGTCCTTTCTAGAATTGGTTAAGCCCAGGTCGCGTGCATGAGAAAGTGCGCAGCTTGGCCAGCAGCATCGCGGGTCTCCTCAAGAGAAGTACCAGCGACATTGACGTGGCCGATCTTACGGCCAGCGCGGTGGTCCTTGCCGTACAGGTGAATCTTGGCGTGTGGGTAGCGTTCCATGACCTCGCGCACGCGCTGCGGCATAGGCATCTTGGGATTTTCATCCGCGCCGAGCACATTGGCCATAACGGTCACCGGGGCGAGGGCGTCCACCGCACCCAAGGGCAGGTCGAGTACGGCGCGCAGGTGCTGTTCAAACTGCGAGGTCACGCAGCCATCCTGGGTCCAGTGGCCGGTATTGTGCGGGCGCATGGCCAATTCATTAATGGAGATATCTTCGCCACCTTCACCGTTGAAGGCGAAAAGCTCCACGGCCAGCACGCCGGTCACGCCAAGGGATTCGGCAATGCTTAGACCCAGCGCAGAGGCGCGTTCGGCCAGCTTAGGCGAGAGATCGGGCGCGGGCGCGATGGCCTCGGCACAGATGCCGTTGGCCTGGCGGGACTGGGTAATGGGCCAGACCTTGGCCTCACCGGATGGGCGGCGCGCTACCAAGATGGATAGCTCGCGGGTCAGATCCACTTTCTCTTCGGCCATGAGCGGCGTGCCGGCATCTAATAGCTCGGCAACGAGGTCATCGAGATCAGCATCCGAAGGGAACCACACGCCCTTGCCGTCATAGCCACCGCGGCGGGCCTTGAGGCAGACGCGCCCGTCTACGGCATCGAAAAAAGCGCGGGCATCGGCGACTGATTCGATGGCACTAAACCGCGGAACGGGCGCCCCAAGAGCGGAAAGCTTTTCGCGCATGTCCAGCTTGTCCTGGGCATAGCGCAGGGCGCTGGGCTGGGGCTGGACGTTAAAGGAGGCATCAATAAGCGCGGCGGAATGCTCATTGGGCACGTGCTCATGCTCAAAGGTAACCGCATCCGCGCCGCGGGCTGCCGCGAGCAGATCCTCGTACTTGTGGTAATCGCCCACCACGATGTCCGGGGTAACCTGCGCGGTCGAAGAATCCGGGCTACCAGCAAGAATCCGCAGATGAATATCGAGTTCAGCGGCGGCAGGCTGCATCATGCGCGCCAGCTGACCATCGCCACAGACAGTTACAATAGGTTTTGAGACACTCACGCCCACAATATTAGCTTGGATACCATGTTTACCCGTCATTCGATCTTCCAGAACTCCCTCATGAGCGCCCTCCTTGATGGCATTTATGACGGCGAGATGACCATCTCTGAGCTGCTAGGAAAGGGCAATTTTGGCATCGGTACCTTTAACGGCCTCGATGGTGAAATGATCATCCTGGACGGGACCTGCTACCAGCTGCGCGGCGATGGCTCCGCGCGGGTTGCGGACCTGGACCAGCAAACCCCCTATGCCGTGGCCACCAACTTTGTGCCGCGCATTCTTGTCGATGCCCCACGGGGCCTGCGCCGCAACGAGCTTTCCGCCTTCATCGACGAGGTGGAGCCTTCCGCCAACTACATGTACGCCGTCCGCATCACGGGCAGGTTTTCTGAAGTCTCAACGCGCACCGTGGTCAAACAAACCAAGCCCTATCCCCCAATGACCAAGGCGGTCGGCGGCGATAAAGAAATGCACTTTAGCGATGTCGAAGGCGTCATCGGCGGCTTCCGCACTCCCGTATATGAGCGCGGAATTTCGGTGCCCGGCTGCCACGTGCACTTTATCGACGCCGCGCGTAAGTCCGGCGGACACGTGCTGGATTACACCGTGGATGAGGCGACAATCGAGCTCTGCCCCGGTTCCGATCTAGAACTACGCCTGCCGCTGACCCAAGAATTCGGCCGCGCAAACCTCGCGCCGGAGGATCTTGATAAGCAATTGCACTCCACCGAGGTTAAAACCAGGGGCGATCATTAATAATCTCCGCCACCTGCTTTGACTTGGCCACGGTGGGAAAATACATGGCCCTGTCCCAGCCGTTGAGCGCAATGGAGATACCGCCGCGGCGCTTGCGGGCGCCGCGAATATCTTCCAGCGGAATCGAATCGATGTGGCGGCCCTCTCGCACGATGACGCGGCGATTGGTAACGATGAACCGCTTGCGGCGGGCCTTATATAAAGGAATAAGGAAGCGCCACGTGCTCAGCCCAGCCCACAAAACGACGAGCCCATTGCGCAGTATTGGTTCTACCCCCTCGGCATCACACCAGCCGATGGCAATCCACAGCACGCCGGTGATGAGGATGAGCTCCAAGAATGGGAAAACGAGCGCGCGAAACGGCGCGGATACGTCCGCGCGCTTTACCTCGCCTTGGCCCATCTTCATCAATCCCATAGCCATGGATAGTACCAGTGCGAGGCAGTGCTTCTCGGACTGCGCGGATTCCGCAGCGCCTGCCGCGCGATGCCTATCGTGCGGCGCTTATCGCGCCGGACGCAGATGCGTCACGTCGCCGGCGGAGTAGTACTCGCCCGCGACGTTAATGCGGCCGTCATCGCCGATGCCCTCGACGCGGCCGATGACATCGCCAGTCGGGGTCTCCAGCCGCACCTCTTGGTCAATGGATGAGCACACCGCGCGGTAATCCTGCATCAGCTGCGGATCCTGGTTCTCCCACTGCGTAATGCGCCGGCGCAGGTTTTTCAGCACGGTAATGGCCAGCTCGGTGCGGTCGGTATCGCGGCCTTCAAGCGCCAGCGAGGTCGCCTTTTCGATGGGCAATTCCTCGCGGGTGAGCGTGACATTAATGCCCATGCCCACGACCACGCGCGCGGAGGGCTCCTGCCCGCCGACGGCCTTATTTAGCTCGGCTTTATTGACCTCAGCCTTGTTCAACTCAGTCTTATTGAGTTCAGTCTTATTGACCTCGGTCTTCGGTGCGGACTTGAAGGCTTGGCCCACTGGACCGGCCTCAGCAAGGATGCCGCAAAGCTTATTGCCATCAATATGCACATCATTCGGCCACTTGAGCACGGAGCCCTCGATGGAATCGGTCACGGCTAGGCCTGCGGCCAACGGCAAGGTGCCTAAGTAGTCGAGGGAATCGGGCAAGAGCAGCACGGAAAAGATCACTTGGGAGCCGGCCGGCGCCGTCCATGCCCGGCCGAGGCGGCCTTTGCCGGACAGCTGCTCATCGGCAAGCAGCACGGTGCCATCGGCAACATTGGTGGCCTGCATCAGATCGGTATTGGTGGAACCGGTCTGATCCACAAAATCGATGGTGGTGAAGTCCTCTGCCAGGGCGGTGCGAATGCGGTGCTTATCAAGTGCAGTCATAGATTCCAAGATACCGCCCGCCGGTGGTGCTAGTGTGTTGCGCATGGCAAAGGTCACTTTTGAAAAGGTAAATATCACCTACCCCGGCGCGGCGGCGCCCACCGTGAAGGAATTGGACCTAGAAATCGCGGACGGCGAGTTCCTCGTTTTGGTGGGTCCGTCTGGCTGCGGCAAGTCCACGACGCTGCGCGCGCTGGCGGGCCTTGAGCCAACGTCTAGTGGCCGGATTCTCATCGATAATGCGGATGTCACGGGCCTTGAACCGGGCGATCGCGATATCGCGATGGTTTTTCAAAATTACGCGCTCTACCCGCACCTTTCGGTGGAAGAAAACATGGGCTTTTCGCTCAAACTGGCCAAGCTCCCGAAGGCCGAAATCAAGCAAAAAGTCCAGGATGCAGCAGATATGCTGGGGTTGAGCGAGTTCCTCAAGCGCAAGCCCAAGGACCTATCGGGCGGTCAGCGCCAGCGCGTGGCCATGGGCCGTGCCATCGTGCGCAATCCTAAGGCCTTCCTCATGGATGAGCCGCTATCTAACCTGGATGCAAAGCTGCGCGTGCAGACTCGTACCGAGCTTGCGAGCCTGCAGCAACGGCTTGGGACCACCACGGTCTATGTCACCCACGACCAGGTCGAGGCCATGACGCTGGGGCACCGGGTAGCCGTGCTCAAAGATGGTGTATTGCAGCAGGTTGCCCCGCCGCGCGAGCTTTATGCGGAACCGGCCAACGAGTTCGTGGCCGGCTTTATCGGTTCGCCTGCGATGAATATCTTTGACCACAACGGCGAGCGCCTGGGCGTACGCCCGGAAAACATGCACCTCAATGAGGGTGCTGAGGGCCTGCGCGGCGTGGTCGACCTGGTTGAAGAATTGGGTTCCGAATCCTTCGTTTACGCCACGGTGGGTGGCGAGCGTTTCGTTGCGCGCTGTGAAGGCACCCCGCCACAGCGCGGCGAGGAAGTTGTATTGACCTTTGATGAAAGCGCGGCACACCGCTTCGATCCGGAAACCGGGCAGCGCATCGCCGCCTCCTAAAGCACCCCCGTATAGAGGTGAATAATCAAAATCTATTCTGCGCGCGGTGTTTGTAAATTATTTTTAAGGAACACCCAAGCTTTCTGAAAGGTGAATCTCCCCATGAAGAAGTACTTCATTCGCACCACAGTCGCCACCACGGCGGTACTGGCACTAGCCGGCTGCTCCACGTCTGATGATGGTGCAGATAACGCGGATGGCTCCGCATCCGGTTCCGGTTCCGGCGCTGATTCCCACGGCCCCATCACCTTTGCCATGGGCAAGAACGACACGGATAAGATCACTCCCATAATCGATAAGTGGAATGAAGAAAATCCGGATGAAAAGGTCACGCTCAAGGAGCTCGCGGGCGAGGCAGATGCCCAGCGCGAGACCCTCGTGCAGTCCCTCCAGGCCGGTAACGATGACTACGATGTCATGGCCCTCGACGTGGTCTGGACCGCGGAATTCGCCGCCAACCAGTGGCTCCAGCCGCTCAACGGTGACTTCGAGACCGATACTTCGGAGCTCTTGCCGGCCACCGTGGAATCGGCAACCTACAATGACGTGCTGTATGCGCTACCGCAAAACACCAATGGCCAGCTCCTCTTCCGCAATACTGAGCTCGCGGACGCTACCCCGGAGAAATTCGCTGACCTCGAATCCGCCTGCAAGGCCCTGGAAGATGGCAAGAAGTGCCTGACCACCCAGCTCAAGCAGTACGAGGGCTTGGCTCTGAACACCGCCGGCTTCATGGAGGGCTGGGGCGGCTCGGTGCTTGACGATGACGGCAATGCCACCGTCGATTCCAAGGAAGCCCAGGAAGGCCTGCAGGCCATGGTGGATGCGTATGAAGACGAAATCATCTCCAAGGACTCCACCGCCGCCACCGAGGAAGAGACCAACATGGCCTTCACCGAGGGCAAGACCGCCTTCGCAGTAAACTGGCCCTACATGTACACCAATGCCGTAGATGCCGGCATCGACGTTGAGGTCCAGGCACCGCTGGGCAAGGACGGCGTTGGCGTGTCCACCTTGGGCGGCTACAACAACGGCATCAATATCAATTCCAAGAACAAGGGCACCGCCCTGGACTTCATGAACTTCATCATCAATGAGGAAAACCAGAAGTCCTTTGCTGAGCAGTCCTTCCCGCCGGTTCTTTCCTCCATCTACGATGACCCGCAGCTGCAGGAGGAATTCCCCTACCTGCCAGCGCTGAAGGAATCCCTGGAAAATGCCGCACCACGCCCGGTATCGCCGTTCTACTCCGCCATCTCTAAGGCCATTCAGGACAACGCTTATGCAGCGCTGACCGATGGCAAGTCCGTCGAGGATGCCACCTCCGATATGAAGGCGGCTATCGACTCTGCTTCGCAGGGTTAAAGATACGCTCCTTGCCCCTCGTATCCCACGAGCAGGGAGCACGCTGAAAACCGAGAAATACATAGCGAACCGCTAGTGCACAAATGGGTGAGGAAGGCGCATACGCCATAGCCTCACCCTTTGTGGTTTTCCCACCCTAGTTGGGGATAGAATCTAGCGCACCAGAAATTATCTGAACCAGAAAGGCGAATAACCGTGGTCACCACTTCGCCGACGCAACAGACGCACCCATCATCGAAGAAACCCAAGCGCAGCCCTAGCTCCAGCAGGTTTGCCAATTTCGGGCGGCCGGCCGCGCTGATCGCCCCGGCGCTTATCGTGCTGGGCATTATCATCGGCTATCCCATCGTGCGCGCGGTCATCCTGTCTTTCCAGGGCAACCGGCAGCTTAATCCACAAACGGGCATCTTTGAAGAAGGCGGTTTCGCCGGCCTAGACAATTACCTGTACTGGATCAATAACCGTTGTGTTTCCGGTGCGGGGGAAATCACGACGTGCCCGCCCGGTGTTATCGCCACCGACTTCTGGCCGGCCGTAAAAATCACGCTGTTTTTCACCGTGGTCACGGTCGCCCTGGAGACCATCCTCGGCATGTTCATGGCCATCATCATGAACGGCGAGTACCGCGGCCGCGGCTTAGTGCGCGCCGCCGTGCTTATCCCTTGGGCCATTCCTACCGCCGTGACCGCCAAACTGTGGCAGTTCATGTTCGCCCCGGACGGCATAGTCAATTCCTTACTGGGCGCGAATATCGCCTGGACCACGGACCCGTTTTATGCGCGCTTTGCCGTCATCATTGCAGACGTGTGGAAAACCGCACCGTTTATGGCGCTGCTCATCCTGGCTGGCCTGCAGATGATCCCCAAGGATGTCTACGATGCCGCCCGCGTCGATGGCGCCAACCGCATCCAAACCTTCTTCCGCATCACCCTGCCGTTGGTGCGCCCAGCCCTGATGGTGGCCGTGCTCTTCCGCACCCTGGATGCGCTGCGTATGTATGACCTTCCCGTCATCATGATTTCGAGCTCGTCTAACTCCCCTACCGCCACCATTTCCCAGCTGGTGGTGGAAGATATGCGCCAAGGTAACTTCAATTCCGCCTCGGCGCTGTCCACCCTTATCTTCTTGCTCATCTTCTTCGTCGCCTTCATCCTCATCCGCTTCCTCGGCGCGGATGTCTCCGGTAGAAAGGGTGCAAAATAATGCGTAAATTCGGACACTACGCGGGCATTATCTTCATCATGTTCTGGGGCCTTGCCCCCTTTTATTGGATGGTGGTCACCGCCCTGCGCAGCCAGGAATTCACCTTTGATACCACGCCCTGGCCAACGCATATCACGCTCGATAATTTCCGCGATGCCCTCGCGACGGATAAGGGCAATGATTTCCTCGGCGCGCTGGGCAATTCGCTGTTCATCTCGCTCGCAACCACCGCGGTAGCCGTCTTGGTCGGCGTATTTACCGCGTATGCGCTCTCCCGCTATGACTTTCCCGGCAAGGGTATTGTCACCGGCATCATCCTGGCAGCCTCCATGTTCCCCGCCATCGCGCTGGTTACCCCACTCTTCCAGCTCTTTGGCCGCCTAGAGTGGATCGGCACCTACCGCGCGATGATCATCCCGAATATCTCCTTCGCCCTGCCCCTGACTGTCTATACCCTGCTCAGCTTCTTCCGGCAGCTGCCGTGGGAGCTCGAGGAGGCCGCCCGCGTGGATGGCGCGTCGCGCGCCCAGGCCTTCCGGCTCATCCTCCTGCCGCTGGCCGCCCCGGCGCTCTTTACCACCGCGATCATTGCCTTTATCACCACGTGGAATGAATTCATGTTGGCCAAACAGCTGTCCACGACGGGCACCGAGCCGGTCACGGTGGCCATCGCCCGTTTCTCGGGCCCCTCGGCCTTCGAGTACCCTTATGCCGCAACCATGGCGGCTGGTGCATTGGTGACCATTCCGCTTATCATCATGGTGCTCATTTTCCAGCACCGCATCGTCGCCGGGCTTACCGCAGGAGGTGTCAAGGCCTAATGCGCCGGTCCCTGCTGTGGGATTCGCTCCTCGGATTCCTCGGCTTCTTCGCGTGCCTTGCGGTTATCCAAGCCGTAGTGAACCTATTTGAAGACTCTCCCGCCGTATGGCCCGGCCTAGTGGCCGGCGCGCTGTGCGCACTGACCTACCTTGCCTGGCGGGCAAAAAGAAAGGATCTGCAATGAGCTGGTACCACAACGCCGTCTTCTATCAAGCCCTCGTGGGCTCCTTTAAGGACTCCGGCAATAACGAGGCCGAGAATAAGGGCATCGGTACGCTGCGCGGGGTCATCGACAAGCTGGATTACCTCCAGTGGTTGGGCGTGGACTGCCTCTGGCTCTCGCCGTTTTATGCCTCGCCGCTGCGCGATGACGGCTACGATATCGCCGATTATTATTCCATCCACCCTGATTACGGCACGATGGCGGATTTCGAGGAACTGGTCGAGGAATTGCACCGCCGCGATATGCGCATCATGACGGACTTGGCGCTCAACCACACCAGCTCCGATCACCCGTGGTTCCAGGCTTCGCGCTCCGACCCGGATGGCCCGTTTGGGGATTTCTACGTCTGGGGCGATGACCCCGAGCGCTACCCCGAAATCCGCGTCATCTTCACGGACGTCGAGACCTCCAACTGGACCTGGGATGAGGAGCGCCAGCAGTATTATTTCCACCGCTTTTACTCCCACCAGCCGGATCTCAATTACGATAACCCGGACGTGCAGGATGAGGTCTTTAATATCTTGTCCTTCTGGATGGACAAGGGCCTTGATGGCCTGCGACTCGATGCCATCGCGTACCTCTTTGAGCGCGATGAGCTCGGCGGCGAATCCCTGCCGGAGACGGTGGAGTTCGTGGAAAAGATTCGCGCCTTTATGGATACTCACTATCCTGAGGCCGTCCTCATTGCGGAGGCCAACCAGCCACCCAAGGAGACGATGGAGTACTACGGCTCCGGCAATCGCTTCCACATGGTCTTCAACTTCCCGGTCATGCCGCGGCTGTACCAGGCGCTCGCGCTTGGCGATGCCACCCCCGTCTACGACATCCTCGACCAGCTACCGCCGCTGCCCGAGGGCTGCCAGTGGGGTACCTTCCTGCGCAACCACGATGAATTGACCTTGGAAATGGTCGACGATGACGTCCGCGAGCTGATGTATCAGACCTACCTGCCAGAAGAAGGGATGCGGGCGCATGTGGGCATCGCCAGGCGGCTCATGCCGCTCATGGGCGGGGACCGCCGCAAGGTAGAGCTGATGTTTTCGCTGCTGATGACCCTGCCGGGCGCGCCCTTTATTTATTATGGCGATGAAATTGGCATGCTCGATGACACCTCTTTGCCGGACCGCTATGCCGTTCGCACCCCTATGCAGTGGGACGATAGCGAAACCGCGGGCTTTAGCGCCCGCACCCCGGCGCGGCTGCCCATCGTCGGCGGCACGTCCGTGGAATCGCAGCTCAATGATGCCACTTCCCTGCTGCACAGCGTGCGCACCATGATCACGGAGCGCCACGCGCACCCCGAGCTGGGCACGGCACCCTGCGAGCCGGTGGAAACCGGAAAAGAAAGCGTGCTGGGTTACCAGCGCGGCGACCTTTTGTGCCTGCACAATTTCAGCGACCGCTCCGTTGACCTAGGCCCCGTCGAGGTCGGGCCTTACGGGTACGCGTGGTTGCCGGCTTAACTTTGTGCATCCTCCACTGCGATAACTGAGCAAACCCGATCCTCAGATATCGCACACCTTCCTCAACTGTTGCAGGGGACCCTGCACTTTGGAATGTGCACTTTGGAGGATGCACTTCTACAAAGCGGGCGGTGCGCGCTACGGGTTGTGCGCGCCACGGGTAGTGCGCGCTGAGCTGCCACGCAAAGAGCCCAGCTCCACACCCCATTCACAGGGTGCGGCTGGGCTCATTTCCTTATGACTTAACTCCAGTCCGGGGCGTCTTCTAAGCGCAGCTCGGAATAACGGGACTCTGGAACGGTGGCCGAGTATGGTTTGCCCACCGTTTCCCATACTTGATCTTGATTGCAGCGCACATCCTGGCCGTCGGTATCCAGCATGGTAAAGCCCCACACCAACTTGCCTTGGGAATTTGCCGGCAAGGTATATGGCCCAACTACCTGGTTAATCTTCCAGTGCTGTTCGCTGACGTAGTTGAAGCCGTAGGTCTTGGTCAGGATCTTGGCCAGATCGCCTTCACCGCGCACGGAGCCAGACACTTGAACGGTTTCCGTTCGCGCTTTGGATACGGTGTGTTTAACCGGCAGCGGCTCAGCGTTGTGGTTTGCCACACTGGCGGCATCGGTTTGCTTGAACCAGCGGCGCTTCGCGGTGACATAGGTGGAGTTCTCCCCCGGCGTTGCGCAATGCGTGCCGGGCTTAAAGTCATCGTTCCAGCGCTGGGGCAGCTCAAAGTCTCCGCCGAAGTCAGAGGCGTGGGCGACGGGGACGGCCACCAGGCTCAGCGCTGCGATCGCACTAGCGATGGACTTCGCCTTCACGGTTTAACCCCAATCGTTGTTATCGCGGGTGGAGACCGCGACGTGGCGTTCCTTGGGCAGGGTTGCGGTAAAGGTATCGCCGTTGGCCTGCCAGGTGTGGTCGGAACCGCACACGGTCTTTTGGCCCTCAAAATCAGAAACTACCCATCCGGCCTTCAGCACAGCGGTCTTGCCCGGCGCGATATCGTATGGGCCGATCTGCTCGCCAACCTCATAGGACTGGCTCGAGGTGTAGCTGGAGGAGAAAGTGAAGTTGATCAGATCCAGCAGCTTGAAGTCCACACCAGCAGAAACGTTCCACTCCTTGGTCTTGGTTTCCTTGATGGAACGGGTCACTGGAAGCGGCTCGTCGTTGTAGTTGGAGATAGTCCAGGTACCGGCGGAGCCGTCGAAATAGGTGCGCTTGATGTCAACGGTTTGGCCGGTATCGCCGGGGGTGGCGCAGCGCTCGCCAATGGTAGTGGGGTTTGCTGGGCCCAGGTCGCGCTGTGGCAATGCGTTAGCGGCTGGGGCAGCGAATACGCCGGTGGCAACGGCCAAAGCCGCGGTGGTGGACGCAATCTTGGACATGCGCATGAGGTGTGCTCCTAAAAGGTAGTTAGTAGATGGTTTGGGTGGGTACGGGCAGATCGCGGTATTCGTCAGGGGTGACGTCTACGGTGCGGGTGCTGCCGTCTTTGGAGGTGATGGTGGCCTCGGCCCAGAAACCGCTCGGGGCGGTGGTCTGCTTATAGTCTGAGGTGAGGTCGTACTTGCCGGATTTTCCGCAGTGCACCTCGCGGTAGTTGATGCGGGTCATGGTGGTGCCGTACTCCACGCGCACGCGTTCCCCGGGCTCAAGGTGTACGTGCTTGAGCTCGGTACCAACCGGCATATAGGCGCGCTTGACGGCACCGACGGATTCGAGCCAGCCCTGTGGGATATCGCCCCTATTGCCCCGCCAATTGGTATACGGATCGTGCTGGGCACCGACGACGAAGTCGGTCACTGGCGCAAATTCATAGTCCCCGTGCGACCAGTTGAGGAAGTCGGTGGAATAACCGGGCTTGCGGAAGGTGGGCTGCACTGCGGTGATATCCAGCGGGTACCAGGACTTATCTTTGGCCTCGCAGGTATCGCCTTCCTTGGGCCAGGCGGGATCGCGTTGGGGTTCGGCGGCCGGCTGCACGATCTCGTCTTTGTCTGGGTCAGCAATCTTTTCCAAGCTGGGACCGGAGACCGCGGTGTAGTTTCCTTCGATGGGCTTGGAATTCGTGCTGCCGGAGCGGGAAGGAATTTCCATGGCCAAATCCGATACGGAGCCATCGGCCTTGATGATATAAGCAAAGGCATAGCGCTCTGCTGGGCCTTTACCGCGGATGACATTGGCGCCTGGGATGTTTTCGAGGCGGTCATCATTGCAGCCGACGAACATGGAAATAAAGTCCTTTTCCACCACGCCGTACTCCACGCGGAAGGATTCGCCCGGCTTGAGCTTGACGGGGCCAAAGGTTTCCTTGTCTCGCCAGCCGTTGGCCAGCTTTAGGCCGATATCGGATTTAGCGGTGGTATCCCAGCCAGAGGGCAGTTTGGCCTTGGAATTGGCATCAATCTCGTGGTTGGTGCCGGTTTCTACCTCTGCGGTATACGGCACTTCCTGGTCGGTGCTGTTTTTAAATTGCAGGGTGCCATCGCTTAAATAGCGACGCCCGGTTTCAGCAAAACGCCATTCGCGCTCGGCGTTATCTCCGGCGGCACTGCAGCTTTTGTAAAGATTGGTAATGGGATATGCCTGTGGCATTGGAGGAATATCGCGCGCCTGTGCCGCCGGGGCAATCAGCGCCGCGATGGCAAGTGGGGCGATGAATCTCAGTCTCTTTGAAATCACCTGAAGACCATCCTTGTGGTTGTGAAATATACAAGAAATTATTCGTGAAGACGCAGCTAATATTAAGCCCGCTGTTATAAGTCCTCAACAGTTACAGAATTTTTCACCCATGCCTTCTCACCCGCCGTGCGGTGGGAAAATACCGTCTTACTGGTAAGAAATGCCAGAGATTGCCACGCGCCCCATCCCCCAATAAAGGGGATCTAATGCGTCCTAAAGGCCCAGCCCCACCGATGCCGCGCCTATACCGCACCGACAGCCCACCGCCACCGAGCCTGTAGTGATGCGCGAAACCAGACAAGTTCCGCATCTTTAGCCTTCCACTAGTAAACTCAACGCCTATGACTGACCTGAAGACCACCGCTGGCAAGATTGAGGACCTGGACAACAAGCTCGCCGAGTCCCGCGCGCCGTTGGGGGAAGGCGAGCCAGCCGCCCGCACCCGCGTGAATCAGCTGCTCGATGAGGGGTCCTTTGTAGAAACCGATGCACTGGCCCGCCACCGCTCCACCGACTTTGGCCGCGAGCACGATCGCCCGTACACCGATGGCATCGTCACCGGTTACGGCACCATCGACGGGCGCCGCGTGTGCATCTTCAGCCAGGATGCCACCGTCTTTGACGGCACGATGGGTGAGGTTTATGCGGAAAAGCTCACCAAGGTCTATGACCTTGCGCTGAAGACCGGCGTGCCCATCGTCGGCATCTATGATTCCACCGGCCCGCGCGTGCAAGAGGGCATCGTCACGCTGGCCGGCTACGCCCGCATCCTCGCCCGCGCAACCGAGGCTTCCGGCCTTATTCCACAGATCTCCGTGGTGGCGGGGGATACCAGCGGCATTGCGGCTTTCGCCCCCACGCTTGCCGATGTCCTCATTGTCACCCACGGCACCAGCCTGCACCAGGCAGCCGGCGAGGTGGCCGACGCGGAACCGGAAACCTTTGGTGGTGCCGCAGTCCACGCGAAGTCCGGCACCGCGCAGCTCAGCGCCCCGAGCGAGCAGGCAGCCCTCGCCTTGGTCCGCGACGTACTGGCTTACCTGCCGGCCAATAACCGCGCCGAGGCAACGCGCATCGATACGCGCGAGGTCGCCGAGTTCGATCTGGATACCGTCATCCCGGATTCAGCAGAGGATGCCTATGACATGCGCGAGGTGGTCAACGCGGTCGTCGATAAGGGCTCCTTCTTTGAGCTTTCGGCCGAGGCTGCGCCCAATATCATTACCGGCTTTGCCTTCGTGGATGGCCGCGCCGTGGGCATCGTTGCCAACCAACCGCTTTCACTTGGCGGCGCGTTGGATTCGGCCGCGACGGAAAAGGCGGCGCGCTTTGTGCGCCTGTGCGATGCCTTTAATACCCCGATCATCGAGTTCGTGGACTCGCCCGGTTTCGTTGCCACCCCGGCGGAAGAAAAGGCCGGTCTCCTGCGCCGGGCAGCGGGGTTTGCGTATGCGCAGGCGGAGGCGAGCGTCGGCAAGCTTACGGTGGTCACCCGCAAGGCCATTGGCCCGGCCTACGCGTTTATGGGGTCCAAGGATCTGGGCGCGGATTTGGTCTATGCCTGGCCGACCGCGGAAATCGCCGTCGCCGAGGCGGCCGAGACCTCGCTGGCCATCTACGGCGATAAGGATAAGCAGGAAGAGATGGACGAGCTCTTCTTGCACCCCTACGCCGCCGCCGAGCGCGGCCTGGCCGATAATGTCATCGAGCCTTCCGCCACCCGCCACTACCTGGTTGAAGGCCTGCGCCTGCTAGAGCGCAAGGTCGTGGCCCAGGTACCCAAGAAGCACGGAACTGTTTAGGAAAAAATGTCTGAAACCGAAATCAAAGTCCTGAAGGGAAACCCCACGGAAGAAGAGCGCGCCGCGCTATCGACGGTGCTCAAGCAGATGAAAAAGGACCACTCCGGTGCCTTTGGGGATCGCAACCACTGGGGCAGGCCCGGTGAGCGCTTCGACCACTACGGCGCGCAGCGCGTTTTTAATCCATCTGCCTTCCACACCGTGCGGTATTACTAATGCGCCTCATTTTGGCCTCGCAGTCGCCCTCGCGCGCCGCCATCCTGCGCGGGGCCGGGGTGGAACCGGTGCTCGAGCCCGCCGATATTGACGAGCGCGCCCTAGAAGCCCAGTTGGCGGGGCACTCGCCTGCCGATACCGTGGCAGCGCTGGCCACCGCCAAAGCCGAGAAGGTTGCTTCCCGGTACCCCGACGAGCCGGTCATCGGCGGCGATTCCATGCTGCTATTGGATGGCCAACTGCAGGGCAAACCGCACACCGTCGACGCCACCATCGAGCGTTGGCACCACCAGGCAGGCCGCACCGCGCAGCTGCTTACCGGCCATTGCCTGATTTTTGGCGCGCAGCGCCACGTGGAAACCTCCACCACTACCATCCGCTTCGCAGAGGCTTCTGCCACCGATATTGAGGCCTACGCCCGCACTGGCGAGCCCTTGGAGTGCGCGGGAGCGTTTACTTTGGAGGCCATGGGTGGCTGGTTTATCGATAGTATCGACGGCGATCCCTCCTCTGTCATTGGGCTGTCCCTACCGGTGGTGCGCCGCGCGCTCTACTCTTTTGGGCTCAGCGTTTCTGATTTCTGGTAGGCCCGCACGAGCATCGCTAGAGTGTGTCTTATGGAAATGAAAGACATGCTTGCCCCAGAACCTATTAAGTTGCCCGCCGATCCCGGCGCTAAGGACGCGGCCGCGCCTGCGGCCGGCATCGTAGACCACCCAGATTCCCCGTTGCTATGGGCCATGCTCGCGGAGCAGGAGCTCGCCAAGCTCGAGGGCGCGGACCCCAACGAGTACATCACCGCTTATGCCTATGCCCGCACCGGCTACCACCGCAGCTTGGACCGCCTGCGCGGCAACGGCTGGAAGGGCTGGGGCCCAGTCCCCTTCTCCCACGAGCCCAACCAGGGTGTCCTGCGCGCCATTGCCGCCCTCGGACGCGCCGCCAAGGCCATCGGCGAGGACGATGAGTACGACCGCATCCGCCAGATGCTTTCCGATGCCGACCCCGATAGCGTTGCCCAGCTGCTCGACTAAGCCCACACTGCGGCTTATTAGGCCAATATAAAAAGCACATTCTCCCTGTTCAATCCCAGAGGAGAATGTGCTTTTCTTGTAGCTCATGCCTAGTTCAGCCGGTGCAGGATTTCGCGGGTATATTGCGTCGTCCGGATATTTGCGACTGCGAACTCTAAAAAGAGCCTCAAGCCAATGAGCTCGCCAAAGCAGATAAGCGTAACCAAGATGGCGGTGATAATCCCGAACGGACCAAAGAAAACGAATCCTAAAAGTAGGCCCAACAACCACGTGCAGCCAAGGATGATCATGCCGATGACATAAATCGCCGAAGCATAGCCTACGGTGATGAATTTATCGAAGCTGAAGTCCAAGAGGCCGGAGAAGAAGCCATCGGTTGGCGTCTTCGTGCGCGGAGCCTGTGGCGGGAACTGCCCGCTGTTATTCGGATACGCAGTAAATCCTGGCTGCTGCCCATTCGGCGCGTTCCACGCCTGCTGTCCCTGCCAAGAATTGCCCTGTTCTGGATAGGAATGCGGCGGCTGCGCGGGCCCCGGTTGCGCTGGACCCGGTTGCTGCGAGTACTCGGGGTGCTGATAAGCCGCCTGTTCCTGGCCCGATTGCGGGTGCTGCTCTTGGCTGCTTTGCGAGCCTTGTTCCTGGCCAGCCTGCGGGGTGCCATGGGAACCGAAAGCTCGCGCGTCATTGTCCGCAAAAGCACCGAAATCCTCGGTAGTGTCATTGCGCGGACCCTCAGAGAAATCACGGGCAACGAAGCCCTTCGAGAATTCCTCGTTGTCGTTAGTGGTGTTGTCGCTATGATCAGCCATAATCGCAGCCCATATTCCTAGGTCTAGGGAGAAACAGAACGATCTGACTATAGACCTTTTCAGCGCGTGGCGCGGTGTAAACATGATTAAAATTCGCTGCCCCGATTAATCTTCGAGAGCTGCTGGGTGCGCTCCTTAAGTAATGCAGCGGGAAAACTTGTAGAATCGCGGCTCCAAGTAAAAGCACTATTATGTTTAATGCTTTCCCGCCCCCACTTGGCTGTTTTATTGTATGGAATACCACACTACGGCCTCCCAAGTGATCAATTTGGCATTCATCGGGTTAGAGTGGTGGGAGCGAATCATCCCGTTTTATTAGAAAGGCAGGCGGGCAGTGGCAGAAGTAGACCCCTATCCCCCATTCCAGCAATATGCGCACCCAGAGCGGCTTGTCTCCGCTCCGTGGCTGTCTGCGCGCCTGGGCGTTAAAGGGCTGCGCGTCATCGAGGTCGATGAAGACTCCCTTTTGTACGATATCGGGCACATT
The DNA here is from genome assembly GCF_000478095.1 of Corynebacterium sp. KPL1824. Taxonomy (NCBI): domain Bacteria; kingdom Bacillati; phylum Actinomycetota; class Actinomycetes; order Mycobacteriales; family Corynebacteriaceae; genus Corynebacterium; species Corynebacterium sp. KPL1824. The sequence continues at coordinate 699,546 of NZ_KI515749.1, read as the reverse complement.
CCCACAGCCACGCGGATTAATTTCCGCACCGAGCTAATAAGCACGCTCACGCGCGACTTTATCGATGGCGAGGAATTTACCCGCTTGATGCGGGAAAAGGGCATCCACGAGGACGATACCGTTGTCCTGTACGGCGATAAGTCCAATTGGTGGGCGGCCTACGCGCTGTGGGTATTTACCCTCTTTGGACACAAGGACGTCCGCCTCCTCGATGGCGGGCGCGATGCGTGGATGTCAGAAGAGCGCGATACCTCCTTCATGGTCCCGGAATTCCCCGAGTCCGATTATCCGGAGGTAACCCGGGACGATTCCGTCCTGCGCGCCTTTGTTTCCGATGTCCGCGAGGCAACTGGTTCCCTGGTTGATACCCGCCCGCCGGAGGAATTCGCGGGTGAGGCGACGGAGTTCGACCCGAATGGAAACTCGCCGTATGGCACGACCATGTGCCACGGCCACATTCCGGGTGCGATCAATTTGGAGTGGGATCGCGCAACCTACCCCAACTCCTGTTTCCGCAACGTCGATGACCTCAAGGTCAACTACGGCATGCTGGAGCCGGATACCCCCACCATTTTGTATTCCCACGTGGGCGCGCAGGCCGCGTTTACGTGGTTCGTGCTGACCTACCTTTTGGGCTTTAAAAAGGCGCAGGTCTACGATGGATCATGGTCTGAGTGGGGCAACATGGTCAATATGCCGATTGAAAAGTAGATTTTCGTCCGGTCATTAATTACCCACATCGTGACGATGTGGGTTTATTTTTGTTTAAACGTAACAATTATTGCCAAACGGACGAATTAATATTTTGGTGTGCAACAATAGATCCCGTAGTAAACGAAGTGTATTCAGGAGGTTACTGCCGTGGCAGTAGAAACCAAGAAGATCTCCAAGGTTCTCGTAGCGAACCGAGGTGAGATCGCCGTGCGCGTCATTCGTGCTGCTCGCGATGCCGGGATCTCCTCAGTCGCCGTTTATGCCGAACCGGATGCGCAGGCGCCCTTCGTCACGCTTGCCGATGAAGCCTTTGCCCTCGGCGGTTCCACCTCTGCTGATTCTTATCTTGTCTTTGACAAGATTCTGGACGCTGCCGCTAAGTCCGGCGCGGATGCCATCCACCCCGGCTATGGTTTCTTGTCCGAAAATGCCGATTTTGCTCAGGCCGTTATCGATGCCGGCCTGACCTGGATCGGCCCGCCTCCCCAATCCATCCGCGCTTTGGGCGATAAGGTCACCGCCCGCCACATCGCCGAGCGCGCCGAAGCCCCCATGGCCCCCGGCACCAAGGACCCGGTAGCCAACGCGGATGAGGTCAAGGCCTTCGCGGATGAGCACGGCTTGCCCGTGGCCATCAAGGCGGCGTTTGGTGGCGGCGGCCGTGGCCTGAAGGTGGCGCACACCGCCGAAGAGATTCCGGAGCTTTTTGAATCCGCTACCCGCGAGGCCACCACCGCCTTTGGCCGCGGCGAGTGCTTTGTCGAGCGCTACCTCGATAAGGCCCGCCACGTGGAGGCCCAGGTTTTGGCGGATAAGCACGGCAATGTGGTGGTCGTCGGCACGCGCGATTGCTCCCTGCAGCGCCGCTTCCAAAAACTCGTAGAGGAGGCGCCGGCGCCTTTCCTGAGCGACGAGCAGCGCGCCTCCATCCACGAGTCCGCCAAGCGCATTTGCCGCGAAGCTGACTACTGCGGCGCCGGCACCGTGGAGTATTTGGTTGGCGCCGATGGCCTGATTTCCTTCCTCGAGGTCAATACCCGCCTGCAGGTGGAGCACCCCGTTTCGGAGGAAACCACCGGGCTGGACCTCGTGCGCGAGCAGTTCCGGATTGCCCAGGGCGAAAGGCTTTCGCTGAGCGAAGACCCGACACCGCGCGGGCACGCCTTTGAATTCCGCATCAACGGCGAAGACGCCGCGGCCGGTTTCATGCCGGCTCCCGGGACCATCGTCAAGTACTCCGAGCCAGCCGGCCCGGGTGTGCGCGTGGATTCGGGCGTCGTCGAGGGCTCCGTCATCGGCGGGCAATTCGATTCCATGCTGGCCAAGCTCATTGTTTGGGGTCCGGACCGCGAAACCGCCCTGCGGCGCTCCGCCCGCGCCCTGGCTGAATATCAGGTTGAAGGCCTGCCCACCGTGTTGCCCTTTGACAGGGCCATCGTCACGAATCCCGCCTTTACCGCGGAAAATGGTTCCTTCGATGTCTACACCAAGTGGATCGAGGAGGCTTGGGATAACCAGCTGACGCCGCACGATGATTCCACCGATGCGGAAGCCGGCGCGCCCGAGGCCTCCCAGGTCCACACCGTAGAAATCGACGGCCGCCGCATCGAGGTAGCATTGCCCGCCACCTTTGGCATTACCGGCGCGCGCAAGCGGAAAAAGCGCAAGGGTGCCGGTGCCAAGGCCGCGGTATCCGGCGATGCCGTGACCGCACCGATGCAGGGCACGGTTATCAAGGTCAACGTGGAAGAGGGCCAAGAGGTAGAAGAGGGCGATATCGTCCTGGTCCTTGAGGCAATGAAGATGGAGAACCCCGTCAAGGCCCACAAGTCCGGCACCGTGACTGGGCTGGCGGTCGAGGCCGGCGCGTCCACTACCAAGGGCGCGCAGCTGCTGGAAATTAAGTAACCGTGCCAGCTAACCTGGAAGAATGACTGATTCTTCTCTTGGTGTTCGCTTGGCCAAGGAAGAGGACCGCGACTACCTTGCGAGCCTCTTCCCCTCCTATATCGCGGACTGGTCCCCCATCGTTGATGGCGGCGTCATCGCCTTGCCCCTTGCTGCCAATGAGGACCCAACTGTAGAGCCCGTGGGGGCCGCGCTCCTGCGCTACTACCCCGCCGCCACCAAGGGCCCAGCCTTCCTTGGGGACTCGGGCGCTGACCCGCTTGACGATGCCACCTGGCTCACCCCCTTCGATCCCGAGGACATCCCAGAGCTCATCGTCGCCACGAATGGCACCGACGACGAGGCTTCCCGCGCCCACGACCTGCTCGTTGCCAATGCTACAGACCTCGCGGCCGAGCAAACCGCCCCCGGCATCGCGTCCGCCACGCCACTACCGGGGTTCGAGGAGCTCACCCAGGGTAAGTTCTTCCGCCGATTTTAATCTGGCACCCATTTCTTGCAGGCCTCCGGTTCCAGCAAGAGATGAATTTTAGCTAGTACCCTTGTGTTCTGCACCACAGCTGCTATTGTTGAGGGCTATGAAGATTTCCGCCTAGTACGACGTCCCTTGCACACTCGTTCTTTAAAGGTGGATTCTTCATGCCGATTTCTTTTTCCCAACTCAGCCTGTCGTGGCCAGACGGCACGCCCTGCTTTTCACAGCTTTCCGGAACGATCCCTGACTCGGTTACGGGGATGATTGGCGATAATGGCTCCGGAAAGTCAACCCTTGCTAAGGTCCTGTCCCACCAGATCGCGCCGTCCTCGGGCACGTTCTGGGCACCAGAGGTCACGTACCTAGACCAAGATCTTGGCTTGCGTGATTCCTTAACCATCGCCGAAGTATTCGGCGCGGCGGAAAAGATTGCCGCGCTCCACGCACTTGAAGCGGGAAATTACTCCGAGGATCTGCTGAAAACCATTGGTAACGACTGGGATATCGAAGACAGGATTCATGCGTGCCTCCATAACGCAGGGGTTCCCTACCCGCTAGATCGCACCATCGGTACGCTGTCTGGAGGCGAAGCGGTCACCATCGCATTAAACGCCGCCTTTTTAATCATCCAGACTTTGTCATCCTCGATGAGCCGACCAATAACTTGGACGCAGCAGGAAAATCCAAGGTCACCGAGCTTATTTCCAGCGCTTCTACGCCCATTCTTGTCATCTCCCATGACCTAGACCTGCTCTCCCATGTCGAGCACATTGCAGAACTCTACGCGGGAAGTTTGCGGTTATTTTCCGGAAATTATCACGCTTACCGGGAGACGATAGAAACCGAACAGCGCGCTGCTGAAGCAGAAACGCGCGAGGCCAAGGCCGAACACCGCAAGCAGGTGCGCGAGCGCGAGGCGATGCAGGTGCGAATTTCCAGGGACAATCGCCGCGGGAAGGCCTTCTCGCACAACCGCCGAAAGCCCGGGATGGCGATGGGAAATGACAAGAATCGCGCCCAAAATACCGCGGCTAAGCGGTCGGCTCAGGCATCGGGTTCGGTAAAGGAAGCATTTGCTGCCTATCAAGCTGCGCAACATAAGATCCGCCCGGACGAACACGTACACCTTGACCTCCCAGGCACGCAGCTGCCTAACGGCACCCGCGTGCTCACCAGTAGCATCGTGGATATAACCGGCCCTGAGCATGTACGCCTTATGGGACCAAACGGCAGCGGGAAAACCACGTTCCTTAATGAGGTTGCGCGGGGCGGCGTTGAGTACAGCTTGGACTGTGGATACTTGCGGCAGAAAATCACCCTGCCAGAAGATCGCACAATCTTAGAAATGGTAACAGAGGCCAATCCCACGGCTCACCCACAAGTCATCCGCGATCAATTGGCACAGCTACTATTTCGCGATGACCAGGTGCACCGCCGCACCGGCCAGCTTTCCGGCGGCGAACGCTTCCGCGCGGAATTTGCCCGAGTCCTATTGGCCGAGCCCAGCCCTCAATTCCTCTTGCTTGATGAGCCCACCAATAATTTGGATATCACCACCATAAAGTGGCTCGTGCAGATCCTCGAGTCCTACGAGGGTGCGTACCTGCTGGTCAGCCACGATGACGGTTTCTGCAAAGAGCTCAGCCTCACTTCGCAGGTGCATATCTAGGCCCCAGTCTCCGCTTTGTATTACCTCCACTAATACAGACTGTGCTACTATTAGTTGCACAAAACTTATTGGAAGGAGGTAGCTCATGCTCATCACGCTCAACCCTGACGCGGATGCGCCGGTCTTCCAGCAGATTCACGATGAAATCGTGCTGGCCATCGCCCGCGGGCAGCTTTTTGCCGGCGACAAGCTCGATCCCGTGCGCCAGGTCGCCGCGGATATTGGTATCAACCCGGCCACCGTAAAACACGCCTACGACTTGCTCGTTGCTGATGGCCTCGTCGAAACCGCGGGTCGCTCCGGATCGATCGTCCGGCCCGGCGCGCACACCGCGGCGCAAGAACAGCAGGTTCGGCAACGCCTGCGCCGCGTGGCAACCCTCGCCCGCGCCCAGGGCTTTTCCGCTGAGGAGCTCCACGGCTATCTCGATTCCACACTGAAGGAGCTCGCATGATTCTTACCGTCCTCATGGCCGCGACCACGCTGGTCATAACGTGGATAATGACCACAATCCCGGCGCTTGCGGCGCCAGGCGCCCCGCTCGGCGTTCGCGTTCCCCAAAGCCACCTTTCGGATCCCGTTGTGGTCGGTGCTATTTCTGGATTTAAGACTCGGACGTGGGTTGTGGGCATCGCCGCGACGGTTATCTCGCTGTTCTACGTTAACCATTCGTGGGTGGCGGCCCTGTCTTCCCTGCTGGTCATTATCGGCAGCATGTGGGCTTACCTCTCCCAGCGCCGCTATATCATCGCGGCCAAGAAGGACGGCGGCTGGTTCGACGGGGTAGAAACCGCGGTCAGCGCCCAGGTAGCGGAGCGGGACGCCGACGCTGTGCAGGATATTGATGTACCTACGCCGTCTTTTCCCTGGCTGACCATGTTGGGTTCCTTGCTTGCCATCGTCGCCGGCGCGCTCATCGTCGCCGCCCATTGGACCGATATCCCCGATCCAGTACCGGTGCACTGGGATGATTCTATGGAGCCCGATAGCTGGAGCGACAAGTCCATCGGCAGCGTCTTTTTCATCACGTTTATCGCGCTGGGAATGTGGTTGCTTTTCGCCGGCATCTGCTGGCTTATCCAACGCACCGCGGTTCGTCCACGCTCGGAGCGCTCCATCAAGGCGCGGCTGCGGAATCAGGCAAACCTTGCAGCCTCCAACGAAGCGATGGGCGTCCTGCTGCTTCTCATGTCCCTCGGGCTGGCGTTTATACAGATAACCGGCCCGGTACCGAGCTATCAGGACCTAGCTGGCCTCTCCTTTATCACCATGGTGGTGATGACCATTAGCGGCACCATAGCCATCGTGGCAATGATACTGCGCGCCCAATCGCAGCTCGAGGATCAGCTGCGCGGGGTGAAACTTCCGGATGGAGACAAAGAATCCCCCGATAATGACGAGCATTATAAGTGGGGGATCCTGTATTACAACCCCGATGACCCAGCGGTGCTGGTGGACAAGCGCCTGGGCGTCGGAGTGTCCTTCAACTACGCCACGTGGCAGGCTAAGGTCTTCCTCGCCGTCATAGCGGTCATCATCATCGGGTCGATTGCTCTTCCATTACTCCTGATTTAGCCAATGCGGTCCAGGATGATCTGGCGCTCCTTATCCAGCGGGGCGTCGGTAATCTTAAAGCCCTGCTGCAAGGTCTCAAGGGAGCGCTCGAATCGCTCTGGAGTCTCCGTGTGCAGGGTGAAAAGCTTCTGGCCCTTGGATACCTTTTCGCCCTTCACCGCGTGCAATTCGATGCCCGCGGTTGCCTGTACCGGGTCTTCCTTCCGGGCGCGGCCTGCGCCCAGGCGCCAGGAGCTCACGCCGACGGACAAGGCATCAAGCTCGGTGAGGTAACCGTCGGATTCAGCAATGACATCGTGGGTATGCGTAGCCACTGGAAGCTTGGCGTCTGGGTCGCCGCCCTGCGCCTTAATCATTTGCTTCCACTTATCCATGGCGCGGCCATCCTTGAGCGCCTTTTCCACGTCGGCATCGTGCACGCCGGCTGCTTCCAGCATCTCGCGCGCAAGTGCCAGGGTCAGCTCGACGACATCGCTTGGCCCACCGCCGGCTAGAACCTCGACGGATTCTTCAACCTCGAGCGCGTTGCCCACCTTGCGGCCCAACGGGGTGGACATATCCGTTAGCAGTGCCGTGGTGGCGGTGCCGGCATCATTGCCCAAGTCCACCATGGTCTGCGCCAGCTCGCGGGCCAAGGTCTCATCCTTCATAAAGGCGCCAGAGCCCACCTTGACGTCGAGGACCAAAGACGAGGTACCTTCCGCGATTTTCTTCGACATGATGGAGGAAGCAATAAGCGGAATCGCTTCAACGGTGGAGGTGATATCGCGCAGGGCATAGATCTTCTTATCCGCGGGCGCGAGGCCAGAGCCTGCCGCGCAAATGATGCAGCCCGGATCCTCCAGGATTTCCATCAATCGCTCATTGGAAATATCCGCCTGCCAGCCCGGGATGGCCTCCAGCTTGTCCAGGGTGCCACCGGTGTGGCCCAAGCCGCGGCCAGAAAGCTGCGGGACCGCGACGCCAAAGGCGGCAACGAGGGGTGCGAGCGGCAGCGTAATCTTATCGCCAACGCCACCGGTGGAGTGCTTGTCCGCGGTCTTCTTGGACAAGGACTCAAAGCTCATCGTCTCACCGGAGGCAATCATCGCCTTGGTCCACTGCGAGATTTCCTCGCGATTCATGCCGTTGAGGAAGATCGCCATGTTGAGTGCGGCCATCTGCTCATCGCCCACGACCCCGCGAGTATAGGCATCGATGACCCAGTCGATTTCCTCCGGGCTAAACACTCCCTTATCGCGCTTGGTGCGAATAACATCTACCGCATCGAATTTCTCGGCCATGACGACTCCTCCTGTAATGATTTGGAAACCGAAACATACAAGCACATAATGTGATTTACTGCACTATATATAGTGGTTGTACACTCCACCACGGCCAATTATTATTCCCTATAGAACAGATGTCAATGAGTATTTTTCTTTTTGTTCTAATGGAGAATTAACGCAGTCTCTCTTCATCCCGTAGAAAGAAAGCCCATACCGCAATGAACGCCACCCCGGATTCACCTCCTACCGATGCCGAATTGCTCAGCCTCGCTGAAGAAGCAGCCCACCACGCCTGGGCTCCCTATTCCTCTTTCCCAGTCGGTGCGGCTTTGCTGCTTGCCGATGGCCGCATTGTCACCGGCTCCAACGTCGAAAACGCCTCCAGTCCGCTAGGCATTTGCGCCGAACGCAATGCCGCCGCGCACATGGTCACCACCGCAGACGTAACGGCCACCGATGGCCACTTGCCCAGCATCCCACAGATTAAAGCGGTTGCTATCGTCGGCTTAAAGTCCGCGCCTTGCTACCCTTGCGGTGCCTGCCGCCAGGTCCTGCGGGAGTTCAACTGCGAGCGCGTCATCGTCTCCGTCGATGGAAAGCCCCGGAGCCACGACTTTGCCGAGATCCTCCCCCACTCCTTTGGCCCAGAGTCACTCTAATTAAAAAGTCCCTTCAAAGAACGGTCAGAAAATATGGAACGCTTACAAGGATTGCTCGGCATCATTGCCATTCTTGCAGTGATCTACGTCCTGTCGAGCTCGCGTAAAAATATCAAGTGGCGCACCATTGGCGTGGGCCTTGTCCTGCAGGTGGTCTTCTGCTTCTTGGTCCTCGCGTGGGAACCTGGATTCAAAGCCCTCAAGGGCATCGCCAATGGGCTAACTAAGCTCACGGAATTTACCAACGAGGGTACCCAATTCGTCTTCGGCGGGCTCTTCGGTGATGACTTCGTCTTCGCCCTCAATGTGCTGCCTGTCATCATCTTCTTGGGCGCCATCATCGCCGCCCTGTACTACCTCCGGGTTATCCAGTACTTCGTGGAATACGTCGGATCCGCCATCAAGTGGCTCATGGGTACCTCCAAGGTGGAATCGGTTTGGGCCACCACCGTCATCTTCCTCGGCCAATCCGAGGCCCCGCTGGTCATTAAGCCCTACCTGCCCAAGCTCACCCGATCCGAGCTTTATACCTGTATGGTCGGCGGCTTTGCCTCCGTGGCCGGATCCACGTTGATCGGCTATTCGCTCCTGGGTGCGCCCCTGGAGTACTTGCTCGCCGCATCGCTCATGAATGCACCGGGATCCCTGCTCGTCGCCAAGGGCCTCATGCCAGAGACCGAAGAGACGAACCTCGACGCCACCGTTAAAGACGTCCGCGATACCGAATCCAAAAACATCATCGACGCCATCAGTAGCGGTGCCATGGCCGGCGGCAAGATTGCCATCTCGGTTGCCTGCCTGCTCATCGCCTTCATCGCCTCGATCGTGATGCTTTCTTCCATCCTCGGCGGCATCGGTTCCCTCTTCGGCCAGGATAACTGGTCGCTCGAAGGCCTCTTCGGCATCATCTTCGCCCCCGTGGCCTGGCTTATCGGTACGCCTTGGAACAAGGCCCTCGAGGTGGGTAACTTCATCGGCCAAAAGACCATCCTCAACGAGTTCGTTGGCTACACCGCATTCGGTGAAAGCGTCGATGAGCTCAGCGATAAGGCCGTCTTGATCTCCTCCTTCGCCCTCGCTGGCTTCGCCAACCTGTCGTCCATCGGCATCCAGATTGGCTCCATCGGTGGCCTCATCCCTGAGCGCCGCGGTGAAGTAGCAAAACTTGGCCCGCGCGCACTCTTCGGTGGCTTCCTTACCAATATGCTCAATGCCGCCATCGTCGGCGTCATCGTTGCACCAATGGTTCTCTAACCCGCCCGGCCAGATTCGATAACTAATCACGCCAAAATTTCCCAAAAGCAACCGCGTTTCCACAAAAATCAGGGCCGAAAATGGCCAAACGCGGTTGCTTTTAGACGTTTCCGCGAACTAGGTATGCAGCGACACAATTAATTGGTTGCGTCCTCTAGCTTTATACACCTTGAACCGTACGGAGTTTGTGTCAGCTCACGGCGCAGACGAGCATTCTCAGCGCGAAGATCGGGCTAGCTTAGCCCATCGGAGGATCCTCGGCGTTCGCGCTCATTTTGCCCCACCGGCCTAAAAGAACCTCGGCAGTGGGAGTGTCTAATGGTTTGTGTGTGGCAATCTATCCCGAATCAAATACTGGGCTCGACGAGAAAGAGAAACCTGTGATCCGATTCGCCATGAGAGATTACGGCACCCTAAAACCTCTAGACAGGCTCTTGTGACTTACATGCCAGGCACAAGGAGCCAAGCCCATCAATAGAACAGGAACGCACAATCATACCCAAGGTTTTAATCCAAGATTACTTCCTGAAACAATTGAATCGCATCAAAGCTACCGCCCCCTAGGGCCAGCCACCTGTCTGCTAACCTGGCAACGATGTTGACAATAGATGCAGACTACGGACATTCCGCCGCCTTGGGGCACCTCAATCGCAGCTTTAATGCCGGTCGCGTATACGGCCTAAAAGGCCCGAATGGTGCGGGTAAATCTACGCTGCTGCAGACGTTGAGCGGCGAGATTGCCCCACTAAATGGCACCGTTTTCATCGACGGTGCCGCGCCCGGTAGCGCTGCGGCGGCCGGTTCCGTCATCTCCGTCGGGGACCCAGTCTTCCTCCCCGATCTCACCGTGGGTGAGCACTTTAGCTTGCTATCCCGCCGCTCCGGCGTAAACTTTGCCGAGGTCCATGAGCTCTGGGCCATCGACGACGCCATCCGGAACTCCGCTGTCAGCAGCCTTTCTTCTGGCCAGCGCCAGCGGGTCTACCTCGCAGCCCAGCTTTATCAGCCGGCCAAAGCCTTGCTTATCGACGAACCCGAGCGCCACCTCGACCACACCTGGACCGCCTTCTTGGCCGAGGAGCTACGCCACCTGGCAGCCAATGGCCGCTGTGTGGTGCTCGCTTCCCATTCTCCGGCCATCTTCGCTGCCTGCGACGAAGTAGTGAAGATTTCATGAAACTTCTCTCCACAGCTTCCTCAGCCATCTATTACGCCTTCATCGCGGCACTTATCGCGAGCGTCAGCGTCTACGCCTGGCACAATGCTGCAGCGCTTCTGCCCTCGCTAGCACAGCGCACGGCCGCTGCTCTGCCCGCAACCGCGACCATTGGTGCCGGGCTCGGCTCGCTCGCCCTCATCATCCTCCTCGAGGCGCTCTATCCGCTGCGCAGCCTTTCGCTCGGGCGTTGGGTCTATGCGGATAGGCCGCGGGGGCGCATGGGAGGCGTCGATAAGCTGTCTATTGCCCAGCTCGCCGGCGTGAGCCTCCTAGGTCTTGCCCTGTGTGCATCGCTGCATCTTCCACTCTATGCGGCGATAACCCTCCCCCTGCTGCGGTTTGCCATCGGCTGGCGATCCTTCGAACTCGCCTCGCTCCTCCGCGCGGGCCGTACCCGTGCCATCGGCTCGTCCTCCTTTGGGCTACTGGATTCTGAGGTTTCTGCCGATGCTATCGCCTCCCAATCCGCTCGCCTGCGCCCGCGCTCACATGCCACGGCTTCGCTCAGTCTCCTCTTTGCTCGGCGCCTGTTTCGCCGGTGGTACATCCCCCTCGGTGCGGTCGCCGTCATGGGACTGACCCTAGCGCTAGCACCTCAGCTCGGCGGCCTTGCTCTTATTGGATTTGCTGCCGCTTGGACCATTGTCGGCGCCGCTACTGGCCGCGCCGCCTCCTTCGGCCGCATCGTCGATGGTGCGTGGCCCGACTGGGGACTGCCACTGGCTGCCACCGCAGGTGCTGCCGTTGTCGGCACCGCCTTCATCGCCACCGTGTGGAAGCTGTCCCTGTTCACGCTCGCAGCATGTTGTTTGGGGCTTAGTTACACCGCTTTTAAGCGCTCCCGTCCCGCACGCGTTACCACCATGAATATCATCGATACCGGCGGCTTCGGCGCCTCCTTCTCTCCCGAGGTCTTCGGTTACTTCATGCGCGGGAGCTACGGTATTGCTGCCATCGCTGGGGCCCTTTTTCTCTAGTCTCCCTGCCCCGCAACCCAGGTACGTCACTGCATTAAGTCGCAGGTACCTGGGATTCTTTTTGCCCTCTTTTCTGTACCACATAAAATAATACAGCTTGTGTTACAGCAAGTAATACAGAAAAAGATTGGAGGTGACAGATGTTCATTACCCTTCACCCCGAATCTGACGTCCCAGTTTTTCAACAGATTCACGATGAAATCGTTTTGGCTATCGCTCGCGGACAGCTTTCCGATGGCGACAAGCTAGATCCCGTCCGCCGCGTTGCCAAGGATATAGGCATTAACCCTGCCACCGTGAAGAAGGCATACGACCTCTTGGTTTCCGAGGACCTTGTAAAAACCGCCGGACGCTCCGGCTCCATCGTCAGGCCTGGTGCTCGCACCACCGCGCAAGAAAAACAACTGGAAGAGCAATTAAGCCGCATAGTCGCACTCGCCCGCGCCCAAGGCTTTAGCCCAGATGAGCTCCACGCTCGACTCAGTTCCACCCTTAATGACCTGGAAGTATCACCATGATTTTCACACTCATAATGGCCGCCACCACCCTGGTTATCACCTGGATCATGGCCACAGCCCCCTCCCTGGCCTCACCTGGCACACCGCTCGGAGTGCGCGTGCCCAAGGCTTATCTTTCTGATCCTGCGGTTACCTCCGCCCTCGCCGGATTCAAGATACGCACGTGGAGCTGCGGCATCGTGGCAACGGCCATGTCCCTCTTTGCCTGGAAACTGCCGTTATTAGCCGCACTACCTTCCCTCGTGGTGGCGCTCGGTGGCATGTGGGCTTATGCGTCCCAACGCCGCCGTATCATCGCGGCTAAAAAGGCGGGCGGCTGGTTCGACGAGGTTGAAACCAGCATCGCTGCCCGTGTTTCCACCACAGCCATTGATGCGCCCGAATTTCGCGGCATCCCTACCCCGACCTTTCCGTGGGTAACCATGCTCTCTTCCCTGCTGTGCATCGCGGCCGGTGCCATCATCGTCGCTTCCCACTGGTCCGCCATTCCGGACCCCGTTCCCGTGCACTGGAATGAATCCATGGAGGCCGACAATTGGAGCGACAAATCAATTGGGAGCGTATTTTTCTCCTCATTCGTCGCTTTAGCATTGCTGGGCCTATTTGCCATTATCTGCTCTTTTATCGCGCATAGTGAGGTGTCCCCACGCTCTGAGCGCAGCATTAAAGCGCGGCTGCGTAACGAAGCAAACCTCGCCCTGACGAACACCGGCATGGGAGTCCTCACCCTGCTCATCAGCGCCGGGATGGCGCTGATGCAGGTAACCGGCCCTATCCCGCATTATCAACGCTTCAACGGCGCCGCGATCACCACAATGCTGATTCTCACCATTGGTGGCAGCATCGGTCTAGTTGTATTTCTTCTCTACAAGCAATCCCGGTTATCCGAACAATTGCGCGGTATTCACTTCGCTGATGAAGACAAAGAATCACCGGACAATGACCACCTCTATAAATGGGGAGTAATATATTACAACCCGGATGATCCGGCGGTACTGGTAGATAAGCGCTTCGGTACGGGAATGTCATTTAATTATGCCCGGTGGCAGGCCAAAGTCTTTTTCGGCCTCGTGGTACTCATCTTGGTCGGCTCGTTAGCATTGCCCGTCATCCTTGGTTAAGGCGAGCCTCCGCCATCCTCGCGAATCAACGATTTCGTCCATCTAGAGCAAAGATTTCGTCGACGGTTGCGGTCATTTGGATGGACGAAATCGTTGATTTTTAGCACAGCTAGACACCAAAGCGCCCCGCTGCCTCGAGATAAATCGAGGGAAGCGGGGCGCTTGAGTGTGCAGACTAGTTGATTACGGCAATGAGGTCGCCGCCTTCCACCTTGGTGGCCTGGCCAATGGCCACGCGGTCCACCACACCATCCTTGGTGGCGGAAATGGAGGCTTCCATCTTCATCGCTTCGATGACCGCGACTTGGTCGCCGGCCTTGACCTCGTCGCCTGGCTCTGCCGTGGGGCTCACCACGCCGGCGAACGGGGCCGCTACGTGGCCGTCATTGGACGGGTCCGCCTTCTCCACCGTGGCCACGGTGGATTCGGCGTTTTCATCGCGCACCTTCATCGGGCGGATTTGGCCGTTGACGTTGAGCACAACATTGCGCATGCCCTTCTCGTCCGGCTCACCCACGGCATCGAGGCGCACCACGATCTGCTTAAGGTTGGAGCGATCGGTGGAATCTTCTGGGAAGAAGTGCACCACCTTTTCTTCGCCTTCGGTCAGGCCGTAGAAGAAGGTCGTATCCGTCAGCGCCTCGGTATTGCCATACTTGCGGCGGAACTCGTTGAATTCCTCGAACTGCTTGGGGAAGAGCAGGCGGTTCAGGCTGGCGCGGCGCTCATCCGAGTTATCCGACTCCAGGTGCGGCTGCTCCTCTGCCGGGACATCGTTAATCTGCGCACCGGTTTCGGCGCGGCCATCGAGGACCTTATCGCGCAGCTCCGGCCAGCCACCCGGAGGGGTACCCAGCTGGCCGCGGAGGAATTGATCCACGGAATCCGGGATATCGTACTTCGTCGGGTTCGCCGCAAAGTCTTCCGGAGAAACGCCGGTGCCCACGAGATGGAGCGCCAAATCACCCACCACCTTGGAGGACGGGGTGACCTTGGTGGGGCGGCCTAGCATCTCGTTGACGGCGGCGTAGTTATCCTCGATGACCTCGAAGCGATCCGCCAGGCCCAATGCGACGGCCTGCGCGCGCAGGTTCGACAGCTGACCACCCGGAATCTCGTGCTTGTACACACGGCCGGTCGGGCCAGGAATGCCGTTCTCGAACGGGGCGTATAGCTGACGCACGGCCTCCCAATACGGCTCCAAATCCGAGACCGCTTGCAGGTCAATTCCGGTATCGCGTTTGGAGTTGGAGAACGCAGCGATGAGCGCGGACAGCGAAGGCTGCGACGTGGTGCCGGCCAGCGGCGCCGAGGCGCCATCGACGATATCGGCACCGGCGCGCGCCGCCGCGAAGTAGGTAGCGATCTGGCCACCGGCGGTATCGTGCGTGTGGACGTGGACCGGCAGGTCGAATTCCTTGCGCAGCGCCGTGACCAGGGTGTGTGCTGCCTCCGGGCGCAACAGGCCCGCCATGTCCTTAACGGCCAGGATGTGCGCGCCGGATTCTACAATCTGCTCGGCGAGCTTCAAGTAGTAATCCAAGGTGTAGAGGTCTTCCTTCGGCGAAGAAAGGTCACCGGAATACGCCATGGCCACCTCGGCCACGGTGGTATTCGTCTCGAGCACGGCATCGATGGCAGGGCGCATCTGGGAGACATCGTTCAGCGCATCGAAAATGCGGAAGACATCCACGCCGGACTTAGCCGCTTCCTGCACGAAGGCGCGGCACACCGAATCCGGGTACGGGGTATAGCCAACGGTATTGCGCCCGCGCAGGAGCATCTGGATGTTCTGGTTCGGCATCGCCTCGCGCAGCAGATCCAGGCGCACCCAAGGATCCTCGTGGAGGAAGCGCATGGCCACGTCGTAGGTAGCACCGCCCCACGCCTCCACGGAGAAGAGGTCTGGGGTCAAGCGCGCCACGGCCTCTGCCGCGGAAACCAACGCGGTGCTGCGCACGCGGGTGGCAAGCAGGGACTGGTGGGCATCGCGGAACGTCGTATCCGTGACCATCAAAGGCTCTTGAGCGCGAATCTTTTCCGCGTACTTCTGTGGCCCCAGCTCCAAGAGGTCATCGCGGGAACCGCGCGGGAGCGGTTCTTCCCCATTAAACTTCGGCAGCTTATCAAAGGGGCGCAGCGCGGTCGGCCTATCGCCATTGGGCTTATTCACAGTGACATCCGCGATGTACTCCAAGATACGGCCGGACTCATCTATAGCTGGTGGGGCCTTGAGCAGATCTGGGTGCTCGGTAATGAATCCGGTATCGACGCGGGTATTGACGAAGTCGGACTCATTGAGCAACGCGCGCAGGAAACCGATATTGGTCGCCACTCCGGACACATGGAACTCATTCAGCGCTCGGCGGGCACGGTGGACGGCCTGCTCGAAGGTGGTGCCGCGGCAGGTCATCTTCACCAACAGGGAGTCGAAGTTGGGCGATACTTCAGCGCCCACTGAGGTTGCACCGTCCAGGCGCACACCAGCGCCGCCCGGCGAGCGGTACGCGGTCAACGTACCCGTATCCGGGCGGAAGCCGTTATTTGGGTCTTCGGTAGTAATGCGGCACTGCAGGGCGGAGCCGGTAATGGTGATATTTTCTTGCGACAGGTTGATGTCTTCCAAGGAAGCACCTGCGGCGATATTCATCTGCGCCTTGACGATGTCCACACCGGTAACCTCCTCGGTCACGGTGTGCTCCACCTGCACGCGGGGGTTCATCTCAATAAATACGTGGTTGCCGCGCTCGTCCACGAGAAACTCCACTGTGCCGGCGCCCTCATAGTTAATGTGCTCGCAGAAGTTCACGGCATCCTGGCAGATGCGATCGCGCAGCTCCGGATCCAGCGATGGCGCCGGAGCGATTTCCACGACCTTCTGGTGGCGGCGCTGCACGGAGCAGTCGCGCTCAAAAAGGTGGATGACATTGCCCTGGGAATCCGCGAGTACCTGCACCTCAATGTGCTGCGGATTAATCACCGCGGTCTCGAGGTACACGCTGCCATCGCCAAAGGCCGCCTCCGCCTCGCGCGAAGCTTCTGCCGCCCGTTCACGCAGCTCAGATTCCGATTCCACGTAGCGCATACCGCGCCCGCCACCACCAGAGACGGCCTTGACAAAGACCGGGAAGCTGAAGTCACCGGCGTCTGCTACCAGCTTATCGATGTCCGTGGTCGGCTGCGAGTCCTGCAGCGTCGGCAGCCCTGCTTCCTTCGCGGCGTTAACCGCGGCGGATTTATCACCGGTGAGATCTAGCGTGCTCGGGGTGGGGCCAATGAACTTAATGCCATTGTCCTCGCAGGCGCGGGCCAAATCGGCGCGCTCAGACAAGAAGCCGTAGCCCGGATAGATCGCATCCGCCTCAGACTTCTTGGCAGCGCGGATGATTTCCTCGATATCGAGGTACGCCTTGACGGGCTGCCCCTCGTCACCAATGCGCACTGCTTCATCCGCAAACGCGCGGTGGAAGGAGTTGCGATCTTCACGAGGATAGACGGCGACGGTCTTCGCCCCCGTTTCAAAGGCAGCGCGGAAGGCACGCACGGCGATTTCACCGCGGTTGGCTACCAAAATCTTGTCGAACGATGGAAGGGCGGAATTGGCCACTTGGGTGTTCCTTTCAACTTGGAAGACGCCGCGTTGCAACGTCCCCACTGGGGTGATCCGTCTCTCAGTTTAGAGATAAGAATAGTTTTTATCATCCCTTTTTAAAAACGGGATTTTCTACACTCACCTGCAACTTAAACCCCACGTAAGCAATTTCTGCCAGCCAACCAGTATTAACAGGCCTAGCAATTCTGCAAAGTCTGCAAATTTTCAGGCGGCAAATTTTTCGCAGCCACAGCCGCTACAACAGCCGCCGCAGTCGCAGTCGTGGCCACAGCCACCGCCGAATCCACAACCGCCGCAGCAGTCGGTACCGCAGCCGCTACATGTGCATCCTCCTCTGCAATACCTGAGGCGAAAATGCAACATCTGAGGGCGCGGTTTGCTCAGTTATATCGTAGGAGGATGCACATTTAACGCCGATGGATACACATTTAACGCAGCAGGATGCACAAATGCTCCCCACGCGAACGTGGGGAGCAAATGCGG
Source organism: Corynebacterium sp. KPL1824 (assembly GCF_000478095.1). Taxonomy (NCBI): domain Bacteria; kingdom Bacillati; phylum Actinomycetota; class Actinomycetes; order Mycobacteriales; family Corynebacteriaceae; genus Corynebacterium; species Corynebacterium sp. KPL1824. Next base: position 682,093 of record NZ_KI515749.1, on the reverse strand, counting down.
TCCACTTAACGGCCTACTCAACGGCCCACCGCGGGCCGCAAGCGCGCGGGGCCGAGCGATTAGAAGGACTTCGGCGGAACGGAGCGCTGGTCTTCGCCGGCGTAGGCGGACAGCGGGCGAATCAGCGAGTTGTTCTCGTTTTGTTCCACGATGTGCGCGGTCCAGCCGGTAATGCGGGCCATGACGAAGATCGGGGTGAAGAACTGAATGTCGAACCCGAGGATGTGGTAGGCAGGGCCGGCCGGGAAGTCCAAGTTCGGCTTGATCTTGATCGAGGTGTTTTCTTCCATGGTCTTGGCCATGATGTCGTACATCTCGATCCACTTGGTCTGGTCGTGCTGCTCGGCCAGCTCCTTGAATGCGGCTTCCATGGTGGGAACGCGGGAGTCGCCGTTCTTGTACACGCGGTGCCCAAAGCCCATGACCAGGTCCTTATTGGCCAGCTTGTTCTTGGTCCACTCCTCTACCTTGGCAGGATCGTCCACCTCGAGGAAGTTCTTCATAACTGCCTCGTTGGCACCACCGTGCAGTGGACCCTTGAGAGCGCCGATGGCGGCGACGATGGCGGAGTAGGTATCAGACATCGTGGAGGTAACCACGCGTGCCGAGAAGGTGGAGGCATTGAAGGAGTGCTCGGCATAAAGGATGAGGGACTTATCAAAGGCCTCGATATCGGCGCGGTTGACCGCTGGGGAGCCTTCTTCATCGCCGAAAACCATCCACAGGAAGTTTTCGGCAAAGCCCTTCTTGCGGGACGGCTCGATGTAGCCCTCACCGCGGCGGCGACGGATATCGAGCGCGATGATGGTGGGGATCTTCGCCATGAGTTCGAGCGCGGTACGGCGCACGTGCTCGGAGTCCTTGGTGTATTCCTCCGCGTCCTGGGCACCGATGAAGGAAATGGCTGTGCGGAGTACATCCATGGGATGGCAGCTTTGCGGCATGGACATGATCAAGTCAATGAGGTGGCGGTCCAGGTGACGCAATGCCTTCTCACGCGCGGAGAAGCGGATGAGGGATTCTTGCCCGGGCAGCTTGCCATTCCACAAGAGGTAAGCGACCTCTTCGAAGGAGCAGTAGCGGGCCAGTTCTTGGACCGGGTAGCCGCGGTAGGTCAAAGAGTTGGTCTCAGGAACGACCTTGGAAATGGCGGTTTCATCGACAACGACACCGTAAAGGCCCTTGCGGATTTCTGGGGTTTCGTTTTTCTTATCGGACATGGTCACTGGCTCCTTAGCTTTCAAAAGTGGGTTGGTAGTTGTCTTTGGAATAGGTGAATACGGACTGGTCAAACTCGTTGTATTCCTGGTAGCGGACCAGTTCGTACAGGCGGGAGCGGTGCTGCATGCGCTCTAACCACTCGGTCTGGATGCCGGTATCTTGCAAGTCGCGCAGGAATTCTTCGGTAGCGCCCATGGCCACGCGGAAGCTGGAGACCGGCCAGATCACGGCGTTGTATCCCAGGCCGTCGAGGGTCTTTGCTGATTGCAGCTCGGTCTTGCCAAACTCCGTCATATTCGCCAACAGCGGCGTATCCACGGCGGCGCGGAACTTTTCAAAGTCCTCGGGGGAATACAGCGCCTCGGTGAAAATCAGATCCGCACCGGCTTCGGCATAGGCCTTAGCGCGGTCGATGGCGTCATCGATGCCATTGACACCGGCGGCATCGGTACGCGCGCAGATGATGAAATTAGGATCGCGGCGCTCGTTGACGGCCGCGCTGATGCGGCGAACCATGACTTCCTTGTCCACCACTTCCTTGCCGTCGAGGTGCCCGCAGCGCTTCGGGTTGACTTGGTCTTCCAGGTGGCAGCCGGCCAGCCCGGCATCTTCGAGGGCGGCGACGGTGCGGGCAGCGGACATAGGTTCGCCGAAGCCGGTATCGGCATCGACAAGCACGGGCAAGTCCGTAGCGCGCGCAATCTGCCCGGCGCGCTGGGCTACCTCGGTCAAGGTGGTCAGGCCGATATCGGGCAGGCCCAAATCATTGGCCAGCACCGCGCCGGATACGTAGACGCCGTCGAAGCCGCCGATGTCCTGGATAAGGCGGGCGGTCAGCGGGTTAAACGCGCCCGGAAGCGTGGTGATCGATCCGGATTCGATGGATTTGCGGAAATTCGCGCGCTTTTCTGCGTTGCTGATTGTAGAACCAAATAGTCCAGCCATTAGAAGATTCCCTCCGGTTTCTCGGGCGCGGTGGCAAGGTGCTCATCGCTGACCCGCACGTTGAGTTCGGTTAGATCGGTGAGGTTTTCTAGGTCTTGCACTGCGGTGAGGAAGCGCTCTTGCTCGGCTTCGTCGACGACGCCATCGGCAAGCTTTTTGAACTTGGCAATGTACTGCTCGCGGGCGAAGGGGCGGGCGCCCAGCGGGTGGGCGTCAGCTACGGCGCGCTCGTCTTCGATGACGGTGCCGTCCTTGAAGGTGATAACGGCCTTGCCGCCGAAGGCTTTTTCCTCAAGGTCGTTGGAGTGATAGCGGCGCGTCCACTCGGGATCCTCAACGGTGGAGATCTTCTGCCACAGCTCGATGGTCTCCGGGCGGTTGGAGCGCTCAGGGGAATAGGAGGTTTCGTGGTCCCAGACGCCATCTTCTAGCGCGACCGCGAAGATGTACATCACAGAGTGGTCCAGGGTTTCGCGGGAGGCGGAAGGATCCATCTTCTGCGGATCGTTCGCGCCGGTGCCGATGACGTAATGGGTGTGATGGGAGGTGTGCAGCACGATGGACTCGATATCCGCCGTCTTCAGGCCCTTATCCTCCAGCGTCTTTTTCAGCGCAAAGGCCATGTCGATGGGAGCCTGCGCCTGGTATTCCGCGGAGTGTTCCTTGGTGTAGGTATCCAGGATGGCGGTCTTGGCCTCACCGTTTTCTGGCAGGGGCACGGTGTAGGTGCGCTCTGGTGAATGCAGCATCCAGGCGATGAACCCGTCCTCGCCCTCCCAGATCGGTGCCGGGGCACCCTCGCCGCGCATGGTGCGGTCGACGGCCTCGATGGCCATCTTGCCCGCGAAGGCCGGCGCGTAGGCCTTCCACGAAGAAATCAGGCCCTTGCGGGACTGGCGGGTTGCCGTGGTGGTGTGCAGCGCCTGGCCGACGGCCTGGTAAATCGTGTCCCTATCCAGGCCCAACATGGTGCCAAGCCCTGCGGCTACCGATGGCCCCAAGTGCGCCACGTGGTCGATCTTGTGCTCGTGCAGGCACATGCCTTTGACCAGGTTGACCTGGATTTCATAGCCGGTCGCAATGCCGCGGATAAGGTCGCGGCCGCTCAGACCCTTGTGCTGCGCTGCGGCAAGAAGCGGTGGAATATTGTCGCCGGGGTGGGAATACTCGGCGGCAAGGAAGGTGTCGTGGTAGTCCAACTCGCGGACCGCGGTGCCATTGGCCAGTGCGGCCCACTCCGCGGAATAGGTGCCATCGATGCCAAAGATGGTGGAACCGCCCTTGTCCACGGGGTGGGCTTCTGCCATAACTCGCGCGGATGTGACGGGGCCACGGGCAACGGAGGCCATAGCTACGGCGGCGTTATCGATGATGCGGTTGATGATCATCTCGGTGGTTTCTTCCGGGACCTCTACGGGGTCCGCGGCCACCTCGGCCACCTTGTACGCCAGGTGCTCCTCGTACGGGAAGTCCTCGGCGGATTTATGAGTGCGTACCTCATGGTTTTTCACTAGTTGCGTCCTCCTTCATCAAGAATGCGTTGCACATCACAGTAAATGCTTGCATGTGGTGCACGCTATAGGTAATGTTTGTGGAAATTAGCGGACTTCTTTTGTGAAATCTGCAAAACTTGTGATTTTCACAGCGCAGGGGACTTAAAGGAAGGACGGGGACGCATGACCAAGCACTATGCGGGGGCACGGATTCACGCTTTGCGCAAGCAGCGCGGGCTCACCCAGGTGGCGATGGCGAAGAAGTTGGGGTTATCCACGAGCTACCTCAACCAGCTAGAAAACGACCAGCGCCCGCTGACCGTCACCGTGTTAATGCAGCTAGCCCAGCGCTTTACCGTGGATCCCAGCTACTTCGCCGAAGACCGCGATATCCATACGATTACCGAGCTCCGCCACATCTTCCCCGATGCCTCTGAAGAAACGCTCTCGGATCTCGCCTCTCGCTTTCCCGAGTTGATGCCCCGGTTTGTTGATGTTGCTTCCCGCGCGCCCGCTGCGGACCCCTCCCCCTTTGAAGTGGTGCGGGATTTCTTTTATGACGCGCATAATTACATCCACGAGCTCGATGTGCTCGCAGAAGAACTCGCTGGCCAGTTGGGCGATCGCGTCCTGCGCCGCGGCCGGCTCGCCTCCCGCATGCATGAGGATCTGGGGGTTACGGTGCGCTTTTCCCGTCCCGGCCCTCGGCGCAGCTTCGACCCAGATACGCGCGAGCTCTCGCTGCGCGATGGGTTATCTGAGGCGCAATTGGTCTTTGAAATGGCCCTGCAATACTGCCTGCTGGCCTACGGCGATATCTGTGACAACCTCGTATCTGAACTGCCCGAAGGCGAATCCCAAGACTTAGCCACCCTGGGCCTTGCGCAGTACTTCGCGGCGGCTGTCACCATGCCCTACCAGCGCTTTCTCACGATGGCAGAAGATACCCGCTACGATATCGACCTGCTGTGCAACTACTTTGGGACTGGGTTTGAAACAACCGCGCAGCGCCTCGCCACGCTCCAGCGCCCAGGGCTTAAGGGCGTGCCCTTTTCCTTCATCCGCACCGACCGCGCGGGCAATATTTCCAAGCGGCAGTCCTCTACCGCCTTTCACTTCGCGCGCTCTGGTGGATCCTGCCCCCTGTGGGTAGTCCACCGCGCCTTTGAAACCCCGAACCGCATTACCCGCCAGGTCGCCGCCATGCCGGATGGCCACGCTTACCTGTGGATCGGGCGTTTCGTGCAGGGAACCGCCAAGTCGTGGGGCACCCCGCGCAAGGAATTCGCGGTAGGCCTAGGCTGCGATATCACCCAGGCGGATCGCATCGTCTATGCCGATGCCCTGAACCTGGACAGTTCCGCCGCCACCCCGATTGGCCCAGGCTGTACCGCCTGCCCCCGCGAATTCTGTCCGCAGCGCGCCCTGCCGGAGGCAGATAGGCCGATCAAAATCGAGCTTAACCGCACTGCGGAGCATGCTTACTCCACGTTCTAGGAACGAGGTTTACTCCAGGTCATCATGGGCCACCAAGCGGCGGGCGGCCTCGGTGATGGTGCCAGATAGCGATGGGTAGACCGCAAAGGAATCGGCCAGCTGGTTCACCGTGAGCTGGTTGGTCACTGCCATAGCGATGGGCAGGATGAGCTCGGAGGCGGTCGGCGCGACGATGACGCCACCGATCACGCGGCCGGACGTTGCGCGGCAGAATAGCTTGACAAAACCGTGCTGCAGCGAGCGCATCTTCGCACGCGGGTTGGTATTCAGCGGCATGGTAATGGCGCGGGCGGCGACCTCACCGGCCTCGATCTCAGCCTGGGTAAAGCCGACCGCGGCGATCTCCGGGCGGGTAAAGACCGCGTTAGCCACGGTCTTCAGGCGCAGCGGCGAGACGCCTTCACCAAGCGCGTGGTACATCGCCACACGGCCCTGCATCGCGGCCACGGAGGCAAGCGGGAAAAGATCGGAGCAGTCACCGGCTGCGTAAATGCCGGCAATATTGGTGCGCGAGACGCGGTCTACCTGGATGTGACCAGACTTCGCGGTTTCCACGCCCACGTTTTCCAGCTTCAGATCCTTGGTATTCGGGATGGAACCAATGGACATGATGACGTGCGAGCCGTGAATCTCGCGCCCGTCCTGCGTGGTCACCAGCACGTTGCCGTCCTCGGTGCGGTTAACGGTTTCCACGCGGCAGTTCTTTTCAAGCTCCACGCCGCGCTCGCTCAGCACGGTTTCGAGGACGTCGGCGGCATCGGCATCATCATGCGGCAAGATGCGATCGCGCGAGGCCACCATCGTAACTTTGACGCCCAGCTCAGCGAAGGCGGAGACAAACTCGGCACCGGTGACACCGGACCCCACCACAATGAGGTGCTCCGGCAGCTCGGTAAGGTTATATACCTGCTGCCAGGTCAGGATGCGCTCGCCATCCGGCTGGGCGCCGGGCAAAATGCGTGGGGTGGCGCCGGTAGCCACCAAGACGAGGTCCGCATCCAGCGTCTCCTCGTGTCCATCCTCATTGAAGACCGCGGTGACCTTGTGCCCACCAAAGGCATCGGCCTGCTGATCCTCCGGGAAGTGCGCGCGGCCATCGATAACGCGGGCGCCCAGGGAATCCATGGTATTGCGGATATCACCGGATTGCTTAGCCGCCAAGTCCTGCACGCGCTGGTTCAGCGCACTGATGGAAAGCTGCGCCTTGCCGATGCCCTCGTTCAGCTCCATGTCATCCGCGCGGCGCAAGTCCGTTTTAATATTGGCGCCGGCGATGAAGGACTTGGAGGGAACACAGTCCAAGACCACGCTATTGCCGCCCATGCCTTGGTCTTCGATGATGGTGATTTCCGCGCCGTACTTGGCGCCAGCCAGCGCTGCCTCATAGCCCGCCGGGCCACCGCCGATGATGACAATTCGCTTGGTCTGGTTCAACACGCAATTGCTCCTTTATAGGCTCCACTTTTAAAGTCGCCTACGAGTCTAACCCGTAGGTAACCCCAGCGCGTTAGTCCGCCTGCGCATTCTCCCCCATAAATTGCTCGACCACAGCCCCGAAAAGCTTAATGCCCACACCAATTGCCCGCTCATCCACGATGAGGTCGCCCATGTGCAGATCGTGCTGCTCCCCCTCCCCGGACCAGCAACCAAGGCGCGCCATGGAACCGGGCACCTTTTCCAAATACCAGGAAAAGTCCTCGCCGCCGGAAGACTGCGGGGCCTGGACCACGGCTTGCGGGTCGATGGATTGTGCGGCAGAAGCGAGCATGGCGGTAGCGACGTCATCGTTAAGCACCGGCGGCACGCCGCGATTATAGGACAATTCGTGTTCTACCCCCACCGGCGCGAGGATCTGATCCACTAGCTCCGCGAAGAGCTCCTGCATCTGGCGCCAGATGGTGATATCGGCGGTGCGCATCGTGCCGGTCAGCATGCCGGTTTCCGGGATTGCGTTAGGGGCGTAGCCGGAATTGACCTGGCCAAAGACCAAAACCGTGCCGGTGCGCGGATCGACGCGGCGCGACAACAGCGCCGGCAGCTCAGTAATAACCTTGCCCAGCGCATAGACCACATCCGCGGATAGGTGCGGGCGCGAGGTATGACCGCCCGGGCCCTTAATCTTGAGCTCGACCACGTCCGTTGCCGAGGTAATGGCCCCGGCGCGGATTCCGATGCGCCCCACGCGCAGCTTCGGCTCGGCGTGGATGGCGAAGATGGAATGCACGCCTTCCAACGCGCCCCAAGAAATAACGTCGGTGGCCCCGCCGACCCACACTTCCTCCGCCGGCTGGAAAATGACGCGAATGCCCAGCTCCAGCTCATTAACCCGCTGGAAATCCGCCAGCGCGCACGCCAAGCCGAGCGCCACGGTGGTATGCACATCGTGGCCGCACGCGTGCATGGTCCCGGGCTTCTCGGAAGTAAACTCCAGCCCTGTTACCTCCGTGATGGGCAGGGCATCGATATCGGCACGGAAGGCCAAGCGGCCAAGCTCCGTGTCTGGGCCGATGTCCACCATGAGGCCGGTGTGCGGGAAGCGCTGCGGCTCAAGCCCGTAATCCGCAAGGATATTCGCGATGTAATTGGTGGTTTCCACCTCTTGGTTCGCCGTTTCCGGATTGCGGTGGATATGGCGCCGCCACGCGATGACCTCCGCACGGTGAGCATCGAACCACTCGTTAATAAACTCCGAGATCACGCGCACGCCTCCCTGTTGCTGGACTATCTCTTGGAGGCAGTCTACAACTAGACCATGCGGTTCAGTAAGTCAGGGTGGTTAGCCCCGCGCATCACTAAAGCGCCGCTGGTTGATGTAGTCCTGCGGAAAGGGCGCCACGTCTTCAACCCCGAGCACGGCGGAGTCTGCTAAGTGGCCCTCCACCACGTCCCCACCGGCCGGCAAGAGGACAGCCGGCGGGATTTCTAAAGCCAGCGCCAGCTTGTACACCGTGGATAATTGCGGGTCCGCCATGGTGTGTAGGCCATTTTCATTGCGTTCCAGGTTGGAAATCTGGCTGCGCGATACCCCCGAAATATCCGCAAGCACTTGCTGGGATACCCCGCGCCGCTCGCGCACGCGGCGCAGTTGTTGCGAAAATCCGTAGCCGTAGCTCGACCACATTAGTTGAATAAAACTCACGATCATTTTCCCCCTTTGAAAGCCACCTTCGGGCTTTCAGGGAGAAATACTAGCTTAAAGATCGATATTACGCGGGCCGTAGAGGCGATCGCCGGCATCGCCAAGCCCCGGCACGATATAGGCATCCGCATTGAGTTCAGGGTCAATGGCGGCAGTGACGAGGCGGACGGGAAGGCCCGATTTCTCCAGCGCATCCACGCCATTTTGGGCCGAGACCATGCAGATGGCGGTGATATCGGTAGCGCCGCGGGCGGCCAAGAGGCGCAGGGCGTGCAGCAGGGAGCCGCCGGTGGCCAGCATGGGATCAACGACGAAGACGGTACGCCCGGTCAGGTCTTGCGGCAGCGCCTCCAAGTACGGCACGGGTTCGTGGGTTTCTTCATCGCGCGCCATGCCAATGAAGCCGACCTGGGCATCTGGAATCATCGACAGGGCGGGATCCACCATGCCGAGCCCGGCGCGAATAATGGGCACGATGATGGGTGGATCCTGCAGGCGGGTGCCTTGTGCTGTGGCAACCGGGGTTTCGCAATCGAAGTTTTCTACCGCCAAATCGCGGGAGGCTTCATATACGAGCATGGTTCCCAGGTCCTTGAGCGCAGCGCGAAAAGCGGAGTTATCACTGCGCGCATCGCGCATCAGGGTCAGGCGGGAAGCGGCAAGCGGGTGGTCTACGACGTGGATATCCATGCCCACTACTTTAAACTTTTTGGGAACCACTTGGGCCATTGGCCAGTCCAATAGGGCATGAGACCATTTCAGATAGATACCGCCCACGCCCGCCATTTAGCCCGTGACCTGCATGCAAACGCGCAGGGAGACAATCCACCCCACCCGGCATTGCCCGAAGATTCGGCCTTTACCGGGTTCAATGAGGCCGTTCATGCCGCCTTAGACAATATTGGGGCGCGGATGACCATGCTGCGCCACGATATGGGGCACATCGCGCAGTCTTCCTTCCAGATGTCGCGGGAGGCGGAAGACTCCGATGCGGCGTTGCGCGACTTACTCGGGGCGGCGATCTAAGTGCTTGCTACCGCCATTAAAAATATCGCCGCGCTGCAGCCTTCGCCGCTTCCCGATGTCCAACTTCCCCGCGTCCCAGATCTCTCCGCCGCCCAGCCGCTGGCGGATATCGCGCACGGTGATGCCTCGCAGCTTATCGCCGCCGCGAACCTCCTCACCGGCGATAACGAGACCGTCTCCGCAGTACTGAACCAGGCCCGCGGCCTTATTACGGCGGCCACCGGCGATATCTTCGGCATCGGCACGCAGCTCATCCGCGCCGCTACCCCAGCCGCGATGGGATTATTATCCCTCGACCCCGCCTCCCGCGCCGCAGCGCTTGCGTCCCTTCGCACCGTGATAGACGAGCACATTGGCTTGGCGATGGCCCGGGTCAACCGCCTGAAAGACGAGCTCACCACCACCGCCGCGGCCCTGTTGCCCATCTCCCAGCGTCCGGTGGAATCAGCCGTTGGCCAGCCCCAGCAGGCCACGGCCGCCGCGGCGACGCATACCGCGGTGGCTTCTCCGGCGGAGCTAGGCGCTGCACCCGCGCCGCCCCCATCAGCGGGCGCAGAAGCCGGCTCAGAGGCAGGCCGCGCGGCCGTGGCCGCGGCCAAGAGCCAGGTGGGTCAGCCCTATACCTGGGGCGGAACCGGCAACGGTGGCTTTGACTGCTCAGGGCTTACCCAGTGGGCCTATTCCCAAGCGGGAGTGGATATACCGCGCACGGCGGACCAGCAGGCCATCGGCAAGCAGGTCAGCGCCGATCAACTCCAGCCCGGCGATCTGGTGGTCTGGGATGGCCATGTGGCGATGTATTCCGGTAATGGCGAGATTGTGGAGGCCGGTGACCCCGTGCAGACCAACCCGCTGCGGACGAATAATATGGGCATGCAATTTAAGGGCTTTTGGCGCCCGACTGCTTGACAAGCGCCCGCCAATTCCGCGCGGCAGCTGGGGCGTTGGGTAGACTAAAAGCTCATGAGTACCCGTGCGATTGTGCCTATTAAGCTCTCCTTGACTGAGGGCGATTTTTATACCCTCTGGGCGCCCAAGTGGCGCGAAAATGGCTCCGAGTGGCAAGCCTTTTTGGGCGACGATGACTCCGTCTTGGTCTTTGACTCCCCCGCTGAGCTGCTGTGCTACCTAGAGTCCGATGCCAAGCATGACCTGCTGGATCACCCGCAGTGGGAGCAATTTTCCGCCCGCCCGGCGCACCGCGTCACCCCGGCCAAGCGCGATGAATACGATCTCATCGGCATGCCAGAAGCCCTCGCCGGCCGCCCCAGCCACGCCAATGTCTCCACCGTGGCGCGTGATCTCGAGGTGGCATCCGCGCTTGCCGATGTCGCCGCTGCCGAACAGACCACCATCTTCTTCGCCACCCACTCCATCCTGCGCAACGTCTCCCGCGGCGCCGATCACTACTCGGGCGAGCAGGGACTGAATGAGTGGACCGGCGTCGGGCGGGTCATCTTGACCAATTGGAAGAAGGTCATCGCGGATCTGGATAAGCACGTCCGCGTGGTTCCTAGCGATGAATTCGACGCCGCCGCTATCTCCGATGCCGAAACCCGCATCTCCGAGGCCGCGAGTGCCGCCGAAGCCGCAGCCAAGGAAGCCGAAGAAAAGCGCAAGGCCGCAGCAGAGGCTGCCGATCCTTATGACGAGTCCCCCTGGGCCGCCGCCGGAATCGACCCGATTAAGATCACCGCGCAGTCCAAATCCGTCTACACGCTACGCACCTACCTGGACGGCAAGCCCATCTTCTTGGGCAAGTGGGGCGAAATCTTTACCTTCGATTCCTCCAAGACGCTGGTGCGATGGCTCATCGATAATGATGACCACGACTTGGCGCGCGTATCTACCTGGGAGGACGTCGTCACCGCCGCCAACGCCGGCGAATTGGAGGTCCAAGTCCACCCGGATAACCAATATTCCTTTAACGGCCTCGTGCGCGATATTGAAAAGGGTCCAGAAGCGGTAGACTCCGACCAGCTGGCCCGCTGCTACGAGGTCTGCGCCGATGCCGCGGACTGGGCCGGGGACGATTCCATCAACTCCTATATGCTGGCCAATCCGCGCCTGCAGGACTACCTGGGCTACATGCTCGGTTCCACCGAGCACGCCGGCTACGTCCCGTCGAAGCCGTATAACGAACACGCCGAGTCCTGGAAGGGCCTCGAGAACATGCTGATTAAGCGCTTCTCCCGCTTTTAAGCTTTTACTCTGCCCTGCGGTCTACCGGCTCTAGCTACCTCAGCTGCCGGGAGCCGCCGCTAGCCGAAGACCGCCCCAGTCCAACCACTCCTCATAGTGGAGCGTGGACTGGGGCGGTTGCTGCATTTTCACCCACATCTCATTCCGAATACAGTGCGGCTAAAGGTGAGAGCCGAGGTGATCGATAAGATCTGCCAGCATTCTGCGCGATTGGGGCGCGCGCGGGCGTACCTGATCGAAGCCGTGATAGGCACCTGCATACACATCAAGTGTGGTCTCGACTCCGGCATTCTGCAGTGCGGTAGCAAAGGCTACGGATTCATCATGAAAAAGGTCGATGTCTCCCACGCCGATCCACGTGGGCGGCATCCCCGAGTGATCCGAACGCGTCGCCGGCGATGCATACGGTGGCAGCGGGGTTCGTAAATGGTCCTTGCCTAAGTACATATCCCAAGCGCCGCGATTTAAGTTCGGTGGACAAATAAACTGCCCCACCGCCCCCTCTTTAGCAATGGTGCGGTGATCAAGCATTGGATAGACCAATCCAAGCGCTCGAATGGAATGACCTTCATCCACCGTGCGTTGGGCGAGACCAGCGGCCAAGCCGCCGCCGGCGCTATCGCCAGCGACCGCAATGCGCGAAGTATCCGCGCCTAGCAGCTCGCCGTTTTCCTGCATCCAGCGCAAAGCGGCATAGCACTCTTCCAGATCCGCAGGAAAAGGTTCCTGCGTGGATTTGTGATAGCGCGGTGCGATGACGATGGCCCCCAGCTCCGATGCGAAGAGCGAAGTTTGGGGATCATGCATCGCCGGACCACCGAGCAGGTGACCTCCGCCATGAATCCACATCACGACGGGACGTGGCTCGGCTGACGTTCCATCTCCGCGTGGAGTAATAACGCGGGCGCGGAATGCTTGGTCTTCAAAAGAACAAGATAGCTCTTCGATATCCACCGGGCGGCACTTCGGGCGTGCCACATCCATATTGGCAAATAGCCTGCTCGTTCGAGCAAATCGATCGCCCGAGAGCAGGTGCAGCGGCAGGTACAGTAATGGGCTGCGAAGCTCAGGTGCAACGCTGCGCAGATAAGGACGACGACTCTTAAAATATGCCGCCGCCCCTACAACCGCGCTGCCTGCAACGAGAGCTTTCAGCACCCGCATTAAAAGTCGCGCAGGATGCGCTGTGCCAAAGGCTCAGACGATGCTGGGTTCTGACCGGTGTACAGGTTGCGGTCAACCTCAACATAAGGCTGCATCGGATCGGTCTGCTTGAAATCAGCGCCGAGCTCGCGCAGGCGGGTCTCAACAACCCACTTGGCAGCGGCGATGGTCTCCTCGCCCTCTTCGGCGTTGGTAAAGCCAGTCATGGTGTAACCCTTGAGTGGCCAGTTGTCATTGTCCAGCGCGAGCAATGCGGCCGGTGCGTGGCAAACCAGGGACAGGGCGCGACCGGACTCAATGCGTTCCTGCAGCAGCTTGGCGGAGTCTTGATCATAAGCCAAGTCCTCCATCGGGCCGTGGCCGCCGGGGTAAAAGACGAGGTCGTAGTCGGCTTCCTTAACATCGGCCAGGTTCAGTGGGTCTTCCAGGTCCGGGCCGATTTCTGCGAGGTAGTTCTCCTGCTCGGCGCGGTCGCCCTCAGACAATACCTCGAGGCTGTACTCGTCTACTACTGGTGCCTTTGCGTTCGGCGTAGCAAAGTCGATATCCCAACCAGCGTTCTTAAACACGCGGTGCGGAGCGATGAGCTCCTCGGCCCAGTAACCGGTAGGACGGGCGCTGCCATCTGCGAGCGTCCACTTATCAGCGGCGGTAACAACGAATAGTGCGGAAGGCATCTCTTCCTCCTTTATGTAGATTAACTCTCTATTACCCTTCGGAAGCGTTGTCATTCAGGTTCATTGAGAACCCGGAATCTTGGAGCGACTCCTCAGCATCGGGGCCGGCAAGTTCCGGATCGGAGAGGTCCTCGTAGGCCGGAAGGACAACGGTCTCAAGGATACGCTGCCTTGTCTCTTCGGTGTCGAAAATATTTTCAATCGCCTTCACGGTGAGATCGAAAAACTCCTCCAAGCCGTACCCAAAGGTCTCGCTCAAGGCGAGAAATTGCCTGCTCAGCGTGGAATCGCCGGAGGAGACCGAGCAGGTAAAACCAAGCTGCTGTAACAGCGGCAGCGGGTGATCCGTGAGTTCCTCAACATCGTCCACGGGCGAAAATACCAGCGGAATGTGTCGGTCGCGGATCCATCCGGAGGCCTTGCCTGGGCGAATTCCATCAACATCGGCGGTGAAATCATCGATCATATTCACTGGGCGAAGTAGGCGGTTCACTCCGGCCTGCGCCGCGCTTTCGGTGGCGGCGAAATCCTCACCCACCGCGATTTGGGTAGGCAGGTACTTCGCGCGTAATTCCGCTGCGGCGGCAGCGCTACCTTCCGGCAGGGTATAGCCCGCAATACCCGCAGAGTCCCCCGCATTATCCGCTGGCTCTGCTGCCTCGAGGACAAACCGTACCTCAAGATCGCCGAAGCGTTCCGCGGCCACCTCCCGCACGATTGCGGACGTATCAAAAGAATAAGCCGCGGGGTTGAGCTGCAATTCTGCGTAGACCACGTGGTCATCGGCAAGCTGGGCACACTGCTCGCGGATATCCGCATTCAATTCCTCCGCGGTGCCGGCCTGCGAGCGGACTGGTTCCCACAGGGATACCTTGGGCAGTTGTTCCACCACGTTCTCGGCGGAATCCTTGTTTTCGGGGCTAATCAAAGGTGCATCATGCATGCGCACCATCGTAGGCACCAGCCCTGGGATACGCCATGTCAGCGATCTACTTGCGCGGCTTCCTCTTAACCACTTCGGCGTTTGCGAGATCGTCGTGGGAACCGCGCAGATTGTTTTCCTCGTTGATGGTGGTCGCGTGCACCACTGCGCCCAGCATGCCCACTAATTGCCCAATGCCAGGTATCACGTTGATAAGGCGCCACCACTGGCGCTTGGCGGACTGGCTAAGGCTGAGCTTTTCCTTCGTATCCACGTCCCGCACGGTATAGCCGGCAAGAATCTTTGCCGGGCTAGCGCCCATCCATACCTCGCTGCCCAGGACGTAAACCACCATCACGATGCAGGCAGCGACGAAGGACAACGCTTCCACATCCGCGAGCTCGTCGACGCCCGCGCCAACCGCGCCGCTGATGCCGCCGGCCAAGAAAAAGTCCAAGATGCCCATGCCGATGCGCGTTTCTTGGGACGGCCGTTTCTGCGCTTGGTGCTGGACTGGCGCCGGCGCGGCAGCGGGCGATGGCACCATCTGCTGCTGCGGCGAAGCATGCTGGGCGAATGGATCGCGCGCGTACGGGGAGCTATACGGGCTGGGCTGGGCAAAACCGGGTGCCTGCGCCGGGCCCTGCGGTTGATCGTGGAAGCTCGGTTGCGGGCGCGGCGCCGGCGACCACTGCCCCACCGAGCTCAGCGTGCCGAGCTCGCCCCACGTCGGGCGAAGGCCGGTGCGCAATGCTTCATCGTATTCGGCCCTCTTCTTCGCCGAACCCAGGATGCTGGCCGCTATGCGCAGCTGGACGCGCCGCGGCTCATCCTGGTTATATCCCTGCTGCCCGAGCTTGATGTCTTTTGCTTCCAATAAAACGGAAAGCTCATCCTCGCCACCATTGCGGTCGAGGTCCCACTGTTCGTAGAGGTCTGGGGCAATATCATCGGCGTTCATAGTGTCCTATCTTAAAGGTAAGGCGCGCGGCGGTCCTCACCCGTAGGGAGGATAATTATTTCCGGCGGAAAAGCTTCGCCACTCCCACGGCCGCAGCGCCCAGAGCAGCGCCCACGCCGAAGACCGCGCCTGCCGGTGCACCCTCGCGCACCTCATTGCGCACGCGGATAACGGCGGGTTCTGGAACCGGCGGGTGCGCGTACTTCAGGGATTCTGCGGTCGTCGCGGTCCATGCGGAAATATACAGCACCACGCGCCACACCAAGTACATGACGATCATCAGGACGATGACCGGGCCAAAGACCGCACCGGCCGGGCTGCCGGTGGCAGAGGACATAATCACCGTGGACAGCTGCTTAATGGCCTCGAATGCCACCGCACCAATGGCGGCGCCGATAAAGCCGGACTTCTTAGGCACCTTCGTGCGCGGCAGGATCATAATCAGCCACCACATAACGATGAAGTTGGCGATAAGACCCAGCAGCAGGCCACTAAAGAAGAACACGTAGCCCATGCCAGGGAAGGAATCGATGCCTAAGAGGTCAAATACCTTCTGCGTAAGCCCAGAGGAACCCGCCGCGGTCACGCTGAAGGCCACGACGAAGGCGACGATCAGGCCGATAAGGCCCAGAAGATCCGAGAACTTCTTCTTCAGGAAGGAGCCACCGTCGTTGGCATCGATGCCCCACATGGCAGAAATGCCGATGCGCAGATGGTTCATCCAGCCCAGTCCGGACCACAGGGTGGTCAAACCACCGATACCGAACATGGCACCGCGCTGGTCAATGGCCTTATCCAAGATCTCATTGACCGACTCGCTGAGGTTCCCGTCAATGGAGTCCGTGATATAGGACTGCAAGTCATTGAGCAGGTCCTCGCGGTTAGCAAGGACAGCGGCGATGGTGGCCACCAGCAGCATCGCCAACGGGAAAATGGACAGGACCGAGTAATAGGTAATGCCAGCGGAAAATTGGTTTCCGCCCTCTGCGGCATAGCGCTCTTGCATGCGCATGAGGTGGTCAACCATGGGCGATTTACGCCGGACCTTATCTATCGCCCCCGGATCATCGGCGTTCGCGCGCTCGATGCCGTAGTGGTCCGTCTTTTTAGAGGAGGATTGCGTGGTGGTGGACACGTGCTTCCCTTCTTGTTCGCACAGCGTTTATCCTCGTATAGCGTAGCTGGCAAACACCCACTTGTCCCTCGGTGGGGTGGGTTAAGGGGTACCTACTACCTGCGCGGGCGAGGAAGGAAGCCGACTTTTTCATAGACGGCATCGACAAGCGGCTGCGCTACTTCCTGTGCGGTCTGGGCACCGCGCTCCAAGATGCGCTCCAGCTCGCCGCGATCCGCCATGAGCTCGTCGTAGCGCTGCTTGAGCGGGGTGGTAAAGGCCTCGAGCGCCTCCGCGGTATCCACCTTCAGGTGCCCGTAGCCCTGGCCGGCGTACTTTTCGACCAAGGAGTCGATGGACTCGCCGGTCAGCGCGGACTGGATGACCAGCAAGTTCGATACGCCCGGCTGGTTTTCCCGGTCGAAGGCAACCGAGCCCAGGTCATCGGTGACGGCGGACTTAATGCGCTTGGCAGAGGTCTTCGGGGCATCAAGCAGGTTGACCAGGCCCTTGGGGTTGGGGCCGGACTTAGACATCTTGGACGTCGGATCCTGCAGGTCATAGATCTTTGCCGCGCCCCCTGGAATGAACGGCTCCGGCACGTGGAAGGTCTCGCCGTACTTATTGTTGAAGCGCTCGGCCAGATTGCGGGTGAGCTCCAGGTGCTGGCGCTGGTCCTCGCCCACCGGCACGTAATCCGGCGAGTACAGCAGGATATCGGCCGCCATCAGGATGGGGTAGGTAAAAAGACCCACCGAGGTGCGATCGGCGCCGCGCTTGGCGGATTTATCCTTGAACTGCGTCATGCGGGAGGCCTCGCCGAAGCCGGTCAGGCACTGGAATACCCAGGTCAGCTCCGCATGGGCGGGCACGTGGGACTGGACGAAGAGGGTGGATTTTTCCGGGTCGATGCCCAGCGCGATGAGCTGTGCAGCCCCCGCCATGGTGCGGTTGCGCAGCTCCTCCGGATTCTGCTCCACGGTAATCGCGTGCAGATCCGGGATGAAGTAAAAGGCATCGTAGCCTTCCTGCAGGTCGATCCACTGCTTCAGCGCTCCCAAGTAATTTCCCAAGTGATAGGAATCAGCGGTGGGCTGAATGCCGGAAAGTACGCGGGACGCAGAATTAGATGCAGTGGAATCAGTCATGTCAGGTAATGTTACTCCGTCATTTTTGCTTGTTGATTGGCCGCCCCAAGATGTTGCGCGGCGTCATCAAAAATCGAGACCAGCCGGACACCGCGGGTAACGTGCGGGGTCCACGAGGTATCGATCACGTCATCGAGGTTGTCATCCTCCAGCGAGGTCACATACGCCTTGACCTGCTCCAATGCTTCCTGGGTATAGCTGCAGAGCTTGCCGATGTCCTGCGTGGTCACCGCACGCGCTTCCTCCGCCGATTGGCCATAGCCCATGGCATCCGGCAGGTCGAGGTCGTAGCGCTGCCACAGCTCTTCTTCCCCAGTCAGTTGCGCTAGCTGCAGGTCTGCCATGCGGCCGGTGTGCCATAGCAGCCACGTGATCGAATTCGGGTGATCACCAAAGTGCGCATTGGCGGTCTCGTTAGTCAGATCCGGCAATGCGGCGAGCGCATCGAGCGGGCGTTGCGCCATGTCCGTAAGCAGATCGATAGCCCTCATCGCCAGACCGCGCCCTTAGACCTTGCGGGAGGTGGGACTGACGATGTCCATGAAGACGGCGAAACCGGTCACCATGAAGGCACCGCCGACGCCCATGAGGACGATGGGGCCAAGGAAGGCGAAGGACGGTCCGACAGCGGTCCACCACCAGATGCTCAGGGCGAGGATTACGGCGCCAAGGACAAAAGGAATAATTGCGCGAGCCATGAACTTTCTCCGTTGCAGATTTCGAAATTTTTAACGTGTTTATACTAGCACTACTGCTTGTGCTTGGGGGTCCTTTGCCTGCCCACATCCTCCTTGTTGAAGGTCCATTGCTGCTGCACATCCACTCCCCTCGCCCCAGGCGAGTGCTTCCCACTGGGGCGGGTAATCGATGCGTGAGCGGTCGGCCGCGCGATCCGGTTGCTATTTAGCTCCTCGAGGCTGAGCGGGGAGGAAAAATCGCTTGCGGTGCGCTTGTTACGAATCAGCGGCCGGGTAATCGGGCTGGCGTAGCGGGTGGCCGCGCCCGCCTTCCGCTTGGCCCGGCGGGCACCATCGCGCACGATGCGCGCCGATAGCCGCAGGCGCGGATCCATCTGTTGCTCGCCGTCGCGGTACTCGAAGACGGGCAGGCCCTTCTTAAAGTAGATAGCCGCAAGGCGCGCGCTAAAGCAGACTAGGGCGGTGATGATCGCTGTGGGTTCCTCCGATAGCCCGGCGCGCAAGAGGATCATGTACAGCCCGGCCGCGAGGATCGAGATGGCCGCATAAAACTCGCCGGAAAATACCAGCGGAATGCGGTCTGAGAGCAGATCGCGCAGCACGCCGCCGAAGACGCCGGAGATAACCGCGGATACCGAGGCGATGATGAAGCCGTAGCCCAAGTGGGCGGCAATCTGGGTGCCCAGCACGGAAAAGACCGCCAGCCCCAAGGCATCGAGGATGAGGAAGAGGTGGCGGAAATAGTGCATGAGGAAGGACATGCCCACCGTGACGATGGCAGCGGCGATGACGATGCCCAGATAGATGGGGTGTTCCACCCAGGTCAGCGGCGGATCCGCCAGCACGATATCGCGGACAGTGCCGCCGCCTAGCGCCGTGATGGAGGCGATCATCGTCACACCGAACAGGTCGAGTTTTTGCCGGCCGGCCGATAGCGCAGCGGTCATGGACTCGGCGGTAATGCCGATGACGTACAGGACGCTAAAAAGCGGCGACATCAGGCGTATTCCACCAGCAGCGGCGAGTGATCGGACCAACGCTGCTCCACGGTCGGGGCCTTATCCACCCAGGTGCGCTGCGCGCGATCGAGCAACGGCTGGGTAGCGGCCTGGTAGTCAATGCGCCAGCCCGCATCGTTATTGAAGGCCTGGCCGCGGTAGGTCCACCAGGTATAGGGACCGTCGGCCTCTGGGTGGAGGCGGCGCGCCACGTCGAACCACTGCGGCGCGGTGGCCGGCTCCCACGGCGTGGTGCCCGCGTAGTCCACGACTCCGAGCCACTCCCCCAGGTTCTTTTTCTCCTGCGGCGCCTCATCCGGGAAGCTGCCGAAGACGTGGTCCAGAAAGGCGCGCTCTTCTGGCAGGTGGCCGGCCTTCTTCTCGTTGGCCTTATTATTCTTCAAATCCTGGGCGCGGTGGCAGATATTCCAGTCACCGCCGATGACCATGTCCTTATCGGCGTTTTCTGCCAGCACGGCATCGAATTCATCCAAGAAACGGTACTTTTCATCCAACTTTGGCGAATCGGTATCGCCGGAAGGCAAGTACAGCGAGGCCACGCGGATATCGCGGGTGGTGGCGGCAATCCAGCGGCCGGCATCGGTGAAGGAGCCGAAACCGATTTCGACATCGGCAAGCGGCGTGCGGGAAAGGATGCCTACTCCGGCGCGGCCCTTGGCGGCGGCATCGGCAAGCTCTAGGTGCCAGCCCGCCTCCAGGGCGGGTGCCAGGGCTTTTCTGGCTTGGTCCGGGGTGGCGCGGACCTCTTGCATCAGCACGATATCGGCCGGGGTCTGTTCCAACCAGGCATTCATGCCGGGGTTATTCTCATTGCGCTGCTTGCAGGCGGCGCGGATTCCGTTGACGTTGACGCTAGCGATGGTAAGGCTCATGGTGCTCCAGAATATAGGCGTGTGCGGTGGTAGTTCTAGCCACGATTGGCAAGGCGTTTTTTATCCCACATTGTTATCGCCCACACAACGCAACCCGCGGCCGCCAAGCCGGCGCCCGCCAGCGCCGGAGCAGAGTAGCCCAGGCCCGCGCCTACGACGATGCCGCCGATGGTCGCACCGGCCGCGTTCGCGATATTGAGCGCGGATTGGTTGAGCGCTGCGGATAAGGTCTGAGCATCGCCCGCCACGTGGACCAGGCGTAGCTGCAGCGACGGCACCAACGTGGAACCCATAAACGCCACCATGCCAAAGCAAATGGTGGCGGCGATGGCGTGGCTGGAAAGGAAGTAGAAGGCCGTGAGGATGATGATCAGGCTGGCTAAGGCGAAAATGATGCCAAATTCGAGGTTGCGGTCTGCCAACCAGCCACCAAAGGCATTGCCAATCGTCATGCCAATGCCGTAGGCCATGAGCACGACCCAAATCAGGCTATCGCTCAGGCCCGCGACCTCGGTCATGGTCCAGGAAATATAGGTATAGACGGAGAACATGCCGCCGAAACCCACCACGCCCATGATGACGGTGAGCCACACCTGGCTGTTTTTAAAGGCGCCGAACTCGGTGCGGATATCGGTCTGTTTCATCTCCGTCATGTGCGGCATGAGGAAAAACAGGGCTACGGCGGTAATAAGGCCGATGACCACGACCACCAGGTATGCCGCGTGCCACCCCAGCGCGGAACCCAGGGCCTGTGCCGCGGGCACGCCGATGACCGTGGCGATGGCAAGGCCCATGCCCACAAACGCCATGGCCTTGCCCCGCCCGCCGGGAGGGGCCATCGATGCCGCGGACAGGTTAGCCACGGAGAAGTACGCGCCGTGGGGCATGCCGGCGATGAAGCGGGCCACCATGAGCACCCAGTAATTCGGCGCGAGGACCGAGAGCAGGTTGCCCACCACCAAAAAGCCGATGAGCAAGAGGATGAGGCGGCGGCGCGGGAGCTTGCCGGTAAAGGCCGCAATCAGGGGCGCACCGACCACTACGCCGAGTGCGTAGGTGGTAATCAGCGTGGAGGCGGTATCCTCAGAAACCCCGAAGTCCTCCGCGATCAGCGGCAGCAGGCCCATCGAGACGAACTCGGTAGTACCGATAGCAAACGCACCAAGGGCCATCGCCACCATGACGATGGTGCGGCGCGCGGTAGAAATCTCCGTCTGGCGGGGCAGAGGCCGACGGTGAATGCGATGTTCATGGGCGCTGCGCGGGCTTAACTGATCGATAATTTTCACGAGGGGCGACGATACACCCCACCTGGGCATAAAGCATGTTCAGGGCGTGGACAGGTGAAGAGATTTACCCAGCGCATGGCCCCGTGACCGATGCCACCCAGCCCCAGAATGTACCGAGCGCTCCACATGGAGCGGACAAAATCGGTAATCTGGTCACCTGAAGAAATTTTCCCACATTTAATAGGAGAATCATGGCTAAGATTACGTGGACCCGTACCGATGAGGCGCCGCTTCTGGCGACCTACTCCCTCAAGCCCATCGTGGAGGCCTTCGCTTCCACCGCGGGCATTGACGTAGAAACCCGCGATATTTCCCTAGCTGCCCGCATCGCCGCGCAGTTCCCGGAGCGCCTCACCGAGGACCAAAAGGTGGAAGACGCCCTGGCTGAGCTGGGCAAGATGGCCAAGACCCCAGAGGCTAATATCATCAAGCTGCCGAATATCTCGGCTTCCCTGGTGCAGCTGAAGAAGGCCATCGCCGAGCTGCAGGCCGCCGGCTACGACTTGCCTGATTACCCGGATAACCCCTCCACTGACGAGGAAAAGGACATCGCGGCCCGCTACGATTCTGTCAAGGGCTCCGCCGTTAACCCCGTCCTGCGTGAAGGTAACTCCGACCGCCGCGCGCCGGAGGCCGTAAAGAACTTTGTTAAGAAGCACCCCCACCGCATGGGCGAGTGGTCCAAGGATTCCAAGACCAACGTCGCCACCATGGACGATAACGACTTCCGCCACAATGAGAAGTCCGTCATCATCCCCGAGGAAGATACCCTGTCCATCGTGCTGAAGACCGCCGACGGCGAGCAGACCCTGCTGCCGGAACTGCCGGTTCTTAAGGACGAGGTCATCGACGGCACCTTCATGTCCGCCAAGGCCCTGGATGAGTTCCTGCTGCAGCAGGTCAAGCGCGCCAAGGAAGAGGGCGTGCTCTTTTCCACCCACCTGAAGGCCACCATGATGAAGGTCTCTGACCCCATCCTCTTCGGCCACGTCGTGCGCACCTACTTCGCCGATGTCTTTGATAAGTACGGCGACGAGCTCATCTCCGCCGGCCTGAACGGCGAGAACGGCTTGGGCTCCATCCTGGAGGGCCTAGACAAGCTCGACAATGGCGAGGAGATCAAGGCTGCCTTCGAATCCGCGCTTGCCGATGGCCCCGATCTCGCCATGGTCAACTCCCACAAGGGCATCACCAACCTGCACGTGCCTTCCGATGTCATCATTGACGCCTCCATGCCGGCAATGATCCGCACCTCCGGCCACATGTGGAATAAGAACGACGAGGAGCAGGACACCCTGGCCGTTATCCCGGACTCTTCCTACGCCGGCGTGTACCAGGCCGTCATCGAGGACTGCAAGGAAAACGGCGCCTTCGACCCCACCACCATGGGTACCGTGCCAAACGTCGGCCTGATGGCCAAGAAGGCCGAGGAGTACGGCTCCCACAACAAGACCTTCAAGGTTCCCGCGGACGGCACCGTTGAGGTCCGCAACTCCAAGGGCGAGGTGCTCATCGAGCACGACGTCGAGGCCGGCGATATCTGGCGTGCCTGCCAGACCAAGGACGAGCCGATCCAGGACTGGGTCAAGCTCGCCGTCAACCGCGCCCGCCTGTCCGGCATGAAGACCATCTTCTGGCTCGACCCAGAGCGCGGCCACGACCGCAATATCCAGTCCTTGGTGGAAAAGTACCTCAAGGACCACGACACCGAGGACCTGGACATCGAGATCCAGGATCCGGTCACCGCTACCAAGACCTCCATCGAGCGCATCCGCCGCGGCGAGGACACCATCTCCGTGACCGGTAACGTGCTGCGTGACTACAACACGGACCTCTTCCCCATCCTCGAGCTGGGTACCTCCGCAAAGATGCTGTCCGTGGTTCCGCTGATGGCGGGCGGCGGCCTCTTCGAGACCGGTGCCGGCGGCTCCGCCCCGAAGCACGTCCAGCAGGTGCAGGAAGAAAACCACCTGCGCTGGGACTCCCTCGGTGAGTTCCTGGCGTTGGCCGAGTCCTTCCGCCACGAGAACCAGACCAACGGCAACGAGAAGGCCGGCGTGCTGGCCACCACCCTGGACAAGGCCACCGAGCGCCTGCTGAACGAGGGCAAGTCCCCATCCCGCAAGGTGGGCGAGAACGACAACCGCGGTTCCCACTTCTTCCTGGCCACCTTCTGGGCCGAGGAGCTGGCTAACCAAACCGAGTACGCCGATCTCGCGGCAGCCTTCAAGGACGTTGCTTCCGAGCTTTCCGGCAAAGCGGACGAGATCTCCCAGGCTCTTATCGATGCCCAAGGCGATCCCGCTGACCTCGGCGGCTACTACTGGCCAAACGACGAGAAGACCTCCGCTGTCATGCGCCCCGTCGCACAGTTCAACGAGATCATCGACGGCCTGAAGAAGTAAAGCCGAGTTAGGTTTCTAGCCACAGACCGCCTCGATTACTCCTCGGAGTTCGAGGCGGTCTTTTCTTGCTTCGTTCGCCGAAAACCCAGCCAAAACAGCCGCTTTTATCATCAAATTTACCCATTTACCTGCGCAAACTTTTTCTTGCTCGTTTCTTGCTTCTCAAGCCAAAACGGTTGCGCCCGCTAGCGTGGTGTGGAGCTCGTGGTAAGCCTCACGGCCGTGCACAATAGGGCGACCATCATATCGATCCAACGGACCTGACCTCCGCCTCGTCGGCGCCGTACTAGCTGAGCAGCATAAGGATTGGGTTCCGCAAAAACTCTTTACGCGGCAGGCGAGCACAAGCGGCTAGCCGAGGAAACCAGGAACAACTTCATCGATGGCCTGAGAAAGTAAAAGCTTCTTCACCAGCTAATTTTCACCGCGCGTTCCCTTCACTGGGGCGCGCAGTGTCGTCGTTTTCGCTCCTTCAATTTCACACAACTGAAAAAATTTTTTCACCTTCCGGGAACCAGGGTTGCCTAAGTTCCGACTATTAGTGCAGTTGATATCAGCACCCATGCAACTGACCACTAAGCACGAAAGAGAACTATTTTATGAGTCGGACGACTCTGCGTTCCTTCATCCAACGCATACACTTTTACGGCGGCATGTTCGTCGGCCCCTTCATCCTTATCGCGGCTTTGACCGGCTGCCTCTATGCACTGGCGCCGACCCTGGAAAAGTTTGCTTACCGCGACGTCATGACCGTCGAGGAAGTAAATAACCCGGTAAGCCTGGAGGACCAAATCAGCGCTGCCCAAAAGGAGCACCCGGATATGCCGGTATCCCAGGTATGGCCGGCGGAATCGGCGACGGACTCCACGCGCGTGCTGGTGGCGGATCCGGGCATCGACGAGAGCCTGCAGCGCACCGTTTTTATTAATCCGGCCGATGGCGAGGTCATCGGTGACTACCCCACCTACTCCGGCTTGGGCGAGATGCCGCTGCGCCGCTGGATCTCCTCGCTGCATGAAAGCTTCTACCTGGGCCAGCCGGGCGAGCTCTATTCCGAGCTAGCCGCGTCTTGGCTGTGGGTCTTGGCCTGCGGCGGGCTCTACATGTGGTGGATTCGCCGCCGGCCCAAGAAGGCTGCCGCGCCGCTGAAGAAGCAGCCGCAGCGCTCCAAGCGCTGGAAGGCCACCCGCCTGCACTCCACTATGGGCGCATGGATTTTCATCGGGCTCATTGGCCTGTCTGCCACCGGCATCACCTGGTCCCAGCTCGCCGGCGAGAACGTCAATTCCGTGGTGGAGAAGATGAACTGGAAGGCCACGCCGGTAGAAACCGCGCTCACCACCGATTCCTCCGCCGATGCCGCACACGATGCCCACGCCGGGCACGAAGGTCACGGTGCCCACGGCGCTCATGGTGGGGATGCGGAGGCTGCGGGCGAGACTCCGGAGCCGGAGGTCATCGCCGAGCAGGCAGAGCGCGTCTATGCCACCGGCCGCGCGGAAGGACTAACGGGTCCGCTGCGCCTGTACGCGCCGGAAGACACCGACTCGGGGTGGAAGGTCAGTGAGCGCTGGGTCGAGTGGCGCTATACCTCCGATGAGGTCTCCGTCAACGGTTCCACCGGCGAGGTCATCGACCGCCTTCCATTCTCTGAGCTGCCGCTATTTAGCAAGCTCAGCAGCTGGGGCATCTACCTGCACATGGGCATCATGTTTGGCCTGCCGCTGCAGATTGCCCTGTTCGCACTCGGCCTCGCCATCGCCGCCATGGTGGTTCTGGGCTACTACATGTGGTGGAAGCGCCGGCCGCAATTCGCCCCTGGCTCCAAGCGGAACTTCTCCTGGGCCACCACCGGCCTGGGTGCGCTCTTTGCCGCCACCGTCGGTGCATTTATGCCGCTTTTGGGCATTACCCTTGCAGCATTCCTCGTACTAGACATCATCGTGATGAATACCGGAAAGCGCAAGGCTACCGCGCCAAAGAAGAAGGATGAAGACGCGGAGCTAGTACCGGTGGGCTAGCAATCTTAGTGAAAGCCATCACACAGGGTGGAGTAAATGGGTACATTGGTCATTTATGACTAATCCATTACTCCACCCTTCATCGTTGCCCTACCAACTCCCGCCGTTTGCGGAGATTAAGGTCGAGCACTACCGCCCCGCCTTCGACGAAGCGCTCGCGCTCCACGATGCCGAGATCTCCGCCATTACTGAAAATCCCGCTGCCCCCACCTGGGAAAACACCGTGGAAGCCCTCGAGCGTTCCGGCCAGGATCTCGACCGCGTGATGTCGGTCTTTGGCAACCTGTCGGGCACGGACGTCACTGATGAGATGGAAGAAATCGCCGCCGATATCTATCCGCGCCTGTCCGCCCACTACGATGCGATGTACCAGGACGAAAAGCTCTACCAGCGCATCAAGGACTCCACCCCACCCGCCGGCGATGAGGAGGGCGCGCGCCTGCACGAACACCTGCTACGCACCTTTGCGCGCCAGGGAGCGGATCTCGATGCCGCCGGCAAGGCCCGCCTCTCCGATATCAACCAGCGCCTGTCCGCCCTATCGGAGGAATTCGGCCGCAATCTCATGGCCTCCACGCGCGAGCGCGCCGTCGAGTTCACGGAGGAAGAGCTCGAGGGCCTGCCGCCGGAACGCATCGCCTCAGCCAAGGCGGATGCCAAGGCCCTAGGCCGCGAAGGCTACGTCATCCCCCTCGAGCTGCCTACCGTGCAATCGGAGCAGTCCCGCCTGGCTCGGGAGGGGGCGCGGAAGAAGCTCTATGCGGCATCGGCAAGCAGGGGCTCCGAGAACAACATTCCAGGGCTTATCGAGGCCGTCCAGCTGCGCGCCGAGCGCGCCGAGCTGCTGGGCTATGCCTCCCACGCCGATTACGTGATCGCGGAAGAAACCGCTGGCAGCGCCGACGCCGCGCGCGACATGCTCGCAGACCTCGCTCCCGCCGCCGCGGCCAATGCCGCCGGCGAGCACAAGCTGCTAGCCGAGGAAGCCACGCTCAACGAGCAAGACTTCCACGCCGCCGACTGGCCCTACTGGGAATCCAAGGTCCGCGCCCGCGATTTCTCGCTCGACGAGGAGGAACTGCGCCAGTACTTCCCCCTGGACAAGGTCCTTACCCAGGGCGTATTCGCTGCTGCCGAGCGCCTGTACGGCATTACCGTTGCCCCGCGCGAGGACCTGGAGGGCTATGCCGAGGGCGTGCGCGTCTGGGAGGTGTTCGACAAGAGTGTCGAACACAGAGATAACGTCGAGCACGAAGATAAGGGCGAGCACGGCGATAAGGGAATCGGCCTGCTGCTCACGGATTACTTCGGCCGCCCCACCAAGCGCGGTGGCGCGTGGATGAGCCAGTTCGTGGGCCAGTCAGGCCTGCTGGAGCGCAAGCCGGTCATCGTCAACGTGCTGGGCATTACCAAGCCCGCCGATGGTTCCCAGCCCCTGCTGAGCCTGGACGAGGTACACACCCTCTTCCACGAATTCGGCCACGCCTTGCACGGGCTGCTTTCCGATGTCCACTACCCCACCTTCGCCGGCACCAACGTCCCGCGCGACTGGGTGGAATTCCCCTCGCAAATCAATGAGAACTGGGCGCTGGATAAGTCGCTGGTCAAGCAGTACGCGCGCCACGTCGACACCGGCGAACCGATCTCCGATGAGCTGCTCGATGCCGTGACCGCCGCCTCCGAGTTTGGCCAGGGCTTTGCCACCTCGGAGTACTTGGCGGCCTCCATTATCGATTTGGCGTGGCATTCGCTCAGCGCCAAGGACGCCGCAGCGCTGGAGGCCACCCCGGAGGCCGTGGACGCATTCGAGGAGGAGGCCCTGCGCGCGGTGGGGCTGGATAACCCGCACATCGCCCCGCGCTACCGCTCAACGTACTTCAACCACATCTTCGCCGGCGGCTACTCCGCGGGCTACTACTCCTACCTGTGGGCGGAGGCGCTCGATGCCGATGGCTTCGAGTGGTTCAAGGAGCAAAGCGATCTGCGCGCCGCAGGACAAAAGTTCCGGGACCTCATCCTCTCTCGGGGCGCCTCCCGCGATTTCGGCGCGGCCTACCGCGACTTCCGCGGGCGCGAAAAGGACGTCGCGCCGCTGCTCAAGCGCCGCGGCCTCTCCGGCGTCTAGCGGATACTGTCCAGCCAGGCGGCGTGCACGCGCGCCTCATCGTTTTCTTCCGGGTGAAAGCTCAAAGCGGTGACGGCGCCGTGGCGCACGCCGACGACCGCCTCCTCCGCGCCGTCGCGCGGCACGGTCGCGATGACCTCCACGCCCTCGCCCACGCGGGTGACCAGCGGGGCGCGGATGAAGCTCGCCTCGATGGGCAGCGTTTCTTCCCCGACCAGGACCGGCAGGGTCCGTTCGGCGGAAAAACGCTGGTTGCCAAAGGCATTGCGCCGCACGGTGATATCGAGCAGCCCCAGGGTCTGCTGGCCCGGCGAGGGGTTATCCAGATCGCGGGCGCAATAAATCAACCCGGCGCAGGTAGCGAGCACGGGAAGGCCCGCGGCTACAGCCGCCCGCAGTGGATCGGCCACGCCGAAGGTGCGGGCGAGCTTGTCGATGACACTCGACTCCCCGCCCGGAATCACCAGCCCATCCAGGCCTTCAAGGTCGCGCGGCACGCGCACCCGGCGCGTGTCCGCCCCCAGGCCTTCGAGGATGCGCAGGTGCTCTTCCACGCCTCCCTGCAGCGCGAGCACCCCGATCGTGGCGCTAGCTTCTTGTGGCATGACCACGCGATTACCAGCCGCGCTCGGCCAGGCGGTGCGGTGCCGGCACATCGCCGACATTGATGCCGACCATGGCCTCACCCAGGCCGCGGGAGAGCTTGGCGAGCTCGGCGGGGTCATCGTAAAGCGTGGCGGCCTTCACGATGGCCTCCGCGCGCGCTGCCGGGTTACCGGATTTGAAGATGCCGGAGCCCACGAAGACGCCTTCGGCGCCCATCTGGCGGACGAGGGCGGCATCGGCAGGCGTAGCTACGCCGCCGGCAACGAAGAGGACGACCGGCAGCTTGCCGGTCTCCGCAACCTCCGCAACCAGGTCATACGGTGCCTGGAGTTCCTTGGCGGCGACGTACAGCTCGTCGCGGTCGAGGTGCTGCAGGCGGGCGATTTCCGCACGAATGGTGCGCAGGTGCTTGACGGCCTCGGAGACATCGCCAGTGCCGGCCTCGCCCTTGGATCGAATCATGGCCGCACCCTCGGTGATGCGGCGCAGGGCCTCGCCCAAGTTGGTCGCGCCGCACACGAACGGCACGTCGAAGTCCCACTTATTGATGTGGTTGACGTAATCGGCTGGGCTGAGCACCTCGGACTCATCGATGAAGTCCACGCCGAGCTCGCCCAGAATCTGTGCCTCGACGAAGTGGCCGATGCGCGCCTTCGCCATCACGGGGATGGATACGGCGTCGATGATGCCCTCGATAAGCTCCGGATCGGACATGCGGGCCACGCCGCCCTGGGCGCGGATATCGGCAGGCACGCGCTCAAGTGCCATGACGGCGCTCGCGCCCGCATCCTCGGCGATGCGCGCCTGTTCCGGGGTGACGACGTCCATGATGACGCCGCCCTTGAGCATGTCAGCTAGTCCACGTTTCACGCGCGTGGTCGCAATGTTTTCGGTCATGCGCTCTATACTGCCCTGCCCAAGTGGTACAAGTAAAGAACCATTTCCCGCGTGTTGGGTTGTACCACTTATACTGTTTTCATGCCCCTGCGCCTCGACCCCGCCGATACGCGCGCCCTGCCGGTACAAATCGCCGCCGCCGTGCGCGCCGATGTCACCTCCGGCGCCCTGCTGCCCGGCGAGCCCGTCCCCTCCACCCGCGCGCTGGCCACCCAGCTCGGCGTCTCCCGCGGCAGCGTCGTTACTGCGTATGAGCAGCTTACCGCCGAGGGCTACCTCAGCGCGGAGGTTGGTTCAGGCACCGTCATCAACCCCCGCCTGCCCCACAGCCCGCCGCCGCGCCCCGAGCCCGCACCGCAGTCCGCTCCCGCGCCCGATCTTTTGGAACTCACGCCCGGTCTGCCCGATACCGCCGGCATCATCACCCCCGAATGGCGCGCAGCCTGGCGCGATGCCGCCGCCCAGCCGCTTTCCGATGCCACCCCGCTCCCCCACCACATCGCCAACCACCTGCGCTACATGCGCGGGCTGCGGGTGGATCCGCGCCGCATCGTCGTTACCGCCGGTGCCCGCGATGGCCTGGCCTTAGTGCTGCGCACGCTCGGTACGGCGCTGCGCGTCGGCGTCGAATCGCCCGGTTATCCCAGCCTGCGGCGCATCCCGCAGGCACTCGGTCATGAGTTGGTGAACGTGCCCACCGATGCCGATGGCGTTACCGTTCCCGACACCGATCTCGACGCGCTGATTGTCACCCCAAGCCACCAGTACCCGTATGGCGCGTCGCTGCCGGCCGAACGCCGCGCCGAACTCGTGGCCTGGGCCCGCCAGAACGGCGCTTTACTCATCGAGGATGATTTCGATTCCGAGCTGCGCTACGTAGGACAGCCGCTGCCCGCGCTCGCCGCGCTCGCCCCAGAACGCACCGTGTTGCTCGGAACCTTTTCCACCGTGATTTCGCCGTCCATCGCCTGTGGCTATGTGGTGGTCCCGGATGGGCTGCGCGGGGGCATCGACAAGCAGCGCGATATCTTTGGTCAGCCGGTCGGCACCATCCCGCAGGCCGCGCTCGCCCATTACCTGGCCAGCGGGGCGCTGCGGCGCCACACCGGCCGCATGCGCCGGACCTATAAGCGCCGCCGCGACCTCGTGGCCGATGCCCTGGGCTCTCTCCCCGCCGCGCGCCTACTGCCCATCAATGGCGGTCTACATGCGGTTTTGCTGTGCGACCCGGCCATCGTCCTGCGCGCCGCCGCCCGCGGCATTAAGCTGACCCCGCTGCGCGAATACTGGGGCGGCGTAGACGCCGAAGACGGCGTGGTTTTAGGCTTTGGCCACTTAAGCGATGACGACCTGCGCCGCAGTCTGGACGCAGTCGCCGCAGCCCAACGAGAATGTTAGCCTGAATTTAAATGCCCTCGCACAGAAAGACGTAAGAATGACGCTTGGCCCGCTCGAACTTCTGCTCATGCTCATCCCGCTAGCTATCTACATCGGACTTATAGCCGGTGTCATTTATTTAATCGTGCAGGTCGCGCGCAATTCCAATGATATTAAGCAGAATTCGCAGGCCATCGCGCAACTTCGAGAGGCACAGAAAAACGGCCCCTCCGCTGGGCAGGGGCCGCATTCTTAAGCGCCTAGTCCGCAGGCTTTTCCGTATTTACCGCCTGCGAGAAGTTCTCGCTGAATTCCTTAAATCCCTTATTAAAGGTGCCCAGGTTTTCCATGAAGCCACCCATGATGTCTATGGGCAGCGGGAAGACGATGGTGGAGTTTTGGTCCGCGCCGAGTTCTAGGACCGTTTGTAGGTAGCGCAGCTGCAGCGCCGCCGGGGCCTTGCCCAGCTCCTCGGCTGCCTCGCGCAGCTCGCGGGAGGACTGCAGCTCACCGTGGGCCGAAATGACCTTGGCGCGGCGCTCGCGCTCCGCCTCAGCCTCGCGCGCTAGGGCGCGCTGCATCATCTCTGGGATCTCTACGTCCTTGATCTCCACGATGCGGGTGAGCACTCCCCACCGTTCGGTTTGGCCGTTGATGATCGCCGCTAGGTCCTCGTTGAGCTCCTCGCGGTGGGCCAGCAAATCATCGAGGCTCGCCCGCCCCAAGAGCGAACGCAGGGTGGTCTGCGCAATCTGCGAGGTCGCCACGGCGTAGTTTTCTACCTCGAGGACCGCCTTGCTCGAATCGGTAACCTCGAACATGACCACCGCATTCACGCGCACGGACACGTTGTCCTTGGTGATGATTTCCTGCGGCGGAATCGTCAGCGTCACCACGCGCAAATCCACGCGCTCCAGCTTATCGATGCCCGGTAGCAAGAAATGCAGCCCCGGCTCCAGCATCGGCCGCAGGTGGCCAAAGCGGAAGGTCACGCCCCGCTCATACTGCTTAATCACCTTGAGCGAGTAGGACAAAAACACCCCGATGAGAGCGATAATGATGCCGATGACGATCGGCCAGAATACGGGAGCGGACACTTAGACTTCCCCTTCCAGTTCTTGACGCACCGAGCGGTAGCGCGTGGATTTTCCGTACTTCGAACCATAGCGATCGACCTGCGCCGCCAATTCCGCCTCGCGGTTATCCATCTCCGGCACCACAAGCTGCGGCGCGTTCGAGGGCGTATTCCACAGGTGGCGGGCCAGCGGGTACACGCCGAATCCGGTAATGATGAGCACCGTGGCCAGCGTCAACGCCACCTCCGAGGGCGAATGGTAGCTAATCAGCGAGGCCAACGGCAGCAGGTAGCCCATCGCCGCCACCGCCAGCGCGATGCCGCGGTGGAAGCGCCCCGAATCCGAGTGCGGCCACGGGTCCAACTGGCGGGTGACCTCCCGGCCGTGGTGCGAGACCGTGCACTGTTGCTTGACCGGGCAGGTATTGCACACGGTCGGGTTCGCACGGTAGCGCATGACGCGGTTTTCCGGGTCGAAACTGGAGGGCCAGAGCCAGTGATCTTCGGGGCATCGCCAAGCATCGTGGTCTTCCAAGTACCGGAACGTACCGGATTGGTTGGACATGGTGCGGTTGGCGGTTTGCTGCGCGAGCAGGTCGAATACCCAGGCCACAGCGAGCAGGAAGAGCCCGTAGCACGCGGATAATACGGTAAATGCACCCGGCATTAGTCGTCCTTCTTGTCCGAGCGGTAGGTACCGCCCCACTTGGTGCGCGATTCAAATTCCTGGCGCGGGGCGGTGGCTGAATCGCCGCGCTCGGCATCGGGATCTTCTTCCTCAACGAAGGCACCGCGCTCATCGATGTACCCGTAGCGCCGGCCCGTGGAGCTGCGCTTGTCGACGCGCCCCTTGCCGCCCGAAACCAGCCCCACCGAGGAACCCACGGGGACCTCGCCTGCGTGGTCGTCCTCGTCCGGGGTGATGATGCTAAACAGCGGGTTGGTTGGGTGCTCCTCCACCGTTGGGATCTCCTTCTTGTAGAGCACGCCACGCAGCGCCATCCAGAGGAAGGGCAGGACGCCGAGGAGGAACATGACATCGCCAGGCAGGCGCAGCCATTCCATGATGAAGTTGCCGGGCTGGGTGATATAGCCCAGCGACCGCGCTTCCACGTAGCCCGATCCGACGGATTCGTAGAGCTGCATGATGCCCAGCGGCAGGAGCGAAATGACCACCATCCAGAGCAGGCCCAGGTTTTGCAGCCAGAAGGCCCAGCCCATGGCCTTATCGGACCACTTATCCTTGGGGATGAGGTAGCGCAGCGCAAAGACCGACAGACCCACGGCCAGGAAGCCGTAGACGCCCATCATCGCGCCGTGGGCGTGGTTTGCGGTAAGCGCCGTGCCGATTTCGTAGTAGGACACGATGGGCAGGTTGACCAGGAAGCCGAAGATACCCGCGCCCAAGAAGTTCCAGAAACCGACGGAGACCAGGAACATGACTGCCCAGCGGTGCGGGAAGGGGCGCTCGCCCGAGGCGCGTTGGCGGGAGCCCAGCTGCATGAAGGTCCATGCCTCAACGGTCAACAGGGTCAGCGGCACGACCTCTGCGGCCGAGAAGAATGCGCCCAGGGCCATGTGCTCGACCGGGGTGCCCGAGAAGTACAGGTGGTGCATCGTGCCCAGCACGCCACCGGTGGAATAGAGGATGACGTCCAAGAAGATGATGCCCAGGGCGATCTTTTCGCGAACCACGCCGAGCAGGACGAAGACGTAGGCCACCATGACGGTGGTAAATAGCTCGAGGAAGTCTTCCACCCACAGGTGAACCACCCAGAAGCGCCAGAACTCTGCGACGGAGATGTGGGTTTCCGATCCCGCCAGGTTGCCCACTGCGTAGAACGCTGGGATGGCCAGGCCGGCAAAGAAGAAGAGCCACGGCATATTGGACTTGTGCTCGTTTTTCAGGCGGCCGCGCAGCTGGCGGTAGATGATGCCAATCCACACGAACATGCCGATGGTAAGCAGTACCTGGAAGAAGCGCGGCAGGTCCAGGTATTCCCATTGCTGGGAAAATAGCGTGCCCTCTTCGATGTAGCCCATGGTAGAAAGCCATTCAAAGGCCATGGACCCAAAGACCACGACCGCGATGGCACCGAGCAGGAACCATACGAGCCAATCCTGCTTCTTCGGTTCCTTCTTGCCCACGAACGAGGCCAGGAAAATACCGGCCGCCAAGAGCCCGCCGGCGGTCCACAGGAGGGAGAGCTGCACGTGCCAGGTGCGCGAGACGTTATACGGCAAGATTTCTTGCAGCGGGATGCCAAAGAAGCCGGTTAGTTCCGTGCGGTAGTGCTGGCTGGCCGCACCCAGTAGCGCCTGGATCAAGAACAGCAACGCAATGACCAGGACGAACCAGGCCACCACCTTCTGCGACTTGGTCAGCCCAACCTCGCCCGGCTGCTTAAAGTCCAGGTTCGGTGCTTCTTCCGAA
Source organism: Corynebacterium sp. KPL1824 (assembly GCF_000478095.1). Lineage (NCBI taxonomy): Bacteria > Bacillati > Actinomycetota > Actinomycetes > Mycobacteriales > Corynebacteriaceae > Corynebacterium > Corynebacterium sp. KPL1824. Next base: position 647,766 of record NZ_KI515749.1, on the reverse strand, counting down.
TGCCAACCGATGGACTTGGACCACCGGCCGTAAATCGCAAAGATCAGGCCGGTACCGCCGATAAGCGCGATGAGCGAGAGCACCGACCACACCACGAGGTCCGCGGTCGGACCGTTGTCCACGCGCGATTCCGCTGGCCAGTTATTGGTATAGGAATAGTCATGGCCCGGACGCTCTGCCGCCGAAGCCCACGCGGTCCAGCCGAAGAAACCAACGAGGTTATTGATGTCTTGCTCATCGGTAATAAAGTCCGACGGCAAGCCACTGTTGTGGGAATCGGGGCCAAAGTACTGGGCGTAGTAGTCCTTATTGGCCTCGAATGCCGAAATCTGGTTATCGGTCCACTCCAGCACGCCCGTTTCTTCGGCATAGCGGTTGGTGCGGAATTCTTCTACCACGGCCTCTTCGGGAGTGGCGGAGGAATCAACGAAATCGGGGATACCGTTCGCGTCATTTTCCTCGCGGGCATGGTCGAGGGCGCGGCGCAGGTACTCCGCCGTATAGTCAGGGCCCAGGTAGGCGCCGTGCCCCAGCACGGAACCGTATTGCTGCAGGCCGCGGGCCTGGTACAGCGCCTGGCCGTTAGTGATCTCGTCCTTGGTGAGGACCGTTTCGCCGGTGGATTCGGAGACAATCTTTTCCGGCAACGGCATCGATGCGTCATAGGTGCGGTACGCCAAAAATCCCATGACCAAAAAGCCAAAGATCATGACGAGAGCAATCCCTTGCACCCACACATTGCTCACCTTGAGTACCGGCTTTGACCGATCCTCAGCCCCAGTAGTGGTGGCCATAATGCATCCTTTTCACAGTTCTAGAGAGTTCGACATACATCATTATGAACGGACAAAGCGGTGTTAAATAGTCGAACAACAAGCACCTACCCCCATTCACCCTCATCGGCCGGCCCTCACCCGGGCACTATTGGGAAAATCGGTGCACCATATAGCCGGATTCCGCCCCCAAAATTCCCACCCAGCTTGTTTACCCCCGGTTTTTCCGTAACAATTAATGCATGACATTCGCAGAGCACACCAAGCGCAATTGGCTCATCACTTTTTTCGCTGCGATTTTCCTCGCCGCCATCGTCTGCATGATTTTCTTAAACGATCCGCACCGCACAATGGTGATCGCGATGGTTTTCATCGCATCATCACTCCTGCTCTTCGGCGCGATCCTCGGAATCTGGTACCTGTTTCAGCGCAAGCCAAAAAAGGAATCCGCAAGCGAGGATCGTTAGCTCAGACGCACCTCGACGAGCGTGCGACCCGTAGGTTCCGCACTGCCTGCGGCGGGTTCCTCCGTCACCATGACCTTGACGGCATTACTCTCAAAAGGCATCCACACACCGTCGTGCGGGTCTTGGCCGATGACGCCGGCCGAGGTCATCGTTTTATCCTCGGAAATCGCCCACACCTGCGCGCCCATGCCTTCCTTCAGCTCGGGCTGGCCATCGACCATCGCGCCGGATTTGCCCATCGAGGCCGAGGACACGATATCCAACCGCGCGCCTGAGGCATCGGCCTTTCCTTGAATCAGGTCGTCGGCCTCCATGATGTGGTGCATGGACTCCTCGCCAGGCGATTCTGCCACCACGGTATTGTCCTCACCAGCGTCTTCTCCACCCTGGCGGGGAATCCACAACACCACACCGGCAATCACAACGGCCGCGGCCGCGGGAACCGCGACAAAAGCCCGCCAGCGCCGGCGCGGCAGCTCCACCACCTCGGCCTCCGCATCGAGGGAGGAAAATACCTTGTCCTTCATCTCGGCCGGCGGATCGATCTCAGGAAGGGAATCGAGGAAATCATCAAACTCCGCTTCAGAAAACTCGTGAGTGTTGCTCATTTCCCCTCCTTCCCGAGTATAAGTTTTAGTTTCTGCACGCCATCGCGCACGCGCGTCTTCGCCGTACCAATCGGTACATTTGTTGATTCTGCCAATTCGGCGCGGGTTAATCCAGCAAAGAATGCAAGCATCACGGCCGTGCGGTGCGGCTCGCCAATCTTGTCGACGGCCGCGCGCAAACGCTGCGATTCCACATTGCTGAGGGCTTCATCTTCGATGTCTAGGTGAAAGGCGGCATCGGCAAGCGCGGCTTCCCGGTCATCCCGCTCCACGCTGGCAACGTGGCTGCGCAGCTTATCGACGGCCCGCCCATGCGCAATCCGCCCCGCCCACGAACGCGCCGTCCCCTTCTCCGGATCGAAGTGCACGGCCTTGGTCCACACCTCTACGAAGACGTCCTGGGCCACTTCCTCCGCCAACGCCTGATTGCGCAGAACGTGCAGGCACACGCTGTAAATGGTCGGCGCGAGGGCGTCGTAGAACTGGCTGAAGGCACGCTTATCCCCCGCGGCGGACGCCGTCAAGAGGCGGTTTAATCGCGCGTGATCGTCGGGAGTGAGCGTAGACACAGGGTGTGAGTTTACCTCCAGCAGTCGGGCGGGCATAACGGCGAATTAGTGCGCCATCTCAGACGACGGCGCCATCATCTCGTCGCTTTTCATGGAGTCCTTGTCCATGCTGTCCGATTCAGGCGCCATAATCTCGGACGACGGGGTCATCATCTCAGACGAGGTCTCCCCAGACTTCGAGTCATCGTTATTGCAGGCAGCCAGGCTACCGGCGGCGATAGCAAGGGCAGCTGCGGCGGAAATGATCTTCTTCATGAAGGTTCTCCTTGTAGTCGCGGGCCGGCTTTTCCGGCCCTCTATCCACCCATTCGGAGCGGTAAGCGGAAACGGATTGGAAAACTTTCCAGCAATCCATTCTCGCCCCGACTCCGAATTGGTTGATATATCACTGCACCGACATTTCGGAGGACACAACGAATGCTAGAGACACTGTTTATCGGGTTTACCGGTGGCCTCATCACGGGAATTTCCCCGTGTATCCTGCCGGTTCTACCCCTCGTCGTCGCGGTCAGCGGCGGCTCGCGCCGGCGGCCTTGGCAGGTAGTAGGTGGGCTGGTCACCAGCTTCACCCTCGTGACGCTTTTCGCCACTACGGTACTCAACGCCCTGCATCTGCCCGCCGACATCGTGTGGAAGGTGGGCGTCGTCTTACTCATCCTCGTGGGCCTCGGCATGATTTTCCCCAAGGTCCAAGAAATACTCGAATGGCCCTTCCAGAAACTGCCACACGCCGACGGGCTGCAAGCCAAGGCGCGCGATAAGGGAGGATTTGCCGTAGGCCTGGCCATGGGCATCATCTTCGTCCCCTGCGCCGGGCCGGTCCTCGCGACGATTTCCGTCGCCGGGGCTACCGGCCAGATCGACGCCCATATCCTTGTGCTCTGCCTGTCCTTCGCGGCTGGCGTCGCCATCCCTCTTCTTGCCTTCGCCCTTGGCGGCAACGAGGCCGGCAAACGCGTTGACGCTTTCCGAAGCCACCAACGCCCCCTCCGCATCACCGCCGGCATCTTGGTCATCGCCATGGCGATTGCCATTGCCGCAGGCGTGCCGACGTGGCTGCAAAAGAAGCTGCCGAGTGTGGAGTGGAAGGGGGAGACATCGGCAAGCGCGGAGGGCACACCCGTACCCGAGTTCCAGGGCCTGACCGGGTGGTTTAATACCGACGAACCCGTAGATCCCCGCGCAAATGGGAAGGTAACGCTCATCGACTTCTGGGCCTATGCCTGCATCAACTGCCAGCGCAACAACGAGCACATCACCAAAATCTACGACCACTACAAGGACTTTGGACTCGAGGTCGTGGGAATCCACGCGCCCGAGTACGCCTTCGAGCGCGAGGCCGCCAACGTCCGCAAGGCCGCCAAGGAGCAAGGCATCAATTATCCGGTCGCCCAAGATAACGACTTCGCCACGTGGAAGGCATTCGACAACCACTACTGGCCGGCGCACTACTTGGTAGACAGCAACGGTACTGTGCGCGAAACCCACCACGGCGAGGGCGATTACGTCGCCACCGAGCGCCACATTCGTGAGCTTTTGCTCGAGCGCGACCCCGGCGTTGCGCTACCCGAGCCGTTGGAAGGAAGCGATTACACAGGGGCCTCGGAGCGCAATCCGGAAACCTACCTGGGCACGGATCGGGCTCGTTATTTCGACAACAACGGTTACCGCCCCGGAACTCACGATTTTGAGCTCGGCGAGCCGAAACCGGGCCAGTATTCGCTGGGTGGGACGTGGACGCTGGAGGACCAGCCCATTACTGCGGGCGACAACGCCCGGCGTCGCCTGAACTATCACGCCGCATGGGTACAGTTGGTGGTCTCCGGGAAAGGCACCGTTACCCTGCACCGCGGAAACGGCGATACCGAGGAATTCCCCATCCACGAGGATGGCACGATTGACCTGGTCAAGGGAGAGGAAATGTCGGAGACCATCGAGCTCGAGGTCAGCGAAGGACTAAAGCTTTACTCGTTTACCTTCGGTTAAGCTGGGGCGTATGGAATTTAGTCTGCTTGGCCACGCCTGCGTCGCCGTCGAGGCACCAGGCGGGCGCATCCTTATCGATCCCGGAACAATGACGCCGACTATCCCCGATGCCGATGCGGTGCTCATTACCCACGCGCATGCGGATCACCTAGACCCAGACCGGCTTCCCGATGCCCCACTCTGGGCACCTGCCGAAGCCTGCGAACAACTGGGGCGCGGTACCGCGGTTACACCGGGCGAGACCATCACCGTCGCCGGCCTCGACATCGAGGTACTCGGCGGCCAACACGCGCCGATCCACCCGAATATCCCGCGCCCAGCCAACGTGGGCTACTACTTGGGCGGCCTGCTCCACCCGGGCGATCAGTACATCGATCACCCGGCCGACGTGTTGCTCCTGCCCATCGCTGGACCCTGGGTAAAGGCCGCGGAGGCCGCCGATTATGCCCAGCGCGTCGGCGCCGCGGTCACGATCCCCATCCATGACGCCGTGCTTTCCGATGTCGGCCGCACCGCCTTCGACACCATGCTCACCAAGGCCGGTGTGCAGGGCTATAAGCGATTAAACCCAGGCGAAAAATTTACCGCTTAGTCTATTTTTATTCTCTGACTACCCTGCGGTTTCGCGACAGGGTGCTGTACGTTACATACCGCTTGGTCTAGTCTTGCGTGGCATGACGACGAAATACGATAACTCCAACGCAGACTGGTCCTTTGCCACTCGCTCCGTTCATGCAGGCCAAAACCTCGACGGTGCGCACAACTCCCGCAACGTGCCGATTTACCAAACCACCTCGTACGTCTTTAATGACTCCGAGCACGCGGCGAACCGCTTTAACCTCTCCGATGCAGGCCCCATCTACACCCGCCTGACCAACCCAACGCAGGATGCGCTGGAAGAGCGCCTGGCCTCCCTTGAAGACGGCGTGGCCGCCGTAGCCTTTGCCTCCGGCCAGGCCGCAGAGACCGCGGCCATTTTCAACCTCGCCTCGGCAGGCGATCACATCGTTACCTCCCCGCGCCTCTACGGCGGCACCTCCACGCTTTTTACCGTCACCCTCAAGCGGCTTGGCATCGACGTCACCCTCGTAGAAAACCCGGATGATCCCCAATCCTGGCAGGACGCCGTGCAGCCCAATACCAAGGCCTTTTACGGCGAGACCTTTGGCAACCCGGTAGCCGATGTCCTCGACATCCCGGCCATCGCCGAGGTCGCCCACACTAACCAGGTCCCGCTCATCGTGGATAACACCATCGCCACCGCGGCGCTGGCCCGCCCGCTCGACTTGGGCGCGGACATCGTCGTGGTCTCGACCACGAAGTTCTACACCGGCAACGGTTCTGCCGTGGGCGGCGCGATTATCGACGGCGGCTCCTTCGACTGGACCGTCGAGCGCGACGGCAAGCCAGTATTCCCCTACTTCGTCACCCCGGACGAGGCCTACCACGGCCTGAAGTACGCCGACCTCGGCGCCCCCGCCTTCGCGCTCAAGGCCCGCGCCGGCCTGCTGCGCGATACCGGCGCCGCCATTTCCCCGTTCAATGCATGGCTGACGCTCAATGGCATTGAGACGGTAGGGCTGCGCATCGACAAGCACAATGCCAACGCCCAGGCCGTGGCCGAGTACCTGGAAGGCCACGCCAAGGTGACGAAGGTCAACTACGCCGGCCTGGATTCCTCGCCGTATAAGAAGGTCAAGGAGAAGCTGGGCTATTCCTACACCGGCTCTGTGCTGTCCTTCGATATTGAGGGCGGGCGCGAGGAAGCATGGGTGTTTATCGATGCCCTGAAACTCCACTCCAACCTCGCCAATATCGGCGATACTCGCTCGCTCGCCGTTCACCCGGCAACCACCACGCACTCGCAGTCCGACGACGCCGCCCTAGCCGCGGCGGGTATTGCGCAGTCCACCATCCGATTGTCCGTGGGCATTGAAGATATCGACGACATCATTGCTGACCTCGAATTGGGATTTAACGCACTGGCATGAGCTGTATAAGTATCGGCGATTTTCGCACCGAAGCAGGCGCCACGCTTTCCGATGCCCACATCGCCTACCACCGCTTCGGCCATTTCCTCGGCGATCCGCACGGCGGGAATAACGTCATCCTGGTGGAACACGCGCTGACCGGCAATGCCGATGTGGCCGAATGGTGGTGCGATCTCATTGGCCCCGGCAAAGCGCTGGATACGACGAAGTGGTGCGTTATCGCCATGAACGCACTCGGCGGCTGCAATGGCTCTACCGGCCCCTCTTCCCCGCATGCGGATGGCCGCAATTGGGGATCGCGGTTCCCGGCGCTTTCCATTCGCGATTTGGTCGCCGCAGAGAAAAAGGCGTTGGAAGAGCTTGGAATAACGCATGTGCATGCGATTATCGGTGGTTCCATGGGTGGCGCGCGCGCCTTGGAATGGACGCTCATGTATCCCAATGCCGTCGATGCTGCGTGCGTTATCGCCGTCTCCGCGCGCGCCTCCGCATGGCAGATCGGCATCCAGTCGGCGCAGATTTCCGCGATTGAACGCGATCCCTTCTGGCACGGCGGCGACTATTATTCCTCCTCTCAGCGCCCCCGCGAGGGCCTGGCGGCAGCGCGGCGCATCGCGCACTTGACGTATCGCGGCGAGCAGGAAATCGATGAACGCTTTGGTGTTCAGGCCCAAACCGGCGAAGAGCCGCTGGGGCCTTACCGCCGGCACGACCAGCGCTTCGCCGTGAACTCGTACCTGGATTACCAGGGCTCGAAGCTGGCGGATCACTTCGATGCCGGTTCCTACGTCACGCTTACCGAGGCCCTCAACCGCCACGACATCGGCCGCGGCCGCGGCGGCCTGAACCGCGCGCTCGGTTCTTCACAGGTGCCGACCATGGTCGTGGGCGTCGACACGGACATCCTTTATCCGTATCACCAGCAGGAACACCTCTCGCGCAACCTGGGCAACCTGCTAGCCATGGCGAAGGTAGTCTCACCCGTTGGCCACGATGCATTCCTCACGGAATCGCGCCAGATGGACCGCATCCTGCGCAACTTCCTCACCCTGTCCCAACCGCACCCGCTGGACGTGGACAGCACCATCGACTACGCCATCTAGCCAGCCCCGCCTCCACACCGGCGCGGCGCGCAATACCGCATGACTTACGGTCGCGGGTGGTCCGACCCACGAACGGGACGCGGCGCGAGGCAGGCAGTGGCGGGGTCTGGAACGGGGCGCGGTGAGTGGCTAGCCTGGACTCCTTACAGAAGGCATACAAAAGGATCGCCGAAGCGGCGCAGGGTTTAACTGCGCTGGCTTCGGCGATGTTTTTTATCGGGCCCAGGGCGGGCGCCACACGATACCTTCATGTGGGCGGCGCTCTAGGCGCCCGCGCCGCGGCGGGGCATTGGGGTCATCGTCGTTGACGGCATTGTGATACTTGCAGGCGATGGTCAGGTTCTCAGCATTGGTCTCGCCGCCGAGCAGCCACGGTTGCAGGTGGTGAACCTGGCATTCATCGGCAGGGATATGGCAATCAGGCCACGGGCACACAGGATTTTCCGCCATCGCCATCTGTCGCTGCTTCCAGGTGGCCAGACGGCGCGTGTGGTACAGGTTCACGGGGCCGGTGACGGGGTGGATGAGGGTGATGAGGCCGGCATCGGCAAGCGCGCGCTCCGCTAGCTGCGCCCCGGTGATGGTGGCGCCGTTGGTTAGCTGCAGGGTGACGTCCTCGCCGTGGGTAACCTTCACCATGTCATCCAGGGTGAGGACCACGTTGGTGGTGATAGTGGAGGATACCGCACCCTCTGCGAATACCCGGCGCGCATCGTCCACCGTAGAGACGTGGTTATTAATCTCTGCCACCAGCTCAGATTCCGCGGTAATGGTCAGCGTCCACAGGTCGTTGGTGCGGCGGGTAAGCCGCACGCCTTCTGTGCGTTTCTGGGAACGTTCCTCTTTGACGAGGCGGCGGGCGCGCTTTTCAATCTCACTGGTAGAGACGTTGAGCCGGCATAACTCCTCGCGCAGGGCCCACGCCGCGCGCTGGGTTTTCAGCTTCTGCGCGTGCACCTCAATGATTTTCAGAGCATCGAGCGGGAGCGCGGTGGTGCGGGCGGCGCGTTGCTTGGCGCTAAACGATGTCGCGCCGAAATACGTATCCGCTAGGCGCGCGAATTCCGCGGCTTCTTTATCGCTAAAGCCGCGCTCTACTAATTCGGCTTCGGATAGCCCAGTACACTCCCCGATGAGCGCCATCGGGGAGTTGATTGCTGCGAGGTAATCCGAAATCATGGCTCCGAGCCTAAACCGCGGGCAGCAGAGGGCGCGAGGCCTAGTGCGCGCCGGCTGTGGATAACCACGCGACACGCCGCAGATTGGTGATACTGAAACAATCACCTGTGGATAACTAGCTGCCCAGCGCGTCCACGGAGTAGGCAAGAAAGGCGATCAGCGCGCCGATGACGCCTGTAAACGTGGCATCGAAGCGGCGCGATCGCACCGCCAGCACGCCGACACGGCTCGAATCGCACGTCAGTCGCACCACCGTCAGCCACAGCAGCGCAAGCCCAAGCAAGAAGGTGGCCCTGCGCCAATACTCGAAAATGGCATAACCGCCGGACAAGGCCACCCCGGCGATGAAGAGCCCGATGGCCACCCACTGCACGGAGGCGGGCAGCGGGGACGGGGCAAGGTGCGCGTCATGGGGATTGTCTAAATTCACGCCAGCTTTTCCGCGCGCTCAACGATGTTGCGTACCAAAAAGGCGCGCGTGAGCGGTCCGACGCCGCCTGGGTTCGGCGAGACATGCCCGGCCTTGTCCCAGCAGTCTGGGGCGATATCGCCGGTGAGCTTGCCGTCGACGCGGGAAACGCCGACATCGAGAAGCGCGGCGCCTTCCTTAATCATGTCCGCGGTGAGCATGTGTGGCTGGCCGGCGGCGGCGATGACGATATCGGCATTGCGGGTTTCGGCGGCAAGATCCTTCGTTCCGGTGTGACACAGGGTGACGGTGGAGTTCTCGCTGCGGCGGGTCAGCATCAGGCCAATGGGGCGACCGACGGTCACGCCGCGGCCGACGACGACGGTCTTAGCGCCGTTCAGCTCCACGCCGAAGCGGCGCAGCAGGTGCAGGCAGCCATTCGGGGTGCACGGCAGCGGGGCTTCCTCGTTAAGCACGAGCTTGCCCAGATTGACCGGGTGGAGGCCATCGGCGTCTTTTTCGGGATCGATGCGCTCGAGAATGGCGTTCTCATCCAAGTGCTTGGGCAGCGGGAGCTGGACGATGTAGCCGGTACAGGCGTCATCGGCATTGAGCTCATCGATGACCGCCTCGAGCTCCTCCTGCGAAATATCCGCCGGCAGGTCCTTGCGAATGGAATTAATGCCCAGCTTTTCGCAATCGCGGTGCTTCATCTTTACATAGGACTGGGAGCCTGGGTCCTCGCCCACCAGAACGGTAGCCAGGCCAGGGGTTATCCCCTTGTCTTTCAGGGCGGCCACGCGCTCGGCGAGGTCCGCAAAAATCTCGTCACGGTACAAGGTGCCATCTAGTTTGGTAGCGCTCATAGCCCCCATCCTAGACTGAAGGCATGAGCCAGCTGCACATCGTCTTTGATAATCCCGTCATTCCCACCAATACCGGCAATGCCATTCGCACCGCGGCGGTGACGGGCGCGAGCCTACACCTGATTGAGCCGCTGGGGTTTAACTTTGACGATAAGCACCTAAAGCGCGCCGGGCTGGACTATCACGACCTGGCGGATGTGCAGATTCATAAGGATTTCGACGCGTGCATGGAGGCGCTGCCCGGCGCGCGCGTTTTCGCGTTTACCACGCATACGGATAAGTGGTTTACAGACGTGGAGTACCAGGACGGCGACGTGCTGCTCTTCGGCACGGAGCCGACCGGCCTGCCGGATGAACACGTCAACCATCCGCGCATCACCGATCAGGTGCGCATTCCGATGGTCCCGGCTAGGCGCTCGATGAACCTCTCCAACTCCGCATCAACCGCGGTCTTTGAGGCCTGGCGCCAGCTGGGGTTTAAGGGAGCGGTGTAAGTTCTGGCAGGTCGCGGGAGCGCAGGCGGTTAAGCAGCGCGTGGGCATCGGCAAACGCGAGGTTGCGCGCCGCCATCTTCACGGGCCCCTGCACGAGGTCGAGCTCCACCGTGGCTAGGCCGAATAGCTGGGAAATCGGGCCGCGGCGCAGGGTGAGTTCCTGGATGTGGCGCAGCTCGATGGCTTGGACGCGGCGGTTGAAGCGGCCGGCGCGCACGATGACGTAGTCGCCGGCCAGCGCGACGGTTTGCTGCCGGTAATCGATGGGAGAGACCCATTTGGCGCGCGCGGGCGAGGCGTAGGTCGGGGCGGCATCGGCGGGCAGGAATTGCCGGGCTTGCTCGCGCTTGCCGACGGGCACGATCCGCGTCGATCCCGATCCCTCGCCGCTCGCCGTGCCACCGTAGCCGGCGACCAACACGCGCGTTTCGTACCAGTCGAAGGGCCGCCACAAGAACGGCTGGGTGACCTGGACGGCGTGGATGCGCTCGAGGCGGATGTTTTGGCGGCGGCGATCGGCAAGGCCGTAGGTGATATTGAGCACGCCATCATCAAGGGTGGCGGTATAGCGCCACGAGGAGTCAATCACGTTCCAGGCGCGCGGGACGGTGGCCACAAGGATGGGCAGCGTGATGGTCAGGGACATCGGCGTGACCACGAGGAATAAGAGGGCTGTAATGAGAATAATCGTGGATACATGCAAAGCGGCCGCGGCCAGGGAACGCGCGATGGGGATTTCGGGGATAAGGACATTGTCTTCTTCTTCAGCCGGCCGTTCTTCAGCCGGCCGCTCTCGTGGCTCGCCGTGGACGCGGGAGAGGATTTCGGCGCGCAGGGCCTCGGCATCGCGCTTTGTCAGGAAGGCGATTTCGATGGCGGACGACTGCCCGCCGGCCGTTTCCACGCGCACGGCCGCGAGCCGGAAGAGACGGGCGATAACGGGCTCGACGACGTCTACAGCCTGCGTGCGGTCATAGCGTGCCGTGCGCTGCTGCTTCGAAATTACCCCGCGGCGCAAGGTGAGTTCCTCCTCGCCCAGCTGGTATCCCATCTGGCGCCACCACACGCCGGAGACGAGCCAGACCACCGCGCACACTGCGATGAACCCGGCCAGCGCGAGGCCAATATCGCGCAGGTCTGCCGCGCTGTGTTCGCCGGTAACGAAGGCAAAGATTCCGCGCAGCGCCTCCATATTGACGTTTAAGGCAAAAGCCGCGATGACGGCCAGGATGACCGACCACAGGCGCAGCAGCGGGGTCAAGCGGTGGACGCGTTGGTAGCTCGGTTGAGCGCTCATAGGCCGCTCATCCGTTCGCGGGCGTGGTCGGCGAGGCGGGTGCGGAGGGCATCGGCAAGCGGGGCTTCCAAGCCCTTAATGGTGGCGTCCGTCGTAGCGGAGGCGGTGTGCAGCTGCAGCTCCTTGAGCCCGAAGGCGCGCTCGAGGGGGCCGGCGGTCACGTCCACGAACTGGATGCGGCCGTAGGGCACGACGGTGAAAGAATGCCACAGCTTACCGCGCGTAATGAGCAGCTCATCGTCTGTTTCGCACCAGCCCATGCGGCGCACCTGGGCCGGGATGAGCCAGAGCAGCCAGAAAAAGAGGACGGCGAAGAGCCCCGCCGCCCAGTAGAACCACGGGGTCCACCAGTACCCTGCCGCTGCGGCCGCCGCGGCGAAGGTAACCGTCCAGCCCAGGTGGCGGATGTAGCGCACCTTCACCAAGCGCGGCGAAACGGGGTTCATTTCTTCGCTCATAATCATTGACAGTAGCAATGAAGGCCACACCCTTGCGCAACTTATCGTTAATCGATATTATCGAATTACGACAACATCGAAAGTCGATAAGGGATCGACGGAAAGGATTGTCATGACCACCCCACCTCCAAAGCCGAGCGTCGCGAAATTAACGCGGCGGCCAGCATCGCCCTCCTCACCATTATCATCCTCGGCCCCACCTACCTGCGCGACCTTGTCACCGGACGCTTTTCCACCGCGCTGAGCGCGGCCATCCCGGAAGGCCTAAGCAAGCACAACCTCGACGGCGGGCCATTCTGGATGCTCACTGCGGGGCTCGTCGTCAAGATTGCAGGAATCTTGATTATCGCGTTCTTCGCCTACCGCTTGGTCAAACCAATGCTTCGTGGGCAGGTTTTCAATACGAAAAATGTCCGCTTCCTTAATGGAATGACCTTTGGGATTCTCGTCTGGTTTATCGGACGCTTCCCACTCGAAGGTATGGGCAATAACTGGGCTTCCTCGCAGCTCGACATTGACTGGTGGGCCAACCAGAGCGGTTCCTCATTAGGCGAGCTTGCGCTGCCCTACCTTTTTGTCTGCTCCCTCCAGCTCTTCTCAGTTGCCATCAAGCGCGGCAGCAAGCTCGAAGAGGAAGTTGAAGGCCTTGTCTGAGCAGCAAGAACCCCAGGTGATCTGCCACCTCGACCGGATAATGGAGGAGCGCGGTATTACCGGAGCGGCGCTGGCCAAAGAGGTAGGAATCACGCCAGTTAACCTGTCCGTCCTGAAGAATAATCGCGCCAAGGCCGTGCGCTTTAACACCCTTGCGGCACTGTGTGCGGCGTTAAACTGCCAGCCGGGCGATATCTTCGAAGTAGAGTAGGAAACCTTGTCATAGTGTTGGGGTTGTTATGCAGTACTTTGACCTATGTCCACGGAAATCTATAGGAAGAATTCCTAATGGCTAACTAGCTCACCGCAAGCGCTTAGTACTAGCCGGCGATGTTTTCTCGGCCTAGCCACCGCTTTTGGGCTTCGATGCGGAGAAAACTAGCGGAAATCGCGGGAGCCGCGCGAGAGGAAATCGCCAAAATCCAGCGGCTCGAGCTTGTCTGCAACCACGCTTACCGCGCCGGTGGCATTTTGCACGATGCCGCGGATGATAAGCGCGCGGGCGGTACGGGCGAGCACCTTCTGGCGGGACCACAGCCCGGGCGAGACCATCACATTCATCAGGCCGGTTTCGTCCTCCACGCCCAAAAAGGTCAGGCCGGAGGCGGTGCGCGGGCGCTGGCGGTGCGTAATGATGCCGGCGATGCGCACGCGGGTGCCATCGGGGACGTGGGGAAGGTGGGAGGAAGGCAGGACATCGCCAAGCGCGGCCCTGACTAACTCCATAGGCTGCTTATCGTGGGTGACGCCGGTGGCGGCGACATCGGTAGCCATCAGCTCGAAGGCCGACATGCCGGGCAGGTGCGGCGAGGCGAGCGCGGACGTGCCAGGCAACATGCCCTCGCGCTCGGTGGCGGCGACGCCAGCCTGCCAAAGCGCTTGGCGGCGTTCCAACCCCAAGCACTCCAGCGCCCCCGCCGTGGCCAGCGCCTCCACCTGCTCCACGCTGAGATCCGCGCGGCGCGACAGATCGGAGACGCTACTAAAGGGCGCGGCGGCCTCCACGCGCTCGGCGGCCTTATCCCCCAGACCCTTGATGAGGTTGAGGCCCAACCGGATTTCACCGGTGGGCAGCGCCCTGGCCTGCGCGCCGGAGTCGTTGATGCTCACTGGCAGCACGCGCACGCCGTGGCGCCGGGCGTCCTGAATGAGCGACTGCGGCGAATAAAAGCCCATGGGCTGCGCGCGCAACAAGCCCACGCAGAACTCCGCCGGGTAGTGATGCTTGAACCACGCGGAAAAATACACCAGCGAGGCGAAGGACTGCGAGTGCGATTCCGGGAAACCGTAGGCGGCAAAGGCGGTGATCTTGGCCCAGAGCTTCTCCGCGACCTCACCGTCGATGCCGTTGGTGGCGCGCAGGCCCTCGAAAAAGCGGCTGCGCAGCGCGGCCATCTTGGCCGGTGAGCGCTTCGAGCCCATGGCGCGGCGCAGGTCATCGGCCTCGGCGCCGGTAAAACCGGCGGCATCCACCGCAATCTGCATCAGCTGCTCTTGAAAAAGCGGGATGCCCAAGGTCTTGCCCAGCGATTTCTCCAGCACCGGGTGGTCATAGGTCACGGGCTCGAGGCCATCGCGCCGGCGCAGGTAGGGGTGCACGGAACCGCCTTGGATGGGGCCGGGGCGGATGAGCGCGACCTCCACCACGAGGTCGAAGAAGCAGCGCGGTTTGAGCCGCGGCAGCGTGGCCAGCTGCGCGCGGGACTCCACCTGGAAGACGCCGACAGCATCGGCGCGGCAGAGCATGTCATAGACAGCGGGCTCGGCCAGGTCGAGCTCCCACAGGCGCACCTCACGGCCGGTGGTGGCGCGCACGGCATCGATCATGTGGTGCAGCGCCTCCAGCATGCCGAGACCCAGCAGGTCGAATTTCACCAGCCCGGCGGCGGCGCAATCGTCCTTATCCCACTGCAGCACGGAGCGGTTTTCCATGCGGGCCCATTCCATCGGCACCACGTCCGCGATCGGCCGGTCACATAAGACCATGCCGCCGGAGTGGATGCCGAGGTGGCGCGGTTGGTCGAGGAATTGCTCGGCGAGTAAGGAGACATCGGCAGGCGGCTCGGCTATGCCCTTCGACCACGCATCGGCCGAGCCCTGCGGGTAGCCCAGCGCGCGTGCGGCGTCGCGGGTAGCCCCCTTGCGGCGGTAGGTAATGACGTTGGCAACCTGTGCTGCGCGGTCGCGACCGTGGGTGCGATAGACGTACTGGATGACCTCCTCGCGCCGGCCGGATTCGATGTCGATGTCGATATCGGGCGGGCCATCGCGATCCGGCGACAAGAAGCGCTCGAAGAGCAGCTGCGCGGAAATGGGCTCGGCGTTGGTAATGCCCAGCGCGAAACAGACGGCGGAATTGGCTGCCGAGCCGCGCCCCTGGCAGAGGATATTTTCCTGGCGGCAAAAATCCACCAGGTCGCAGACGATGAGGAAGTAGCCCGGAAAGCCCAGCTGCTTGATGATGCCCAGCTCGTGCCGCATCTGCTTTTTCGCCTTGGCCTGTATTTCGGGCGGGCGCGAGGCGTAGCGCTTTTTACCGCGCCGCCACACCTCGTGTTCGAGCCAGCTCATCTCGGTATGCCCCTCCGGCACGACAAAGTCCGGCAGGTTGGGTGCAAGGGCATCCCAGGTAAAGGAACATTCGCGGGCAAGGCGCACGGTTTCGGCGATAAGCTCGGGGCGACTTGGAAGTAACTGGGCCATCTGCTCGCCGGAGCGCAGCCAACCCGCCCCCATCGGATGGGCCTCCGGTGCGGCTTCTTCCAGGGATTGGCGGTGGGCCAAGGCCCGCTTGGCGGCGGCCAGCCTTACTTGTTCGCGAGTGGCGGCGGCTGGGCGGGCGGTTGCGATGGCTCGCAGGTTATTGTATTTATCCAGGAAACTATGGTGATCCGCGTCTTCGGGAGACATTGTGCACGCATATTCGAGAACTATGCTGTCTATTTTTATTCTTTCGAGAACGTGGTCGATTTTTTGTATCGCCTCCCACCCCAGCAGGAAAAAGCACTCCTCCTCTAGCTCGCGCGCCACGGCATCTAGGGGCGGGTAGGAAACGTCACCCTTTTCGCCGGCATCCATCCGTGCGCGGGCGATAAGGCGCGAGAGGCGGCTATAGCCCTCCGGCGTGCGCGCCAGCACGGTCACTGGGGCCTCGATCAGGGAAAGCTCCGCGCCATAAATGGCCGGAAGGCCCGTCTTAGCTGCGGCTTCCGCGAATTTCATCAGGCCGTAGAAGCCATCCCGATCCACAACGGCCAACCCCTCGAGGCCAAGCTCTAGGGCGCGGTCGACCAGCTCTTCCGGCTCGGCGGCACCGTCGAGAAAGCTATAGGAGCTTACCGCGTGCAGCTCCGCAAAGGGCACGGCGGAGTGCCCACGCTGGACAGACTCATCGCCGCCACCGAGGTGATGTACGGCGACGGGCGCGGCAGTGTCCTTGCCGGATAGTATCCTTTCTAAACGCGACCACGGCAGCGCCTTTCCACCATTAAATTTCACCCTTCACAGGGTAATATCGAATTGGTGTTCTATACAACCCGGCGCGATGAGACGCGTTCAATAGACAAAGCGGTTCGCTTATTGCTAGATTGCTAAACGGTCAATTTATTTCAACTCCTACATGTAAGGGGACCTCATGCAGATTCGTCGCGCAGCGGCCGCTACCGCCGCCGTTACCGTCGCCGCCACCAGCCTCGTGGCCTGCTCCTCCGACGCAGATGATGACAAGACCATCACCGTTGGTACCACCGATGATGCAAAGCAGGCCTGGGTTGCCTTTGAGCAAGAAGCCAAGGACGCCGGCTACGACATCGACATCAAGTCCTTCTCGGATTACAACACCCCGAACCAGGCCCTAAACCAGGGCGAGCTGGATACCAATAACTTCCAGCACCTGAAGTTCCTGGCTGAGTACAACCACGGCAACGGCACCAACCTGGTGCCCATCGTCGCCACCGAAATCGTGCCGCTGGCGCTGTTCTGGAAGGGCCACGACTCCCTCGACGGCATCGAGGGCGAAGAAGTTGCCATTCCGAATGACTCCACCAACCAGGGCCGCGCCATCAACGTGCTGGTCCAGGCTGGCCTTATCACCTTGAAGAAGGACGGGCTTATCACCCCGACCCCGCTGGACATCGATGAGAAGAAGTCCAAGGTCAAGGTCGTGCCGGTCGATGCAGCCCAGACCCCATCCGCACACGGCGAGGGCACCCCGGCGATTATCAATAACTCCTTCCTGGAGCGCGCCGGCATCGACCCGGCCACCGCCGTCTTCCAGGATGATCCGAACTCCGAAGAGGCAGAGCCTTATATCAACGTCTTCGCCGTTCGCGAGGAAGACGCCGATAACGAGGACATCAAGAAGCTCGCCGAGCTCTGGCACTCCGATGCGGTACAAAAGGGCGTCGACGAGGACTCCGCAGGTACCTCCGTCGAGGTCGAGCGCACCCCAGAAGAACTCCAGGAAATCCTGGACAAGCTCGAAGCAGATTTGGACTAATCACCCTTGCCTTCTACCCCGCCGGTTTTCACCCCGGCGGGGTTTGGCACTTCCTCACTAAGGACGCAACCCGTGGCAGATTCCACCCAGAACGGCACTCGCATCGAGTTCCGCAATATCACCAAGGTCTTCCAGCAGAAAAAGGCCGAGGTCAAAGCTCTTGACGATGTCTCCTTGACCGTCGATTCCGGCGAGATCATCGGCATCATCGGCTACTCCGGCGCCGGCAAATCCACCCTGGTCCGCATGATCAACGGCCTGGATACGCCCACCTCCGGCGAATTGCTACTCGATGGCCAAAATATCGTCGGCATGTCCGAAAAGAAGCTGCGCGGCATCCGCCGCAATATCGGCATGATCTTCCAGCAGTTTAACCTCATGAACTCCCGCACTGCGGCGGGCAATATTGAGTACCCGTTGCAGCTGCAGGGCATCGGCAAGCGCGAGCGCCAACAGCGCGTGCAGGAGCTGCTGGATTTCGTTGGCCTGGGAGATAAGGGGAAAAGCTACCCTGAGCAGCTTTCCGGCGGCCAAAAACAGCGCGTGGGCATCGCTCGCGCCCTGGCCACGAATCCGTCGCTGCTGCTTGCCGACGAAGCCACGTCCGCCCTCGACCCCACCACCACGCAGGAAGTCCTCGACCTGCTGCGCCGGGTGAATAAGGAGCTCGGCATCACCATCGTGGTCATCACCCACGAAATGGAGGTCGTGCGCTCCATCGCGGATAAGGTTGCGGTGATGGAAAATGGCCACGTTGTCGAACAAGGCAGCGTCTACCAGGTCTTTTCCAATCCCCAGACCGCCGTGGCCGCCAAGTTCGTCGCCACCTCGCTGCGCAATGAGCCCGACGTGGTGGAAACCGATGACCTGCTCGCCCACGAAGGCCGCCTATTTACCATCAACCTGACCGAGGAATCCGGCTTCTTCGGCGCCGCGGCCAAGCTGAAGGATGCGGGCGTATCCATCGCCGTCGTCCACGGCGGTATTACCACCTTGCAGCAGCACTCGTTTGGCAAGCTCACCGTGCGCTTGAGCGGCGACGACGCAGCCATCGAAGAGTTCTACCGCGCCCTATCTGCCACCACTCAAATTGAGGAGATTGAACGATGAACGTCAACTATCTCGCTGCCGCCGACTGGGACCGCTTGGGCGGATCGCTTGTCGATGCCATCGTCGACACCCTCATCATGGTCTCGACCACCCTCGTCGTCGCCGGCATTCTGGGCCTGGGGCTCGGTATTTTGCTCTACACCGCCCGCCCGGGCGGCATCCTGCAAAATAAGGCCGTCTACCTGGTGGTCAACCTGCTGGTGAACTTCGTTCGCCCCATCCCGTTTATTATTTTGCTGGCGTTTGCGCAGCCGCTCACCGTCGCCGTGATGGGCGGGTCCATCGGCCGCGAGCCGGCCACCTTCGTGATGGTCATCGCCGCCACGTTCTCCGTGGCGCGCGTGGTGGAACAAAACCTCGTGGCCATCGACCCCGGCGTTATCGAGGCCGCCCGCGCCATGGGCGCTTCACCGTGGAAGATCATTACCTCCGTGATTATCCCGGAGGCCCTCGGCCCGCTGATTCTGGGCTATACCTTCTTGTTTATCGCCATCGTGGATATGTCCGCCATGGCCGGCTACGTCGGCGGCGGCGGACTGGGTGACTTTGCCATCGTCTACGGCTACCGCGCCTTCGAGTGGGAAGTCACCGTCGTGGCCACGCTTATCATCATCGTGCTGGTGCAGGCCGCGCAGTTCTTTGGCAATTGGCTCTCCTCCAAGGTTATGCGCCGCTAATAAGCTCCACGCCCGTGGCCACAAGCGCCTTGCCGGTCTTGGGCGCGTCGCCGCAGGACGAGACCACTCCTTCCACGGCGCGCTGCTCGAGCGTCACGCTCCACCGCCGGCCATCGGCATGCGTGACCACGGGGCCCTGCTTTTCGTCTTCTGCGTGGAGCTGACCGTAGTAGAGGTCCTCGGAGGCATCGATAAGCTCGCGCGCTACCGCCAACTCCGCCACCTGGCCGCGCGGGCCGAAGATGCCGCGCCCGCGATTGACCGGGTAGAAATACTTTCCTTGCGCCGCCGCCGCAATCATCTGCGCGGCGGCTTCTTTATTCATCCGGCCAAAGGAATAAGCCCACGGCATGAGCATGACCGAGGGCGCGAAGCGGTGCCCCTTCGTGTGCGAGGTCTCCCACACCATATCCGGGTAATCCTCCACCAGCTCCGCGGCGAGCGGCCGGCCCTTCACGGCGCAGCACTTATCGCGCTTAGCGTGGGTGCACACCAAAACCAGGGGCGTATCGAGGGATCCTCCCCCGTTGCGGCCCGGCGCGGTGAGATCCAAATCCAGGATCTTTTCCGGACCGGTCATAAGGACCAATTCCATCACGCCCTGCTCGGCCCACACCAGGTAGCACCGGTGCATGGTGCCGATCTGGCGGCCATCGCGGCCAGGGCGGCGAATCAATTGCAGCCCGGCCTGACCCTTGAGCTTCTTCTTCAGCTGGGCCGTAAGCTCCGGGCCAAAAGTATCGCCATCAAGCACATCGCGCGACCAGCCGCCGGGCCACTCAAAGAGGACAAATACGGACTCTTTTTTCGCCGTGCCGGGCAGCGGTTCAACCTGGTAATCTGAACAGAAATCGGTCATATTCCCTAGCCTAACCCGTCTGCAACTCAGCTCACATATTTGGCAACAATTCGGTCAAGATCTGCCCCCAACGCTAGGCAGCAATTACTGGAAATTATACTCTAGTGGTCATGTATAAAGCCCGCCTCTCGCTCCTGCTTGCCGCCGCAGCCTTCCTCACCGGCTGCAGCACCGAATCAGCGGATGACACCACCATGGCGGCCTCTGTGGGAAACTCGCACATCAACCCGCTGGGTGAGGCGGATATGAGCATGAAAACGCTGCGCCCAGAGGCCCCTTCGCAGCTCGTGGTGACCAAGGTGCGCGTGGGCCAGCACGATGGTTTTGAGCGCGCCGTCTTCGAGCTCGAGGGCGAGGGTTCCCCAGGCTGGTTCGTGGATTACGCCGATAATCCCAAGCAGCAAGGCTCCGGCCAACCCATTAACTATGCCGGTGATACCGCGCTCAATGTCAATATCGATGGCGTGGTCTATCCGTTTGAGGCCGGCATTGACGAGCCGCGCATTGGCATCGTCGAGGCACCTGCCGGCGGCGTTATTACCCAAGTGGTCAACGGCCGCACCTACGAGGGCCGCAGCCAGTTTGTCATCGGCATGAACCAGCGCAAGCCTTATTCCGTGCAGGTGCTAGAAAATCCCACGCGCCTCGTGGTAGATATTCGCTCCTAATACGTCGCTTCCACGCGCCAACGCCCCTCTGCCCACACTAAAAGCCAGGCGCGCTGGCGTTGTTCCCGCTCAGCCTGGCCCACAATTTGTAGCCGCGCCGCATGCTGTGGTTTTTCGGTCCACCACTGCGTATCCACCGGCCACGGGCCAGCCCAGCCGATGACGCGGTAGCGGTGCGCGCCCCACCCGAGCGCCACGGGCACAGAGGATAGGAGGGCCTCAGCGGTGACGATGACGTCCCGCGCGGCGGCATCGATAAGCCGAATGCGCGCGGCCGGGTGGTTCGGCCCGCCGCCTAGGCGTGCGGGAAGCGGTGCGGGAATCCTGCCTGGCCAGCTGCCTTGCGGTGTGGCATCGCGCTGCTCCCCATAGGGCACGTACTCGATGCGCTCGGTCACCCCACGGCCACCGGCGGCCCGCGGCTGCAAGACGCGGTCTATGCCCAGCTGCGATTGCACGCGCGAAATCACCCGCTTGACCTGTTCCTGGGAGGTATCCCCGCCCCAGAGCCCAGCGGCCTGCGGCCTAGCCACCTCCACCGGCTCGAGCACCAGCCGCACGATCGCGGCGCCGTCCTTGCCGCTCGACCGCGCCGCCGTAAGCCACCCATCCAGCTGCCAGCGCACCCGGTCCGCGGTCGCTTGCTCCGTCAACGCCTCGTGCGTGCGCCATACCCGGGCCACGGTTTCACCAGTGGCCAGCTCCGCCACCACGCGCAGGCGCACGCACACCACTTCCGCCTCCGCCAACCGCGCGTGCAACTGCGCGGCCAATTGCCTGGCCACGAATGCCGCCGCATCCACGCGCTCGATGGATTGCTCGCTGCTCACGGACAGATCGGGCCGCGCCATTTCCGGGGACACCCGCCGGTCCGCCCGCGCGTGCGCCACCTCGTGCGCGCGTTTGCCCTGCTGCCCAAACCGGGTAACCACCTGCTTAAATGGCAGCGCCGCCACATCACCTAACCGGCGCACGCCCAATTTCTGCAGCTGGGCCACAAATTCCGCAGAAAACCCCAGCGCAGCCTCCTCGGCTAAGACGCCCACGGGCTGGGCGGTCAAGAAATCCCGGGACCCGCCCTCCGGCACCACCGCGCCTACCCCGCGGTGCCGAGCCGCGATGATGGCCGTGGCGATCTCGTCTGCCACGCCGAGGGTGGAATCAAAACCGGCGTGCGCGGTGGCATCGGCAAGCATCTCCAGCGCCTCCGGCCCGTGATAGCGCAGCGCCGCCCCCGCGTCCACGATGGCCAGGCCGGGCCGCAGCACCTCCACGGACGAGGCCACGGCGTCCAAGCCCGCCGCAATCTCCGCGAAGGCCGCGCCGTCCCTATCCGGGTTCGCCTCCACCACCTTTACCTCAGGGCAAATCGCCTGGGCCTGTCGCAGGCGCATCCCACGCCGAATGCCCGCCCGGCGCGCCGCGCTATCGCACACCAGCACCGCATGATTGCGCGCGATCAGCACCGGCCCCGCCTGCCCAACCGCCTGGATGGGCCAATCCGGAAACCACACCGCGGCCACCCTCATACGGCCTCCAACCTGCGGGCTTCGCCCATGGTGAGGCTCCCGCGCGCCGTGCCCTTTTTCGAGTCCACCGCAAGATCAATATCCACGCCGCGGATGCGCCCGCTGCCCTTGCCGATGCCCCGATACGTACTCACCTCCGCCCCAATGCGCACCGCGGTGCCCGGCAGCCGCGCGCCCACGGTCAGCACCGCGGCCTGCCCACCGCGGATCTTCGCCCACACCGGCCGTGCCTTGGCTGGACTCAATTCGCTGGACGGGCCATGGTGGATAATAAGGTCCATACCTTCTGTAAGCACGCTGGTTACCGCCCATGCCTCCAGGCCCGGATCGGGGACGGTGACCACGTTATTGAGACTCCCCATTTCGGCAACCTGTGCGAGAGAAAGATCCGGCCACCCCACTATCCCCACATGGCCCCCGCGGGCCGTAAGATGGCAGATAAGCTCCACCACGAGCGCGGGACATTCCACACACGAAACCACCTTCCGCCGGGCGAGCCCACCTGCGGGAAGTAGCCGCGCCAGCTGGGGAACGGTATCTACCAGCTCGTCTTCATCCTCCTGCTCCATCGCCTGCATGCGGGCGCGCAGCACCGCAACGCGGTCGGACCTATCCAGTCCCGCCACCGCTTTTTCCAGGCGAACGTTCGTTTGACTCACCCAGACAGTATGAACCCTCCACCGGACACATGCAACTGTATGTTCGAATGGTAGTCTTAAGCGCATGAACCTGAACGAGGCCTACGGTGCTATGCGCGAGAATCCAACCCCCATCCCCACCCCGCCGTGGGTGCGCCTCGGATCCTCCATCCTGCTCGGTGCCACCGTCGCGCTGCTGACCACCCGCACCCATTTCTTCGCCACCCTATCTGGGGCCGCGGTCTGCCTCGTGGCGGCCTTCGTCTTGGTCTTTGCCCACCCCTACCGCCGCGAGATGCGCTCCTATGCCGACCGGCACGATGCCGATCTCATCCCCACCATCGCGCAGCTAGTACCGCTGATGATTTTATGGCTCCTTATTATGCTCGCGCCCATCCTCGGCCTGCCCGCGTGGGGCTCGGCGCTGGTGTGGGTTGCGGTCTCATGCATCAGTTTTATCGCCTTCCCCCACGTGGATGGCACGCGCCGACTGGCCTTTGTCTAATCCATGCGACACTGCGGGGACTTATCCACAGGATTTCCCCTGGTTTTCACGCTACGGATCCGGGTTATCCACAAATTGCGCCTTTGCGGTTGCCCTAGCGATTGAGCGCGGGCTAACACCGCCCTAGCGTAGGCGGCATGAACGCACTCGAGACCTACCTCACCGCCCTCGCGCCCGGCATGGATATCATCGCCGCGTGCCGCGGGCTCTCTGGGTCTGAGCTTATGGAGCGCGGCGCCCCCGATGCCATCGCCGCCGACCTGCTCCTTTTATGCGAAAGCTACTACGGCCGCACCGCCTTTAGCCGGATGCAGCGCCGCGCCATTGCCGATGCCCGCACCAACGCCCACCCCATTGCCCTCCTCGCCGGCATCGAGCGCGTGGTCAACCGCGCGCCCAGCAAGAAGCAGGCGTGGGAGCTGCGCGCGGAGTGCTGTGCGATGTCCGCGGAGATGAGCGCCATTATCAAACACGCCCGGCGCCGGGTGCGCGAGATGAAAAAGTCCACGGTCAGCCCCGGCGTGCGCACCTACCGGCGCCCCAATGACTACTGGACGCTCGCCATTACTGGCACCTCCCGCTTCATTGCGGATCTGCAGGGCGCGATCACGGCCGCTGATAAAAAGCCGCTGCAGGCGGTGGAAGATATCTTCTTCGGCGCCGGTAGCGCCGCGCGCTCCACGGTGGTCACCAACGCCATCGTGCCGCTGGAGAAATTCATTCGCATCCGCGACGGCCACGGCGACGACGTGCAACTCGATCTCACCAACGGTGCGACCATGTCCGGTACCGAGTACCTGCGCCGCGTGCTTAACGATGCCGGCTATTCCGCCCCCGGCCCCAGCGGCAACGGCAGCGGTGATGGCGAAACGGGCTATGTCACCCTCGTGCATCCTGTAGAAGGGCCGGTCAACCTCTACCGCACGGCGCGCGTGGCCACCGATAAACAGAGGATGATGGCGGCCGCGGAAAATCCGCGCTGCGCCTGGCCCGGATGCAATCAGCCGGCCGATTTATCCCAGGTCCACCACCTCACGGCCTGGAGCCGCGGCGGGGAGACCAATATGAACAACCTCGTCGTGTGCTGCGCTTACCACAACGGCAT
The DNA here is from genome assembly GCF_000478095.1 of Corynebacterium sp. KPL1824. NCBI lineage: Bacteria > Bacillati > Actinomycetota > Actinomycetes > Mycobacteriales > Corynebacteriaceae > Corynebacterium > Corynebacterium sp. KPL1824. The sequence goes on along the minus strand of NZ_KI515749.1, from coordinate 623,323 downwards.
CAACGACGACGATCCCAATGCCCCGCCTCGGCGCGGGCGGCTAGAAAGGGTGGGCGGTCGCATCGTCTGGCGGCCACCTGTAACACCCCGCAACTAGCCGCAGGTATGCGAAAAGGCGCTCAAGCACTGAGCGCCTTATACGCATGCCGTTTTGTGGGTTTTACTCCCACTCGATGGTTCCCGGTGGCTTGGAGGTGCAATCCAAGACCACGCGGTTGACGTCCTTAACCTCGTTGGTAATGCGGGTAGAGATCCTCTCTAGCACGTCATAGGGCAAGCGGGTCCAGTCCGCGGTCATGGCGTCCTCGGAAGATACCGGGCGCAGCACGATGGGGTGGCCGTAGGTGCGGCCATCGCCTTGGACGCCGACGGAGCGGACATCGGCAAGCAGCACGACCGGGCACTGCCAAATCTGCTCGTCCAATCCGGCATTGGTCAGCTCGGTGCGGGCAATCAGATCCGCCTGGCGCAGGGTCTCGAGGCGGTCCTCGGTGACCTCGCCGATGATGCGGATGCCCAGGCCGGGACCCGGGAAGGGCTGTCGGCCGACGATCTCTTCCGGCAGGCCCAACTCGCGGCCCACCGCGCGCACCTCGTCCTTAAAGAGCAGGCGCAGCGGCTCGACGAGCTCGAACTCGACGTCATCCGGGAGGCCGCCGACGTTGTGGTGCGACTTAATATTGGCGGTGCCGTCGCCGCCGCCAGATTCGACGACGTCCGGGTACAAGGTGCCTTGGACGAGGTAGTCGACGGTGGAGCCGGCGGGGGCATCGTCAAGCACGCCGGCCACGGCGCGCTCGAAGGAGCGGATGAACTCCGCACCGATGGCCTTGCGCTTTTCCTCGGGGTCGCTCACGCCAGCGAGCTTCTGCAGGAAAGCCGAACGCTCGTCGGCGGTAACCAGCTTGGCGCCGGTCGAGGCCACGAAGTCAGTTTCGACCTGCTCGCGCTCGCCCGCGCGCAGCAGGCCGTGGTCGACGAAGACGCAGGTCAGGCGATCGCCGATGGCGCGCTGCACCAAGGCTGCAGCGACCGCAGAGTCCACGCCGCCGGACAGGCCGCAAATCGCGCGGCCCTCCTCGCCTACTTGAGCGCGAATATCCGCGATGAGCTGCTCGGCGATATTATCGGCGGTCCAGTTCTGCTCCAGACCGGCGATCTCCGTGAGGAAGCGGGTGAGCACTTCTTGGCCGTGCGGCGAGTGCAGCACCTCTGGGTGGTATTGCACACCGGCCATCTGCTTGGCCGGGCACTCCATGGCGGCCACGGGCGCGCCAGCGGAGGTAGCCGTTACCGCAAAGCCTTCGGGGGCCGCGGAGACGGCATCGCCGTGCGACATCCACACCTTATGCGTGGGCTCGAGGCCCTCGTGCAGGATGCCGCCCTTGACGTCGATGTCGGTGCGGCCGTATTCACGCTCACCGGTAGACGATACGGTACCGCCGAGGATGTGGTTCATGGCTTGAAAGCCGTAGCAAATACCGAAGACCGGGACGCCGAGATCCAGCAGTTCCGGTTTGAGCGCTGGGGCGCCATCGGCATAGACGGAAGACGGGCCACCGGACAAAATGAGCGCGGCGGGGTCTTTAGCTTTAATCTCCTCGATGGAGGCAGAGTTGGAAACAACCTCGGAATAGATTTTGGCCTCGCGCACGCGGCGGGCAATGAGCTGCGCGTACTGAGCGCCAAAGTCCACGACGAGGACTGGGCGCGGGGTAGTATTTGGCTTAGTCACGCCCCATAGTCTAACCCATAGGCCCCGCGGCCCAGGAAGCGCTTGCTCATGTAGGGCATTGCGGCGGCTTTCGCGCCGTGGTGGCGCGGGCCGCGCAAGCGAATCGGGGTGCGCGAGGGCCCATGGACGCAAGTAACACAGGGTGCGCCAGGAAGCCGTGGGCGCGGCGGCGCCGGGCGCAGCGATTCGGCGCGCGGTGGGACTCGGGGCGCAGCAGCGCGAGCCCGCACCGTGCGAGGCGCGCCGCGCGCTACTTAGTAGCGAACCGCGAGTTCGACCTTCTGGAAGGACTTCAAATCGGTGTACCCGCACTTTGCGAGGGCACGCCGCAGCGCACCCACGAGGTTGGTGCGGCCGAATGGTTCGCTGGATGGGCCGTGCAGCACGGTTTCCAGGCTCGGCGCAGCCGCGGGTGCGGCATCGCCTGCGGTGAGGAAATCCACATCGAGGTCGGTATCGACGCCCGCGAACTGCGCGTAGCCGCGCGGGAACCGCGGGTGGCCTGCGGTAGCCGGCCAGTACCATCCCCTACCGCCTGCCTCTCGGGCCTGGGCAAGAAGGGGGCCGAGCGCGACGCTATCGGCGCCGCAGGCGAAGGCCTTGGCGATGGTCCCGGAGTTATCGAATTCCGCATCCGCAATGATGTGCACGTAGCGGCCTTCGGTCTCGTCGAGGTAGTCGCGGCGGGCGGCGGCGGCATCGGCAATGGCGGTGGCCATGGCGGTATCGATGCCGACGGTTTCCGCGTTGGTCGTCACGCCCGCGCCCACGATGACGCCGGCCGCCCCGGTGCGCATCAGGTGCAGCGCCGTGGTGTAGTCCGCCACGCCACCGGCGATGACGGGTACTTCGAGCGAGCCGATAAATTCCTTCAGGTTCAGCGGCTCGCCGCCCGTGGCGACGTGCTCCGCGGACAGCAGCGTGCCCTGGATAAACAGTAACTCGGCCCCAGCCGCGATGGCCTTGGGCGCCATCTCGCGGGCATTTTGGGGCGAAACGCGCACGGCGACGGTCACGCCGGACTCGCGCACTTGGGCGATGCGGGAGGCAAGGAGGGCATCGTCAAGCGGGGCGGCGTGCAACTCCTGAATGGTGGAGTTATCGCCCGGTTGGGAATAGATGCGCGCCAAGGCACCCTCAAGGTCCTCGTGGCGGCCCCACAGGCCTTCGGCGTTGATGACACCGAGCCCGCCCTGCTTGCCCATCTCGATGACGAACTCGGGCGTGGCGAGCGCATCGGTGGGGTGCGAAACGAAGGGGGTATCGAAGGTATAGGCATCGATATTCCAGGTGGTATCCACGTCCTTGGACGAGCGCGTGCGGCGCTGGGGAACGATGGAGACCTGGTCTAAATCAAAGGTGCGGCGGGACTCGCGGCCGATGCCGATTTCGGCGTATTCACGCATGATTGTCCTAGCGGTAGTTCGGGGCTTCGGCGATTTGCTGCAGGTGGTGCGGGTGGGATTCCTTCAGTCCCGCGGCGGTGATCTGGACAAATCGCTTGGTCTTGAGCTCATCTAGGGTGGCCGAGCCGGTGTAGCCCATGGCCGCGCGCAGGCCGCCGATGATTTGGTGCACGATGGCATCGATCTCACCGCGGAAGGGCACGCGACCCTCCACGCCTTCTGGCACCAGCTTGTCCTCGCTGCGTACGTCGGCCTGGAAGTAGCGGTCCTTGGAGTAGGAACGCTTTTCGCCGGAGAGCCCGCGGCCCTGCATAGCGCCCATGGAGCCCATGCCGCGGTAGCGCTTGTACTGCTTGCCCTGGTAGACCACGATGTCACCGGGCGCCTCAGTGGTGCCGGCAAACATGGAGCCCAGCATGACGGTATCGGCACCGGCGGCCAACGCCTTGGCGATGTCACCGGAGTACTGCATGCCGCCATCGCCGATGACCGGCACGCCCGCGGGAGCGGCGACGGCTGCGGCCTCCATCAGCGCGGTGATCTGCGGCGCGCCGACGCCGGCGACGACGCGGGTGGTGCAGATGGAGCCCGGGCCGATGCCGACCTTGATGGCGTCCGCGCCGGCGTCGATCATCGCCTGGGCGGCCTCGCGGGTGGCGAGGTTGCCGCCGATGACATCGACCTTGTCGCCGAAGTCCTTCTTCACGCGGGAGACCATCTCGAGCACGCGGTTGTTGTGGGCGTGGGCGGAGTCGACGACGAGGGCGTCAACGCCGGCATCGACAAGCGCGGCGGCGCGCTGATAGGACTCCTCACCGGTGCCAATGCCCGCGGCAACCAACAGGCGGCCGGAGGCATCCTTGGAGGCGTTGGGGTACTGCTCGGATTTTACGAAGTCCTTGACGGTAATAAGGCCAATGAGCTTGTTATCGGCATCAACGATCGGCAGCTTTTCTACCTTATTGGCCGACAGAAGCTCCAGGGCCTCGTCCTTGGACACGCCCTCGCGCGCGACGACGAGCGGCATCGCGGTCATGACATCGCTGACCTTGCGGTCAAAATCCGGCTCAAAACGCATATCGCGGTTGGTGCAAATGCCCAGCAGGGTGCCGTCCTTATCCACGACCGGCAGGCCGGAAATGCGGAAGCGGGCGCACAGGGCGTCGACCTCGCCAATGGTCATCTCGGGGCGGGCGGTGACCGGGTCCGTAACCATGCCGGACTCGGAGCGTTTGACGATTTCTACCTGCTCAGCTTGCGCTTCCGCAGACAGGTTGCGGTGCAGCACACCGATGCCGCCCTGGCGCGCCATGGCGATGGCCATGCGGGCCTCGGTCACGGTATCCATCGCTGCGGATGCCAGCGGCACGCCTAGGCGAATATTGCGGGTAAATTGCGCGCCGGTATCGACCTCGGAGGGCACGATATTGGACTCGGCGGGCAAAAGAAGCACGTCATCAAAGGTCAAGCCGCGCAGGGCTACCTTGTTCGGGTCATCTCCACCAGTGTGAATAGGGTAATCGCTCATCGAGGTATCTCCTTAAACAGGTTCAGCGGCTACCCCAACTGTAGTGCGTGCCCGGCCAATGACACCATTCAGGCTAGGGGTTAATTGCCTTAAGCGGGCAAGTTCAATAGGCTCGCAGGCGTGAACTTCTTCGCCAATATGCCCCGCGATCCTTTTGCAGACGATCCGAATGACCCCGCCTCCTTCTTGGAGGAGGACGAGCAGGTCATGCCGCTTTCCGATGAAGACCGCCTCGCCCTCATCCACGATCTCGCCCTGGTAGAGAAATTCGCAAGTGTGCTCGGCCCGCGCGGGATCGATGGCATCTTCTTCCTGTGTGAAGACTGCCAGGAAAACCACTTCTACGAGTGGGACATTATGGCCGCCAATATGCGCGCCACGCTGGCAGGCGAGCTTGCCCCAGTGCACGAGCCTGGAGCAGAGCCGGACCCGCGCCGCTACGTGCCGTGGGACTACGCGCTGGGTTACTTGGACGGCTTGGAAAACCGCTAGGGCTTTAGTGCGAGGGCTTTAGCCCTGCCCTCGTTACTCGAAGCCTGTTACTCGGAGCCTGGCCCCAACTGAATGGTTGTGGTGGGGCTTTCTTCGGGCTCGCGCGTCTCCGGCTGCGAGTTCTCCGGTGCTTGCTCCGTTACCACCACGGTTGAGGTCTGGTACTGCGTTTCCGTCACGGTCTTCGGCGCCGGTTCGGGCTTGTCCTGCGGCTGCTGCCCCGGCACGGTCTCGGTGGCGGTTTCCGTCACGGTCGTGTGCTTCGGACGGGCAGAGCGCTTCTTTTCGGCCTCTTCCTTGGCGGCGATGGCGTTTTCTTCCTTGCCTTCGGCCTCTTCGAGCTTGGCGCGGGCTTCCTTCATGAGCTCGCGCGCGCCTTCGATATCTCCCTCTGCCGCGCGGGATTCCATCTCATCTAAGGTCCCGGCCAGCTCCACGTTGCGGGTTTCATCTGGATGATCAAAGGCGCCGGAATTAACCATGACCCCGCCCGCACCGGCGAGGATCACGGTGGCGGCGGCCGCGCCGATAAGCCCATGCATCACGGGGCGATTGCGCCGGCGAGACCGCACCTTATTGAGGCTTACGACTTCCGGTTCTTCCTCTACCCCATCCACGCGCGGGGCTGGCGGCATCTGCTTATCGATGTCCCCCTTCAGCCCCAACAGCAGCCCAGCGAGCTCATCGCTGCCATTGGAGGGATCTTTACCCTGCGACAGCTCGGTGAGGAATGCATCATCATCTACCAAGGGCTGGAGCTGCTCCGTCAGGTCATCGTTATTCTTTTTAGAATGTTTGGAGGCCATGATGGTTTCTGTCCCTCCTTCCTTTCTTAAGGTGTACGCGTGCGACTAGAGCGGGGGTTGTGGCTTTAGCCCTCGGTAGCTAGTTGTTACCCAAGAGCCTTTCGCAATTGTGCGAGAGCTCGGTGCTGTGCGACGCGAACCGCACCCGGGGTAGACCCCACGATATCGGCGGTTTCTTCTGCCGAAAGACCAACGAACACGCGCAAAATAACGATGTTTTTTGCCTTGTCACTTAAGGTATCGAGCAAGGCGCGCATTCTGTTACTACCGTCATTTTCCAGCGCCCATTCCTCGGGAGTCGCCTCGTTCGCGGTGCTTTCTGGAAGCTCTTCGGTGGGTGTAGAGCGGTCGCGGCCCATGGCGCGGTGGGCATCGGTGACCTTATTAAAAGCGATGCCGTAGACATAGGCCATAAACGGCCGGCCCTTGTCTTCATAGGAATCGATAGAGGTGGCGACGGCGAGGCAGATTTCTTGGGTCACGTCTTCCGCGGTGGGCTGGCGCCCGCCACCGATGCGCGCGCGGCAATAACGCAGCACCTGCGGATGAATAATTTGCAGGATAGATTGCAGTGCGCGGCGGCTACCACCAGCGGCCAGCGGGACGAGTTCCGCTAGCTCTTTATCCTTATCGCTCACGAGTGCACCCTCTGCAGACTATTAAATCGATATTCAACCATATTTCCTCTGGGGCAGGGAGTGCAAAGGGACTATTGCGTTGCACACCTCCGCCTCGGCACTGCCCTTGCTTGGCGATGCCCCAGCAAGGAAAACCCCACCAAGAAACCCGCGCCCAGCGGTTGTACCCGCATTGAAGGCGGGTTTATGCCCCCTGCACAATAGAAAGAGGAAAATTCATAATTCGTTAACCTTAGTCATTATTGCAGGTAAATGGGCGCTAACGAGTCCCATAAATAGATACAATACCTAGAAGTTAAATACTAGTAACCCTTTGTTTACCAAGACGCGACACACTACAAATCGTTGCGGTTCGCGGATGACTCTCCACCGGCCGCCAGCGTAAGAATTCTCGTCCTGTTATAAGGAGCTTAAGAAACGTGTCTCAGTCCAAGTCTCTTCTCGGACCTACTGCAGATGTATGGGATTGGCAGTTGCAAGGTGCGTGCCGCGGTGAAAACTCGGACGTGTTTTACCATCCAGACGGAGAGCGTGGCCGCGCCCGTGCCCAGCGCGAAAACCGCGCCAAGGCCATCTGCAATTCCTGCCCGGTTATCGAGCTCTGCCGCGAGCACGCCCTGCGTTCGGCCGAACCGTATGGCGTCTGGGGCGGAATGAGCGAGTCTGAGCGCGTGGTGGCGCTGCGCAAGCGTCGCCGCGCAACGGTCAACGCTTAAGCCACAATTTAAGTTAGCGCGTAAAGCCCACACACCTCGCTCGCGGCGGGCGGGAGTCCGGGGTTCCGGACTAGCCCTGCTTGGCCAGCGCCTGCTGCAAATAACGCCCCGTGAGGGACTCCTTCGAGCCCGCTAAGTCCTGGGGCGTGCCACTAAAGACGAGGCGGCCGCCGGCTGAGGAGGAACCCAAAGCTTGGCGGCTTTTGTGAACTATCCTCTCTCCTTCTGCCACTGGCGGCTAAAAAGGCCTACCGGGGCATCGCACGGGTTATGGTTTCCGCGTGCTTTACGTATAAGCCAGAAGCCCGCCGCAAGCCGACCCAATAAGACGGGGAGGCTGCGGCGGGCTCTGGGCTATAGCGCAGGAATTAGTGGTGGTGATGGCCGTGGCCGTGACCGGCCTCAGCGTTGTCTTCTTCCTGCGGCTTTTCCACGACGGATGCCTCGGTGGTAAGAACCATGCGGGCAACGGAGGTGGCATTGACCACTGCGGAGTGGGTGACCTTCACGGGATCGATGATGCCGTTATCGATGAGGTTGCCGTACTCCAGGGAGTTGGCGTTAAAGCCTTCACCGTTGGCCATCTCAGATACGCGGGAGACGATGACAGAGCCATCGAGGCCTGCGTTTTCTGCGATCCAGAATGCCGGTCGGGTCAGAGCGCGGGCGACGGCGAGCACGCCGACCTTAGCCTCGCCCTCAAAGTCCTGGGCAAAGGACTCGAGTTCCTTGGAGATCTGTACCAGCACGGAACCGCCGCCGGCGATGACGCCTTCTTCTACGGCCGCGCGAGCGGCGTTGATGGCGTCCTCGACGCGCAGCTTGCGCTCGTTGACCTCGGTCTCGGTTGCGGCACCGACGCGGATAACGGCGACGCCGCCGGAGAGCTTAGCCAAGCGCTCCTCGAGCTTTTCCTTATCCCAGGTGGAATCGGTGCGGGCGATTTCGCCGCGGATCTGTTCACGGCGATCATCGAGGGCTGCGGCACTGCCGCCGCCATCGACAAGCACGGTGTCTTCCTTGGTAATGGTCACGCGGCGCGCGGAACCGAGCACCTCGAGGCCAACCTCGTTGAGGTTAACGCCTACCTCAGGGTCCACCACGGTAGCGCCGGTAACCACGGCCAAGTCATCCATGAAGCCCTTGCGGCGCTCGCCAAAGTACGGCGCCTTCACAGCGGCGACCTTCAGGACCTTGCGGATGGAGTTGACCACCAGCGCCTGCAGCGGCTCGCCCTCAACGTCTTCCGCGATGATGAGGGTCGGACGGTTGGTTTCCGCGATCTTTTCCAATAGCGGCAAGAAGTCCGGCAGGGAAGAAATCTTGTTGCGGACGAGCAAAATGGCGGCATCGTCAAGCACGGCGTGGTTAGTCTCTTCCTCCGTAGCGAAGTACGGGGAAAGGTAGCCCTTGTCAAAGGAAATACCTTCGGTGACATCCACGGTGGAGTCCATGGTCTGGGACTCTTCGACGGTGACCACACCATCCTTGCCCACCTTTTCCATGGCGCCGGCAACCATCTCGCCGACCTCCGGATCGCGGGAGGACACGGTGGCTACCTGCGCAATTTCAGAGGCGGAGTTGACCGGGGTGGCGCGTGCCTTGAGCTCCTCGACGGCCTTTTCCGCCGCCGCGGAGATGCCGCGGTTAAGCTCTACCGGATTAGCGCCGGCCGCAACGTTGCGCAAGCCCTCAAAAATGAGCGCCTGGGCCAGCAAGGTAGCGGTGGTGGTGCCATCGCCGGCGATGTCGTTGGTCTTGACCGCAACGGACTTGACCAGCTGGGCGCCGAGGTTCTCGAAGGGCTCCTCGACGTCGATATCGCGGGCGATGGTCACGCCGTCGTTGGTGACGGTCGGGCCACCGAAGGCCTTGGACAGCACGACGTTGCGGCCGCGGGGGCCGAGGGTGACCTTGACGGCATCAGCCAGCGTATCGACGCCGCGCTGAATTCCCTCGCGGGCTTCTTGGTCGAATGCAATAAGCTTTGCCATAAGTATTTCCTACTTCTCGATGATGGCGAGGATGTCGCGCTGGCTCAGCAGCAGGTACTCTTCACCGTCGTACTTCAACTCGGTGCCGCCGTAGCGGGAGAAGACAACGGTGTCGCCTTCCTTAACGTCCATTGGGATGCGGTCATCTTCGTCTTCCCAACGGCCCGGGCCGACGGCAATAACGGTAGCTTCCTGCGGCTTTTCCTTTGCGGAATCCGGGATAACCAGGCCAGATGCGGTGGTGGATTCTGCTTCTACGATCTGTACGAGGACGCGGTCCTCAAGCGGCTTAATAGTTGCCATGATGTTTCCTCCGTATTGTTCGTTTGCGCGCTCAATGGCGCGCGCGTGCCGGTTGTGGATGTCCAGCACAGCCGTCGTCGCGGGTGAACAACTGTGGGTCAAACAACCTGATTAGCACTCTACCCTCGTGACTGCTAACCCTCAACAACGACGCGACCCCCGTTGCCGGGCTGCGCTACGGCGCCAAGTGCGTCAGGGACACCACGTGTACTCCGCTCGGATGCCGAAAGCTCAGGTTTCCTCCCGTCACGATCATCAAGACGGGCGGGACCTCCCATTCAAAGCGTTCTGCAAACGCCTGCAAATTGCTTGCTGCCTTCTCAATGATCTCTTGGCTTTGCCCCAATTTAATTTCTACGAAAACGGTCCTGCCCGCCAGCTCAAATACCGCATCTACTTCCAGCCCAGATGCGTCACGGGCATGAAAAATGCGCTTTCCACTTAACACCGCTAAGTCATGGACTACTTGGGATTCAAAAAGCTGCCCGGCAAAGGCAAGGTTGCGCAGCAACTTGTCTGGGGACGCGTCCACGGCAGCAGCGGCCAACGCCGGATCCGCCAGATGCCTCTTCGGTGCCGTTCGCAGGCTAGCCCGCGAGCGAAGATGGGAGGACCATGCCAATTGTTCTTCCGCGATGAAGATGCGCTGCAACGCAGCAAGGTACTCGCTGACCGTAGCCCTTTGCGCACCAATATCGGTAGCAATAGAAGAAATGGACTGTTCTGTGGCTACCCCACGGGCAAGCGAACGAATAAGTGTCGTTACTTTTACCGGGTCCCTTCGCACACCATCGGCGGCATTGATATCCACGTGGGCCACAGTATCGATATAACTGCGCAGATTCTCCTGCGCCGCCTCAACGGAATAATTCCGGTTTGCGGGCCAGCCTCCGTGCGCCATGCGCTCGATAATCCCTGCAACATTCACGACCGTTTCCCCATTCGACTGCGGGGGTTCCTGAGCTACCAATTCGGCTAATGATACTGCGCCATTAGAATGCCCCGACTCATAAAAACTGAAGGTCTTCATCCGCAGCCTGGCGATACGCCCCGCACCCGAGTGCCTGGATTGTTCCTCCATTGGCGCAGTCGAACCAGTAAGAATGAACTGCCCAGGCGCTTGCCGACGGTCAATCTCATGCCGCACCAAGTTCCACAACTGCGGTTTTTCTTGCCACTCATCAAAAACTCGCGGCGTATCCCCCTCCAACGCCAAATCCGGGACGGTGCTGAGCTGCATGTCGAGGTTTAAATCCGTATCCACCTGGACAAGACTGCCCGCAATTTGCCGAGCGGTCGCGGATTTCCCACAGCCCTTTGGGCCTTCTATCAACACTCCACCGGATCGCTGCAGGGCTCCATGAAGCCGCGAATCCTCTACTCGCGAAAGATAAACATAGCCTTCTTGACCAGTCATTTTAAACCCATCCATCAGTTTGAGTGCGTTTCACCCATCAGAATATCAGAGTTTCACCCATCAGTTTGAGCGCGTTCTACCCATCAGAATATCGGCGATTCATCCATCAGTTTATGCGGATCTGGGCGGTTGAGCGCAGGAATCCCGCGAGAATGAGCTTGACCGCACACAGCGCTAGGAACATTGCACCAAAAATCGCGCCAAACGGCGCCCACCACACTCCGGCAAGGCCCTCCCGCAGCGCGCTCATCCCAGAATAAGAATCGGGATACAACAGCTCGTTGAGCACCGCGACCACCGCGACGCTCAAGGCGATGACTAGGACCGCAGCAGTAACAGTCAGGCAAAATGCCTCGCCCACCTGCACCCGCACCCACGCTGCTGGCGAGGCACCGGCCAACCGCAGGCCGCGAACATCGCTGGCGATGCGCGAGCGCATAATGAGTGAAGTCAACACCGCACCAACGATGCTTGGGGCCACGACTGGGCCAAGAAACGCCGCGAAGACCTGCCCCGACGACAAGGTGTCTAAGTCGCCCATACTACTTTTGAACATCCTTATCCCCGAGCCGACCGCGACAATCAAGCCACCAAACAGCACCCACGGGACGATATGGGGCACGGAAAAGCGGCGGCGCACCCGCACATTGGCCCCGGCGATGCCGCATAGTCGCGTCCATTGGTCCACGGCGGGCATGAGCCATGGCGTCATGAATGCCACCAGGATGACCAGCCCCATGGAAGCGGCGATGCTATCGGCCGGCTCCTCTATCTGCAGGCAGCCGTACACGGCACCGCCCACCAAACCGGCAGCCACAAGGCAGCGCAGCATCACCCACACGCGGCGCGGTTCCACCCGCGGGCGAAAGACCCGGCGCAGTGGCACTAGGGCACCGCAGACCGCCGATGCCACGCAGATGGATACAGCGATGCGGATGACTAGCGGAGTTATGGCCAACTCCGGCATGGGGATCCCGTCACTGCGAAAGGCCGCGGCCATGGGGTCAACAAACAGGGGTGCCGCGAAGGTCCCTATCAGCGCAGCGATAGCACTCACGGCAATCACCTGCCCCACGATGAAGCTATTGATCATCCACCCAGGCATTCCAATCATGCGCCACGAGCGGTACACGGGTTCGCGTTCTTCAATAATCAGCCGCATCTGCGACAGCGTGATCAACACCACTGTGCAGACCGCCATGCCCAGCACGGTGCCGCCGAGAGGCCCCGTGGGATCATCGTCCGCGTCCGAGGTGGCCACCAGCATCGATACCGCCAGCGCGCAGGAAGCCGATGAGACCACCATGGTCAAAGCAACGGCAAGCCACGAAAGCCAATTGCTTTGTAAATCCTTAAGCCACACCAGCATGATTGGCCTCCTGGAGCTCAATAATGCGATCGGCGGCCTCCGCGGCGAGGTGCGAGTGGGTCACCATGACCACCGCGGCCCCGCCCCGTGCGGCGGTGCGGAGGTGGGTGAGGACGAGTTGGGCGGTGGCATCGTCAAGCGCGCCCGTAGGCTCATCGGCGAAGATATACGGCGCACCGGCCAGCAAGGCGCGGGCGACGGCGACGCGCTGCTGCTGACCGCCGGAAAGCTGCCCGGGCAGGCGGCGCTCCAGTCCGTCAAGCCCCAAAGACGCGAAGGTTTTCTGCACCTCGTCGCGGCTGCAGCGCCGGCCGGAAAAGCGCGCGGTCAACGTGGCATTGCGCTGCGCATTCAGCGATTCCAGCAGATTATAGTCCTGGAAGACGAAGGCGCGCTCCTTGCGCCCCGGAGCGTTGACCGTACCGGAGCTGGGCTTATCCAGCCCGGATAGCAGGTTCAACAGCGTTGTCTTGCCGCTGCCGGATGGCCCCATAATCGCGACAAATTCCCCCGGCTCGATGCTTAGGTCCACCTCGGCGAGTGCGGTATGGCTGCCGTAGCGCTTGCTCAGATTCTGTGCTTTCAACATGCCCTCCATTCCACCGGCCGTGCCCCGCACGCGCGATGGGGAAGGCTGCCCGAAAAATGGTGGGGCTAGCTCTACTGCCACCACCCCGGCGCGGCGGCTAGGCTGAACGAATATGCGAACTGTCAAGGCCAACGGGTGGAGCCTCGTCCTCGGAATACTTGCTCTTCCGGGACTGGTGATTTCGGTGCTCATGCTGCCGTGGATTCCACTGGTCGCACGCGCCGCGGAGTCTATCGGCCGCTACGGCGCGACGTGGATGGGTGAAAATATTTCCCCACGGCGGGCCAACCGGTGGTTTGATTGGCAGCAGTTTTATCACCTCATCCTGCAGCTGCTCATTTGCGCGGCCTGCTTTGCCAACTGGGTCTTTGTCGGTTTTATCGCGGGCGTATTGGTGGTCGCACCGTTTATTCCGCAGGCTGAATTCAACATCGGCGAATGGTCCACCGACAATCGCCCACTGATCTTTGTCGTGTGCTGGTTGGCAGCAGCCGTGCTCCTCGTCCTGCTGGTAGCGCTCAACCGCCTGCTGGTCAAGGCCTCCATTTCCCTCACCCGTCTCGCACTGAGCCCCTCTGCGCAGGAATTGGCGGCCTCGCGCGCCACGCTTATTGATGCCTTTTCGGGCGAGCGCCGCCGCATCGAGCGCGAGCTCCACGATGGCCCCCAGCAGTACCTGACCGCGCTCAAGCTCAACCTGGCAGCGGCCAAACTCCAGTCCCCGCCCGAGGCCCAGCAGGCGCTTGCCGATGCCGAACATAACGCCACCCAAGCCCTATCCGCCCTGCGCGCTACCGTGCGCGGCATTGCGCCACAGGTGCTTTTCGATGACGGCCTCATCCCCGCCCTCGATGAGCTCTTGGCCCACAGCGGGCTCGACGCGGAACTGCACGTCGAAGGCGCGGAACGATCGATTGGGGAAACGACGGCGCTACTGGCCTACCACGCGGTAGCAGAGGCGCTGACCAACGCGTCCACCCACGGCGCGGCCACCGCCGCCACCGTGTCCATCTCTTTTGGCGACGATCTTCACCTCAGCATCCGCGATAACGGCTCCGGTGGCTTCTCTACAGGAGTAGGCCCTAGCGCGTCCGACCCCGCGCACTCCCGTGTCGGTGCTGATACCAGCGCCGACGCGACTGTTGGCACGAGCGCCGACGCGACCGCCGGCACGAACACCGGAAAGCCCGCGGGAACGACTGGGGGCACTGGCCTAGCCGGACTGCGCGAGCGGGCCGCGGCGCTCGGCGGCAGCGTCGACTTCTCCCCCGCGCATGAAGAAGGACAAGGAGCAACATTGACCATGTCACTACCGCTAAAGGAGGCCCGATGAAACTCTTATTGGCAGAAGATTCTGCCCTCTTGCGCGCCGGGCTAGAACAGCTTTTGGCGGCACTGGGTCACAGCGTGACCGCCGTCAACGATGCGGAAGAATTGCGCGCCTGCGCAGGCAGCGATGACTTCGATCTGATCATTAGCGATGTCCGCATGCCGCCCACCATGAGCGATGATGGGCTGCGCGCCGTGCACGATGTGCGAGCAGCAGACCCGTCGCAACCGGTGGTGGTACTCAGCCAATACGTGGCGGCAAGCTACTTGGACCGGCTCTTAGAACACGGCGGATTCGGCTACCTGCTCAAGGAGCGCGTATCCGATGTGGACGAATTTGTGCGCACCCTGGAAGAAGTGGCAGGCGGTGGCACCGTCGTCGACCCAGAAGTGGTTACCGCCTTGCTCTCCGCGCGGCGCACGGGGCTGAGCCAATTAACCGCCCGCGAACGCGAGGTTTTGGGGCTGATGGCGCAGGGATTGAGCAACCAAGAAATCGAAGACAAGCTGGTATTAACCGCTGGAGCGGTAAGCAAGCACGTCTCCAATGTTTTTCTCAAGCTCGGGTTTCGGCCCGAAGACGCCAATCGCCGCGTCAAGGCCGTGCTGATGTGGCTGCGCCACACCGAACGCTAAAGGATGGGTGCTTACGCGCTCTTCGTGGAGTTGATGACCGCCGCGCGCCAGAGTGTGTACTCGTCAGGGAAATCCTCGCGGTAGTTTTTCACCGCGCGGATGCCGTGCTCGACGGAAGCGATGACCTCATCGATGGAGTCCTCCTCGCCCTCTGCATCCACGAAGATGACCGGGCCGCTGATAGCGCGGATGGGGTCTTGCAAAAAGGCGGAGTTTCCCGTGTCGGCGGCATTGCGCGCTAGGGATGCAACCGGGTTGGGCTCGGCGCCTTCCTGCTTGGCTTCTGGGTTATAGAGCGCGGCGTAGGTCGTGCCGTCATCTTGGAATACGACGGAGACGCGATCCTCGGTGGTGCCGCCCAAGAACTGGTTGGCGTGTTCTAATTCGAACTCGATTTTTCGGCGCGTGAGATCGGGGTTGACGAGGAAACCAACGGTCATGAGAGAAAGCTCCTTTAAAGCGGAGAGGGCGTGAACGCGTTAAACGTTACCGCCGACTCCCCCACCCCGCAGTGCGAGGAAAAAGAACTTTAGGTTAACTGTGGTTCTTCCACGTCCAGTTGCGTATCGGTGCCGATACCCAGGCCCGACGGCTCAGCACCCTCATGAATGAGCTGGGCGCCGAGGGCAGCAATCATCACGCCGTTATCGGTGCACAGATTAAACCGCGGCACGCGCAGCTCCACACCAGCGGCCTTGCAGCGCTCGGCGGCCAGCTCCCGCAGCCGGGAATTGGCCACGACGCCGCCACCGAGCAGGAGCACCTTCGCCCCGGTATCCTCGCAGGCGCGAATGGCCTTGGCGGTGAGCACATCGGCCACAGCTTCTTGGAACGAGGCGCATACATCCTCCACGGAGATGGTCTCGCCGGCCTTTTCGGCGCGCTCCACATAGCGCGCAACGGAGGTCTTTAGCCCCGAGAACGAGAAATCATGCCGGTGCTCGCCGCGCAGATCTTCGGCGCGCGACATGCCGCGCGGGAAATCAATGGTGGGTTTTCCGCGGCTAGCCAGCTTATCGATGACCGGTCCACCCGGGTACCCCAGCCCTAGGAGGCGGGAGACTTTGTCGTAGGCTTCACCGGCGGCATCGTCAAGCGTGGAGCCCAATTCGCGCATGGGCTTTCCCACGGCCTCGACCTCGAGCAACTGCGTGTGCCCGCCGGAGACCAGCAGCGCGACCGAGTGCGGCAGGCTCTCGCCCTCGAGGTTGGCCACGGCTACGTGGCCGCCGAGGTGGTTGACGCCATAAAAAGGCACGCCCCACGCGGCGGCATAGGCCTTGGCAGCGGAAGCGCCGACGAGCAGGGCGCCGGCCAGGCCCGGGCCCACGGTGGCGGCAATGGCATCTGGCTTATCGATGCCCGCCTCATCCAACGCCGCCCGCATCACCTGCGGCATGGCCTCCAGGTGCGCGCGGGAGGCAATTTCGGGCACGACGCCGCCAAAGCGCGCGTGCTGCTGCATCGACGAAGCAACGGCATTGGCGAGGATCTCCATGTGGCCGTCCTGGTCGAGCTCGACGATGCCCACCCCGGTCTCATCACAGGAGGACTCGATGCCCATGACCTTCATTACTGCTCCTTTGCTTCGCGCTGGCTTGCTTGTGGCGACTGGCTGGGGCGCACCATGACGTGCGCATCCGCGCCGGAGGGCTGGTAATAATTGCGGCGGATTCCCTCGATGCTAAAGCCATAGCGCCGGTATAGCTCGATGGCGGGATCGTTTCCCACCCGCACCTCTAAGAAGATGGGCGCGCTTTTTAAGTCCGCGATATAGCAAATATTGTCCATCATCATGCGCGCGATGCCGCGGCGCTGGGCCTTTGGATCGACGCCGATGGTGTGGATTTCAAACTCTGGATCTGCGGCTGGGCCCATCATGCCGATGCCGGCATAGCCCAATAAGACCGGATCCTCGCCCTCCTCTGGCGCTGTGGGATCGAGGGCGCCTTCCACCCCGAGGTAGAAGTTGAAGGGCTGGGCCATTTCTTGCTCAAATACCGCTTCCGTCCACGGGGTTTCACCGGGAAATAACACCTTTTCCAGTTCGGCGCAGCGCGGCGCATCGGAGGGGGTGAGCTCGCACAGGTTCACAGGCGCACCTCTGGAATGGCCGCGGAAAGCTGCTGCTTTTTGGGCGGAACCGCATCGGGGCGGCGCAGGTACATGGGCACGAATGGCGCCGGTTCTGCGTCGAGCCGCGCGACGGCCACCAAGCCCTCGGCGGTGGGTGCGCCCTCGCTACGCGGCAGCGTGGCGAGTTCTTCCGGTAGCTGGTCGGCCAGCTTCTCCGGGATGACCACCTGCGCGATATCCTGCACGGAAAGCTCCCCCGGCTTCGATACGTCTGGGCCGACCAGGCGTTGCCCCGCGCGGTAGGTGGCCCAATAAATCTCCTTGCGACGGGCATCGGTGGCAACTAGCGCCGCGTTCTTTTCCTCGGCTGCATCGGCAGCCGCTAACGCGGCGTGGGCGATGGCATCGTGGGTGCAGACGCCGTGGAGGGGGATGGAGAGGGCATCGGCAAGCGCCTGCGCCGTGGCCATGCCAACGCGCAAGCCGGTAAAGGGGCCAGGGCCCATGCCCGCGACGATGGCATCGAGGTTGCCGAGCTCCAGCCCGGCCTCGCTCATCACCTCGAGGATGGTGGGCATGAGCCGCTCATTATGTGCGCGCGCATCGGCCAGAATGCGCTGCGTAATCTGCCCTGACTCGGTGTCGACTACCCCGGTGACCAGGGCGGTCGTCGCCGTATCGATGGCCAGGACGCGCATTAGCCGACCAGCTTCCACACGCCGTCTTCACTCTGGAAGGTCAGCGGCTGGGAGCCCTGGACCAGCGGAACCCCGCCGTCTAGGCCGTGGCCCTGCTGCTCCATGGCTTTAACCTGGGCGTTGATCATCTCGCAGACCTCCACCTCGGAGGAATCCAATTCCTCTACATAGGGATCAACGTTGTGGCCCAGCGCCATGACGTAGCTCTTGCCCTCAGGAACAACGCCGTCCTCGAAGGTGATGTCATCAGGGTTCGGGGCGGCTTCCTTGACCTTGTCTTCTGCCATGCCCGAGCAGATGAAGCCGAAGGCATTGTAGTCGGCGCCGTAGACATCCGAAGGAATAAGCGACATTACCTCGAGGTTCCGCGGGGCATGCTGCAAGGTGTTGGTGAGGTTGCCCTCCAAGGAATCCTCATCACGCAGGGTGGCCCCGGCAACGAGCACCATCATCACAATGATAAACAGCGCGATAATGGTCGTGGTCAGGTTGCGAGCAAATTTAGTCATGGGGTGAGTAACGCTCCTCGGGTCAAGGGGTCCTATATGTACATATGGTGAAGTGATTGTCAGTTCTATTACCGAGGCTACTCGGCGGCTAACAAACACTCACCCACGGGGTAGTGCCTGCCAGTGTAGGCGGCTTACCCAGTGGGTGAATAATTAGCGCGGGACATACGGGGCTAAAGCAATAACAATAGCAGCACCTGAGCGGCGATAATCTTGCCAATGATGGTGGTCGGGTACACCGTTGCCCAGCCGCGCCCAGCGAGCTCCGTGCCGGTTTGGCCCCGGATATAGGCAAATACTGCCGGGTTCGTGGTCATGCCGGCCGCACAGCCCATGGCCTCGTCCCACTTCAAGCGCAGCACCAGCATGCCGATGACCCCGATGAGGATGGCCGATACCAAGGTAATGATAAAGCCGACGCCGATGATGGTCAGCGAGGACGGATCCGTCAGGGCATCGCGGAACGATGCGCCTGCCGATGTCCCCACGCCCGCCAGGAAGAGCGTCAGCCCCAGGTTCGAGAGGGTTTCCCTGGTGTGGAAGGGCATCTGCCAATTGATGGGGCCGGTGCGATTCAGGTAGCCGAGGAATAGGCCGACCACGACGGGACCGCCACCGAAGCCCAGCTGCAGGGTCGATCCGCCCGGCATAGGAATGGGAATAAGGCCCAGAAGCATTCCCAAGGTCAAGCCGATGGACATGGACAATAGATCAGCATTGCCGAGCGCCGTTTCGGAATCGCCCAAGTACTTTCGCACTTCGCGCACGTGGTGCGAGCTGCAGACCACGCGCACGCGGTCGGAGTAATTCAGCACCATATCCGGGTGCGGCACCGCATCGCTATCGCCCTTGCGCACGCGCGCGATGATAAAACCGTGCTCGAGCGCATCGATATCGCGGATGCGTTTGCCCGCAACCTGCGGATTAGACACGGTTATCCGCTTAAATTCCAGGCCCGCCTCTGGGGTGAGCTCCACGGGGTATTCCTCACCGAGCACCTCGATGGCACCGGCAACGTCTTTTTCGGAGCCATTAATAAGGAATGCTTCGCCCTTGCGCAGGGGCATATCCGGCTGCGCCAGCCGGTGGTGTTCCATATCGGAGATCTCGCGGGTGGCCACTACGCTGTGTCCGGTTACTTGATACAGGTGCCCGGCCGTATCCGGGAAGTCTTTGGTCAGCCGCACGCCTTTGGCCACCAGCGGGGCGGGAATCATTCCCTCTTCCTTGGCGTCTGCCTCATGGTCCACCTTCAGTATTTTCGCGCCGATGGCGGCGACCAGGATCGCGCCGATGACCGCGCCCGGATAAGCCAGCGAATAACCGACGACCGGGGTGGAATTGCCCAGCATATCCACCACCGCTGCCATACCTGGGGTGGACGATAGCGAACCGGCAAACATACCCGCGGCGACATCCGTATCGAGGTCGAAGACGCGAATGAGCCCGAAGCCTACACCCACGAGCAGGACCAACATGCCGATCATAAAGACGGTCAGCTTCCAGCCGCGGGTAGCAAATTCGCGAACGAACGACGGCCCGAAATTAAGGCCGATGGCATAAACAAAAATGGCCAAGCCGAATTGATACACCAGCGGTGGAATCTGGATATCCGGATTGGCGGTAGACAGCCCAAGCGCCACGAACATCGCGGCCGCGGCGCCCAAAGAGATGCCAAAGAATTTGATTTTGCCGATGGCCAAACCGATGGCCATGATGGCAAAAAGGGCGAGCAAAGGACTGGAGGCTAGGAGATCTAACACCCTTCAAGGATCCCGCACCTTAAATACCTAAAGCAACTTGACGCCCTAAGATATCCATCACTTATACCTTCAAATTAATGAGGCCCAGCTAATCATTGTGGCGCCACGACCAGCTGACGCGGCGCACGTCCTCATCGGCGCCGGCGAACTCCGCCGGTTCGCGGTCGATGCTCACAAAGAGGTAGGAATCCGCAATCTGCTCGATAAGGCCGCCGCCCCATTCGGCGACGACGACGGCATCGGCAAGCTCGGTATCCAAGTCCAAGGCATCCAGCTCCCCCAGGGGATCGCCGGAATTGGCCCCGCCCTCATCCAAGAGGCGGTACGCATCCACGTGCACCAAGTCCGGTCCCCCAACCCGGGAGCGGTGCACGCGGGCAATGACAAACGTGGGCGAGGTAATCCGGCCCTTGACCTGCATGCCCTGGGCTATGCCTTGGGTGAAGGTGGTCTTGCCCGCGCCCAATGGGCCATCCAAGATGACGACATCGCCAGCTTCCAGCGCTGCGCCCAGTTCCTTGCCGCAGGCGTGGGTCTGTTCCACCGTTGCCAGATCGCGGGTTCCAGACTCCGGAAAATTACTGCGCATCGGCCCCTCCTATATATTCGCGTTCGGTGCGGCCGGTGGGTCGGCACACCACTTCATAGTTGATGGTGCCCACGGCATCAGCAAGCTCGGTGGCAGACATGCCACCCTGTCCAAAGATGGTCACCTCATCACCGGGGGCAATACCGTGCGGGTTATCTCCTAGATCCACCACTATTTGGTCCATGCAAACGCGGCCTACCTGAGGATAGAGCCGGCCACCGATGCCAACCTGGAGATGGCCCTGAAACGCGCGCGGGAGGCCATCGGCATAGCCACAATCCACCGTGGCCAGGAAACCTGGCTTATCCGCGCTCCAAGTACGCCCGTAGCTGGTGGCCTCATTCTTATCAATTGGCTTGACCCCGAAGACATTTCCGGACCAGGTCATTGCCGGCCGCAGACCATGATCCCGACCCGTAATAGGCTCCAGCCCGTAGCACGCGACACCGACCCGCACCTGCTCAAAGTGCGCCGACGGGCGCGAGAGCGTGGCCGGGGAATTGGCCAAATGATTGACCGGGCACTCCAAACCGGCCGCGCGCGCCGCATTCAGGGCGCGCCGAAACTCTTCTTCCTGGGCGTCATTATGCGCGTTGTCTGGATCGTCCGCGCAGGCAAAGTGGGACATGAGGCCTAGGACGGTGATATGCGGGGCATCCCGCAGCAGCGCAAAGACCTCGTCCCAGTCCGCCTTATCCACCCCGGAGCGGTGCATTCCGGTTTCAACCTTGATATAGATTTCGGCGGGAATCTCTGCTTCTACCAGCTTCTGCGCCTGCGCCGGGGAATTGACCGCAATCTGGATGCCATAGGCTAGGGCCTCTTCAAGCACCTGATCCGACTGCCAGATCCACGCCGCAATGGGCGAATCCACACCCATACGCCGCAGCTGCACGGCTTCTGTCAGCGTGGCGACGCCAATAGAATCCGCCCCCGCTTCCAGCATCACGGGCACGACCCTTTCTACCCCGTGCCCGTAAGCATCCGCCTTCACCACGCACATCAGCTTGACGTCTGGGCCGATCTTCTCCTTAATCAGCCGCACATTATGCGCGATGGCAGCAAGGTCAATTGTGGTTTTCAGCATGCCACTATTGTGCCACTTTCCACCCGCGCGCTGAATTTACTGCAGATATGCACAAGACCCCTCTCCCACCTGTGCAAAAAGGACGAGAAAGGGGTCAGAACCGCCGGAAGATTATTCCACGGTCACGGACTTGGCCAGGTTGCGCGGCTGGTCAACGTCATAGCCCTTGGACTTTGCCACGTGCGCGGCAAAGATCTGCAGGGGCACCGTTGCGAGGAGCGGCTGCATCAACGTCGGCGCCTTTGGCACGCGGATAACGTGGTTAGCGTAATCCTCTACCGCGGTATCGCCTTCTTCGGCGATCACGATGGTAATGGCACCGCGGGCGCGGATTTCCTGGATATTGGATACCACCTTGGAGTGCAGCGAATCGCGCCCGCGCGGGGACGGCACGATAACGAAGACCGGCTGGCCCTCCTCAATCAACGCGATCGGGCCGTGCTTGAGCTCGCCTGCGGCAAAGCCCTCCGCGTGCAGGTAGGCGATCTCCTTGAGCTTCAGCGCGCCTTCGAGGGCGACCGGAAAGCCTACGTGGCGGCCCAGGAAGAGCACGGATTCTGCATCCTTCATGGAGTTGGCCAGGCCGGCTACCTGCTGTTCTTCATCGATGACGCTTTGCACCTTGTCCGGCATATTGCGCAGCTCGGCCAGAACCCCCTGAATTTCATCGGAGAACATATTCCCGCGCAGCTGTGCGAGGTACAGGCCCAGCAGGTAGGTCGCGGTAATCTGCGCCAAGAAAGCCTTGGTGGAGGCCACAGCGATTTCGGGACCCGCGTGAGTGTAGAGCGCCGCATCGGATTCACGCGGAATGGACGAGCCCTGCGTATTGCAGATGGCGATGACCTTCGCGCCCTGCTGGCGGGCGTGGCGCACGGCCATCAGGGTATCCATGGTCTCGCCGGACTGGGACAAGGCCACGACCAAGGTCTTCTCGTTGACGATCGGATCGCGGTAGCGGAACTCGTGGGCGAGCTCGACCTCGGTGGGAATGCGGCACCAGTGCTCGATGGCGTAGCGCGCCACATGGCCAGCATAGGCCGCCGTGCCGCAGGCGATCACGATGATCTTATCGATGGACTTCAAGACTGACTCATCGATGCGCAAGTCATCCAAGGTCAGCTGGCCCTGCTCATCAAAGCGGCCCAACAGGGTATCGCGCACGGCGGCAGGCTGATCGTGGATTTCCTTTTCCATAAAGGAATCAAAGCCACCCTTTTCAGCGGCGGCCGCATCCCACTTGATCTCAAAGGACTTGCCCTCGGTGGGGTTGCCGTCGTAGTCAGTAATGACCACATCGTCAGCAGTGATGGTGACCACCTGGTCATTGTCCATTTCCACTGCGGACTTGGTGTAGTCAATAAAGCCCGAGACGTCAGAGCCCAAGAAGTTCTCGCCTTCGCCCAAGCCGATGACCAGGGGCGAATCGCGGCGGGCGGCAACGATGCGATCCGGCTGGTCAGCGTGAATGGCCAGCAGGGTAAACGCACCGTCGAGGCGCTGGGCGGTCAGCTGCATTGCCTTGGTGAGGTCACCGGCGGCGTCGTTGTGGAAAACATCGCCAAGCAAGGCCGCGGCAACTTCAGTATCGGTTTCAGAAACGAAGTTGTAGCCCTTGTTCAAGAGCTCGGTGCGCAGCTCCGCGAAGTTTTCGATGATGCCGTTGTGCACCACGGCCAGCTTGCCACCGTCAACGACGTGCGGGTGTGCATTGAGATCGGTCGGACCACCGTGGGTGGCCCAACGGGTGTGCCCGATTCCCAAAACGGAATCCTTCAACGGACGAGCTGCGATCTCATCATCCAAGGCAGCAACCTTGCCCGCCTTCTTCCGCCAGCTAATCTCCCCATCGGCGTACATCGCCACACCAGCGGAGTCATAGCCGCGGTATTCCAGTCTGTGCAGACCTTCCACGACTACATCCAGAGCGAAGTATTCGCGGTCACCGCTAGCGTGACCAACATATCCAACAATTCCACACATAAAAAGGAATCCTACCTCATTGGTCAACACGAACCGGGGGTTGGACTAGGGCCTGTTATTTATGGCCGCATACTAATTCGGGCCGTTTATAGTTACTGAAAACTGGCCTGCCCACCGCTAGTTTTCGCACCCTCGGTGAGCAGCCCTCCCGCGCTGCGGCTGGCTGAGGGCGCGGGAGAAAAAGGGGCATCTGCAAGCAGCCGCGCCCCTTCCCTACCGGACCGCTAGCGGGTGGCGCGCTCCAGCATCTCTAGGACGTGGTGGTAATCCTCGCCGGTGGCGCGGGTCATGCCCAGCTCACACGTGCGGTTGGTCGAAGCGTGATACTGCGCCCCCAGCTCCGTGACCTGGGCGGCCTCGGCGCGGGTGGCGGACTCCGTAAGCTCTGGGTGGAGCATGCCGCGGTCGCCGGCATAACCGCAACAATTCCAGGCGGTGGGTACGTGCACCTCCGTGGCTGCGGCGCGGGCGACCTTTTCAACATCTCCCATCATGCCGAGCTGGAACGCCGAACAGGTTGGGTGAATCGTCATAGAATCCACCGGCTGGGTGGTCTCGAGGCGCGGTAGCAGCGTATCGGCGGTAAAGCTCAGCGCATCGATGACGGTAATGCCAATGGATTCCAGCATCTCCTGAAAGCCCGCGGTACAGCTGGACGCATCCACGATCACGGGCAGGCGGGCGTTATCTGTGGCCTCCATGACGGTCTCGCGCACGCGCTGCTCCATAATGTCGTGGCCCTTGCGCATGCCCTTTGAGGACCATGGCGTTCCGCAGCAGAGCTTCTCGATACCCTTGGGGATCTCCAGCGCGATCCCCGCCCGCTCCAACACGGTAATGAAGGCTTGCGTTGCGCCCATACCCTCGCCCTGCGGAGCGAACATGGAATTTACGCAGGCCGGAAGGTAGATTCCCGAGGTCTGAGCGTAACGATCGCCCACGCGCCCAGCCAGGCGTTCGCGAGACTTGCCACCCTTGCCTAGCTCCGGCTGGTATCCCGGCACGGTATCGGGGCCGATGAGCGAGCGGGCCATATCGGTGACCTTCGTGACCAACTGCGCCGGCAACATGTGCGCGCCGGTTAGCGCCGTTGCTGCACCACGGCTGGTGACCTGCCAATTCTTGGCGGCAGTAGACCAAACCTTTTCTTCTGCGGCCCCGGCATTCTCGTGGCGCAGCTTCTTGATGAATTTACCGGTATCAATGCCCACTGGGCAGGCGGTTAAACACATGGAATCCACGGCGCACGTATCGATGCCCATGTACTCATAGGCCTCATCGAGTTCTGCAACCAAGTGTGTATCGCCACTTTCTTGCGCCCGCTGGCGGGCACGGCGCACCACGATGCGCTGGCGCGGGGTCAAGGTGAGATCCCTCGACGGGCAGACCGGCTCGCAATAGCCGCACTCAACGCACGGGTCGATTTCCTCTTCCACCGTGGGGTTGAGCTTGATATTTGTAATGTGTGCATCGGGGTCATCGTCCAGAATCACACCCGGGTTCATGGTCCCGGCGGGATCGCAGGCGCGCTTGAGCAGCTGCATGACCTCGTAGAGCTCATCGCCGTACTGGCGGCGCACATACGGGGCCATGGCGCGGCCGGTGCCGTGTTCAGCCTTGAGGTTTCCCTCTGCCGACAGCACCAAGTCCACCATTTCCTCATTGAAGTTGTTGTACCGGCCAATGGCGCTATCGCCTTCGAAGCGGTCCGTTAGAAGGAAGTGGATATTGCCGTCTTTCGCGTGGCCGAAAATGACCGCATCGTCGTAAGAATAGCGGGTAAAAAGCTCCTGCAAGGAGGAACAGGTATCGGCCAAATCGCCCACCGGCACCACAACGTCTTCCAAGAGCGCCGTGGTTCCGGAGGGCCTTGCTTCTGCTACCTGGGCATACAGGCCCTTGCGGAAGTTCCACGCGGCGGTGCGGGTGGGAATATCGGCGGAAAACTCCGCTGGCGATTGCAGGTCCAATTCGCGCAAAAGGGACGAGCCCTTGTGTTCTTTTTCCCGCAGCTCTTCTTTGTCATCGGATTGGTACTCAATGAGCAGCGCGGCCTGTGAATCCACATCGAAGCCGGTAATGGCCTGCGGGACCTTATCAAAGCCTTGGCCCACGCGAATGGAGGCAGAATCCATCAACTCCAGGGTGGCGGCACCGGTCTCCACCAGGGAAGGCAACGCCTTCGTAGCGGCGGAGAGATTATTAAAGACCGCCACGGTGGTCGTCGTGAGGGCAGAGATGGACACGGTGCGAAAGACCGCTTCCGCGATAAATGCGAGCGTTCCTTCGGAGCCCACCAACAGGTGCTCAAAAAGCTTGACTGGACTATCAAAATCCAGGAAGGAATTAAGCCCGTAGCCCATCGTATTTTTCAGCTGGAAGTGGCGGCGGATGATATCTACTGATTCCTGGTTATCGCGCACGCGGCGCTGCAGGCGGATCAGCGTATCCACCAGCTCGGGTTCCTGCGCCTGGAATTGCCGGTCCGCATCCGCGTCCGCAGTATTGATCACCGTGCCAGAAGGCAAGACAAAGGTCAGCGATTCCAAGGTGTTATAGGTATTGAACTCGGTGCCGCAGGCCATTCCGGAGGAATTATTCGCCACCACGCCGCCGATGGTGCAGGCCGCTTCGCTGGCCGGGTCCGGGCCGAGCTTGCGGTTGCGCAGCCCCAAACGCGCATTGACCTGGCGCACGGTCGCCCCTGGCTGCACGCGCACCCGCTTGCCGTCATCGAGGATTTCTATGCCCCGGAAATGCTTGCGCACATCCACCAGGTAGCCCTCGCCGGAGGCCTGGCCGGCCAAGGAGGTACCGCCCGAGCGCAAGGTCACCGGGATGCCCTGCTGCCGCCCCGCTTTGAATATGGCGGCCACGTGTTCTGCCGAGCGCGCTTCAATCACGGCCTTCGGGGTGTAGAGGTAGTGCGAGGCATCGGAGGCATAGGCCACCCGGTCGATGATGCCGGTCTTTACCTTCGGCCCATCCTGCGGAAATAATTGGTCGATCTTAAGGGTGCCGGTAGTCATATGCGGCGACCTGCCTTCCCAGAGAAGCATAGAGAATGTTACCTAGTGCACATTTTCGCCCGCCTTCTCGCCGCCGCGCAAGTAAGGCAACCCATATAACTTCGGCACCGCGCACCCCTTTTGGCCTCCGCGAATCCCCCGCATGTGCCACTCGCCACCCCTTGCCACCAGCACGGGGTGATCTTCATCTATCCTAGAATGCGTGTCTGCGAATTTGAATAAACACTTAGGAACGTTATCGAAGCGTGGCCGCAACCGCGTGCTGGTTGGCGACCTCGATTATGCGGGTATTACCGGCAAGGTTTATACCCCTGCGGAAGGCCAAGGCCTGCCCGCCGTCGCCTTTGGCCACGATTGGATGCACAAAATCAAGGATTACCACGCCACGCTGCGCCACCTCGCCAGCTGGGGCATCGTCGTGGTCGCCCCCAATTCTGAGACCGGCATGTTCCCCGATCACCGCAACCTGTCTGCAGACATGGAATCTGCGTTGCAGATCGCCGCTGGGGTAAAGCTCGGAACCGGCAATATCACCGTATCGCCGGGCAAGCTCGGCATGATTGGCCACGGCATGGGCGGCGGCACCGCGGTTTTGAGCGCGGTTGATAACCCGAAGGTCAAGGCCGTCGCGGCTATTTATCCTGCCGTGACCGCCCCTTCCGCCGTTGAGGCTGCCCGCAGCCTCGATACGCCGGGCCTGGTTATTGGCTCTAGCCGCGATGATATTTTCAATGCCGGAAACCCCGCCAAGCTGGCCTATAACTGGCGCGGCCAGGTGGCCTACCGGGCCATCGATAAGGGCACGCAGGCCGGCTTTAGCGAAGATCGCTTCCGCAAATTGGCCATCGGTTCCGGCGCCTTCCAATCCGGCCCCACCGAAATCGCCCGCGGCCTCGTCACCGGCTTCTTGCTCTCTACCCTTGCCGGCGAGTCCGCCTATGACGGCTTTGCGGATCCTGAGGCGAGCGCGAAGAAGGTAGAAAGCTTGACCGGCGATGAACTGGCCGAACGCGCCGGCATTTCCCGCGATGACTAAAAGCTAACCCGCTGAAATAGACCTATCCACGTCGCAGCACAGATTTCACCTGCCCCGATGCGTTATTGACACGCGTTGGGGCAGCACTATTTCGGCGCCACGTCCCAGCAGCTGCTTGCCGATGCCCCACCGCATCACCGTCCCTTCCCCCGCGCTGCTCATTTTTGGCCTGCTGCACGGCCTTGGCTGTGGACTTTTCTAGCTCGTCTTGGGCCTTAGCCAGGCTTTTTTCAAATTCCAGCATGCGGCGTGCCGTGCGCTCGCGAAATCCCTGCGCGAATTCTGCGAAATCGTTATTCATTACCACTGCCCTGCCTTTCGTGCAGTCACGGATGGTTCATCTGAGCTTGGCTCTGGTGCAGGCTCGGGGGCCGGGGCTGGTTGCGGGGCTGGGGCCTGTGGCTGCGCAGGTTCCGGTGCCGGTGCTGGTGCAGGCTCAGGTTGAGGCTGCGGCTCTGGCGCAGGTGCTCCAGCTCCAGCGGCTTCCGCTGCCTGCAGGTGCTGTACCTTTTCTGGAGGCGGGGCCGGCTCTTCCACTTGGGAAAGCTCCGGAGGTGGCTCAATTGTTCCGTCTTCCGGGCAGGGTTCAGGCGCGGGCTCGGGTTGAGGCTCAGGTTCTGGGCACGGTTCCGGCTCCGGTTCCGGTTCTGGTTCTTGCTCAGGGCAAGGTTCTGGTTCAGGCTCCGGTGCGGGCTCGGGTTCCGGCTCAGGCGCAGGTTCCGGTTCAGGCTCTGGGCAATCTGCATCGGCGATATTTTCCAGGCACTCCGCAGCGCCTTCAATGATGAGGCCTACACCTACCAAAGCGATTCCTGCACCGACGATTCCCAAGCTTCCGCTGCAGGAGGACTCGATGTCACAGGCCGCATCTTCTTCTACACCAGCCGGTGTTGTTGGTTCCTCTTCGCACTCAGAATCTTCCGGTACAGGCTCAGGTACTGGGTCCTGTTCAGGCTGCGGTGCGGGTTGTTGCTGTTCCGGTGGGCAGTCTTGTGGTTTGGGTTCCGGCTCAGGATTCGGATCTGCGTGCGCCGGAGTGGTCGTGGATTCGTTCTGTCGAGGCGGCTCGTTTACGAAACCGCGGCACTGTTGGCACTGGCACCCGGAAGGGTGCTGCTCAGGTGCGGGTTCAGGAGCCGGCTTCGGAGCCGGTCCTGGTTTCGGCTCCGGTTGCGGCTCGGGAGCTGGTTTCGGCTCGGGCGCGGGTTGCGGTTGCGGTGCCGGCTTCGGGTCTGGCTTCGGGTCTGGCCTTGGCTCCGGGGTCGGCTCTGGCATCGGTTCCGGCTTGGGCGGGCACTCAGCGGTAGATGCGGGTTGCGTCGGCTGCGCTGGCTGTGGCGGGTTGGAAGTGGTGTCGCCCCCGCCATCGGGCATCGGGTGCGTGGGAGCTGGCGTATCTGGGCACTTTTCCACTGGCGGTGGGCAGGAATCCTCCTCGGCCTCTGCCGGCTCGGGGCATTCCTCAGGAAGAGGCCGCTCACAGACGCATTCGCAGCGCGACTCAAACTCGTCATAGCAGGATTCAATGGCATCATCGCGGTCCCGGCACGTGCTAGCGATGGAGTCATTGGTGTCATCGATAATTTTCGAACCAATGGTGGAAACGATGGGAATAATGAACTTGGCCAGCGGGTGCCTGGTAGCCACCATGGACAAGATATTGAGCAGTGGGATTACCGCAGAAATCAGCTCGGTGAGTGCGGTATCGGAGGTATCGACGACATCGGAAATAGCGCCCGAGCATTGCTTGGCAGAGTCAGTAAGCTGCTTGCCTTCATCGCGGTGGATATCAAAGTCTTTTTGAATGCCGGTCAGGTGCTCGCGCAAGGTGCCATGGGCGACTTCGGAATCATCCGTGCGCAGAAAATCCGCAAGCCCCTTTCCACCACTGTGCGGGAGATTGCCGCCCACCGCGGAAATGGTATGGCGCAGAATGTTTTGTGGGGCGATTCCATCTACCGCGCTGATGAGCTCACTCAGAAGCCCCAAGGGCATGCTGGGGCCGGAGTAATTTCCCAGGCAGGCCAATTGGAACTGCGAAATGGCGGCGGAATAATCCCCTAAAAGCGACTTAGTCAGCGTACTCATTAGTCCACTGCCTTTCCGCTTTCTCCTGCAAAGGAGCGGCTAAAGTCGGCATCGTACGTGGCGAATGCGCGCATCTGATCGTGCGCTGCCTGACCCGTGGCAGAGATATTGTCTAAGCGCCACGTTCCATTGTCATGAATGCGCGCGAGGATGCTGCGTATGCGCTCCCCGTGGCCGGAAAAATTCCGCCCAGCCGCGGCAACGGGAAAGTCTGGAACATCGGCCCGGTGGGCTTGGCGCTGTTCATCGTTGGCGCTTATAGCTTGTTGTAGTGCGGACATCGCCTCTGCGGGGCGAAGAAAAACCTCAGACATCGGTATAATCCCCAAATCCATATGCGGTAAGTGTGCTCACCTTCATTGGACTGGGGTTTATACCAAATGGTTCCCGGTACTTCTTATTTTCCTGCCTATACCGAGGCGACGACGGCAGAAAGCCTACCCGCCACCTTGCGGGCATGTTCCTCTTCTGCAGCTTCCACCATGACGCGGAACAGCTCTTCGGTGCCAGAGGGTCGGAGCAGGACGCGGCCGGTTTCCCCGAGCTCTTCTTCTGCCTCGACGATGGCCTGCTTGACCTCGGCAGAATCCATGATCGCCGCCTTATTGGATACCGGAACGTTGATGAGCACCTGCGGCAATACGGTCATCACGGAGGCCAATTCCTTCAGGCTCTTTCCGGACTTGGCCATACGCGCCATGATGGAAAGGCCGGTGAGGGTGCCATCGCCGGTAGTGGAGTCATCGGGAAGCACGACGTGCCCGGATTGCTCGCCGCCCAGGGAGAAATCGCCGCGGTGGAGCTCTTCGAGCACATAGCGATCGCCCACCGCCGCGTGGCGGACCTCAATGCCTTGCTCCTCCATGGCAAGCGTCAGGCCCAAATTGGACATGACCGTGGCCACGAGCGTGTTAAAGCGCAGGTCATTGTCTTCCTTCATCCCTACCGCGAGCAAGGCCATGATCTGATCGCCATCGACGACGTTGCCTTCGGCATCGACGGCGAGGCAGCGGTCCGCATCGCCATCGTGGGCAAGACCCAAATCGGCACCATGCTCGAGCACCGCTGCCTGGGCTTTTTCGATATGGGTGGAACCACAATTTTCGTTGATATTAAAGGCATTGGGCCGGTGGTAGATCGGGATGACCTCAGCGCCTGCTGCTTCATAGGCACTCGGAGCAACCTTTGAGGCCGCGCCATTGGCCGTATCCACGACCACCTTGATGCCGCTCAAGTCAGTGGAGACGACCTCCTTCAGGTGCGCTAGATAGCGCTCACGGCCATCGGGCGCCTCCGAGATAATGCGGCCCAGCTTGGTGCCCGTCGGGCCCTCCTCAACGAGGTTATCCATCGCGGCCTGAATCTTATCTTCCACGCTATCCGGCAGCTTTTTGCCGCCTGCGGAGAAGAACTTAATGCCATTATCTGGCATCGGATTATGGGAGGCAGAGATCATCACGCCGAGATCCGCTCCGTAATCATCCGTCAAAAAGGCGATGGCTGGGGTAGGAAGCACCCCCACGCGCACAACGTCCACGCCGCGCGACGCCAAGCCGGCGGCGATAGCGGCATCGAGCATTTCGCCCGATACGCGGGGGTCACGGCCGATGATTGCCAAGGGGCGGCGCTCATAAGATTCGCGCTGCGCAGTAAAGACCTCTGCAGCCGCTTGTCCCAGCGTCAAGGCCAAAATGGGAGTCAGCTTTTTATTCGCGAGGCCGCGAACTCCATCGGTTCCAAATAGTCGAGTCATGCAGACAATTATGCCTTGTTAGTCCCGCGGGTCGCATGTTTGGGGCATCGGCAAGCAGGCCAGTTGGGTAACCAACATCACGAAAAATGTCCTTGTGATGAAAAGCAAAATTTGCTTAAAGTCGTACTTTTTGGCTTTTATATGAAATTATTAGCTAGGTTATACTTCACTCTTTTGCCCTAGAGAGGATCAACGATGAACGAACCTAGATCTTCAGGTGACAAGTCACCTGAAACTACCTCGCAAAAGGCACGATCAGCCATTGCGAAAGCCGCTTCTGGGGAACGCGCTATTCATCCAGCCCTCATTCCCGGAGTAAGTGTCGAAAACACCCGCGCCGATTTCAAGACCAATAAAACGGTCTTTGCGGTGGCGCTGGCATCAACAGTTGGCATTATCCTGTGGGCCATCATCGCACCAGATAACCTGGCCAACACAGGAAGCACCATGCGGGCATGGGTCGTCCAAAACTTTGGATGGCTTTTTACGATCATCATGATTGCCACCACGGCATTCCTGCTGACAATCGCCATCGCCCCAACCGGCAAAATTAAGCTCGGCGCCGATGATTCCAAGCCTGATTTCTCCCGGAACGCCTGGATCGCCATGCTCTTTGCCGCCGGTATGGGAATCGGCTTGGTCTTCTACGGCCCGATGGAGCCACTTGCCCTATTCTTGACTCCACCGCCGTATCTCTCCGGTGTCGAATCCGGCAGCCAAGAAGCCATCCTTCCTGCCTTTGCCCAGGCGGTTCTGCACCACGCTACGTTGCCGTGGATGATCTTCGCGCTGGTGGGCGGCGCGCTTGCCTATGCTGCTTATCGACGCGGCCGCATCCCGCTCATTTCCTCGCTATTTGAACCCCTCATTACGGATTCGAATAACCGGGTATTTGGAAAGATCGTCGATATCTTCGCAGTGTTGGTCACCCTCTTCGGCACGGCGACCTCGCTGGGTATCGGTGCCCTGCAGATCCGTACGGGTACCTCTATCCTTACCGGCAAGCCCCTCGAAGGCAACGGAATCATGGTGGTGATCATTACGATCCTCACCATCCTTTTCATTCTTTCCGCAATGTCCGGCATCAAGCGCGGCATCCGCATCCTGTCCAATATCAACATGGGCCTGGTCATCGGACTCGCGGTCTTCGTGCTCATCACTGGGCCGACGCTCTATATTCTGGACCTGCTTCCCGCCTCCCTGCTGCAGTTCTTCAAGCACTTCGAAGACATGATGTCCCTCTCCGCCTCCCAGGGTGAGCCGGAGAAGGAATTCGTCACCGCATGGACCATGCTCTACTGGGCGTGGTGGATTTCCTGGTCGCCCTTCGTCGGCATGTTCATTGCGAAGATTTCCCGCGGGCGCACCATTCGCGAATTCGTCTTCGTCATCATGCTCGTGCCCACCACCCTGTCGCTTTTCTGGTACGTCATCTTTGGTGCCACCGCAATCAAGACCCACCTGGATGGAGACGGAATCGAGATTGAAGGTTCCGGCGAGAATGTGATGTTCGATCTCATGAGATCGCTGCCGCTATCCAGCATCACCACGGTCATCGTCCTCCTCGCTGTGGTCGTCTTCTTCAATACAGCCGCTGACTCCGCTACCAACGTCATGGGCTCCATGTCCCAATCAGGTCGACCAATCCCCTCGACATCGATTTCCGTTATTTGGGGCGTTGCCCTGGGTGGCATTTCCTTGTCCCTGCTGCTCATCGCCGGCAAGGATGCCCTGAGCGGCCTGCAATCCATCATGGTCTCCAGTTCGCTGCCGTTTACCTTCATCCTCATCGGCATCATGGTGGCCTGGGGCAAGGACTTGGCACGCGATCCTGCAATACTGCGCAGGAAATATGCCCATGCCGCCATTGAGCGCGGCACCCACTTGGGCCTCCAAGAACACAATGGCGACTTCGTATTCAGCTCTTCTGCCGTTCCAGAAAACCACGGTGCCGGGGCTGAAATTGAAAACGATGACCCGTACCTCCACGAGTGGTACACCATCAACGCATCGGATGAATACCTTGCAGAGCAGGCAGCCCTCCGCGAAGAGCGCCGCGCCGAGCTCAAGAACTTTGCACAGAAGAAAACCGAGGACAAGGCCGCAGAAGACGATGAATAATCTCCCTGCCTAACCGGCCTTCTTCTCTAGGCTCTAGGTCCCTAGCCCGCCTCCATCGCGCTGCGCATTAGCGCTCACCGCGATGAGA
The DNA here is from genome assembly GCF_000478095.1 of Corynebacterium sp. KPL1824. Lineage (NCBI taxonomy): Bacteria > Bacillati > Actinomycetota > Actinomycetes > Mycobacteriales > Corynebacteriaceae > Corynebacterium > Corynebacterium sp. KPL1824. Next base: position 589,545 of record NZ_KI515749.1, on the reverse strand, counting down.
GGCGGGCTTTTCTCTGTCCCTACAGTCCGTGGCGCGCTGCGGCGTGCGAGCGCTTCATCGCGACCCGAGCTGAGCGCCTTTGTCTCGCGCAAGGCTAAGCCTCAAGAGGCCGGCCAGGCGGGGTTTGGCCGTCCCAACCGAAAGGGACACCGCCAAGAGCGATAAAACGACAAAGCCGCCGCCTCCCAGAATGGGAAGCAGCGGCAATGTATGGCGCTTGCGCGCGCAGTAGAAGCGAGATTAACGCTTGGAGTACTGCGGTGCGCGACGTGCCTTGTGCAGACCAGCCTTCTTACGCTCAACTGCACGAGCGTCACGGGTGAGCAAACCAGCCTTCTTCAGGGTGGAGCGATCAGCCGGGTTGTAGATGTTGAGTGCACGAGCGATAGCCAGGCGCAGGGCACCGGACTGACCGGTTGGGCCACCACCGTTAACGGTGACCTTCAGGTCAAACTGGTTCTCGCGGTCCAGCAGGGTCAGCGGGGTGAGGATGTCCTGCTGGTGCAGCTTGTTCGGGAAGTACTCAGCGAACTCGCGGCCGTTAACCACGATCTGGCCGGAGCCAGCAACGAGGCGAACGCGAGCGACGGCGCGCTTACGGCGACCGACGGTCTGAATTGGACCCTCGTGAACCGGAGCAGCGGCCTCAACCTCTGCCTCGGTCTCAGGGTTGGCGCTAGCCAACGAATCACCGATGGTGTTGGTGAACTCTTCGGTAGCGGCGCTTGCTGCAGCGATGTCAGCAGCCTCGGCTACATTGTTGTCGATGTTCTGCTCAGCCATTACTGTGCCACCTGCTTAAACTCGAAGGTTTCCGGCTTCTGACCGGCGTACGGGTGCTCATCGCCTGCGAAGACGTGCAGCTTCTTGATGGAAGCGCGGGAGAGCTTGTTGTGCGGCATCATGCCGGCAACAGATTCTTCGATAACGCGGACCGGGTTGGCGTCCAAAGACTGACCCAGGGTCATGGACTTCAGACCGCCCGGGTAACCGGAGTGGCGGTAGCGCATTTCGCGGTCGCGCTTGGTGGAAGAAACGTGAATCTTGTCAGCGTTGATGATGATGACGTGGTCACCGGTGTCAACGTTGGGTGCGAACTGTGGCTTGTGCTTGCCGCGCAGCAGGTCTGCCACGGTGGAAGCAAGCTTGCCCAGCACCACGTCAGTAGCATCGATGACGTACCACTTGCGGGTGATGTCACCGCTCTTTGGGTGGAAAGTAGACAAAATGACTCCTTGAAAGTCTGTCTCGGAACTGCCGGCCAGCGCTAAGCATCCATTCGCTTCCCAACAGCGGCCGGTGGAGACCTGCGGGAAGCGCTTCGCCAGCTGCTTGCCGACGAGCGAACACATAGGGCTACAACTTTAGCCGCTACCGGAGTAAAAGACCAAAACGCCAAAACCGGCACCTTTCCAGGAAGAAGAGGTACCGGTAAAAGAGGTTCTATGTGGCGGTTTGTGCAAGTAGCGCGGTAAGGAGACGGCGGCTGCGTTCGCCTCCTGCCAGATGGATACGGGCACGGGCACCGCCCGACTCCCCTATTGCGCTTTAAAGAAACAGGTTAGATAGATGCCGCCAAGGGTGCGTTAACCCCAGCTAGCGGCGGCGCGGCGGTTGACATCGCTCATGGCGTCATTGCCCTGGGACACGGTCTTGGAGATGGTTGCCAGCACGGTATTGAGTTCTTGTGCCGCCTTATCCCACTTGGCCTGTGCCTGGTTATAAGCCACTGCGGACTCACCTTCCCAGGTGCTCACCATGGGTTGGAGGCGGGATTTGAGGTCGGCCAAGGTGCTGTTGATGCGGCCGGAGGTGGCGTTGATATCGGCTGCGGCAGAAGAGATGGCGCCGAATTGGTACTTAATTTCGGACATGGGAAAAATGCTTCCTTTCGAAGTTGCTGGTGGAGGTGGCTGGGTTACAGGGCGAGGCCGCCGCCAACATTGGAGAAGGCCTGGGTGTTTTCGGCTTCGACGTTGTCAAAGTTGTGGGCATTGCTGCGGATGTTTTCAGAAATCGAGGTCAATGCCTCGCGCAGTTGCTGCGCGGAGGTGTTATAGCGCTGCATCAAGTTATCGAATGAAACCTGCGCCTGGCCGGCCCAGCTGCCGCGGACAGAATCAACTACACCCTGCAGGCGGGTGAGCTCGCCTTGGACCTCGTCATTGGTGTTATCGACGCGGCCGGCGGTAGAGACCATGACATCGGCTTGTGTCTTAAAAGTCTGAGACATAACAGTGCGCCCCTCCTTAGGGCGGGAAGAGATGTTGAGTGTGATTTCCCCCGAAAAAGCTTCTGTGCTTTCTCACCGTTATTGGACTGCGCTCAGACCCATTTGGTTCCCGGGGTGTTAAAAACTTTTCTGTTTATTTCTTGCTCAGGGATTCGGTGGCCATCCGGCAGGCGGCTTTTTGCACGGCATTGGCACTATGGCGGGTATGACACCCCACCGACATGTGGTGCCCGGTATCTTCCCAGATGGTCCATTCCACTACGGAGCCATCGCCGGGGTCTTCTATATAGTGCAAACGCCCTGCGTCCTCGGATACATCGCGCAGTTCCGGATCCTTGTCTACCTGCGCTTTGATTTCACCAAAGAGCGCCTTGGCCGGCACGTTAAAAAGCGAGTCCGCCGCTAAGAGAATCCTTAAATCAGGGTCTTCTCCTGTGGCGGTCACTAGGCCTTCCTCCACAGTGGCCTGAAATCCGGTGGGAAGGACGACGGAGAGCCCTTCGATATCAAGGCGCTTTTCGCCTGGGTTGAGCTCGCCGTCACCGCCCGCGTCGCCAGCCGCGTCCGCGTTGCCATCGCTGCCACCACCGGATTCTTCCTTTGGCACGGAGTCGGCGGCGCTCGCAGCGGTGGCACTTCCAGCGGCGGTGCCGGCCTCGCCGCCGTCCTCATTATCGGACGCATTCGCCCCCATGGCCCACCACGAGGCGCCGACGACGGCGAGGATCACCACGACGATGGCGACATGAAACATATCGATGGCACCTATCCAGCCGCGCAGCTTATCGGCCCACCGCGTGCCTGTCCCCTGCCCTTTTTCTGCTCGCGCACCAGTTCCCGGGTCAGCCGTTGTTTCCGTGCGGCCCGTGGAAATATCCATCTGGGCGGTGGGCGCGGATTCTGGGGCATCCGCAAGTGCCGATGCCGCCGCTACTGCCAACGGTGCCCCTGCCTCGCCCGCAGCCGATTCAGCCTCTCGTGCTGGAGTTGATTCCGGTGCGGGTGTTGCTTCCTGCTGTCGCACGCGGGCGCCGGCTACATCGAGTTGGCGGGTAAGAATGGTGACGGCTTCGCGGGAGACGGCGGTGCCAGAGGGATCCGCGATGACGGATACGTCCACGTCCGGCCAAGCGGATCCAGCGATCTTCGCGATCTGGTCCATGACGTGGCCGAGTGCCTTGCCTTCTACGATGCCGGTCCCAGCAAGATCGTAGCGGTACACGGTTTCTGGGCCTTCAAAGATGGTGGCCGCATCCATAACGGTCACCGTAATCGTTGCCGTTGCTGCGGAGATAGGCGTTTCTGTAGACATTTATTCTTCTCCTTCCCCGTAAACCACCTGGGCGATTCCCAGGCTTTCGCCGCGGATGCTCCACTGCCCGCGCCCGGGCGGCTGGTGGCTGGGCTTGAGCCCGAAGATGGTGCCTTCGTCGCGGTCGGCATCGAAAAGCAGGAATGCGGGTTGCAGATCGCGCACCGCGGAAAAGAATTGGCCGAACAGTGCCCGGCCGATGCCGCCGGATTTTCGGGCGATGACCATGTGCAAGCCGATGTCCCGCGCATGAGGCAGAAGATCGAGTAAGGGTGCCAAGGCTATATCGCTGACCAAGTCCGCATCATCGATCACCACGTAAATATCCGGGCCCTCCCACCAATCGCGGGCGGCGAGTTGCTCTGGGGTGATATCCGGCCCCGGCAAGCGTTGTTCCAGCGTGCGCACGGTATTAACGATTGCCTCCTGCGCGCTTGATTGCGTTGCGGCATAGGCCGCCACCATGTCCTGATCCAGCGTGCCCAGGTGAGCGCGGCGCTGATCGATGACCACCAATCGCGCCGCCTCCCGCGGAAGGCTACTAATCCCGCGCATTATCTGTGCCAAGAAATTGGACTTGCCGCAGCCTTGGGCGCCGATGGCAACTAGGTGCGGCTCGCGCTCCGGATTCCACGCCAAGGTGGAAAGGTCGCGCCCGCCGATGCCCCACGGGATGCCGCCAGTAGGTGCTTCGCCATGGGCGGCGAGCGCCTCTGGGGTCAGGACCGCCGGCAGCATCTTCAAGCGCGGGGCGGGAACGGCGTTTGCATGCACGCGGCAGATATGGGCAATATCTTGATTCGAGGTGTGGGCGAGCAGCATATTTTCGCCGGCCTGTGTCAGCCCCCTGCCCGGCGCGCTGGGCAGTTTTTGCTGCAGCTTGCGGTCAATAAGCGAATCGAGTGCCTCACCCAAGCGCAGCTCGAGGCGGTGGGCGATGAGATCCCTAATCGCCGGGCGCATCGTGGTCCACCGGGAGGTCGCGATGACAACGTGGACGTTGGCGGAGGCGCCATCAGCGACGATATCCGTAATGGATTCGGCTAAATCCTCAAACTCCGCATTGGATGGACCGATGTGGTGCCAGCCATCGATAATCAAGAAGGTCTCGCGCGGTTCCGGCCGGCGGATAAACCCGGCAACCTCATCGACGATGCGGCGGATCTTTTCGCCTTCATCGCGCCCGGCTACCCCGGCAACGTGCGGTAACCGGTCTAGGGCCGCTAACTGCCCGCCGCCCAAGTCGATGACATAAAAGCGGATATCTTCCGGCCGCCGGTTAAGCGCCAAGGAGGAGACTATCGTGCGCAGCGCACCGGACTTGCCGGATTGCGGTCCCCCGCACAGTGCAAGGTGGCCGCCGTGCTGGTGAAAGTCGATGACTAGTTGGTCTTGGCGCTGGTAGTACGGCCTATCGATAATCCCGATCGGCGCGGATAGTTCCGCTGCGGTGGACTCCGCGCCCTCCATATCGAGGGACGATAGTTCAATGACCGGTGGCAGCGGAGGTAGCCAGATGCGGTGGGCCTCCTGGCCGCGCGCGGCGGCCTCCTCGCCGGCGGCGCGAACCACCTCAGTAAGAACCGATGTGGATTCATCCATCACCACAGCAGGAGAATTCTGTGCAGCGGCATCGTCCTGCGCCCATCCCGTAAAAAGTTCCACCCGGCACGGCGGGCCGGAAGGATTACCGTCCAAGTCCGCGGCCGCGTGCATCCCCGCGCCAGGTGCAGCCCGGCGCGCGAGCGGCCCTGATACGTAGGAAGCCTGAAAGCGGGTGAGATCCTCGGCATCGGATTTCAGGTAACCGGCGCCGGGTTGGCCGGGAAGGTGGTAGGCATCGGTCACGCCAAGGACCTGGCGGGATTCGGCGGAGGAAAAGGTTTTCAGGCCGATTCTGTAGGACAAGTGGGAGTCCAGCCCCCGCAAGCGCCCTTCCTCGAGCCTTTGGGAAGCCAAAAGAAGGTGCACGTGGAGGCTGCGCCCCAAGCGCCCCACGGCAACGAAGAGCTCGGCGAAGTCCGGGTGCTGGCCCAAGAGCTCGGAAAATTCGTCGACGACGATGACCAGCGCCGGCAAGGGACCGTAGTCACGCACGGCATCCGCAGAAGCGTTGTACTCGCCCACATTGGCAAAGTTGCCGGCGGTGCGCAGGAGTTCTTGGCGGCGGTTCATCTCCCCGGAAATGGCATCGTACATGCGCTCTACCAGGGTGGATTCTTCTTCAAGGTTGGTAATGACCGCAGAAGTATGCGGCAGGCGATCACAGCCTAGGAAGGTCGCACCACCCTTGAAATCTACCAACACGAGATTGAGTTCATCCGGGCTATGCGTGGCGGCAAGTGCGGTCACCAGGGTGCGCAGGAGCTCAGATTTACCGCTGCCCGTCGCCCCGATGCACAGGCCGTGCGGCCCCATTCCGCCATGCGCGGATTCTTTGAGATCCACGGTCACCGGCTGCCCGATGGAATCGATGCCGATGGGCACCATGAGCCGCGAGGCACCATCGCGCCCGTGCCACATGCCGCTGGCGGCCAACTCATCCACACCGCTGTAGCCGAGCAGCCCCAGCAAATCATTGCCCCGGCGCCCAGAGGTGCTATCGGGGCGGCGAAAGACCGCCATCCGGCGGGCCATAATCGTGGCCGCGGCAGTGCCCAAACTATCGGGTGTGCCTAGTTCTTCCACGCCCGCGGCCGTGACCGCCTGCAGGGTATCCGCCGCGACGAGGCACAGGCCTTCTTGTTCCGCGCGCAGGCTCAACGCAGACGACGGGGCGCCGCCTACCTCAATGACGGTGGTATAAGAATCGCCGTGGAAGAAGTCTTCGGTGCCGGTGGTCAGGAGGGCATCGACAAGCACAATGCGAAACCGCGCCTTATCCGGCTCCCGGGTATGCGGCAGCCATTTTAGCCACTCCCACTCGCCGCCGATGGCCTCAACCCCGATGGTCTCGGGACCGTGCGCCAGGGCTAGCTGCATGACGAGGGCACGCACCGTATCGCGGGCATTATCGCCGGTAAAGGATAAAAACCTAAAGGCCTGCAATTGGATCACCACCGGGAGATCCGGCACGGTGCCCACCGCCTTGATGGCCTGGCGCATGCTCACCGCACAGACCGGGTCCAGGTCCTCGGTCGCACCAGAATCAGGCACGTTGATGGGCGTGCACAACGTGGTGGGCCCAGTGCCCACGCGCACCTCCAAGGCATCCGGATCATCAGGCCCACGCTCCCACATGCGCCGCGATCCCACCAGCGGTTCCAGCCCCGCCGGATCCGGATGCCGGTACAGCTCGTGCGCACGCTGCGCACCGGCATTATCCAGCGCCTTTTCCCGCAGCGCCTTAATGTGGCGCAAGTAGGTCCGCCGGGTTTCATCCGGGTCCTGCCCGCTATTGTGCGACCCAAACATCATGGCCATACTGGCCAGCATCATCAGCGGAAACATCAGGGATACCGGGCTGATATGCCGCGAATCGCCCGCGCCCAACACCATCAGCGCCACCATGCCCAACATCGCGGCGATCATCACGATAGGCAGCAGCAGGCGCACCAGCGGCACCGGCTGCGGGCGCACCGCTTCCGGCACTTCCTCTGCCTCGACGGTGCCGGTGGGAAGCGGCGGTGGCGCGTCCCGAAGCGGCATGGACAATGGCTCCACGATGTGAGTTTCCCCGATCCCAAGCATGGGTAAAATCCTCCCCCGATCCACACGCTTAGCGCTCTTGGCCCCCTGCCAAGATTCCCCGCGCTGCGGTGGACACGACGCCACCAGTAAGCCACAATATGTGGCATTGGGCAAGGGGGATGCCCACAATCATGAGACAATTCGGGGGAATTATGACCGCTCCAACGGCGCATCACATGCGCCTTACCATCCGCATCCACGCAGATTCCTTCCACAAGGAAGCAGACGTGGCATTGCCATTAAGCTCCAGCCTCGGCGAGCTCATGGCAGAACTTACTGACCTTGTCGATGCACCCGCGATCACCTCGCCGTGGCGCGCCAGCACGGCCTCTGGGCGCACCATCGACCTCACCGCACCGCTTGCCGCCACGCCGCTAGCGGAAGGCTCCATCCTGGTGCTCGCCCCGCGCGAGGAGCGGCCCGCGCCCGTAATCCGCGACGCCGCCGAATCCCTCGCCGCCCAGAGCCGCGACGACACCACCTCCGCCATTCCCATCGTCTGGGCGTGGGCCGGGCTCGCCGCGGCCTTCGCCGTCACTTGGGTACTCTCGCTCCCAGCGGTGGCCTGCGCCGGGCTCGCCATCGCGGCCTTCGTGCTCGCCCTGTGGACGCGGGCGCTATCGCTTGTCATGCTCACCCTGGCGGCAGGGGCGGCGAGCGGTTGGGCACTTATTTCGCCCGCGCTTGCCGATGCCCCCTATGCCGCCCTCACCACCAGCGCCACCCTGCTCGCGGCGTTATTGGCCTGCCACCTCACCCGGTTAAGCACGGTACGCATTACCTCCGGCGCGCTCACCATCGCCGGGCTAGTGCTCATTGCGTCCGTGAGCTACCTGCTTCCTGGGCTCAGTGGAAATTCGGGCATCGGCACGAGCCACGGTACCGCGGCGGCCGCAGGCACCGTTATCGCAGGCGTCATTGTGCTTGCCACCGCCCCCGCGCTGACCATCGCCACCGCGGGGCTGAAGGTGCCGCAATTGCCCACCGCAGGCCAAGACCTCGCCGTCTCGGATGAGCTTCAGCCCGATGTGGACGATCGCGCCACCCGCGCCGGGTACGCCTACGAGGGCATCTGCTGCGCAATCGCGCTCTGCCTCATCCCGGCCCTTATCGCGCTCAGTTTCACTGGCACCGGCGCCCTCGTGGCCACGGACGGGACCGTGGACGAGGCGGGATCCGCCGCTACCATCGGGTCTCGCATCGCCGTGCTTTTCGGCACCGGATTAACCGGGCTCGGCTTCGTCCAAGCGCTCTGCGTCTCTGTTGCTGGAACGGTGGTCATGCACGCCGCGCGTCACGGGCGCGTGCTTGCCAGCTGGGCGCTCATGCTGGTTGCCATGATTGCCTGTCTTACCGCCTGCCTGTGCGCCGTGCATGCGATTGCCGCAGATGGGCTTGCTGGCGCTTGGGCGCCAACGGTGGTTGCGGCCCTCCTGCTTACCGCGATGCTAAGCGCACCACTGTGGACGGCCAAAATGAGCGAGGTGGACCCAACGACCATCGCCTGGTTCGAACGCATTGAGTCCCTCACCATCGCCGCCTGCCTGCCGCTTGCCGCGCACCTCGCCGGGATCTTCGAACTCATCAGGGGGCTGGGATAATGGGCCACACCCGCTCGCGTCGTTTTTCCGCACTACCTGGGTTCAACGGCAGTTCAAGGCTTGCTGCTTGCGCCCTTACCGCATGTGTCCTCGCCGGAACCGGCGATTTCATCACAGGAGCTCCCACCGCGCCCATCGCGGGCGCACGGGAACCGGACCGGGAATGCGCCACCGCGCATCCATCTCCCCTAGCGCCAGAACCTTCCGCAGACCAGCGCGCCTACCGTTCCCAGCTGCATTCCTTTGCCACGGGCGAGGGCATAAAGGTAGCCGTCATCGATACCGGCGTTGCCCACCACGATCAGCTGCCGAATCTCACCGCAGGCGCGGACCTGGTCACTCCGGAAGAACCGGATCCGCACCGAGATTGCGACCTGCACGGCACCGTCGTCGCCGGCATCATCTCCGGGCACGATATTGGCATCGCCCCACGCGCTGAGATCCGCGCCATCCGCCAAACCAGCGCGCATTATCGCCAATACGATGGCACGGCCGGCGAGTCCGACGAGGACAGCACCACCGGCTCGCTCGACACATTGGCCCGCGCCATCGATCATGCCGTGGAGGACAACGCCCGGGTGATCAATATTTCCGTGGTGTCCTGCGTTCCAGAGAAGACCGCGCGGCGCATCGATAGCTCCCGCTTGGATGAGGCGCTCGGCCACGCAGAAGATGCCGGCGCGGTAGTCATCGCAGCCTCCGGCAATATTTCCTCCGGCACCTGCGAAGAAGGCGATCACGTCTTTCCCGCTGATTCACCGACCGTTTTATCCGTTAGCGCCCAAGAGGATGCCCACGCACTCGCCGAGTACTCCCTCACGCCTGCCGATGGCCCACAATTAGCCGCCCACGGCTTCGTCCCTTTAGCGCTTAATCCCGCCGGTGGCTGGGCAGACGGGAAGAACCAACAGGATTCCCTGGCACAGTTTCACGGCACCTCGTTCGCGGCACCGGTAGTCAGCGGCACCGCCGCCCTATTAGCCGAGCGCTACCCAGACGCCAGCGCCGCCGATATACGTCAACGGCTGCTTTCCGCCGGCGAGCCCGGCAACGGTTTCATCGATCCGCTCGCCGCCCTTACCCATATCGATGGCGAATATGCCGCACCCGCGCGCGATCTGACTATCCAACCCGCCAAAGACGAACACTCCCCAGCGGCGAGCCGCACCGGGTGGGTGCTCGGCGGGTTAGTCCTGCTGCTGACGGGCCTGGCGGTTGCCCGCGGGCTACGCCGACCCAAGTCGGCCTAGGGGCTGACCTGCAGGGCTTCGTCCCGGTCCAAGCGCGAAGCCTCTGGCAAAAGCCGGATGATTTCCCACGGAACCTCCGCCCCAATACCGGTGCCGAGGGCCTCTAAGAGTTCCTTATTGTCCACCGCATGGCGCTGCCCCGTAGGCGAGACAACGTGGTAGCCATGCCCGGTATCCACACCAACTCCTCCTGCCGATAGCCCGCCAAAACGATCCGCTATACCCTCTCCGGCGAGCGCTACCGTCCCGGGGTTCTCAGTCACCAGCGCTGCCCCACCATCGCTATCAGCGCACATCCAGCCCTCATCTGGGCCAACGAAGTCGAAGGTGGTGGCGGGCAGGCGGAAGTTTAAGGGGGCATCGGCAAGCGCGCCTACCTCTTGTGGTGAGGCTTCTTTGCGCGTCGCGCCGTAGCTAACCAACATGTCTGCCTGGGTGGCGGAGAGCTCGGCGACGCCGTCGTCCGTCCGGGCCCACTGACCCTGCCCGGTGTCCATGATGTCCGGCAGCGGATCGGGAAACGTCAACGGCGGCTGCTCCGCAAAGGCATTGAGCAACTCCGCGGGAACGGGCCAGGAATGGGTGCTCCCGTCGATGCCAATCCCGCGGCGGATGACCCGGCCCTCCGTGCTCTGCGCATCGGGCAAGCGCACGCGCCCGTCCGCGGTGAGCAGCCACTGCACACCATCCGTTTCTGCGAGCGCGGCGCGCTCCTCCCCAAAACCCTCCTGCGGCGGATCCGCCACCACGATGACCTCTTCTTGAGCCACCTGTTGGCCATCGATGCTGGTGGGATTATCCGCGGGCTGCTCATCGTGGCCGGCAAGGCACGCCGCCCACGAGCGCTGCGGGGTCTCGCCCGGTGCGGCCAAATAGCCGGGAGCATCCGAAATCCCCACCGGCGTGCCCAACGAGGCCTCGCGCAAATGCTCGTCCCCAATGGTCTGCGCCTCGGCCGCCTCGCCGGCGATGATCCGCGCGGACGACAGGTTATAGACGGGGTGGTACGTATCGTTGACGTCCACGAAGAGCTGGCCTTGCTCCGAGCGCACGATGGGCGCATCCCCTGGCTGCGGGCTCGGCTGCAGCCAAGCCAAAAGGCCCGAGCCGACCGCTAAAAAGGCCACTCCTACTCCGCCGAACATCATCGCCTTGCGGCGGCGAGCCAGCGGATCGTGGATCATACGGGTATCGCCCAATACGAGCCCGTGTTCCACACGCCGGCGTAAAAATTTATGGCCCGAGACTTGGGCCTTGGTCGTTGGCAATGGACGTGCCATGAATTTCCCCCCGAAAATTCCCCGAAAAGTCTAAATAAACCCAGACCTCAGGCTAGCGCAGGCTCCTCACCCCTGCCACTTGGCAGCGTGTTTTCACAAGGTCGTGCGCTTTTCCCTCGTTATATCCGCCCGCGCGGACATTTCGCCCGCCTCCGGGTAATCCACCTGCACTAAAGACAGGCCCTTCGCCGGTGCCACTGGGATGCGAGAGGAGCGCTTGGTTTCCTGCAGCAACGCCGCGGCAAAGTCGACGTCCCTGCGGCCTTCCCCAACGCTTAAGCAACAGCCAACCAAAGAGCGCACCATCGACCAGCAGAAGGCGTCCGCGGTCACCCGGGCCTCAAAGAGCTGCGGTTCCTCCGGCGTCGAGACATCCTGCCAGCTAAATTCCTGTAATTCGCGAATGGTGGTGGCATTCGGCTTGGCCTTACAAAAGGCCGCAAAATCGTGCAGACCCACCAGCGCATTGGCCGCGTCTTGCATGGCCCCGATGTCTACCGGTTTGAACCATTCGGCCGTATCGCGCGCCCGCGTCGGCAGCGCACCCCGCGGGCTGGTGGTTATCCGGTACACATAATGCCTGCGCAGCGCAGAAAATCGGGCATCAAAACCTTCTGGCGCGAAATCGCAGCCGTGCACCCGGACGTCTTCCGGCAACAACTTGGCAAGCCTGCGCACCAACTTCCCGGGATCATTTGCTACGGACCGTTGCTCCAGCATCTCCTGCGGCACATCCACGTGCGCCACCTGCCCGCGAGCATGGACGCCCGCATCCGTACGCCCAGCTACCGTCAGCGGTACCTCCGTCCGAGCGATCATTGCTAGCTGCTCCTCGAGCACGCCTTGGACGGTGCGCAGTCCGCCCTTTTGCCTGGCCCATCCGTGAAAATCGGTGCCGTCATAGGCCAGATCTAACCGGATCCGAACGAATCCTTCTGCTGGTCCCTCATGTGCGATCGGTGCTGCTTCAGTCATGGTGGACCTAATGCTACCGGAGGCGGCGGCGGGTTCCCGAAACGTGCAACCTCCCCTGTTCGTTTTGAGCAGACAATGCAATATCTGAGGGCCCTGTTTGCTCAGTTATCGCAGTGGAGGATGCACATAGGAGGTTGAGCGTTGGAGGTTAGACATAAGTGTCGTAGTGCATTGGACGTTGGGTGGCCTGCTGCATGGCGCAGCCGCACGATGGAGTCGCGCAATGGCGCCACACGACGGCGGGGACCAGGAACATAAAGATCCAAGTTCAAAACGACAAAAGCCGCCTCCCCTGTCTCTTCGTAAAGAGAATGGGAAGGCGGCGATTATGCGCTACTTCTGCGAGTAGGAACTGCAATCCACGCGCGGCGTTAGGGCCGGAGTGAATTCAGCAGCCAGGAGAGATTACTTCTCCTCGGACTCCTCTGCAGAGGTGTTCTCAGCTGCGGTGTCCTCGGCCGGAGCCTCGGTCTCCGCAGCCTCGTCTGCCTGAGCCTCTTCAGCCTCAGCGGCCTTGGAAGCGGCAGCGCGGGTAGCGCGGTTAGCCTCGGAGGTCACGGTCTCCTCAAGAACGAGGGAGATCTGGGACATCGGGGCGTTGTCACCGGTGCGGTTGTCCAGCTTGATGGTGCGGGTGTAGCCACCCTCACGGTTCTCAAACTTCGGTGCAACCTCGTCGAACAGGTGGGAAACAACATCCTTGCGCGGGATGAGCTTCAGCACTGCGCGGCGGTCAGCAATGGTGCCGGACTTAGCCTTGGTGATGATCTTTTCGACGTACGGGCGAAGAACCTTCGCCTTGGCATCGGTGGTCTTGATGGCGCCGTGCTCGATCAGGCTAGCTGCCAAGTTGCTCAGCATGTGAGCTTGCTGCTTGGCGGAGCCACCGAGACGGGCACCCTTCTTCGGGGTAGGCATTGTTTACTCCTCGTGTGCGGTAAAAGTTGAGCGCGCGGCAACGAGTGCCGCAGTTCAGGGTGATTCTTTACTCGGAATCGTCCGCAGCCGGGTCCTTGAAGTCACCGGTTTCTGCGTCGTAGCCCTCGAGCTGGGTTGGGTCGAAGTCCTCAGGGGTGTCCTTCAGAGCAAGGCCCAAGTTAGCCAGCTTGATCTTTACCTCATTAATCGACTTCTGACCGAAGTTACGGATATCCAGCAGGTCGGACTCAGTGCATTCTGCAAGCTCGCCGACGGTGTGGATCTCCTGACGCTTCAGGCAGTTATAGGAGCGAACGGAGAAGTTCAAGTCCTCGATAGGCATGCCGTAGGCGGCGATGTACTCGGTCTCCTGCGGGGAGGGACCAATCTCGATGCCTTCGGCTGCGTTGTTCAGCTCGCGTGCCAGGCCGAACAGTTCGACCAAGGTGCCACCGGCAGAAGCCAGGGCGTCGCGGGCAGAAATCGAGTTCTTGGTTTCGACGTCGATAGTCAGCTTGTCAAAGTCGGTGCGCTGCTCAACACGAGTAGCTTCGACCTTGTAGGAGACCTTCAGCACTGGGGAGTAGATCTGGTCGATTGGAATACGGCCGATTTCCCCAGAAGTTGCGGCAGCCGGGACGTAGCCACGGCCGCGCTCGACGACGAGCTCAATGTCCAGCTTAGCGGTGTCATTTAGCGAAGCGATGTGCAGATCCGGGTTGTGGATCTCCACGCCAGCCGGCGGCTGGATATCGCCCGCGGTGACATCACCAGGGCCTTCCTTGCTCAGGTACATAACCACCGGCTCATCGGAGTCGGAGGATAGGACCATGCTCTTGATGTTCAAGATGATCTCAGAAACGTCTTCCTTCACACCGTTGATGGTGGTGAACTCGTGGAGCACACCATCAATCTTGATGGAGGTTACCGCTGCGCCCGGGATGGACGACAACAGGGTGCGACGCAGCGAGTTACCGAGGGTGTAGCCAAAGCCCGGCTCGAGCGGTTCGATGACGAACTTGGAACGAGACGAGTCGATGAATTCCTCGGTGAGCTGAGGACGCTGGGAAATGAGCATTGCAATTCTCCTTTTCGGCGACCGCTATTTGACGCCGGTAGAGGGGGGTAAAAATCTTGAGGTTGAAGATTCCTGATGGACCGCGTGGCCTTGCAGGGCCGTGCGGTATAACAGTTTACTTCGAGTAAAGCTCGACGATGAGCTGCTCTTGCAGCGGAATGTCGATCTGAGCGCGCTCGGGCAACTGGTGCACGAGGATGCGCAGCGTATCAGGAACGACCTGCAACCATGCCGGTACGTTGGCATCGATAAGAGCGTCCTGAGCGTCTTCGAACCATTCCATCTTCTGGGAACGCGGGCGGACATCGATGATGTCGTACTGCGTAACCCGGTAGGACGGGATGTTGATGTTCTTGCCGTTCACGGTGAAGTGACCGTGGGAAACGAGCTGGCGAGCCTGGCGGCGGGTACGTGCCAGACCTGCGCGGTAAACCACGTTGTCGAGGCGGGTCTCCAGCAGGATGACCAGGTTGTCACCGGTCTTGCCTGGGAGGCGGTTAGCCTCGGTGTAGTAGCGGCGGAACTGACGCTCCAGCACACCGTAGGTGTACTTTGCCTTCTGCTTCTCCTGGAGCTGCAGCAGGTACTCAGATTCCTTGATGCGGTTGCGGCCAGCCTGTCCCGGAGGGTACGGGCGGCGCTCGAATGCCATGTCTCCGCCGACCAAGTCGACGCGAAGACGGCGGGATACGCGGGTAGCGGGGCCAGTGTAACGAGCCATTTTCTTACCTCTTTCCTTCCCTTAAACCTTGCGACGCTTGGTCGGACGGCAGCCGTTGTGCGGCTGTGGAGTTGCATCCGTGATCGAGGAAACCTCGAGGCCTGCAGCCTGCAGGGAACGGATGGCGGTCTCGCGGCCGGAGCCCGGACCCTTGACGAATACGTCAACCTTCTTCATGCCGTGGTCCATTGCCTTGCGTGCGGCGCTTTCAGCGGCCATCTGCGCGGCGAACGGAGTGGACTTACGGGAACCCTTGAAGCCAACGTGGCCGGAGGATGCCCAGGAGATAACAGCACCGGTCTGATCGGTGATCGAGACGATGGTGTTGTTGAAGGTGGACTTGATGTATGCGTGGCCCAGAGCCACATTCTTCTTGACGACGCGACGGCCGGAACGGCGTGCGCCGGAACGAGTCTTTGGAGGCATGAACTACTTCTTCTTTCCTGCGATCGTCTTCTTCGGGCCCTTACGAGTACGCGCGTTGGTCTTCGTACGCTGACCGCGTACCGGCAGACCGCGACGGTGGCGCAGACCCTTGTAGCTTCCGATTTCAATCTTGCGACGAATATCAGCCTGAACCTGGCGGCGGAGGTCACCCTCTACCTTCCAGGAGCCTTCAATTGCGTCACGCAGTGCCGAAACCTGTTCATCTTCCAGGTTGTCGGTGCGCAGGTCAGGAGAAATGCCAGTCTTTTCTAGCAATTCCTTGGCACGGGTTGGACCGATGCCGTAGATGTAGGTGAGAGCGACCTCCATACGCTTATTGCGTGGGAGGTCAACACCAGCTAGACGTGCCATAAGGCGTGTCCTTTCGGGTTGTTACGGCGGTTTTCTCCCCATCCGTCCCGCTCCATGCAACGCTTCGCCCGGACCGTGCCGGGAATCCTTGGGTTGCTTACCAGTGCGGGCTCAGGCCACCGTAGCCTGAGGTGTACAGGACAAAGCCATGCTTCGCCCTTGGGTGAGGAGGCTGACTGTGTTTACTTGTAGCGGTAGACGATGCGTCCGCGGGTCAGGTCATAAGGAGACAGCTCTACGACGACGCGATCCTCCGGGAGGATGCGGATGTAGTGCTGACGCATCTTACCGGAAATGTGTGCAAGAACCTTGTGCCCATTGTCGAGCTCGACACGGAACATTGCGTTTGGCAAAGGCTCGACGATGCGACCCTCTACCTCAATTGCGCCTTCCTTAGCCATAACCTCTACTTTTCTGGCGACAGACAAGTACCTGTCACCTGCATGTTTGTTGTCTACTGCGGTGGTGCAAGCCAACCAAACCTACTGGCGCTATACACCGTCAAACCAGCATACGCTGCAGCGACACGATTTCCAAACCGCGCGCACTTTCATAAATCCCCAACCGGCAGCGGAAAACTAAAAATACCCTCGCGTTCAGTTCCAAATTCCGGAACCAAGCGCGAGGGCGAGGCGCGTTAACGCGGTGAGCTACACCGAATTAGTAGATGTAGACCTTGTCACCAATCTGGACATCGTTCCAGTAGCGAACCGCTGCATCGTAAGGCAGGTGGACGCAACCGTTGGAATCAACGTTGGTGTTATCCAGGTGGAAAGCGTGGCCGTTATTGGTGAAGTAGATGGAGTACGGCATCGGCGCGTTATTGAACTCGCGGGAGATTTCGTCCTTCACCTTGCGGTTGACGTGGAAGGTACCGCGCGGGGTTTCCTCGCCCACCATGCCGGCGGACATGGATGGGGAAATGTAGGACACGTCGCCACCTTCCTGCAGCCAGGTGCGGCGGCCGTCAAGGTCGACACAAATCTTGGCATCTGCCGGGCAGGAGCCGCGGTCGAATTGGTTAGCGCGGCGCTGCTCCTCCGCACGGCGCGCCGCCTCTTCAGCCTTCGCCTTTTCTTCCGCAATCTGCTGTGCGTGTGCGCGCTCAGCAGCCTCGCGAGCCTGGCGTGCTTCCTCGTTCTTCTGAGCCACTAGGCCCGGAAAGAGGAATTCCAGGGCGCTATCGACTGCGGACTGCACGTTAGGCACCAGTTCCGGGGTGTACTTCTCAGCCTGGTCCAGGATGTCATTGCGGGTCTGCCATGCCTGGTCGCGGGTCTGGCCGTGGAAGTTATCAAGCTGCTGCTGGGCCTGGGCAGTGAGCTGATCGAGGGAAGGGAGTTGCTGAGCAGAGGCTGCAGGGGCGCCGGCAATCGTGCTCAATGCCATGACGCCAGCCACTGCTGGTGCAGCAACGGTGGCACTTAACTTGCGGAGGCTGAATTTAGACATAGTGGTGAGTATAAACCTTTCAGGGGATTTACGCCTAGTTTAAGCGGCGATTTTTCAGGGAATATGTACTGGGAATTTATTAGTAGCGCCTGGTGAGGATACGCGGGCCGTCCGCCGTCGCGGCTACCGTGTGCTCCCAATGTGCGGCAACGGAACCGTCGAGCGTGACCACCGTCCAGTCATCTTCTAGCACCGCGCTATCGACGGTACCCAAGGTGAGCATGGGTTCGATGGCTAGCACAGAGCCCTCCTGGATGAGGGGCCCGCGGCCAGGCTTTCCCTCATTTTCCAAGTAGGGCTCTTCGTGCATGGTCCGGCCAATTCCGTGGCCGCCGTAACCATCCACAATATAGAGGGATACGCCAAACTTATCTTCGGCGCGGTAAGTTGCCTGCTCCAAGGCGTGGGACACGTCGGTCAGGCGGTTGCCCGGGACCATCGCCTGCAGTCCTTCCATGAGCACCCACTCGGTCGCCGCGTTCAATGCCGCAACGTCCGGGTCCAGTTCACCGATGGGAAAGGACCACGCGCTATCTCCTACCCAGCCATCGAGGGTGGCGCCGCAGTCGATGGAGAGGAGGTCGCCATCGGCAAGCACGGTCTTCGCATCCGGAATCCCGTGCACGATGACATCGTTAACGGAGGAACAAATGGAGCCCGGAAATCCCTCGTAGCCCTTGAAGGTAGGGGTGGCACCGGCGGCGCGGATGGTCTGTTCCGCCACCGCATCGAGCTCCAGCGTGCTCACTCCTGGCGCCGCCGCGGCGCGAACTGCCTGCAGCGCCTTGCCGACGATCTCGCCAGCCGCCTGCATGGCATCCAGCTCGCCCGGGGTGCGGGCGGGAATGCGCTTGGTGCGGCGCCGAAAAGCCATTACTTGCCCAGCGCTTCCATGGCACGGGCGTTGATCTCTTCGACGGAGCCTTCTGCCTTGATGGGGATGATGGTATCGCCGTAGTGCTCGATGAGCGGGAAGGTCTCATCGCGGTAGACGCCCAGGCGGGTGCGGATGGTTTCCTCGTTGTCATCGGCGCGGCCGCGGGCCATCATGCGCTTGACAACAACGTCCTCAGAAACCTCGAAGTTCAATACGCCGTCGAGCTTTTCGCCCTTCTTGGACAACAGCTCTTCCAAGATGTCTGCCTGCTCGGTGGTGCGCGGGAAGCCGTCCAAGAGGAAGCCGTTCTTGGCGTCGTCTTGGCTGAGGCGCTCTTCTACCATGCGCGCGGTGACATCGGTAGGCACGAGCTTGCCGGCGTCGATATAGGACTTCGCCTCAACGCCCAGCGGGGTGCCCTCGCCAATATTGGCGCGGAAGAGGTCACCGGTGGAGATGTGTGGAACGCCGAGCTTTTCGCTCAGGATTGCTGCTTGGGTGCCTTTGCCAGCACCGGGAGGGCCGAGAAGTACAAGACGCATTATTTCAGTAGTCCTTCGTAGTTGGATTGGAGAAGTTGAGATTCAATTTGCTTGACCGTGGTCAAGGCGACGGAGACCATAATCAAGATGGCCGTACCGCCAAAGGCGGAGGTGCCGGTGGCCGAAGAGTGGCCAACGCCAAGGTCCAGCAGGATATTCGGCAGGATGGCGATCAACGCCAAGTACAGGGCACCGACGCTCAGGAGGCGGTTCATGACAAAGCCGAGGTACTCCGCGGTGGGGCGGCCCGGGCGGATGCCTGGGATGAAGCCACCGTACTTCTTCATGTTATCGGCTTGCTCAGCGGGGTCGTACTGCACCGAGACGTAGAAGTACGCGAAGAAGATGGTCAGCAGGAAGTACAAGACGATGTACTGCCAGGACGACGGCGCCTGTAGGTGCGCAATAACGTTGCGCTGCCACCAGTTATCCGGGGTGTGTACGGAGCTGGAGTTGACGATCTGCGTGATCAGCACCGGCATGTAGATAAGCGAGGAAGCGAAGATGACCGGGATAACGCCGGCCTGGTTGACCTTCAGCGGCAGGTAAGTGGAAGAGCCACCGTACTGACGCCGGCCCACCATGCGCTTGGCGTATTGCACCGGAATGCGGCGCTGGCCCTGCTCGATGAAGGTAATACCGACGACCAGAACAATAAGGCCAGCCAGCACCATGGCGAAGACCATACCGCCGTTGTTTTGCAGGATATTCATGCCATCGGTAGGCAGGCGCGTCGCAATACCGGCGAAAATGAGCAGGGACATTCCGTTGCCAATGCCCTTTTCCGTAATCAGCTCGCCCATCCACATCACGAGGACGGCGCCGGAGGTCATCGTCACCACAAGCAGGATCAGGGTGAAGAAGTTGCGGTCTTCCGCCAAGACCGGCACGCCTTGGCCCAGCAACTGCTCGCGGTCCGCCAGCGCGACGATGCCGGAGGATTGCAGCAGCGCCAAGGCGAGCGTGAGGTAGCGGGTGTACTGGGTCATTTTCGCCTGCCCAGACTGGCCTTCCTTCTTCAGCTGCTCAAAGCGCGGGATGACCACGGTCAGCAGCTGCACGATAATGGACGCCGTAATGTAGGGCATGATGCCGATGGCGAAGATCGACAGCTGCAATAGGGCGCCGCCAGAAAACAGGTTAATCACGGAGTAGAGGTCTCCGGATTCCTCTGTCAGCTGACGCAGGCGCCCTGCAATTGACGCGTAATCTACACCCGGCGACGGGATCTGTGCACCGATGCGGTACGCAATGATCATCACGATGGTGAAGATGATCTTCTTGCGTAGGTCGGCATCCTTAAAAGCCTGCAAAATGGCGGACACTACAAAATCCTCCTGGCCTACCGCTGTCACGCGCGAATCTATGGATTCCTCACGCAGCAACACACGGAGGTGGACACTCTATGGCTCCCGCAGGGCTCCACATCTTCCTCACTTGGCGTTAAGAAGTAAAGACAAGGAGTCCCAAAGGAACGGTGGAACACTTTTGACCCCATAACCCTACCAGCCTTATATCTGCGCGCCACATCTAACCCGCATTATGTGACAATGATTGCCTATTCTTTCGCGCTTATTCCGCTGGGGGTTTACCATGTTAATTATTGCCCTGCGCAATTTTTTACCCGTAGTTTTCCGGCCTGGCGGTCCCTAAACGCCAAGGTCGTTATTGGTGTGAACCCAACGTTGCGAAAGAAGTCTGAATGAGCAAAAAATTCACGCCGATGACCGTTGCTGAGATCATCGACGTCTTTATCCCTAGTCCCAACCCCTTCCGCTGGGAGGCCTTTGATGGCTCTGCCACCGGCCCTGCCGATGCTGATTACAAGGTCACCATCAATAGCCTCGGCGGACTTGCTTATATCGCCACCCACCCAGGCGATGTCGGATTCGCCCGCGCCTACGTCACCGACGGCATCTCTGTAGAAGGCGAGCACCCCGCCCACCCGTACGGCATCTTCAATGCCCTGCATGCCATGTATGACAAGTTCGAAAAGCCCGGCGCTAAAGACTTGGCCCGCGTGATTCGTTCGCTGGCTTCCATGGGCGCCTTCCACATCCAGCCGGTGCCTGAGGTAGAACGTGCCTCCTGGCTGCGCCGCAAGCTGCACGATGGCCTGTCCAAGCACTCCAAGGAGCGCGATGCCGACGTCATTTCTGATCACTATGACGTGGGCAATGACTTCTACGAGCTCTTCTTGGGCGATTCCATGACCTATACCTGCGCCTACTTCCCCACCCCGGATGCCACCTTGGAGGAAGCGCAGGAAAACAAGTACCGCCTCATCTTTGACAAGCTGCGCCTGAAAGAAGGCGACACCCACCTGGATGTAGGCTGTGGCTGGGGAGGCATGGTGCGCTACGCCGCCCGCCGCGGCGTGAAGTCCATCGGCGTGACCTTGTCGCAGGAGCAAGCCGAGTGGGGCCAAAAGAAGATCGAGGAAGAAGGCCTACAGGATCTGGCTGAGGTCCGCTTCATGGACTACCGCGATGTCACCGAAGAAGGCTTTGATGCCATCTCCGCCATCGGCATCATCGAGCACATCGGCGTGCAGAACTACGATGACTTCTTCAAGTTCATGTACAGCAAGCTCAAGGTCGGCGGGCTGATGTTGAACCACAACATCACCTACCCGGATAACCACAAGACGCCCAAGGGCGGGTTCATCGACCGCTATATCTTCCCCGATGGCGAGCTCACCGGTTCCGGCAACGTCACCAAGGCCATGCAGGACAATGGCTTCGAGGTCTTCCACACCGAATCCCTGCGCTTTGATTACATGCGCACCCTGCACGAGTGGTGTGAGAACTTGAAGGAGAACTGGGAAGAGGCCTGCGATTTGGTCGGCCTGCCCACCGCGCGCCTCTACGGCATCTACATGGCCGGCTCGGAGTGGGGCTTCGAGCGCAATATCATTAACCTCTACCACTTCTTGGGCATCAAGCTCGGCGAGGCCGGCTCCCGCGCCGGCGTGCCCGAGCGCCGTTGGTGGGAAGACAGCCGCTTTTAAAAGGAGCCCATATGACCCTTTTGGATCACTTACGCGAGCGCGTTTCTGCCCTGCAGCCGCGCCCGGTCGATGCCGTGCATATCGAGCCCGTGGGCTGGCAGGCCCACCGCGCCGGCGTAGACACCTTGCTGCGCAGCTTCCGCGAGGTCCCCGCCGGAAAGCGCGTGCGCCTGGCCAAAAAGACCTCTAACCTCTTCCGCGGCCGCAGCGAGAATCAGATAGGCCTCGACGTCTCCGGCTTGGGCGGGGTTATCGAGGTCGATCCCCTCGCCCGCACCGCCGATGTGCAGGGCATGTGCACCTACGAGGACTTGGTTGATGCCACCCTGCCGCACGGCCTCATGCCGTTCGTCGTTCCGCAGCTAAAAACCATCACCCTGGGCGGCGCGGTCACCGGCATGGGCGTGGAATCCACGAGCTTTCGCAACGGCCTGCCGCACGAGTCCGTCATCGAGATGGATATCCTCACCGGCACCGGCGAGATCCTTACCTGCTCGCGCGAGCAGAACGTCGATCTCTTCCGCCTCTTCCCCAATTCCTACGGTTCTCTGGGCTACGCGGTGCGCCTGAAGATCGAGCTCGAGCCCGTGCCGCCCTACGTGGAGCTGCGCGAGCAGCGTTTCCACACGGTGGAGGAGGCAAGCCGCGTGCTTGCCGATGTCTCCGTTCACCACACCCACGAGGGTGAAACCGTCGATGGCCTAGACGGTGTGGTCTTTTCTGAGGACGAGGCTTACCTGGTCTTCGCGCGCTTTACCGATGAAGAAGGCCCTACCTCCGATTACACGCGGGATAAGATCTACTACCGCAGCCTGCAGCACGCCCAGGGCATTCGGCGAGACCGCCTTACCATCCGCGACTATATCTGGCGCTGGGATACTGACTGGTTCTGGTGCTCGCGTGCCTTTGGCGCCCAGAACCCCAAGGTGCGCAAGGTCTGGCCGCGCGAGCTGCGCCGCAGCTCCTTCTACTGGAAGCTCGTGCGCCTGGACCGGAAGTACGAGTTGGAGTACAATTTCATCAAAAAGCCACACGGCAAGCCGCGCGCCGAGCGCGTGGTCCAGGATATTGAGGTCACCCCGGAAAACCTCCCAGAGTTCCTCCACTGGTTCTTCCAGGCCTCCGATATCCAGCCGGTATGGCTGTGCCCCATCCGGCTGCGCGATGGCGTGGGCGAACTCGTGGGCACCGGCGATATCGCCGCCGAGTCCCAGGACCCCTGGCCGCTGTACCCGCTGCGCCCCGGCAAGACGTGGGTCAACGTCGGCTTCTGGTCCGGTGTGGACGGCGATCACGTCGATCCCAGCGCTCCTGGCAATGGGGCCTTCAACCGCGTCATTGAAGAAAAGGTCAATGACTTGGGCGGCCACAAGTCGCTGTACTCCGAGGCCTTCTACTCCCGCGAGCGGTTCGAGGAGCTCTATGGCGGGAAGCTGCCCGATGCTATCAAGGCCGTAACGGACCCCGATGACCGCTTCCCAGGACTTTTTGAAAAGACCGTGGACGAGGCCTAGGACGGCTCCCAAAACCAGATAAGGGTGGAACGCTCGTAAAAGCGTTCCACCCTTTTTGTAGCTACGGGCCCAATCCCTGACAGGGCCAGAGGCTTAAATCAGCGCGATTACTGCTCCTGGGCCACCTGCGCGGTCTCAGTGTTATCTGGCTGGGACAGCTGCGGGTTGGCGTCGACGGGGCCGGTGGAGCCGGCGAGCGCCAGCACGGCGGAGATGACAGCGGCAAAGAATGAAGAAATGGACGACATAGCAAACTCCTAGCTAGTAGGGATGAGTGTTTACGGTGATAACACTACCACTGCTATGCATACGTCCGCATAGATCGACTGCACCCCCTCGCCCCGCACACAAGGTGCGAGGAAAGGGGGTGCAGTTAGTCTCTAGTCCAGATTACTTGGTGTTGGCGGAACCGCCAGCAGCCTCAATCTTTTCTACGGCGGACTTGGAGAACTTGTCTGCGGTGACGTTCAACTTAACGTTGATGTCGCCGCTGCCCAGAACCTTGACCGGCTGGTTAGCGCGGACGAGGCCAGCAGCTGCGATGTCAGCGACGGTGATGTCGCCGCCATCGGCAAACTTCTCGGCCAAGTCAGCCACGTTAACAACCTGGTACTCAACGTGGTTCGGGTTCTTGAATCCCTTGAGCTTAGGCAGACGCATGTGGATGGGCATCTGTCCACCCTCGAAAGCAGCGGGAACCTGCTTACGAGCGCCGGTACCCTTGGTACCGCGACCAGCGGTCTTACCCTTGGATGCCTCACCGCGGCCAACGCGGGTCTTGGGCTTGTTTGCTCCTGCGGTTGGGCGCAGGTCGTGCAGCTTGATGATATCAGCCATGGTTTACTCCCCTGCCACTTCTTCGACGGTGACCAGGTGGCGAACCTTGTGAACCATACCGCGGATGATCGGGGTGTCCTGCTTGACAACGGACTGACCGATGCGCTTGAGGCCCAGAGCCTCAATGTTCTTGCGGTGGTTCGGCTTGGTGCCCACCAGGCCCTTTACCTGTGTAATCTTCAGAGCCATTGTTTATGCCTCCTGACCTGCGCGCTTGCGCAGCATACGGGCCGGGGTGACCTCTTCGATGGACTTGCCGCGGCGTGCGGCAACCTCTTCGGGGCGGACCAGCTGCTTGAGGCCGTCCACGGTTGCGCGGACGACGTTGAGTGCATTGTCGGAGCCCAGGGACTTCGACAGAATGTCCTGCACGCCAGCGCATTCGAGCACCGGACGAGCAGCACCGCCGGCGATGACACCAGTACCAGGAGCGGCAGGCTTCATCATGACGATGCCCGCTGCGTCGCGACCCTCTACCGGGTGGGTGATGGTGCCGGCAACCATAGGTACGCGGAAGAAGTTCTTGCGAGCCTCTTCTGCACCCTTCTGGATTGCAGCCGGAACTTCCTTAGCCTTGCCGTAGCCAACGCCTACCTGGCCCTGGCCGTCACCAACGACGACGAGAGCGGTGAAGGACATGTTGCGGCCACCCTTAACGGTCTTGGAGACGCGGTTGATGGTCACAACGCGCTCGATGTACTTATCGCGCTCGTTGTCCTGCTGGTTACGACGATCGTTGCGACGGCCGTTGCCGCCGCGGTTGTTCTTGTTGTTCTCGGCGGAGCGTCCGCCGTCACGCTGTTCACGGTCCGACATTACGCGATCCTTCCGTTGATGTTTCCGTTGACGATGATCATTAGAACTTCAGACCACCTTCACGTGCGGCGTCTGCCAGCGCAGCGACGCGGCCGTGGTACTTGTAGCCTGCGCGGTCAAAGACGACCTGCTCAATGCCAGCGGCCTTGGCGCGCTCAGCAATCAGTTCGCCCACCTTGGCAGCCTTTGCCTTCTTATCGCCCTCGAGTGCACGGATGTCCGCTTCCATGGAGGATGCGGAGGCCAGGGTGTGGCCTGCCAGGTCATCGATGACCTGGACGTGCATGTGGCGCGAAGAGCGGTGCAGGACCAAGCGCGGGGACTCAGGGGTGCCACGCAGGGTCTTACGGATACGGAAGTGGCGGCGTGCGCGTGCTTCGCGACGACGAGAAGAAATGTCCTTGCCGACTGGAGTGCGCTTCGTGTTTTCAGTGTTTGCCATTGCTTACTTACCCGTCTTTCCGACCTTGCGACGGATCTGCTCGCCTTCGTAGCGAATACCCTTGCCCTTATAAGGATCGTCCTTACGCAGGCGACGGATATTAGCGGCGATCTGTCCGACTAGTTGCTTGTCAATACCGGTAATGGACAGCTTGGTGTTGCCGTCCACTGCGAAGGTGATTCCCTCCGGAGCCTTGATGAGGATCGGGTGGGAATAGCCCAGGCTGAATTCCAGGTCCTGGCCCTTTTGCTGCACACGGTAGCCGACACCAAAGATTTCCATCTTGATGGTGAAGCCCTCGGTCACGCCGATGACGGCGCTGTTGAGCAGCGAGCGGGACAGGCCGTGCAGAGCACGGTGCTTGCGGTGATCATCAGGGCGGGAAACGGTCAAGATGCCGTCTTCCACGTTGATGGTGATCGGATCCGGAACGTTTACGCTCTGGGTACCCTTAGGGCCCTTGACCTCAACGTCTTGGCCGTTGATGTTGATTTCGACGCCGTTTGGTACGGCGATCGGTGCTAGACCGACTCGAGACATGTGTCAAACCTCCCTTTACCAGACGTAGGCGAGAACTTCTCCGCCTACGCCCTTCTCCTCAGCCTGACGGTCAGTCAGCACACCGTGGGACGTGGAAATGATAGCCACGCCCAGGCCGCCCAAGACCTGTGGCAGTTCGGTGGACTTTGCATACACACGCAGACCCGGCTTAGACACGCGACGCAGACCAGACAGGGAACGCTCGCGGTTGTTGTACTTCAGCTCGAGGGACAGGGTGTGGCCCTCAACGGTGTAGTCAGCGATGTAGCCTTCCTGCTTCAAGATGTCAGCAATATTTGCCTTCAACTTGGAGGTAGGCATCGACACGACGTCGTGGTGTGCGTTACTTGCGTTACGCACGCGCGACAGCATGTCGGCAATAGGATCAGTCATAGTCATATGAGTGACCGTGTACCTTTCTCGTTGCGGTTCCCGTGCTCACCAAAGCGTTTTCCGTGTGATTTCGGGCTACTCACGCTCCTCACGGTCAATACCGCAAGGCGCTCGCCACCCTTTGATTCAGACAACGGTCCGCTATAAACGGCGAGGGGCCTACAACAAAGTTGATGTTCAATTCTTGTTCGGCTCTGCGTTTTGCCAGTTCAGCACGCAAAACCCGCAGGGCTTTGCGCGTGCACCGGCTGCAGCGCAGGCACGCCGGAACACTTTACGCCATATCCTGCGGTTTTCCAAATAAATCCCCTGCATTCATTACAGTCGGATGCAGCGCCACATTATTGAGGAGTAGTTGAGATGAGTACCGAGAACGAAGATCCGATCCGCACCGCCCACCAGTGGCTCGAAGAAGCCGCACGGCTATTAAACCTCGAGCCCCATGAGGCCACGGCGCTAACCCGGGAACTGCTGGATTTAACCAAGGACGTGGCCCATACCCAATCGCGGCCGGCAGCACCGTTGACGGCGTTCGTGGTGGGGTTGGCATCGGCAAGCACGGCAGAAGCCAAGGTAAATATCGAAACCCTCAAGGAGGCGCTGAAGTAATGGCTGGACGCAAGAATGCCACCTTTGCCGTCACGAAGGTGCGCCTGGGCGAGCACGCGCAGGTAGATACCCGCGCCGATACCGTCGCCGGTGAGGAGCCGCTTGAGATTCGCGTGGGTGGGCAGACCATCACCACCACCATGCGCACCCCGGGCCACGATATTGAGCTGGCGCACGGTTTCCTCCACTCCGAGGGGCATATTGCCGCGCTTTCCGATGTCACCACTGCCCGCTACTGCGCCGGTTCCACGGTCCAGGGCATGAATACCTATAACCTGCTGGACATAGACTTGGTGAAGAATACGCCATTAAACTTGAGCGATCTCCGCTTGACCACGACAACATCCGCCTGCGGCGTATGCGGTACCTCGTCTATCGAGGCGCTGACGAAGAAGTCTCGCTACCCCATCCCCCAGATCCCCGTGGACCCACAGCTGGTGGTTCAGCTACCGGAGAAGCTGCGCGCCGCCCAAAAGGAATTCCGCAAGACCGGCGGAATCCACGCCGCCGGCGCGTTTACCATCGAGGGTGAGCCGGTGGTCATCCGGGAGGACATCGGCAGGCACAACGCCGCCGATAAGGTCATTGGCCACCTGCTCATGGAAGAGCGTCTCCCCGCCGATGACCTCATTTTGGTCATGAGCTCCCGCGCCAGTTTCGAGCTGGTACAAAAAGCCGCCATGGCAGGTTTTGGCATGCTCGTTGCCGTCAGCGCCGCCTCTTCCCTGGCCGTAGAGACCGCCCGCGAGACCGGCATGGCGCTGGTGGGCTTTGCCCGCGCCGATCGCTTTAATCTTTATTCGGGCACGCTGGCCTAGTCGCGGTAGTCCTCTGGCCCATTATTGAGCCAGGCGTAGACCCCGCCGATGAGCAGGCCGCCGCCGATGAAATTGCCAATCCACACCAGCGTCCAGTTGAGAGCAACATTGCCAACGGTCATCGCTGCCGGCAGCGGATCGCTGCCGAAGAAGGTGAGCGCAAAGAGGCAGAAATTGGCAATCACGTGCTCCAGGCCTAGGCCCACGAAAATGCCGATAATCGGGACGATGACGATGAACTTCGACACGATTTCCTTGGCAAAGACCGCGCCAACGATGCCCATATTGACCACGAAGTTCGCGGCCATGCCCTCTACAAGCATTCCCTGCGGGGATTTGGTCAGCTTGCCTTCAGAGATGGTGACCAACAGGTGCGAGGGATCCATATTCGCGAGCTTGGCGGACATCCCCATGACGGCGGCAAAGATGATGGCGCCGACAAGGTTAAAGATCGTGGTAATAAGCAGTACGTAGAAAGCCTTACCCCAGGACAAGTGCTTCTGTATCGCCCCGTAGACCATGTACATCATATTGCCCGTGGCCAGCTCCGCACCGAGGATAACGATGGCGAAGAGGCCTAGGCCGAAGAACAGGGCAAAGGTCACGGACCCCAGGCCCGGGGCAAGCCCTTCCACCGCTTGGCCAACGACGCCGGCAAATACGGTGCCGATGCACAGATACACACCGGCGAGGATTGCGCGGACAGAAAATCGTGAAAATGATTGATCGAGTAGGGCGGCCTTTTTCAGGGATCCGGCCTTGGCAGCTTCGTTGAGAGACACCGTTTTTTATTTTCCTTATTTAGCTGTACTTATACGGACAAGAGAATCACGGATTATCGTAGCGCGTTATGCATTCACCGCGTCAATAAAACTAAACAGAAATTATTACTATAAACTTGGTTCACACCCACCCCTATCGTCCCTAATGTCCCTATTTTTCCTCGAAGGTCGCATGGACCACCAAGACCGGCCACGGAGGGAGAGGCCCCAACGTTCTGCGGCGCGATCGCGCCACTCGGCGGCATCAGAAAGCAACACTGCCGCTACGTCTTATTCCCGCAGGACCCGCAGCACGCGCCCCCGGCCATCGAGCAGCGACGCCATAGGAGCCCAGCCTAGACGCTCCGGCAGGCACCGTTCCGACGATCGCGATTGGCGCAAGGCCGAAAACCACGCGCGACGCATTCAGCGCCGCTACCCCAACCGCCGCCTCAAGGAGACCTCCCTGCCCAGGCACCGGAAGAAGCCTTCCGGATGGGATCGCGTCAAAGATGCGTGGAAGTCGTCCTGGGTCCTGCGCATCGCCGCCGGCATCGTGGTCACGCTGCTGGTCATCAGCTCCATCAATCGCAGCATCAGCCCGCCGGAAGGCCTGGAGACCAACGAGGTCACTGCGGAACAAGCCCCCGTCATCGAGCCATCCGCCGCGGTAGAGATGTTCATTCCCGCCATCGATGTCCATGCGAAGTTCGACGATGACAATTGCCGCGTGCTCGATGGCGCCATCAACCCTGACACCATGGATAAGGCCTGCACCTATACCGCCGATGATCGCCCGTATTCCCTGCCGGGAACCAATGCCGAGGATATCGTCGTCATCGCCGGCCACACCGGCGCGGGTGTGCCTGCCGTATTCAATAAGCTTTACGATGGCGCCGCCAACGAGCACAAGGTCAGCATCGGCGATAAGCTCTACGTCCGCACCAAGAATTCCGACCAGAACTGGCTCATCTACACCGCAACCGATCTCCACGACCCCGATAAACAGGGCCTGGCCGGTGACTCCAGCGTATGGGGCGAGGACGCGATGCCAGGCAGGCTGCTGACGATTAGTTGCATCCAGCCCGCCAACCCCCTCGAGGCCGCCGTGCGCAATGCCGTTGTGGGATGGCAATACGAGGGCACCACCCACACCGCGAAGGACAAGAAGGCTTAATCGCCGGCCACTCCTCCGCCGCCTACTCCCCGCAGTCCCTACTTCCACCGCCGGAAGTAGGGACTTTTCATATCCCCCCTTTTCCCAGCGCACAGGTATATTTTCCCTCACCTCACTATATGTACCGATAACGGTTTGCAATAGTGTAATATTCGTTTGAATCTACATAAAAGTTCACTGCCTTTAACCTTGGGAGAACCTTATGCCTTTGCGCACCTCATTTGCGCGCTTTGCCACCATAGTGGTGGCCTTGGCGCTCGCGTTATTCCACGCTCCCCTCGCCCTCGCTGGCGATGCCCCGATTGTCCGCACCCAAACACACGTGGATTCCCCGCACGCGGTGTGGCAGGACGGGAACTTCAAGCTCATGTCCAATAGTGCGGGCCTAGTCCCCATCGAGGACACGATCAACTGGGTGAGCCACGGCCGCGTCGACGGCGGCCTAGGAGCCTATGCCTGGCGCCTGCCCGATGACCCACGCTTTGAATTTCTTAAGGCCAAGACAAACCAGCTCATGTACTACGGCGGCCCCGCGGTCGGCTTCCCGAAAAACACCATGCCCATCTGGGCTGGGTTCGGCGCCGCTGCAGATCTACCTACCGATCAATTCCGCGATAAGTCCTTCAACATGGAGATCGTGGACTTTAAGGGCCCCGGCCGCATGGAGCTATTTAGGTACAACGGAGAGGACTACCCCCTCAACCGACTCTGGTCCTCCCACGATCCGGGATTCCGTACCACATGGGTTAACGCGGGAACGCATACGCATAACGCTACGACGTTTACCCGTCCCGGCCACTACGAGGTCACCTACCGCGCTTCTGCGCGAAAGAAGGATGGCACCTTCATCCACTCCGAGCCACAAACCTTAGTCTGGCAGGTAGGCGGGACCAACCCCGCCGAGCGCACGATTACCGATCTTGATGCTGCCTTTAACGACGCCAAGTCTGAAGGCTCCGCAGCCGAAGATTCCGAGTCCGATGCCCCTATGTTCAAGATGGCTCCCTCCACAGCCGATACCAAGGGCGCGAAGGAAGGCATCCTCACCACGCTGTCACTCGATACGGGAAATGCCAAAGACACCGGCCGCGCCGTCTTCACCATCAATGGCCACTACCTTGCCGAGCGCAAGGTAGAAGGCGGTAAGGCATCGTGGGATGAAATGATCGGTGAAGAAAAATCCGACTTCCAAGCCATCTTTATCCCAGACGATGACGCCCCAAGCCCACGCTGGGTATCCGAACCCGTGGAGTTCTGGACCAGCGCCGTCACCGTCAAGGAAAGGGCCGCTAAAGATGACGAAGCTTTTACAACGAAAAGCGGCGAGCTTCCTACTCCCGAAATGGAAGAGATAGAGCCGTTTGAGACAGAGCCCCTTAAGATCGAGAGCCCAGATATCACCGTGTCCACCAGCGAGGTATACGGCGATGGTGACCGCAATATCGACATCACCGTAGAGCCCGAAGATGACCGCACCACGGTGCGCGTTACCGGCGGCTTCTACAAGGTAAATGGCGAACCGATGACCAACCTACCGGAAAAGCATATTGCAGATTGCGAAATCGGCTTTACTTCCGGGCCAGGACAAAGGACGAGCAGGCAACTCATCGATAGCTGTAAGCAGCCCGGCTACCAGCTCATGCTACGCATCGTTCCTGATTCGCGTTCCGATGCCGGCGGCGCCACGCTATTTAGCCATACTCACAAAGAGGCTTATAAGCCGATAGCTGAGACCACCGTCTCGTTCGCAGATGCTCCCGATTCCGCGGACACGCAGAAACCAGAAGGCTCGGAGAATCCAGAAGACTCCAACACACCAAAGAAGCCGCAAGGTTCGGAAGAAGCAGAAGAGTCAGAGGGTTCCACCCCAACCGAAGAGTCTTCCCCTGAAGCACCTTCCACGACCCCGAAGCCTTCTGTCCCCAATGTCCCCAAACCCAAACCGCAGGGCCCGAAGGATAAGGACACCCCCAACAAGGAGCTCAATCTGCACCGAGGCCACGTCGATATCGCCCCAATCCACGAGGACGGTGAGCTGCACCTAGGCATCAAGGACGAGACGAATCTGTACCATATTGGTGCAATCTGGCGTAAGCCTTCCGATGTCTTTTTCACCGTTCCCAAGCAGGTCAAGACCACCTTGAACAAGGACATCCCGCACTTTGGAAAGAAAGGCAGCGCAGCCTACGTCCTGCCAGAGACACAGCGCACCGGCGTGGTGTGGCCTGGGATAAGCACCGAAGATGCGTACCAGGACACCAAGAAGGACTACACCTTTACTTTCACCCCCGTCAAAGCCCCGAAGGACGGCGAATGGTTGGCATATCTGGCTGATCAAACCGGCCTAGACCAGCGCCTTGCCGGCAGCGATGGTACGCATTCCTATACCACCGAAGGCCCTGACCACATGCACCTCAACTGGGCATTCAACAAGCCCGGTACGTATGAAGTCGGTGTCACGGTCGCCGAAAAAGACGGCAAAACCGCGAAGAAGGCCGTTCTGCGCTTCAAGGTAGCTACCGAGGATTCATCATCTGCTACCCCACCAACCAAGGGCAATGACAATGCGACCGAAGGCGGCTCCAATGGCAGCACCGACGGCACAACCGACAACAACGCCCCATCGAAGGAACCAACCCCAGAGTCAACGGACCCCGCTCCCAGCGAAGAGCCTTCCAAAAAGCGCGAGATCACCAAGGGCCACATCGACTTCGGGCCAAAGGTTGTGGACAATAAACTTGGCTTCTATGTCAACGAAGACAACCGCCACAACGCGCCTGAAGACGTAGCGTTGCGCATTCACGATGCGCAACGCGTGCCGGTCGCTGACTCTCTGGCTAAGACGCTGTCCTTTACCGGAATGGTAAAGACTGGCTCAACGATTTACCACCTGCCATTACAACAGGATCACAATGCTGTGTGGCCGGGATGGGACACGATCAAGGTCGGGCAAGACTACCGTGACGCTGCTATCGAGGTTCGTCCTAAGTCAGCGCCTACGGACGGACAATGGTGGGCCGGCCACACTGCCTCCCTGAACACACCGGAACGGACCTTAGCCGATAGCAACGGTACCCATACGATTAAGGGCGTTGAGGATGGTCCTTTTCATGTCCACGCGCACTGGATCTTTACCGAACCAGGCCGCTACGAGATGGACATGCGCACCGTCAACAACAACGGTGACAAACTCACCGACTGGCACACCGTGACCTTCCTCGTAGGCGATTCAACCACCCAGCCCGGCGGAAAAGGCGCTGACAAAGAAAGCGATGAGGAAGAGGGCAAGCCCGCAGACTCCTCGAAGGATAAGCAGCCAGGCGCTACCAAGCCAGATAACGGCTCGAATAGCACCGGCACTAATAAGCCGGGCTCCGAAAAGTCCAAGGCTTCTACCTCGTCCGGATCGAATGCAGGTGCCAAGGGAAATAGCACTGGGAAGTCGGAGGGCTCCAGCAAGTCCACAACCGCTAAGGGTGCAGCAGGCGGTGGCTCTGGTCCGGGCTCCGGATCCGGCGGAGGCTCCTCCAGCTCCCACAACGGTGCACTAGCCTCCACGGGTGCCAATATCGGTTGGGTACTCGTGCTCGCCGCACTCTTTATTGTCGGCGGCATAGTGTTGGTGAAAAAGCGGTCTAAGGACAGTCAGTAGCCCTTAAGCTCCGGGGTTCGTTGCACCGCCCCACTGCAACGAACTCTCACCGGGGAACTGCTCCACGACCTTAGACCCCAAGAAGCATCTACTTCTGACGCAGAGATCGGCCCCGAGCATGGTCGCTTACCAGTTCGGGCCGGGCTCATTTTGCGTTTTGACGTGGTTATTTACGCACCAAGCTTTTAACCTCTGCCCGAATGGGGCGGAAACTAAACTGAACGGTTATATTCAGCATGTTAAAAATAGTTCAATGGATTATGCTGGGTGCCTACCTACCTTTCTGGCTCATTCCCTATTATCGAAGAAACACTATGCAAATTAAATTTATCTAACTGTTTACGGGTTCTTGGGAAAGTCAGTAGAAATTGAGCCTGTATGCAGTGATAGCCCGACTACATAATGGAATAAATTGACCGCTAAGAGAAATTGGGTCCACGTGAATCAACATGGTACCCTGAGCAATTTATGACCAATGGACGGGCGAAGGTTCCCCGTAAGAAATGTGATTAGCTTTGTTTAGCCGTATATCGAAATCTGCTTTAACTCCTTTCATCATTCTTGTATCCACTTCTCTAGCAGGCTTTTTCTGGGGAGAATTAAGGGTCTTCCCTATTGCTGTGGCGGTAATATTCTTGGCTCTGTACAACACCTCTATACGTAGAGATTTTTACCCAAGATCGGAAGCTGGGGTATTTTTCGTCGGGTTTATACTATCGATTTTTGGTGGATTATTGAATGATTCAAATTACACATTCTCCCTTGGGCTAATGATAGCTTCGACGTTCCTTTTGTTTTTAAATCTTAATAAGGAGGGCCCAACCCGACCTAGGAAGTGAAATGGCTGGCCATAAAGCTTTTACCATGACCGCTGACATTCCCATCTATTTTTGCCATCCAGGATCGCCGTGGGAACTAGGCAGCAACGAATACACCAACGGCAGGCTCAGGAGAAACCTTCCCAAAAACAGCGACCTGTCCATCTACAGCGCCGAGGACCTGGAGATGATCGCCAACATTCACAACCACAAACCACGCAAAGCACTCAACTGGCGCACCCCAGCCGAAGTCATGACCAACGCCCTGACACAAACCGGTAGTATCACACCAAAGTAACCATCATCGCTGCAACGACCCCTAGAATGCAAGGCTGACATTAAAACTAGAAAATCCCAACTCCTTGTAGGGAGTTGGGATTTTTGGCGCTCTATTTACTTGAACGGGAAGCCGAGCTCGCGCAGGAGCTTACGGCCTTCTTCGTCGTTGGTAGCGGTGGTAACGACGGTGATGTCCATACCACGGGGACGATCGATCTTGTCGATGTCGATTTCGTAGAACATGGACTGCTCGGACAGACCGAAGGTGTAGTTACCGTGGCCGTCGAACTGCTGGTCAGACAGACCGCGGAAGTCACGAATACGTGGCAGCGCGATGGTCAGCAGACGGTCCAGGAATTCCCACATGCGGTCGCCGCGCAGGGTAACGCGTGCGCCGATCGGCATGCCTTCACGCAGCTTGAAATTCGCGATGGACTTCTTTGCGCGACGCAGCTGTGGCTTCTGACCGGTGATAGCGGTCAGGTCCTCGAGAGCGCCATTGATGACCTTGGAGTCACGAGCAGCTTCGCCAACACCCATGTTGACGACGACCTTGGTGACGCCAGGGATCTGCATGACGTTGTCGTAGTTGAACTCTTCGTTCAGGTTCTTGCGGATTTCCTCGCGGTAGCGAGTCTTCAGACGCGGGGTGTAGTTCTCGCTCATTTTTAGATGTCCTTCCCGTTGCTACGCGCGATACGGACCTTTTTGCCGTTCTCGTCGAAACGGTAGCCCACGCGGGTCGGGTTGCCCTCGGAGTCAACGATCGCAACGTTGGACACGTGGATCGGAGCTTCTTGGGTAACGATTCCGCCGGACTCGGCGCCACGCTCGGTAGCGGAGTTTGCGACGTGCTTCTTGATGCGGTTAACGCCCTCAACGAGGACCTTTTCGCGCTTCGGGTATGCCTCGATGACCTTGCCCTTCGCGCCCTTATCTGGGCCCGAAATGACAATCACCATATCTCCCTTATGGATCTTCATAAGATTAGATCACCTCCGGTGCTAGAGAAACGATCTTCATGAAACGCTTGTCACGAAGTTCACGAGCAACCGGGCCGAAGATACGGGTACCGCGAGGTTCGCTATCGCCCTTCAGAATAACTGCAGCATTCTCATCAAAGCGGATGTAGGAACCGTCCGGACGACGGGTTTCCTTCTTCGCGCGGACGATAACTGCCTTAACTACATCGCCTTCTTTAACGCTGCCGCCTGGAACAGCGTCCTTGACGGTTGCGACGATAATGTCGCCGATGCCAGCGAAGCGTCGGACGGAGCCACCGAGAACGCGGATGCACAAAAGCTCACGTGCACCAGAGTTGTCGGCGACGCGCAGACGCGATTCTTGCTGAATCACTATGGGTCTCCTGACCTGGATTGATGTGCGACAAGATTTCCGTCCTTGCCACACGCGGTCTACAAACTTGCTGTGCTCGAGCCTTTACAACGAACACGTAAAAGCGTCGATGGGTCTCGGACCGGCGATTCGGAAACGCACCGCTACGGACCGACCAGCTCTCGCAACCTATACATTGAACCACATGGCTTAGCTACTTCCAAAACAGTGCAAACGCAGCGCTTTGACTCCGCCAATCACCCCATAGAGGTGTAGCACTTTAAGAAACACCCCTACACGGTAAAACCGTAAAAAGGACTGGCTGTGCCGGTCGGGAACAATTCCCGGCCGGCACAGCCTTTTTCTATGCGCGTTAAAAATTCCAAGGGGAAGGCAAATGAGGGATTCACGGCTGCCGGGCTCAATGCCCTAGAACCCGATAGCCCTTCCCTACCCTCATTAGCCCCTCCCCACGCCCTCTCCGCTCCTAAAAGGAGCATCGCAAAGCTTTTGCGCCCTGACACACAACTAGACCGGCCTGTACAATTTTGCATAGTAAATCCTATTAAATTCCCCCGATTATTTATGCACGGTCTATATTTTTCCCGGGCCACCTGCGGAAATGCCAACCCCCAGCGGCCAGACCAACCCTCGAAACACAGAGATTTCACTCCGTACAACTTGGTCTATATAGTTGAACCGGGTAGTCTATTAGGCGTCCACTTTTACGTCTACTATTTAAAGGTTCCTCATGTCACGCTCTCTATTTACAAAAATTGGCGCATCGGTAACCGCTGCCGCAACCGCACTCACCCTGGGCGCTTGCGCTAGCGATAATGAAGACGACGGCGATACGGATACGATTCAGGTCGGTACTTCCCCAGGGCCATATTCCGAGCTTTTCAAGGACGGAATTGAGCCAATCCTTGAAGATGAAGGCTTTAAGGTCGATTACACGGACTTCTCCGAGCTGCGACAGGCAGATGTCGCTCTATCCGAGGGGCAGATTGATCTCAACGTAGACCAGCACACGGCGTACATGAACGTCTACAACCAAGAGACTGGGTCCGAGCTGACCAACCTCACCGATATCCCCACCGTTAAGACCAAGATTTACTCCAAGTCCCATAAGTCCATTGATGATGTGGATAAGGGCCACACCGTTGCCATCCCTCAGGACGGTTCGAACCAGACTCGAGCATTCCGCCTTTTGGTCAAGCTTGGCTGGCTCACCATGAAGGACGATGCTGACCAGAACCTCTTGACGGTCAATGATATTGAGGACAATCCGCACGACCTCAAGATTCAGCCGATGGACTCTGCTACCATTCCGCGCTCCATGGACGATGTTGACTGGGGTATTATCCCAGGCTCCATTGCTTATTCCTCCAAGGTCGATCCTTCCCTGGCCCTTGGGGAAGAAGACCTCAGCGATGACCTCATCCTCCAGGCCGTCACCACGGAAGACAAGAAGGACGCCGACTGGGCTAAGGCAGTTATTGAGGCCTATAAGTCCCAGGAGTTCCTCGACCACGTCGATAGCGTGAACGAGGAAAACTACTGGTTCGTCCCAGACTCGCTCAAGAAGTAATACGGAACTTTCTCCATGCTTGATGTTGAATTTCGCGACTTAGGCAAGACCTTTCGCACCAAGTCGGCCTCGGTGACGGCCCTGGAAGGTGTCAACTTGGACATCGAAAAGGGATCCATCTTCGGGGTCGTCGGCACGAGCGGTGCCGGCAAGTCCACCTTGCTGCGCACCATTAACGGACTGGAAAAGCCCACCGCTGGAACGGTCAATGTTCTAGGCCGTGACCTTAATGCGCTGTCCAAGAAACAACTGCGCGAGCTGCGCGGAGAAGTGTCGATGGTATTCCAGCACTTCAACCTACTCGATACGCAGACGGTGGCTCAGAACGTGGCGATGCCGCTCATCCTGGCCAAGACCCCGAAGAAGGAAATCCAGCAGCGCGTCACCGAGGTGCTAGAAATGGTGGGGCTTGAAGGGCGCGCCCAATCGCTGCCAAAGCAGCTTTCCGGTGGTCAGCGCCAACGCGTCGGGATCGCCCGCGCCTTAATCACCAACCCAAAGATTCTGCTGTGCGATGAACCGACGTCAGCCCTCGACCCGCTAACGACTGACCAGATTCTGGATCTCATCGTCCGCGTGAACCAGGAATTGGATATCACCGTCGTCATCATCACGCATGAGATGGGTGTTATCTCCCGCATCGCGGACACCGTTGTGGTCATGGAGGACGGCCATGTCATCGAAAATGGTGCCGTAAGCGGCGTCTTTTCTGCCCCGCAGCAACCCCTGACGCAGCGGCTCGTGGAGACCGTACTCCCGCAGCACCTTCCAGCGTCGGTGCAAGACACGGTCAATGCCTCCCACTATGACCGCGTCCTGCGCGTCACCCACCACAGCGGCGCGGCAAAAGGCCTTGTCAACGGCTTGGTGCAACGGGGCATCGACACGGATCTTATCCACGCCTCCGACGTGGCCCTGCGCGATGGCACGGTTGGCACGCTGGTGCTCGGGCTCGTCAATAAGGATGAAGCTGCGCTTAACGATGCCGTGCAGTGGATACAGCAGCAGGGCCAACTCAACGCAGAGGTAGTGAACTAATGGATTTAACTGAGATCTTCGATACCAAGGTTTCTATCGATCAATACCTAGAGGCCGGCTGGCAAACCCTTTATATGGTGGGCATTTCCCTCTTTTTAGGAACGATCGGCGGAGTTGCCCTGGGAATCATCCTGGTACTTGCTAATCCACAGGGCATGTACCCCAACCGCGTGCTGTTTAGGATCACTGACTTCCTCGTCAATACGGTGCGCTCCTTGCCGTTTATCATCTTGATGGTGGCGATCGTCCCGTTCACGCGCCTTATCGTCGGCACTTCCATTGGCATGACCGCGGCGCTGGTGCCGCTAACCATCTTCATCGCGCCGTTTATGGCCCGCCTCATCGAGCAATCGGTGTTGGAAGTTGGCGATGGCATCCTCGAAGCTGCGGAATCCATGGGCGCTTCCCTGTGGCAAACCATCCGTTATTTCTTGCTGCCAGAGGCTAAGGCCTCGATCATCTTGGCGCTGACCACCTCCACCATCACGTTGATTTCTGCCACTGCGATGGCCGGAACCATCGGTGGCGGCGGCGTCGGTGACTTGGCGGTCTCGTATGGTTATCAGCAATTCGATACCGTAGCCATTATCCTCACCGTGATCATCCTCATCGTGGTGGTACAAGCAATCCAGGGCTTGGGCAATGCGCTCGCCCGCCGGGCTCGCAACGGGGCCTAAGACACACAAACAAGTAAAAAGGCTGGGGTTTATCCCCAGCCTTTGTCTTGTCCGTCCCTTAAGACGTAGCTTCCTTTGTAGAAGGTTTCGATGTCCCCTGCTGAGCCTTCGGGTCAACGGTAAATAGGTCCGTCCCAGAGCCAATGAGTTCACCCTCGCGGAAGGCCGCGGTGGGAATAACGGGACCGGTCTTCTTGGCATTGGACACAACGATCGGCGTCGTTACCGGCAGGCCTGCTTCCTTGATGGCCTCGATATCGAATTCAGCCAGAACCTCGCCTTGCTTGACGGTATCGCCCTTATTGACATGCGAGGTGAAGTGTTCGCCCTTGAGGTTTACTGTATCGAAGCCAATGTGCATAAGGATGTCAATCGGCCCCACCGCTGGGTCGTCCACGCGCAGGGCGTAGGCGTGGTGGGAAGGAAAGGTCACGGTGATGGTGCCATCTGCAGGCGCGACGAGCTTGCCCACCGTCGGTTCGATGGCAACACCTTTACCCAGCTTGCCCCCGGCGAACATGGGGTCCTTAACTTTGGATAGGGGCAGGGCATTTCCCTCTAGCGGAGAAAATATTGTCGCGGCATCTGCGGCGGCGGAGCCAGCGGCAGCAGACTCCTCAGCAGCCTCGGCGGCCAAAGCCTGCGCAGCGGGAGGGTTGACCTCATCAGGATCAATGGTGCCGTTGCGGTGGATGAGCACCTGCCCGTACAGGTAGGCCCCGATGAAGGCTACGGCGAAGGAGATGACACCACACAGCAAGAAGGTTGGGACAAAGCGGGGAACGGAGACGAAACCGATGAAGCCGGCGGCGCCGAGGGCATCCGCAAGCACGCCGAAAATGGCGATGAACGTAGAGGCGATGGCTGATGCCGCCATACCGATATAAAACGGCCACCGCAGCCGCAGGTTAACGCCGAAGATCGCGGGCTCAGTAATACCAAACAGCGCCGAGATACCGGAGGCACCGGCCAAGCCCTTGAGCTTTTCGGAGCGCGCCAAGAAGTACACGGCCAAGGCCACACCACCCTGGGCAATATTGGCCATCGAGGCAATGGGGAAGATGAAGGAACCGCCCTCATTCCACAGCATCGTCTCAATGGGCGGGAAGGATTGGTGTAGGCCGGTAATGACGATCGGCGAATAAACCAGACCGAAAAGGAAGCCCGCCACGGGACCGGCAAAGTCATACAAGTTGGCCAGCCCCATACCCAACCACTCACCGGCGGTGCGCAAGATTGGGCCCAGCCCCATAAAGGTAATAAAGCCCGTCACCAGCAGGGTAAGCAGGGGTGTGAGCATGAAGTCCACGGTGCCCTTGAGGTGCTTGTGCAGGAACTTTTCAATCGTCGCCAGGATCCAGGCGATGACCAGAATGGGCAAGATCGAGCCCTGGTAGCCAGCTTGGGCAACGTCGATGCCAAAGATATCCCAGTAGGGCATCTCGCCATTTTCAATAGCCTCGGCAACGTTATAGCCGCTAACCAAATCCGGCATGACCATCGCCATGGCCATACCCGCGCCGAGGAATTCATTGCCGCCAAAGCGCTTAGTAGCAGTAAAGCCCACGAGGATGGGCAAGAAGGCAAAGGGAGCGGATGCCAAGAGGTTGACCAGTCCGGCAAACCCTTCCCACGAAGGATACATTTCGATGACGGATTGATCCCCAAATAGTCCCGGCGCGGTCAGCACATTATTTAATGCCATCAACAAACCGCCGCCGAGCAGGATAGGGATTAGCGGAACAAAGATATCGGCCAAGACCTTGACCGCGCGGGAAAACCAGTTGCCGGATTCCGCGGCAATATCCTTCAAGCGATCGGTGGACACGGCGACGTCCTTGGAAATGGATTTGGTCATTTCCTGAAAGACGATATTGACATCGCCCGGGCCCACGATGACCTGGAACATGCCACCGGCTTCGAAGGTGCCCTTCAGATCCGGATCGTTGTCTAGCGCTGCGGTATCAACCTTGTCCGAATCATCCAACACCATGCGCAAGCGCGTGGCGCAGTGGGCAAGGGCAATAATATTTTCTTCGCCGCCTAATGCCTTGAGAGTGCGGGCGGCGACCTCTTGATGCTCCATGGACCAACCTTTGTTATTTAGGTCACATTAAATGACCGAATGTGATTGACTACTTCCCATTTAAGTCTGTTTGGGCCGAAATGTCCACAAAACAAAAAGCTGTCGATCCTAGTTCCGCAAGGTCTTAGTCCAGCGGCTCCCATGCCTGCCAGGGAGCATCCCCAAAAACGGCGAATGCCGCGGCGATGCGACCGCCGCCGGCAAAGACTTCTACGGCGCAGCCATCGGCGATGAGCCGCATTTCTCCATCGGGGCATGTGATCGGCTCACCGCCGTTGAAAGAGATGGTGCCACCGCCTTGCACCACGCGGAATGCTTCCTTCCCGGTGGCATCGACAAGCGCATAAGCTCCCTCCCCCGTTATATCGATGGTCGAGCCAAAGCCGTCCCTGCCGCGGGTTTCCGGCAGCGCAGACCACAGCGGTTCTTGGCACAGATAGTTATCCTCCAGCCACAGCCGCCGCGGAATAGTCAAGGTATGCACCCACCCCTGCGTTGGAGTCTCATCATGAGCGGGCATGCCCATCCAGCCCAACAGGATATTTTCCTCGGTTGCCTGCGGCGCATAAAACTGCGTGCCGTAATCCAGCAGGGTAAAGCCGCGCTCAACGTGGAAATTAAGCCCGTCCAAGGTGCCGACGACGTAGCCGCACCGGTCGGTTTCCTCCTGCG
Organism: Corynebacterium sp. KPL1824; assembly: GCF_000478095.1. Classification (NCBI taxonomy): domain Bacteria; kingdom Bacillati; phylum Actinomycetota; class Actinomycetes; order Mycobacteriales; family Corynebacteriaceae; genus Corynebacterium; species Corynebacterium sp. KPL1824. The sequence goes on along the minus strand of NZ_KI515749.1, from coordinate 547,753 downwards.
GACAGAAGATCAACACGTGTTTATCCCCAAAGGTCAGCAAGTTGGGACACTCCCACATATAGCCACCCGGAAGCTGCGCGGGATCATCAAAAACAAGCTCACCCTGGAACTCCCACTGCCTTAAATCCTGCGAATAATACAGCACGATGATTCCGCGTTCGTCTTCCGTTTGCGCACCAATGACCATGCGCCATCCCTTCCCGGCGCGGGAAATATGGGGATCGCGGAAGTGGCCGGTATACCCCTCCGGAGAATCAGCGATGAGCGGGTTGGCGGTATCGCGGACATAAATCCCGCCTTCCGGCCCAGAGGGGTCCATGACCCGCACGCGGTTCTGTGATGGGATGCGGCGCCCGTCTTCTTTCAGGTTCCCGGTATAAAAAAGCCACACGTCCGTGCCGTCAACAACGGCCCCACCGGAGTAGCACCCATCCTTGTCATAGGGCAGGTCAGGATAAAGAGCATCGGGATAATGCCGCCACGGTGTGGGCGCGGATACCGTGGTGGTGGCGTGACCCCAGCCGGTCCGGCTGGGCTTGTGCGGAAAGGCAGGGTCATGCTGGTAATACGCGTGCAGAATATCGCCATCCACAAAAAGGCCATTGGGGTCGTTGAGGCGGCCCAGTGGTGGCGCAAGGTGAAAGTTCGGTCGGTGGTTCATGTCCCCGATACTATGGAACTATGACTATTCATGTGTGCGGCGAAGGCCTCGTGGACCTGGTTCCGGTATCCCCCGGCCGCTTGAATGACCTCACCCCGGCGCTGGGCGGCGGCCCCTTCAACGTGGCCATCGCCGCGGCGCGCTTGGGCGCGGACGTGGAATTTCAATCGCGGATTTCTACCGATGGGTTTGGCCAGGAATTATTCCGGCGCCTTGAAGAAGAAGGCGTCGAAACCGCCCACGTGCAGCGCGGCGAAGAACCGACCACCTTGGCGGTGACCACCATCGCGGAAAACGGCACGGCCTCCTATAACTTTTATGTGGAAGGCACCGCAGATCGCTTCGTTGAGCCCAAACTAGCTCCGGCAGATATCGCCTGCTTCGGTACCGTCTCCCTGGCCTTGGAACCGGGCGCTTCCCGCTATGCGCAGCTGCTCAGGGACTTCGCCGCGCAGGGAACGCTCGTGGCCCTAGATCCCAATATCCGGCCTTTTTATGCCACCGAGGCGCATAAGAAATTCTTGGCGGATTTGCTGACACACGTCTCGGTGTTGAAGCTATCGGATGAAGAGGTGGACTTTTTAGGCGAGGAGTTCACCCACCAGGTCCCCATCGTGGCCACCACCCGCGGCGGCGACGGAATTAGCGTCAGGGCTGGGGATACTTCTCTCGACGTTCCTGCAGCCGCGGTAGAGGTCACCGATACCATCGGCGCCGGCGACACCATCATGGCAGCCCTACTGACGCAACTCGATGATCGCAGCCTCGATGCAAACAAGGCCGCAGCACTAAGCACCGAAGAGTGGCGCGATATCCTCCACTTTGCTGCCACCGCAGCCGGCATCACCGTCTCCCGCACCGGCGCCAATCCCCCACTGCGCAAGGAAGTAGAGTCAGCCTTATGAGCTACACCAAACGCACGCTGTGGATACACCTGGGCCTATTCCTCTTAGTGTTCCTCGCATTCATCCTCCCCGTTGTCATTGGTACCGCAGCCCTGCTCCCGCTGTGGCTCTCGGGTGGATTAAGCATCGTCCTTGCAGCGGCCGCGCTTATTGATGCCGCCTTTAAGTTCTTCGCCCCCGCCTCCCCACGCAGCCTCAAGCTGCTCTCCGGCATCGCCGGCATCGTGCTGCTAGTGGGCTGGGGAATCTGGATCTACATCTACGGCAACATGGCGGCAGTCGGCACAGGAACCTACCGCATCGGCAATTTCCTGCTGAGCGTGGGCTGCGTGCTCAACCTCTTCATCATCGCCATTTCGGTTTTGGATATCCGCCGGTTGGCGCGGCAGTAGCCGAACCAAGCGCTCCTGGCGCTTAGCGCGGGGAGCGCTTAGTTGTCGCTGGGGAGGACGCGGCGGGGGACGATAATGGGGGCATCGCCAAGCAGGTCGTCCCAGGCCTCCGCCTCGATGCCATAGGCCTGCGCCAATACCTTTGGAGCCAGCGCCTGCTTGGGTGCACCGCGCGCGATGATATCGCCGGCCTTCATCACCACCATGGAATCGGAATAGTGGCCCGCGAGCATAAGATCGTGCAGGACCACAACCACCGTTTTGCCGGCGCGCGCCTGTGCGCGAGCCAGCTCCAGCATGCTCATGGCGTGGGCGGGGTCGAGGAAGGTGGTGGGTTCATCGAGAAGCAGCACCGGCGTATCCTGCGCCAGCGCCAAAGCCAGCCACACGCGCTGGCGCTGCCCGCCCGATAGGGAGGCAATATCGCGGTCGAGGAAGTCCACAATCTCCGTGGCTTCGCAGGCCTGGGCGATGATCTCCCGGTCCGAAGGAGAAAGACCGCGCATCCTGCCCTGATAGGGGTGGCGCCCGCGCGCGACCAACTCGCCTACCCGCAATCCATCGGGGGCCACGGGGTGCTGCGGCAGCAGCGCCACCTGCTGCGCGGCTTCCTTCGCGTTCATCGCATGCAGGTCAGCCTCCCCGACCATGACGCTACCCTGCCGCGGGGCCAGGATTTTAGACAGCGTCTTGAGCAGCGTGGACTTGCCGCAGCCATTGGGCCCGATGAGCGTGGTGACCTCACCGGCGCGGGCATGCAGGTCGACGCCGGAGAGGATATCCTCGCCGTCCTTATATCCCGCATGGATGCCGGTGGCTTGGAGGCTGCACCGGCGCTTCGGGCTCGTGGGCTGATTATCCGTCATATCTTTTCCTTCATCCACGTACGAGTGTGTAGCACTATTTGGGTGGCGGGCTGGACTGAACTTCGCTGTGCCGCGCCACGGCTTTTAACTGCGCCGGGCCGCATTCCACACCAATACCACCAGGGCGCAGCCGCCGATGACCGAGGAAACCGCACCCACCGGGGCGTTGACCGGAATCGCGCCGGCAATGACGGCGCACACGGTCAGCAGAGCCGCGCCCGCGGCTGCCGATGCCACCGGCGAGGGCGTAGGCGTGCGCGCCACCATCCGCGCCAGGTGCGGTGCCAGCAGGGCGATAAACCCGATGGGTCCGACCACCGAAACCACCACGGCGCAGATGCCGGTTGCCGCGATGAGCAGCAGGGCGCGCTGGCGGGAGATATTGACGCCCAGGGTGGTCGCGGAGGAATCATCATGGGCAAGCAGCGGCAGCTCCCGCGCGCACCAGATGCCTATGGCAATAAACGGCGCTAACGCCACGAGTAAGGGAACGATGACCTCCATGCGCACAAACCCGGTCGAGCCCGCCAGCCACGTTTGTGCCTCGGCCGCGCGCTGGATCTGGGCGCTGCGCATCAAATACGCCACGATGGCCTGAAACATCAGCGATAAGGCGATGCCGACGATGACGATGCGATTGCTCGTGCCGATGCCACCCAAGACGGCGAGGAGGATGACGACGAGGAGGGCGCCGATCATCGCCAAGCATGCCCGCCACCAGAAGTCCGGGATGCCGTCCGCGAAACTGGGGCGCGAATGCACAGTGCCCAGCACCACCAGGACCGATGCACCGCCGGTCACGCCCAAAATATCCGGCGATGCCAGTGGGTTGCGCGCCATGGTCTGCGTCCACGAACCGGCCACACCGAGGGCGGCGCCGACGATGACGGTGGCGATGGCAACAGGCAGGCGCAAGTCCCACACCACCCTGATGTGGCTCTCGCTGCCGCCGCCGGTGAGCACATCGAGGACCTGCCGCGGGCTCAATTCCAGCGGGCCTTGCCCCAGCAATACCAGGTAGGCGGCAAGCGCAATAAGGCCAAATACGAGTGTAGAGGCGAGCACGCGGACGTGCCTGCGACGCTGCTGCGCTTGCAGGATACTGCTTATTGTTGTCATGCGTTATCGCCCCACGCTCTGCCCACGCCACGGTGGGCGCCCCAAATGAGGAAGGGCGCGCCCACGATGGCAAGCACGATAGACATCTCTAGCTCCGAGTTACCCACGATAAGCCGCCCGATGATATCGGCGGCAAGCACGGCGCAACCGCCCAGAAGCGCGGAGGGCAAGAGCATCGTGGCCACGCTGGGGCCAACCACCCGCCGCACGATGTGGGGGATGGCAAAGCCGACGAAGGCAATGGGGCCCGTCGCCGCCGTGGCGCTGCCGGCCAGCACCACGACGCTCAGTGCTGCGCCCACCCGCGCAGTGGTTGGAGACCCGCCCAAGGCAAGCGAGGACTCCTCCCCCATGGCCAAAAGGTCAAGCGGCCTGGCCGCCATCGCCGCGCATACCAGGCCGATGAGCAGGCCAATACCCGCGATGGCGACGTCTTCTGGGCCGCGCCCGAAGGTTGAGCCGATGGTCCAGCGCCGCATGCTATCGAGGACGTCCGTGGAATACAGGCCGATGATCACCGCGCCCGATCCCAGGGCTGCTGAGACGCCGGCGCCGACGAGAATGAGCGTTAGCGGATCCTGGAACCGCCGCGAGACGGCCAAAACCAGCAGCGTGGTAATGCCCGCGCCGACGAGCGCGAGGGTGGTGCGCATGCCGGTGGTGGTAGCAATGCCAATGGCCGTACCTAGGGCAACGAAGAACGAGGCGCCTGCGGTAATACCGATAAATCCGGGGTCCGCCAGCGGGTTCCTGGTCCAAGATTGCGCCAAGACACCGGCGACGGCAAGGGCAGCGCCGGCGAAATAGGCCAAGAAGGTGCGCGGCATGCGCAGGTTCCACACGATATCGCGGATATCCTGCTCGCCTGCCCCGCGCAGCGCGGCGATGACCTCATCAGGCGGAATGGAACGGGAACCCAGCGCCAAGGACGCCACCGCCAGCGCCAGGCTGGCGAGGATAAGGGAGACAAGGAACGTCTTGCGCCCCTTTCCCCGCGCCATCACCGGTGTGGCTGTGGGGTTTTGCGCTGTGGAACCCGTCTGGATAGTCTGGCTGTCCTTCGTGGTTGCTGACAATTACAGCTTCTCTTCAAACTTATCTATTGCCCAGGGGATGGTCACTGGGTTCGGCATGCTCATGGCGTTGCCGGTATCCATGTCCAGGTAGCGCACGCGCCCATCCTTGACAATATCGAGGCCCTGGAAGGTCTTATCCTTCTTCAAGACATCCGCGGAGCCGTTGTAATCCAGGACAAAGAGGTGCTCAACCTGGTTGAGCTTTGCGTAGTTTTCCGGGGCAATGTCAACGAAGAAGCTGCTGCCATCGCCCTTCAACTCATCGGGGATCTCCATGCCAAGATCCTCGATGAACTGTCCGCGCCCATCCTCATCTGTGTACAGGCCAATCTTTCCGTCATAAGGCATGACGATGGCCGCGGACTTGCCCTGCAATTCGGTGTGCTCGCGGCGGAATTCCTCGAAGGCCTTTTCGGTGTCCTTGATGAGCTTTTCGCCGTCGTCTTCCTTATCCACAGCGTCCGCAATGGCCTCTACCTGCTTTTCCCAGGGAATCTGCCAGTCTTCATACCCATCAGGCTTGACGGTAGTCGGCGCGATTTCTTCCAGGGATTCCTTCGCGCGAGCATCCACCGCCTGGTTCACCGCAATGATCTTGGTGGGATCGGCAGCGGTGATCTGCTCGAAGGTCTCCGCGGTGAAACCGGTTGCGGTGTTGTAGATGGTCTCAGGTTTGGCATCGCCAAGCAGCTTCTTTGACCAAGGGCCAACACCGGAAGGATCGCCGTCACCCTCAGCGCCCCATGGCGCCACCGTCACGGGAGTAATACCCAGGGCGAGCAGCGTATCGGCATCGCCCAAGCCCAGGCTAGCCACGCGCTCCTCGCTGGCGGCTTCGGTGGACGACTGCGTGCTTTCGTCGCCCTCACCGCGCGAGCAGCCGACTAAGGCCACGGCTCCGGCGGACAGCAGTGCCACAACACCCATGGTGCGGCGTCCGAAAATCTTCATGAGGCTAACCCTTTCGGTAAAGGAGGTAAATGACGTGGCATATCCTACCCCCCCCGAAAGAATTAGGCAAGGCTTAACTGTGCACAGGTATGTTGGACGCATGAATTCTTCCTTACAATCGTCCACGATGCCTGAACACGAATTGATCCCCGTTACCCTCACCGCTAATGAGCAGATCCGGCCGCGGCTGCACCGCCTGACATTTCACGCTGAGGCGTTCCGGACGTATGAGCTCGCCGGCCCCGATGAATACTTTGGCCTCGTCATGCCGCAAGCCGGGCAGGAATTTGCGCCCTTCCCCGTCGATGGCGTCAATATCCGCGCGGCGGTGGCCGATATGGACGAGGAAACGCGTCCAGACCTGCGCTGGTACACCATACGCGCGCTGCACCCTGAGGACGCGACTGTCGATGTCGATGTAGTCACCCACGGCGATTCCGGCCCCGGCTCGCGGTGGATTCTGCGCGCGCAACCCGGCGATACGGCGGGGTTCTTTACCTGCAACGAGATGTGGCGGCCGACAGAGGCTGCGCAGCTATTGGTCGCCGATGCCTCTGCCCTGCCTGCCCTGCGGCACATCCTTGCCTTTCAAGAGGAACATGACCCGGCGAAGCTCGCTTCCACCGACGTTGTAGCGGTGGTCACTAGCGATGACGAAGTAGAACCCGGGCTCGCGGCTAGGTGGGAGCCCAGCGTGCGCAGCCTGCGCGTCCTTCGCACCGAGCCGCACCAGGAGGCGGATTCCGTCGTTGCCGCGCTGGAAGCAGATTATGCCGGTGACTCGGTGCCAGGGTACGTGTGGGTCTCCGGCGAGGGAGATTTGGCAAAGAAGGTCCGCGGCCTCGCGGTGAAAGGCTGGGGCTTGCCCACCGACGGCGTCACCTGGGTGCCCTATTGGTTTTATGGAAGGGCCCGTCCTTAAGAGCCCTAAAACCGCGAGAGGCCCCTGCGCCGAACCATGTGGTCCGGTACAGGGGCTGCGCTGGCTAGGGTTTACTTAGCCTTCTCGATGATCTTTACGAGACGGAAGTGCTTGTCCTTGGACAGCGGGCGGGTCTCAGCGATACGTACGAGATCGCCTACGCCTGCGATTTCTTCCTCATCGTGCGCCTTAACCTTCTTGTTAGAGCGCATGATCTTGCCGTACAGAGCGTGCTGCTTGCGGTCTTCGATCTCGACGACGATGGTCTTGGACATCTTGTCCGAGACGACGTAGCCGGTGCGGACCTTAGGAGCACCCTTGACCTTCTCCTTCTTCGGAGTTGGTCCCTTCTTGGATTCAGTCACGTTAGCCTCACTCATGATTAAGCCTCAGCTCCCGGAGCGACAGACAGGCCCAGCTCGCGCTCGCGCAGAACGGTGTAGATGCGGGCAATGTCGCGCTTAACCGTGCCGATGCGGCGGTTGTTGGTCAGCTGGCCGGTGGCCTTCTGGAAACGAAGGTTGAACAGTTCTTCCTTCGCATCCTTCAGACGGGTTTCCAGCTCTGCGTTGTCGAGCTCACGGAACTCGTGGGCGGGGGTACCGGTTGCCATTAGAACTGGTCCTCCTTCTTGATGATGCGGACCTTGCAAGGAAGCTTCTGGCCAGCGCGGCGCAGAGCCTCGATTGCAACAGCCTCAGTTGGGTAGCTCATCTCGAAAAGTACGCGGCCAGGCTTCACGTTAGCCACCCACTTCTCAACCGGGCCCTTACCGGAACCCATACGAACACCGAGCGGCTTCTGGGTCAACGGACGGTCCGGGAAGATGTTGATCCACACCTTGCCACCACGCTTAACGTGGCGGTTGATGGCAATACGTGCGGCCTCAATCTGACGGTTGGTGATGTACGCAGGCTCCAGTGCCTGGATTGCGTAATCGCCGAAGTTAATGCGGTTTCCGCCCTTGGACACGCCACGACGGCTCGGGCGGTGCTGACGGCGGTACTTAACACGCTTAGGAATAAGCATGGATTAGCCCTCCTGCTTCTGCTGTGCACGCTGGCGGCGCTGGCCACCGCGGCGGGAGCGACCGTTGCGGTCACCGCGGCCACGGCCCTGTGCCGGAGCGTTCAGTTCGGACTCGCGTACGCCACCGACGACGTCACCCTTGTAGATCCACACCTTGATGCCGATGCGGCCGAAGGTGGTGTGGGCCTCTGCGGTGCCGTAGTCGATCTCGGCGCGAAGAGTGTGCAGCGGAACGCGGCCCTCGTGGTAGCGCTCAACGCGGGACATTTCTGCACCGCCCAGGCGACCAGACAGCAGGATCTTGATGCCCTTAACCTGTGGCTGGCGCATAGCGGACTGGATAGCCTTGCGCATTGCACGACGGAATGCGACGCGGTTAACCAGCTGCTCCGCGATGGAGTGAGCAACGAGGGTTGCGTTTGCGTCTACCTGCTTGACCTCGAGGATGTTGAGGGCAACCATCTTGCCGGTGAGCTTTTCCAACTCGCGGCGGATGCGGTCAGCCTCAGCACCGCGGCGGCCAATCACGATGCCCGGACGGGCGGTGTGAATGTCCACGCGGACGCGGTCACGGGTGCGCTCGATAACGATGTCGGCGATGCCGGCGCGCTCGAGGCCCTTGTTGAGGTAGTTACGAATCTTGATGTCTTCGGCTACGTAGTTCGCGTAGTCCTTATCCGCGAACCAGTGGGTCTTCCAGTCGGAGGTGATGCCCAAACGTAGGCCGTGAGGATGGATCTTCTGGCCCATTACTTGGCCCCTTCCTGCTGGCTTTCGACAACCACGGTGATGTGGCTGGTGCGCTTACGAATCATGAATGCACGACCCTGTGCACGCGGCTGGAAACGACGCATGGTCGGACCCTCGTTGGCGTATGCCTCGGAGATGACCAGGGTGCGTGGGTCGAGGCCGAAGTTGTTCTCAGCGTTTGCGGCTGCGGAAGCAACGACCTTTGCAACTGGCTTGGAAGCACCCTGCGGTGCGTACTTCAGGATTGCCAAAGCTTCGCTTACGGACTTGCCGCGGACCAGATCGAGCACACGACGTGCCTTCATCGGGGTAACGCGGACGTAGCGGGCCGTGGCGGATGCGGAGGTGATGGTCTCACTCATCGCTTATCGACGTCCCTTCTTGTCATCCTTGACGTGACCCTTAAAGGTCTTGGTTGGTGCAAACTCGCCCAACTTGTGGCCGACCATGGAGTCCTCGATGAAGACCGGCACATGCTTGCGGCCGTCGTGGACGGCGAAGGTGTGTCCGATGAAATCGGGGAGAATGGTCGAGCGGCGAGACCAGGTCTTGATGACCTGCTTGGTGCCTGCATCGTTTTGAGCATCCACCTTGTTGAGGAGGTGCTCATCGACGAACGGGCCTTTCTTAAGGCTGCGTGGCATTGTTTACCTCCTCTTAGCGCTTCTTGTTCGGGCGACGACGGCGCACGATCATGTTGTTGGAGTAACGGTTCGGGTTGCGGGTGCGACCCTCCTTGTGACCCCATGGGGACACTGGGTGGCGACCACCGGAGGTCTTACCCTCACCACCACCGTGTGGGTGGTCAACCGGGTTCATAACGACACCACGGACGGTCGGGCGAACGCCTTTCCAACGCATGCGGCCGGCCTTGCCCCAGCGGATGTTCATCTGCTCGGCGTTGCCAACTTCACCAACCGTTGCGCGGCAACGGATGTCCACGCGACGGATTTCAGAAGACGGCATACGCAGAACGGCGTACTTGCCTTCCTTACCCAGCAGCTGGATGGAAGCACCAGCAGAACGGGCCAGCTTTGCGCCAGCGCCCGGCTTGAGCTCAACAGCGTGGATGGTCGAACCGGTCGGGATGTTGCGCAGCGGCAGGTTGTTGCCCACCTTGATATCTGCGTTCGGGCCGGACTCGACAACAGCACCCTGCTTCAGGCCCTTCGGCGCGATGATGTAGCGCTTCTCGCCATCTACGTAGTGCAGCAATGCAATGTTTGCGGTGCGGTTCGGGTCGTACTCGATGTGAGCGACCTTTGCCGGAATGCCGTCCTTGTCGTTACGACGGAAGTCGATCAGACGGTAACGGCGCTTGTGGCCACCGCCGATGTGGCGGGTGGTGATGCGGCCGTAGTTATTACGACCACCGGTTTTGCTCAGCGGGCGCAGCAGGGACTTCTCCGGAGTCGAACGAGTGATCTCGTCGAACTCAGATACGGAGGATGCGCGGCGACCCGGAGTTGTCGGCTTGTACTTACGAATAGCCATAATTCTTCCTTTTCCTTTCGGCTCTCCGGTGGCGCTTAAGCGCCTGCGCCGAAGACGTCGATGGAGTCGCTGCCTTCACGGAGCGTCACGTATGCGCGCTTGGTGGACTTACGCTGACCGAAGCCGGTGCGGGTGCGCTTGCGCTTACCTGCACGGTTTACGGTATTCACGGAGTCGACCTTCACGTCAAAGATCTGCTCGACGGCATCTTTAATCTGGGACTTGTTGGAGTCTGGGGAGACGAAGAACGTGTAAACGTTCTGCTCCATCAGACCGTAGGACTTCTCAGATACAACCGGGGCGATGATGACATCGCGCGGGTTAGAAATCTTAGCCATTAGTTCTCCTCCTTATCCGCGCCGGTAGCGCGAGTGATGAAGGTGTGTAGCGCCTCAACGGAGAACACAACGTCATCGGAGTAGAGAACGTCGTAGGTGTTGAGCTGACCGGCGTCCAGGATCTGAACGTTCGGCAGGTTATTAGCGCTACGACGGGCGTTGATGTCCTCGCGGCCGATAACCAGCAGCACGTTGTCGCGCTCGGTCAGGGACTCGAGGAAAGCCTTGGCCGCCTTGGTGGACGGCTTCTGGCCTGGAACCAACTCTTCGATGACATGGATGCGCTCGTTGCGAGCACGGTCAGACAACGCACCGAAGAGAGCAGCCTTGATCATCTTCTTAGGGGTGCGCTGTGCGTAGCTACGTGGCTGCGGGCCGTGGACGGTGCCACCGCCGGTGTAGTGCGGCGCACGGATGGAACCCTGGCGCGCACGACCGGTGCCCTTCTGGCGGAAAGGCTTACGGCCACCACCGCGGACGTCGCCGCGGGTCTTGGTGGCGTGGGTGCCCTGACGAGCAGCAGCAAGCTGTGCGTTGACAACCTGGTGCATCAAAGCAACGGATGCCTCGGTGTCAAAGATTTCAGCCGGCAGGTCCACGGAGCCATTGGTCTTACCTTCAGAGGTGTGGACGTCTAGCTTGAGGTTGCTCATGCGTGTGCACCGCCCTTCACTGCGGTCTTAACGGTGACGAGGCCGCCGCGCGCACCAGGGATAGCACCCTTGATGAGCAGCAGGTTGGACTCGACATCGACTTTCTGAATCTTCAGGTTTTGGGTCGTCACGCGGTCGTGGCCCATGCGGCCAGCCATGCGCTTGCCCTTGAAGACGCGGCCTGGGGTAGCAGCGCCACCGATACCACCAACGCGGCGGTGAGCGGCCTGGTTACCGTGAGCTGCGCCCTGACCCTGGAAGCCGTGGCGCTTCATAGCACCAGCGTAGCCGTGGCCCTTGGTCTGGCCGGTGACGTCAACGAAAGTGATGCCTTCGAAGATGTCTACCTTGACCTCTTGGCCAACCTCGTATGCGGAGGTGTCGTCCATGCGGATTTCCGCAACGTGACGACGCGGGGTTACGCCAGCCTTTTTGAAGTGACCAGACTCAGGCTTGTTTGCCTTGCGTGGGTCAATCTCGCCAAAGGCGATCTGGATGGCGCTGTAGCCATCGGTTTCGGGGGTGCGAATCTGGGTGACAACGCATGGCCCTGCTTCAACGACGGTGACCGGAACAACGCGGTTCTCGTCATCGAAGACCTGGGTCATGCCGAGCTTCTTGCCCAGAATGCCCTTGATCTCGTTTTCACTCATTATTAGTTCTCCACCAAAGTCGCTTACTGGATGTTCACGTCGACGCTTGCCGGAAGATCGATGCGCATCAAAGCATCAACGGTCTTCGGGGTCGGGTCGAGAATATCGATCAGGCGCTTGTGCGTGCGCATCTCGAAGTGCTCGCGAGAGTCCTTGTACTTGTGCGGAGAACGAATAACTGCGTACACGTTCTTCTCGGTTGGGAGCGGCACTGGGCCAACTACACGAGCACCCGTACGGGTAACGGTCTCGACGATCTTCTTTGCAGAAGCGTCGATTGCCTCGTGGTCATAGGCCTTCAGCCGAATGCGGATCTTTTGTCCCGCCACGCTTATCCTCTTCCTCGCTTCCCCACTTTCACATTCCCGGCGTTTCCGGGGCGTGAAGCGGTGGGAAATTGCTTCTCGATTTCTCTATAACGTTGTCCGGGCCTGGGGCCTGACACAACGCCAGTGGTCTGACTGTCATGACAACCAAGAGATACAGCACATGGCAAATGCCAGTCTGCAGTGCTCCTGACGGGGTACAAGACCCGTAGTCAAAGTATTGTGAAGAGGACGGTTTTCACGCATTACACGTGGAGGGTGTCCTATTCGCTAACTGCCGCTGTTTATTTGCCATGCCCCTTCTCCGGTCCATCGTCTCGGGGTGTCTCTGCTCTAGCGCGGACCTAGCCCGATCGGATGACCTTCCAGTCTGTGTTTCAGGAAAGCCCTGAACCACGATGACAACGAAGGTGTCATGTTCGCTTTACCAGCTCAGCGTCTCCCCGATATGCACCGTGTTAAAGACGGTCCGTTACCGGTTCGCGCTGCCCTGTTAAAGCAACCTAAGTATTTAAGCACGATGGGCTGGTGTTTTTCAAACCACCCCGGCAATAGTGCCAATAATCACGTTTTGGTAAATATTGTTGTCACAGACCCCACGTCCGGTTAGGCGGTAGGTACGCTCAAAGAGGGATTTTGAACCGTTGGTTCTTGGTCCTTCAATTTCATATTGCGACCATGCAAGTCAATATTTAAGGAAAGGCCTTAAAGACCATGTCTGAGAACAACACTCCTGCAAAGCACTCTGAGAACAACGTTGCCGCTTCTGAAGAGCGCGAGGTAAACAACAACTTGGAGACTCAGTACGGCACCACCACCATTGATGACGTCGTTGTTTCCAAGATCGCCGGCATTGCAGCCCGCGAGGTTTCCGGCGTTGACTCCCTCGGTGGCGGCGGCGCTCGCATGATGGGCACCATCCGCGAGTCCTTCGGTGCATCCGAGGACGTACGCCAGGGTGTTGACGTAGAGGTAGAAAACGGCTCCGCAAAGATCGAGATCGCCATCACCGCTGAGTACGGCGTTGCCATCCACGAGCTGGCTGAGGCAATCCGCCGCAACATCATGAACGCTGTCGAGCGCATGACCGGCCTGACTGTAGAGCGCGTTGACGTTGTTGTTCACAACGTCAAGCTGCCGAAGGAAGACTCCGAGTCTGAAGAGCAGGCTGCACTGAACCAGGGCCAGGCATAAGAACAATGCCTGAACCCCGAGCACAATTTGAGCTCGAGGTAAGCCACGCTCACGCAATTGCGGAAGCGGTGCAAAAGCTCAACGGTGTCGCGGGCCTTGACGGCGGACGCTACGGCTCGGTGAACCTACTCTTCCCGGGCGAAAGGGTTTCCGGCATGCGCCGGCCCGATCCCCGCGACGATCGCCACCTGCAAATCAACGTCCGCGTTGATATCAGTGCGCAACCTGATCTGTACCGTCTGGCGGAAGAAATCCGCTCGACCGCCCGCAAGGCATGTACGGAACTAGATCGCGTCGACGTTGAGTTTTCTGACGCCGTAGATGGCTTATCCGCTGCTCCCTCGAAGGATTAGATATGAAAAATTACACCACATTGGGCATTGTTATCGGCCTGCTACTCGCCTTCTTTTTGTACTTAGGTTGGGGTTGGATGCTGCTCGCCGTGCTGCTTGCTGCCATCGGTGGCCTCTTGGGCTCCCATTTTGATGGCCGCATCGACCTCAGCGCTGTGTGGAATGGCCTCATTGGCAAGGAGAAAGGCCAAGGCTAATGTCAGAAGGTTCCACTAAGGGCCACACGCGTTTCTCGCTGCGGACCATGGAACGAATCGTGACCGCCGCAATTGCTAGCGTGCCTGGCACAAAGGATTTAGATGCCAAGCTTGCTGGCATTGGCGGACGCGGTTATCCACGGGTTTCGGTACAGATGGACCCAGAGCGTGAGGTCGCCGCAGTAAGCGCGACCATCGCTGTGGTGTGGCCATCGCCGGTTACCGCAGTCGCGGAAAGTACGCGTGCCGCCATTTCAGAGGCCATTGCTGCCCACACCGGCTATACCACCACCCGCGTTAATGTCACCGTTGGTGAATCGGTTCCGGATACTCGCGTTACCGCAGAACAGGTAGCGCAGCGCCCTGCTGCTTCGGCTTTTACGCCGGAGGTCACCCCGTCTACCGTGACCCAGCCTGTCACCCAGGACTCGGTCGAGGTGCGAGGCATCGAGACCCCGGAAGAAGCCGCGGTTCGCACCGTCGATACCCCGCAAGAGGCGACTGTCCGCGGTATTGCCGTTCCACCAGAAGCGGATATCCGCGAGATTTCTTCTGGGAAGGAAGTTGCCGTCCGCGGAGTATCGGCGCCGCCTGGCGATACTCCGGTGCGCTCTGTTGACACGCCGCGGGAGGCGCCGGTGCGAAGCATTTCCGCTGATCTTCCGGATCACCAGCTGCTAGACATCAGTGCTCCAGAAGATCACGAACCGCGCCGCATCATCGAACCGCGCCCAGAGCGGGTACGCAGTGTTCGCGCCCCGCGCCCTGCTCGGTTGCTCCCGAGCGGACAGGTACGTCCCTTCGCCAAGAAGGCAAAGGTCTCTGTCCCTCGTCCACAGCCTTTGCGCAAGATCGACATCGACAATGCGCAACAGTACAAGCGCGTTCGCGTTGCGCGGCCGGCTCCCCTGCGCAAGGTGCAGTCACCTCGCCCACGACCACTGCGCAAGATCGAGATCGATAATTCCCGGAGCGAGCAGCGCGTGCGGACCGCGAGGCCCGCCCCGCTGCGCAAGGTTCAGACCCCGCGCCAGGAACCGCTCAAGCGCATCAAGGTAACCCCAACGAGCCAGCGCCCGCTGCATGTCTATGCGCCACGGCCTGAGCCGCTGCGTGCCATTTCCATCACCCCATTCCACGAGCAAGGAGGCAATAATGGCTGAGATGAATATGCCTGAGCATTTCGGGCAACAGCCCAAGGCGTCTCCTGCCGTGCGTACGTGGACCGTCATTTTAGGTTTCGTCCTGCTGGCCATTGGCATTGTGGGCGTACGCGAAACCTGGCTCGTCGGCGCAGACGCCAATGCCCAATCGTGGGTCCAGCCGGTCCTCAATCTTATTGCCACCGAGCAATTAGAGACGTGGATGATCTGGGCTGGGGTAGGCTCTATCGTCGTTGGTCTCATCTTTGTGATCGCTGCGGTAAAAACGCGCCGCAACACCCACATCCAGGTCGCTTCCGAGTCCGCTTCCATGTGGATGCGTCCCGTTGATGTCGCGCGCTTGAGCTCTGCTGCAGCGCGCCGCGTTCCGGGAGTCGCGTCCGCGCAGACTTCCGCGGATACCAAGAGCGCGAAGGTTACCGTCAATGGCGATGAGCAAGATACCGAATTGCCTGGGCGCGTGGAAACGGCTGTTAGCCGCGCTTTGGAAGTGCTTGCACACCCACCCAAGGTCACCGTAGCCGTAGAGAAGATTCCGGAGATGGATAATCATGTCTAAAAAGCTTGCTACCTTTGACCGAATCCTCCTCGGACTGCTCGGAATCATCCTCATCGCGCTCGGTGTGTGGCCGATTCTCATTAACTTCAATGTGGAATTTGCTGAATACCTGGCCGAGTGGGTAGACCACGATACGTGGCGCACTTTGGGCGACAATAGTTGGTGGGTCTGGGTCTTGGCCGGCGCCTCTGCCCTATTGCTCCTCATTGGTTTGTGGCTCATCGTCGTGAACCTGCGCCACCGCCGCTTTAATAATGTGGAATCCGCAGCTTCCAATGAAGATGGCGCAATCTCTGCATCCATGAACGCCATCGCCACCGCGGTGGCCAAGGATCTGGACTCGCTCGATGGTGTGGACCGGGTCGAGCGCTTGGTTGCATACGACCGCGCCCGCCCAACGCTGCAGTACACGGTGGTTGCCAACCCAGACACGCCGCTGGAGCGGCTGACCAACGCTGTAGAAACGAATGAGCGCGACTTCCGGGAGGCTTTCCCCGACGCTGACCTAGATACCAGCTATAAGCTGCACTTCACCAAGGTCAAGCCGATGAAGGATTTAGCTGAATAAGGGGTTTGGGGTCTCTGCAACAAGAACCTCAACTACCTTGCCCAATCGCGCATAATCGCCGCCCTCGAGGAGTAACTCCAACTCCTCGCCAGGGCGGCATTTTTCTATCCTCTTCCACGCATAATTATGGGCAACCACCCGCCGGTTTTCCTTGTGAAAGAGATGCAGTCCGTGGTCTAGGACAGCGATAGCGTCGCCCACGCGGAGGACATAGACAAAGTCACCCAACTCGTAGCGGCTCAGGCCACTAAGTTCCGGCAGCGGCTCATCCAGGCGCATGATGCTGGAGACGATCCCAAGGCGGTGTTCAAAGCCCTCAGTATCCGTAACCACGAAGGGCCGGCCAGGCCCCGTTGACCTAATGGCGCTGTATTCCCACACCACCGGCTGAGCATTCGGGCGGCGCACGATGATGCGGGAGGAATCGGCGGTGATGCGGGAGGTGGGGGCATCGCTAAGCACGAGCCACACACCAGTGCCCACGCGGCCGCCCTCCAAGGGCAATAGCGGCGGGTGCACCTCGGCCTGCCGCTCGAGTTCGGTGACTAACTCCGCGTCGCTCACGCCCCAGCCGATGCCCCGGTTGGCCAATAAGGCAAAGAGCGTCGGCAGGCTCAGATCGGGCTGGCCCTCCCATGCCTTGCGCAGCGCTGCCAAGGTCGGGTCAATGCGAGTGGGATCTTCCATAAGGGTCTAGCCTACCGAGCCGTTCCGCCCTATTACAGCCACGGGGCAGCAGCCCGCCTTGGCTGATTGGTTACCCCCGTTTTCACTTATTTTCAGGTAAGCATTCCCTATAACTGTTGAACAATTCAGGTTTTTAAATCTGCAGCTGAATCCCATTTTTCTTTTTAAGGCCCTAAGCGTCTACACTGAAAAAATACCTGTCGTTTGATTGGCGATGTACATCACGGGGCTACGTGAATTGTGCGCTCGCTTATATCTTATTAGATTGGTCACATACAACGACTCCATCGTTGGCTTCATATTTATTCGCACTGTTTCCTGCTTAACCGCGCACGGAGAATTTCCCCATGAAAAAGTATTTGATCAAAAAGATCTTGGGCTGGTTACTCATGATCTTTTTAGCCACTAACTTGGCTTATTTCTTGGCGGCCTCGTTTTTGGACCCGCGTTCGAACTACACCGAGCGCCGTCCACCACTTTCAGATGAGGAAATCAATAACCTCCTCGAGCCTTATAACCTCAGCCCAGAAACCCCGCTCCTGGAGCGCTGGTGGACTTGGCTGACCAATATCCTCACGAAGTGGGACTGGGGACAATCTCCGGTCGGTGAGATGGTTAACGAAGAGATCAGCTACCGCATCTGGGTATCCGCACAGCTGCTCTTGCTGGCCACCATCCTGTCCATCGTCATCGGTGTGGCCGTTGGTGTATACACCGCCTCCCGCCAGTACAAGACCGGTGACCGCGTGTGGCAGGGAATTTCCATCATTGCGATGAATACCCACGTGGTTGTTGCCTCCATCGCCGTCGTCTGGGCTGCCCTGGAGATCAACGATTTGACCGGCAAGAAGATTTTCTACGTCGTCGGCTCTAAGTCCTTGGGGGTCGAGGGATTCTTCCCCAAGCTCTTGGACTCCGCGCAGCACCTCATCTTGCCCACGATTTCCCTGGTGATCATCAGCTACGCCAGCTACCACATGACTCAGCGCACGCTGCTGCTCGATAACCTCGATGCGGATTATGTCCGCACCGCACGTGCAAAGGGACTTACCCGCCAGCAGGCCATCCGCAAGCACGCGCTGCGCACCTCCATCATTCCGGTGGCAACGTCCGTCGCCTTCTCTGTGCCCGGCATCTTCACCGGTGCCGTGATGACGGAGCGCATCTTCGGCTGGAACGGTATGGGCCAGTACTTCATCCAGACCATCAGTAAGAACGACATCAATGGCGCGGTAGCCGTGGCGGCATTCGGTGCCGCAATGACGGCCGTGTCCGCCGTCTTGGCAGACCTCGTTGTTGTCGCCTTGGATCCACGAGTAAGGGTGAGCTAAATGACAAATCCCAAAGAACCAAAGATGTCCAAGAAACAGCCCCGTGGCGAGGTTTCTACGCGCACCGAGGTCGTCTCCGAGGATCCTTTAAGCAATGAGGAAGCCGAGCGCATGGCCACGCTGCCGGAGGTTCCCCGCGGTACTTCCCGGTACAAGCTGTACGTCCGCCGCTTCTTCCGCAACAAGCTGGCCACCGTCGGCGTTTTCATCCTGGGCTTTCTCATCTTCGCCGCCCTTTTTGGCAATTTCTTTGCCCAGTGGGACTACACGGAACCGGACTTCCTCGCCCTGTCTGAGCCGCCGAGCCCCGAGCACTGGTTCGGTACCAACGATTCCGGCAATGACCTTTATGCCCAAACCATCCACGGTCTTGGCAGGTCCCTGACCATCGCCATCGTGGTGTCCTTTGCCACGTTGGTCATCTCCGCATTCATCGGCTGTGCCGCAGCCCTGTGGGGCGGAATCGCGGAAAAGGCCGTCCTCGCCGTTATCCACTTCCTGCTGTCCATCCCGACCTTCCTGCTCATCGCCCTCGTGGTGGCAGACTCCGGCGGTGACTGGAAGCTTTTGATGGTCGTCCTTATCGCCTTCGGCTGGATGTACCAGGCCCGTGTGATTTGGTCCTTGGCCCTTACCGTCCGCGAGCAAGACTATGTCCGCGCCGCAAGCTACATGGGCGTATCCAAGATGCGCACCATCATCCGCCACGTCATTCCCAATATTGGTTCGCTGCTTATCATCCAGTTCGTCTTCGGCGTGGTGGGCACCGTGGGCTCTGAGACCGCCCTGTCCTTCCTGGGCTTGGGCGTGAAGCTTCCCGATGTCTCCCTCGGTACCTTGCTGCAGGGCGGCACCGCCTCCCTGCAATCCGCCCCATGGCAGTTCTACTTCCCCGCCGCTACCTTGACGCTGCTGACCGTCTCCATGGCATTTATTGGCGATGGTCTGCGCGACGCACTCGATCCCAACTCCAATTCCGGAGGTAAACTATGACTTCGCCTATCTTGTCCGTCAATGACTTACGCGTCAGCTTCCCTTCTGAAGCAGGTACCGTCTCTGCGGTGCGCGGTGTCAGCTTTGACCTACACCCCGGCCGCACCCTGGGCATCGTCGGCGAATCCGGCTCCGGTAAGTCCGTAACCTCCATGTCCATCATGGGCCTGCTGCCGGAATACGCCAAGGTTGAAGGCTCCGTAAAATTCGATGGCCGCGAGCTCCTCGGGCTTTCTGATAAGGAAATGTCAGGCATCCGCGGCAATGGCATCGGCATGATCTTCCAGGATCCGCTCTCCGCGCTGACCCCGGTCTTCGATATTGGTTCGCAGCTGGTGGAGGCTATCCAGGCGCACCAGGACATCGGCAAGAAAGAAGCGCTGAAGCAAGCCACCGAGCTCTTAGATCTGGTGGGCATTCCCGAGCCACACCTGCGCCTGAAGTCCTTCCCGCACGAGTTTTCCGGCGGTATGCGCCAGCGCGTGGTCATCGCCATTGCGATTGCGAATAACCCGCGCGTACTCATTGCCGATGAGCCGACGACGGCCCTCGACGTCACCATCCAGGCCCAGATCCTGGACGTCATCCGGCTGGCCCAGCGCGAAACCGGCGCCGCCACCATCATGATCACCCACGATATGGGTGTGGTGGCAGAAACCGCCGATGACGTCATGGTCATGTACGCCGGCCAGCCGGTAGAACACGGCGATGTCGATACCATCTTCTCCAACCCGCGCATGCCCTATACCGTGGGCCTGCTTGGTTCCACCCCGCGCCCCGATGCCTCGGCCTCGGAGCCCCTCACCCCCATCGAGGGCAACCCGCCGGTCTTGGTGGATCTAAAGGATCGTTGCCAATTCGCCCCGCGCTGCCCCGTCGCGCAAGAGGCTTGCCTTTCCGGCGAGCCAGACCTGCTTCCGCTCAAGGACGAGTCCACCTCCCACCGCAGCGCCTGCCTGCGCGCGCCGGAGATCCACGACCGCAAAATTGACGGCGAGCTGATGTTCAAGCCGCCACTGCTTTCCGATGACGTCTTGGCCGACGTTCCCCGCGAGGACCGCAAGACTACCCTCGCTGTGAACGAACTGCGCAAGCAGTTCCCGCTGACCAAGGGCGCGTTAATTAAGCGCAAGGTGGGCACCGTCAAGGCCGTCGACGGCATTACCTTCGATATCCGCGAAGGCGAGTGCCTGGCCATCGTCGGCGAGTCCGGCTGCGGTAAGACAACCACCCTGCTGGAGATCATGGACCTGGACCCAGAAAATGGCGCAGTAGTCCTCAACGGCAAGGACGCCAATGGAATGAGCGGCTCAGAGCGCCGCGAGGCCCGCAAAGACATTCAGATCGTCTTCCAGGATCCGATGAGCTCGCTAAATCCTCGCCTGACCGTTCGCGAGGTAATTGCGGAACCGCTCAATTCCTTAGGCTATGACGGCGACGTCGATGCCCGCGTGAATGAGCTCATGAACCTGGTCGGCCTCGATTCCTCGCAGCTGGACCGCTTCCCTAGCCACTTCTCTGGCGGCCAGCGCCAGCGAATCGGGTTGGCGCGCGCCCTAGCCACGCGTCCTTCGGTTCTCGTGCTGGATGAGCCAGTCTCCGCCTTGGACGTCTCCATCCAGGCGGGTGTCATTAACCTGCTCGAGGACCTGAAGCGAAAGCTGGGCCTGTCCTATCTCTTCGTTGCCCACGACCTTTCCGTTGTGCGCCACCTCTCGGACCGCGTTGCGGTCATGTACAAGGGCAAGTTTGTTGAGTCCGGTTCAACGGATGAGATTTTCGATAACCCCCAAGACGACTACACCAAGAAACTTCTGGATGCCATCCCGAATCCAGATCCCAAGGTTGCCCGCGCACGCAGGGAAAAATCCCGGGCCTAGCTACCCCCTAGCCCCGCATCCTTTTCCCAAAGTGATTGCGGACACAAATTTGAATATTGTAAAGTACTTCACATAGTTGCAACAGATGGTTACTTAATCGGCCGTCTATGCCAACTTCGCCTTCATCTCACGCAAGGAGTAATCCCCAATGAAAAAGTTCGGTCGCTTCCGCATAGCAACGGTTGCTACTCTTTCCGCCACGGCACTCGCACTCACCGCCTGCTCGGGTTCTGGCGGTGGCGACTCCTCCAACAAGGCTGTCGGTGGCCTCGAGATCGACGTCAAGCCATCTGGGGACTACAACGAAAAAGAACGCGATGAGATTAAGGACGGCGGCGAGCTGAGCCTTTCCCTAGGCGAGCTTACCGAACAGCAAAATGACTTCCACGCCAATATGACCACGGATACCCGCACCGTATGGGGCTGGTACAACCCGCAGATGGCGCTCTATGACGGCGAGGGTCACTACACCCCAAATCCCGCGTACTTGGATTCGGTAGAAGAATCCACTGAAGGCGATAAAACCGTCGTGACCTACGACATCAACGATGACGCAACCTTCAACGATGGCACCCCCATTGACTGGACCGCTTTCGAGAACACCTGGCGCTTCAACAACGGCAAGAACACTGATGTGCAGGTCAACTCCACAGACGGTTACGAGCTGATCGAATCCGTGGAGAAGGGCGAGAATGACAAAGAAGCCGTGGTCACCTTCGAGGGTCCATACCCATGGTGGCAAGGACTATTCAACAGCATTTTGCACCCAGCGATCGATACCGCCGAAAAGTTCAATGAAGAATACCTAGGCAAGCTCAACCCACAGTACGGCGCGGGCCCATTCAAGGTTGACAACGTCGACTTCCGCGGCGGCACCGTGTCCTTTGTCCCCAACGAAAAATGGTGGGGCGATAAGCCGAAGCTGGATAAGGTCAGCTACCGCGTGATGGAGGACCAGGCAACCATCAATGCCTTCCAGGCCGGCGAAATTGACGTAGCCGGCGTGGGAAGTAAGAATAACCTCACTATCGCCGCAGATATGGGCGATTCCATCGATGTCCGCGCAGCTACCCGCCCGGCCAGCGTCCTGTTCACCCTAAACTCCAAGGCACCTCAACTTGCGGATAAGGACGTGCGCCATGCTGTCTTTTCGGCCATCGACCGCGCACAGCTTGCTGAAATCCGCTACAACGGGCTTGGCTATGAAGAAGAATTGCCTGGCTCCTTGACCCTCTTCCCGATTCAGGATGGTTACCAAGATAACCTTTCCGAGGTTCTCGAGTACGACGTTGAAGAGGCAAAGAGCCTGCTGGAAGGCGCCGGCTACTCTGAGGGCGATGACGGCTACTACGCCAAGGACGGCGACAAGCTGTCTCTGCGATACGTGCTTATCGGCGATGACGAGGTCTCCAAGTCCACCGCTACCGCCGTCCAAAAGATGCTGAAAGACGCTGGCATTGAGCTGAAGATTGAGGAGCGCCCAAGCTCTGACTTCTCCAAGATCATCAGCGAGCGCGACTTCGACCTCTTGCTCTCCGGCTTCGGTTCTAGCGACCCATTTGGTCCCGCCTATTTCGGTCAGTTCTACGGGAGCACTTCCACCCTCAACAAGTCCGGCACCGGTAGCGAGGAATTCGACAAAAAGATCGACGAGATGCAGAAGCTACCAACCCGCGATGAGCAGGTAAAGCGGGTCAACGAACTCGAATCCGAAGCCTTCGAAGAATACGGACTGCTTCCGTATGCTAACGGTCCGCAGATGGTTGGCTTGAAGAAGGGCCTCGCCAACATGGGTGCCCTCGGATTCGCTATCATTCCTAAGGAAAACATCGGCTGGGAGAAGTAGTACCTACCTCCCTTAACGAGTAAAGGCCTTCCACTACCTGCCAGCAGGTGTGGGAGGCCTTCCTTCGTCTTTGGGTGTGTTTGGCCCCGGTATCCCAATCCAGGCCCAACTCAAAGGCAATAGCCTCGCTCCTCCGTGCGTGCGAGCGGGACAACATCGCGCCGCCGGACCATTAGGCGTTAGCGCAGTCCGTACGCCAGCTTAAGAGCCCCACGACCCCGGATTACCCTTAGAACCATCCTTAAGCGCCTCCTGCCGAAGGGTGCCAGCCAAGCCGTTGGCCCAAGCGCCTAGGAACCTCTGAGATAGCCTCTACCCTGGCATAACCATATCGCTGCCTTCAGGCCTCCAACAGCGATACTATGCCTCCGGCTGGCTCTACAGTTACCACGGAGTGCAGCAGACAGCCGCTAATGCACCGGCGGCCGGTGGACGAAGACCTTTCCAATTCAAGGCGTGTAGGAATCAAAAAAGTCCGCCACACCGGCATGCGGTGCAGCGGACTCTTAAAGCTCTACTGAGCGGTTACGAAGCCTCGATTAGTCGAGAACCTTGGTAACGCGGCCAGCGCCGACGGTGCGGGAGCCCTCGCGGATAGCGAAGCGCAGACCCTCGTCCATAGCAACAGGCTGGATGAGCTCAACGGACATCTCAACGTTGTCGCCAGGCATAACCATCTCGGTGCCCTCAGGCAGGTTCACAACACCGGTAACGTCGGTGGTGCGGAAGTAGAACTGAGGACGGTAGTTGTTCATGAACGGGGTGTGGCGGCCGCCCTCTTCCTTCTTCAGGACGTAGACGGAACCCTCGAACTTGGTGTGAGGGGTGTAAGCGCCCGGCTTGATAACAACCTGGCCACGCTCAACGTCCTCACGCTTGGTACCACGCAGAAGCAGACCACAGTTGTCGCCAGCCTCGGTGTAGTCCATCATCTTGCGGAACATCTCGATACCGGTAACGGTGGTGTTCTGGGACTTCTCCTGGATACCGATGATCTCAACGTCCTCGTTGACGTTCAGACGACCACGCTCAACACGGCCGGTAACAACGGTACCGCGGCCGGTAATGGTGAAGATGTCCTCGATAGGCATCAAGAACGGCTGATCGGTAGCGCGCTCCGGATCAGGGATGGAGTTGTCGCAGGCATCCATCAGGTCAACGATGGACTGTACCCACTTCTCGTCACCCTCGAGTGCCTTCAGAGCGGAGATGTGAACGATAGGAGCTTCCTCATCGTAGTCCTGCTCTGCGAGCAGCTCGGAGATCTCCATCTCCACGAGCTCGATGATTTCCTCATCATCAACCATGTCGCACTTGTTCAGTGCAACGAGGATGTAAGGAACGCCAACCTGGCGAGCAAGCAGAACGTGCTCGCGGGTCTGCGGCATCGGGCCATCGGTTGCAGCAACAACCAGGATAGCGCCGTCCATCTGAGCTGCGCCGGTAATCATGTTCTTGATGTAGTCGGCGTGGCCCGGGGCGTCAACGTGTGCGTAGTGACGCTTCGGGGTGGAGTACTCCACGTGGGAGATGTTAATGGTAATACCGCGCTCCTTCTCCTCAGGAGCCTTGTCGATCATGTCGAACGCGAATGCCTGGTTCTCCTCAGGGTACTGGTCAGCCAGAACCTTGGTGATCGCTGCGGTGGTGGTGGTCTTGCCGTGGTCGACGTGTCCGATGGTGCCGATGTTCACATGCGGCTTCGTACGCTCGAACTTCTCCTTTGCCACTGTATGTCCTCCTGGACTATATGGTGGCTACGACCTTCGCAGCCACGTGGTTGACAGTTGTCATTGGCACCTGACCCAATATCTGGGACAAAGCGCTAATGACGCTTTCTTTACGTGCCAGTTACACGATCCTAGATTTATCCCGCGGTTTTTTCAAACCGCCATTATAGGAGGTAACCCCGCGAATCTTCGCGGCCATTTCCCTCAACAAGAGTCTCAAATAAAGGATCCTGGGAGGGTAACGGCCGGCTCAATTCACAACCAATGGTTTTAGCTGCAAACTCAGCCCGCCGCTACCCTGGCCCAGTTGCCACATTTAGCGGTGAGGCTGGCATCTACTGGCAGAGACTACCAGCCCTTAGCCACCGCTGAACGGGCGGGGCGTCTCTATTAGTTAGCGCCGCCGGTGCGCTCTTCGATGATCTCCTGAGCCACGGAGGAAGGAACCTCAGCGTAGGAGTCGAAGACCATGGTGAAGTTAGCGCGGCCTGCGGTGGAAGAACGCAGGTCACCGATGTAGCCGAACATTTCAGACAGCGGAACCTTGGCCTTGACGACCTTGGCGCCAGAGCGGTCTTCCATGGCGAAGACCTGGCCACGACGGGAGGAGATGTCACCGTTAACGGTACCCATGTACTCCTCAGGGGTAACAACCTCAACGGCCATCATTGGCTCCAGCAGAACCGGCTTTGCCTTGGCCATAGCTTCCTTGAATACCTGGGAGCCGGCCAGCTTGAAGGCCATCTCAGAGGAGTCAACGTCGTGGTAAGCGCCGTCTTCCAGCGTTGCCTTGATGTTGACCATCGGGAAGCCAGCCAGGTAGCCGTACTGCATTGCGTCCTGGATACCAGCATCGACGGAAGGGATGTATTCCTTCGGCACGCGGCCACCGGTCACGGCGTTCTCGAAAGCGTAGGTTGCGGACTCGCCCTCTTCCAAGGTCTCTGGGTCCGGGTTGTACGGCTCGATGGTGCAGATAACCTTTGCGAACTGACCGGAACCACCAGTCTGCTTCTTGTGGGTGTAGTCGATGGACTCCACCTTGCGGCGAATGGTCTCGCGGTAAGCAACCTGTGGGTTACCGATGTTTGCCTCGACCTTGAACTCGCGCTTCATGCGGTCAACCAGCACGTCGAGGTGTAGCTCGCCCATACCGCCGATGACGGTCTGGCCAGTCTCATCATCCAGCTCAACGGTGAAGGTTGGGTCCTCGGCAGCGAGCTTCTGGATGGCGTTACCCAGCTTCTCCTGGTCGGCCTTGGTCTTCGGCTCGATGGAGACCTTGATAACCGGGTCCGGGAAGTCCATGGACTCAAGAATGATCTGGTCATTCTTGTCACACAGGGTGTCACCGGTGGTGGTTTCCTTCAGACCAACAACGGCGTAGATGTTGCCGGCGTCAGCCTGCTCCACCGGGTTCTCCTTGTTGGCGTGCATCTGGAAGAGCTTACCGATGCGCTCCTTCTTGCCCTTGGTGGAGTTCATGACCTCGGTACCAGGGGTGACCTGGCCGGAGTACACGCGCACGAAGTTGAGCTGACCGAAGAACGGGTGAGCTGCAATCTTGAAGGACAGTGCGGAGAAGGAAGACTCAACGGAAGGCTTACGGGTAAGCTGCTGGTCCTCATCGCCCACAGCGTGGCCGATAACCTCGCCCACGTCCAGCGGGTTAGGCAGGAAGTCCACAACAGCATCCAGCAGTGGCTGGACACCCTTGTTGCGGTAAGCGGTACCACAGTAGACCGGGTAAATCTCAGAGTTGATGGTCAGCTTACGGATGCCGGCCTTCAGCTCGTCGATGGAGAGCTCTTCGCCGCCGAAGTACTTCTCCATGAGTTCTTCATCAGACTCTGCAACGGCCTCAACCAGCTGCTCGCGGTACTGCTCAGCCTTTTCCTTGAGGTCCTCGGGGATCTCCTCGTAGGTTGGCTCTGCACCGGTCTCGACCTTGCCGCGCCAGGTGATGGCCTGCATGTTCAGCAGGTCAACAACGCCGTCGAAGTCATCCTCAGCGCCGATAGGCAGCTGCATAACGAGCGGCTTAGCGCCCAGGCGCTCAACGATGGTGTCAACGGTGTAGTAGAAGTCTGCGCCCAGCTTGTCCATCTTGTTGACGAAGCAGATACGCGGAACGTCGTACTTAGCGGCCTGGCGCCACACCTGCTCGGACTGTGGCTCCACACCTTCCTTACCGTCGAAGACGGCGACGGCGCCATCGAGGACACGCAGGGAGCGCTCAACCTCAACGGTGAAGTCAACGTGACCCGGGGTGTCAATGATGTTGATCTGGTTGTTGTTCCAGAAACAGGTCACGGCAGCCGAGGTAATGGTGATGCCGCGTTCCTTTTCCTGTGCCATCCAGTCAGTGGTGGATGCACCGTCGTGGGTCTCGCCCACCTTACGGTTGATACCGGTGTAGAAGAGAATACGCTCGGTGGTGGTCGTCTTACCAGCATCGATGTGGGCCATGATGCCAATGTTGCGGACCTTGTTCAGATCCTTGAGCACTTCTTGTGCCACGTTTATACCCCAACTTAATAGTCGTCGACGCCGTGACCAGAAACCTGGCTAAGACGCCTGCATGGATAAGTTCTTGAAAAGTTTGCCATTGTGTGGCCGTGCTAGGTGCCCAGCGGCTCCTAGACTTCCATCGCTTCAGTGTACTGGACACAAAGCGAATGCGCTGGACTAGCCCAGCTGTGCTGGACTAAATCACACCCTGTGCCACCAAAATGGCCCAAGCAAGAGATATGAAGTTTTGTGTCGCCGCCGGGAACCCGGAAATCAGCGCGAAACTCGTTTCTCGTTGCTTAGGCCATTGATGAAGGTGCTGAAAAATTACCAGCGGTAGTGAGCGAAGGCGCGGTTAGCCTCAGCCATCTTGTGGGTATCCTCACGACGCTTGACGGAAGCACCGAGGCCGTTGGAGGCATCCAGGATCTCGTTGGCGAGACGCTCGATCATGGAGTTCTCGCGGCGCTGACGGGTGAAGGTCACCATCCAGCGCAGTGCCAAGGTGTTGGCGCGGTCCGGACGGACCTCAACCGGCACCTGGTAGGTAGCGCCACCCACGCGGCGGGAACGAACCTCGAGGTCCGGGCGGATGTTGCCCAGCGCCTTTTCCAGGGTGCCAACCGGATCGGTGCCGGTCTTCTCACGGCAAGCCTCAAGTGCGCCGTAGACGATGCGCTCTGCGGTGGACTTCTTGCCATCCTGGAGGATCTTGTTGACGAGCATGCTTACCTGCTCGGAGTTGTATACCGGGTCCTTTACTACAGGACGCTTCGGAGCAGCATTCTTACGCATTGTTTATTACTGTCCCTTCTTTGCGCCGTAACGGGAACGAGCCTGCTTACGGTCCTTGACACCCTGGGCATCCAGGGAGCCACGGATGATCTTGTAACGAACACCTGGAAGGTCCTTCACACGGCCGCCGCGAACGAGGACCATGGAGTGCTCCTGCAGGTTGTGGCCCTCACCTGGGATGTAGGCCGAAACCTCGATGCCGCTGGTAAGGCGCACACGAGCAACCTTACGAAGAGCAGAGTTCGGCTTCTTCGGGGTGGTGGTGTACACGCGGGTGCACACGCCACGACGCTGCGGGGAACCCTTCAGCGCAGCGGTAGAGACCTCTTTGCGCTTGGTCTGGCGGCCCTTGCGGACCAGCTGTTGAATAGTTGGCATTAAACAGTCTTTCTGTCGAATTGCACCACTTCTTAAGAAGGGAACCAAACATGCAAAAATAGGCGCTCTTTCCCGGGGCGCTTCCGCATGTCCAGAACTCTTCCCAAGGCGGGCGCCTTGTTAAGGATCAGACTTTTCACCATGTTCTTTGCGCGCCATATTCACACAGGGCGCGCAGTACATAGTGAACTAGCGCTAAGACTAGCAAAGCCAGCGCCATGAACACAAAACCGGTAGTCTATCCTGCCGGCGGCGCGGAGGGACTACTCCCACTCCCACGTCAGGTCTGGCTCTGCAGCCTTGTCAGAAAAGTAGGATTTTTCCTGTTCTTCCCAAGTGGCAAACCACTTTTCGTAGGCCGGCTCGCGCGCAATCGCGCGCTCATAGCGCTGCTCGCGGGGGCCATCGATGCGCACGGTTACTACCGCGCCGCGCTTTTTCGCGGCCGCAATGTTGTCCGCGGTCACGGAGCCAACGCCCTCAACGATGAGATCATCCCGCACGTCGAGGCTGGCCCAGTCACCGGGGCAATTGGCTTCCCAATCCCAGCGCCAATAGCCGGGATTCATGGTGCGCAAGACTTGCTCGCCCACCATCTCGGAGCCCTTCTCCAAGCCATGCCAGCCGGGATAGAATTCATCGAGGTGAACCACCCGCCAATTGGTGCGATCTGCCAAGGTGGCGGCGGTCCAGGTTTTGCCGGAGCCAGAGGGGCCATCGATAAGCACCGTGATGGGTTTAAACGCACGCTTTCGCGAGGCTGCTAGCTTAACGATGTCCTCCAAGAGGCGCTCTTGTTCGGCATCAATGTCCATAGTGCTTGAATCACTGCTTTCGCGGATTAAAGGCCAAAGAATCTCCAGGCCCCAGTAAGTACCGAAGTTACCACCGGTACACAAGCAAGGGCGAGGCCGCAGGCCATCACCCACCCATCGCGGGCGTGCAACCTGGATTCTCGGGCCCAGGTCCGCTCCCCTCCTCCGGGTGGGGTGCGCCCAAATCCGCGCGCTTCCATCGCCGTCGCAAGCTTGCCGCCGCGGCGCAGGGCAATGACCAATAGGCCAAAGGACATCGTAAGCAAGTGCTTGAATCGACCTTCATCCGTAAGCCCGCGGGCCCTGCGCGCCATGCCGAGCGATTGCCAATCGGATTTCAGCAGCGTCATCATGCGCACGCCGGCCACAGCACCAATGACGAAGCGGGAGGGAAGGCGGAGGATCTGCGAGAGGGCATCGCCAAGCTCGGTGGGATCGATATCGCGCGCGAGCACCACCGTGGGTAGCGCGACCGCGAGCACGCGCAGCGTGATCGCGATGGCCAGGGTGAGCGAATTTTCCGTCACCGTAATAAGCCACCAACTGAAGTACTCCTCTCCCCCGGGCGCGCCATAGAGCAGCATGGAAATGCCCGACAGCGGGGCGATGAGGAATAAGAACCAGCCGGCCTTCCACAACCGCAGCCAGGACACGCCGCACAGCGGTGCCAAAATGAGCGTTAGGCTTAGCGATAGCGCCGCCGATACCCAGTCGATGGAGGCGAGCAGCGGCGTAACCCACACAAACATCAGGAAGATACGAGTTAGCGGGTTGACGTTGCGCAAGAGATTAGGCACCGCGCACCTCCACCTGGTGATCGCCCAAGGCCTCTATAAAGAGCGGGTCATGGGTAATGGAGGCAATGGTCGTGCCGTCATCGGCCAATTGGCGCAACAGCCCCACCAACTCCACAAAGGTGCCGGGATCCTGGCCAAAGGTTGGCTCGTCCAAGAGCAGCACCTCCGGGGCGGTCACCAGCGCCGTTGCTACAGAAAGCCGGCGCTTTTCGCCGCCGGATAGCGTAAACGGGTTGGCCTTGAGCAAGTGCCCCAAGCGCAGCGATTCCACCAGCTGCGCGATGCGTTTCTCTGGGGGATCAACGCGCATGACCTTGGGCGCGACCCGCAATTCCTCTTCCACGGTGCGGGCGACAAATTGGTGTTCTGGATTTTGGAAGACGAAACCAATGCGGTCAGCCAACTCGCGGGATTTCCACCGGGAAGGCGGGCCCTTCACGCCGCGGCGGATGAAGTCAGCGACCCCGATTTCCCCGGACTCGGCAGGAAGTAACCCCGCCATAGTCATCAGCCACGTCGATTTTCCCACGCCATTGCGGCCGGTAATGACGGTCGAAGCCCCCGCCGGCAGGGAGATGGATCGCGGCGGCCCATAGCGGGTTACCAAATCCTTGCTCCACAGCGCGGCGTTGGACTCATCGAGCGCATCGCTTTTTAGCGACCTTGCCTGCGGAAGACCGGTGACCTGGCGCTTGCCGGCGGCATCAGCAAAGGGACCATCGGAAATAATGCGTCCATCCTTCAGTTCTACCGCGCGGTCCAGCACGCTTTCCCACGCCGCATGCTGGTGCTCGACCACCACCAAGGTGGCACCCGTGTGCTCTACCAGCTTGCCGACGGCCCGCACCACGTCCCCCGCCCCTTCCGGATCCAGGTTGGCGGTGGGCTCATCCAATAGGACCACGCCCGCGCCCATGGCGATGACCCCGGCGAGCGCCAGGCGTTGCTTCTGCCCGCCGGAAAGGTGCTCGGTGGGAAAATCCAGATCCACATAGGGGCCAACCAACTCTTGGGCTTGGCACACCCTGCGCCAGATCTCCTCGCGCGGATATGCCAGGTTCTCGCAGCCAAAGGCGATATCATCGCCCACGCGCGCGGAGATAACCTGCGAATCCGGATCCTGCAGAACCAAACCCACCGGAATGGTCCGGCCCGGTTCTTCGACCGTGCCCGCAGAATCCTCCAAGGTGATCTCGCCGGTGCGCGTGCCTTCTTCGTCAGAGCCCAAGACGCCGGCGATCGCCGCCAAAAGCGTGGACTTTCCGGAGCCGGAATCCCCGCACAGCAAGACCTTCTCACCGGGTTCGATGACAAGGTCTATGTCCTGCAGCGCCGGTTGGGAACGCCCAGCGTGGGTCCAGCCGTAGCCGCGGGCCGCGATTTTTGTGGCGTTTCCTGCTAAGCGTGAAAAATCAGTCACGGCAGTCTAGGCCCTAAACGCGCTGTTCGCGGCCTACTGCAAAGCGGTCAAGGGCACCAGTCTTAGCCAATGCCTTCACTAGGTAGAAGCCCAGGGCGCCGGCCAAGATGGCACCGGAAATGGTCAGGGTAACCAAGTAGATCATATTGAACTCGAAGGACTTGGCGAGGTTACCGGAGGTAAACAGCTCTAGAACAAAGGCGCCCCAGCCTGCTGCCATACCGGCCAGGATGGTCACGCCAAGGTTGAACTGGCGGTACATGAAGATGGCGAAGATGATCTCCACGCCAATGCCCTGTGCCAGGCCCGAGTACAGGGTGCTAATGCCCCACTGCGAACCCAAGACGGCCGACACCGTGGCGGCAAGGACCTCCACGTAAACTGCCGCACCCGGCTTGCGGATGACCAATCCACCCAGGATGCCGCCGAGCAGCCAGATACCGGTGGCCAAGCCACCAAGGCCCGGCGTGAGCGCATCCATGGCCTCGTACCAGGCATAGCCCACGGCATTCCAGCCCAAGAATACGAAGCCACAGGCAACACCCAAGACGGATGCCACCACGATGTCCACCACGCGCCAGTTCAGGTTGCGCTTTGGCGCTGCGGACGCAGCTGCATTAGTAGTCATTATTTCCTCCCTCTCGCCGGAATTACCCGGATCAGGTTCAACGGTTCACCGCGTCATATCGCAGTATCTCAGCCTTCACCTCTGTGCCTGTGCGGCCTGTGCGCCCGCGGGCCCACAGATTCTGAAAGCTCCCGTGTAATGGTTTAAATCAAGTAGTCCAAGGCCCACATTTTTACTTATCTGGGCCACAGGCTTTACTCATACTAGCAGGCACGCATACGGGTCCCCACAACCAATTCGGCGGCCGAATTGGGCTCCCAGTAACGGGAAGCCTATACACAATCCATCAGACGCTCTCAAAACGAAAGGGCCCCGTCCGATGCTTCGGTTTGTAACCGGTGTTCGGACGTGGCCCTTCCTACTGGAGTGAATTAAGTCCTAGGTGGCTATATCACTCTCTCCATTCCGAGAATAGACCAAAAAGCACATTATGACAAGATCACCTAATCCGCGATGCCGAGGAAGACGAAGCAATGCACGGATCCAGACATGAACAGCATGTACTACAGACGTTGGGGGAACAGCGCACTGAAAAATATTTAACCCAAATGGGAAATCATGCTGGTCGAGCCCTCACGCTTTATAGGTGGGACCTTCAACTATCTGCGGCGCTTTGG
This sequence comes from Corynebacterium sp. KPL1824, assembly GCF_000478095.1. Taxonomy (NCBI): domain Bacteria; kingdom Bacillati; phylum Actinomycetota; class Actinomycetes; order Mycobacteriales; family Corynebacteriaceae; genus Corynebacterium; species Corynebacterium sp. KPL1824. Next base: position 515,156 of record NZ_KI515749.1, on the reverse strand, counting down.
AACTTATTATCCGTTTTTGAGATTGTCCTCAGAAACAAGATTTGCAAAGCGATCGATGAATGGAGCGATGAGCAGGAGCCTCAAAGCAATAAAAATTGGATTGAACATCCCACTTGCAATGTATCCTTCCCTCTCTCCAAAGTCAGCCAACAAATTGCAAACAGAGCCCTAGGAAAAGCCAGGAATGCTAAAGGGATTCGCGACAACGGAACTGGGCTCGTCGAAGGAACTCATCCGCGAAAAGGTCAACCCATTAACCGCGATGACATTATTGCCCAAGTCACCTTAACTCAATGGAAGGAAGCTTTCTTCTACCGAGAACCGACAATTCGCCCCGATGGCACCCGCAAGTATTACCCTAACGAGACCACCTATACGAATCTCAAGTCCGTGTACAAAGAGATAACTAGCCGGGCGCTGTCATCGGGCCCTAAGAGTATTTCCCCTGATCGAGCTAGTTTTATCATGCATCACGCCGTTTTGCTTAGAAATAGAATTAGCCGCCAAGAGTCACTGATCGATATCGATTGCAGCATCTACCGGAAGGAAATTTTTGAATTACTTAATTGCTTGGATCCTAACGTTCTTCAATATTTTTCGGCGAGCGATCCCCTTCCAGAAATTCTGAAAAACGATCCTCGTTCAAAGTGACGTTAAATTGTATCCCAATTTAAATCCCATATTTGAAAATCAAAATATTTATAGGCCATCTGCGTTAATAGAGAAATATCCTGAAAGAGCCCCCGCTTACCGTGTGCACGGAAGCGGGGGCTCTGACTGGACGCGGTGCCGAGGGGCACGCGCTCTAGGACTTAGAAGGTGAAGTCCTCATCCAGCGGAACGGAAGCGCCGGTGAATTCACCGAAGCCGTCATCACCGTAGATGGAATCGCCGTAAGTCGGAATCGAGTAAGCGGCGTTGCGCGCAGCCTCGGTCGGCTTGACGGAGATATTGCGGTAACGGGAGATACCGGTACCGGCCGGGATCAGCTTACCGATGATGACGTTTTCCTTGAGGCCGATGAGCTTATCGGAGCGCTTGTTAATAGCGGCATCGGTAAGCACACGCGTGGTCTCCTGGAACGAAGCAGCGGACAGCCAAGACTCGGTAGCCAAGGAGGCCTTAGTAATACCCATGATCTCCGAGCGCAGCTGCGCCGGCTCGCCGCCTTCTGCAACCTGTGCAGCGTTCATCTGCTTGGCCTCAGAAAGGTCGATCAGGTTGCCCGGCAGCAGCTCCGTGGTACCGGCGTCGATGACGGTACCGCGGCGCAGCATCTGGCGGATGATGATCTCGATGTGCTTGTCGTGGATGGCCACACCCTGGGTGCGGTACACGGCCTGCACCTCGTTGATGAGGTGCTGCTCCACACCGCGACGACCCAGAACCTCGAGCACGTCGTGCGGGTCAGCCGCACCACGCATCAAGCGGTCACCGGTCTCAACGTGGTCGCCGTCCCTCAAGGAACGCTCGATCATCGCATCCGGGTTGGACTCCATCGGGCGACGCACCTGGGCCAGGCCCTGGCGCTTGGAGAGCTTCTCGTAAACCACGTCATCAGAACCGTCATCCGGGGTGATGGTCATGGTCCAGAAGTTGCCCTCATCGGACAGGGACACGGTGCCGTCCACGGAAGCAATCGGTGCGCGGTTCTTCGGGTTACGAGCCTCGAAGAGCTCCTGCACACGCGGCAGACCACCGGTAATGTCGCCACCGACACCACCCTGGTGGAAGGTACGCATGGTCAGCTGGGTACCAGGCTCACCAATGGACTGTGCAGCCACGATGCCGACGGCCTCGCCGATGTCGACCAATTGGCCGGACGCCATGGACTTGCCGTAGCACTTCGCACAGACACCGGCCGGGGTCTGGCAGGTCAGCACGGAGCGGACCTTGACGTCGGTGACCTTGGCATCGAGAAGCTTCTGCGTGAGCTCCTCGGTCAGGTCTGCACCGGCCTCTGCAACGACCTCGCCGTTCTCGTCCTTGACGTCCGTAGCAAGCACGCGACCGGAAGCGGAGGTCTCCCACAGCTCGGAGAGGACGACCTTGTCGCCGGAGACCTCGCCGATAGGAACGCGCACGCCCTGGCGGGTGCCACAGTCCTCTTCGCGGACGATGACGTCCTGGGCGACGTCCACCAGACGACGGGTGAGGTAACCGGAGTCAGCGGTACGCAGTGCGGTATCGGCCAGACCCTTACGGGAACCGTGGGAGTTGTTGAAGTACTCCAGCACGGACAGGCCTTCGCGGAAGGAGGTCTTAATCGGACGGGTGATGTAATCACCGTGCGAGTTCACAACCATGCCCTTCATACCGGCCAGCGTCCAGATCTGACGCATGTTACCGGCAGCACCCGACTTCACAATCATCGGAATTGGGTTGTAATCCGGGTAGATGCTCTCAACGGCCTCACCGACGGTATCGGTAGCGTCCTTCCACAGCTCTACCAGGCGGTCATAACGCTCGCGCTCCGTGAGTGCACCCTGCTCCCAGTACTTACGCTCAATGCGCTCTGCTTCCTTCTCATAAGACTCGAGGATCTCGGTCTTATTCGGCAGCACGAGCACGTCAGACATCGTAATGGTCACACCGGAACGGGTTGCCCAGTAGAAGCCAGCGTCCTTCATGTTGTCCAGAACCTGGGCCACGGTGATCATTGGGTACTTGGTGGCCAAGTCATTGACCACGTCACCAATGAGGACCTTGCCGTCGGTGCCGCCGCCCTTGCGGACCATGATGCCCTCAAGGTACGGGTAGTTCCACGGCAGCAGCTCGTTGAACATAATGCGGCCGATGGTGGTGTAACCCAACCATGCCTGGCCCTTGGACCAGCCATCGGGGAAGAGTTCTGCCTCGATGTCCTCTGGTGGGCGCAGGTGATCGATGCGGACCTTGATCGGTGCCTGCAGGCCAACCGTGCCGCGGTCGTAGGCCATGAGGGCCTCGGCGTAGGACGAATACACGCCGGTTGCCGGGTGGTCCTCGCCAGCCTCGCGGTAACGACCGTTGCCACCAATCTCGTCCTCTGCCTTGTCCATGGTGAGGTAGTACAGACCGGTCACCATATCCAGACGCGGCATAGCCAGTGGCTTACCGGATGCCGGGGACAGAATGTTGTTGGAAGCCAGCATCAGCACGCGAGCCTCTGCCTGTGCCTCGGCGGATAGCGGCAGGTGAACTGCCATCTGGTCACCGTCGAAGTCGGCGTTGAAGGCCTCACAGGCCAGTGGGTGCAGCTGAATAGCCTTACCCTCAACCAGCTTCGGCTCGAAGGCCTGGATACCCAGGCGGTGCAGAGTAGGTGCACGGTTGAGCATCACTGGGTGCTCAGAAATGGCCTGCTCCAGCACGTCCCACACCTCTGGGCGCTGGCGCTCCACCATGCGCTTAGCAGACTTGATGTTCTGGGCGTAGTCGTTTTCGACCAAGCGCTTCATCACGAAGGGCTTGAACAGCTCGAGTGCCATCAGCTTCGGAAGACCACACTCGTGCAGCTTCAGCTGCGGGCCCACGATAATAACGGAACGACCGGAGTAGTCCACGCGCTTACCCAGCAAGTTCTGGCGGAAACGGCCCTGCTTGCCCTTGAGCAAGTCAGACAGGGACTTCAACGGGCGGTTGCCCGGGCCGGTAACCGGACGGCCACGGCGGCCGTTATCGAAGAGCGCGTCCACAGACTCCTGCAGCATGCGCTTCTCGTTATTCACGATGATCTCTGGTGCGCCCAGGTCGATCATGCGCTTCAGGCGGTTATTGCGGTTAATAACGCGGCGGTACAGGTCATTCAGGTCCGAGGTAGCGAAGCGGCCACCGTCCAGCTGCACCATCGGGCGCAACTCAGGCGGAATAACCGGAATAGCGTCCAGCACCATGCCTGCCGGGTCGTTGCCGGAGTTAAGGAATGCGGCAACGACCTTGAGGCGCTTAAGCGCGCGCATCTTCTTCTGGCCCTTGCCGTTGTTGATGATCTCGCGCAGCTCCTCAGCCTCTGCCTCGAGGTCGAAATTGCGGACCAAGGTCTGGATGGCTTCTGCACCCATGCCGCCGGTGAAGTAATCCTCGTAGCGGTCAACCAGCTCTTCGTAGATGGTCTCATCGATGACCATCTGCTTCGGAGCAAGCTTCAAGAAGGTGTTCCAGATTTCATCCAGGCGTGCGACTTCCCGCTCGCCGCGCTCGCGGATGTGCTGCATTTCCTTATCAGCAGCGTTTTGTACCTTCTTGCGGGCATCGGCACGCGCTCCGGCTGCCTCCAGCTCCGCCAAGTCGGACTCGAGCTTGGAAGCGCGCTCTGCGATCTCGGACTCGGTCTCGTCCTCAACGTCCTTCTTCTCCAGGAGCATTTCTGCTTCCAGAGTGGACTGATCGTTGTGGCGAGCCTCTTCATCAACGGAGGTGATGATGTTGGCAGCGAAGTAGATGATGCGCTCAAGGTCCTTCGGTGCCAGGTCCAGCAGGTAGCCCAAGCGGGAAGGAACGCCCTTGAAGTACCAGATGTGGGTTACCGGAGCGGCCAGCTCGATGTGGCCCATGCGCTCACGACGCACCTTGGACTTGGTGACCTCAACGCCGCAACGCTCACAGATGATGCCCTTGTAGCGGACGCGCTTGTACTTACCACAAGCACACTCCCAGTCACGGGTAGGTCCGAAAATGCGCTCGCAGAACAGGCCGTCCTTTTCCGGCTTTAGCGTGCGGTAGTTAATGGTCTCGGGCTTTTTAACCTCGCCCTTAGACCAGCGACGGATATCGTCAGCAGTGGCCAGACCGATGCGGAGCTCGTCGAAGAGATTTACGTCAAACACGTAATGTCTCCCTTTCATCCTCGTCATGTGAGGAATTGATGGCTTTTAATGAATTAATCTTTATTGCCCGCCCGCGGCGGCCCCGGTGTTAAACACCGGAACCGTGCATTCCGCAGTGGACCGAGAATCTATTTAGGCGATGTCAGCGGAAGAACCCTCATCGCGGGACAAGTTAATGCCAAGCGATGGGCTATCCATGTCATCGTCATCAGAGCCAGACAGCTCCATCGGGGTGCCGTCAGTGGAAAGAACCTCCACGTTCAAGCACAGGGACTGCAGCTCCTTGAGCAACACCTTGAAGGACTCAGGGATGCCCGGATCTGGAATATTGTCGCCCTTCACGATGGCCTCGTAGACCTTCACGCGGCCTACCACGTCATCGGACTTGATGGTCAGCAGCTCCTGCAGGGTGTAGGCAGCGCCGTAAGCCTGCATTGCCCACACCTCCATCTCGCCGAAGCGCTGGCCACCGAACTGAGCCTTACCGCCCAGTGGCTGCTGGGTAATCATGGAGTAAGGACCAGTGGAACGGGCGTGAATCTTCTCATCGACCAAGTGGTGCAGCTTGAGCATGTACATGTAGCCCACGGAGATGGGGTACTTGTACGGCTCGCCGGACCGGCCATCGAAAAGCGTGGCCTTACCGTGCTCGTTGACCAGTACGTCGCCGTCGCGGTTCGGGCGGGACGATGCCAACAGGCGCTCGATCTCGTGGTTGGTAGCACCGTCGAAGACCGGGGTGGCGGTCAGGGAATCCGCTGGGACATCGTAAAGCTCTTCCGGCAAGGTCTTGAGAAGCTCGGCGTTAGCCGGATCCTCGGTATCGACCTTCCAACCAGCGTGAGCCAACCAGCCCAAGTGCAGCTCAAGAACCTGGCCGATGTTCATACGACGCGGCACACCGTGAGTGTTCAGCAGGATGTCCACCGGAGTGCCGTCCTCCATGAACGGCATATCCTCTGGCGGCAGAATCTTGCCCACAACACCCTTGTTGCCGTGGCGGCCGGCCATCTTATCGCCGTCCTGGATCTTGCGCTTTTGCGCAACGTAGACGCGGATCATCTCGTTGACGCCAGGTGCCAGGTCGTCATCGTCATCGCGGGAGAAGCGAGCAACACCAATGACCTTGCCCACCTCACCGTGCGGAACCTTCATGGAGGTATCGCGCACCTCGCGGGCCTTCTCACCGAAGATGGCGCGCAGCAGGCGCTCTTCCGGAGTCAGCTCGGTCTCACCCTTCGGGGTGACCTTACCCACCAGGATATCGCCGGCACGGACGTCAGCACCGATGCGGATGATGCCGCGCTCATCGAGGTCGCTCAAGACGTCCTCGGAGACGTTTGGAATCTCGCGGGTGATTTCCTCAGCGCCCAGCTTGGTGTCACGAGCATCGATCTCGTGCTCCTCAATGTGGACTGAGGTCAGGATGTCCTCTTCCACGATGCGTTGGTTGAGGATGATGGCGTCCTCGTAGTTGTGGCCTTCCCACGGCATGAATGCAACCAGCAGGTTGCGGCCGAGCGACATCTCACCGTTGTGGGTACCTGGGCCATCGGCCAAAACCTGGCCGGCCTCTACGCGCTGACCCATGGAAACCAGCGGGGTCTGGTTGTAGTTGGTGCCCTGGTTGGTGCGCTCGAACTTGCGCAGGATGTAGGTATCGCGCTGGCCCTCATCGTCCATGATGGTGATGACGTCAGCGGTGACGTTTTCTACTACACCGGCCTTTGGCGTGATGACGACGTCGCCGGCGTCATAAGCAGCGCGCTGCTCCATACCGGTACCCACCAGTGGGGCCTCGGAGCGAACCAGCGGGACCGCCTGCTTCTGCATGTTCGCACCCATCAAGGCACGGTTAGCATCGTCGTGCTCCAAGAACGGAATCATGGCGGTACCAACGGAGACCATCTGACGCGGGGAAACGTCAACGTAGTCCACACCGGAGGCATCGGTCACTCCGATGTCGCCCTCCTTCAGGCGGACCTCGATGCGCTCGCCGATCAGGCGGCCTTCCTCGTCCTGCTCGACCTCAGCCTGAGCAATGGCGAAGCGGTCCTCCTCATCAGCGGTGAGGTACTCCACCTGGTCCGTAACCTTGCCGTCAACGACCTTGCGGTACGGGGTCTCGATGAAGCCGAAGGGGTTCACGCGGGCGTAGGACGCCAGCGCACCAATCAGACCAATGTTCGGACCCTCGGGGGTCTCAATCGGGCACATGCGGCCGTAGTGCGAAGCGTGGACGTCTCGCACCTCAATGCCGGCGCGCTCACGGGACAGACCGCCTGGGCCCAGTGCGGACAGACGGCGCTTGTGGGTCAGGCCGGACAGGGAGTTGTTGTGGTCCATGAACTGCGAGAGCTGGGAGGTACCAAAGAACTCGCGGATAGCAGCAGAGACCGGACGCACGTTAATCAAGGACGTCGGCGTGATGGACTCAGCGTCCTGGGTGGTCATGCGTTCGCGCACGACGCGCTCCATGCGGGACAGGCCCACGCGGACCTGGTTCTGGATGAGCTCGCCCACGGTGCGCAGACGACGGTTACCAAAGTGGTCGATATCGTCGGTGTTCAGCGAGATCATCTCGCCGTTTGGCGCCTTCATCTCACGCTCGCCCACGTGCAGGCGTACCAGGTACTCCAGGGTGACGGCGATGTCTTCTTCGGTCAGAGTCATCAGACCGTCGTGGTCGCCGCCAAGGCCCAGCTTGCGGTTGGCCTTGTAACGGCCAACCTTGGCAAGGTCATAGCGCTTAGCGCGGAAGAAGGAGTTATCCAACAAGGACTGCGCCAGCTCACGGGTAGGCTGCTCGCCCGGGCGCTGCTTGCGGTAGATCTCCAGCAACGCTTCATCGGTATTGGATACACCGTCAGATTCCAGGGTGGACATCATGAGCTCAGAGAAGCTGAAGCGCTCCCTGATCTGCTCCTCGCTCCAACCCAGCGCCTTCAACAGGACGGTTACCGGCTGGCGGCGCTTGCGGTCAATGCGCACGCCGACGGTATCGCGCTTGTCCACGTCGAACTCCAGCCAAGCACCGCGGGAAGGAATAATCTTCACGGAGTGCAGCGGGCGTTCGGTGGACTTATCGATGGAACGATCGAAGTACACGCCCGGGGAACGCACCAGCTGGGAGACGATGACGCGCTCGGTACCGTTCACGATGAAGGTACCCATATCCGTCATGATCGGGAAGTCACCGATGAAGACGGTCTGCGACTTAATCTCTTGGGTGTCGTTATTAATGAACTCTGCGGTCACGTACAGCGGCGCGGAGTAGTTGATGTCCTTTTCTTTACACTCGTCGACGGTGTTTTTCACCGGCTCGAAGCGAGGCTCCGACAAGGACAGGGACATATTGCCCGAGTAGTCCTGAATCGGCGAGAGCTCTTCGAGGATATCCTCAAGGCCACTCGTCACGCGTGCGTTATCGCCGCGCTCAGCCTGCTCACGCTCGCGCCATTCCGGCGAGCCGACGAGCCAAGCAAAGGAATCGAGTTGTACGTCAAGGAGGCCCGGCAGGGCGATAGGCTCGCTAATTTTTGCAAACGAGTATCGCTTCGGGGCTCCGGGGATATTGGCCACTGACTTGGTCTGGCGGGAGACTGCCAAGATGGGTCCTTCCAGCACCTCACGCGGATTGCTACTCGCCCTGGCCGACGAGCAGCAAAACCGCTGGTAATTTTAGCATTCGGTCTGCTGTGGAGTGTCTGGGTTCAGAATGCACAAAATCACCTTGTCAAGTCGGTTTTGCCATCACCAACCCGAAAGGCTAAATGTGCACCGAAGCTCCAGATTCCAGCGCAACGAATTAGTGTATAGGAAAAACTCAGGTATGTAAAGACACACCACTCTTAAGGCTTTTTCTTTCCGCGCTAGGGGGCAAGCTCTCGCTCGCCGCTGCGCCAACGCGGCAACAATGTTGCGCCAGATCTAGTGGGGCAACCACAAGCACCGTACCACTAAAAACTCATTCCACCGCAACCCGAACCGCGCTTAATACTCTTAGCTGACACTTTCGCTAGTCATTTCGCTGGCGCTTTTCTTTCCGCGTCGGCGCACATGCTTGTTTTTACGGTCGTAAATTCCCAGCGCCCCAATGACTCCAATAAAGGTGAACACGATACCGATACCCAGTGCCGCCCACCGCGCAATCTCCGCCACGCGGTTGCGTGGGAACGATTTCGCTTCATCAAGTAGCGCCGCGCGGGACTCCTCTGAGGTGGAACCATTAAAGACGAATGCTCGCTCGCGGCCTACGCCCTCTCGGTCCGCGTAGTAGTCATCGATATCCATGTCCATGCCCACCACCAGGCCGGTAGCTTGGTCGACGTAGAAATCCGTACTGCCCGAGTGCATCAAATAACCAGGTTCGTGTCCCCCATCTTCCTTGGGGAAAGAGGTGGTATTGCCATCGGCGGCATAAAGCTGCGCTACGTTTGTTGGCTCGATTTCCTGGTGATACCGATACACCGTACGGCCATCTATTTCAGTTTCTTCTTCAAAGACCGCGTCCACTGCCTTGCGCAATGTGGGGTCAAAGACTGGGTAATTCGTCTTTTCCGCATCCGCCGGGAATTTTAGCCAGTACCCATCGACAGCAACCTTCTCCTCAGGGCTGGCCAAGGTATGGCTCAGGCTGGCCTCTGCCTTTGCCTCACCGCTCAGGCGGTCAATGGGATAGGTCCACACCTGCGCTTGGCTTAAATCATCGAGTCCTTGGCCATCGCCGCGCAGGCGCGTCTCCCCTATGCGCAGCGTCGCAGTACCTTCATCCGAAGGCTCTTGGATGCCCGCATTGATCTGGTAAGTCATCGGCCCGGAATAGGGCGACGTTCCATTCTTATTGACCACTTGGGAATCCGCGGACTCATCCTTAAGAGTCCACGTGGTGTTTTTGAGTTCCAACGGCAGCCGCGGCGAGAAATCCAAAAACGTCGGCGCCGCTACTCCGGCGGCCACCAGCGCAACGCCGAGGCCGAGCAGGAGGACGGAGAAGATGCGGGACTTGGGCAGCATGGTGGCTCATCCTACCGACTCGTTTGTTCAAAACACACTTCCTGAAACGAGATATAGAACTTTTGTAGGATACCCGGACCCAAAAGTGCTCATGTAGATTCTAATTACCGCAAGTAATGCACATCACACTACCGGGAGGTTTTACCTTGCACCACACAGAAGTAGCACCGCGTCTCAGCGCTCAGACAGCACGGGAGATTCTAAACCAGACAGAACACCCCACACCACGACTCAATCACAAGCTGGACGCCTTTGTTAATGATTACAAAATCAAGGCAGCAAATCACGACGTAAAAAAGGACTTTTAGCTACCCCCTGTGGATGCAAGCCCCTCAAGCATGCACCCACAGGACCCCGCCATATATCTATGACGATCCTTATAGACAAAAATATCACCATAAGACTTCAAGGCCCAAGCAACGATTTTCAGCGAGAATTCCGCCACAATCACCCCGAATCGCTTCCATCAAAAAGTGTAGTCTTCATAACCCGCCAAGATGACCGAGAATGTGACCTCCTGTCGCTGATTCTCGCCAGCCAAAACATTGGAATCGTACGAATTGACAGCGACGGCGAACTCAGTAAAGAGCTAATACCAATAGATAACTTCGGAAGACTGGTTACGGAACATGGCAACACCACGGTGGCAGTAGCTTGGATCCGCCATTTTTCACGCGAATCTATAAAAAATGTATTTTGCGTTAAAGAGGAAATAATTTATATCAAAGATCAGGCAATATCCTACATACAAACGCTTGAAGAGATTGCTTTATTTAGCGTAAACCAATTTTGTAACGCTCGGTCACGGCTTGCACAAATTCAGCTCGCCAATTCTATTGGGCTTACTACCCCTCAAACGTCAATTGGATATGAAGCGGCGTTTCCCTTTTCAATTGCCAAACCGATTGGCCCCCACTGGGTAGAACCGACTCCGGGAACACTTCTTGGAGCTATGCCTAAACGTTTGAAGCTAGATCAATCAACTCGTGATGAGCCGGTACCTCTCCTATTCCAGAAGTATATGAACTCAGAGTATGAGCTCCGCTGCTACGTAATCGACCAAGAAGTTATCGTTTTCCGAGTATCAGGATATGACAATGCAGACGACCTGTGGCAAGAGAACAACGGCGTGAGCGTATCTCTATATAAATCTACCCAAAGATTAAAAGATATTCTAATTGAATACTCCCAACTATCCGGTTGTAATTTATGTGCCATCGACCTCCTAATACAAGGAGGTGACCCAATATTTCTTGAATGTAACGTTTGCTTCGATTGGCTATTCTACGAAGACCGAGCTGGCACGAATCTCGTCTCCAACGCCATTGCTAGATATTTACAAAGGACTTTAAACGATGCTTAGAATAGCGACAGTGGGCCATTTTCGGTTCAAGGGACCGTATCTCGTTTGGGACAACCCTCTAGAGCAAACTCAGACAATCTTAAACCAGAAGGCAAGGGAGGAACTCTTCCGCTTATTAGATAGTCAAACTATTAGTGGAGTAACGGTCGTGTCTAGCGAAGATTCATTTCCGGAACTCCAGAACTTAGGGGTACTACAGCATTTTTCTAATGAACCCCCCAATACCGAATGCACGGTTCTAGATATGTGGCCCGATACTCCTCCGCTCGCGCGCGACTACGCATTTGCCAGCGGAGTCCGTTCCGACGAGACAATCGCTCAACTAGATGAGCATCACCAGCATTTAAGGGAAAAACTCGCGCTCACCGGCCCACCGCATCATCTATGGGAGAATCCGATTTTCGCCAAGCAAGAATTGAACCTTCCGCACGGCGAGACAATAAGCTACACCAGAAGCTTCAAATCTGTTTTGAATTCTCGAAAATCTGCACGTTTTACGAATACAGAGCTAAAATCAATTAGCCTTAGGTCACTAGCATCAATCCTTTACGATTCCGCAAGCTTTTCAAAGCGCCCAACAACAAACGAACAGAAGTCCGGAAACATCCATTTTCGTTCGGCCCCATCTGCCGGAGGATTGTGCTCAACCGAGCTCATTGTCCGCGTTAGTAGATGCGATTCAATCGACGATGGTTATTATTTATACCACCCGAAAAACCATTCCTTACTGTTTCTCAATCATCTAGAGCCCTATAAGGAATGGAAGACCGCGGTTGGGAAACAATCGCATGTCGTGGATGCCCCAATACATTTTATTACTGTTGGTAATCCTCGAGTCATATCCTGGAAATACGAAAGTCTAAACTCGATTCGAACGCTCTGGCTAGAAATTGGGCACCTTAGCCAAGTTATTCAAATGGTTGCTACAGCCACTGACCACCTCTCTCGGGGCATTTCTCTCTTTCGGGAAGACATCATCGCTGACAACGCGGGACTAGATTGGCGATCTTTCCTCTGGGGCATGCTAATTGCAGTTGGGCCTAGGGACGACTGAGATGGCTTTGTTATAGGAGGAGCATTGAATATAAATGAAGTTGATCGCACCAACCCAAGTGATTTTAGACTATTCCTGTGGTCTGACCTCGTGGCTCAGATAGCCGGGGTAGGAGCCGGGCTTGCTATTCCGGTAGTCACTCTACGCTTGAGCGATAGCCTTACCCTTGCTGGACTGTATGGAACCATCACCGGAATAGCTGCACTGGCAGGCGGAATCATCGGCGGCTCTCTTGCGGATATGTGGCGCCGCAAGCCACTCATCATTGTGACCAACGCTCTAGCCGGGGTACTCAACCTCGCGTTAGCGGGTCTCATCCTATCCGGAGGTTTCTCCCCCATGGTCTTCGGTGCGCTTCTCGGGAGCATGATGTTCTTTTACCGGATAGGTCAAGCTTGCTCCGACCCTTGCCTGCCCCAGCTCGTTGAGGAAGAACAGCTCGCCTCCAAACAAGGGCTCATCCAAGCACGTCTGCAATTTGCGGGACTCATCGGCCCCACTGTGGGCGGCGCGCTTCTAGAAGTCAATGTGGCACTGCCCTTCGTGTTTGTCGGTCTGGCAAATATCCTCACCATTGTCTTCTTCCTCTTCATCAGGGCTCGCCTAGACCCCACAAAGAAGGCAGAGAACAAGCTCCTACGCACGACGAAGGAAGGCTTAGCCATCGTGGCTCGCGCGCCACTACTTCGCGGGCTCATTGCCATGCAAACACTGTCGAACTGCGCAATTAACGGCTCGCTGTTCATGGCGGTCCTCATACTGGAGGAGGGGAATAACCCTGGATGGGTAACGGGACTAGCCCGCACGTCCATAGGCCTCATCGGGATTGTGGGGGCTTTGTCGACGGGTTGGTTGCAGAAGAAGTTCTCCTTCGCCACCCTTCAGGTAGGCACATGCGCCTGGGTTGCTGCATCAATCGCCTGTGGTGCCCTGCTCAGCCCCAGCCTGTTGATGATCATCCCCTTAGGGCTGTCTGTTCTTACAGCCCCAGCCGCCGGCGCGGTAACCTATGCCGCACTCCACAGGCTTCTGGCAGAAGAAACTTTTGGCCGAGTCACCAATATCCAAATGAGCACCGTCGTTTCACTCTCTAGTGTGTGGTCGACCCCGCTGGCCGCATTGTCTCATCGCTGGACCTTGACCACTGGTTTGTGGGCCAATGCGCTCGCCGGGCTCCTCGCTATCGGGCCCGCCCTTATCTTTGTGCGCCGAGCCGATCGCGCCCTTGCGCAAGCAGACGCGAGGGAGAAAGGGAATTCCCCTAGCCACTCATGAGCGCAAGTCAACTGTTCCTATGAATGAGACTCGGCTTCTTCTTTGTGATTCCACGGAATGATGGCGCTGACATCACTGGTCTGGCGAGTTTTCCACAGATCGTATTCCTCTTGAGTCCGAGCCAGAACTCCGCGGAATTCCCAAAGTAGGCCGACCAGCGCAAGGCCATATCGGCGCTGATACCGAGCGCACCGCGGGTGATTTTGCAGACTTGAGAGCGGGTAGTGCCAATGTCGTTGGCCAGGCGATACTGGGTAATTCCGCAGGGTTTGAGGAATTCTAGGAGAAGAATTTCTCCGGGATGCGGAACGGGAACAACATCAACATGAGTGCGTGCTTCAGTGGTAGTCGATAAAGTCAACGCCAACAGCTCCTTCGGGGGCCTAAACGACAGGATGTGTTGGTGAAGTTATATGTTTAGCCGGTCTGGCGTGCTGGTATTAGGATTATTTCACTTATCCGGAGGGATAACGCAGCCTCGGACCTGAAATACCGCCGGGGGCATGCTGATGTGCTAGGCGCCGAGGTTCACGATGAATGGATGAGTAAGAATCATCCTCGATGCCCCGTCTGTAGCGGGGCCTGCACCAAACACGGAACGACGAGTACTGGGCGTCAACGCTGGCGATGCCGCATCTGCAAAGCCACCTTCACCCGCACCAATGACGACGCAGTTCAAGCAAAATGGTTCCGCCTTTTCATCAGTTGGCTCACCTCAGGCCGCAGCCTGGCAGAGACCGCTAAAACCTGCGGTGTTTCAACGCGAACTCTGCAACGACGCTTCACATCTTTCTGGCTCATCCAACCTCCCCGAAGCGTTGCGACCGGCTATTTGGTAGCAATGTCGTGACTATCTGGTAGCGCTTTAGTAGGTATCCGGTAGCAGCTCACAACGCTTAGGGTGATACTTCCGGTAGCCGCACCACTCGGGTGCGGCGCATACTGGAAGGAGTCCGTCATGACGGATTACCGTGTGGTGATGACGCTGCTGATACAGCAGGGTTACGTCCACTAGTGTGGTGTAACGCTTGAGGTTTGCCGAAGGTGGCGAACGCTGCGGCCAGCACAGCGCGCGCATCAGTACCGTTTTCTGGCAGAGCGAACGCTGTGGTTCCGACATCGAATCTGCTGGCATCATCGATGATCTGGTAAATCGTGACATGTGTGTGGGCGTGGTCAAAGAGGCGATAGACCAGTGCATCGATCTGCCAGAGTTCACCGACGAGATCGCGGGCGAAGCGCTTATAGGAGCTGCGTGGCCGTTTGCGGGCGTTGGCATCAACGAATCCCAGCTCATGGAGCCACGAGGCGATTGTAGAACGCGACGGTGTGAAATCTGGACCTACGGTGTCGAACAAGAAGTAGTAGATCGACCAGGGCCCATAATCCAAGCCTTGCTCCATCAACTGTTGCCTGGCGTGGACGACTGCGATTTTGTCGGTCTCGTGGAATTTCTTAATAGGATTCTTCGGGGCAGTCGAATCCGGCACAATGCCTGCTCGACCCTTCTGCGCTATGCGGTTTTTGATGTTGTGGTACGTCTGCCGCGAGATTCCCAATTCTTTGCAAAACTGTGTGACCGTCTTGCCGTCACGAACGGGATCGAAATCTGCGACCTTTCTACGCTTATGCAATGGAATAGCCATCCGGCTATTCCACCGCCGCAAACGTCCAAAAAGTCACTAGCCATCACAATTCTAGAGCACATCCTGCCGATGCGAAGCGCCCTAAGTTTCGTATCGAGACCCTGTCTTAACTTCCATTTCCAGAATCTTCTGTCCACTTCAACAGGAGTTCGTTATCTCGAGCTCTTGTGGAGGGCCTACCCATACACAACGATGGGTGGGTCCGTCCATTGAAGTACTCCGTTGGGCTACGTTTTCCGACGGAGACAAAGGCTCCGCTGCAAACCCAATTTTAGTTGTCCGGAAAGGGTACGACAAAGCAAAAGTTCAAGTTTGCCCTGCGGGAGCAATACGATGACTACCGGTTGATTACACCGTATATATTAGCCGCAAATAACTGCGCTAACCCGGCACCAAAAGAGGATGATAGGGAAAATATTGCTACTATCAACGCTCTATTGTCGTCCGATCCTGCGTTATATTGCGTATCCCAAGCAACTACAGTCGCAATCGTCTGCCCTGTGTGAACTAGAACGATAACAATCACCATGACGAGGAAAAATGGAATCAGTGCTATGGAGAACAAAATAGCGGTTGACAAGATCGAGAAAGCAACTATGCCGATTCCGATCGCTATGGCAATACGAGCCCTATTCGTCAACTTATTAAACACTCCATCGGTATTGGAAATCATTTTATGGATCGCGTTATTTATTAAGATTCCCATAATTGAGGAGAAGCCAAGAAGCCAAGACGCTTTATTTCCCCATAGACTAATAGCATAGGGAGCAATTGAACTACTTACAGCGACGACAGAAAACGATACGAGGAGAGCTAACCACAACTTCCAATCGTTAAACGAAAGTGCTTTCCACATCGAACTTAGCTTTTTCGTTTCCCTTTCGGTATCTGGGACTTCCGAGAGCCTAAAAGTCGAAGCAGCACAGAGGCTGTACGCGACAATGCCACTGCAAGCTATCAGAAATTCCATCCGAAGCTGCGCCAGAGCCCCAAGGGAAACTGTTATAGCCCCCAGGAAGACGACTGTTAGAGTCATGGTCCGCAGCTTCGCCTTAAATTCAAGTAACTTTTCCCTACTGAGGTACAAAGGGGGAAGCGTCCCGCGCAGAGGAGAGACAAGCCTCCCAAGGAAGAAAAGGAGGAGGATACACCCAAAGATGCTTCCTGCATTTTTTGGAGCGAAGCCTAAATAGGCGTAACACAGAATTTGCAAAACTTGGACTCCGGCCAACAGCCTCACGGCACCGAACAGGTCTGCCATTCTTGCCATCACTAACGACGTAATCGTTCCCAGTGATATCCCTAGTCCTACAGCGCGCATACTGTCACTTGCACTTAGGAACGATATTTCTGCGGTATAATACCCGATACCAGCAGTGAAAAGTGAGGTTGCGAAAGCATCACATATCACATTCAGCGATATCCAAAATTCGGGTCTACCTTTAATCTGAACCTTCATTTGAAACCCGCTCTTATAAATCCCGCTAAGACCAGCTGACCGGCTCCCTCACTATCCAGTTACTTTGTATTTTATCTAAATACCTGATTACTGAACTTCCATTCCAAGATACCTCGAATGGATTCTCATAAAAGGAAACACGACATCTCAGCATTGCGCTGCTGAATATAAGACTGTATAGCATTTTCGGATCGCCAAGACAAGAGCATTGATAAATAGTCTTCCGATATAAATATATTTAGGTTCACTTATAGATAACTATTAGAAGCTCTTCCGCATTTTATACCAAGTGCGTATATTAGGGTCGTACGTACCGAATCAGTTTCAAATACGAACTACGGGTACATCGGCTAAACTACAGGTTTCCTGCAAATCGCGGGTACATCGTAGAGCTATCTATTGGTTGGGCAGCTAATTCTTTATTATTAACGGTTGGGCCGAAGTAGGTTTCGAAGTCGAAGGGATAGACCGTACCCAGTGTTTCAGCGTCGGCCCCGGTGATTGTAGACCACTTCAATCCGGTAGGCCGCAGCCAGACGATCAAGTCCGGAATCCTGGAATTACACTGGGATTGAATCGTTGTCACCGGCAAAATCAAGCGGTGAGTTCCTTTCGATCCCTTTCCAATGTCCCCTCGGTGTTCTCGTTTATTTTGGGCTCCCCCACTAAACTCAAGGGACCCGCAAAACGGGAGAAACCCCCATCTCCCACCGCATTTAGCGCGGTAAGAGTGGGGGGCTTCGAAAGCGTGAAGCTCAGTAAAATTACTTGAGCTCGACGGAAGCGCCAGCCTCTTCCAGCTTGGTCTTAGCAGCCTCAGCGTCGTCCTTGGAAGCGCCTTCGATGATGGCCTTAGGTGCGCCCTCAACCATTTCCTTAGCTTCCTTCAGGCCCAGGCCGGAGACGAGCTCGCGGACAGCCTTAATAACGCCGATCTTCTTAGCGCCAGCGTCGGTCAGAACGACGTCGAACTCGGTCTGCTCCTCAGCAGCGGAAGCGCCGCCCTCAGCCGGAGCGCCCGGTGCAGCAGCGGCAACCGGTGCAGCAGCCTCAACGTCGAAGACGTCCTCGAATTCCTTAACGAACTCAGACAGTTCGATGAGGGTCATTTCCTTGAAAGCTTCAATGAGCTCGTCCTTGGTGAGCTTAGCCATGATGGCAAGTCCTTTCTGTGTTGTGTGCTTGTTCCCCGGTGATGGGGTAACAGGCACGGTGTTTTATGTGTGCGTCTGTTGTGACGACTTAAGCTTCTGCTTCCTTCTTGTCCTGCAGAGCAACAACGGTGCGAACCGCCTTGGTTGCAGGAGCGTTGAAGACAGCGGCTGCCTTCGCCATAGAACCCTTCATAGCGCCAGCCAGCTTTGCGAGGGTGGTCTCGCGGTTGTCCAGCTTGGCGATGGCCTGAACCTGCTCCGCAGACAATGCGTCGCCGTCCATGTAGCCACCCTTGATGACGAGTGCCTTGTTGTCATCAGCAAACTTGGTGATGATCTTCGCAGCATCTACTGCCTCGCCCTTGATGAACGCAATTGCGGTCGGGCCAGTCAGCAAATCATCAAGACCTTCGATGCCAGCTTCGTTGGCAGCGATCTTGAAGAGGGTGTTCTTGGCGACGGAGTAGTCAACGTCAAAGCCCAGGTTGTTACGCAGCTCCTGCAGCTGGGATACGGTCAGGCCGCGGTACTCAGTCAAAACGACGGAGCTAGAATCGGCCAGCTTCTCCTTCAGCTCTGCCAAGTCTGCAGTGTTCTTTGGGTTTGCCATTGTCTCTCGCCTCCTTCCAAAACATCTCTTTTATTTTCCGCTGGGGCCTTCCAAAAAGAAAAGCCCCATGCAAGAGCACAGGGCGTACGACATGAGAAATGCCGCGGAATGCGCAAAGTGTCTCCTGCGTGGGCCGCCTCCAGGGTGGAGAACTTTCAATCCTTAGTGGATGACCAACGGTCTTCGGTGAACTTTGACTCGGCCACAAGGCCGTTCAAACTTCACAAGGGATACTACCGCGCTTTCCTCGTATTCCCAAATTGGCCAGCCGCGTAGGCTATCTAGTATGACTTCCCTCATGTGGTTTCGCGATGACCTGCGCTTATCCGATAACCAGGCCCTTACCCGCGCCGCGGAGGCCGCCACCGATAAAAACGGTTCAAAGCCAGAGTTAGTGGCCGTTGTCCTCGATGAGCCCGCCTACCCCAGCACCCGGCCGCTCGGTGGCGCCACTCACTGGTGGCGGGAGCGTTCGCTCCATGCCCTAGCGCAGGAGCTTGCCTCCCGTGGGGTGAAGCTTCTGCGCGCTACCGGCGATGCCCGCACCGTCATTCCCCGCATCGCCCACGAGGTTGGCGCCGATACCGTCACCTGGAACCGCCGCTACCACGGCCCGCTGCGCGAGGTAGACGCGAGGGTCAAAGCAACGCTTGCCGATGCCGGAATTAACGCCATCTCCTGCCCCGGTTTCACCCTCGTGGAGCCATGGGAGATCACCAACGCCCAGGGCAACCCTTATAAAGTCTTTACTCCCTTCGCGGCCGCCGCGCGGTCCCAGCTTGCTGATGAGGAACCGCTGCCAGTACCGGAATTGCTGGCGGGGCGGGAGATGGGGGCATCGGCAAGCAGCAGTTGGCCCAACCCCAGCGCCGATGAACCGCAGTGGGCTGCGTCGCTCGCCCAGTATTGGACTCCCGGAGAGGCCGGTGCGCGCGAACGCCTAGCCCAGCTCGACTTAGCTCACTACGCCGAGGAGCGCGATATACCCGCGCGCAACGCCACGTCCCTGCTCTCGCCGCACTTGCGCTTTGGCGAGGTATCCCCGCGCGAGGTCTGGGTGGCCGCCGCCGAGGAGCCCGACGCGGAGAAATTTCAGTCCGAGTTGCTGTGGCGCGACTTTGCCTGGCACCGGCTCTACCACCTGCCCGATCTGGCCACCCGCAACGTGCGGCAAAAATTCAACCGCTTCGACTGGTCCTGGAATGACCCGCGGCTAAAGGATTGGCAGGAGGGTACGACGGGCATCCCGCTTGTCGATGCCGGTATGCGCGAGCTCTGGCACACCGGCTACATGCACAACCGCGTGCGCATGGTGGTGGGTTCGTTTCTTACCAAGAACCTGGGCATCCATTGGCGCCTAGGCGAGGAATGGTTTTGGGACACCCTGGTGGATGCCGATGCCGCCTCCAATCCGTTTAACTGGCAATGGGTGGCCGGCTGCGGCGACGATGCCGCACCCTTCTTCCGCATCTTCAACCCGGAAACCCAGGCTCAGCGCTTCGACCCGGATGGCGCGTATATCCGCCAGTGGGCGCCCACGCTATCCGCCCCGCCCATCGTGGACCTCAGGCAGTCGCGCCAAGCGGCGCTAGATGCCTACGCCGAGATCAAAGACGCAAACTAACGCCCAGTACCTTGGCTTTTCGTTCACACCGCAGGGCCTGATGTTCGATGCAAAAAGACCCCAAGGAAAATCCTCGGGGTCTTCATTCACGCGCTATGCGCTATCACCGTCTTAGTCGGTGTAGCCCTTCTGCACGGAGCCGTCCACAGGAATACCTGGGCCGGAGGTGGTAGAGATGGTGGCGCGCTTGATGTAGATGCCCTTTGCGGAAGCTGGCTTCAGGCGCTGGATTTCATCCATGAGGGCGCCGTAGTTCTCAGCGAGCTTCTCAGCATCGAAGGAAGCCTTACCAAGGATGGCGTGCAAGTTTGCAGCCTTGTCCACACGGAAGGAGATCTTACCGCCTTTGACCTCGCTAATTGCCTTAGCAACGTCGTTGGTCACAGTGCCGGTCTTCGGGTTAGGCATGAGACCACGTGGGCCCAAGACGCGGGCGACGCGGCCAACCTTGGCCATCTGGTCCGGGGTAGCGATGGCAACGTCGAAGTCCAGGTTGCCCTCATTGATCTGCTCGATCAGCTCGGAGGTACCAACGATGTCAGCGCCAGCTTCCTGAGCTGCGGTTGCCTTCTCGCCCTCAGCGAAGACGGCGACGCGAACGTCCTTACCGGTGCCGTTAGGCAGGGAGACAGTACCGCGCACCAGCTGGTCAGCCTTGCGTGGGTCAACGCCCAGGCGGAAGACGACGTCAACGGTGGCGTCGAAGTTCTTTGAGGAGGTCTCCTTGGCCAGCTTTGCGGCCTCGATCGGACGGTACAGGCGGGACTTATCTACCAGTTCCGCAGCGGCCTTAAAAGCCTTAGACTTGGTGCTCATTTAACAATTCCTTTTCTGGATTGGCGTGGTATTTGACGGGCCGAAGCTGGCCCTACCACATAAAGTTTTTACTTCTCCGGTGCGCCATCGATGTTAAGGCCCATGGAGCGGGCGGTACCAGCGATGATGTGTGCGCCGGCCTCGATGTCGCGGGCGTTGAGGTCCTCGAACTTGGTCTGTGCAATTTCCTTGCACTGATCCCAGGTGACGGAGCCGACCTTATCGGTGTGCGGGACACCAGAGCCCTTCTGAACGCCTGCGGCCTTCAGCAGCAGCTTGGCTGCCGGCGGGGTCTTCAGCTTGAAGTCGAAGGAGCGGTCTTCGTAGACGGTGATCTCAACAGGGACCACGTTGCCACGCTGGTTCTCGGTAGCGGCGTTATAAGCCTTGCAGAATTCCATGATGTTGACGCCGTGGGCACCGAGTGCCGGGCCAACTGGCGGTGCCGGGTTAGCGGCGCCAGCCTCGATCTGCAGCTTGATGAAGCCAGATACCTTCTTCTTTGGAGCCATCGAATTACCTCTTTCCTGTGGTACCGGACCTGCGTCACGATGAATAACGCGGCCCGTCCGGATGCTCACCTCAGTGGGCCACCGGAGGATGAAACGATTTACGTGTGCGCACGCAAAAGGCGCACGGCGTTCCAGTCTAGAACACCGTGCGCCCTGCACAAAATCATTTTTTAAGAAATGCGCTCGATTTCCGTCGGCGACAACTCCACTGGGGTTTCGCGGCCGAAGATGGAGACCAAGCCCTGCATTTTGCCGGTTTCCGGGTCGATTTCGGAAATGGTGGCAGATACGGCAGCCAGCGGGCCGGACAGGATGGTAACGGCCTCGCCCACCTCGAAGTCGTGGGCGTATTTCTTGGCCACTTCCTTCTCTGGCATTTCGACGACCTGCTCGCCCTCTTGCTCATTCGGGGCGGCCTCGCCCTTGGTGGCGGGCGCTTCATTCGGCATGAGGAACTTGGCCACGTCGCGGGTCTTGACCGGCGTCGCGTTGCCTTCATTGCCCACGAAGGAGGTCACGCCGGGGGTTTCGCGGATGACGGACCAAGCGGCATCGTTAAGCTCAGCGCGCACCAGGACGTAGCCCGGCAGCAGCTTGCGCTTAACAATCTTCTTCTTGCCGTCCTTGTTTTCCATGATCTGCTCGATGGGGACGACGACCTCAAAGATGGAGTCTTCCACCTCAAGGGTCTGGGCACGCATGTCGAGGTTCGTGCGCACCTTGTTCTCGTAGCCGGAGTAGCACTGGATGATGTACCACTGGCCCGGCTGCTTCTTCAGCTCGCGGGTGAAGTCGCGCAGGCGCTTGCGGTAAGCGGCGTCCTCGGCCTCTTCCTCGGTTTCGGCGGACTCCGCTGGGGCAGCCTCTGCGGACTCCGCGGCGGACTCGGCTTCTGCCGCGGGGGCATCGGCAAGCGCAGCGTCTGCGTTGTTGGTGCCATCCTCAGCCGGCGCTGCGGCCTCCTCTTGGGCGTCCTCGACTGCGCTGGCGTGCTCTGCAGCCTGCTCCTGCACGTTGGACTGCATGGCCTCCTCTAGGGAGGTTCCTGGGTTTTCGACGTTATTCTCGTCGCTCATGAGTGGTACTCCAAAATGTCATCGGCGCGTGTTGTAGAACCAGCCTACCCGCGGCGCGTGTGGGCAAAAAGTATCCCGCCGTTCCGGAGTGCGGAAACAGCGGGATAAAAGATTATGGGGTCATTCTAGCTAATTAGTCAGAATCTTCTCAACTCCGAGGCCAGCCAGGGTATCAACGCCCCAAACCAGCGCGGTCATGACAATCAAGAAGGCGAACGTAATGAGGGTGTACTGCAGCATCTCCCCACGAGTGGGCCAGACCACCTTCTTCATTTCAGAGACAACCTCGCCGGGGAATGCGGCGATGCCGCCACCCGGGCTGTCGGTGCGGTTTTTATCCTCAACGCGGACGACGTTCTTCTTCGCCGAGTCCGTGGAGGTCGTGGAAGCCGCACCAGAAAGCTGGCGCTTACCGGTGGGACGCGGGGCCGCCGAGCCGTTCGGCTGCTGCTCATCGCTCACAGCTAACCCTCCTTGGGAAATGAATTCTTTTTCTAGGCATGAATCTCCGCCCAGACATAACTTTGTCAACCCTAGCAAAAGCTGCACGGGCAGGAAAGCACGCCAGGCGGGTACGCCACATCTGTGACAAAAATATCCCCGCCACCTGGAAAACCTGGTGACGGGGATTCTTGCAGGGGCGACAGGACTCGAACCTGCAACCTACGGTTTTGGAGACCGTTGCGCTACCAATTGCGCCACGCCCCTATTTTGTTCTCCGTGACGCTAGAACGTCACGCGCCGATGACCTTACCAGATCCCTAATTCCGCACGGAAACCAGTGCTCCATTAAGGCCATAGGCACGGTAGTAAAAAAGCGCCGTAGTGGCGCTTTTCTTTCCCGGTAGCGATGGCGAGAATTGAACTCGCGACACAGCGATTATGAGTCGCTTGCTCTACCACTGAGCTACACCGCCATGGTGAACACCTTCATCCTGCAGGAAGATATTTCCTCCAGACATGAATGGAGCCCCCTGACAGAATCGAACTGTCGACCTTTTCCTTACCATGGAAACGCTCTGCCGACTGAGCTAAGGGGGCATATCCCAGCATCAAGCACGTCAATATTTCGTTGTGCTCTCCGTTGCGGACTTCAATAATGTAACCTGCCACCTCCACTTTGCACAAATCGCCACGTCAGCGCCCATAAGTGAGGAAATTTCTGCGGCTTAGACGATGGTGGTCCTGCCCGCCCGGTGTGCTTGAATGAAAGACATGCTGGATCATAAGGACTGTCTTTCTCTCGACGCCGCGAAGCTCTACTACAACTCCGGTTTTTCGCAGGCGGAGGTGGCGGCGCACCTGGGAATTTCCCGGCCGACGGTCTCCAAATTGCTCACCCACGCCGCCGAGCGCGGCTTTGTCACCGTGAGTATTACCGATCCCCGCGAGCAGTCCGATAAGCTGGTTTCTGCGCTCTGCGAGCGCTTTTCGCTTGCCGATGCCCGCGTCACCGCCACCCCTCCTGGCGGCTCCCTGCTTGCGGATTTAGGCAGCGCCGGCGCCGCCCTACTGGAAGAGCTCATTACCGATCACACCTCGGTAGGCCTTTCCTGGGGCGAGACCATGTCCGCGGTGGCCTCCCATTTACGCAAGCGTCCGCTAGAGGGCGTGGACATCGTCCAGCTCAAAGGTGGACACTCCCACTCGGAGCGCTCCACCAAGGATCTGCACACCATGCAGGCGTTTACCCAGGCCTTTAATGCCGAGGCGCACCTACTCCCCCTCCCGGTCATCTTTGATTCCGTCGAGGCCAAGGAGTGGGTCGTCCGCGACCGGCACATTTCCACAATCCTCGATATGGGGGCGTCGGTGGACGTGGCGGTATTTACCGCGGGGGCCATCAAAAAGGAGTCCCTGGCGCTGAACCTGGGCTATCTCACCGAGGAAGAAAGTGAGGAACTTCTCACCAATGCCGTAGGCGATGTCTGTTCCCGCTTTTATACCGCCGAGGGCGCCATCGCCTCCCCCGCCGTGGATGCGCGCACCGTCGGCATCGGCTTGGACGATTTAACCCAACGCCCCACTCGCGTACTCGTGGCCGGCGGACACACCAAAACCCGCGCCATCAACGTAGCCCTTAAGATGGGCTTGGCCACCCACCTCGTGACCGATCAATCCACAGCTCACAGGCTATTGGAGCTTAATTAGCATAAAACGCGTCACACTTAAGGAACATTTGTTAACCATCCCATTGACATTGGTTCCGGGCGGACTAGACTAACCCATGTACACACCCGAAGTTCACATGGAGGAGCACGTCAATGTCCGCCACCGACATTTCCACCCCGCACATCAACCCGCACGGCGCCCCAATCGCAGAGACCATCCTGCTGCCCGGTGACCCACTGCGCGCGAAGTTCATTGCTGATAACTTCCTCGAAGACACCGTCCAATTCAACGAAATCCGCAATATGCTGGGCTTTACCGGCACCTATAACGGAAAGCCAGTATCCGTCATGGGCACCGGCATGGGCATCCCGTCCATCGGCATTTACTCCTGGGAGCTCATCCACAAGTTCGGTGCGAAAAAGCTCATCCGCGTCGGCTCCATCGGCGCGATGCAAGAGGACATCGAATTGCACGATGTCATCGTTGCTTCCTCTGCCTCCACCGATTCCAACTTCCTGTCTCAGTATGACCTGCCAGGTACCTACGCCCCCACCGCATCGTGGAAGCTGCTTAAAGCGTTGGTCGATGAATCCGAGAAGCAGGACCAGCACATCCACGTGGGCAATATCCTGAGCTCGGACATCTTCTACAACATGGACCAGACCGTCAATGACCGCTGGGCACACATGGGCGTGCTCGGCGTGGAGATGGAATCCGCAGCGCTCTATGCCACCGCCGCCGAGGCCGGCGTCGACGCCTTGGGCCTGTTTACCGTCTCCGACAACATCGTCACCGGCAAGCAGCTTTCCGCTGAAGACCGCCAGACCGCCTTCCGCACCATGGTGGAGCTTGCTCTGCCGCTCAACGCGCTGGATTAATAAGGACCCACCGCCATGCTGAACAAAGTTAAGGCCACCCCGGGTGAGCGCACCCAGGTAAATCCCAAGGCCGCCGTCCCCATCCTGCTCTTCGTCTTCGTCTTCTCCCTTATCATTGACAATGGTTTCAAGACGATGACCATGCCCATCGCAGAAGCGCTGGAGATCTCCGATAAGACCGCGTCGCTGCAGGCCTCCCTGGCCGGCGTCATCATTGGTATCGGTGCCGTTGTCTACGCCGCCTTGGCAGACTCCATCTCTATCCGGAAATTGATGCTTACCGGCATCGTTTTTGTGGCTGTAGGGTCCATCCTGGCCTTCGTCTTCTCCGGTTCGTGGGCCATGGTATTAACCGGCCGCCTGATTCAAACCACCGGTTTGGCCGCCGCTGAAACACTCTATGTCATCTACGTGACCAAGCACTTGAGCGAGGATGATCAAAAGACCTACCTCGGCTTTTCCACCGCCGCCTTCCAGGCCGGCCTGCTCATTGGCGCGCTAACCTCCGGATTCATCTCCACCCACGTGTCCTGGACGGCGATGTTCCTCATCCCGCTCATCCTCCTGCTGACCATTCCGCCCATCATTAAGAATGTGCCGGAAGATGAGGCCGTGGAAAGCCATCTGGATGCGCTAGGCCTGTTCTACGTAGCCCTCTTTGCCAGCGCGCTTATCTTGTTCATGCAGGATTACACCTGGTACTGGCTCATCTTTGCCATCGTGGGCGTTGCCGCATTCATCGTGCACATCAAGAACGCAAAGAACCCCGTGGTCACCCCGGAGTTCTTCACCAATGGCCGCTACGTGTGGACCATCATCATGGTGCTCTTTGTCTATTCCACGCAGCTGGGCTTTATCTTCCTGCTGCCCTTCGCAGCCCATGACATGCACGGCATGAGCTTGGATCAGGCCTCGCTGTTGATGGTTCCGGGCTATATCTGCGCCATCCTCGTCGGCATCTTCTCCGGCAAGATTGGCAAGGTCATGTCCTCTCGCGCCACCATTTACACCGCCTTTGGCATGGTTGCCGGCGCGCTCTTGTTCGCCGCGTTCTTCGCGCAGGTTCACGTTTCCGTGCTCATCATCGCCATCGTGGCCTTTGCCAGCGGCTTTGCGCTGATGTACGCCCCACTGGTCAACACCGCCCTGCGCAATATCAGCGCAGCCAAGTCTGGCATCGCCATTGGTTTCTACAACCTCACCATCAATATCGCCGTGCCCCTGGGCATTGCCTATACCGCCAAGCTGCAGGAATCCACCAGCTACACCACCACGCTGTTGGTCCTCACCTTCATCGCCGCCATCGGCTCCGGCCTCTATGTGGTCTCTGACCTCAAGATGGCCCGTAAAGAATCCGCTTCTATTTCCTAAAGGAGAAAATCATGACTTCTCGCACTGACGTTGCTTCCTATATCGACCACACCCTGCTCAAGCCGGAGGCCACCCCGGAGCAATTCCGCGCCCTGGTAAAAGAGGCCACCGAGCTTGGCACCTACGCCGTCTGCGTCTCCCCTTCCGCCCTGCCGCTCGAGACCCCAGAGTCCCTCCATGTCGCCACTGTCGTGGGCTTTCCTTCCGGCGCCGTCAAGCCGGAAATCAAGGCCGCTGAGGCAGCCCGCGCGGTTGCCGATGGCGCCGAGGAAGTAGACATGGTCATCAATATCCCGCTGGCCATCGAGGGCCGCGCTGAGGAGCTGCAGGCAGAAATCCAGGCCGTGCGCGATGCCATCCCAGGCACGGTACTCAAGGTCATCATCGAGTCTGCCGCGCTTGCCGATGCCGCCATTGTCCTCGCCTGCCAGGCCGCCGCTGCCGCTCAGGCGGACTTTGTCAAGACCTCCACCGGCTTCCACCCCGCCGGCGGTGCCTCCACCCACGCGGTCAAGCTCATGCGCGAGACCGTGGGCGACAAGCTGGGTGTGAAGGCCTCTGGCGGCATCCGCACCGCCGAGGATGCCCTCGCCATGATCGAGGCCGGCGCCAGCCGTCTGGGGCTATCCTCCTCCGCCAAGATCCTCGAGGAGCTTTAAGCCATGTCTGTGGATAAGACCTTCGATATCGAGTACGCCCGCACCTGGGCCGAACACGATCCGGATGCGGACACCGCCCGCCAAGTGCTGACTTGGATTGAAGAAAATAACTCCGAAGAACTCGCCGCCGCCTTCGCGGGTCCCCTGAACTTTGGTACCGCGGGCCTGCGCGCTGCCGTGGGCGCGGGCGAATCCCGCATGAACCGCGCCGTGGTCATCCGCACCACTTATGGGCTTATCACCTGGCTCAAGCAGCAGGTCGATACCCCGGTCGTTGTCGTCGGCTGCGATGCCCGCCACGGCTCCGCGCAGTTCCAGCGCGATGCCGCGCAGGTTATCTCCGCCGCCGGTGGCAAGGCCCTGGTCCTGCCTGCGCAGAATCCGACCCCGCTGACCGCCTTCACGGTGCGTTCCCTGGGCGCGGATGCCGGCATTATGGTCACCGCCTCCCACAATCCGCCTGCCGATAATGGCTACAAGGTCTACCTGGGTGGCCGCGTTGCCACCGGCCCGGGCGAGGGCGTGCAACTTATTTCCCCAGCCGATAAGGAAATCGCCGCCGCCATTGCTAAGGCCCCCTACGCCGACGAGGTCCCGCTCACCTCCGATCACATCGAGGACGTCGATACCCGCGCGGAGTACCTCGACCGCACCGCCGCGTTGGTCGGTGACAATACCGATATCACTATCGCGCTGACCGCCATGCACGGCGTAGGTGCCGAGCTCGGCAAAGATTTGCTTTCCCGCTGTGGCTTCCGCGTCTCGCTGGTGCCCGAGCAGGCCGTACCCGACCCTGACTTCCCTACGGTGTCCTTCCCCAATCCGGAAGAACCCGGCGCCTTAGACCTTGGCATTAAACATGCTGAGGAGATCGATGCCGATATCCTTATCGCTTATGACCCCGACGCTGACCGCTGCGCCACCGCCGTACCCACGGCGAAGAACTCCTGGCGCCAACTTAGCGGCGATGAAACCGGCGCCCTCCTGGGCGATTACCTTGCTCGCCGCGGCGCTACCGGCAACTTCGCCAATTCCCTAGTCTCGTCCCGCCTGCTCGGGCGCATCGCCGCGCACTACGGTCTCGGCCACGAGGAAACGCTTACCGGTTTCAAGTGGATCGCCCGCACCCCTGAGCTATCCTTCGGCTACGAAGAGGCCATTGGCTTTTGCCCCGATCCCAACGCAGTGCGCGATAAGGACGGCATCTCCACCTCCGTGGTGCTCGCCAGCCTCGCTGCTGAATGCAAGGCCACTGGAAGCAGCCTCCTGGACCGCTTGGATGCTATCTACGCCACGGTTGGCGCCCTGCACACCCAGCCGCTGACTTTCCGCGTCGAGGACTTGAGCCTGATTACCCAAACAATGGACAAGGTCTCTACCACCCCACCGACCGAGCTCGCCGGCTCCCCGGTGTCCAAGGTGGAAAAGTTTGCCCAAGGCTCGAAGTTCTTTACCGATAACGATGACCGCGTTATCGTTCGCCCCTCCGGCACCGAGCCCAAGCTCAAGTGCTACCTGGAGTCCCCCGACGCCGGTCGCCTCGATGCCATCGCGGCCGATCTGCGCGGTTACTTCGGGCTCTAATCCGCCCGCTTACTGAAGACAGTTTTATGGGCCAGCCACCATAGTGCGAATCTGCTGGCCCATACGGCTTTATAAGGCGGTCTAGAGCACAAGGGCTCTTCTTTCCCTACGCGGGAAACGCCCAACCTGGGCGAGCCCTGGTGCCATCAGGTCAATTACTTAACATCCAAGTATTCGACTAGTTCTTCCGCGATCTTTTTCGCACCCGTTGGGCCAAGGCCCAAGAACCAGAGGTCATCGCTGACACGGAAGGCCTTGCCATCCTTCACCGCTGATAGATTCTTAAATTGTTCGGATTCGACAATTTTATCCTCACCAGTGGCCGATGGATCACCATAGCTGGAGTAAAACAGGTAATCTCCGTCTGCTTCAGAAATGGACTCTGGAGAAATCTCCGCTGCCAGCTCATCAATGTCCTGGTTTTCTGGGCGAGCCAGTCCTGCATCGCGCAGAATGACACCGATAAGGGACTTATTGGCGTACAGGCGGATCTTGTCTGGCATGAATCGAAGCATGGAGACCGTCGTGTCCTTCGGCATCTTCTCCTTGACTTTAGCCAAGGTATCCGCATAGTCATTGAGGATATCGACAGTCTTCTCCTCTTCACCGAGCGCATCACCGATCAGCCGGAAGTCTTCCTTCCATGGATATCCTGGGCGGATAGCCAACACGGTCGGCGCGATATCGGAAAGCTGTCCGTACAGATCGTCCACGCGCAGCTGGCTGCCCACAATGAGATCAGGCTTTAGCTCCGCGATTTTTTCGACGTTCACCTCTTGAATGGTGCCAACCGAAGGTACGTCTTTCACCTTGTCAGCCAAGTAATCCGGCACTGGATTCGCACCCTTAGAGGTAACCATGCCTACCGGCTTAATCCCCAAGGACAGCACAGAGTCGAGCTCACCCATATCCAGCACCACTACGCGCTCTGGCTTCTCTTTAACCTCAGTTTCACCATTGGCGTGCTTGATGGTGCGCGGGAATTGGCCCGGCTCAGCGTCAGTTCCCAACTTGGCGGTTTCTTCATCTGCGGTACCAAAGCGCTCACCACTATGGGAGACGCTTTCATTGCCCGGACCACCCTTGGATTCGTCATTTTCGGCGGCACTGCAGGCAGACAGTGACAAGGCAATGGCGACGGCGGCAGCCATGCTTGATAGCAGGCGTTTTTTGTTGAACAATACTTCTGACATAATGGTTAGCCTAAGCTAACTTACTTATTTGTTGAAAATAATATGACGCATACCAAATCAACGCTCCCCCCAATGGGTGTACCGAATGCTCGTCGCCGCAGGTGGCGGGTCGGCGTATTCCTTGCACTTGCACTTCTGCTAATGGTGCTTCTGATTGTGCTCAGCCTATTCATCGGCGCGCAGTCTTTTAGCCCCTCTGAAATAGTCGCAGGCCTCCGCGGTGGCCCCGGCAGCGGCACGGCTGGAGACATCCTCTACGAGCGACGAATCCCACGCACCGTCGCCGCCATCCTTGCGGGCACTGGGCTCGCGGTCGCCGGCTGCATTCTCCAGATCATCACCCGAAACCCGCTGGCAGATACCGGAGTATTCGGCATGAACGCCGGCGCTGCCTTCGCGGCCGCGCTCGCGCTTAGCGTATTCGGGCTATCTTCACCCCTAGCTTTTACCGCCGCCGCCTTGATCGGTGCGGGTGGCACGATGCTGTTAGTTGCGCGCCTAGGCCGAGACATCTCTGGCGCCATTGATCCGCTCCGTATCGTGCTTGCCGGCGTGGCGTTAAGCGCTGTGTTCGAAGGCCTTTCTGAGGGCATGTCGCTCCTAGATCCGCAAGCCTTTGCCCGAATAAAGGCATGGATGGTGGGCAGCATGGATATTGCTTCTACCACCCCGCTTTATCTCATGGGGTGTGGATTGGCCGTCGCCGCAGTGATGTTGGTTTTCCTAGCGCCCCGCCTGACCGTCCTACCGCTGGGTGAACACGCTGCAGAAGCACTTGGCATCAACGTAGCCCAAACCCGCGCATTGGCCCTCTTTGTTGTGTCTTTGCTCGCCGCAACGACCACTGCCGCAGTCGGTGTCTTAGCATTTGTCGGCATGCTTATCCCCCATTTGGTTCGCCAAGTAGGCATCACCAATGAGCGCGATCAGATTTGGATTAGTGGGTTAATCGGTCCAAATCTGCTTCTCTTCGCCGACATTATTGGGCGGCTTATCTTGCCCGGCGAGTTACCCGCCGGAGTAACCGTCGCGATAATCGGTGCTCCTTTCCTCATTTTCCTTGCACAACGCAAGCAGGTGGTTCTATGAAGACCACAGACCTAAATGCCACGAGGACCGCTACCACCTCGGTACGCACCATCGCTGCGCGATACCGCCGCCGCGAAACAATCGTGCTTTTTGTGGGCATCGCCGCAGTCCTTCTCGCTGCCGTCGTAGCGCTGACGTACCCTGGCGCAGGACTAGATCGCGTGTCGGCTTGGCAGGCGCTCATTCACCCCGACTCCGGCTTCGGCACCACCGTAATCTACGAATGGCGCTTGCCCAGAGTCACCGCTGCCATCGTGGTAGGGGCTGGCCTCGCTATCGCCGGCACACTTTTTCAGACCGTAACCCGCAACCCACTGGGTTCGCCCGACATCATTGGTTTTAACACCGGTGCCTATACCGGGGTGATCGTGGTGAGCTACTTAGGGTTTAGCAGTTTTATTAACGTCGCATTAGGGGCGGTGATTGGGGGCGGGATTACCGCGCTGATCATCGTCGTCCTGGCCCTGCGCAGGCAGGTCAGCGGCATGCGACTCATCCTGGTCGGTATTGGAGTCTCCCTTACGCTCTCCGCGGTCAACCGTTACCTCATCTTGAGTGCAGATTTGGACACGGCTATGGCTGCGGCCACGTGGGCTGCTGGTTCGCTCAACGGCATTGAATGGATTTTCGTCGGCCCAGCGGCCATCGTGCTGGCACTAATCATCGTGCTAGCTTTCACGTTGAGGTCGCGCTGCGAGGCCCTAGAGCTTGCCGATGACACCGCCTACTCCCTCGGCCTAAATGTAACCCGCACCCGCCTTGTTCTAGTGTTTCTCTCTGCCCTTTTAACAGCACTGTGCACCGCGCTGGCCGGTCCGATTTCTTTCGTAGCCTTAGCGGCACCACACCTGACAAGGTTCCTTACCGGCGGCCAACGAGTCAGCCTCCCTGCTGGTGCACTTATCGGCGCCACCTTGCTATTGGTCTGCGACATCATAGGGCAACAGCTTTTCCATCCCACCATGCTTCCGGTTGGCGTCGTAACCGTCACCTTGGGCGGCACATACCTGATCATCCTCATGCTCTTCGCGCACCGCACCTACCGCAGGTAATTTTGAAAGGACTTTTCCCATAATGGCTTTCCCAGATTCAGACAGCGATGGAGACATCGCGGTAGCAGTACAGGGCGCTACCATCACTTACGGTGACTTCACCGCCGTAAACAACGTAAGCGTGGATTTCCCGCGCGGAAAGTTTACGTGCATTATTGGTCCCAATGGCTGTGGCAAATCCACCCTTCTGCGCGCTATGGCGCGAGTATTGCCCACAGAGGCAGGCACTATTTCCTTAGAAAACAAAGAGATTGATTCTTTTGGCCGCAAGGAATTATCGCGGCGCATCGCGCTCATGGCCCAAGATGCAATAGCCCCTGAGCATCTCACCGTGACGGAACTGGTAGCGCGTGGTAGGTTCGCACACTTGGGAGCGTTGGGGCAACGCAGCGGCCAAGACTTCGACAAGGTATCCCAAGCAATATCGACGGTGGAACTGGATTCGCTGGCTGACCGGCGGATGAATGAATTATCCGGCGGTCAACGCCAACGCGCTTGGTTGGCTATGGCGCTAGCCCAAGACACCCCAGTGCTCCTACTAGATGAGCCCACAACCTTTTTGGATTTGGGCTATCAGCATGACTTGCTCACTCTGGTGAGAAACCTCAGCAAAAACGAGCACAAAACAGTCATCGCCGTAGTACATGACCTCCAGCAAGCGATACGTTTCGCCGACCATATAGTAGCGATGCAAAGCGGGCAGTTAGTCGCCCACGGAAATCCCGTGGACATAATCACCTCAGAACTAATTGAGCACCTATATGGCCTACCCGTAGAGGTTACCAAGGCTGGGCAGCAAGGACGGACAGTAATCATTCCAGACTGAAGTTTGAAGTGTCCCAGGTTTTTCCTCTGAGTAGACGGGAAATCTAAACTAGGGCCTGACCCCCGGAAAGTAGACACATCGGGGGTCAGGCCCAGCGGATTCATAAGGCCTTGGACTACGCCACCCCACAAGAAGTAGAAACCGAATACTATCTCACTCAGCCCATCAACACAGGGTCGTAAACGGAGCGGAACTCAACCCAGGACGCTTCAAAATTTGGGAATCACCTACCCGTGGCCATTTCCTCTTTATCTTTATCCGGCCATACCGTCACTGCTTTGTATGTGTAGTAGACACATGCCACGAATACAACAATATTTCCAAAGATGATCCACTGCGGTATATCATTCGGCAGAACTATCTCTAGAACAGCACTCACAAAGCACATCATTGCAACGTTTGTACTCAACGCAATGATCAGCATTCTACGTCCAAGGCCCATTTTTATCCCCTTACTTTTTCGTGTTTCCTATATTTATCCGCACTGGTCAGCGGCTGTTATGATAGAACCAGATGCGCTTGCCATGGTAGCTGCAGCCAGCGTAGGCCCAATAGGGCCTGTGAGCGGTGCAGAGGCGACCCCGACTGCAGCTGCTGTAGTCCCTCCGATCCCCACGAGGATGGTCCCCGCACACCCAGCAGCAGACCGAGTCTGAATGAGGGTTGCGTCGACCAACTCTGGATCAACATTCGTTGAATACTTTGCAGCGATCTGGTTGCCCTCTACCGAGTATTCGATGTCTACTTTCTCTCCAGTGGTGAGAGTCTTTGAAGTGGGCAGAGCTTCTTCTTTGCCATTCGGGCTTTCTACAACTACTGCGTCTGCTTCTTTATGAACATTGCCGTTTACTATTTCAGCGGAGTATCCACTCTCATTAGCGTCATTGATTACGAGAAGTGCCTGTTGCTCCTCCTGGGCCTTAGCAATCCTTTCCTTAAGGACATCATTTCCCGTCCCTATGTTGGTTGACTGCTGAACCTCGTTCTGAGGAGTTTCTGCGGATGTAGCGACTGGCGCTGGTGCGAGTACAGAAGCTAGTGCGATAGAAGCAGCAAGCTTAGTTCCGAACTTCAAGGAAAAACCTCTTTCTGAATTCTGGAATACGAATGAACTCAGGTGGATGATAAGGTCTGCGATCGTCCTGCGCAAGACATAACTGGAATATCCCCTTTTGACCTTTAAGAGTTAAGGGTTAGAAAGTGTGTCTGGGATCGGGGATTTTTAGGTTCTGACCTGTAGGTTAGCGTGAAATATATGCTTTGGGAGCATATATCTGGCCTCAACACGGTAAATCCCCAGTGTGGCTGCCAGTCTGTGGTAGTAGGCGGTGGTGTGGTGACTCAATGCCAAAGAACCGACCACGCTGCTACTGCGGCGGTGATACCAAACGCAATGGAACAACCAGCAAAGGCACTACCCGATGGCGATGTAAGGCCTGCGGAGCCTCAGTCAATAAAAGTCGGCCAGATGTCACAGTAGCAGACCACCAGTCCCGTTAGACCCCCGAGCGTAGCTACATTCCCACTATGCACAGTCCTTCACTTGCATACTTGGCAAGCATTAGACTTGCATGCACAGCGAGTGTTACACTTGCCTTAGTTGCAAACCAGGGAAGTTGGCGTTAGGGAGAAGAACGATGAGCGACGACCTTAAGATCATTCACGACGTTCAAAAGCGCACCACGTGGAAACAGAGCTGGTGGGCGGTGGCGATAGTGGCGCTTGGCGTCGGCGGCGGTCTCGCGCTAACCAAGCTGTCATGGTGGTACGGCCTCGCGGTTCTTGTACCGACGTTCGTTCTGGGCTATCTCCTCAAGGATAAGATTGCAAACCCATTCGTGCGCCTCGATCCAAATATGGGTCCGAGCAACGATCACGCAACCTGGTCACGAGTATTGCTACCCGGTGCAATGATCATGTCTACAACACCGACGCCGGATTCATGGCCCTGGATAGTGTTCTCCGGAGCGGTAGTCACTGCAGCTACCGCGTGGATGTTGTATGAGAACCGCAACGCCGCTGTAAAGGGTGTCAATGTCTAAGGATTCTTCACCACGCCCAGCAAAGCTGGATCCGGTCATCCACCCCATCAATCGGCTTAAAATTTGTGCCGCGCTGTTCCATTCAGGCGCAACCGACGGCAGGCAGATGAAATACGCCGTGCTTGCAGAACTCACCGAGCTTCCCGCCGATACGCTGTCCAAGCAGTTGAAACATCTTGAGGACAGCGGCTATATCAGCCGCACCCGCGAATATGGCTCCACGCGCGCGAAAGACGCCGTCTGGGTCGCGTTGACTCAGACTGGAACAGGAGCCTATGCACAGCACGTTGCCGCACTTAAAGCCATGACAGAGGGCTCATAGGCTGCGCAGCCACTGCATAATGTGCTGCCACAACTGCGGAAATTCGAGGTAGCCGTCACTCCCCGGGAAGTGCCCACCGTTCTCAATGGTAGTGAGCGGAGCCGAGAAAACGTCGGCAAGCGTGATGGCTGTATCTAAAAACAGAACTGCCCGACGATCCCGTAGAAATCGCCAGGCAGTCCAACTGGGGCCAGGACCAACTCGCCAAAGTACCAACCCTGACCCACAACGAGAACCAAGCCGACCACGAAACAGGACGACCAACCCTCTACGACAACGCTATCGACACCAACTACACCCATTCAATCGGCATCCAAAAAGGCCAAATCTAGCCCAAGCGACACGCCGAGCCAGACACACATTTTGACCCTTAACCCACCTTTAAGCCCCAAGACACACTTTTTGTCGCATATGCCACGAAGCCCCGCAAGCTTCAGCTTGTGGGGCTCCATGTTGTGCCAGGTAGAAGATTCGAACTTCTGAAGGCAATGCCGGCGGATTTACAGTCCGCTCCCTTTGGCCGCTCGGGCAACCTGGCATGCACTCTGTGGTGCGTGTATGTACTTTACTATGAAGCACCCACCTACCTCCAAATCGCCAGCGCAGCAGGGAGAAATGGGGTGTGTAGGAGGGGGCATCGACAAGCAGCTAGCCCACGCGGCGGACGGTGTAATCCGCGAGCTGGCGCAGCGCTTGGCTAGCGGAATTTTCCGGCAGTACGGAAAGCTGTTCTTCTACGGTGCGCAGGTAGGCGTTAATGTCCTCTAGCGCCCTCTGACGGCCGCCAGACTGGCGCAGGAGCTCGATAGCACGCTCGACCTCAGCATCGGTTTCTAGGGGGCCTGTCAGCAGCTCACGCAGCTGGTCGCCCACCTCGCCGTCTTCCTCCAAGGCGTAGAGGACCGGGAGGGTAAACACGCCCTCTCGCAGGTCGGTGCCCGGGGTCTTTCCGGAGTCTTTCGGATCGGAGAAGATATCGATGACATCGTCCACGATCTGGAAGATCATGCCGATGGCACCGCCAATGCGGTACAGGGCCGCAGCGTGGTCGGCCGAGGCGCCGGAGTGGTACGCGCCGAGGTAACCGGCAGAGGCGATAAGCACCGCGGTCTTTTCCTGAATAACGGCCATGTAGTGGTCCACGGGGTTGGCTTCGCCGGCACCGATGGTCTCGCGCATCTGGCCGGTCACCAGCTCTTCAAAGGTATCCGCGAAGTGGCCTACGGTATGGGTATCTAGTTGGCTCATCAGGCGGGAGGCGTGTGCGAGGAGGGCATCGCCGGCAAGGATGGCTACGGAGTTATTCCACCGAGAGTTGGCGGATTCCACGCCGCGGCGGCGGTCCGCCTCATCCATCACATCATCGTGGTACAGGGTGGCAACGTGCACCATCTCCACAACGGTGGCGGACTTAATAACCTCTTCACAGCCCGGTTTGGCGCCGTACTCAGAGGCAAGCAGTGCCATCATCGGACGAAAGCGCTTGCCACCTGCCTTGGACAGATGGCTTACCTTGTCCTTCAAGAAGTCCTGGCCGCG
Source organism: Corynebacterium sp. KPL1824 (assembly GCF_000478095.1). Taxonomy (NCBI): domain Bacteria; kingdom Bacillati; phylum Actinomycetota; class Actinomycetes; order Mycobacteriales; family Corynebacteriaceae; genus Corynebacterium; species Corynebacterium sp. KPL1824. Next base: position 478,076 of record NZ_KI515749.1, on the reverse strand, counting down.
GTCAGTTTCACTGCGCAGCTTTTCTTCTACTGCTTCCATGCCCGCGCCAATGCGTTCATTAAGCTGTGGATCACCAAGATCCACGTGAGTGGCATGCGAGTGGCCGTGAGTCATTAAATAGCGTTCCTTGCAATTAAAAGCCAGAGATAATCGTTTATCTACCGTAGTCCAAACCAGCCCCCTTAACACACTTGAGGGGTTGAACTAGTGCAATGATAGTCCCTATGTCGGAACAGATCGATTCCCCCCGCCCTGTCGAAGTCGCCATCATCGGTGCAGGACCCGCAGGAAGTGCTGCGGCTATCCACGCCGCCCGCGCAGGCTATGAGACTGTCCTCATTGATTCAGCCACCTTCCCCCGCGATAAAACCTGCGGCGATGGGCTCACCCCACGGGCAATGCACCAGCTAGACAAGCTTGGCATCACCGTTAACGCCTCCTACCGCAACCGCGGGCTCAAGCTGCACGGCTACGGCGGAGACGTCACCGCCCCGTGGCCGCAAACCTATCCTTCCCAGGTGGGCACTGCCCTGCCGCGCTTTAGGCTCGATGCGCAGCTGGTAGAGGCTGCCACCGCCGCAGGTGCCACGCTTATATCCGGTACCCCCGCAAGCGCCCCGGTGATGGAGGGCAACCGGGTGACCTCGTTTCGCATCGGCGAGCAGATTATTCGGCCGAAATGGCTCATCGTGGCCGATGGCGTGCGTTCTACCTTTGGCAAGCAATTGGGCCGCACCTGGCACCGAGACGAGGTCTATGGCATCGCCGCGCGCTCCTATGCCGCCTCCCCTCAAGCAACCGAGCCGTGGATGCACTCGCACGTGGAATTAAAAGATGAAGATGATGCAGTCCAGCCCGGCTACGGGTGGATTTTCCCGTTGGGTGCAGAGCTAGGGCAGGTCAATATCGGCGTCGGCGCGCTATCGACCGCGCAGCGGCCGGCCAAGATTAATACCAAAAAGTTGCTAGAGTTCTACGCCGCCCAGCAGCGCGCGGAGTGGGGCCTTGGGGACATCGAACACGTCACCTCTGCCCTGCTGCCCATGGGTGGGGCGGTCTCTGATGTAGCGGGGGCCAACTGGATGCTCATTGGCGATGCCGCCGCCTGCGTCAACCCCTTAAACGGCGAGGGCATCGACTACGGCCTCGAGACGGCAGCGCTCGCAGTAGCCATGCTCGGCCCGAAGGATTTCACCCTCGCGTGGCCGGCCACCCTGCGCGAGCACTACGGCGAATCCTTCCTGCTCGCGCGCACGGCCGCCCGCCTGTTGACCTACCCGCAATTCCTGCCCGTGGCGGGGCCATTGGCGCTGCGCGGGCCGGTGGGCCGCTTGCTGATGCCCGCGGCGGCCCGCCTCATGGGCAACCTCATCACGGAGGAGGACCGCGACCTTATCGCCCGCCTGTGGCGCACGGCCGGCCGCACCGTAGGGGCCGTCCGGCGCGATACGCCCCTGTGGGCCTCCACCGCGGCGGTCTAGGAGGGCTGCAAGAGGTTTACTGTGGGGCATCGGCAAGCGGCTTCGTTGCCGAGTGCAAGGCGACGATGCCCAGGGTGAGGTTTTGCCAGCCCGCGTTGGCCCAGCCATTGCGGTTGATGGCCGCCGCCAGCTCCTCTTGTCCAGGCCAAGCGCGGATGGATTCCGCGAGGTAAATATAGGCATCCGGGTTGGAGGAAACCACGCGCGCTACTGGGGGCAGCAGGCGCATGAGGTATTCCTTGTACACGGTGCCAAATACCGGGACGATGGGGGTGGAAAATTCCGCCACCGCCAGGCGCCCGCCCGGTTTGGTCACGCGCGCCATTTCCCGCAGCCCCAGCTCGTAATCGTGGATATTGCGCAGGCCATAGGAAATGGTGACGGCGTCAAACGTATTATCCGCAAAGGGCAGTTTCATGCCATCGCCGGCCACCTTGGGCACGTCGCGCTCGCTTCCGGCGGCGAGCATGCCGCGCGAAAAGTCGCAGGCTACGCACCACGCACCGGATTTGGACAGCTCTTCTGTAGACACCGCGGTCCCGGCCGCGAGGTCGAGGACCTTTTCCCCCGGCTGCAGGTTAAGGCGCTCGCGGGTACGCTTGCGCCAGCGCTTGTCCTGCCCAAAGGACAAGACGGTATTGGTGAGGTCGTATTTTTCGCCGACGGCGTCAAACATGCGCGCGACGTCGAAGGGCTTTTTATCCAGATCTGCCTTAGACACAAATGCCTAGTCTAGGCTACGCGTGCGCCGAGGACACGAGCCGCCCACCGCGGCAGCTCCGGGCGCTGCCCCAAAATGGTCAGCGGCACCCGGCGGGTATCTTCCAGCACCTCTTCGTAATAGCCCACCAGCTGCTCGCACAGCGCGGTCCACGTCTTAGAGGAAATGGAGGCGCGAGCATTATCCCGCAACTCCGCATGGATCTCTGGGTTTAAAAGCGCATCGACGGCATTGGGCAGGTCCTCGACAAAGCTATCCACGTCTAAGAGCAGGCCGTTATAACCTTCCTGGATAAGATCCACGGGCCCGCCTGCCCGCGGGCCGATGGTGGGCACGCCAGAGGCCTGGGCCTCCTGGATGGACTGGCAGAAGGTTTCAAATTCGCCGGCGTGCACAAAAACATCGAGCGAGGCATAGGCCTGCGCCAGCTCCTCACCGCTGAGCGCGCCGGTAAACACGGCACTAGGAAGCTGTGCCTCCAGCAGAGGGCGCTCTGGGCCGTCACCAACAATAACCAGCTGAATATCCTCGCGGCCATTGAGGGCGGACAACCGGTGCACGCCCTTTTCCGCGGCTAAGCGGCCGACGAAGCCGACGATGTTTTTCTTTCCGCTCCGGTCCCAGCTGCGGCGCAGGCTAGCAGAGCGCTTTTGGGGATGGAAAAGCTCGGCATTGACGCCGCGGCCCCAGTGGCGCACGTGCTTGATGTGGTGCTTTTCCAAATCCCGGATGGTCAGCGAGGATGGCGCCAAGGTCATCTGGCAAGAGTTGTGGATCGTGCGCAGCCACTCCCACACGGCGTAGGCCAAGGCGGAGGCATGGTACTTGGTGGCGAAGCCTGCGACATCGGTTTGGTAAAGCGCCACTGCCGGAATGCGCTGCTGGCGGGCCGAAAATGCGCCCGCCGCACCCAGCACGAATGGGCTAGCCAAGTGGATAATATCGGGCTTGAACTTCCGCAACGCGTCATCCACGGCCGTGGTCGGCACGCCCACCGGCAGCGAATCCACCAGCGGCACGCGCACGGTGGGCACGCGGTAGATGGGAAAGCCCAAGTAATCGGGGATTTCTTCTTGCCCCTCGCGGGCACCGGGAGCGATGACAATCGCGTCGTGTCCGGTTTCGTGCAGGTGCTCCAAAACGCGCAGCACCGAGTTTGTCACGCCATTGACATTGGGGAGGAACGATTCGGCCACGATTGCAACTCGCATGCCACCATAATGGCCTATTTTTCTTGGCCTTTGGTGAATCCAATGAAAAATCTGGGTAAATTATTTTTCAGCGCGATTTTCAACGCGATTTTCAGCGCGGCGGGTGGTCACGGTAATAAGCCGCCACAGCCCCACGGCGGCAAGCGTAGACACCACCGCCACGGATAGCGCCGGTATGACCGCCAAGGTCCACTCGCGGCCTTCTACCTTCACCAAATCCGGGTTGTCCTCGGCGTACTGCACCCATACCTGCTGGCCCTCACCCAAGTCCGTGGGATAGAGCAAGCCTTGCCGCGGGGAATGATAGATCCCGTCGCTATCTTGGAAATCCACGGTGGTGCGCAGCGCGCCGACGTCCTTGACCGTTGCCAAGGCCCGGCTAGGCTGCGCGGAAATGGCGCGGTCATTGAGGAAGGGCCCTACCACCAGGCCCACCGAGCCCACGATCAGCGCCACATAGACGGCCAGCACGAGCTGGTGCAGCCGGCGCCGAAAAACCGCGGGCCTATAGCGCGGGGACACTTACTGGCCCACCTTCTGCGTGAGCTTATCCTGCAGCGCCCGGCGCGTGGCACGGGTGGTCTGCGCTTCCACGATGGTAATGCCCGTGGAGTATTCCTTGAGCTCTGCCAGGGTATCCAGCAGCTCCTGCGGGGTGGTCACCAGGCGGTAGTCTGCACCATAGGCTTCTGCCAGCTTGCCGATGCCCACCCCATGCGGCGTTCCAAAGGCCGGCTCGAAGGCATCGCGAAGCGCGGGCGCGCCTTGCTCCAGGGTCTCGAAGATGCCGCCGCCATTGTCATTGGCCACCACGATGGTGAGGTTCTCCGGCCGCGGCTGGTCCTCCGGGATCAACAGCCCATTGGCATCGTGCAGGAATGTCACATCCCCTACCAGGGCCATCACGCGTGGGGCGCGCCAATTGGTGGGATCCAGCGATTGCGTGGCCAGGGCGACGCCAATGGCTTGGGACACTGTGCCATCGATGCCGGCCACCCCGCGCGGGGCGTAGGTATCCACGCCGTCAAAGGGCATACCGATGAAGGAGGCATCGCGCACCGGATTCGAGGCGCCGAGGACCACCGCGTCATTGACCGCAAGCGTATCGCCTACCGCCGCCGCTACGTGCAGTCCGGTAAACCCGAGCTCTTCTTCCTCCAATGTTGCGCGCACGGCCTCGCTGGCCATGTCGGTCGCGCCCTCGCAAATCTTGAGCCACTCGCGGCTTGGCTCCCCGGTGACCTTGACGGTGGTGCCAAGGCGCGCGTTATCCCCGCGCTGGTTGGTAAAGTCCGCCGTGCGCGAGAGCACCACCAGGTCGATATCCGGGTCATTCATCAGCGCGAGCACGCCGCGGTGCAGCGTGGGGTGGCCCACCACGATGACCTGCTCAACCTTGGTATTGACCACGTAGTCATTCGCAGAGACCTGCGCCTTGCGGAAAATGTGCGCCGCGGCCGGGTGCACGGGGTGGAACGGTCCCGGCGCGGAGGGCTCCGCGATGGTCGGTACGTCTTCTAAGCCCTCGACCTCCCAGGCCTCATCGCCGGCGATGACGAGGGTATTTTTGCTCAAGTCCACAGCGACCTCGCCGTGGTCATAAAACCGTGGGGTGGCCGCGCGAGTGCCATCGCCGCCGACTCGTTCCGGCAGGCTATCTCCTACCAGCGGCGCGTCAAAGGCGATATTGATGTGCACCTGGAGATCGCACTCGAACCGCTCCGCAAGGGAGGCGATATCTTTGTGCTCATTGACCTGGGTGGTTTCTGCATAGACGCCAAAGATGCCGTCTTGCACGATGGTTTGGGAGGCGCCAGTGCCGATCAACCGCTCTGGGCGGTCCGCACTAATAATGGCGAGCGGGGTATGCGAATAGTGCGCCTCAACCATCGCGGGCAGCGTATTGGCCACGGCCGTGCCGGAGGTCATCACCACCCCGACGTGGCGGTGCTGCACGCGCGCCATGCCTAGGGCGGTAAACGCAGCGCCGCGCTCATCAATGCGCGTATGCACCCGGATATCCTCGCGCGCCAAGAGCGCAAGGGACAGCGGTGCGTTGCGGGATCCCGGGCACAGCACCACATCGGTAAGGTGGCGCGCCAATTGGGCGGCCACCTGTTCAGCCAGCTGCATCGATTCATTCATGCTGCCAGATTTTACCTACTGCGGCGCAGCGGCTGGGAATCGGCAAACGGCAATCCCGCCGCACCCTGCCGTGCCGCGCCGCCGCACCGCCGCTACTGCTGCCTAGCCTTGCTGCTGGTTGCCGCTATTGCCAAAGAGATCCCGCAAGAGGCGCTCCACGTCGAGGTCATCGCCTTCTTCCAGGCGGTCCTGGATTTCCGGTGGCAGCTCGGTAGGAATATCTTCTGGGAGTTCGTCTTGCAGCTTTGGCAGATTGCGCAAGCGCTCAGAAATGCCAGGACCGGCATCCTCGGTTTCGGTCACCGTGGTGGGCACCTGCGTGGTCGTGGTTTCCGTCACCGGTTCTGGCGCGGGCTTATCGGCATCGCTCGCGGCATTGCGCCACAAGAAGAACAGGGCGCCCGCTGCCAGGATGGCTACCACGGCGATGGCGGCAAAGACCCCGGCCATCCCGCCGTTTTTCTTTCCCCTACCGCGCTGATCCGGGTCATAGTCCGACGGCACCGGCTCATACTGCTGCTGGGCGTATTGTTGCTGGCCATACTGTTGCTGACCGTACTGCTGCTGGCCATATTGCCCGCCGGGCTGCTGATAGTTTTGTTGGTAATTCTGCTGGTAGTCGGCGCTTGCATCGAATTGCCGCGTCTCATTCTGCGGCTGCTGCGCGCCCGGGAAATACTGCTGCGGGCGCTGGTTGCGGGCATCACCGGCCGCGCTATCTGGAACGCGGCCTATCTGGCGCGTGGCATCCTCGGCCGGGCCAGACCACTGGCGGGTCTCGTCAGTGCCGCGGTCATCATTATGAGAGCCTTTTCGGCCATTGGAACCGTTTTCACCAAAGCCATTATTTGTCATGCCTACCAGATGTACATCATTTTCCTGTGAGTTCCCAGGGAATCTCCCAGATGCCAGCGTTGAACCAGGGAGGATGCTAGCTCTGGCGCTGACGTGCCCGCAGCGCCCTACCGGTCGCGGTATCTTCCGCGGCCAGCTGGCTTGGGGTGGCATCGGCGATAATCTGCCCGCCGTCTGCACCGGCGCCAGGGCCCATCTCAATGATGCGGTCCGCGCTCGCCAGAACGTTGAGATCGTGTTCGATGACGATCACGGTATGCCCGGCATCGACAAGCTTGTGCAACTCCGCATTGAGCAGGGCAATATCGGCCGGGTGCAGGCCGGTGGTGGGCTCATCCAGCATGTAGACCGTGTGCCCGCGCCGCGAATTGCGGGAGCGCTGCAGCTCCGTGGCGAGCTTGATGCGCTGCGCCTCACCGCCGGAAAGCTCCGGCGCGCCTTGTCCTAAGCGGAGGTAGCCCAAGCCCACGGCCTGCAGCGTGGCGATGGCGCGATGGATCTTTGGTTCCTCAGCAAAGAACTCGGCGGCCTCATCCACGGTAAGCTCCAGCACCTCTGCGATGCTGCGCCCGTGCCAGGTCACCTCGAGGGTCTCATCGTTGAAGCGGGCACCGCCGCATTGCGGGCAGGTGGTATAGGAACCCGGCAAAAAGACCAGCTCTACCTCGATTTTTCCGGCGCCACCACAGGTGGGGCACTGGCCCTGCTTTACGTTGTAGGAAAAGCGCGAGACCGTCCACTTGCGCTCCTTGGCCTCCGGGGTGGAGGCAAAGAGCTTGCGCACGTTATCGAAAAGGCCGGTATAGGTGGCCAGCGTGGACCGCGGGGTGCGGCCAATGGGCTTTTGGGAAATCTGCACCAGACGGGAGACCTTATCCAGGCCCTCTACCCCGGCAAGCGAGAACTCGTGGCCGCCCTCGTCTGCATCATCTTTATCCTCATCCGCCACGGCGGTGGCGGATTCCTTGAGGGTTTCTGCCAGCACGGTGCTCACCAGCGTCGATTTACCGGAGCCCGAAACACCAGCCACAGCGGTAAATTGCCCCAGCCCAAAGTCCACATCGAGCTCGTCGATGCTGCGCGCGGAAATGCCGCGCAGGCGGAGGTGGTTGGAGGGGGTACGGGGGGCATCGGCAAGCGCGAGCTCACGCTGCGCCAAGGCGCGGGCGGTGGGGGTATCGGCGTCGTAGTCCTCGACCGGACCGGAATAGACCACCTTGCCGCCGCCCTCGCCGGCGTAGGGGCCAACGTCCACGAGCCAATCCGCCTGGGCCACCAGATCCATATCGTGTTCTACCAGCAGCACCGAATTGCCGGCGTCAATAAACCGGCGGCACATGTCCAGCACCGCCCCGCGCTCATCGGGGTGCAGGCCAGCAGACGGCTCGTCCAGCACATACGCCACGCCGAAGAGGCCGGAACGCAGCTGGGCGGCGAGCCGGATGCGCTGCAATTCACCCGCCGAGAGGCTCTGGGTGGGCCGGTCCAGGCTCAGGTGCGCCAGCCCCAGCTCCAGGGCGGAGGTAAGCGCCGGCAGGACCTGCTTGAGCAGTAGATCCTCCGCGGAATTCTCCTCCGGCTCCTGCGCGCTGAGCACCTCATAGACCTGGTCCAGCGGCAGCGCGCCCAGCTTGTCGATGCTCATTCCCGCATACGTCACCTTGAGCGCCCGCGGGTTCAACCGCCGGCCGTGGCAGGTATCGCACTCGCGGGATTCCATGAAGGACAACGTGCGCTTGCGCAGCGATTCCGATTGGGTCTCCTGCAGCGTCTTGGTGAGGTAGCTGGCCACCGAGCGCCACGTGCCCTCATAATTGCGCTGAATCTGGTCCGCGCCGCGCAGCGGTTTTACGGTAACCACGGGGCGTTCTTCTGTAAATAGGATCCAGTCGCGATCTTCCTGCGGCAGGTCTTGCCAGGGCGAATCCAGGTCATAGCCCAAGTTCATGAGGATATCGTGAAAATTCTTGCCCGCCCACGCACCGGGCCAGGCCTTAATGGCGCCTTCCTCAATGGACAAGGTGGGATCGGGCACCATCGATTGCTCGGTGGGCTCGTGCACCACGCCCGCGCCTTGGCACTGCGGGCACATGCCCTCTGGGGTATTTGGGGAAAAGGCATCAGAGTAAAGGCCCTCAGGGTTATCCCCGGCGCGCGAGTACAATAAGCGCACGCTATTAGATAGCGCGGAGACCGTGCCCACCGTGGAGCGCGCCCCGCCGCCAGAGGTGGATTGCTGCAGCGCCACCGTGGGCGGCAAGCCCTCCACCTGGCTTACCTGTGGGTCCACCGCGGAGCTAATGAGCCGGCGCGCAAACGGCGCCACCGATTCCAGGTAGCGGCGCTGCCCTTCCCCGTGGATGGTGCCAAAGGCCAGGGAGGACTTTCCGGAACCGGAGACTCCCGTCACCGCCACGAGTTGGCCGCGCGGCATATCCACATCGACGTTGCGCAGGTTGTGTAAGTGGGCATCGCGAACCTTGATTGTCATGACCACAATCCTACCCGCGCACCAGCTTCCTAAGGCAACGCTTCGGCCCGCCACCCCCGCCGCGCATTGCCTACCGATCTGTCTACCGCTCCGCCTGCCAAGAATTAATTTCACGCCCGCCCGGAGTGTTCCGGCTGGCGAGCGCGCCCTGCCGCCACCGAGCCACAGGCGGTGCATATTTAGCCAGCGCCCCAACTGATAGACTTCATTGTCTATTATGACGATTCCGCTTGGTCTATAAGCTAGAAGGTAGGGCTCCGCGTTGACCGATAACACTTCATCCATCGCGCTGATTGGACTTGGCCCCCGCGGCATTTCCGTCCTCGAGCGCCTCGTGGCACAACTCAATACTGTGTCTCACCCGCCAGAAAAGCTGACGCTTCATCTCATCGATGATGCCCAGCACGGCGGCGGCAAGATTTGGGATATCAACCAGCCCAAGTACCTGTGCATGAATACCTTCGCACACGGCATGACGCTGTTTTCTGAACCCGGCTCCACCGTGGAGGCCCCAGTGGTTGAAGGCCCCACCATCTACGAGTGGATCCGCCTGACGCTTGGCGATGCCAACGTGCCCGCCGGCGCCCGCGATTACGCCGCTACCCACCCGCTCGATCCACAGGCGCTTGAGGAATTCGGCCGTGCAGAGCTGGAGAAATTGCGCCCCGAATCCTATCTGCCGCGCGCTCTCTACGGTCACTACATCCTGTGGGTTTTCCACTCCGTCTTGCAGGACGTACCGGAATGGGTAGAGGTCAAGCAACACCACGCCCGCGTGGTGGATATTGAATCCCGCGATGGCGCGGATATTTTGCACCTTAATAACGACACCACCGTTGAGGCCGGCTCCACCTTGGCGGTCACGGGCTGGCAGAACCAGGGCTATACCGAAAACGAGCGGTGGATCTTAAAGACCTTGGAAGAAAACCCCAGCCTGCGCTGGATCCGCGCAGATAACCCCATTGACCAGGGCGTTGACTCCATCAAGGACAATGAAAAGGTCCTCGTGCGCGGGCTTGGCATGGGCTTTTTCGATATCCTCATCCTGTCTACCGTGGGCCGCGGCGGGAAGTTCGTCGAGGATTCCTCCAAGCCTTGGGGCATGCGCTATGAGGCCACCGGCACCGAGCCCACCTTTGCGGCTGCTTCCCGGCGCGGGTACCCCTTCCTACCGCAATCCGATGAAGGCTCCCTGCCGCCGGCCGCGGAAATCCCGCGCTTGAAGAAGGTAGTCGCCGAGCTATCCCACCGCACGGGCGCGCGCTCCATTAACTATGACACCGAGGTGTGGCCTGCGGTCGCCCGCGATGCTTACCAGGCCTATATCGATACCCTCGCCCGCGTCGAGCCGGAGAGCCTGCGCACCTCCCGCGAGGAGATCATCACTGACCTCGATGCCACCCCGGTAGATGCTGGTGTGGCCTATAACGGCCTGGCCCAGCTCGATGAGGTCATTCACCGCCACACCACCAAGGATTTCAGCCTACTGCGCTGGATGCACCTGCTCACGGAGGACTTTTCCAGCCAACAAGAGCTCACCGAGCACATCGCACAGAGCCTGTGCGAGGACCTGGCAGAGGCCCAGAAGGGCCCGGATAGCCCGGTGCGCGCCGCTTTGTGGTCGGTCGGTTTCTCCCGCAAACCCACCCAGGTCCTGGGCGCCGAGGGCCGCTATACCCTGGAGTCGCGCCACCACATGTTCGATAAGGCCATTTCCTTGGGTCAGACCACATGCTCCGGCCCGCCGCCCTTCCGCACGCAGCAATTGCTGGCGCTTGTCGATGCCGGCATTGTCAGCTTCGTCGGCGGCAATCCCGTCTTGGGTACGAATGCCGACACCGGCGAATGGACCATCAGCTCCAGCGCCTCTGGCGGCAAGCGCATTCCGGGCACGACGCTTCTCGATGCCTGGGTGCACAAGCCCGATATCCGCCGCACCCCGCACGATTCCTTTATGCACTCCCTCGTGGAATCCGGGCGTGTGCGCGCATTTACGGAAACCGCGCGCGATGGCATCGAGGTACCTACCGGCTCGCCTGCCGAGGACCCCGATACCCGCCAGGTCCACAACGCCGACGGCACCGTGGATGAGCGCCTACACCTCGTAGGAATCCCCGCCCACGCCGAGTACCCAGATACCACCCTGGCCCCGCCGATTCCCGGCACGGATTCGTGGTTCATCCAGGAAGCCGATAAGGCCGCCGTGCACGCGGCCCAGGTAGCCCTCGCGGGGCAAGCGTAGCTAGCAGCGAGGGGCAGGCAACCGCCTGCCCATTACGCTGTTAGCAGTTCCGTTCGGAGGAGCCCAGGATTCATACTCCTAGCCCCATGCTGGGGCAGGTTATGTTTATCTGCGTTCGGACCTGACCCCCCATGTGGTGGACACCCGATTAGTGCGGATTTTGTGTCCGTAAGAGAGGATGTTCATTGTGAGTCAACAACGCCAGAAATACACGCCGGAGTACCGGCGTGAAGCCGCGAACCTGGTAATCGAGTCAGAACGCCCGATTGCTCATGTAGCGAAAGAAATTGGTTTCGCACCTGGCCTTTTAGGCCGATGGGTGAAAAATGAGCGTCAACGCCTAAGGATCCTCTGATGGGCTAAGCGAGGCTGATCTTCGTGCTGAGAACGCTCGTCTGCGTCGTGAGCTGGCAGAAGCCAAGATGGATAACGAGTTTTTGTCAAAAGCGACAGCCTTCTTCGCCGCAAAGCAACGCGATCAGAAAAGTTCGAATTAATGCAGCAGGAGAAGGCGAATTTCAGTATCAAGCGCATGGCACGCCTTTTGAAGGTATCTCGGTCTGGATACTACAAATGGACCCATACACAGCAGCAACGACTATCCGGCGAAGATAATCGTGCAGCATTTTACAATGATGTTGACCGCAAGATTCACCAGATCTGGAAAGACTCCAACGAGGTCTACGGTGCCCCGCGAATCACCGCAGAACTCGCCGAGCGCTACCAGATTGTTCTTAACCGCAAGACTGTGGCTAAGCGGATGCGCCTGATGGGAATTGAAGGGATGTCACCGCGTGCCTTCGTCCCAGCGACAACGATTCAATCTAAACGTAAGTCGAGTCTTCCTGACCTGGTAAAGCGCATGTTTGATACCGGCGAGCTCAATCGAGTATGGATGTCAGACATTACCTACCAGCGCACTGGTGAAGGCTGGTTGTATTTGTGCGTGATCCGCGACGACCATTCCCGCAGGGTACTGGGCTGGGCTATGGATAGCGTGCAAGACACAAGTTTGGCCGAACGGGCCCTGCGGATGGCGCACACGCTGCGTGGTGACGTTGCTGACGGGCTGGTGTTTCACGCCGACCGTGGGACACAATTCACCAGTGAGAAGCTCTGGGAGGTGTGCCGCAGCCTAGGGGTTGCTCAGTCTGTGGGACGTACCGGAGTGTGTTTCGATAATGCGATGGCCGAGTCGTTCTGGTCGACGCTGAAAACTTAAGTTCTACGACCGTAAGCGCTGGCCAACCCGTGATGCCGCACGCAAGGCCGTTGCCTACTGGATTGAAGTAGTCTACAACCGTCGGCGCCGGCACTCCGCACTCGGGATGGTCAGCCCCGTCGATTTCGAAAATCACATCACCCAAACCAGAAACGAAGAAAAAATCGCTGCCTAACCGCTAGGTAGCTCCACTACGTGTCCACGATTTGCGGGCAACCCCAATCAGGTGTCCACCAAATGGGGTCAGGTCCCGTCGAGACATAGATATAGCCCACCCGCTGCCCACATGAACCGGAATCTTTACTCGCCGACATCACACTCACTACTTTCTGCAAATCTAAAGTCTAGATCCCACTATGCAAGTGTAAAACAATGGCCGAAGTGGCCCTATTTTACAGCAAACATTCTGCCCCAAACCGGCGTAACAATAGGGTGTACCTTGTTCTTCACAAGCCTGACTCATTAATTTCAAAACTATGATAATTAACATAGGCATTAATCTATGTATCCAGGTGTAAAGCGCGCTATCCTAAAAGTGCTGGAAACAGCGACATCATCTTTCCCCAAGGAGTATAAAATGCATAAAGTAGCGAAAGGCCTAGCGGCAGCTTTTATTGCTGTATCTATGTCGACAGCTCAAACACCAGCGATGGCAGTCCAAGCCCCACCATCACAAACGTTCACAGAAACACGTGCAGTAAGTCAAAATCCTGCCGAAACTCCCGCTTTCCTCGGCGGCGAGCTTCATGGACTCACAACTCAAACACTGTCAGTTGATGAATACGGTGAAGTTACCGCAACCATCAATAATGACACCGGAGAAGTGACTACTACTTACCCTGACGGTTCAGCCAAAACAATCACCGCAGAGGAAAGCGCACAAGCACTTCGAGCTCGTCTTAATGAAGCAAGCCCAGAACAGATCGCCGGCCTACAGGCTTCCATGGAAGAGCGCATCTCCAAAGAACAGGTATGCCCTTACGTTGTTGGCCTAGTCGGTGCAGGACATGCTGCATCTTGGGGCAAAGTACTAGCTCTAGCAGCTGTCAACCCCGCGATTGCTGGACTAGCATTTGCAGGTGAAACCGTATTCTGGACATGGGTATCTACCCACTGCTAAAAGGAGAACCTCATGCCACTGTGGATCATCGCAATTGTAGTTTTTGCTGGGGGCAGCATTGGCTATGCCCTTGGTCTAAAAAAGCGAATGGAAGATAATCCAAAGCTCCAAGGAAAAGGCCTTCGAGTTTTGTTTTCAAATAAGTAGAATATTACATTCGCTCCGGTTCGTCACTCATCCGAGTAGGCGAACCGGATTTTTATCAGACTTAACACGTCAAATAGGGGGTGTTCCTATATAGTTTGTCAACCTCGCGGGTGGATTAGCCGGGGTTGATTTTTCAGCCGGGGTTGTTTGGCCGTGTTGTTTTCGGGCATGACAGCTAGCCGACTGGGATTTTACCCGGTCGGCTATCTTTGCTCTTAGTGTCTAGGCTGCTAGGTCTTCCTGTGATGGTGCGGGATCGTGGTAGCACTCGTGGTTGCGCATCATGGCGTAGAGGACGTTGAGTCGTCTGCAGGCTAGTGCTACTACTGCGGCGTTATGTCGCTTGCCTTCACGGCGCTTTCGTTCATAGAATTGCCGGGAACGCTCGTGGAATCTGATGGATGCAAAAGCTGATTGCCATAGGGCGTTCTTTAATTTTTTATTGCCGGCTCGGTTCAGTGAGTTCGACATGATCGAGGTTCCGGATTGATTCGTTCGGGGCGATAAACCAGCGTAAGAGGCTAGGCGCCCAACTGACGGAAAGTCGGACATGTCGCCTGCGGTCATGAGAATTTGTGCTGCCGTCTTTGGTCCGATTCCCGGCATGGATAGCAGGATTTGAGTGTGGGGGATGTCGTTGATGAGCTTGATGACTTCCTGCTCGATTTGTTGGCGGTGCTCGAGCTTTAAAAGCGCGTCCTTCGCCGACATTGCTACGCCCATTTCGGCATAGTGTGCACCTGCAATAGTGACTGTTTGCTCAGAGATGGCAGCGAATATGGCATCGAGGACAGGTTCGGGTTTGCGTGCCTTATATCGTCGAGCAAAGGCAGCTGCCTTGGCCTTACCTAAGCGTTTTATCTTGGTGGGCCCGCCGTAGCGTGCAAGTAGGTGCAGAACCCACTTGCGGTGGATTATCTGACCGCGAAGGGCTTGTTCGAATTGCGGGTAGCAGCCTACTAGCGCACTTCGAATCTGGTTGATGAGCCTGGTGTAGGAGCGTGCTAGGTCTTCGTCGATACCGTTGAGGACCTTCAATTGGAGGAAGGCTTCTTGGACGCGGTCGACGCTGCGGAGGGATTCCGGAAGGTTCTTTGCAGCGTGGGCGATGATATAGGCGTCCCGGATATCAGTTTTGGCATTACCAGCGTGGATGCGTGAGAGTTGACGCATAGCCAAACCAGGAAGGTAGCGCACATCAATTCCAAGGTCTTGGGCTACCGCGACAGTTAGTCGACCAATGTTATTTGGCTGGTCAACAACGACAAGGACCTTGTTGTTACCAGAGTAGAAATTTGAAAAGAGTGTGCGCAGGGATTTTTCGTTTTGGTTGATGCGCTTAGATAGCACCTGGGCGCCGTCGATATCTAAGACACAAGCGTGGTGGAAGTATTTGCCAACATCCATGCCGATGACATAGTCGTAGGTCATGCCAGACCTCCTAGCGAGTTGAATGAGTATGGGACTTATTTCATCGCTGGTGGTCGGACATACTTCACGCTGGCATCCACATTACTTTGAGACCTCGCACATTCTGTGCGGGTCAGGTTCCTATTAGCAGTCTGGAGTATGTCACTGCTTTCGGCGGCACCACCCCCCCCGGATCATTTTCAGACAGGGACGAAAATAAGCCATACCGAAGCCAGCGACTAGTTCCACTGCCCCAAGGCAGAAGGAACGCAGCTAAACATAACCTGCCCCAGCATGGGGCTAGGAGTACGAATCCTGGGCTCCTTCAGGCGGAACTGCTAACAACGTAATGGGCTTCTGTCTCTAGTACGCTTCAAGACAGCGCTTAAAGAGTTTTATCTAACTGCCTGGCGGCAGGGAACCGTATATTGCTTATGGCATGACCCCTGCTCCGGGATTGCCCCCTTACGTCGCTCCTGTGGGAGTTTGATTCCCGCCGGGTGTTAATGCGGAATGTATCGACAGTAAACAATTTTCGTTATACGATATTTTCATGCCTGTGAACATCACTCAAGATCAACTCGACACGTGGGTTTCCGAAGCGGAAGAAGGCTACGATCCAGAAGTGTTGAAAAAGCGCGGACGCGGACGCCCCGGTCGCGGGGCGGAGCCTGCTCAGGTCGTTGCTGTACGTCTCACTGTCGATGAACTTTGCGCTCTAGATCGCCTAGCTACGGAAAAGAATCTCACCCGATCTGAGCTTGTTCGTCAAGCAATCAGCACGCTCACGGCGGCATGAAAGCAGCCAAATCTGCCACTAAGCACGGTATCGCAGAAGCCGATGGAATCCATGCAGCTTCCTATCCGCTGTGGATAGAGCCTCTTGATGATAACCCTGGCCAGTGGAGGGAACTCCGCCTCGGTTTTGATACCCATGCTCGACTGCTGGAAACCGTCGTTGTTGTTGCCTCCGATGGGGACGAACTGTTAATCCATGTGATGAAAGCTCGCCCGCGCTACAGCAAGCTCCTCGAATAACGTCCTGATACGTTTAGTCCGGCTTTCGCCTGCGTCCCCTAGGGGAGATCCCCGCTGCCTTTAACGCGCGATTAATAGTCTGCCTCAATACTCCAAACTCTTTCATCTCGCTCTGAATAGTCAGCCACCTACCTATCTCCGCTTCTGCTTGAATAAACACCCGCGATAGTCAGCCGGACACTCCTCGCAGCTTTTGCGCGTTTCTTACTAGCGGTTTCCAGTTTGTCGCGCTGTACCCTAATGTCCAGTAATTGTGTTCCACTTTTTAAGAGGTTGCTTATTAAGCACTCAATGTGGGGGGCAATAATTTCGGAATGAGAATCCGGATCTTGACCCAATAAAGCGCAGTAAGTTCCGTTTAGCACGGAGTCTTCCGTTTTATTAATAGGGTGTACCCGGCTGACGCATTGGATCTGAGGGCCTTGGCCAGGAAACGCTTCGCTGCGGCCACGTTCCGCTTCGGAGAGAGGTAAAAGTCCAAGGTTTGGCCACCGGCGGTGATCGCCCGATAGAGGTAGCACCACCTGCCGCCGACCCGGACATAGGTCTCATCCACCCGCCAGGAACTAGCTTGCCAGTCAGGTACCTGCCGGTACCACCGTGTTTGCTTGTCCAGCTCAGGCGCGCATTTCTGGACCCAGCGGTAGATCCTGGTGTGATCGACCGGCACGCTCCGCTCGGTCATCATTTCCTCCAGATCGCGGTAGCTCACCCCGTAGCGGCAGTACCACCGCACTGCCCACAGAATGATGTCACGGGGAAATGACGACCGGAGAAGATACCCATGGCTGTGATTATTTCACCTCGCTCTTCCTACTGCCCCAACTTTGCAACAGCACCTTTGTCTTTCGGGAAAGGCACGGAGCCTGCTAATAGGCAGTTTTCACCCCGAGGATGTGACCGATCTCCCCGGGGCATCAACCTATGCGTGGGAGTTAATCCAATCAAGGGCAAAATTGGCTTGCATGATTGAAGTGCGGGCGTAGCTTGGAATGGCGGTGGTCGGTGCTGCTGCTTCCCCCGCAAATAGAACTCTGTTACCGGCCTGCGCAGTGCCCCAACCATTATTTAAAGGGGCACCGACCCAGCGAGAAGCGTTTGGCTTTATTTGACCAGGGAAAATTCCTTTGTTGTATTTGATCCATCCGGGGTCCTCATAGCCACAGGCGCAAACTACCGCTTCGACTCGGTGAGAATTACCCGAAGCATCTTTTAGGTCCACAGCGTTTCGAGCTTGTTCCCCTGATCCCTGGCCACGAGCTAGGACAAGGCTCCCTGCGTGAAAACCTTCTCGTAGGTTTTTCGCGCCTTGCACAGGCATGGCGGTCACGTAACGATGTATCCAATCTGATATCCCATTGAGGAGAGTCTGCCTTAGGGAGACTTTTAGAGGTGACCAGGTCTGATTGGCTAGGTCCACCATGCGACCGATCATTTTTTCCCACACAGAATAACCATTTTCAGCTAATTCATAGTCCAGCAGAAAACGATCAGTGCCATTCCTGGGGAGGGGCTCCCTAAGACGTCCCGGATACCAGCCGAGGGAGGTGGCGTGCTGAATGGCGTATTGTCTAAAATCCTCTACGCTGCGGGAGTGTGCACGGAACTCCTCTGCTGGCATTTCCTTTGGGGCGTTTAACTGAAGCGAAGTACGTACCCCGGGAAGCTGGCCGCTGGGGCTAAGCATAACTGCCTCCACCCCCTCAAATAACGCTAATCGTGCGGCGTCCACGGCAGAGAGGCCAGTACCTAAAATACCGATGCGGGAAGTGGGATGGTTTTCTAGCCAGTGTGAAAAACTGGGGTCCTAGGGGCTGGGAAAACTGGGACCGTATCACGGTATGACTGGCAAGATGAAGGGACCCGTGCTGTTTTTCGGCCACCTGTGATGATGACGAAATCGGCTTTAAAGAGCCCGTGACGCGCAGTATGAATGAGGACAGGGGCTGCAGAATCTTCTACACAAATGACCGAATCGAGTACGTACTGAAGACGGCCATCGCAGCTGCCGCTCTCAGAGGGTAGAGCCTGTTGCAAGTAAGATCCGTACTTTTTTCTTGAAGAGAATACAGAACTGGACTCTTGTTTATTCTATCCCAGGAACTCCGCAAAATCATGTGGTTCCTCGACATCCAGCGACATTACTGAAGTACTTGTGTTACATAGCAAGCGTTTATCAACATGGCCAAAAGCAAGGTGCTTCTGAGGAGGTGTCGCGTCAAAGATAGTGAGTTCAATATGCGGGAAAGTAGAAGATACCCGTCGTGCGACCGCTGCAGCAGCGACCCCTGCGCCGATAACAGCAATTCGGGTCGTCATCACGCATCCTTTCCGGGGGCAACAGTAAACAGATCACCATGGGCGTCGAAAGACTCAAGAGATTGAAGATCGGTCTCAACAGCAGCACGGTCAGAAGAGCCAAGAAGAACCATGCCAAACGCACCAGTTGTTACGCGATTCGAGTTATCGATATAAGTGCCGATCTTTGGTCGCCGCGAGATTCTCTGAACGGTCGGGCGAGTTTGGACAAGATCCCAGTGGCACTGTTGAAGCACACCGTTTGACTGCGGGATAGGCATGAGCCAGGCGACACACCCGTCAAGATTTCCGGCGAGTACTTCCTGTTCGGCAGCTTGTAAACCATCCACTAGCATCGTGGCGAGAACGCTGATCTGGCTGAAACCGCGAGTCGGGAAATAGACCTCGTCGGGTACTTCGGGGCCCATACAGCGACCGTTGTATTCAATAAGTACCCACTGCCCCTTAGACCACCTCAGTTCCACGTGGGAGGCTCCGAAGTTTACTTCCAGAGCGTCAAGGAGCGATAAGGTATATTCTACGGCACCGGAATAGTGGTTGTCCTCCGGTCCTACTGTGATAGCTGAATATATGTGGGGAGCTCCAGATTCCTCCGTAAGTCCGTATCGGAAAACTTCGGTCACAATATGACGCCCTTCGGCTGTCACCGTGTTCACAAAATATTGAGGTCCGTCTACGTACTCCTGAAGAACCACGGAGGGTGATTTTTCTCCTAGCAAAGTCGTAGAATTTTGAATGGTAGTAATCGCTTGAAGAGTCTCGGGTTCTGTTTTGCAGAAATAGACATGGTCACTGCCCCCGCTTCCCACAGGCTTGACAACACAATCCTTGACCAGGGACGGGTCTAGATAAAGGCTGTCTTGTGCAGAAGCGGGGGATAGGGTAACAGACCTTGGGGCACGCAGTCCATATTGGTGAGCAACTTCAATCATTCCTTGCTTATGGCGACGGTGCCAGATCTTCTCTCTACCGTCCTAACTCAGCTGAAACCCACTCAGCTATGGATACTCCTGATTCGCTTCCCGGCACAACAAGGTCAAATTTTTCTTGGCTACATTCCCGGAGTAGGGCCAGGGCCCATGGATCGGAAATGCTCCCGTCTTCGTTAGCTGAGATGGCATACGGCGGGTTAGCAGTAGCAACCTCTACGTCCCTTTTTTTGGCGCAGGGTTGCCACCAGATCGGCGCCACTTGAAGAATCATCAACTACTAATATTTTCATTTTTCCGTGTTCCCCACATTGCTTGGCTTATGGTTATTGCCACAATGAGCATCAACAAAGTTAACTGAATTGGTTCGACTTGAGAGCCCAATGCCACCTCGGTAGCCATCACCACGGCCGGAAGGGCCGCGATGATCAGTGCCGAGATGAAAGGCGGCGCTAAGGTAATTCCCCACTGCAAGAGCAGGATAGGAAAAGTAATGCACATCACCGATAGCAGGACGATTGACAGGGTAGAGCCTCGAAGCATCTCCGCTTCCACGGAAAAGAAAGCCACGAGACCGCTAATAATCCAAGCTAAGTGAAACCTCACTGCTGCAATCGTGAGAACGCTGTTCCCTTGTTCAGTAGCCCAGCGCGAGGAGTAAAGCACTCCTACCGCAGAAATTCCTGCGCCTACAGCTAGAGCGAAACCCAGATAAGACTGGGGTGAACTGCTTCCCGTTCCTAGGAAGAAAAAACATAGAGCCAGAACCACTACTGCAGTTGTTGACACCAATGAACTGCTGAGCCTTCTGGCCGACCAAGTCATTATTACTGCGACAATAAAAGGGCCGACTCCTGTTTCGATGACACTTGCTGCAGTGGGCTGCATCAAAGTAGTGGAAACATAGAATAAGCAGAAAGCGCCCGCAGTAAACAGATTGAGGCTTGCTGCAGTTGTCATTTTCATGGGGGGATGCGGTGTTTCCGTAGCTCGGTATTTTCTACGATAAAACGCTAAATAGACCACTGTGGAGATAATCGCCGCGATAAGAAACGCTGAAAACGTAGTAAAAGTAGATAGCTCTGGGTCTACTTGGGCTCCGACTATCGCAGTGCCGATTCCTTGCCATAGGACAGCTAGGGCTACGATAACCGCCCCTACAACTGGTTTATTGGACTGGATCATAAAACCTTACCCTCAAAATCCGTAAAGTTAACTTAATAGGTGTTGTTGCAAAGTTGGGCGGAGAGCAGCGATGAAGTGCCCCGAGTTTTGTTCCTAGGCACTTGCCTTGATTTCTATTATTGCCTGTGGCGGGTTCTGCTTCCAAAACTCGGTTTCGACCTCGACCGGGGTTCGGTATCCCAAGCTTTGGTGGAGCCTTGTCTCGTTCCACCATGACACCCCACTCGAATGTCGCAATTTCTACCTCGACAACATCATTCCACCTGCGGGTATGGACTAGCTCGTTCTTGTAGGAGCCGTTAACGTTTTCAGCCAGAGCATTGTCATAGGAGTCGCCGACAGTTCCGGTGGAAGCAGTGATCCCGTGTTGGGCAAGTCGCTGGTTGTAGACAACGCTGACATACTGCGATCCGTGATCCGAATGGTGAATGAGACCTGTTGTTTCCCTCGCGCTCACAATCGCTTGGTTGAGTGCTTGCAGCGGCAAAGCTTCGGTCCGCATCGAATCTGACAGCGCCCACCCAACGATCCGCCGGGAGTAAACGTCGGTGACAAACGCGGCATACACAAAGCCTTTCTTCGTGCGCACGTAGGTAATGTCGGCCACCCACAGCTTGTTCGGGCCTTGGGCTTTGAATTCACGCTCGACCAAGTCCGGGCGCAGATCCGGCACGTTGAGGCTTACGCGTTATGATTGGTGATCCGCCTTTGCCTTTGCCAGAAACGCCAGCCAGGCGCATTAAGCGGGCAGTTTGTTCGCGACCGATATCGATTCCGTCACGGTCAAGCGCGTGCCACATTTTCCGCACGCCGTAGACAGCGTAATTATCCCGATGAACAGCACTAATGCGTTCAACTAGAACAACCGTCGCGAAGGCGACGAGCACTTAAGCCCACGGGCTTTGGACTGGCGATAACCACGCGAGGTGATGAACCCACCAGCCCGGTTATTTTTCAACGTCTTACAAATGAACTCGACAGAGAAATAATTCCGGTACTTATCGATGAACCGGATCATTTCTTAACGTTTCGGGTCGAGTTCCGACGCGAAAAAGCTGACGCGGCCTTCAGTAGCTCATTAGTGTCGCGTAGCTGGTGATTTTCACGACGTAGCCTCGCGTTTTCGGCGGCCAAATCTTCAGGCACAGGTTCTGGGATGCTCCCGGCACGGCGGGCAGGCTTAAGTCCATTGACGAGCCGTGTGCCATGAAACCCCCAGCTTTGGAGCTACTGCCTGGCACGCGGGGTGCATCGACATATTTTCCGCCACGATGCGATCTTCCACGAGACGGACCACACGATCCTTTGCATCCTGGTCAAATTTTCTCGGCACGTTCCAGATTTTCCCATCTACTCAAACGGAACAAAACCTAGGACACTTCACACAAGCATTTAGAAACTACTGCTCATCGTTAGGTGTACGCCAGTCCATGGGCGCGGTTGGAACGAGTGCCGATAATGCCCTGGCAGAATCATTTAACGCCACCTTAAAGCGGGAAGTACTGCGTGATAGGAAACTCTTTGAAAGTCCAATCAGCTGCCGCCAGGAAGTCTTTCGGTGGTGCATGGGCTACAACACCCGAAGGCGCCACTCCTGGTGCAATCTTGTAGCTCCTGATGTCTTTGAAGCCGAGACTTCAGCTACACTAACTAAAGCAGCATAGCTACCCCCGACGTGTCCACATTTCGGGGGTCAGGCCCTTATGCCGAATTCGCCCAATCGGGCTGGCAACAAAAAATTAAAGAACGCCCTATGGCAATCGTCTTTTGCATCGATCAGATTCCACGAGCGTTCCCGGCAATTCTATGAACGAAAACGCAAAGAAGGCAAAAGACTCAACGCCGCAGCAACCTAAAGTCAACACACCCCCAGCAAGCCCACCCACGAAGTTGACAACCTATATAGGAACATCCTCTCGCTCTAGCCGTTTTCGAGCAGCCCGAGCAGCCGCTCGCGCAGCTCATTTTTCCGCTCCACCACCGCGGAGTCTTCGCTGCCGCTGCGCGGGCGGGGCAACCCCACTTCAATGTCCTCGATGATGGTGGCCTCTGGCCCCGGCGACATCACCAAGATGCGATCCGAGAGCAATACCGCCTCATCCACGTCGTGGGTGACCATGACCACCGTGCGGCGGTTTTCTTCCCACACATTTAGCAACAGCGACTGCAGCTGGCGGCGGGTAAGCGCATCCAATGCGCCGAAGGGTTCATCGAGCAATAAGATATCCGAGCCGATGGCGAAGGCGCGCGCCAAACCGACGCGCTGCTGCATGCCTCCGGATAACCGCGACGGGCGCCGGTCGGCCGCATGGCCCAAGCTGACCTCGTCGAGGAAGTCCTGCGCAATCTTGCTGCGCTCTGCCTTCGATAGCTCCGGGCGGGCCGATCGCAGCCCGAATTCGATATTCCCGCGCGCCGTCATCCAGGGCAGGAGCGCGTGATTTTGAAATACCACGCCGCGGTCAGGACCTGGGCCGGTCACGGCCTCTCCTCTCGCGCGCACCTCGCCGGTAGAGGGGAATGCCAGGCCCGCGATCATATTCAGCATGGTGGACTTGCCGGAACCCGAAGGCCCCAGCAGGGATACGAACTCGCCTTCCCCAATGGAAACTGAGGTATCCCCAATGATCTTGGTTGGGCCGTAGCTTTTGGTAATACCAGCAAATTCGATATGGGCATTAGTCATAGCGCACCACTTTCTGCAGGGAAGCAACGAGGTAATCCAGGGCCAATCCGATAACACCGATAAGCACGATGACCACAACGATGGCGTCAATATCGAGGCGGTTCCACATATTCCAGACAAAGAAACCGACGCCCTGCCCGCCGACGAGCATTTCCGCGGCCACGATGACCAACCAAGCGGTCGATAGCGATTGCCGCATGCCGGTGATAATCCCCGGCAGCGCAGCCGGCCCGACGATATAGAGGAGCTGCTGCATCCGGTTCGTGCCGAGCGTGGCCGCCAGGTTCTTATACGTGGGGTGAATCCCGCGAACCGCCTCGATGGTATTGAGCAGCGTCGGCCACAAGGCGGAGAGGATGATGACGAAGACGGCGGTATTTTCGGCATCGCGAAGCAGTGCCAGGCCTAGTGGCAGCCACGCCAGCGGGGACACGGGGCGCAGGATCTGGACAAAGGGATCCGTCGCGCGGCGGAAGGTAGCAGAAGATCCCAGCCAAAAGCCCAGCGGAATGGCTATCACCATGGCGATGGCAAAGCCGATGAGCACGCGGCGCAGGGAAGCCACCATGTGCCAAAAGATGCCCACCGAGGCCGGCCCATCCCGGTAGAAGGGATCAGAGAGTATCTCCACGGCCCTGTCCCAGGTGCGCGCGGGAGTGGGGGCGATATCGGAAAGCCAGCCCGCAGCCGCGACCGCCTGCCAGATAGCGATGAAGGCAATGAAAAGCGCTATACCCAGGCCCATCGCCTTCCACAGGCTCTCCCGGCGCTTCTTCTTGCGGCCGGCGGTGCGGCGCGAATTGGGCGCTGCGGTGTGGGTGCCAGTGGAGTGCGCGGTGCTGGTGCTAGCGCTGTGATTTTTCAGTGTGGTCATAAGCGTGGGGGTCCTTAACGCTGGTATCCGGCGGTGGGGTGCAGGGGATCGAAGGTATGGCCGTTGATTTCCACTGGGTCCGTAGTGAGATCGGCCTCGCGCGGCAAGACGGATTTTGTGACGTCTATGAGCGCTTGATCATCCATCGGCATTGCCTTTCCTCCCAGATCCCAGCGGGCCATTTGGGCGGCCATCCACGTAATTGCGGTGGCAGAGGTGCTGCCGCCGAACTTAATCATCTGTGGATCCACCAGTTCTTTGCCGTCCCAGGTGGTGTAATTTCCGGCCAACGCCCGCGAGATCAGCTCTTCCTTCTGGTTCAGGTACTTCTCCTTGGCCAGCATGGAGGCCGAATCGTGGACGTGGTGCGGGTTATCGACGTACTGCGCGCCTTCGTGCAGCGCCGCGACTACGCGGTCGCGCACGCCCCGGTCCACTTCCTTTGCCACGGCCACCGAGCAGCACGGGTGGTTTTCCCACATCTGGCGGGTGGGAACAAAGGCGCGGCCTGAGCCGGTAGTTAGGGCGCGCTGGTTGAAGGGCTCTGGGCCAATGAAGCCGTCGATAGTACCTACCGAAAGTTGTGCCACCATATCGGCTGGGCGCAGGAGGCGCAGTTCCACATCAGAGACCGGATCCACTCCGCCGGCCACGAGGTAATCGCGCAGCAAGAGCGCATGCACCGAGTATTCAAAGGGGATGCCTAGCACCATGCCCTCGAGGTCCGCGGGCCGCGACACGGTATCCAGGTGGGAAGTGGACAAGGTCAGTGCCTGCCCATTGGTGTTTTGTGTAAAGGCCAACTCGGTAGGCCGGGAGGCATTGGTGGCACCGGCATCGATGGCCAGCGGCATGGGCGAGAGCATGTGCGCCACGTCTAAGGCGCCGGTGGCATAGGCGGTCCAGAGGTCTGCCCATCCCGCGAATTTACGCAGCTCAACGTTGAGGCCCTGCTTTGCGAAGGCGCCCAGGCCGTCGGCGGCGACCAGCGGGGACGCGCACGCGATGGGTACGAATCCGATGGTGAGGGTTTCCTCGCCCTGCCCGGATTGTCCAGACTGGGGCTTGTCCTCCTGCCGCGGCGTGGAACATGCGGATAGCACCTGCGAGCCTACTGCTACCCCGCCCATTGCCACTGCGCTGCGCAGTATCTGCCGTCGCGACAGCTTCCGATTGTGAACCATGCGTTCTTTCTAAGATAGACCAAGTGGTTTGTTCAGAACGAACCTAGGCTAGGCACACTACGGTGTCAATTTCTAAATTCACAGGTCAGGAAATGTGGTGCACACATTTATATTCACTCTAGACCTGGCGTTCTCTACAAAATAGACCCCTTGTTCTAGATTTATATTTGTCTTCGCGTTACCATGGCGCCATCAGTTAATAAACATCTGATACAAGGAGCAATTTAATGTCTGATCTCACACCGAACCACAAAGAAGGCGACGCTCTCGAGCCCATTGACGGCGAGAAGCTCAACGACCTAGCACAGAAGAACATCGACAACCCTGAGGGAGCCAAGAAGCACGTCCGCTCCCACACTGAGGCTGACGGTTTCTTCCGCAATAACACCACCGTGCGCGACCACACCATCAAGGTGGGCGAGCCTTTGCCGCTGCTTGGCGATGACTCCGCGCCCAACCCCACCGAGGTCGCCCAGGCCGGTCTTGGCGCCTGCATCAACGTTGGCATCCAAGCCATCGCTCAGCACCGCGGCGTCACCCTGACCAAGCTGGAGCTCGACATCGTCGGCGACATCGACCTCTCCCCAACCTGGGGCGTTGGTGACTTGGGCGAGGACAAGCGCCCAGGCGTTTCCGACGTCAACGTTAAGGTCGACATCGACGGCGACGCCGACCAGGAAACCCTGCAAAAGATCGTGGACGACGCCATCAAGTGGTCCCCGGTTGTTAATACCTACACCCGCCCGGCCAACCTCACCCACGAGTTGGTCTAAGGTTTAGATAGATAAAAGCGCCTGGCAAGTGCCAGGCGCTTTTCTTATGCTTTAGGAGCAACTACAGGAATTGCCACGATTCCCGCAGGCGCTCGAACCACCACTCGCGGCGGTTGGCCGGCGCGGCTAGATCGGACAGGCGGTCCGGTTCTGGGGCGAGGATCTCGGCGCACAGGTGGCCGTCGCGTAGCTGGCGCGGCGCGGTGACATCTTCTTCGAAAAGGCTGCCCGTTGCCAGACCCGCTGCGGCCGGGGTGACGTCGATGTCCTCGTCATCATAGATTTGCGGCAACGCCGCCACCGCTGCCAAGCCCATATTGATGCCAATGGAAGTATCCAGCGCCGAGGCCACCGTAATATCCATGTGCCGTTCGCGCAGGTGCTGTGCCACCTCGAGGACGCGGCGCACCCCGCCCAGCGGCGCGGGTTTGACCACCGCTACATCGGCCGCCTGCAGATCCGCCACGCGGTACGGATCCTCAACCTTGCGAATGGATTCATCCGCGGCCACGCGCACAAAAAGCCCGTTGCGCATGAGCTGCCTGCGCACTTCCACCAGTTCTTCCGCGCTGGCGCAGGGTTGTTCCATATAGTCCAGCGGCATGAGCGCCTGGGCAGCCTCTACCGCTTCGGCCACACTCCAGCCGCCATTGGCATCCACGCGCAGCACCGGGATAACGCCGCGGGCGCTCACGTGTTCGCGGACGGCGTGGACGCGCGCGATGTCATCGGCAAGCGTTTGGCCCTTCTCCGCCACTTTGATCTTGAACGTCCGGCAGCCTGGATATCGATCCACAATCGCCGGGACCTCGCTGGCGGGAACGGCGGGAATGGTGGCATTGACCTCTACCCATTCGCGGACGGGCTTAGGAAAACCCTCGTAAGCGGCTTCCAACCCGGCGCGCAGCCACGCGGCCGATTCCGCGGGCCCGTATTCCAGGAACGGCGCAAATTCACCCCAACCGGCAGGCCCTTCAATCAGCAACGCCTCCCGCGTGGTGATGCCGCGAAACTTCACGGCCAGCGGGAGGGAGACTACGTGGGCGCGGTCGAGCACGTCATCAATGTTCATGGATTCATACTATCTGCCTTACTTACCCATGCCTAAGTAAGAACACTTCAGCACATACAGCCCGGTATATTCATTTTATACTAACCCCTAAAGGGGGAAATTTTTCATCGCGTCAACAAATCCAGTAGATAACCAGATAAGCTGTATCTCGAGAATTGAACCTCAGTAAGCGTCGGCTCGTTTCCGGCGTTGAATGCTCCAGCCGAACCTTCGGGTTCGGCTTTTCTTAGATCTGGAAGGCTTATCCTGCCGGTGGGCCACCTCGCTGCAGCGAGGTGACCCTCTTTCACACCTAGTCCCCATCTTGCAGAACCGGCACATCTGACATATTATACTTCACATGAGGGGTGATTAGCCCTATACAAGTAGAGAAGGATGGGTCACGTCAGATGGGCGCGGCACTAGTGAACTGGACGAGGTGGACTTGGTGCGCATCCTCTTCGAGGACGACGAACTTCAACGAATGGCCGAGGATTCCTCCTACATCCCCAAACGATGGGGTTCGGACATCATCAAGGCATATCGCAAGAAAAATCCAAATCCTGAGGGGAGCCGTGGATGAACGCGACCTGCGGGCCATGCGGTCGTTACATCTGGAACAACTGAAAGGCGACCGAGCCGGGACCTCTTCGATCCGCCTGAACAAGCAGTTTCGGCTCATCCTCAAATTCGCAACGAACAGCGATGGCCGCGTGGTCATCGTTATTGAAATGGTGGATTACCACTGAGAGAAGGTGAACTCATGAATACTTCAATTGCTGCGGAGCTATTCCCGGCCGGAGAGATCCTCGCTGACGAGCTGGACGCACGCGACTGGACCCAGGCCGACTTTGCCGAGGTACTCGGACGTCCGGCACAGTTTGTCTCGGAGATTATTTCCGGAAAAAAGGAGATCACGCGCGAATCCGCAGCCCAGATCGGCGCCGCCCTGGGCACCTCCGCGGAATTCTGGCTTAACGTCCAGGACTCCTACCTGCTATGGAAGCAGTCCCAGGACGACCGTACGCAGGACAACCTCAACGCCGTGAAAACCCGCGCACAGTTACGAGAGT
Organism: Corynebacterium sp. KPL1824; assembly: GCF_000478095.1. Lineage (NCBI taxonomy): Bacteria > Bacillati > Actinomycetota > Actinomycetes > Mycobacteriales > Corynebacteriaceae > Corynebacterium > Corynebacterium sp. KPL1824. The sequence continues at coordinate 449,919 of NZ_KI515749.1, read as the reverse complement.
TAGCCCCCGTCTCTCTGCTCGTCAAGCGGGGATACATCACCGCCACCGACGTACAAAGTCAGGCATGCGAGGTGCTGAACTTATTTGGCAAGAAATCCTTTGAAGATCCCTTGGGAATAAGCTTCGCCGCCCGCCGTAGTAACCGCGAGGAAAATGTCACCGTTTTGCAGGAAGCGTGGGCGGCTTGCGTTAGAGCAACTGCCAGCGTTCTCGACGCTGTCCCCTACTCCCGTAAGGCACTAGAAGACCTCGCCCGGACGCTGTCGAGTAGAGCATGTGACCCGCAGGCGTTTGCTGAGTTCCAGACTCTGTTCGCCGAGGCGGGGGTGAAACTTGTTTATGTGGAGGCTTTTCCGGGAGCAAAACTCGACGGCTGCGCCATGATGATCGACGGACACCCCGTGATTGGCATATCGGGACGAGGGAAACGGCTCGATAAGATACTATTTACCATCCTGCATGAGACAGCCCACATATTATTGGGTCACCTTGTCGATAATGGCGAGGTCATCCTCGATGACCTATCAGATGACAGTGCCAATAATGAAGCCGAGGCAGACCAGCTGGCCAGCGAACTCGTGATCTCTAGCCCTTTACCGGCGGTTCCTGATCGTGTGCACTCATCCTGGATTAAAGAACAAGCCGGCCACTTAGGGGTTCATCCCATCGCCCTGATTGGAAGGCTTCAAAAAGAGGGTAACCTGTCGTGGAAAACCACTCTCGTGCGCAACGCTCCCACCGTCATCGCTCAGCTTGAAAGCTGGAAATCACCCCTCCCAGCCTGACTGAGATTGTATACTTCGTTCACCCACCAGCAAGACGTTTGCCTATCGGACACTGAAAGAAATGGAAGCGATGCACTCATTGTGGAAAGGATACGGTTTGCTGACGACTCCGATGCCCAAGATTTTCTTCACTACGTTTTGAAACAGTCGTATTCGGGCCAAGGGGTGGGAACCCACCCCACAAGAAGTACTATGCACGCCGCGGACGTTACCTCATTACCGACTATCTGCAGCTAGTGAGCTAACGTGAGGAATTCCCTGCCGAGCAACCACAATGTTCTCCAGGCATAGCCGCTTTGCAGGGAGGTTGTTTCTCTAAAAACTTACCGCCCCTAGGGGACAGGGGAACCGAAGTCTATCAGGGGTAATGAGAACTGAACCCCAGCCAAAAAGATCTAATAAGTAGTGGATAAAAGCATCTTTCATCCTTAGAAACCATTGACCCCAGCCCCCACCCCGGCTACGTTGGTTCCTACCTACCCCGAAGGAGGAACCATGTTACTGGCAGAAGCATTAGCAGAGCGCGCGCAGGCGCAGGAACGGCTCAATGAGCTGCGCGAGCGCCTGCTCTCCGTCGTCCGCGTGCAGGAGGGCGATACCCCGGACGAGGATCCGGCCGAGCTTTTGCGCGAGTTGGAGGGCATTACCGGGCGCATCGATAAGCTCGTGCAGGCCATCAATGCCACGAACGTGGCCACCGATTTTGATGGCGAGAAGAACTTGATGCAGGCACTTGCGCTTCGCGATGGCCTCGTGCGCACCCGCCGCATCTACCACGACCTCGCCCAGGCCGCGGGCGCGCGCCAAGACCGCTACTCCCGCGCGGAGATTAAATTCGTGGCCACGCTGCCGGTAGCAGAGCTGCGCAAGCGGGTCGATGACCTGTCCAAGCAGTACCGGGAGCTTGATACCCGCATCCAGCAGTTGAACTGGAATACGGAACTGATAACTTCATAGCGAAGCTTTAGTCATGCCACGCCGCGCGCGTGGCGGTAGCCTTTACGCACTTGCAGCGAGTATGCCCCCGCCTTCGAGGGGAAATTCGAGGACATCTAGGCACCCTTTGGCGTTAAAGGGTTGAGGAAGTTCGAGTCTTCCCACCGTATTGATGACCGCGCCGGCACAGGGTACACGGGTACATTGCGGGTAACCCCTCGCAGTTATTGAGTATCGATCATTACCAGCATGCTGGGCAGTGCGTAGAGGTGAGGGTTGGGAATGGGGACTAAACTTTTTCGCGCCCACTATGCTGGGCGCTATGAGCGAGCAGAAGAAATACAGCACCGATAATCCATTCCGCGAGGAATTGTGGCGCCCGGTTGAGGGCTTTGGGGATCTCACGGACGTCACCTATCACCGCCTGGCGGCAGACGGGCGCAAGAATGGCATCGTGCGCATCGCCATCGACAGGCCAGAGGTGCGCAATGCCTTCCGGCCGCACACCGTGGATGAGCTGTACCGTACCTTGGATCACGCCCGCCGCACGCCGGATGTGGGCACGATCTTGCTTACCGGCAATGGCCCATCGCAAAAAGATGGGGGTTGGGCGTTTTGTTCCGGCGGTGACCAGCGCATTCGTGGGCGCTCGGGGTATCGCTATGCCACCGAGCACGCCCACGATGATGCCACGGCGGATGAGTCCAGCGTCGATGAGGCCCGGGCCAAGGTCGAAGGCGGCCGCCTGCACATCCTGGAGGTCCAGCGCCTCATCCGCACCATGCCCAAGGTGGTTATCGCCGTGGTCAATGGATGGGCCGCCGGCGGTGGGCACTCGCTGCACGTGGTCTGCGACATGACCGTGGCCTCCCGCCAGGAGGCACGCTTTAAGCAGACGGACGCGGACGTTGGATCCTTCGATGCGGGCTATGGCTCGGCCTACCTGGCCAAGATGGTGGGCCAGAAATTCGCCCGCGAGATCTTCTTTTTGGGCCGCACCTACGATGCCCAGCGCATGTATGAGATGGGCGCGGTCAATGAGGTCGCAGACCACGGCGAGCTCGAGGACGCCGCCATCCGCATGGGCCAGGAGATCAACATGAAGTCCCCCACCGCCCAGCGCATGCTGAAATTCGCGTTCAACCTCACCGATGATGGCCTGATGGGCCAGCAGGTCTTCGCCGGCGAGGCCACCCGCCTGGCCTATATGACCGATGAGGCCGTCGAGGGCAAGCAGTCTTTCTTGGACAAGCGCGAGCCCAACTGGGACGAGTTCCCTTACTACTACTAAGGAGTGCCCCGCACCGTGCTCATCGCATTCTGTATCCTGCTCGCGGTCCTCGCCGTCGCGGGCGTTCTCGGCTCCCGCGTGTGGATGCTGCGCCGCATTAAAGAGGCCGAGGCCAATAACGAGCGGCCCTTTGATCAGGAGGACACGTACCGCTGATTCCTGCATCGACTCACCCCGGCCGCAACCGGGGTTTGTCCCGCTGTGGCCTTAAGATCTAGTGCCGTGACTATCCTCGCCCCCTTGCCCGTCGACCCGCACGATCCCGCGGCCATCCTGCCGGACCTCGAATCCGCCATTGCCGGTAGGTCCTGCTTTTTGCCGCTGCCGCTTGCCGATGCCACCCGCGCCACCCTCCTGCGCAATTCCCAACGCGCCGGCGAGCCCATCGCAGAGGACATCGCGCTCGTGGTCTCCACCTCCGGGTCCACCGGCACCCCAAAGGGCGCGCAGCTAACGCCGGCCAACCTGGTGGCCAGCGCCGATGCCACCCACCAGGTCCTCGGTGGCCCTGGGCAATGGCTCTTGGCGATGCCCGCCCACCATATCGCCGGCATCCAAGTCCTCGTCCGATCCCTTGTGGCCGGGGTGGATCCGCTCTGCCTCGATCTCAGCGCGGGCTTTAATATCTCTGCCTTCGCCCGCGCCGCCGCGGAGCTTTCCCGCACTGGCGACCGCACCTACACTGCGCTCACCCCGCTGCAGCTGGCCAAGGCCATGGACTCGCAGGAGGGCATCGATGCGCTCCAGAGTTTCGATGCCATCTTGGTGGGCGGTGCCGCCATCCACCCGCGCCTGCACGCCGCGGCCGCGGACCAGGGCATCACTATCACCACCACCTACGGTTCCTCCGAGACCGCCGGCGGCTGCGTCTACGATGGCTGCCCACTGCCCGGTACGACGGCCCGCGTCCAGGACGGCCGCATCTTACTCGGCGGGCCCACCATCGCGCGGGGCTACCGCAATGCCCCAAGCCACGAGGCATTTCCCGGAAACGGGTGGTTTGCCACTTCCGATGCCGGCGTCATCGAAGATGGCATCCTCACCGTCACCGGACGCCTCGATAATGTCATCGACTCCGGTGGGTTGAAGCTGCACCCAGAGGTCTTGGAACGTGAGATCCTCCGGGTGCCGGGGGTTGACGAGGCGTGCGTCCTCGGCATCCCGCACCCGCGTCTAGGCCAGGCCATCGTGGCCGCCTATACCGGTAATGCCGAGCTTGGCGATATCTTCGAAGCCCTCGAAGACGCCGAACTCCCCCGCTGGCAGCTACCAAAAGATCTAAAGCGCCTCGCGGAATTTCCCACCACCGGTCCTGGCAAGGTTGACCGCCAGGCCGTCGCCGCCCTCTTTAACGCATAGCCCCACCGCAGGCCCCAGCCTCGACTCCGGCCCTGACTTCCTGATTGCTGTACGCCCACTACGCAGTGGCACAATGGTGGCTATGACTTCATCAGCCGGTAATTATTCCGCTACCGCACAGGATTGGATCAATGGCGCTCGCCCGCATACGTGGGCCAATGCCTTCGCACCCGTAATCGCAGGTACGGGCGCGGCCTTCGGCATTAATAGCGGGCATATCGGCCGCGCGCTGCTCGCACTCATCGTGGCGTGGGCGCTAATCATCGGCGTGAACTTTGCCAACGACTATTCCGATGGCATCCGCGGCACCGATGATGACCGCACCGGTCCGCAGCGGCTGACCGGCAGCGGGCTTGCACAACCGCGCCACGTGAAATACGCCGCCTTTGGCTGCTTCGCCGTCGCCGGCCTGGCCGGAATCATCCTGTCTCTGGCCGCTGGTGCCTGGTGGCTCATTATCATCGGTGCGCTGTGCATCGCTGGTGCGTGGTTTTATACCGGCGGCAAGAACCCCTACGGCTACCGCGGCCTGGGCGAGGTCGCCGTCTTTATATTCTTCGGCCTCGTCGCCGTGCTCGGCACTGAATTTACCCAAGCCGGCCGCATTTCCTGGACTGGCCTAGCCCTGGCCATCGGCATCGGCGCCATGAGCTCCGGGGTGAACCTGGTCAATAATATCCGCGATATTCCCTCCGATGCCGAGGCCGGCAAGATCACCCTCGCGGTGCGGCTGGGCACTAAAAACGCCCGCCTGCTCTTTACCGGCCTGCTGCTCTTGCCCTTCGTGCTCACCATCGCGGTTGCCTTCGGCAGCTGGCTCGCGCTGGCCGGCCTGGTCTACTTCCCGTTTGCACTCCGCGCGGTACGCACCGTCAACCGCGGCGCCACCGGAGCCGAGCTCATCCCCGTGCTGGGGCTGACCGGGCGCGCCATGCTCATCTGGGCCGTGATCGAGGCCATCGCCGTCGCCCTGGTCTAGTCCAAGGCTAAGCTTCTGCGCCTAGGCCTCCGCGCGGCCTTCCAATTCGGCCTGCACCCAACGCTTGTGCGCCTTGCGTTGCGCGGAGTATTCCGCCAACGTCTGTGTGGCCTCGATGCGCCAATTTTTAAAAATCAGCATCGATAGCGGCAGGGCGACAAAGAGCGCCAAGAGCGCTGCCACGAGGACGGGGATGGGGAAATCAATCGCTACCGCCAGCAGCTCAATGACCGCGGTGAGCGCGATAAAAAGCACCACGCGCGCGAGCCCGTATTTCCATAGCGCCTTGCGGGAGCGACGGCGCAGTTCGGGGTCCGGTTTTGGTGGCTCAGGGTTGTGCGTCATGGGGGTCGATTGTACGCCGTACAGGTAGAATAATCCGCATGGGTCGACTAATCCTCCTACTGCTTTTTGTCCTCGCCGCCTACCTGGTGTGGAAGGCCTTTGGGCCATCATCCTGGAAGTCCCGCCAGGTTGAAGAACAACCGCGTTCCATCAAGGGCCCCGATGATGACGAGGAGTTCCTGTGGAACCTGGAAAAGGAGCGCTTCAAGCAGCGCCGCAAGCAGGAGGCCGAGGAAGAAAAACGCCGCCAGCGCCGCACTCGCGACGCCGACGGCAACGGTGATTCAAAGGGCCAGGACGACAACCAGGATTAATCCTTTGGCACGAACCGCATCTCAAGTCCCAGCGCTTCTGCCACGGCGGTAACCTTTTCCCACCGCACGCCTGCCCCACCGTGTTCGATGGTGTGGAGGGTGGAGCGGGAGACTTGGGCGGCATCGGCAAGCTGCTGCTGGACGATGCCCAACTCCCGCCGCCGCTGCGCAATCTGCGCGCCCAAGCCCAGGATGAGCTCGTTATCGCCGGCGGGCTTTCCCTGCTTATTGCGCGGGCTATGGTTGGTGGCCATTTAGTTCAGCCCCGCATAGGAGTGTAGGCCGGAGACCACCATATTGATAAAGAAGAGGTTGAATACCATCACCGCCATCGCTAGGACGTTGATCCACGGCGCGGCCTTGCGGAAGGCCGGGGTCGCACGGGCGTGCAGGTAGGCCGCATAGAGGATCCAAGTGGCAAAAGACACGGTTTCCTTCGGGTCCCAGCCCCAAGGCCGGCCCCACGCGGATTCTGCCCAAATGGCGCCCAAGATGATGCCTAGGCCCAAGGTGGGCAGGGTGATAACGCCCAAGCGGTATGCCAGGCGGTCAATCTTTGCCGCGGACGGCAGCGGATAAGCCAGCGCGCCAAAGAAGCCGCGTTCGGCGTCCTTTGGCTGCCACAGGCGCAACAGGCTCAAAAGCGAGGCGATGCCGGACACGATGCCGATGGACGCGCCCAAGGACACCACCGTGACGTGAATGGGCAGCCAGTGCGATTGCAGCGCCGGCACCACCGGTGCGGAATCCGCATAAAGCTTGGTGGAACCGTAAAACATCAGCGCCAGCACCGGGGTAAGGATCCACGGCCAGACCGTGCGCCATTCCTTGCGCTGCATGGCGATATTTCCCACCAGCAGCACGCCGAAGCACACCATCAATACGTATTCGTAGAGGTTGCCAAACGGGAAACGGCCCGTGGCCAGCCCGCGCAGGACGATTGCCGCGGCGTGCAAAGCAATGCCAACCCACATCAGCGAGGTGGTCATTCCGCCGAGCTTATCCAGCTTGCGTTCCTTCTCCGCGACTTTGTCCTCGCTCGAGGTGGCGGCCGCAGACGACGCCTCAGCCTCGTAATCGGTGCTGGCAGCTGCTGCGCCCGTGCCAGTGGCGGCGTCTGTGCCGGTGCCAGCCCCGGTGGCGGTCCCGGCCGCGGCGCCAGCCTCGGCCCCTGCGCCGACTAATACCTTGGACGCCTCCGAGCGGCCCACGCGGCGCGCCTCGATGAGGCTGCGAATGCGGCCGTAGTACAACAGCGACATAAATAGCGCGACGCAGTACACCACGAATGCGGTCTGCACCGCGAGATCCGAGAAGTTCGACAGATTCTGATCGATCTGCAAGGGAGTCCACCTAGCCTTCACACGTGCGGGATAATGCTGAATACCTTACTCATGCACACAGCGGGATCCAACTATAGTTGGATCAATCATCAGTATAGAGTTTGTCTTCTTCCACCTCATCTGGATCCGGAAGCTCCAAGAGCGCGCGGTGCAGCTCGTGGAATTCCTCGGACCAGCCGGCGCGGTCGGTGCGGGCGAGACCACCCATCTCGATGGTGGTGCCGTCGGCGGAATCCGGCCGCAGGCGAATATAGACGCGGCGGCGCTTAATCATCAATGAGGCCACCAGGGATACCAACATGATCAGCGCGGATGCCAGCACCCACTTCTGGAATGGGTCATAGGAGACCTGGTAATTAGCAAACTCATTGGCGCCGTTGAAGGTGATCTTGGTGCCATCGTCAAGCGTGACGTCATCGCCCTGGCTCAGGTTCACGCGGTCGATCTTCTGCAGCTGCCCCGAGTGCACGAGGCTTGAATCCAGCGAGAAGAGCGACTGCGGAGTGCCGGTATCGAGGCCGGCATCACCGCGGTAGATATCGACCGCCAGCGCCGGATCATTCAGGCCTGGGTGGGAGGACTGCAAAAGCTTGCCGTTCTCACCGCTCCACTCGGCCGTCGGGGCGAAAAGCCCCTGGATGGCCAGCTGGTTTTGGCGGCGCTCGAAAAGATCCGGGTACATGCCCGCAGGCGGGTCAAAGCGCAGCACGCCCGAGGACAGGAAGAAGGTCGTGTCAGTGGGCTGGAATTGGATGGTCTGCGTGCGCTTTTCACCATCCGGCCACTCCACGGTCACCGTCGGCGCATAGCCGTGGCCCTGCAAGTAGACGCGGTTTTGCGCCAGGCGCAGCGGGTGGTTGACCTTGAGCTCGTAGTCCTTCCATTCGGAAGGATCCTTATAAATATCGTCGCCTTCCGCATAAGAGACATTGGAGGTAAACATCTCCGCCTGGCCATTGGGCAGGTACTTCGCGGTGAAGTCATGCGCGGTCATGCAGAAGGGGTGGAGCCCGGTGCCATCGAAAAGCGGCCCTGCCCGGAAGGAGTCAAAGTTCGAGGTAGAAGTATTACAAAACTCCGTGGACTGCTCCAGCGAGGTATTGCCGCCCTGCGAGCCGGACTCCGTCACCACGATGACCTGGCCCTCGTAGTTGACCAGGCGCCCGGCGGCCACGGTGACCAGGATCGCCACCAGCGCGACGTGGAAAATGAGGTTGGCCAGCTCGCGGCCGTAGCCGCGCTCAGCGGAAAAGGCGTGCACCCCGGCGCGATCCTTCTCCGGGGCGTACTCGGCCACGCGCCACCTTTTCAGGCGCTTGTGGATCTCCGCGCTGAGTTCTTCCTCGCTCTTATCCGAATGCCCCTCGGCGCTCAGCGGCAAGCGGTGGAGGTACTTCGGCGCGCGCGTGGGTTGTGTGCGCCACGCCTTGTAGTGATCGATGGAGCGCGGGATGATACAGCCAATGAGCGAGACCGCCAACAGTAAGAAGATGGCTTGGAACCAGACGGAGGAAAAGACATCAAAAAGCTGCAGCTTATCGTAGATTTCCGCTACGGTGCCATTGGATTCGATGAACTCCTGCACGTTCTGCTCGTTCAGATCGCGCTGCGGCAAGAGGGAGCCGGGGATGGCGGCGAGCGCCAGCAAGAAAAGCAGGGCCAGCGCAGTGCGCATGCTGGTAAGCCAGCGCCAGGCTTTGCGGATATATTTCACGTTTCTCCTAAATGAGGGTTGCGCCGTAGTCCACGGTCCATTTCTGGATATAGGAAATAAACTCGCCCCACAGGCCGGTAACCAGAGCAAGGCCCACGAGGATCATCGCCACGCCGCCAATGATCTGAATGGTGCGCGAATGCTTGCGGGCCCACGAAATGGTGCGCATCGCCCTCGCGGACCCCAGCGCCACCAGCAGGAACGGCAGGCCAAGGCCCAGGCAATAGCCCACGATAAGCAGGGCGCCGCGGGCGGCGGTCACGCCTTCGGTGCCGGCGGAAATGGACACAATCGCCGCCAGCGTGGGTCCCAGGCACGGCGTCCAGCCCAGCGCAAACACGCCGCCCAACAGCGGCGCGCCCAGCCACGTTGTCCAGCGCTTCGGCGCCAGGCGGGTGTCTTTCTGCAGCGCCGGAATCGCGCCCAGGAAAACCACGCCCATCAAGATGGTGACGCCACCGCCCACGCGCATCAGCGTATCGGCGTTGAGCGTGAGCGCGGAAATCGCGCCAAAGACCGAGACCGTCGCCAGCACAAAGACCACGGTAAAGCCCAGAATGAACAGTGCTGCCGCCAGCACGACGGCCCATTGCCTGCGCTTGCCGACGCCCACCCCCAGCTTCTCGTCATAGCTCACCTCACCGCCAACCACGCTGGCGAGGTAAGAGATATAGCCGGGCACCAGCGGGATGACGCAGGGGCTGGCAAAGCTGACAAGACCCGCCAGAGCCGCGGCGAGGATGCCGAGGATCAACGGGCCGGAGGTGGCAGCTTCGGCAAACTGGCCGCCGATATTTGCTGCGTAATCCATTTATTCCTTTTCTAACTTATCCACAACATCCATCACGTCATCGGTGGTGATGGACCGCAAGAAAACGGTAGCCGGGCGGTGTTGTTTATCCAAGACGATCGTGGTCGGCACCACGGACGTAGGCACGCCGCCGAGCGCCGCGGCCGTCTTAAACGGCGGGTCATAGATGGAGGGGTACTCCAAGCCGTTATCGTCCAAGAAGTCATTGGATACCTGCGGGTTATAGTCGCGCACATTGATGCCTAGGACCGTGCCCAGGTCGCGTTTTTGCAGCTCGGCGTGCACCGCCTGCAGGTCATCGGCCTCGGCGCGGCACGGCGCGCACCACTGGCCCCAAGAGTTCAAGACCACGACTTCGCCCTCGTAGTCATCCAAGGAAATGGTCTTATCCGTATCGCGGACATCGGCGCCGCTGAAGCTGCGCAGCGGTTTCCTATCGGCTTCCTCGTAATGGATTTCCCGCTCCCCGCCCGGGGAGATGAACTCGAACTCGCCGCCGGTGGCCACCGCGTTTTGGGCGTTTTCGGCATCCTGCGTACAGGCGGTCAAGGTCAGGACGGTTGCAGAAAGCGCGGCTGCCACAACGCGCGTTGCCGCACGGGTGCGTGTGCGTGCCATTAAATCTCCTGCGCCGGCGAGGAGTAGAAGATATCGGTGACCTGGTTATCCTCAAAAAGCAGCGAGGTTACCGAGGCCAACGCGCACTCGCGATTCCACGGCGCATGCGGCAGGCGCTGGCCCAGCACCGTGCGCTGCACCATCACGATGGGCAGCTGGTGGCTCACCAGCACGGCCTCGTGGCCTTCTGCCGCGGTATGCGCGCGGTCGACCGCACCGAGCATGCGCTCGGCGATGCCCTCATACGCCTCGCCCCACGACGGCTCCAGCGGGTTGACCATCTTGGGCCAGTGCCGCGGATTCCACAGCGCCGAGCGCAAACCCTTGGTGCGCAGGCCCTCGAATTGGTTGCCGGACTCAATGAGCGTCTTATCGACGTCCACATTTAGCCCCGTTACCTGCGCAATCGGCCGCGCCGTTTCCTGCGCGCGCTGCAGCGGCGAGGCCGCCAAATAGGTCACATCATGATCGCGGAAGCTTTCCGCCGTCCGCGCGGCCATGGAATGCCCGCGCGAGGATAGGTGGTAGCCCGGGATGCGCCCGTACAGGATCTTGCCCGGGTTGTGTACCTCGCCATGGCGCACGAGGTGAACGATGGTGCGTGTCATGTCTCTCCTTATTGAGTAGGCCTTGTTGCGCAGGACTTATTGTGCGGGACGCGCTGCGGCCGCGGCCTTCGCGGCGGGCTTGAGGGCGGCATCGATGCGCTCGAAGTCGGCATCGCCAAGAGCATCAGAGACGAACCAGGTCTCGAACGCGCTCGGTGCCACGTAGATGCCGTTTTCAAGCAACGCGTGGAAGAACGGGGCAAAGCGGAAGTTCTCCGCGGCTTGCATATCCGCGAAGTTGCGGCCCTCGCCCTCTGCAAAGCGAATGGAGAACATGGATGCCGCGCGCTGAATGTGGTGCGCCACGCCCTCGGCCTCCAGCGCGGAGGAAATCATCGCGCCAAGCTGGTCGGCCTTTTCTTGCAGGCGGGGGTAGAGGGATTCATCGGCAAGCTGCAGCGACTTCAGGCCCGAAGCCATCGCCACAGGGTTACCGGACAAGGTGCCCGCCTGGTAGACCGGACCATCCGGTGCCAGGTAGTCCATGACCTCGGCGCGACCGCCAAAGGCCGCGGCCGGCAAGCCACCGGAAACCACCTTGCCAAAGGTCATCAGGTCCGCCGCCACGCCATCGACGCCGTACCAGCCCTTGTACGAGGTGCGGAAGCCGGTCATGACCTCGTCGAGGATGAGCAGGGCGCCATCGGCATGCGCGATTTCCTTCAGCGCCGCGTTGAAGCCCTCATTCGGGGCCACGGTGCCCATATTTCCGGCAGAGGCCTCCGCAATGATGCAGGCAATCTGGCCCTCGTTCTCCGCGAAAGCCTCACGCACCGCATCCAGATCGTTATAGGGAACGACGATGGTGTCCTTCGCCGTCGCGCCCGTCACGCCCGGCGAGTCCGGCAGGCCGAACGTCGCCACGCCCGAGCCTGCCGATGCCAACAGCGCATCCACGTGCCCGTGGTAGCAACCTTCAAACTTCAGCACCTTCGCGCGGCCGGTGTAACCGCGGGCCAAACGCACCGCCGACATGGTCGCCTCCGTGCCGGAGTTAACCATGCGCACTTTATCAGCCGCGGTGCGCTTGACGATTTCCTCCGCCAGCAGAGCCTCGCCCTCCGTCGGCGTGCCAAAGCTCAGCCCGCCGGTGGCAGCCTGCTGCACGGCCTCGACGATTTCCGGGTGCGCGTTGCCGTGAATCATCGGGCCATAAGAGCTCACGAGGTCGATGTACTCATTGCCGTCGACATCCCACAGGCGCGATTCCTCGCCCCGCTCGATCACGCGGGCCTGGCCGCCCACGGAGCCGAAAGCGCGCACCGGCGAGTTCACCCCGCCCGGGATCACTTTGGAGGAACGCTCGAACCACTGTTGCGACTGGGAAGTATTAGGCATGTCTGTCATTCTAGCGACTCGCGCGCCATACAAAAGTTTGACTGTGCATGTCGGTGGAATTCACAGCAACCCTCCAACGTTCCCTGAGGTTCCGTGATACGTCATAGAAAACAGCATTCCCGCTGAGATGGCACACTGGGGAAGTATGAAGATTGCATTTTTAGGAACCGGACGCATGGGCACCGAGCTTGCCCGCCACCTACTATCTGAGCACGAGCTGACGGTGTGGAACCGCACCGCCGAGCGCGCGCAACCGCTCGTGGATGAGGGCGCGGCGCGCGCCGATACCCCCGCCGCGGCCATCGAGGGCGCCGAGGTCATCATCACCTCTCTCTTCGGCCCCGACCAGATCCGCGAGGTCGTTATCGAGCCGCAGCTCATCCCCGAGGGCGTTACCTGGATCGATACCACCACGGTTTCGCCTGACGATGCCCGCGAGTTCGCTGCCGCCGTCGACTCCTACGTCCACTCCCCCGTCGTGGGCTCGCTGGGCCCGGCGCGCGAGGGCAACCTGGGCGTTTATGTCGGCACGCCTGACGATGACCGCCGCGAGGTCGCCCTCGGCCTTGCCGAGGCCTGGGCCGGCGAAGAGAAGCTGATTGGGGTGGAAACGGCGGCGACGGCGGCCATCGGCAAGCTGCTGGCCAACCTTGCCCTAGCCGTGACCGCCGAAGGCCTGCTCGAAGCCCTGCAACTCGGCGAATCCGAGGGGCTCGATTCCGAGGTCATCCTGCAGATGCTCGACATCACCGGCCTGTCGTTCATGTCCAATATGAAAGGCCCGTTCATCACCGGCGAGCGCAATACCGACCCCGGCGATTTCACCGTCGACGCCCTGGCTAAGGACGCCAAGCTCATGGAGAAGACCTCCGATAAGCCCCTGCCCGCCGTATCCGCTGCCATCGAGCGTTTCGCTGAGATGCAGGACATGGGCCACGGGAACCAGGACTTCTCATCCATCTTCGTTTTCCGCAATAAGGGCTAGTTATTCACATGTCGCGTCAACGAACCGCGGCTTTTTAGCGCTTTTCGGGCGAGTTATCCACAGGCCCCACCCGCGCGCCGCGCTTTAGTTGCGCTATCACCTTAAGCTGCGGGGTATGACAGCACTTCAGGCATACCTCGCGGCCCTGGCGCCCGGCATCGACATCGTCGCCGGGTGCACAGGCATGTCCGCCCGCGAGCTGCGCGCGGCCGGTGCGCCGAACCGGACGGCGCGCACACTGCTCACGCTTGCCGATGCCTTCTTCTCCCCCACCTCCTTTCCCCGCCAACAACGCCGCGCGGTAGCCGCCGCCCGCGAACGCGCCCACGCGCTGCCGACGCTGGAGGTCATTGAGCGCTACGCCACCCGCGCAAAGACCAAGCGCCAGGCGTGGCAGCTGCGCGTCGAGCTGTGTCGCACCGCTGCGGATACCGATGAGATGGAAAAACTCGCGCGCAAGAAGCTGCGCGAGATTAATCCGCCCACCCCGCCGCGTCCCGGCGTGCGCATTCGACGCCGCAAGGAGGCGCCGTGGACGCTCGCGATTACCGGGCCGTCTGCCCTCATCGCTGACTTAGAATCCAACTTGGACGAGGATGCGCCTTTAGATTCCGTCGCGGGGCTTTTCTCCGGCTCCGGCGCCGCCGCCCCGCGGCCGACGGTAACGACCAATGCGATCATCACGCTCGACGAGCTCGACCGCATCATCGACGGTGACGGCGAAGAAATCACCATCCAACTCACCAATGGTGCGCGGCTTACCGGCGCCGAATTGGTCGCGCGCGCCCTTTCCGAGCGCGGCCTTATCACCCTTGTGCATCCCTTCGAGGGCGCGGTAAACCTCTACCGCACCGAGCGCATGGCTAACGAGAAGCAGCGGCTCATGGCCGCCGCCGAAAACCCCGTCTGCCCGTGGCCGCGGTGCAACTATCCCGCGGATAAGTGCCAAATCCACCACTTGGAAGCCTGGCAGCACGGCGGCGATACCAATATGGCCAACCTTGCGGCCTGCTGCCCATATCACAACGGCGTCAACGACGATGACCCGAATGCCCCACCTCGCCGTGGTCGCCTCGCCCGCAGACGCGGGCGGGTGGTGTGGCAACCGCCCTGGGCCGATGCCGTGCCCGGCCCCAGCGTCGGAACCTAGTGCTAGCGCCTAGCATAGGCCCCCAGCACGGACTTTCGGCACTGCCCCGTAGCGCTGGTTCCTAACACCGGTTCCCAGCACTGGAACCTAGCGCCCAGGCCCCAACCGGCATTCCCGGCCGAGGGGTCAGGCCCTCGCACATGCCAATTATCTGCGCGCATGTCAGGTTTCCGCACGCGCGGAATCGGCCGCAAGCGCCTGTTCAGGCAGCAGTAGCCCTGCTGCCTGTTTAGGCATGCCCAAAACAGATTCGCTCCAGCTCCGGACCGCGTCGCGGTTCAAGTGCGGGACCGCCGGCGATTCGTAACTACCGGCAGCGCCAGCCACCGACTTCGCTAGCTGCGACCGGCGCCAGTTGCAGCCGAGGCCAGCTTCTGATGCTAGATGCGGGTCCCAGCCACGCGAGCTAGCTGCTAGAGATGCGTGCGGCAGCAGCGCGCGCATCCGCGATGACCGCAGGCACGCCCACGCCGCCGGCCCAGGCGCCCGTGACGTCGACGCCTGGGGATTGGGACAAGGCATCGCGCACGGCGGCTACGGTGTCGAGGTGGGTGGCATCAAAGCGCGGCAGGCCACCGAACCAACGCTGGGTGAAGATTTCGGCAACGCCAGCCGCGCGGCCGTCGAAGCCAGTCAGGTGCTGCAGGTCATCGAGGGCGTAGTCCACGAGGTCGTCTTCTTCGGCGCGGACGATGGCGTCGTCGCCGAACCGGCCGAACGAGGCGCGCACCAGCGCCCCGCCGCGCTCTGCCAGGTGCGGCCACTTGCGCGATGACAACGTGAATGCCTTTGCGTGCACGTCATCTTGGTCGGTGGCGACGAGGATGCCGGAGTTTTGTGGCAACGAGGTGCCGGAGGGATCGGTATCGGACTCGAATTTGAGGCCCACGACTGCCGATGCCGCCAGCTTCACCCCCTTCAACCGCGTTGCCGCATCCGGAGCCACCTTGGGTAGAAGGCGCGCGGCGGTCGGCGCCGGGGTAGCTACCAACACGCGGTCGAAGGTCGCGGTATCGCCCGGCGCGCCGGTGAGGCGGAACTTATCGCCCTCGCGCGAGATGCCAGAAATGAACGTGTCAACGAAAATCTTCGCGCCGGATTTTTCCGCCAGGGTCTCATAGAGTTCGGCGTAGCCCCCGCGGAAGGTCTGGAAAACGGGCCCGGAACCGCTGGGGTTATCCGCGCGGGCTTTCTCAAGGGAGCGCACGGCCGCAGAAAGGGTGACGGGGCGGGAGGCGGCGAGGGAATCGAGGGCATCGGCAAGCGTGGGGATGGTGGCGCGCAGGCCTAGGTCATCGGCGGTGCACGAGTACACCCCGCCCAGCAGCGCGGAAACCACGCGGTCCACCAGGTCGCCGCCGTATTGTTGACGCACCAACTCACCGACCGAGACGTCGCCGCCCACGGTCCACTCGAAGGGCTGCTCGTTATCGATGCGCCGCGCCGTCTCTTCCGAAACCAGGTGCGCAACCGGCGCGGAATGCGACGGAATGCCCATCACCCCGTCCTGCGGCAGGGCCTTGAGCTCCCCGCTGTAGACCAGCGAGCGCAAACCTGACGGGTCAACTAAACTCCCGGCAAGGCCGAGGGAGTGGAAGAACTCCACGGCATCGCGCCGACGGGCGAGGAAAGCCTCGGCGCCCATGTCGGTGGGGCCGTCATTAAACGGCACGGAATACAGTTTCCCGCCGATGCGCCCAGCAGCCTCAAAGACCTCCACATCGTGTTCGCGCAGTTCGTAGGCGGCGGTTAGGCCGGCGAGGCCGGCACCGATGATGGCAATACGCATTTAGCCCTCCTCGTGAATGATGGATACGGCGCGGGTGATGGCCTCCGCGTCGGTGGTGGGAAGCACCCCGTGCCCAAGGTTCCAGATATGGGTGTCGATATCGCCGCGCTGCTGGGCGCGCTCGACCTCGCCGCGGATGGTGCGCACGGCGTGGCGCACGGCATCGTCGCCGGCAAAAAGCAGCGCTGGGTCGAGGTTGCCCTGCAGCACGCGCGAATTCACGCGCTGCGCGGCGGTGTCCATGGCCACGCGGTAGTCCACGCCCATGACCTCGGAGCCGGCTTCGGACATCGCCTGTAGCAGCTCCCCGGTGCCCACGCCGAAGTGGATGCGCGGAATATCGACGCTGGCCAGGATTTCCTGCGAATAGGGCAGCACGAACTCGCGGTAGTCGCGCTCGTTGAGGTAGCCGGCCCAGGAATCGAAAAGCTGCATGGCGTCGATGCCGGCATCGACTTGCACCCGCAGGAAATTAATGATGGTGGGCACGAGCCGGCGCATGAGCATGTGCCACGTCTCGGGCTCGGCGTGCATGAGCGCCTTGGTGCGCTCGTGGTTCTTGGACGGCCCACCCTCGATGAGGTAGCTGGCCAGGGTAAATGGCGCGCCGACGAAACCGATAAGCGCTTGGGTCTCGGTCAGCTCGTCGAGGATTCCCGCAATGCCTTGGGCGACTTCAGGCACGTCAGCTTCCAGAATAGGCAGCTTGCCGATGTCCCCCTTCTCCCTCACCGCCTTCTCCATCACCGGCCCGCGGCCGGGCACGATGTCAACGTTGACGCCGGCGGCCTTGAGTGGGACCACGATATCGGAAAAGAGGATGGCCGCGTCCACGTCGTGGCGGCGCACCGGCTGCAGGGTGATTTCTGCCAGGAGTTCCGGCATGAAGCAAGAGTCCAGCATGCTGATGCCCTCGCGGGCGGCGCGGTACTCCGGCAGGGAGCGACCAGCTTGTCGCATCAACCACACCGGCGGGCGGGAGGGGGTGCGGCCGAGGGCGGCATCGATAATGGGGGCGCGGTTAAGTCGAGACATACCCCTCATTATGAATCAAAAGTTGGAGCAGGGGCTAATTTGCCGCGCCTTTGCCCGCGCGCTTCATGCGTGTCAATGGCGCCTCGGCTTGCGCGCTAGCCCTGCGTTCAGCGTCCGTCAGCCGTAGGCCAGCTGCGCACTAACCTCGCGTGAGGCGAGCGCTAGCCCTGCGATCAGCGCCCGTCAGCCCCGCCCGTGGAGGCTGCGGTGGGCGATAAACCGATTGGACTGGGGCCGGAAGAGCAGAACTACCGCGATAAGCAGCGTCACGGCGATAATCAGCAGGCCGAGCCCACCAATACCAAGAGCCAGGGCCGCGATATTGAAAAAGAGGGCAATCGCGATGACGACGGAGATGATGCGACGCGCCCACTTCGATCCGTTTGCGAGTTGCGCGGAAAACAGCGCCAGAATGATCGCGCCGATGATATTAAATACTGAGACAAATAGGCGGTTCGACCGCACAAACTCGGCGATGTGCGAATCCGCGGGCTCTATCTGCTCGCCGCCTCCGCCGAAGATACCGACCATGCCGCTGACCAGCATGATGACGGCGGCGACAACGAGTACCCAATACGCCCACCGGAGCGGGCGCGGCCACACGGACAAGTCTTGATCCTGGGTGGTGTGCTGCACAGGGCGGTTATAGTCGCGAGGCCCTGGGCGATGATTCTTATCCGCAGAACCGCCGTTCTGGTCATCATCGCGCCGGCCGTGGCCGGGGAACATGCTGGTCATCGGTTGACCCTGTCGTCATCGCCCCTGTTTTGGGAGGCGGAATTCCGCGGAGACTGATTGCGGCCGACTTTATCTTTGGAGTCCTTTTGCTTGGCGTCCTTCTCCTTGGCCTCCTGCTTTTCGCGCTTCTCACGCTCTTTATCGCGGCGCGCCTGCTCGAGTTCCTTTTCCAGCTCGCGCATTTGCTCGAGCTCGCCGGTGTAGTCAAGGGTGTCGGGCTTAATGGAGAAGATGAGCCCCAATACGGCGGCGACGCCGACCAAGATCTGTACCATGCCGTCGGCAGCGAAGAGCCAGTCGGGGACGTCGGCACCCGCGGGCGTGACCATGAAGGTCAGAAGGATGCGGAAACCGAAGTAAATGGAAAAGGCGAACCAGATGCGTCGCGAGGTGCCCGCGCGCTTTGATGGCTCTGCCAGCGACTTCAGCAAAAACAGCAGCAGCACCAGCACGCCGATGGCAATGGCTGCCGACAGCGCCACCGATCCATAGGCGGCCATTTCAATAAAGGAATCCGATACCTCTTCGCCGTCCTCGCCAACCGAGGCGCTTTCGACCATCTGCTTGGCCTGCGCCATGAGCACATCGTGGTTGAGCAGGGTCAGCACCACGTTGAGGATCTGGTGGACGGTCTCGCCGACGACGACGCCCAGCCATAGCCACAACATGTAGACCACGGTCTCGGGGCGCTTGGAACCGCCCTGAGCGTCCTTGCCGCCCTGCCTGCCGCCGCCAGTTTGATTCGGGCTCGGGTTCCCCAGCTTGCCACGCTGGTTTCGCTGGTTCTGCGGTTTGCCCGGCTGCGGCCCCTGCTGGCCGCGCGGTTTGCCGGGCTGCGGCTTGGGCCGCGATTCTCGTTGAGGCTCACGCTGCTTATCGCGCTGCGGCCCCGGAGTTCCGGGTTGTTGCCCCTGCTGGCCACGCGGATCCCCGGGCTGTGCCCCTGGAGCGCCCGGCTGCGGCTCCTGTTGACCGTGCTGTGGCCGCGGGTCACCCGGCTGCGGCCCCGGGTCGCCCGGCTCCGGCGAAGCAGGCTGCGACGAAGCGGGCTGCTGCGTCGGACGAGAAGAAGGCTGTGTCACAAGAATCCTTTACTTGAGCAGGCGTGCGGCTTCGGTGGCGAAGTACGTCAGGATCTGGTCGGCACCGGCGCGCTTGAAGGCGGTGAGCGACTCGAGCATGATGGCCTCGCCATCGACCCAGCCGTTGGCGGCGCCCGCCTTGATCATCGCGTACTCGCCGGAGACCTGGTACACGGCGACGGGCACGGAGGAAGTCTCCGCGATTGCGGACAAGACATCCAAATACGGCAAGCCCGGCTTGACCATCACGAAGTCGGCGCCTTCTTCGATATCGAGCTCGGCCTCCAGCAGGGATTCGCGGAAGTTGCGCGGGTCCTGCTGGTAGGTGCGGCGGTCTCCCTCGAGGGAGGAGCCGACGGCCTCGCGGAAGGGGCCGAAGAAGGCGGAGGCGTACTTCGCGGAGTAGGCCATGATGGAGACGTCGTCGCGCCCGGCCTCATCCAGATCGGCGCGGATGGCGGCAACCTGGCCGTCCATCATGCCAGACGGCGAAATGATCTGCGCACCGGCTTCGGCCTGGGAGCGGGCCATTTTTTGGTAGAGCTGGACGGATTCATCGTTAAGCACGCGGCCCTGGTCATCGAGGACGCCGCAGTGCCCGTGCGAGGTGAACTCGTCGAGGCAGGTATCGGCCATGATGATGAGGTCATCGCCAAATTCCTCGCGCAGGGCGGAAATGCCGCGGTTCAAAATGCCGTCTGGGTTCCAGGCCACGGAGCCGGTGGCGTCCTTGTCCTTTTCCAGCGGAACGCCGAACAGGTCCACGCAGGTAACGCCGGCCTCGAGGGCCTCTTCGGTCGCGCGGCACAGCGAGTCAAAGGTGTGCTGGTACACGCCGGGCATGGAGGAAATCTCATTCGGCTCATCGAGGCCGTCTGCAATAAACATCGGCAGAATTAAGTCCGATGGGCGCAGCGTGGTTTCGGCGACGAGGTTGCGCATCTGCGGCGTGGAGCGCAGTCGGCGGGGGCGGCGGGCAGGAAAAGAGCTCATTGGGTACTCCTTAGAGCGAGACTAAAAACTTACGCCTTCTCGACCTTAGTAGTCTTCTTGCGCGCGCGACGCTTCTTGCGGGGCGCGGGCAGGTTACCGGCAGCGCGGAGGGCGGCGACGTGGCTGGCGAGGGCATCGACAAGCGCGGGCACGTCCGCAACATCCGGCACGACATCGACGCGCAGGCCCAGCTCTTCTGCGGCCGCGCTTGCCGATGGCCCGATGCACGCGATGATCGTCCGCTGGTGCGGCTTGCCGGCGATGCCCACCAAGTTGCGCACGGTGGAACCGGAGGTAAAGGCCACGGCGTCGAAGCCGCCGGTCTTGATCATGTCGCGGATTTCTGCCGAGGGCGGGGCGGCGCGCACGGTACGGTAGGCCACGACGTCATCGACGTCCCACTGGAGGGCCTGGAGGCCATCGACAAGCGTATCGGCGGCGATATCGGTGCGCGGCAGGAGGACGCGGCTCACGGCGTCGATGTCCTCGACGTAATTGGGAAAGACCTCGAGCAGGCCCTCGGCGTTTTGCTTCTTCTTGTGCGGCAAAAGCTCCGGCACCATGCCCTTGGCACGGATGGCATCGGCGGTCTTGGTGCCCACGGCGGCGAGGTGCACGCCGGCGAAATCGCGCGCGTCCAGGCCGAGCTGGGAAATCTTATCCCACACGGCGGTCACGGCATTGACGGAGGTAAAGACGATCCACTTGTAGCGGCCCTCGACAATGCCCTTGATGGCGCGGTCCATCTGCGCGGGGTTGCGGGGCGGCTCGATGGAAATCGTCGGTACGTTCTGCGGAATGGCTCCGTAGCCGGCTAGGCGCGCGGACATGGGCCCGGCCTGTTCCTTGGTGCGCGGCACCAGCACACGCCAGCCGTAGAGAGGGCGGTTTTCCCACCACGAGTACTTGGTGCGGTCATCGATGCTGCGGCCGAGCGTGACCACCAGCGGGCCGGACAGGTCCGCGTCCAGCTTGGCGATGGTCCCCAGCGTCGTCTCGTACGTGCGCTGCAGGCGCGTGGTGCCGTGGACGGTCACGAAGGCCTCGGTTTCCGCCGGCATGCCGCGCTGCTGCAGCTCGGTGGAAATCTCCGCGAGGTCGTCCTTGGTGGCCTGCAAGACGATGGGCTGGGTGGCATTGGCGAGCGCGTCCCAGTCGGCACCATCGGTGACATCAGCCTCCGTGTACGTCGAGCCCAGGGCCAGCCCGGCAAAAGACGGCACGGTTGAGGGCAGGGACATGCCCGGCACGACCTGGAATTCCAGGCCTGCGGAGGCCACGGCGTTGATCTCGGCTTTGATGGATTCGCGGTTGAGCGGGTTGCCGGTCACGAGGCGGATGACGTCCTCGCCATCGGCCTCGGCAAGGCACTCGCGCAGCTGGCTGACGATGTCCTCGCCCGGTGCATAGAGCACCGCGGCGGTCGGTGCCGGCGGGCGGGGCGGCTTGCGGCGCGCGCCCTTGGCCTTGGCATCGGCGCACATCTGCGCGTATTCCTCTTCCGCGGCATCCAACAGCTCTTGCGGGACGGGCAGCGCGGTGGCGACGGCATCGCGCACGCCCTGCATGACCTGCGGATCGGCCACGGCGAAAGCGTTATTGGCCAGAACTTCGCGGGCGCGGACGGTCAGCAGGTCTGGGTTTCCCGGACCAGCGCCCACGAAGACGATCTTGCCCAACTGGGTGTCTGACACAGCATTGCTCATAAAGTTCTTTTCTAGATCTGGGCCCGCGGCACCGCACACGGACATGATCGCCTGCAGTGTTTCTCCCCGCGCCGTCGGTGGGTATCAAGGTCATAACGGCCAAAATCCCAGGCGCGACGTCCTGGGATGCCCTTAAAGGGGGCCGGGTATCATTGCAAAAAATGATCTATGGTATCTACACCTTAAATTATTAGCGCTTAAAGTAGAAATTACTGACCAAGCAGGTCGGCCGCGCCTTGGGCGAATAGCTCATCAGAGACCCGCGCGCCCAACTCCGCCGCTTCCGCTGCGTCCGCCGCGGTGCCGGAGGCGGTGGCGGTCAATTGGCGGGAACCATCCAGCGCAAAGACGCCGCCGCGCACCGTGAGCTGATCACCATTCCAGCGGGACGTGGCGGCCACGGGCGCGGTGCAGCCGGCCTCGAGGCGGGCGAGAACGGCGCGCTCGGCGAGGGCTGCGGCGGTGGCTTGTTCATCGACAACAGCGTCGAGCGCCGCGGCGGCCTCGGTGCCGGCGACGGCCTCGATGGCAAGCGCACCCTGGGCGGGGGCGGGCATGAATAATTCTGGATCGAAAATATCGCTGGCCCGATCCTCGTAGCCGCCGCGCAGCAGGCCGGCATAGGCCAGCACCACGGCATCGAGTTCGCCGTCGGTCACCTTGGACATGCGGGTATCGATATTGCCGCGCAGCGGGCGGATATCCAGGTCCGGGCGCAGCGCGGCCAGCTGGGAGATGCGGCGCGGCGCCGAGGTTCCCACCCGCGCGCCCTCCGGCAGCTGCATCAGGGTCATGCCATCGCGGGCGACCAGCACCTCGCGGCTGTCCTGGCGCTGCGGGATAACCAAGCGGAAGCGGTCATCCTCGGCCGTGGGCAGGTCTTTGAAAGAGTGCACGGCGATATCGCATTCGCCGCGGTACAGCGCCTCGCGCAGCGCCTGGGTGAATACGCCCACGCCGATGCGCTCGACCGGGGCCATATTGGTATCGCCTGCGGTGGTGACGATGTGGAGTTCGGAATCGAATCCGGCATCGATAAGCCAATCGCGGACGTGTCCTGCCTGGGTGGTGGCGAGCTTGGAGCCACGGGTACCGATCTGGAACATTTACGCCTCCTTATTCAGCGTGGGCAATTCATTGACGGCAACGGCAACGCCGGAGCCTTCCAGCTGCAGGCCAAAAAGCTCCTGCAGGGCATTTTCGCTGTTAAAGCTGCTATCCGATGCCGCCAGCTTCTTCGCCCGCACCGTCGGTTCATGCAGCAGCTTGTCGGCGACGCGCTTGAGGGCGCCTTGGACATCGGCAAGCTGCTTGCCCTCTAGCTCCGGGTGCTTTTGCTGCAAGCGGGCCGCCTCGCACTCCACGAGGTCCGCCGCGCGGCGGTGCAGGGCGCTAACAGCCGGTGCCACATCGCGCACGCGCTGCGCGGAGGTATAGGCGGCGAGCTCCTCGTCCACGATGGTGCGGGCCTGCTCGTGCGGGCTTGTGCCGGCCGCGACGTCGGTGGCGGCCGCGGACAGGGACTTGCTGAGGCGCTCGATGTTCACCAAGTCCACGTCATCGATTTTCGTTGCCTCGTCATCGATATCGCGCGGGAGGGAGAGGTCAATGAGCATCAGCGGGTGCGCGGGCGGGATATCGCCGGCGGTGATGGTAAACCCCTCGGCGCCGGTGGCGGAGATGGCGAGGTCGACATCGGCAAGCGCGGTGGCGCGGTCCTGAAAGTCCACCACGCGGGTGCGCACCCCGGCCTCTTCTGCGTGGCCGGCAAGACGCTCGGCGCGCTCGCGGGTGCGGTTGGCAATCACCAGCTCGCCGATGCCCAGCCGGCCTGCATGGGTGGCCGCAAGCGAGGCCATCGCCCCGGCGCCGAGCACGAGCGCGGACTTGCCCTGCAGATCCTCCGCATCGAGGCGCTGCAGCGCCTGGTCAAAGGCGAAAGTCACCATCGAGACGCCGGCCTTGTCGATCTCCGTTTCCGAGTGCACGCGCTTGCCGGCCCGCAGCGCGGACTGCGCCAAGGCGTGGATGCGCGGGCCGACCGTGCCCTGCTCGGAGGCGGACTGGTAGGCAGAACGCACCTGGCCGATGATCTGCTGCTCGCCCACCACCATTGAATCCAAGCCGGAGGTAACGGACATGAGGTGTTCCGCGGCGGCATCGGCATAGCGCACGTAAAGGTAATTGCGCAGCTCTTCCTCATCGACCTGGGAGACTTCCTTGAGCACCCGGATGACGTCCTGCACGCCGGTGTGGAAGGCATTGGTCACCGTGTAGACCTCGAGGCGGTTGCACGTGGAAATGATCATCGCCTCAGTCAGGGACTCGGCATCAACCAACTGCCCGCAGGCGGAATGCTGCACCACATCGTCCATGCTCAACTTTTCCAGCAACGCCACGGGTGCCGATTGGTGGGACATTCCCACAACAAGCACGCTCATGCTCCACACTCCTCAACCTTTTGATTGACCGCAATGGTTCCAAAGACTACCCCGCATGGGCGTGGAACCCGAATCGTCAGCGCAGCTCGGCAGCCAGCTCTTCGTTATCGACTTCCCAGCAGGCGAATTCTTCTCCGTCTATCACTACAACGGGAACGCGGTCACCGAATTCCATCTCGAGCTCGCGGCTGTCTTCCACGTTGCGCACTTCCAGCTGGGCGCCGGCCGCCTGGATAACGGGGGTAATCTGCTCTTTTACCCGTTTACAGGAACCGCAGGTGGGGCGCACCATGAGCTCGACTAGATGCTGGGACATAGGGGCGGGATTCTCCTCATAAGGACGCCGACGGTGGAAACGTTTACTATGGACATATTAGTCCACCCCGCGTTTGCGAAAGCTGTTTATTCCACTCGTGTCCGCTATACCTCCCCCCGGATTCCCCGAATCTCCCCGCGACTTTTTGGCCAATTGGACGGCCTCGCGCGGCAATCTGCGCAACTTTTTAGAAAACCAGGCGCTGGCCCCCTTGGGCGAGGAAGAACAACGCGCCGCAGGTGAGGCGGCCGCTGCCGCCGCCTTAGAGGAATTCGGGCTCGAGCTCGAGGACTTCGCCTCCGGCATCGCCTCCGTCTCCGGCTCTTATGACGCCGCAGGCTCCCCGCGCATCACGGACCAGGATCCGGACGTCCCCGTCGATGTGGGTGCCGCCGCCTTTTTCGACGTGGACAATACCCTCGTTCAGGGTTCCTCCTTGGTGGAATTCGGCTTTGGGCTCGCCCGCCGGCGCTACATCCGCATCTCTGAGATACTCCCGGTTGCCTGGAAGCAGCTCAAATTCCGCCTCTCCGGTGCGGAGAATGCAAAGGACGTCGCCGCCGGCCGCGCGCAGGCCCTAGAGTTTGTCAAAGGCCGCAGCGTAGATGAGCTCATCGATCTCTGCGAGGAAATCGTCGAAGCCTCCCTCGCCCGCCGCGCGTACCCCGGCACCACACAGCTCGCTGAGATGCACCTGGCCGCCGGCCAACAGGTGTGGCTGGTAACCGCTACCCCAGTCCAGCTCGCCCAGGTCTTGGCGCGTCGCTTTGGCTTTACCGGCGCCCTCGGCACCGTCGCGGAGGTAGAAGACGGCAAGTTCACCGGCCGCCTAGTGGGCGATATCCTCCACGGCCCGGGCAAGAAGCACGCCGTGGCCGCCCTCGCTACCATCGAGGGCCTCGATCTGGACCGGTGCACCGCCTACTCCGACTCCGCGAATGACATGCCCATGCTCACCATGGTGGGCACCCCCGTGGCCATCAACCCGGACCGCAAACTGCGCAACATCGCAGAAGAGCGCGGTTGGATCGTCCGCGACTACCGCTCCATCCGCCGCGCCATCCGCACCTACGGCCTTCCAGCGCTTGTCACGGCCGCCTTCTCCTATGGCAGCTGGCGCTATTTCCGGAAGTAGCAATACAGCCAGCACTGCCGTCACACAACGGGCACTCAGCGCATTACTTTCTCAAGCCCCTCGGTGTGGCTATTGCTACCCTATCGCCGCGACGTTGAACACCAGAACAACCGCACTAAGAGCAGTCATCCCGAGACAATTTACCCAGAACTCCTTACCTACGAAGTTCGCCTTGATATGAGCGATGATGGCGAAAATAAAGTAACCAAGTACGCCGACTGAGACAGTGGCTGTAATCGACGGGTTATTCAAAACGGCTCCGACGATCAAGCCAAGCGCGGCCAGCGCCTTAATTCCGATAAGCGCCCACCACCAGTCTTGAGGAAAATTGACCCCTCTAAGGCAGCGACTAATGAACTTGGGTGGCTTCACAGAAAGCACGGCATCGCCTATCAAAACGATGGCTAAAAGATACGTACCAAAGACAGCTAAGGACCCCACTCGGGAACCTCCCTTGAATCAAGATGCTAAGCACATGAAGCATCGCATGGCCCAACTTTTGTGGGTTGAATTGATTCTACAGCTCAAAACAAGCAAACGTATGTGGAGATGTGCAGCGGAAGAACGACCGAGAATCCACGCTCGGCCCGAAAACCAGAAATCCTCCGCCACCGCGCTAAGGCACGGTGCGGAGGATTCCTAGGCTGTTGGGTTTACTTACCCAACTTACGACGCTGCACGCGGGTGCGGCGCAGCATCTTGCGGTGCTTCTTCTTGGACATGCGCTTGCGGCGCTTCTTGATGACAGAACCCATAACAGGCGTCCTCACTTTCTTTTAGTACGTACTGTGAACCTGCCGGCGCCTGAAACGGCAAAGGTGCACTCTTTGCCACCTTGGCCGCACATATGCGGGCCATCACGGCGTGCCGACACGAATGCGATCCATCTTACCTAGTCCCCAGCGTGTCTCCAAAAGTGGCCCCGATGGAAACCCGCGGCAAGACGTCGCGCGGGAAAACGAGACAGCGCCCACCACCGCTGGCCAAGAGTGGCCAACAGAAGTGGGCGCTGCTTGAAAGGCGCGAGAACCTACGCTCCGTAAACGGATGCCTCGAGGTACTCGTTGACGGCGGACTCGTGAACGCGGAAAGAGCGTCCGACGCGGACTGCCGGCATTTCGCCTGCGTGAACCAAACGGTAGACAGTCATCTTGGAGACGCGCATGATTTCAGCGACCTCCGCGATGGTCAGAAAGGTTCCTTTTTCTTCATTTGCCATAATTATCTAACCCTTCAGCTCGTTACGCGCTGTAGGCTTCCCCTCCCACAGGACTTCACGCACGTGCTTGTCCCAGCCTATCGTGAAACATGTGACTAATGCGACCCAAGTGCCAAATTTTTTCACAGTAGTTGTTCAGTTCACCGGCAAAAGCGCTGCGTAACAACCGCCTCATGGCTCCCGTACGGCCCCCGCGTGGTGTGAGGTAACTATACCCCCACCACGGGGAACTGGCCACACTAGGCGGGCCGCTAGCCCAGTTCCTTGGCCTTATCGGAGCAGGCCTCGGCGGCGCGGTAGAAGGCGCCACGCAGGCCGGACTCTTCCAGCTCGCGCACGGCAGCGGCGGTGGTGCCGCCCGGCGAGGTCACGCCTGCGCGCAGCTGCGTTGCCGAGCGGCCCGAGTTGGCCAGCATATCGCCCGCGCCGGCAGCCGCCTGGGCGGCAAGCTTTTCGGCGATATCGCGGGGGAGGCCGAGCTGCACGCCGGCATCGACAAGCGCCTCTGCCACGAGGAAGAAGTACGCCGGCGAGGAACCAGCCAGGGCGGTTGCGGCGTCGATATTCTTCTCCGGAATGACCGCAACCTCACCAACGGCCTCGAGCAGCTCCGTCACGCCCTGCATCTGGGCCTCAGTGACGTGCTCGCCGGCGGCGCAGGTGCACATGCCGCGGCGCACCAGCATCGGCGTATTGGGCATAACGCGCACAACCGGCACGCCCTCGCCCGCAGCGGCCTGCAGGGCCTCCAGCGTCAGCCCAGCAGCCATAGAGACCACCACGGCGTCCTTGGCTGGGTTAATCTCGCCCAGCAGGTCCAAGATCGCGTAAGGCTTGACGGACGCGAAGATATAGTCCGCGCCGTCCACCGCCTCGGCGTTATCCGTCGTGACGTTAACGCCATAGTTGCTCTTGAGTTCTTCACCGCGGGAGGCCGTGCGGTTAGTCACCGTGATATCGGAAGCATTAAAGTCCGATTCCACAAGACCCGAGGTCAAAGCCTCACCGATTTGTCCTCCACCTAAAATTGCAATCTTTGTCATAGGCTCCACCATGCCAAAAATAACGACACCCGGCTACCTCCACGAGGGAAGCAGCCGGGTGGTTCTCAGCGGATGGCCGGTTTAGAGCATGACCAAAAGCAGTGGCCCAAAGGTCAATATCAGGCCGGTAATGCCTGCAAGGAACATGGAGAAGCCATCGCGGGCGGTGCGCAGCGCATGCGTGACACCAGCCATGATTGCGGTGACGCAGAGCGCCAGGATGGCCACGACGATGCGCGGGAAGTTATCCCACAGCACTTCAAAGCCCTTGAAGATGATGATCGCCAAGACGATGCCCACAACCACCATGATGAGGATGGACATGGGGTTAAGCTTCTCGTGCTCTTCGGTGATTTCCTCGTCCCGGACCTGGGGCAGCTCGCCGGTATCGTCGGACTTCTTCGCGGCCGCAGCAGACTTCTGCGCAGGCGCGCCAGCCTTGGCCTTGGTTCCCGTGTCCTTGGCATCCTTCGCTCCCGCTGCGGTCGCTGCAGCGGCACCAGCAGCTGCGCCTGCCTTTTCCTTGGTGCTGGATTCGGCGCCGTCAGCGGCGTCCTTGCGCTTGTCCTGCGAGGACTGAGAGGACTGCGACTTGCCGATGCGCTGGATCACCGCAGTATCATCCGCGGACGGCTGATAAGACTTCTTCTCGGCGTCCTGAGCACCCGCCTTAGCCTCCGGCTCCGACTGCGCAGGTTTCTTTGCCTCCTGCGTGTTAGTCTTCTGCGCATTAGCCTTCTGCGCGGGGGCAGGCTTGGCCGTCGGCTGCGAGGCGGACCCCGCTGCCGGCTTAGGAGAGGCGGTAGGCCCGCTCGGCTTGCCGTTCTGCTTCGGCGCCGGGAACGCGGTGGGGGTACCAGCGGAAGGCTTCTCAGCAGCCGGCTTAGGGGAAGCGGATTGGGGCTGGGATGGCTTGCTTTGCGCAGGCTTGCCGATGCCCGACTGCCCCACGCCCTGCTTCGAGCCTTCCTGCGTGCCCGCGGCTGGCTTCTCCGCGCTTGGCTTACCTGCAGCGGCCTTGCCCGCTGCAGGCTTGGACTCCGAGGTCTTAGACTCCGCAGCCTTGTTTCCCGCGGACTGCTCGTCCTTGGACTTTGGCGCGCGGATGACAGGGGCGTCATCGTCGATGGAGACGCTGGTGTGCTTCGCCTCAGGCGGGGTGGACTTTACCTTCTTCAGGCTGCCGGTGAGCTCGGCAACGGATACGCCGCCCTCATCGAGGCTCCGCCGACGGCGGCGAGAGGTCTTCTCGTCCTTATCCGTGCGGTCCTTCTTATTGCGAGCCAGCAGCTCGGCCACGGTCAACTGTTTTTCGTCAGCCATGATCTCTTCCTATTCCAATCCCTTGTCGGTCCGGCGCAAAATAACACCTTCGCGCAGCGCCCATGGGCAGATTTCTAACTTCTCAATTCCCAGAGCTCGCATGCTTGCCTCGGCAACCAAAGCGCCGGCGACGATTTGGTGCGATCGGTTCGAACTTACACCCTCAAGGTCCGCTCTGTCTGCTGCAGTCATGCGCGTGATGAATGAAATCAACTGGCGCAGGCCCGGCGCGGTCAATGTGCGCTTGACGTATGGCCCTGCAGACGAGGGTGCCGCGCCGGTAAGGCGCGAGAGGGTACGGAAGGTTTTCGAGGTACCCACGGCCAGGCCGGCAGGACCCATCGCCTTCATCTGTGTGACGGCATCCTCGAGCTCCGCATCGATGAAATCGCGCAGCGCACTGACCTTCTTTTTCTCCGGCGGATCGGTATCGAACCAGTTGTGGGTCAGCCGCCCTGCGCCCAGATCGAGCGAGAAAGCCAGGTCAGGGTGTTCATCGGTACCGGTGGATAGCTCTAGGGAGCCACCGCCGATGTCCAAGTTGGTGATGCGCCCGGCGGACCAGCCGTACCAACGGCGAGCAGCGAGGAAGGTAAGCTGGGCTTCCTCCACGCCCGAGAGGATCTGCAGGCGCACGCCGGTCTGCTTTTCCACCTCATCGAGCACTGCTTCAGAGTTAGGGGCAGAGCGAACCGCGGAGGTCGCGAAGGCGATAAATTCGGCGCACCCGAGTTTCTCACCCAGCTCACTTGCCTCACCCACGGCGGACACGAGCTTTTTCAGGCCCTTTTCGTGGATGTTTCCCTTCTTATCCAGCTGCTCTACCAGCCGGAGTGGGGTCTTCCAATCGCTCATCGGAGTAGGCCGTCCCCCCATTGCGGCATCGACCGCAACGAGGTGGACGGTATTACTTCCAACGTCTAATACACCTAATCGCACACTAATAGCGTAGTAGGTCTACCGTGGTTAGGTGTGAATCGCCCAAAATCTGACACCGTTTACCTAGGTTTTCCCGCGAGCTCGCCGGCGGCGGCATCGATTAAAGCCGGGCGCGAAGAGGCCCCAGATTTTCCGCGGGAGTGGTTCGAATTTACCAACCCAAACGACCCTTACCACGTCTTTTCCATCGATCTGACGTGGGTGGAATCGCACTACAGCTGCCAATTTGGCACGTCGGCCTGCCGGGGCATCGATAAGAGCCAGCCCGATGTGGGCTGCTGCGTGCACGGTGCATATATGGCCGATGAACAAGACCGCGACCAGCTTTACGATGCCGTCTCCCGCATGCCCGCGCGCTACTGGCAGCTGCGGCCAGCGGGGGTAGATGAGTTCTTGGCGCAAGAAAACACCGATGAGCTAGAGCCCTGGTTGGAATGGGATGAGCTCGACGGCGAGGACGGCGCACCGGAACCGGCGCTGAAAACGCCCATCGTGGATGGCGCCTGCATCTTTGCCAACCGCACCGGCTGGGAAACGGGAACCGGCTGCGCACTGCACCAATGGGCCGTCGATAGTGGCGAGGAACTGACCGTGGTCAAGCCGGAGGTGTGCTGGCAGCTGCCGCTGCGGCGCTACGAGGATTATGAAGAACGCCCCGATGGCCAGGAGATTTTGCGCACCACCATCGGCGAATATGACCGCCGCGGTTGGGGCAATGGCGGCGAAGACTTTGATTGGTACTGCTCTACCGATGGAGCCTGCCACGCCAATCCGCTGCCGATGTGGCAATCGCACGAGGACGAGCTCGTCGCGCTCATGGGGCG
Source organism: Corynebacterium sp. KPL1824 (assembly GCF_000478095.1). Classification (NCBI taxonomy): domain Bacteria; kingdom Bacillati; phylum Actinomycetota; class Actinomycetes; order Mycobacteriales; family Corynebacteriaceae; genus Corynebacterium; species Corynebacterium sp. KPL1824. Next base: position 418,760 of record NZ_KI515749.1, on the reverse strand, counting down.
CGAAAGCTACGATATTTTGGCGCAACAATGCCGGGCCCGCGCAGAAGCCGCCGAACACGGCGTGCAGCTTACCCAGCACCCGGCCAGCATCAAGGCCGGCTGGTACTAGAGCTCGAATTTATAGCCCAACCCGCGCACCGTTACTAGGTGCTTCGGGCGGGAGGGGTGCTCCTCAATCTTGGTACGCAGGCGCTTGATATGCACGTCGAGCGTTTTGGTATCGCCCACGTAATCCGCACCCCAGATGCGATCGATGAGCTGGCCGCGGGTCAGCACGCGCCCGGCGTTGCGCAGGAGGTATTCCAGCAGGTCAAACTCCTTGAGCGGCATCGCTACCGGCTCGCCCGCCACGGTGACGATGTGGCGCTCCACATCCATCTTCACGCGGCCGCCGGAGAGGATCTGCTCGTCTTCTGCCTCGGCGCCCTCTGCGGCGTCCGCGTTGGAGGCCTGATCGTTGCCGCGGCGCAGCACGGCGCGGATGCGGGCGATGAGCTCGCGGGAGGAATACGGTTTGGTGACGTAATCATCCGCACCCAGCTCGAGTCCCACGACCTTATCGATTTCCGCGTCGCGCGCGGTGACCATGATGACCGGCACGGAGGAGGTAGCGCGCAGCTGCTTGCACACGTCGGTGCCGGACATACCGGGAAGCATGAGGTCAAGCAGCATGATGTCGATGTCATTATCGGCGAATTTCTCCAGCGCGGATGGGCCATCGAGAGCGATAATCGGCTCGAAGCCTTCCTTGCGGAGCAAGAATGCCAGCGGATCGGCCAGCGACTCTTCATCTTCCACGATGAGAATAGTGGTCATTGTGCTTTATCCTTTCGACGTGCTGCTACGCGTGCTACCGCACGCTGGAGCCCAGGAGCCGCCGCATCGACGGAATCCCTGTCTTCATTATCCTGCAAGTCAGCCTCGTGCGCTGGCTTCTCTTCCTTATATATGGGCAACTCGATGGTGAAAGTAGAGCCCGTGCCAGGCCGCGACCACAGCTTGATATTGCCCCCGTGGTTGGCCACCACGTGTTTGACAATTGCTAATCCTAGGCCAGTGCCTCCCGTCTGCCGCGACCGGGCTTGGTCAACGCGGAAAAAGCGCTCGAAGACGCGCTTTTGATGCTCCGGCGGGATGCCGATGCCGCGGTCCGTTACCCGGATCAGCACGACGTCATCCCCCACCACCTTCTGTGAGACGGAGACCGGCAATTCCTCTGGCGAATAATTGATCGCGTTGGAAATGAGGTTGGACAGCGCGGTTACCAAGAGGGAGCGGTCACCCATGACCTGCACGTCCTCGGAGGGACCTTGGGTCAGCCTGATGGAGCGCGCGTCTGCGGCGAGCTGATTGCGCGAAATCGCCTCGTCGATGAGATCGTCCACGAAAAGCGGTTCCATCTCCGGCAGTGCCTCGGCGCCCTGCAGCTTGGAGAGCGAAATGAGCTCGCTGACCATATCCGCCATGCGGTTGGCCTCTTTTTGTACCTTGGTACCGAAGTACTTCACATGCTCCGGGTCCTCGGGGTCTTGGAGGAGGGCCTCGGCCAGCAGAGCGATGCCACCCACCGGGGTTTTCAGCTCATGAGAGACGTTGGCCACGAAGTCACGGCGCGCGGATTCCATGCGCACGTTTTCGCTCTCATCGGTGCCGTAGATGATGATGAAGCGGCCATCGTTAAGCGTCAGCGGCTTGATGACGGCCTTGACCTGTGTGACGCGGTGCCCGGTGCGGCGCTTGGGGATGGCCAAGTCCACGGTGCGGGTTTCCTTATCCTCGAAGACCTGCTCTGCGGTCTTCCAGATCTCTGGGTTGACGGCGCGATCGTGGACCACGGACATCTCGTGCGCCGCTGGATTGGACAGGATGATTTCCTGGTTCCTATCGAGCACCGTCAGCGCCGTGGGCGAGCCTTGGACCGCAAGATGCAGGCCTTGGCTCACGGTGGTGACCTGGTTTGCCTGGGCATCGCTCGCGCGCTGGCGGCGTGCCATGCGCTCGCGCACCCGCGAAATTAATGGCAGCACCACCGCGCAGGCAACCACGCCCGCGAGAAAGACAAAAATTAATTCCACGTCATTAAGCCTAACCATTAGAAAGTCCCCAGGGAGCACCTCCCCGGGGACTTATATGCAGTAGTGGGTTACTTGCCACCCTGCGCGGCGACGGCAGCGGCCCCGGCCTCGGCGGCCTCTGGGTCCAGGTAGGTGCCGCCCTCGTTGACCACGGAGCCATCCTCCGCAATCTCGTACACCAGCGGGATGCCGGTCGGGATATTCAGCCCGGCGATGTCATCATCGGAAATACCATCGAGGTGCTTGACCAACGCGCGCAGGGAGTTGCCGTGCGCTGCGATCATGACTGACTCGCCCTTCTTAGCCCGCGGCAGAATCTCTTCCTCGAAGTAGGGCACGAAGCGCTCGACAACGTCCTTCAGGCACTCCGTCTGTGGGACCTTGTCCAAGTCCGCGTAGCGGGGGTCGTTGGCCTGGGAGTACTCGGCGTCATCGGCAAGCTCGGGCGGGCGCGTGTCATAGGAACGGCGCCATGCCATGAACTGGTCCTCGCCGTATTCTTCCTTGGTCTCGGCCTTGTTCAGGCCCTGCAACGCACCGTAGTGACGCTCGTTAAGGCGCCAGTCACGGATGACCGGGATCCAGTGGCGGTCGGCCGCATCCAGCGCGATATTGGCGGTGCGGATGGCGCGGCGCAGCAAGGAGGTGTACAGAACGTTGGGCAGGATGCCCTCTTGCGCGAGCAGCTCGCCGCCACGCTTGGCCTCTGCCTCACCCTTTTCTGTCAGGTCAACATCGACCCAACCGGTAAATTGGTTGGATTCATTCCAGGTGGATTGGCCGTGGCGAAGAAGAATCAGTTTTCCGTTAGTCATGCCTCCAGCATGCCACGAAACCGCCCGGCGCGTCAGTGAGGCTAGTCTCCCATCGCGCGGCGTTGGTGGCAGTCAGGCACCGGAATCTGCTGGGCTTCGGCATAAATCTCCGTCAGCTCGCGAGCCGTGTTGGTCCAGCTAAAGCGCGCGGCGTGCGCGACGGCGGCCTCGCCCATGGCGATGCGCCGGGGGTCATCGTCCAGCAGCTGGGTCAAGGAATCCGCCCATTCCTTCGGATCGTGGGACGGCACCAGCAACCCGGTCTCACCATCGACGACGGCGATGGGCAGCCCACCCACGGCCGCGGCGACGACCGGCGTGCCAGAGGCCTGTGCCTCGAGCGCCACCAATCCAAAGGATTCGTTGTAGCTGGGCACCGCCACGATATCCGCGGCGCGGTACACCCCCACCAGCTCCTCAGGCGGGCGCGGGCCTAAAAAGCGCACGCGCTTTTTAACGCCCAACTCCCGCGCCAATTCCCTATACGCCTCCGGCGAGGCATTGGCCCCGGATGGCCCGCCGCAGATGAGCACCCGAAAATCGCGGGTGGGCTCGCGGTGGCAGAGCTCGGCGGCGGTGCGGATGAGGACTTCGGGTCCCTTGAACTTTTGCAGGCGCCCCACAAAGGCGATGACCTTGGTGTGCAGCGGGATGCCCAGCTCGCGGCGGGAGCGCTCCGTATTGCGGTCGGTACCAGGGGTAAAAAGCCCCACGTCCGCACCCGGGGAGACCACGCGGATGATGTCGCGCTCGGCATCGTAATGCTCCGCCAAGTCGCGGGCTTCCTGATCGGTATTGACCACGAGGAGGTCTGCATTATCCACCAATTGCTGCTCGCAGATGCGTCGCGCCTCTGATTCCACGGTGTCCTCGGCGGTGCGGTAAGCGTTTTTCACCGCGGCCAACGTATGGGCGGTGTGGACGAGGGGGATGCCCCAAAGATCGCGCAACAGCCACCCCACCTGGCCAGAAAGCCAGTAGTGGGAATGAATGAGGTCATATTTTTTGCCCTGCCACTTGGCAAATTGCACCACTCCACCGGAAAAGGCCGCGAGCTGGGTGGGCAGATCTTCTTTTTCTAGCCCCTCAAAGGGGCCTGCCACGATGTTGATCACCCGCAGGTTGGGGGCCACGTCCACGATTTCTTTGTGGCTGGGGCGGGTAGCGCGGGTATAGACGTCCACCTCCACGCCAAGCTGGGCTAATTGGCAGGCAATATTTAAAACGTAGACGTTCATTCCGCCGGCATCCCCGGAGCCAGGCTGCTCAATGGGGGAGGTATGCATAGAAATCATGGCGATGCGCATGTTGTCCCATCTTAGCGGCGCTATACTGGCCCCTGCCAACAACCTACGCTACCGAAAGGTCACGCATTGTCCGCTTACGAATCAAAGGCATGGCTCCAGTATTACCCGGAGTGGACGCCGCATAGCCTCGACTATGGCACCACCACCCTGTTGGACCTGTATGACAACAACCTCGAGGTCAATGGCGATAAGTCAGCCACGTATTTCTTTGGACGCACCCAAAACTATTCCGAGCTGGACCGCCAAGTGCGCGCCGCCGCAGCAGGCCTTAAGGCCTTCGGCGTGCGCCCCGGTGACCGCGTAGCCATCGTCGCCCCCAATAGCCCGCAGTACATCGCGGCCTTTTATGCCATCTTGAAGCTCGGTGCCCAGGTTGTGCTGCACAATCCGCTCTATACCGCCCACGAGCTGGAGGGACTTTTCCAGGATCACGGCGCGCGCATCGCCATCGCCTGGGACAAGGCCGCGCCCACCCTGGAGAAGCTGCGGGCTACCACCAACCTGGAAACGGTCGTGTCCATCAACATGATCAACGCCATGCCCACCCTGCAGCGCGCCGCACTGCGCCTGCCGCTTCCCCCGCTCAAGGCCAAGCGCGAGCAGCTTTCCGCCCCAGCGCCGAATACCGTGCCGTGGGAGGCGCTGATTGGCGATGCCATCGGTGGCAACGGCAGCGATATTAAGACGCCGGAGGACATTGATAAGGACACCGTCGCGCTGGTGATGTACACCTCCGGTACGACCGGTGCGCCCAAGGGCGCGATGCTTTCGCACGGCAACCTCGTATCCAACCTGCTGCAGGGCAAGGCATGGGTCCCGGGCTTGGGCGATAAGCCTGAGCGCATGCTCGCCGCCCTACCCTTCTTCCACGCGTACGGCCTGACCATGAACGTCACCTTGGCCCAGCTCATCGGCGGCGAATTGGTCATCCTCCCCGTGCCGCAGATCCCGCTCATCATGCAGTTGATGAAGAAGCACACCCCCACCTGGGTCCCGGGCGTTCCTACCTTGTACGAGCGCATCGTCAAGGCCGCCGAGGAACAAGAGGTTCCCATCAAGGGCGTGCGCGCGGCCTTCTCCGGTGCGTCCACCCTGCCTTCTGAGACCGTCAATAAGTGGGAGCACGCCACCGGCGGCCTGCTCGTGGAAGGCTACGGCCTTACCGAGTGCTCGCCGATTATCGTGGGCAACCCCATGAGCACCGACCGCCGCCCCGGCTACGTGGGCATTCCTTTCCCAGATACCGAGGTGCGCATCGCCAATCCCGATAACCTGGATGAAACCCAGCCAGACGGCGTTGAGGGCGAGGTGCTGGCCCGCGGCCCGCAGATTTTCAAGGGCTACCTCAATAACCAGGAAGCCACCGATGCCGCCTTCCACGGCGACTGGTTCCACACCGGTGATATGGGCATCATGGAAGAAGACGGCTTCATCCGCCTGGTCAGCCGCATCAAGGAAATCATCATCACCGGCGGCTTCAACGTCTACCCGGGCGAGGTCGAAGAAATCCTGCGCGAGCACCCCAGCGTCGACGACGCCGCCGTGGTGGGCCGCCCGCGCGAGGACGGCTCCGAAGACGTCGTGGCCTGCCTCGATCTTGCCGATGGCGCCGCTCTCGACCCCGAAGGCCTCAAGGACTACTGCCGCGAGCGCCTGACCCGCTACAAGGTCCCGCGCACCTTCTACCACTTTGAGGAACTGGCCAAGGACCAAATGGGCAAGATCCGCCGCCGTGAGGTACAAGAAGACCTCATCAACCGCCTCGAAGCAGAGAAGAACTCCTAAAACACCTAGAGTTCACAACCACCATGCTGCGCACCATCGATACCCCCATCGGCCCGCTGCTGCTCACCGCAGACGCAGACGGACTGTCCCGTGTCGACTTCGTCGCGATCCAGTTGGGTCGCCGCGAAACCAATAAGGTTCGCGGCGAGGTGAGCGGCGGGGACGATGGGGGCACCGACAAGCGCGGTGCAGACATCCTAGATGCGGCGCAGGAGCAGCTCGCGGAGTATTTCACTGGGTGCCGCCGCGAGTTTGACCTGCCGCTCAACCCGGCGCCGACGACCGAATTTCGCGCCCAAATTCACGCGCAGTTGGACACCATTGGCTACGGCGAGATCTCAAGCTATGGCGAGCTCGCCGCCGCTGTGGGTCGTCCCGCTGCTACCCGGGCGGTCGGTACAGCCTGCGGCGCCAATCCCCTGCCGATTATTCGGCCCTGCCACCGTGTGCTGCGCAGCGATGGAACGCTCGGCGGCTATGCCGGCGGCCTGGATATCAAGCGTTTTTTGCTGACACTCGAAGAAAACTAGAGGATTTCCTCACGTTCTGGGTATACTCGCCCTTTGTAATATTTTTCTTTACCAAACGAAAGGGTAGCGCGTGTCCGCATACGAATCCCGGGCCTGGGTCAAGCACTACAGTGACTGGACCCCCGCCACGCTTGATTACGGCGATAAAACCATCGTTGACTACTACGTCAATAACCTCCGCATCAATGCGAATAAGTCCGCTACCTACTTCTTCGGCAATACGCAGAACTACGCGGAATTAGACTCCCAGGTGCGCGCAGCCGCCGCGGGCCTTAAGGCCTTTGGCATCCGGCCTGGCGATAGGGTCGCCATCGTCATGCCCAACTGCCCCCAACACGTGGTGGCGTTTTATGCCATCCAGCTGCTGGGAGCCACCGCGGTAGAGCACAATCCCCTCTACACCGCCCACGAGCTCGAGGGGCTGTTCCAGGACCACGGCGCGCGCGTGGTCATCGCCTGGGATAAGACGGCGCAGACGCTGAATAAGCTGCGCGCCACCACCCCGCTAGAGACCATCGTGTCCGTCAATATGATCGAGGCGATGCCGCCACTAAAGCGCCTCGCGCTGCGGATTCCCCTGCCACCGCTGGCCGCCAAGCGCGAGCAGCTGACCGGTGCGGCCCCGAATACCGTGGCCTGGTCCACGCTTATCGGTTCTGCCATCGGCGGCGACGGCAAGGACCTCGAGATTGCCCAGGTTACGCAGGACGATATCGCGCTTATCCTCTACACCTCCGGCACCACCGGAAAGCCCAAGGGCGCGCTGCTATCGCACGGCAATCTCATCGCCAACTGCGTGCAGGGCGAGGCCTGGCTGACGAATATGGACGCCACCGAGCAGCGCTTCCTCGCTGCCTTGCCGCTCTTCCACGCCTACGGCATGACCACGCTGTGCGTGCTCAGCATCTACTTCGGAGCCGAGCTCATCCTGATTCCGTCCCCGCAGATGCCGCTCATCATGGACATCATTAAAAAGCACACCCCCACCTGGCTGCCGGGCGTGCCCACGCTGTACGAGAAGATCATGGACGCCGCCGAGGACAAGGGCGTGGATCTCGCCGGCATCAGCAATGCCTTCTCCGGCGCCGCCACCCTGCCGGTTGATGTGATGGAGCGCTGGGAATCCATGACCGGCGGCCGGCTCGTCGAGGGATTCGGCATGACGGAGACCTCCCCCGTGCTCATCGGCAATCCTATGAACGGCAATCGACGCCCGGGCTATGTGGGCCTGCCCTTCCCCGATGTTGAGGTGCGCATTGGCAACCCGGATAACCTCGATGAAACCCAGCCAGATGGCGAGCCGGGCGAGATGCTGGCCCGCGGTCCGCAGATCTTCCAGGGCTACTTCAATAATGAAAAGGCCACCGCGGAGTCCTTCCACAACGGCTGGTTCCGCACCGGTGACATGGCCATCATGGATGAGGATGGCTGGGTCCGCCTGGTCAGCCGCATCAAGGAAATCATCATCACCGGCGGCTTTAACGTCTACCCGGCCGAGGTAGAAGAAGTGGTGCGCAAGCACCCAGACGTCAAGGAGGTCGCCGTGGTGGGCCGCCCGCGCAAGGATGGCTCGGAGGACGTCGTCGCCTGCGTCATCCTGCGCGATGGCGCCGTCCTGGACCCAGAGGGCCTGAAGTCCTTCTGCCGCGAGCGCCTGACCGGCTACAAGATTCCGCGCACCTTCTACCACTTTGAGGAGCTGGCCTCGGACCAGCTGGGCAAGATCCGCCGACGCATGGTGCAACAGGATCTGCTCGATCTCCTCAAGCAGAAGGCTTAGTATTAACCACCATGTCAGACCTCGAATACGACGCCACGCTGACGGATTTCCTCGCCACCGCCGTAGCCAGCTTCCCCCACCGTCCCGCCACCTTTTTCGGCGGCGAGACCCTGAGCTACGCGGAGCTGGATACCCGCATCGCCGCTGCCGCCGGCGCCCTGCGGGAGATGGGAATCCGCCCCGGTGACCGGGTAGCGCTGGTCTTGCCCAACTCCCCGCAGCACCTCATTGCCTTTTTCGCGGTGCTGCGCCTGGGCGCGGTCGTAGTCGAACATAACCCGCAGTACACCGCCCACGAGCTGGCCCCGCTCTTTGCCCACCACGGCGCCCGCATCGCCTTGGTGTGGGATCAGGTTGCCGCCGTGGTCGATGGCCTGGCCAGCACGGTGATCCCCGTGTCTTTGGAGGCGCCCCTTCCCCTCTCCGGCGCCCCAGTTCCCCACCGTCAGGCCGCGCTTGCCGATGCCGCCCTCATCCTCTACACCTCCGGCACCACCGGCCAGCCCAAGGGCGTGGTGCTCACGCACGGCAACCTCGCCGCCAATTGCATCCAATTGGAAGCCCAAGCCGATCTGCGCCCGGGCCACGAGCGCTTCCTTGCCACGCTGCCGATGTTCCACTCTTACGGATTGACCATGAGCGTCTTGCTCGCCGTGCGCTGCGCCGCCGAGATCATCCTGCTGCCCGCCCCGCGCCCCGCGGCCGTGGTCGGCGCCTTGGCACAGCGCCGGCCGACCTGGATGCCGGGCGTTCCCACCATTTATGAGCGCGCCATGAATGAACTGGCGGCGGAATCTGCCTCCGAGGCGGCCGCCGAACAGGCCGCCGAGCAGGCCGCAGACCTGGGCGGGGTGCGCTACGCCATTTCCGGGGCGGCATCGCTGCCGGCGCGCATCATCGAGCCCTGGCAAGACCGCACCGGCGGCATGCTCGTCGAGGGCTACGGGCTCACGGAGGCCTCCCCCGTGCTGACCATTAACCCGCTTGGTGAGAGTCGGCGCGTGGGGACCATCGGCAAGCCGCTTGCCGATACCGACCTGCGCATCGGGGATCCGGGTGACCTGGACCGCAGCCAACCCGATGGCACGCCCGGTGAGATCCTTGCCCGCGGGCCCCAGGTTTTTGCGGGCTACCTCGACAACCCCGCAGCCACGCGGGAGGCATTCCACGGCGAGTGGCTGCGCACCGGCGATATGGGGGTGCGCGAGGCCGATGGCCATTTCCGGCTGGTGGGCCGGATTAAAGAGGTCATCATCACCGGTGGTTTTAACGTCTTTCCCAGCGAGGTGGAACACGCCCTGCTTAGCCACCCCGCGATAAGCCAAGCTGCGGTTGCCGGCATCCCGCGTGCCGATGGTTCCGAGGACGTCGCCGCCTGCCTGGTACTCCACCCCGGCGCCGCCTTCGACGCGGAGGCGCTGCGCGAGCACTGCCGCGGCCTTTTGGCCCGCTATAAGGTCCCGCGCCATTTCGTGGTGCGCGAGGAATTGCCCACCGATCAGCTGGGCAAGCTGCGCCGCCGCCAGGTGCAGGACATCTTGGTGGCAGCAGTGTCCTCACACTAATCCTCAGCAGCGGTGGATTCCCGGCGCGGGCTACGTCCCGGTGCGGGGCTATTCCTCGCCGCGGGCGGCATCGGCAAAGATGCGCCCCCGAGCGCTCTTCTAGTTTCTTCTTCGCGCGCACCTGCTGCTGCGCCGCGAATTCGGAGCGCGGTGGGGCTTGAATATAGCGCTCTGCGTGCAGTCCAAGTTGCAGCTCCTTGGCACGCAGGACCTCCGCATCGATCTTGATGCCCAAAATCAGCATCGTATTGGACAGCCAGACGGTCATAAATACCGCCATGACCGTTCCGAATGCCCCGTAAATGCTCACCCCGGCCAGGTACTTGATGTAGAGGGAAAATGCGCCCCACACCACCAAGTTCGTCACTAGCGCTACCACCGAGCCCAAGGTGATCCAGCGAAAACGGCTGGGCCGAACGTTCGGAGCAAAGTGGTACCACACGGCAATAAGCGCCAGCGCCACCACGACAGTTATGGGAAAGCGCAGCCAATTCCACACCGGCATAAAAATGCCACCGAAAAAGTCCACGGTTCCATGCAGCCCTAGGCGGAGTGCTACAGGCTCGATGACGCTGTCCACGACGGTATCGCGCAATAAATTGGCACACAGGACCACCACCGCGCCAATGACGAGGACCACGGTAATGGCCCACATCAACGCCCATGTGCGGATAGTGCCGCGTCCCTCCACCCGGCCGTAGACAGTATTGGCGGTGCGCGAGAAGGCACGCACATACGCCGAGGCGGCGAAGAGTGAAATCAGGACGGAGACCACCAGTGCAAACGTGTCCTCCCGCGTAGAACCGATAATGGAGCTGACAATGGTGCCGGCTTCCTCCGCCATAGAACGGGGCACGTACGTATCGATGAACTGCGCAGTCAGTGCCTCCACCTCTCCCCGGCGCGAAGAAAAGACCAGCGTGGCAATGGAATATGCCGCCAGGACAGTGGGCGCGAAGGCCATGAGGGTGAGGTAGGTCATCGCGGCGGCGCGGTCCATTAAGGCATCGTGGAAGAAATCAGCCCACACGCGTCGCATTACCAGGCCCCAGCTGTCCTTGCGCAGGCGGTTGCCGCGCGCCCACGGATCGGCATCGGCGGCGGGGCTTTCCACGGTGACCAGGGTGGTAACGGTGCTTGGCACGATCTTTTGTTGCTGGGCAGTCTGCTTCCGGGCTTGCTTGCTGCCGGTTGCGGGGGCATCGTCCAAGGCACTCATAGTTACGCAGCGTATGCGGCCTAAGAATCTATTCTGTGAAGTGACACTCGCAGCGATTAGGCTGGGGAGTATGACTGAACAGAACCAAGAAAAGATTAACGTCAAGTCCTTCGAGCTCGACCACCGCCTCGTCAGCGCGCCTTATATCCGCGTGGCTGACCGCACCGATTTGGGCGGCGGCGTGGAGATTATCAAGTATGACCTGCGCTTCTGCCAGCCCAATAAGGAGCACTTGGACACGGAGGCACTGCACTCCGTGGAGCACATGATGGCCAACTTTATGCGCAACTACACCGATAAGCTCATCGGCTTTGCTCCCATGGGCTGCCGCACCGGCTTCTACGCCATCACCAACGGCATGGAGCAGAATGAATTGCTGCGCGCCGTTGAGGGTGCGCTGAACGATATCCTTTCCGCCACCGAGGTTCCCGCCGCCAACGAAGAGCAGTGCGGTTGGGGCGCGCACCACAGCTTGAAGGGCGCACAGGATGCGGCCCGCAAGTTCTTGGACGCCAAGCCGGAGTGGCTCGAGGTCATGGCTGCCTAAGACTGCGCCGGGCCGCAGCGCCGGGGCGGCTTTGCGCTGCCTGCCCGTGCTGCCCGCGCTGCCAGTGCTGCCTGCAAGCGACACTTACGTCCAAAACAACCGCGTTTCGCCAAAAATGAGGGCGAATTTGAGAAGAACGCGGTTGTTTTGGACGTTTTTATGTCCGCGCAGGCCTAAAACCCGCGCGGCCACAGCGGCTGCGGCCCCGCCGCGCCGAGAGGCGCAGCCTAGTCCTCGTCCATGGATAGGCCCAGCCACACGGGCTCGGGCACGAGCTCGACGCCGAAGGCCTCGCGGACGCCATCGCGGATCGTGCGGGCCAGGGCGACGATATTGGCGGCGGTCGCGTTTCCGCGATTGGTCAGCGCCAGGGTGTGCTTGGTGGATAGCGTTGCCGGGCCGGAGCCGGGGTAGCCCTTTGTAAAGCCGGCGTTATCGATAAGCCAAGCGGCCGAGAGCTTCTCATGCGGGGAGGTATCGCCCTGTGCGGCGACGGGGTGGCGGGGCATGCGGTCGGCGGGGGCATCGCCAAGCGTGGCGCGCACCTTGTCCTGGATGGCGTCGGCGACGCTGGATTCGACCACGGGGTTGGTGAAGAAGGAGCCGGCGGACCAGGTGTCGTGGTCGGCGGCATCGAGCACCATGCCCTTGCCGCGGCGCAGGGCGAGGACCTCCTCGCGGACTTGGGCGACGGGGCGGCGCTCGCCGGGGTTATCGGTAAGCTGCCCAAAGCGCAGGGGGCGAGAGAGCCCGTCCGTGGTCAATTGCAATTCGACCTCGAGTACCACCGCGCGGCCGGTAAATTTCAGGTTGGAGTAGCGGTAGGCAAGATCGAGATCGGAGACGGGAACCCACTCATCGGCATCAGTGCGCAGGTTATACAAGCGCACGCGGGTCAAGACCTCAGAAATCTCGGCGCCATAGGCGCCCACGTTTTGCACGGGCACCGCGCCCACCGTGCCGGGGATGCCGGACAGGCACTCGATTCCGCCCAGGGACTGCGCCACGGATTCCGCCACGACTTCGTCCCATACCGCGCCGGCTTGGGCGCGCACGAGACCGGTCTGGGTATCCATGTCCACCGCGGCAAAGTCCAGGACAACGGCGACTACGTCTACCTCGCCATCAGAAACCAGCAGGTTGGAGCCGCCGCCGACCACGATGAAAGGAACTTTTTCTTTCGCGAGGTACCGCAGTGCCGCAACCGCTGCTTCGGGCAGCGAACAACGCAACGTGACCTGTGGCTTTCCCCCCACGCGCAAGGTGGTGAGATCGGCAAAGCTCGCCGTGGGATCCACGTCTACGCCTTCGATTGCTGTGAGTTGTTGCGTCAAAAATTTATCAAGCACGTATACCAAGGTAGTCTGTTAAGCATGTCAACTCGTAGTGAAAACACCGTAACCATCAATCAGCCTATCGACATGGTTCACAAGGCGCTGCTTACCCAGGGGTACTGGGAGTACATCGTGGAAAATCTTTCCCCGGAGGCAGGCCAGGTTCACGATTTCTCCGATAACGTAGCAACTCTCTACGAGGTCCTGCCGACCAACCTCTTGCCAGAGGCTGTGCGCGCCATGGTCTCGCAGGACCTCAAGGTCAAGCGCGTGGTCACCGTGGGCGAGCTCAACGGCCAGGCCGCTGACGTCAATTACACCGCTGACGTCAAGGGCACCCCGGTGGACTTCAAGGGCGAGATTTCCCTGGCCGGCGAGGGCGAGATGACCAAGCTGACCTACACCAACGAGATCTCCGTCAAGATCCCGATGATGGGCGCAGCCATCGAGCCGAAGGTGGGCGAATCCCTCGCAGAGCTCTTTGATAACGAGGGCAAGCTGACCGAACAGTGGATTTCTGAAAACCTCTAAGGCATCCCAGCCTTAGCATCCACCGATTCCCATGGCCTACCACGCTCATAACCTGCGCGCCAGCGCAGCAGCGGGTCGGCCTTTTGGCGTTATTACCCGCGGCACCACCAACTACAACCGGCTCAGGCGCTGCGATAGGTGGATGATGGCGCACCCGGAAATCTCGGCCCTGCTGCGCCACGTGCGCACCCCGCTCGCGCTCGACGTGGGTTACGGTGCCTCGCATACCACCACCGTGGAGTGGGCGCGGTGGCTGCGCCGCATCAATCCCCGCGTGGATGTGCGCGGGCTGGAAATCCACCCGGACAGGGTGCTGCCGCCGCGCGATGGCGTGCGCTTTGAGCTGGGCGGATTTGAGCTCGCGGGCTACCGGCCGCAGGTGGTGCGCGCCTTTAATGTCCTGCGCCAATACGACGTGGACCAGGTTGCGGAGGCCTGGCAGACGGTGTGCTCGCGCTTGGCACCTGGCGGGTTCTTTGTGGAGGGCACCTGCGATGAGCTGGGGCGACGCGCGGCGTGGATCCTGCTCGATCAGCATGGCCCGAAGACGCTGACGCTCGCATGGGATCCTTTCGACGTGGCCCGCCCCTCTGATGTGGCCGAGCGCCTGCCCAAGGTGCTCATCCACCGCAACGTGCCCGGCGAGCCCATCCACGAGCTCCTGCAGGCCGCCGATAGGGCTTGGGATCGCGCCGCCGGGTGGGCCCCGCACGGCCCGCGGGTGCGGTGGCGCATGGCGCAGGCCCTGCTTGCCGATGCCCCCTTCAACCTCCACCCTCCCCGCCGCCGGCTGCGCGATAATACGCTCACTGTGAGCTGGGAGAGCATCGCGCCCCGCTAATATCCAGCACACATTGCCACCGGCCGCCTCATGCGCCACACTGGTAGTCATGGCTGCAAAGAAATCGGGCGGATCGCTCGCGTGGAAAATTGTCGTAGGCGTCCTCGTAGCGCTGCTTGTTTTAATCCTCATCGCCGAGTTTGGCCTGCGCTGGTTCATTGGTAATCAGATGACCGAGGAGTTTAAAAATAGCGCCAAAGAAGAAGGCATCGAGGTCACGGAGGATCCCTCGGTAAGCTTTGGCGGCAGCCCCCTCCTCTTTGGGCTTATGCGCGGCTCGATTTCCCAAATGGATATGACCACGCCGTCGACCCTGCAGATCGAAGGATCGCAGATCAAGGGGCAACCCGCCTCCGAAATCCACGTGGAAGACATGTCGACGGATACCGATAACCCAGTAGCCGGCTTCCTCCGCGCCACCACTACCGTTCCGGATGACTATCTGCTGGCCAGCTTCCAAAAAGGAATCTCAGACCAATCCGGCAGCGAAACCATTGGAAATATGGTGGTCACTGAAATCACCGCGAATGACCAAAGCGACGAGCTGGAGGTGAAATTCGGCGGCGGCTTGGCCAGCCTTTCGCTCAAGCCCACCGCCCGTGACGGCAAGCTGGAGATCAATGCCACCGAGGCCGCCATCTTTGGCCTCTCCCTGCCAGAGCAAGCCACCAGCGCCATTTCTGATGCCTTGCAGGACGGCATGTCTGAGCAGCTCGTTGCCAATGACATGCAGGTCGAATCCGTGGACGTGGGCGATGGCAAGCTCACGCTGACCATCACCGGCACCGATGTCCCGATGAACGATATGGACCACTTCTCCGCCGAGAGCGGCGAGCAGAAGAAGGCCGCCTAACAGCGCCGACCTAGGGAGTGGCGGCCTAGGGCGCGACTTAGGCGGCGGGAAATTCTACGACGGGCAGCGAGCTGGACAGCTCGCTGCCTTTTCCTATGACAATCTTGTGAAAACCGGCCTGGGCGGCAGCGGTTTCCGCGAGGGACCGTGCCGGTTCCGCCTCCGGCAGGATGAGGCCCACGCGGGCCGGGTCCGGGCAAGCCTCGCGGATGGCTACGAGCTCGGAGAGGATGGGGGTGGCATCGGCAAGCGTGGCGTCCACGCTGACCCAGACCTCGTCCGCGCCGGACTGGATGGCCAGGCGGGCCTCAGAGGCCTTGATGAGCGTGTGGTGCCGGCCGGTGGGATAGCCCGCCACGGCGGTAATGCCCGCCGGCTCTGCTGCAGCCGCCACCGTCACGTGGTGCGGCGAGACCAAAACATGCTGCCCCGTGGCCTGCTCCCTAACCTCGGCGGCGGAAGCGTGCAGGAGATTTTTCATGCTTAGTAGCTGTAGTCGCCGTTGATGATGGCCTTGAGCTGCGGGCGCACGTCAAACCAGTAGATGCCGGTGATGACCGTGCCAATCCACGCCAAAAATTGCAGGCCGGTAGCCATCGCCACCGCCGAGCCCGCAAGCAGGCCTACCCATACCCATTTACCTTTGCGGTCGCCGGCCCGAAACGCGTCCTCGCGCGTAGATGCCGCGAGGACAGCACCGATGATGGCAGCAATGGTCAGGGCCTGGAAGAAGTAGATGGGAAACTTATAGGCAATGTCAAGTAAAACGTACATGCAGATTAATTCGTGGGTTCGTCGGTATCGATAACTTCGCCATCGATAATATTATCGTCCTTGTCCGCCGCAGCGGAATTACCGTTCTTGGGCGCGTTCTTCTTCTCGTTCACGCGCTCCTGGGCATAGCCATACGCGTCCTTCACGCCCTCGCGGGTTTCCTGGTACGCATCCGCGAACTTGTCCTTCGCCTCAGAGAAAGCCTCCGAGTCGCGGGTTTCTTCCGCGGCCTTCTTGATGGACGCGCCCCACTGCTTGGCGGTAGTGGTGGCCTTATCCAGCATGCCGTCCTTATCGCCCTGTGGGTCCTGTGCGCCCGCCCCCTGCGCACCCTGGTTCTCGCGCTCTTCCTGCAGGCGGCCACCGAAGTCCTTGGCGGTATTCAGCGCGGACGCGCCAGCTTCCTTCAGGGAATCAAAAAGCTTCTTCTTCTCAGTCATGAAAACCTCCGTGTGATGAATTATTCCGGCGCATTAGGCGCCGAAAATGAGATGATTAACAGCATATATGGCCAAGCCTGCCAGAGAGCCGACGATAGTGCCGTTAAGGCGAATAAATTGCAGATCCTTGCCCACCATCAGCTCGATATTTTGCGAGGCCTCCTGCGCATCCCAGCGCTTAATGGTCTCCGGGATGATCGCGATGATTTCCGGGGCAAACTTCTCCACCGCGTAGCGCGCGGCTTTGTCCACAAGATCATTGGCCTGGGCTAAAAACTCGGAATCCTCGAGCAACCGATGCGCCAATTCCTTCACCTTGGCCGTCATCTTCTGCCGCAGGAAGGATTCCGGGTCATTGAACTGATCAATTAGCGTAGTGGAAATCGTGCGCCACATCGCTGCCGGCGCCTGCTGGACCTGATCAGAGGCGAGCATCTCCTGTTTGATGCTGTCGATGCGCTCGCGCATATCCGCATCCCACTGCAAGTCCGCAGCCAGCTTGGACAAGTTGCGGCGAATGGCCAGGCGGGCCTCGTGGTTGCCATCGCGGCGAACCTCATCAGCGAACTCGACGAGCTCGTTATAGACCTTGTCCCCCACCATCTCGCGAGCAAAGCGCGGCGCCCACCCGGGCATGCGCTCATCGATGGCCGTGACCACCGTCGATTCCATGCCAAGAATCTTCTTGTGCGCCCAGTCAATGAGGTCATCCTCCAGCGGGCGCGCCTTGCCGTCCGCGATATAGCCCTCCAGCAACCGGCCCAATGGCGGCCCCCACTCCGGCTCCGCCAGGCGGTCCATGACCTGGGTGCGGATGAACTGCTCCGCCTCAGCCGGGTCGAGGTCCTCCACCACGCTGGCGGCGCGCTGACCAATCCATTCGGAGACTTCCTCCGCCTTGCCGGGTTCTGCCCCCTGGCGCGCCAACCACAGCGGCAGCTCCGCATCCCGCACCTTAGCGCTCAGCGCATCCGCGGTCAGGAAATTCTCCTCCACAAAGTCCTTCAACGCATCGCCCACGCGGTCCTTATTATTTGGAATCAGCGCGGTATGCGGGATAGGCAAGCCCATCGGCCGGCGGAAGAGTGCAGTCACCGCAAACCAGTCCGCCAGGCCACCGACCATGCCAGCCTCCGCCGCCGCACGCACGTAGCCCACCCACACCGGCGCTCCGCTTTCCGATGCCTGCCACCACGAGCACCCCAAAAAGATCACCGCCGCCAGCAAAAGCAGCGACAGCGCAATCGCTTTCCACCGCCGCAGGTCCGCCCGGCGCGCCTCCTGATTGCCGGCCTGCGGCACACCGGTGCCTGACGATGCCGGCTCCCTCGCCGTATCGAGCTCTGCGTCCGAGCGGTGCGTCATGAATTCTCCTTGGAGTTCGTAGGTGCATTCGAGCTTCGCTCTATAACACTAGTTGGCATTGCAAAGGGGCAAGAAAGCTGGCTTGGCTAAAATCGTTTGATTAGGATTTGTATCGCCCCTAAGCCTTTAGGCAGCTGGGTAAAGGTGGGGATTGAGGAGCTGAAAACTTCCCACGGCCTTCACTTCAGGCGAGAATTAATAATCACTACAACGGCGAAACCAACATAGGCGATCAATGCGCCAGCAGTGCCAAAGCTTAAGAATGCTTTAGTTAAATTTGAAAAATCATCCCGGACTGCAAAACCTAAAGCCGACACAATCCCAGTGGTTATCGCAATAAAATTAACGGCGCTTGGAATCGTCACCTTATAGAGATGAATCTGCCATATAGTGACCACTGGTCCAAAAAGCAGGCTCATAATCACAAATGCATTGTCTTGCATGTACATGGCCCACAGGGAGGAGGAGACCGCTAACATACCCAGCGATGCGTAGGTGATTCCTTTTAACATAGTCACTCACGTATCTTTGTACATTCGAATCGAGGGTGGCTGTGATTTCTGTCGGCCTTCAATCCCTACGAAAAACTATACCAAGAGTGAAGGAAGAATGAGTTTTATAGGACCAGACCTCCAGGCTGATCGGAGACCGATGCTCCGCCATGGGCATTATCACCGTCTTGAACCCGTAGTCCAGGGGAATGATGAGGAACCATCAAGCGAGACACTGAAGTGCCCCGAGTTTTGTTCCTAGGCATTTGCCTTGTTTTCCATTATTGCCTGTGGCAAGTTCTGCTTCCAAAACTCGGTTTCCACCTCGGCTGGGGTTCGGTATCCCAGGCTTTGGTGGATCCTTGTCTCGTTCCACCATGACACCCACTCGAACGTCGCGATTTCTACCTCTACAACGTCATCCCACCTGCGGGTATGGACTAGCTCGTTCTTGTAGGAGCCGTTAACGTTTTCAGCCAGAGCATTATCATAGGAGTCACCAACACTTCCGGTGGAAGCTGTAATGCCGTGCCGGGTAAGTCGCTCGTTGTAGACAACGCTGACATACTGCGATCCGTGATCCGAATGGTGAATGAGACCTGTTGTTTCCTCAGCGCTCACAATCGCTTGGTTGAGTGCTTGCAGCGGCAAAGCTTCGGTCCGCATCGAATCTGACAGCGCCCACCCGACGATCCGCCGGGAGTAGACGTCGGTGACAAACGCGGTGTAGACGAATCCTTTTCGTGTCCGTACATAGGTAATGTCAGCCACCCACAGCTTATTCGGGCCCCGGGCTTTGAATTCACGCTCGACCAAGTCCGGGCGCAAATCAGGCACGTTAGCTTTTCGGGTTGTAATCGGTGATCCGCCTTTGCCTTTGCCAGAAACGCCAGCCAGGCGCATCAGTCGGGCGGTTTGTTCACGACCGATATCGATTCCTTCACGGCGAAGAGCATGCCACATTTTCCGCACACCTAAGACACCATAATTATCCCGATGAACAGCACTAATGCGTTCAACCAACGCAGCATCACGAAGTCGACGAGCACTTAACCCGCGAGCCTTGGACTGGCGATACCCACGCGAGGTGATAAACCCACCAGCCCGGTTATTTTTCAACGTCTTGCAGATGAACTCGGGCAGTGAAACGATTCCGGTTTTCATCGATGAACCGGATCATTTCTTAACGTTTCGGGTCGAGTTCCGACGCGAAAAAAGCCGAGGCAGCCTTCAACAACTCATTAGTATCGCGTAGCTCTTGATTTTCACGACGTAGCCTCGCGTTTTCGGCAGCCAAATCTTCAGGCACAGGTTCTGAGATGTTTCCCGCACGGCGGGCAGGCTTAAGTCCATTGACGAGCCGTGTGCCATGAAACCCCCAGCTTTGGAGCTACTGCCTGGCACGCGGGGTGCATCGACATATTTTCCGCCACGATGCGGTCCTCCACGAGACGGACCACACGGTCCTTCGCATCCTGGTCAAATTTTCTCGGCATATTCCAGATTTTCCCATCTACTCAAACGGAACAAAACCTGGGACACTTCAAGTCAACATTTCAGAGTTTATGCACAATTAACGTTCTCGTAACCTCTTTGTCTATAGGGTGATTTCCTAATTAATATGCGGTGAGCTATCGAGGGTGTTGTAAACATATGGTTAATTTTCACTCCTTTCGCTTGACCGCTTGAACGTTTGATGAATAAATAAAAAAGTCTCTAATTTCACATATCGATAGGGTGACGAATTTAGTCACTCACGTACCAGGAAAGGGTTTTATAAAATGTCCGTTAAGAAAATCTTTGCCTCTATCGCGCTTGCGCTGGCGACGAGTGGAGGGCTAGCCACTGCCGCTCAAGCCGAAGCCGCAACTGGCAATCATGCACAACAAGAGACGAAAAAAGATGCTTTGACGTTTGACTCAAAGGACGGACGCAGATCATTTGATGCAATGGACGGCGTAGGGCTTAAGCCTCACCTGCAAAGCGGAGATAAAGTAACACTCTCCGGGGCAACCGTAAATGTACATAATAAACACGGCGATCTAGTCGCTTCAGTAGATGCAGAACTACCTAAAGACATGAAGCTTTTCCAAGATAAGGACGGGACCATCGTCCCCGTGTCATCTTCGGGGATTGCTGAAAGGGCCTGCACCAACAATAAATGGGTCAAGTGGGGTGTAGGGGCAGCAGTTGAAGGCCTTGTATGCATTCCCGCTTCAGCGGGAACCGCTGGAGCCGCAGGAATCCCTTGCACCATTGCGGCGGGGGCAGCAGCAACTGCAGTAGGATGTTAAGCATGGCTAATCTCACCTCATTTGCTCTCGACGGCAGAGTGAAAACATCCTTCGGGAATAACATGCGCCCCATCACACTCGCTCTCCTTATGGCAGGGATTTTCACGTCTGCTAACGTTTTCATAACATGGAGCAATCCCGTTCCTTGGTGGGCTCACCTTTTAACATTTCTATTGTTCACAGCCCTCATGCTGGGGAGCGTAAAGACAGCAGCTAAGGAAGTGTCCCCTTCAGTTTATGAACTTCCATACGATAAGAGGTTGATTACTTTTTCTATAATAATGGCAGTCATTGCCATTATTGGTATTGTCATTTACACCTTGTCTTAAAGCATGCCATATGCATACTCGTTTTTATTTCTCCTGGAGCGGCGTCGACCCCATAAGTAAACGCATCAATTTCCTGATGTGATCTAAGAACGGTCAAGTCCCGTGTAGTGGTGTAGCCGTTTGTGCTTTCGGCTCGGTATGAAGTTCGGGGTTTGAGGTCAGGTGGTTAGCTGGTTGTGGTCACCATTGGCGTCTCCTGTGCGGTGCATGAGGTGTCTGGTGTGTTCGAGTGCGGTCAGTGACATGTAGCGTTTTTGTTGGATCCAATCGTCGTGTTGCTCGGCTAGGACCGCACCGACAAGCCGGATGATGGATTCGCGGTTCCAGAAGATGCCCACAACATCGGTGCGCCGGCGGATCTCCCGGTTTAACCGTTCTGTGGGGTTATTCGACCAGACCTTCGACCACACCGACTTCGGGGCTGCGGTAAACGCTAATACTTCATCGAGTGATTCCTCCAGATAGGTCGCAACTTGCGGGAACTTCGGCTCTAGTAGATCGACTACCTCACGGGCTTGGGACCAGGTGGATGTGGCGTCAGGTTGTTGGAAGATCGTCTGGAACATTGCAGAGACCATAGGCCACTGTGTCTTCGGGACCTTCTCGTAAAGGTTCTTCGCAAAATGGGTGCGGCAGCGCTGCCACGACGCATCAGGTAGCACTTCGGAAATGGCGTGCTGGATGCCTTCGTGGGCATCACTGGTGATAAGGAATACGCCGGTAAGTCCGCGGGCTTTTAAGTCCTGGAAGAAGCCTTTCCACGACGCGTTGGATTCCGTGGTGGCGACATGCATGCCAAGCATCTCGCGATACCCGTCAGCGTTGACCCCAGTGGCAAGCAGCACTGAGCATTTGACCACACGGCCGCCTTCGCGCACTTTGATTGTCAGCGCGTCGCAGGACAGGTAGGCGTAGCCGCCGGGATCGAGCGGACGGTTTTTGAAATCGGCGACCATCTCGTCGAGTTCTTCTGACATGCGTGAAACTTGGGATTTCGACATGTTGGCAATACCCAACGTGGCTACCAGGTCGTTCATTCTGCGGGTGGAAACCCCTTTGAGGTAGCAGGTTGCAATGACGGTCGATAAAGCCCGTTCTGCCCCGCGTGCGGCGTTCTAACAACCAGTCCGGGAAGAATGCGCCGTGGCGCAGTTTCGGTACTGCGACATCGATCGTGCCGACACGGGTGTCAAGGTCGCGGTGGCGGTACCCATTGCGGTGGTTGACGCGTTCGGTGGAGGCAACGCCGTATTCGGCGCCGCAGACGGTGTCGGCCTGGGCGGAGAGGATTTGGTTGATAAACCCTTGCAGCATCTGGCGCATCAAGTCAGGGGAGGCTTGAGCGAGCAGATCATCCAAGTAGGTTGCCGGGTCGATAGAATGTGGTGCAGCGGTCATCGTCATATGCCTTTCGGTGAGATGTGGTAGTTGAGTCGAAAGGTTAACTGACGGTGACCGCCCCACTATTTCCGGGGCCCACCATCAGCAAGCGTTACACCACACTAAAGGACGCAACCATGTCGACTTCTAAAACGAACGAAGAATCAAGCTTGAGTTCGGCAGATTAAGCATCAATCAACGCCGACGCAAGCTGCTACTCTAAATATTCCTAAAAATGTCCGCATCCCCTCTTGCTACTTAACCCCTATCTGCTTCAAATACAAGCAACCCCCGCCTCCTGCAGAGCTTATATGCGGTAGAGGCGGGGGTTGTGTAGAGTCAGTACAGAAACTGAGACGTTGCCTGAACTAGGCGTGCGCCTTAGTTAACTCGGCCGGTTTCCTTGCGGTACTGGCGGTAGTAGCGGCGTCCATAGTGGATGGTGCCGGCGGCTGCGATGGCCACCACAACCAAGGAAATGACGCCGATGGCGATGGTCAGGCCGTAGTTGCCTTCACCTGCGGTGCCCAGCGGGGTGTCCCACACGCCGAGGCCCCAGATGAGGATGCCGGCTGCTGGCAGGCAAGACAGGATCAAGCCCATGCCGACCCACGTGGAGGTGCGGAGAAGGGAAGAGTGAGGAGCTGCGAAGGATACTGGGTCGTAGCCTTCGATGTAGTTGTCCTGAATCTTGCCGGAGAACTCCGGATACGTTTCGCTCTGGTAGTCAGCAACTACGTGGGTGTTATCGCTCATGGCGGAGTCTTTCTGTCTTTCTCTCGTTCCTAGTATTCCTACGGAATAACTCTAGCTTAGTCGTCCTTGCCACGGAAAGCAGCACGTGCACGTTCGCGGGTAACGGCAGATACTGCGGTCAGTGGGACGCCAGCCGGGCAGACATCGGCACACTCACCGTAGAGGGAGCAGTGGCCGAAGTTGGATTCCAAATCAGCAACCATGTTGCGGGCACGGCTGCCGCGCTCTTCCTTACCCAGCGGCATCATGGACAAGTGAACCAGCTTGGCGCCGGTGAACAGGTGTGCCGCACCGTTCGGGCAGGCAGCAACGCAGGCACCGCAACCAATGCAAGCGGCGTGGTCCAGCGAGTACTCGGCGGTCTCGTGGTTGATGTGCATGGTATCGGCATCCGGTGCGGTGCCGGCATCCATGGATACGTAACCGCCCTGCTCCATCACGTGGTCCAGTGCGGAGCGGTCAACCACCATGTCCTTAATGACGGGGTACGCAGCGGAGCGGAAGGGCTCCAGCTGGATGGTGTCGCCATCGTTGAAGTTGAACAGGCGCTGCTGGCAGGCAGGGGTGTTCTGGCCCGGGCCGTGTGGGCGACCGTTGACGGTCAAACCACAGGTACCGCAGATGCCCTCGCGGCAGTCAGAAGCGAAAGCGAACGGTTCTTCGCCGCGCTCAACATAGCCTTCGTTGACGTGGTCCAATAGCTCCAGAATGGACATCTGCTCGGAGGCATCATCCACCTGGACGGTTTCGAATTTACCTTCCTGGGTGGGTCCGGCTTGACGCCAGATCTCAAGTGTCAATTTCATTACTTGTAGTTCCTTGTCATCAGCGGGATCGAGTCAAAGTACAGGGGTTCTGCGTGGCGGATGAACTCGTTCTTGTTCGCGCCCGGCTCCCAGGCGGAAACGAAGCACCAGTTTTCATCGTCACGCTCGGCTTCGCCTTCTTCAGAAAGGTGATCTTCGCGGAAGTGAGCGCCGCAGGACTCATCGCGGTCGAGGGCGTCGATGCACATGAGCTCACCCAGGTCCAGGTAATCGGCAACGCGCAGGCCGTATTCCAGGACTTGGTTCATGTCATTCGCCTCACCAGGGATGCGGACGTTCTTCCAGAAGTCATCGCGCAGCGCGCGGATCTTCTCGATGGTGTCCTTCAGGTCCTCGATGTTACGGGACACGCCGCAGCCGAAGTACAGAAGGTCACCCAGCTGGCGGTGGTAGTGGGACGGACCGTGCGGGTCATCGCCGTGGACCTGCATCAGCTTATCGATGCGCTCCTGGGACTTCTGCACGGCTTCCTGCGCCTCCGCGGAATCCTCGGCCAGCTTGTCCTCGTTGAGGTGGTCAGCCAAGTAGTTCGGGATAGTAAACGGTAGGGTGAACCAGCCGTCAACAGAAGCCGAAAGCAGAGAGTTAGCGCCCAGGCGGTTAGCGCCGTGGTAGGTCCAGGAGCACTCACCGGCGGCGAAGAGGCCGTCAATAGAGGTCATCTCGTTGAAGTCGGTCCACAGGCCGCCCATGGTGAAGTGGCAGGTAGGAGCGATGCGCATGGGGGTCTCGTACGCGGACTCACCAATGGCCTCTTCATACATCTGAATGAGGTTGGAGTAACGCTCGCGGATCTTATCCTTACCCAGACGCTCGATGGCGTCGCGGAAGTCAAGGTAGACCGAGTTCTTCAGCGGTCCAACGCCCAGGCCCTTGTTGATCTGCTGGGAAATTGCACGGGAGGCAACGTCACGGGGAACCAGGTTGCCGAAGGCCGGGTAGCGGCGCTCCAAGAAGTAATCGCGCTCTTCCTCCGGAATGGTGTTCGGGTCGCGGTCATCGCCCTCTTCCTTGGGGGACCAGATGCGGCCGTCGTTACGCAGGGACTCCGACATCAAAATGGTCTTGGACTGCCAATCGGAGTTAACTGGCAGGCCCGTCGGGTGGAACTGCACGAACGCCGGGGAAGCCAGGTAAGCGCCCTTGTCATAAGCGCGCATCATGGCGCTGGCGTTGGAGTTCTTTGCCAGGGTGGACATGTG
This sequence comes from Corynebacterium sp. KPL1824, assembly GCF_000478095.1. Classification (NCBI taxonomy): domain Bacteria; kingdom Bacillati; phylum Actinomycetota; class Actinomycetes; order Mycobacteriales; family Corynebacteriaceae; genus Corynebacterium; species Corynebacterium sp. KPL1824. The sequence continues at coordinate 393,720 of NZ_KI515749.1, read as the reverse complement.
GTAGACGTTGCCGTAACCACCGGTACCCAGGATGACGGCGTGGCCGGTGAAGGCCTTGAGCTCACCGGTAATCAGGTTGCGGGTGACGATGCCGCCCGCGCGCTTCTTGCCGTTGTCCTCGTAGGTGATGATGTCCTGCATATCGTTGTGGGCAAAAAGCTCCACATTGCCCAGGCCGATCTGACGGTACAGTGCAGAGGTCGTGGACAGCTGCAGCTGCTGACCTGTTTGGCCACGGGTGTAGTAGGTACGGGAGACCTGCACACCACCGAAGGAACGGGTGGCCAAGGTGCCGCCGTATTCACGGGCGAACGGGGCGCCGATGGCGTTCATGTGGTCGATAACACGAACGGACTCGTTAGCCAGGCGCCAGCAGTCAGACTCGCGGCAGCGGTAGTCGCCGCCCTTTACGGTGTCCTTGGTGTGGCGGTACGCGGAGTCGTTATCCACCTTCTTGGCGCGGGAGGCGTTGACACCACCCTGCGCAGCAATGGAGTGCGCGCGGCGCGGGGAGTCGTGGTAGGTAAAGACCTTGACGCCGTAGCCCAATTCACCAAGGGCTGCCGCAGCAGCACCCGCGGACAAGCCGGTACCTACAACGAGGACCTCGAACTTGCGGCGGTTCAGTGGGGAGACCAGGTTCATGTGGTCAACGTGGTGAGCCCACATATCCTTCATCGGCACGCCGTGCGGTTCCTGGGATTCCAGGATATTACCAGCGGAGACGCCCTCAACGATGGACTTTGGGTGCGAGAAGTTGGGGTGTTCACGCTTGAGTTCAGTAGTAGTCATGGGTTCCTATCTCCTTTAGCTGACCAAGCCCAGGGCAACGGACAAAGGCATAACGATGTTGCCGATGCATACAACGGCCGGGATGATGTAGGCCAAGACCAAGAAGGTCTGACGCCATTTTGCACCGGTTATACCCAGGTCAGATGCGGCGAGGCGGATGCCGTGGGTCAGGTGCAGGAAGAGGCAGCACATTGCCAGCACGTAGAAGATGGTGACCGGCCAACGGCTAAAGGTTTCGATCATATTGGCCTTAACAGAGCCTTCAACGAATCCCTCTGGGGCCATCGGCTGTACGCCCATGGTGAGGTCCAGCAAGTGGAAGATGATGAAGAGCAGCAGCACGATACCAGTTACCAGCATGGACTTGGTGGCGAAGGAATCCAGGCCACCCATCAGGTTGGTGCGCTTGAACTTGCCGCGGGATGCCTTGGAGCGGGAAGCCAAGGTAAAGGCACCGTAGATGTGGGCAAGGATTGCCACGATCAGCACGATGCGGATGATCCACAGGGCAGAGCCGTGCGGCAGCAGCGGTTCACCCATAGAGCGCAGGAACTCGCCGTACTCATCCAGGGCGGGCTCACCGTTGTGTGCCGGCATGTACAGCTTCAGGTTGCCGGCCATGTGGCCGACGACGAAAAGCGCAAAGAGCAAACCGGTAACGGCCATGATGAGCTTCAGTACCCACGATGGCGTTCCGGGCTGCTGACGAATTGGTTCATTAGTGATGTGGCCGTGAGCGATTGCCTCACGGTCCGGATTTCTTAAAGTCATGACACCTCCATAGTCGTACTTACCTTAACTGGGCTTAACCGCTGGTTACTAGTTATTTTCGAGCGGCCAATTGCTCCTGGTTCGCAAGCGCGACGAGGCGGTGAGATCTTTTAGGTAAGGGTAGCCTGAGAACAAGAATGCGAAAACGCTGTTACCTTGGGTACCTTCATTTCCGCAATGCAGATGTTTCATATTTGTAGCCCAAACTGTGAGCTTCGCCACTCCATGTTGCGCAAGTGATTAGTCCACCCCTTTATGTGTCAAACTTTCGCATGAAACCCCACAAACAGCGTGTCCAGGTAGCGAAGAGTCTTCACAAAATTTTCGCCATAAAGATGCACAGCCGCGCTCGCTACTAGTAACCTTTGGCGCATGAGTAAGACGTATGTGGGCTCTCGCCTTCGCCAGCTTCGCCGTGAACGCGATCTCAGCCAAGCCTCCCTAGCTGGCACCCTCGGCCTTTCCGCCAGTTACGTCAACCAGATTGAGCACGATGTCCGCCCGCTCACCGTGCCGGTGCTGCTGCGCATTACCGAGGTCTTTGGCGTCGACGCCACGTTTTTCTCCCGCGATGATGACTCCCGTCTCCTCGCGGAGATCCAGGACGTCATCCAAGACAAGGAGCTCTGCCCCTCCCCGGTGGAGCTTCAGGAGCTATCGGAGCTGGTATATAACCACCCCACCGTCGCCCGCACGCTTGTCGATGTACACCGCCGCTACCGCAACGTGCGCGATAAGCTCTCGCTGGCCACGGATACGAGGCGGACATCGGAAAGCGCAGCTGCCCTATCCATGCCGCACGATGAGGTGCGCGACTTCTTTTATGCCCGGCAAAATTACCTGGACGGACTGGACCATCATGCGGAGGCGCTTGCCGATGACCTCCGGGTCACCCAATTCGGCATTCGCGATGCCGAGCAGGCGCTGGCGAACCGGCTGCGCGAGGAACACGGCGTAGATATCGAGCTGACGGCGCAGATGGATGGCACGCTGCACCGCTTTGACCGCGAGAGCGGGCAGTTCACGCTCGCCTCGCGCCTGAGCGAGGGCCAACGCGCCTTCCGCATGGCCGCCGAGCTTGGCCTGCTCGAGGCCCAGGACCAGATCTCCGCGCTCGTGGCCGATGAGCCCTTTACCTCTGATTCCTCCCGCAGCTTGGCCAAACGCGGCCTAGCCAGCTACTTCGCCGCCGCCACGCTCATGCCCTATGCCATGATGCACAGCGAGGCCGAGCGCGCCGGCTACGACGTGGAGTACCTATGCCAAGTCTTCGGCGTGGGATACGAGACGGTCGCCTCCCGGCTTTCCACCCTGCAGCGCGATAATCTGCGCGGCGTTCCGTTTACCTTCGTGCGCGTGGATCGCGCCGGCAATATGTCCAAGCGGCAATCCGCCACCGGCGTGCACTTTTCCAATAATGGCGGCACCTGCCCGCTCTGGAATGTCTATGAGACCTTCACCCGCCCGGGGGTCATCTCGCGTCAGCTGGCGCAGATGCCTGATGGGCGCAACTACCTGTGGATTTCCCGCGCCGTGCAGCACCACCAAGGGCGCTACGGCGATACCAATAAGCTCTTCGCCATTGGCCTGGGCTGCGAGGCCCGCCACGCCGATCGCACGGTCTATGCGGAGGGCCTCGACCTCACCAATCTCCACGCCGCCACCCCCATCGGTCCAGGGTGCCGGACCTGCGCCCGGGAAAACTGTTCGCAGCGCGCCTTCCCTCCCATCAACGAGGCAATCAATATCGATATTCACCGCTCGGCGGTCGCGCCTTACTAGCTGGAATTTTTAGTCACACACAGCGAAACGGCACCGCGGTCCTCCTTCTTGGAGAACGCTGCGGTGCCGTTATGCGGTATAGGGGAGGCTTGTTTAGAGGTTGATCATGTGGCCACTGATGCCCTCGGCGGCTTCCTTCATGGCCTCAGACAAGGTCGGGTGGGTGTGTACGTTGCGGCCGATTTCCTCAGTGGTCAGGTCGAAACGCTGTGCCAAGGTCAGCTCAGGCAAGAGCTCCGACACGTTGGAGCCCACCATGTGTCCGCCGATGAGCTCGCCGAATTCGCCGTCAGCAATAAGCTTGACAAAGCCGGCGGTCTCATTCAGGCCAGCGGCCTTACCGTTTGCGGAGAACGGGAAGGTAGCAACCTTGATGTCCTTATCCGGGAACTTCTCCTTGGCTGCCTCTTCGGTGTAGCCAAAGGAAGCGACCTGCGGGTTGCAGAAGGTAGCGCGCGGCATGTTGTTGTAGTCACCCAAGAGCTGAGTTTCTGCATCAGCAATGGTTTCTGCCGCTACAACGCCCTGTGCCTCTGCCACGTGTGCGAGCTGCAGCTTCGCAGTGACGTCACCGATGGCGTAAATGTGGTCAACGTTGGTGCGCATGCGGTCATCGATGTCGATGGCACCGCGCTCAGTCAGCTCAACGCCGGTGTTCTCAAGGCCAAAGCCCTCAACGCGCGGAGCGAAGCCGATGGAGATCATGGCGCGATCCACGGTCAGGGTGTCCTGCTTGGAACCATCCTTGGATTCGACCTCAACGGTGACATCGTCGCCGTTGTCCTTCACAGAGGTGGTCTTGTAACCCGTCAGGAGCTTAACGCCAAGCTTCTTGTACTGCTTAGCAATCTCCTTGGATACGTCCTTGTCCTCATTCGGCAGGACGCGGTCCATAAACTCCACGATGGTAACGTCCACACCGTAGTTGGCCAGCACATAAGCAAACTCCATGCCGATGGCGCCGGCGCCCACGATGACCATGGACTTCGGTGCTTCCTCGTTCAGGATCTGCTCTTCATAGGAGACGATATTGCCGCCGAGCTCAACGCCAGGCAGGGACTTGACCACGGAACCGGTAGCGATGATGCAGTCATCAAAGGTAACGGTCTTACCTTCGTCATCGCCCTCAGTAATCTCAATGGTCTTATCGTGCTTGAAGGAACCCAGACCGTTAATCTCGGTGATCTTGTTCTTCTTCATCAGGTAGTGAACGCCCTTGACGATGCCCGAAGAAACCTTGCGGGAACGCTTGTGGGCCACACCGAAATCAAAGGAAACATCGCCGGAGATGCCAAAAGCCTTCGCCTCGTGGTTGAAGGTGTGGGCAACCTCTGCATTCTTCAGCAGCGACTTGGAGGGAATACAGCCTACGTTGAGGCAGACTCCGCCCCAGTACTGCTTTTCAATAACAGCGACTTTCTTTCCAAGCTGAGCTGCGCGGATGGCGGCAACGTAGCCGCCAGGGCCCGCACCGAGTACTACTACGTCATAATGTTCGTTAGTCACGCCCTACAGGATACGTAACTTTCTCCTCATTGTCGCGTAATTGGTCACACTTGGGGGCACCCCACCCCATGCGGCGGTGAGAAGAAGGAAAGGGCCCTGCAAAGGGAGGCATCGGCAAGCAGCAGATGCACCCCCGCAGGACCCTTGAGGCTTCGCAGGTTTAGATCAGGTGAAAGGAAACCAGCAGCTTGGAGTAGGCCTCCAACGCGGAGTGGATGAAGGGGCCGAGGAATTCGTTGATGGAAACGAGGACGGTATCGAAAACGTTCATTGAGGTTCTTTCTTTTGTTGGAGCGCACGTGCACAATCGCACTGCTTAGCTTTTCACACTAAAAGCACTAACGCAGCCATTTCTGCTGGCGTTACAGCTGCGCCGCGACTTCTTGGGAGATTATGACACACAAACCTCTATTGTCACAGTGTTTGTTATTATTAACAAAGGTACAGGCGTATAGAGCACCGCTTACCCCCGCTCATGCCCCAAATCGGCCTAGGTCTTTACCGGCGGGCATTTATTGGGCACTATAAATGGCGATATCTATATGGCTAAACACTGAATATACTTCCTCAATATGCCGATTTTTCGCGGCCGAAGTATAGTTATCGAGTCCACTCCCTACAGGAAAGAAGCACCATGAAGCGTCTCAATTCTGTCCTCGCGGCAGCTGCGGTTTGCACGGGCTTGGCTTATGCCCCCGTGGCAGGCGCGGCCGAGCTGACCCCGCAGCAGGTGGCGGGCGATGCCGCACAGTCCACGATTTCCCCGCTGGAGCCTACCCCGGAAATCGAGGGTAAGTCCTGGTACAAGAAGTACAAGGATGATGCGCGCGTTGAAAAGCTCGAGGCAACCTCGCCGGCGATGAACGGCCGGAAGATTCCTTTGGCCGTCGTCCGCGCCCAGCATGAAAACCGCCCGACCGTGTACCTGCTCAACGGTGCAGGCGGCGCGGAACAGGACATGGATTGGCTGAAGCTTTCTGATGCCGTTGACTTCTACCACTCGAAGGACGTCAACGTCGTTGTCCCACAGGCCGGCGCTTTCTCCTACTACACCGACTGGATCTCTGAGCCGAATTCGGGCTTCCTCCAGGGGCCACAGAAGTGGGAGACCTTCTTGACCAAGGAGCTGCCGGGGGCCATCGAGAAGCACATCAATGCCGATAACCACCGCGCCATCGCGGGCATGTCCATGTCCGCCACCTCCTCCCTGCTGCTGGCGCAGCACAACCAGGGCTTCTACGACGCCGTTGGTTCCTTTGCTGGTTGCGCGGCTACCGCGTACCCCATTGAGCGCCAGGGCGTAGAGCTGACCGTTGGTCGCGGCGGCGGCAGCGTGGACCAGATGTGGGGCCCGCTGGGTTCTCCCACCAACCGCTATAACGACGCCATGATGAATGCCGAGAAGCTGCACGGCACCGAGCTGTACGTGTCCTCTGGCTCTGGTCTGGCTAGCGAGGAAGACACATTTTCCTACATCCAGTCCAAGGGCTACAACCCGCTCCAGGCAGCGCAGGGCTCCGCTACCCTGCAGGTTGAAGGCGGCGCCATCGAGGCCGGGGTGAACTACTGCACCCACAACTTCAAGGCCAAGCTTGACCAGGCTGGCGTGCCAGCAACCTTTAACTTCCGCAATACCGGAACCCACTCGTGGCCACACTGGAACCAGGATCTGAAGGATTCCTGGCCAGTATTCGAGCGGGGCTTCAATAGCTAAATTTAGGCTGCGCGCAACGGGCGGTAGGGTGCAATTATGACATTGCTTCCTACCGCCTTTTCGCGTGCGCATACTGATCCTTATACTGGCGTGGACTTCAACCTCGGATTTGAAGTTACCCACTACACGCTGGACTTGAACTATCGCGTGGAGCCTAACCTGCTGCAGGGCGAGGCCATTTTGAGCGTGCGCGCGGTGGAGGGACTGACCTCCTTAACCTTAGATCTTGGCGGGGCGATGGTGGCGCGGCGCGTGACCGCCAAGCACGCGCCTCGGGTGGCTAAGTTCCGCCAATCTTCCGGGAAGCTGCGCCTGCGTTTTGCCTCCGAAATCCCTGCCGGAACCGAGTTTGAGCTGCACATTCGCTACGGCGGGAGCCCGCGCCCCATCCGCACCACATGGGGTGAAATTGGCTGGGAGGAAACCGAATCCGGCTCGTTGGTGGCCAGCCAGCCCAATGGCGCGCCCAGCTGGTTCCCGTGCGATGACACGCCTTCTGAAAAGGCGACGTATGACATCATCATCACCGCCGATAGCCCCTTTACCGTCATTTCCAATGGCGAATTGGTCTCCCGCAAGGCCGGCGGTTCCACCACCCGGTGGCACTACCGCACGCGCCACCCCATGGCCACATACCTGGCAACGGTACAGGTAGGCGAGTTTTCTTCGTATTCGCTGGGGGCTAATACCCAGGCGTGGGCCCCGGCGTTCTTGCGCGAGCGCGTACGCGAAGAGTTTTCCCGGCAGCAGGAGATGGTGGATTTCTTCTCCTCTATCTACGGGCCTTATCCGTTCCCCGCCTATCAGGTCATCATTACCGAGGATGAGCTGGAGATTCCCCTCGAGGCCCAAGGCTTGTCCATTTTCGGTTCCAACCATGTGAAGGGCGATCACGCCTTCGAGCGGCTCATCGCGCACGAGCTTTCCCACCAGTGGTTCGGCAATTCCGTCGGCCTTTCTGCGTGGACGGATATTTGGCTCAATGAGGGTTTTGCCTGCTACAGCGAGTGGTTGTGGGGTGAGCACAAGGGTGCGTCCTCCGCGCGCGAGGCGGCGCGCTCGCATTACCAAGTTCTGATGCGCAAGCGCCAAGACATCAAGGTTTCTGATCCCGGCGCGCGCGATATGTTCGATGACCGCGTGTACAAGCGCGGGGCCCTCGCGGTACACGCCATTCACCGGCTGCTTGGCGATGCCTTCTTCCCCACCCTCTCCTCCTATCTCACCCAGCATCAGCACTCCGTGGTCGAGCCCGCAGATCTTCTCTCGGCCTTCCGGGAGGCGGCGCCAAACGCCACTCTTTTCGATGCCACCGTTGCCGCATGGCTCGATGAAACAGCGTTGCCTAAGTTTCCGGATTAGTGGTTTTCGGGCGCTGTTTGGCGGGGGTTGCTTGCGTTTGGTTACGTCTGGGCCCGTTTGGTTGGGGAATGTACAGTCTATTGACCAATTCCTTTCTTGCGGTTGCGCTGGTGTTTTATTGACATAGAATAGAACATGAAAGCGAAACAGGAAGGAGGAGGAACCATGGAAACTGCCAAGCATACGGAAATCAATACAGCCATTTCTGATGTGGCTGCGGGGCTTACGCGCCTGCGCAACCTTATGCAGAATCCGGACGATCTCTCCTTCGAATTGCTCCACCCCAATTTCGAACACTTAGAGCGGGCGCTGGGCTATAAATCCACCATCGATGCCGCCTTTGCCTTTATTGCAGAGCGCGATGATGCCGGCAGGCGGGTCGGCTCTTCTAAGGCTAAGGACTACTTAGTCGCCCGCCTTGGCCTCACGGAGTCCGAAGCCGCCGCACGCCTGCGCAACGGCAAGAACCTCTTTGTACCCATCGAGGATCCTGAACCTACTCCCCCGCCAGCAGACGACGAGGCAGACGCGGCCGCGCAAAAGAAAGCCGAGGAGGAAGCGCGCCGCCGCGCCGAACGTGAGCGCCGCGCGGAAGAACAGCGCCGCAAGAAGCTCTTCGAGGAAGACCCCATCCCGGAACGCGTCCTCAACCTCATCGAACGGGAGCTGCGCAACCTCAATAAGTTCGCGGTCCCTGGGCCGCGGGAGCTGCGCAATAAGGCTCTAGAGGAAGCCAAGCGTCGCTCCTATGAGTCCCTGCGCGATTGGCTACGGCACGCTATCCGCAAAGCAAATAAGCACGCCGTCGATCCCTCTGGGAAGCGCGATCCGCACGCGGCCACCCGCAAGCGCCGCTTCAGCATTTCTAACCAAGATGCAGACGGTGGCGTGCACATTTCCGGCTACCTCGATGCCTCTGCCGCCGCCGTCCTGGCCAGCGCTTTCGCCCCTGCCAAGAATAAGGGCAGCGAGAGCCTGAGTCCCGAAGACGATACCCGCACCTATGCCCAGCGCATGGCGGATCAGTTGACCGCAGCACTGGGAAGCTACTTATCCTCAGGCCAAAAGAAGTCGGACGGCCTCGGCTCCTTCTTCGTCGCCACTACCCTTGAAGAGCTACAAGCGATGAACAGCGATACCCGCTTCACCACGAGCGTGGGAATCGACCTATCCCCGCTCGATCTTCTCCGCTTGGGCGCCGCGCAGCACGACTTTTTCTGCGCCGTTGATGACAAGGGCTTCCCACTCGAGCTCGGGCGCACCAAGCGCACCGCTTCGCTATGGCAAAAGTTAGCGCTCGCCGCCAGTGAAATCGTGTGCACCCACCCGGACTGCAACCGGCCGTGGCAAGACTGCGATGTCCACCACCTGCAGGCGTGGTCCCACGGGGGAGCTACAGACCTCCGGAACCTCACCCTGCTCTGCCGCCGGCACCACGTGGACAATAACGATAACCGCGATGGCCGCAATGGCATGGGGCATGCGGAAAGAGACCCGGAAACGGGCCGTGTAGGTTACCGCTCAGCGCATACCGGCGGGCTTTCGCCCTCGGTGGAGCTCAATGACTCCCCTGCGGCAGAGCAAGCCCCGGCGCGCAAGCTCGCCGACCCGCCTGCTCAGCCTCATGAACCGGTGGATTCACCACCCAGTTCCCCGGGCGATTCGCCGCAGCCTTCGGCTCCGGACTCACCACCTTCTCCGCCGCCTCCCGGCGCAGCGTGAGCATGCCCTACCACCCACTCTCTACCGTGCCTTCAGGCCGTACGATCATGTCGTGCGGCCTAGAAGTGCGTGTACAAGCGTTTTGGGGCTGTCCACGCGCAGCGCTTGTACGGACTGCCCTACACTGGAGACTCATGCACACCATGCTCGTTACTGGCGGCGCCGGCTTCATCGGTGCCAATTTCGTGCGCCTCATGGCCAAGGTTCGCCCAGATACCCGCATCACCGTCTTAGATAAGCTGACCTATGCCGGCAACCGGGATAACCTTGCGGGGCTCGATGTGGAATTAGTGGAGGGCGATATCGCGGATGCTACGGTGGTGAATCCGCTCGTCGCTAAGGCGGATATCGTAGTGCACTTCGCCGCCGAGTCCCATAATGATAATTCCCTGCGGGATCCCTCCCCGTTTATCCACACCAATGTGGTGGGCACCTATACCCTTCTAGAGGCGTGCCGGACATACGATGTCCGCTTTCACCACGTTTCTACCGATGAGGTCTTCGGGGACTTAGAAATTGGGGCGGATACCAACTTCACGGAGGATACCGCCTATGCGCCCTCCAGCCCTTATTCGGCCACCAAGGCGAGCTCCGATCACCTCGTGCGGGCATGGGTCCGATCCTTTGGCCTGCGCGCCACCATTTCTAATTGCTCAAATAATTACGGGCCTTACCAACACATCGAAAAATTCATCCCGCGCCAAATCACCAATATCCTCTCCGGGCATACCCCCAAGCTCTACGGCACGGGCGAGCAGGTTCGTGACTGGATCCACGTCGACGATCACAACGCGGCGGTGCTAAAAATCATCGAAGAGGGGCGGATCGGTGAAACGTATAATATCGGCGCTGACCAGCCGGACATCGATAATAAGCGCATCATCGAGATAATCTGCGAACTCATGGGGCATACCCAGGAAGGTCGGGCCCTGTACGAGCACGTGGCGGACCGCCCCGGCCATGACCAGCGCTATGCCATGGACGCTACCAAGCTGCGCCGCGAATTGGATTGGCGGCCCCGCTTCACCGATATCCGGGCGGGCTTGGAAAATACCATCGCCTGGTACCGCGATAACGAAACGTGGTGGCGCTCCCAAAAGGAATCTGTAGAAGCCCGCTATAAAGAGCAAGGACAGTAATTATGCAGGTACACAACACCGCCATTGAAGGCCTACGCATCATCGAGCTGGACGTACACGGAGATAACCGCGGTTGGTTCAAGGAAAACTGGCAGCGCGAGAAACTTAGCGAGGCCGCACCAGAATTGGCTTCGTTCCAGCCGGTGCAAAATAATATTTCTTATAACCGCACCGGTGCCACGCGCGGGCTGCACGCCGAGCCCTGGGACAAGCTCGTCTCCGTCGCGAACGGCAAGATCTTTGGCGCGTGGTGCGATCTCCGCGACGGATCCGAAACCTTCGGGGAAATCGTCACCCATGAAGTGGGGCCGGAGACTGCCGTATTTGTACCGCGCGGGGTTGCCAATGGCTTCCAGGCTCTCGAGGAAACTTCCTATTCTTACCTAGTCAACGAGCACTGGTCCCCCGAGGCGCGCTATACCGGAATCAACCTCGACGCCGTGGAGTGGCCCCTCGAACCGCGTGAGGTATCAGAAAAGGATAAGCACCTGCCTGCGCTTGCCGACGTCACCCCCATGCCACCCCGCAAAATCCTCGTTACCGGTGCGAATGGCCAGCTCGGCCGTGCGCTGAAGCGTGTTCTCAAGAATGCCGAGTTCTGCACCCATGCGGAGTTCGACATCACCAATCCCCCGCAGCGCCAGTGGAAGCAATACGAGGCCATCATCAACTGCGCCGCCTACAACGACGTCAATGGTGCCGAGGAGGATCGCGCCGCCGCCTGGGCCGTCAACGCCGAAGCGCCGGCCAAGCTCGCCCGCATCGCTGCCGAAAACCAGCTGACCTTCGTGCACGTATCCAGCGACTATATTTTCGATGGTTCTAAGGATCTGCATACCGAAGACGAGATTCCCTCGCCCCTTTCCGCCTACGGGGCGTCGAAGGCCGCTGGCGAAACCGCCGCGCAAACCGCACCGCAGCATTATGTTGTGCGCACCTCGTGGGTATTTGGCGATGGCCCAAACTTCATCGCCACCATGCGCCGCCTCGCCGAAGCGGATAAGGAGCCAAAGGTCATTCATGACCAGCGCGGACGCCCCACCTTCGCTGAGGATTTGGCCAAGGGCATCGCGCATCTCCTGCGCACCCAGCCCGAATACGGGATTTATAATATCTCGAATTCCGGCGATACCGTCGGGCGCGATGAAATGGCGATGTCCGTATTCATCGGCTTGGGCCACGACCCATCAGAGGTCACGCCGGTAAGCACCGAACAGTATCGGGAAATCGCTGGTCCCGAAGCACCACGGCCCAAAGAATCAACGCTTGCCCTAGATAAAATCGAGGCCACGGGCTTTTCCCCGCAGAATTGGCGGGCCGCCCTCGCCTTGTATCTCGCGTTGTATCCGAGCGAACCCAGTGCTACTGGCGATACCAGCAACCCGAGCCACCCCAGCGCCGCCGAAACTACCGAAACCGCCGAGGCCAGCGAGGAGTAGCGATGAAAGGCATAATCCTCGCCGGTGGATCCGGAACGCGGCTTTATCCCATTACTAAGGGCATCTCTAAGCAGCTCATGCCCATCTATGACAAGCCGATGATCTACTACCCGTTGACCACGCTCATCCAGGCGGGCATTCGGGAGATCCTCATCATCACTACCCCAGAGGACGCCGGGGCGTTTCAAAGGCTCTTCGGGGATGGATCCCAGCTCGGGCTGATGATCGATTACGCCGTGCAGGCCCGCCCAGAAGGATTGGCGCAAGCCTTTTTGATTGGGGAGGATTTCATTGGTGATGACAGCGTTGCGCTGGTCCTCGGCGATAATATCTTCCACGGCTTCGGCGGGGAACTAAGCCAGTGCCGCAATCCAGAAGGCGGCATCATCTTCGCCTATGAGGTATCGGATCCGCAGCGCTACGGCGTCGTCGAATTCGACCAAGCCGGCCAAGCGCTCAGCATTGAAGAAAAGCCGTCGGAACCGCGGTCTAATCATGCCGTCGTCGGGCTGTATTTCTACGATAACTCGGTCATCGATATCGCTAAGTCCATCACGCCAAGCGATCGCGGGGAGCTCGAGATTACCTCCATCAACGAGGCCTACCTGCGCCGCGGCGCGCTGAGTGTGCAGCGCCTCCATCGCGGCAGCGTGTGGTTGGATACCGGCACCGTCGATTCCATGAGCGAGGCCGCCGCCTACGTAGAGGTGATGCAGAAGAGGACGGGCATCATCATCGGTTCCCCCGAGGTGGCGGCCTGCGAAGCCGGATTCATCTCCCAGGCAGAGCTGGAAGCGCTAGCCCAGCCCCTCCTCAAATCCGGCTACGGAGAGTACTTGCGCGATTATTAGTAGCCGCGCTCGATGTACTCGTCGATGCGCGCCGCTTCCGCTCCCACCGTCGTGGCATCGCCGTGGCCCGGCAAGACCTTCGTATCTTCCGGCAGGTTGAAGACGACGTTGCGCAGGGATTCGATGATGACATCGAAATCCGAGTACTTGCGCCCCGTCGCGCCAGGGCCACCGTTGAACAGGGTATCGCCAGACAGCAGCGTGCCATCGACGTAGAGGACGACGCAGCCCGGCGAGTGGCCCGGGGTGTGGTAGACGGTGATCTTTTCGCCGTTGATGTCGAACTGTCCGTTATCGGCTAGGTCGATGTAGTGGGCATCGCCATTCGCCTCTCGCCAGAGCATGTCATCGTCCGGGTGCATGTAGACATCCGCATCGAAGCGCTTCGCCGCCTCCGGCGCGAGCTCGCAGTGATCGTTGTGGCCGTGGGTCAGGATGATGCCCTCGACCTTGCGGTCGCCCACCAGCTCTGCCACGGCATCGAGATCGTGGGAGGGGTCGACGATGTAGACGCTGGAGGCATCGCCTAGCACGTAGACGTTATTGTCCACGTCCCATTCGCCGCCATCCAAGCGGAACTTGCCAGAAGTTACCGTGCTTTCAATCTGCATTAAAATTCCACCACCGAACGTAGTACCTTGCCGTCCTTCATAGTTTGGAAGGCAGACTCGACATCGTCAAGCGCGATGCGCTCAGAAACGAACTTATCCAGCGGGAAGTTGCCGGCCTTGTGCAGGGCAACGTATGCGGGGAAGTCGCGCTCCGGCAAGCAGTCGCCGTACCAAGCCGGCTTGATGGAACCGCCGCGGCCGTAAAGGTCGATGGCCGGGATGTCCACGTGGTCGGTCAGGTTAGGCACGCCCACCATCACCATGCGGCCGGCATGATCGCGGGAGTAGAAGGCCTGGCGCCACGTCGGCTGGATGCCCACCGCGTCGATGGAAACGTCCGTGCCGAAGCCGCCGGTGAGATCGCGCACCGCATCGATGACCTCCTGCTCCGACATGCCCTTCGAGCAAATGGTGTCGGTGGCGCCGAACTCGCGCGCGGTCTCCAGCTTCGACTCGTCGATGTCTACGGCGATGATCTTCGCCGCACCCGCCAGCTTCGCACCGGCAATCGCCGCCACGCCGACGCCGCCGCAACCGAAGATGGCTACGGACTCGCCCAGCTGGATATCGCCGGTATTGACGGAAGCGCCCAAGCCGGCCATGATGCCGCAGCCCAGTAGACCGGCAGCTGCGGGGTCCATGTCATCGACCTTCGTGCACTGGCCCTCGTGGACCAGGGTCTTCTCTGCGAAGGAACCGATGCCCAGCGCAGGCGTGAGCTCGGTGCCGGCGTCCGGATCATCGTCCGCGAGTGTCATGCGAGCGGACGCGTTGTGGGTATTAAAGCAGTACTTGGGCTCGCCCTTCTTGCAAGCGCGGCACTCGCCGCACACTGCGCGCCAGTTCAGGACGACGAAATCGCCTTCCTCCACGTGGGTAACCGCAGAACCTACGGTCTCCACCACGCCTGCCGCCTCGTGGCCCAGCAGGAAGGGGAAGGCATCCTCGATGTCACCATCGCGGTAGGCCAAGTCGGTGTGGCATACACCGCAAGCCTGCACCCGCACGATGACGTCATTGGGGCCGGGATCGGGAACGACGATATTTACGGTCTCAACTTCCGCGCCCTTAGAGCGGGCAATAACAGCTTTTACAGTCATGTCCACAACCATACCTACATTTTCAATATGGCCGCGGTAATGAAAATAGTTGCTAGGAAGCCGCAATCACATTGGCCGCGTGCTCGTGACCACGCTGGTTCATGTGGATAGGCAAGTTACCCGCGCCCGCCGTAAAGTCCACGAGACCTGCCCACATGCGGTCATTCGCATTAGCGCACATGCCGTTATTGCGGGTCGATGGCTTCATATCCAAAAACTGCACGCCGGTGCGGGCCGCCAAATCAACCTGCATCCACTGCGCCTTGTTTTCGTAGTCTTGAACCATGGGTAGGAAGGTCGAATCCAGCGGCGTCGGGCCAACGTGGACGAGGCAGTAGTGCGGCCCCGAACCGATGGTGGGGTAGCCCACGATCTGGATGCGGGCATTCGGCGCGGCGTGCTTGATCCGCTCAATCTGCGGGGCGGTGCGATCCGTAAATTCCCGGCGAATCTGATCCATATTCAGATCGCGGTGGTTATAGGTGTCATTAAAGCCGGTGGTAATCAGCACGCGCGCCGTATCCGGGGTCAGCGCGCCCGATCCGATGGCGGCATCAACCTGCTGCCAAATCTGCGGGCCGTTCGACATCGACACCGCACCAGAGCAGGAAAAATCGCGGACCGGCAGGCCCATCTTGGCGCCGGCCCGCTTCGCATAGTTGAAGGAGGTGGGGCAGTTTTCTCCGATTACCCGCGTTGGATTGAAGCGGTCCTTCAAGTATTCCCCGCCATTCGGATCCGCCATGACCGAGTCGCCGAAGGAAACGAGATTGCGCTCTGCCGCGCTAGCCTGCGGCGCCGCTACCGCCACGCCCACCACCGCGATCGCGGAAGCGACGACCGAAAATGCCTTGAGTTTTAGGGATTTCATTGAGGGACCTTTTCTTCAAACCTTGTAACTTAAGTGTAGATTAGTCACTCCAGTAACATTTTTCGAGTTAGAAGCAACATCATCTTTCCTTCTAACGATATCGATCGTAGTTATATTTTTGTTATCTTCGCCTTTTCGGAGTTATCTCTTTCATGAAATTGTCTGATGTTTCCTTCCATGCGTCCGCGCTCAGCCAGTTCTTCCCTGCCCTCTTCAAATCGGGGCTGATTACCCGGCAAGGCGGGCTGAGCGGGCAGATCAAGCTCCTGCCCAACCTCGCGCGCTACCGCTTCACCACGGCGCGTGAAATCGAGCAGGCCTATTTGACCTGCCCCGATCGCCTCGCGCTTATCGATGACGACGGCACCCTCACCTACCGCCAGCTGCGATCCCACGCGCAGAATTTCGCCCGCTACCTAGAGTCCCTGGAGCTGCCGGAAATCCGGCTCGGCGTCATGGCCCGCAACGGCCGCGGCATCATCATCCCGCTCGGTGCCAAGGGCTACGCTGGTGCCGGGATCTACCTACTCAATGTCGGTTCTTCCCCAGAGCAGTTGGCCGGCTGCATCGAAGAAAATGGCATTAATGTCCTGGTCATCGATGATGAATTCATCGACCGCGTCGATCCCAACCTCGATATCCCGGTCATTATCGCCCACGATACGGGGGCAAGCGATCTACCCACGCTCGATAAGATCGTGAAGAATCCCCTGGATATCGCGCTGCCCGCCTTTCCCAAGCACGGCCCCATCGTGCTGATGTCCTCCGGCACCACCGGCATCCCCAAGGGCATCGTCCGTCCCGAGCCGACCTTGCCGGTTGTCCTCGCCTCCATCGTGGGCAATATCCCGTGGCGCGCCGATCAGCGCGTGCAGATGACGGCCTCCATCTTCCACACCTGGGGGTGGGCCTGCATCAATATTGCCTTGGGGCTACGCAATACCATCGTCACCCGCCGCATTTTTGAGCCGGAGCAGGTGCTTGATGATGTCCAACGCTACCGCCTCGACGGCATGCTCTCCTCCCCCATCTTTTTCAAGCGCTTGGTGGATCACGATCCCGAGGGCGCCTTCGATACCTCGAGCCTGAACTTCATCGCCTCTGCCGGCAATGCCCTTACCCCGCAGGTGGTCAAGGACACCAATGCGCGCTTCGGCCCCATCCTCTGCAATGTTTATGGTTCCACGGAGCTGGCGCTTGCCTCAACGGCCACGATGGAACAGGTCGCAGAAAACCCCGACGTAGTGGGCAAGGTGGCCAATGGCACCAAACTGCGCATCCTCGATAAGGAGGGTCACCCCGTCCCCCGCGGCGAGGTGGGCGAAATCTACCTCACCAATTCCACCGCCATGACCGGCTATACCAACCCCAAGCTCAAGCTCAATCGGGTCGATGGGTTGTTGTCGATCGGCGATCTTGGGTACATCGACAAGCAGGGCTTCCTCCACGTCGTGGGTCGGGCCGATGACATGATCATCGTGGGTGGCGAGAATGTCCACCCCCAGTCCGTGACCGAGATACTCGAGGCCATGCCCGGCATCGATGAAGTGCACGCGGGTGGCGTGGAGGATAGCGAGACCTTCAGCCGCATCGCCGTCTGGGCAGTGCCCACTGCCGATGCCGCCGGCCGCGCTCTGACTGCCGATGCCATCCGCGCCTGGGTGCACGATAAGCTCGCCGAGCACTCTGTGCCCCGCGACGTGCACTTCCTATCCAAGCTGCCACGCAATGCCACCGGAAAGGTGGTTCCGCGCCTGCTTAAGCACGGCGACTAAGTTTTTCAATGCCCCACCACATCGGTGGGGTAAAGAGCACGGCAATAAGCCAATAAATCAACCAGAAGCTGCCGTTTAGCCCTACCACCGCGATGCTAACTATAAGGATCGCAGCCGTCACCGCACTGGCATATACGGATTTTCTTACATTATTATCGGACTGATTCCCAGACTCGGTTTTCGACTTCCCGCTGAGTTTCCGATCAACTGCGCGTATGATGTCGCCGCCAAAGACCAGCGAAAATGCGATATAAAAAGCTGCGAAACCGTGCATGAATCCCGCTTCGCCGTCAGTATGCAGAGTGAAAAATGAGAAAATTAACAAGACTATGTCAATAATTGGCGTAGCGATAAAGAATGCCAGTCCAATTCTTGGGGCCTTGACGATGTATCGGAGAACACCGCCCAGAATAAGGCACGCCCAAAAGAGGATTTCTGCTGCGACGGTAGCAATAAGCAGTGTCTCGTTCCTTCCCTCATCGAGGCCATATGGCCTGCTTCTATTGAAGGAGAGTTTATATTAAGGAAGAACCCCGCACATATAAAAATGGAGCCGCCTGCGAGAATCGAACTCGCGACCTTTTCATTACGAGTGAAATGCTCTACCGACTGAGCTAAGGCGGCGCGCTGCTTAAAGCAGCACTGGCGATTCTATCGCAGGGGTGGCGCGGAAAAGAAATCGGGGCTCAGGCCTGGTTTTTGACGGGCCGGTGTTAAACTCCGGCCCGATACTAGCGACAGTCCCGGTACTAGACAGCCCCAGCGCTAGAGGCAGGCCCGCCGCAGCCTGCCCACCAAGCCGTCGAAAGCAATCTGCGTGCCCACGTTCTGGGTCAGCTGCTCGCGGCAATAAGAAATGGCGGACTGGCACTCCAAGAGGCCCGCCTCGCTTACCCGCTGCGCCAGCTCGCCAGATAGCCCCGCGAAATCCGGGTGGGTCATCTCCACCTGCGCGCCCACCTTTGTCATCAGCGCGTCGCGGTAAATTCCGGAGAGATCGACGAGCACCAAATCGAGGTTATCGATGACCCGTCGCTTCGCCCGCTTCTTGTGCTGTTCCTGTAAGTCCTTGATGGCGGAGCGGGCATCGCGCTGCGCCTTCGCCGCGCCCTTGCCCTTCGCCCCAACGCCAAAGGTATTTTCCAGCTTGGCCAGCTCCGCTTCTTCTTCCTCCTTGTGCGATTCCTTCGCATCCGCATCCACCAGCTTAAGAAGCGAGGTCACCGCCTGAAAGCCCTGGGATTCATGGAAGATGTCCTCGGCCAGGTTGATGGCCACTGCCCGGCGTTTTTGCACCGTCGGATCCGCCACCAAGTGGCGCGCCCTGCCCACGTGGCGCAGGGAAGTCACGGCGGCGAGGCGGGCATCGTGATCCGAGGCGCCTTCGCTCACCAACTGGGAAACGATATTCTCCACCGACGGCGAGGGAATGTACAGGTGCCGGCAGCGCGAGCGAAGGGTTTGGGAGAAGTCCTCAGGGGCATCGGAAGGCGCGCACATGATAATCACAGTGCGCTCCGGCGGCTCCTCCACCGTCTTGAGCAGCGCGTTGGCGCCGTTATTGTTGAGGCGATCCGCGTTATTGAAGATCACGACGCGCCACGGGGCAACCGTGGGCAGGCTCGCGGCGCGCCCAATGACCTCGCGCACCGTATCCACCGGGATAATGACCTCCTGCGGATCCACCAAGACCAGGTCCGTGTGCTGCTTAGTACCCAGCACGGCGCGGCAGGCCTCGCATTTTCCGCAGCCCGGCTCCTCTGGATCGGTGCACATGAGCGCGGCCGCGAAATCGATTGCGGCCAAGGAACGCCCGGAACCAGGAGGGCCGGTAAAGAGCCAGGAATGGCTCATCGCCCGCGGATCTGCCCCCGGCATCCCCCGCGCCGCCCGCGCGGCACCCAAGATAGTGCGGGCCACACCTGGGGTATCTGCCAATCGTTGCGCAACGCTTCCCGTATTCACTCGCTCTAGCCTACTGGTCTTACTACAGTAAGTAGTTATGAACAGACTATTGCGTGGCGCTCGTTGGCTTATGGGAACCCAATGGCCGGTATACGCTGCCTTGGTCTTGGGCGCCAATCTCATCGGCGCCATCGCGATCATGACCTTCATCCTCTATTTCCTGCCCATGCCGGAAATCGAGGACTTTGCCGCCGAGCTGCCCAACCTGAAGGGAGTGGCGGCGGTCTACCTCATCTTTGCCGTCATCATCGGCATCGCCGCCACCCTACTGCTCTTCCGCCCCGTGCTGGACTGGCAGCGCAATCCTGATGCACACGATCCAAATATGGTGCGCACCCTCGTGCTGCGCATCCCCGTGTACCAATCCCTGGTCGCGGCCGCGGTCTGGCTCATCGGCATCATCTTGACGGTGGCAATCTCCAGCGGGCAATCCGGGCGGCTCGGGCTCGTCGTGGGCATCTCCACCACCCTGGCGGGCCTGGTGGTCATCATCTTGACCTACCTGCAGGCAGAGCGCCTCGTGCGTCCCGTCGCCGCGCAAGCCGTCGCCCGCCGCTTTGAAGATTCCACAGTCGAACCACCCATCAAATATCGCCTGTTTTCCACCTGGCTGATGACCTCCGGTGTGCCGCTGCTCGGCATCGTGTTGGTGCTGCTGGGGCAGCACACCGGGCTCTTCTCCGGCGATGCCAGCGAGATCATCCCAGCCATCGTGGCGCTGGCACTCACCGCGCTGGCTACTGGGTTTATCGGCACCAGCTTCGCCATCATGAGCGTGGTCGATCCCATCGTGGAGCTGCAGGATGCGATTAACCGCGTGCGCCGCGGCGAGTCCGATGCCGAGGTCGATATCTACGATGGATCCGAGCTCGGCGTCCTGCAGGCAGGATTTAATGAGATGATGCGCGGTCTGCGCGAGCGCCAGCGCGTCCGCGATATCTTCGGCCGCTACGTGGGCACCGAGGTGGCCCAGCGCGCCCTTGATGAGCGCCCCGAATTGGGCGGCGAGGACCGGAAGGTCGCGGTGCTGTTCATCGATGTCATCGGTTCCACCACCTTCGCGGTCAACCACTCGCCCGAAGAAGTGGTCACGGAGCTCAATAAATTCTTCGAGCACGTCGTGACCGTAGTGCACCGCAATAAGGGCATCATCAACAAGTTCCAAGGCGATGCCGCCCTCGCCGTCTTTGGCGCGCCGCTCAACGTGTACGACTCGACTTCGATGGCGCTGCAGGCCGCCCGCGAGCTGCGCGGGGAATTGCGCGGGCTCGAGCTGCAGGCCGGCATCGGCGTCGCCTCTGGCCACGTGGTGGCAGGGCACATCGGCGGCGCGGATCGCTTCGAGTACACTGTCATCGGCGATGCCGTCAACGAGGCCGCCCGCCTGACCGAAATGGCCAAGGACACCCCCGGCCAGGTCCTGACCAATGCTGCTACATTAAAGACCGCCAACGAGGCCGAACAGGCCCGCTGGACCGTCATGAAATCCATCGAGCTGCGCGGGCGCCGCCGCATGACCCAGTTGGCGCGCCCCATCCGCGCCAGCCTGGCAGAAAGGTGCGAAATCTAATGGCAAGCACCCGCCTCATCGTGCCCGACGCGGCGCGCGGAATGGCGCTTTTAGGAATCGCGATAGCGAATATGACCACCGCGTGGATCATCACCGAGGATCGCCCGGGCACGTATTTCGGCGGCATCCTCAATGACAGCGTGCTGGATAAAATCGCCGTCGTCTTCGGCGCTTTCTTCGTGCACAACCGCGGCCTACCCATGTTTTCGACCCTGCTGGGCTTCGGCGTGGGGCTTATTGCGATGAGCCTGTGGCGGCGGGGATTTCCGCTGGGGGAGGCAAGGAGGGTCATCGCCAAGCGCTATGGCTTCCTCGCGCTGTTGGGCGCGGTGCACATGGTGCTGCTGTTTTGGGGCGATATCATGTTTGTCTACGGCATAGCGGGCATAGTCATTGCCCTGCTGCTCACGCTGCACAATTCTACGCTGCGCAAGATTTCTCATATCGCGCTCGGGGTGCTGACGGTGCTCGGCATCGCCACGTTTATTTTCTCCGCGATTGACGGCGGGCTCGATATCCCCGTCGATGCCATTGGCACGGTAAATTCCTACGGTGACCTGCTGCTCAGCCAGCTTCTCACCCTGGGCGCGCAGATCATCTCCGCCCCGCTCATCGTGCTGATGTACCTGCCGGTCATGCTGGTGGGCTTTGTGTGGGCGCGCGAGGGCGTGCTTGCCGATGTCCCCTCTCACCGCCCCCAACTCCTGCGCTGGGTGGCCATCGCCGCGGCCGTAACGCTGGTCATTGGCACGCTGTGGTCCTTGGGCACCCTCGGGGTCATTGATGAGCGCTGGGCGAACGCCGCCAGTAGCGCCAATTCCACCCTCGGCGTGCTAACCGGGCCGGGAATCCTTGCCGGGCTCGCCCTCATCTTGCAGCCCGTGCAAGAGCGCCTAGCAACCGGTGCCTCCGTGCCCGCCTTCTTGTGGCCCTTCGTCGCGCTGGGCAAGCGATCCATGAGTGGTTATGTAGGCCAGTCGATACTGTTTTTCCTTATCGTGCACCCCTTCACGCTGGACTACGGCCACGACTTAGGGGCCTTCGGCCAAGCCGCCCTCGCCTGCGGCGTGTGGCTGGTGACCGTAATTAGTGCCTGCGTGCTCGAAGCGCTGGGCCTGCGCGGGCCCTTCGAGGTGGTGCACCGCCGGCTATCTTATGGGCCGAGCATGCAGCCGGAGCGGAGCGTACCCAGTCAGGACCTTACCTAGTCAGGATCTTACCTAGTCAGGGCATCGACTAGCAGGAAGTGCCCCAAGGCAAAGGCGCCGGCCTCCGCCGTGCCCACCGCCCGGGCCACCTTCGTGGGCTTGGCTTGTTTCTTATTTTTCTTCAGTATCCGCGTCTTCTGCTGAGACTCAGCAAAAGACAGTCGCGCCCGCAGTGCCGTCAGGCCCTCCGCCGCTACCAAGAGATTGGCGCCGTGGCTCAAGCCCTTCGTCGCATCGGTGCGCAGGCGCGGATCGCCCGCCAGCGCCGAGGTGGTCAGCACCGCCGCGCCGCCCACCGCTACCGCGGTCCGGGTGGGCTGCTTGCGCGTGGCGAGGAGCGCCGCCGCCCACGCCATGGCGCGCAGGCCCCACCCGCGGGCATCGTTGCGCGCGCCGCGCCGATAAAGCGCCCACGAATACGCCGCGTGGCTAGCGGTTACGCCGACTACCCCAAGGAAAGAGGGGTGCTGCAAGCGGCGCGACTTTTCCGCCTGCCCCACCGCGCCGGCCAGCAGGGCGGGGCTCAGGGTAGGGTCCTGCGCCTCCGCTGCCAATAGCGGCAGAAGCGGCGCGCTCGTGGCGACATGGGCCTTCTTCCAGCCAAAGAGGCGGGCCCACACCGTGGACTCGCCTAGCGCTAGGTACGCAAAACGCCGCCAGCCCTGCGGCGTGCGCCGGGCTGGGTCGGTGACATCGGCAAAAGTTTCAGACACCGCGCGGGTTAAGGCCGCGGTGCCTTCCTCGGTGCGGGCAAGAAAATCATTCATGCCCGCCACCTTACTTATTTCCGCGCTTATTTCTTCCGCGAGCCGGCTTTAACCACGTTCTTCGTGCCGGGCGAAGGCTTCGAGCTGGATTTCTTAGCCGCCTTCTTCGTGCCCTTCTTAGTGGCCTTCTTGCTGGACTTCTTTGTTGCCTTCTTCGTCGATTTCTTGGTCGACTTCTTTGTGCTCTTCTTAGAAGACTTCTTCGTGGACTTCTTCTTCGTCTCCCCAGAGGCCTCTTTGGCGCGGCGCTCGGAGAGGAGCTCGTTGGCGCGGGCATCGGTAAGCTGCTCCGGATCGTCGCCGCGGCGCAGGGACGCATTGGTGGTGCCGTCCGTAACGTACGGGCCGAAGCGGCCATCCTTAACGGTCATAGGCTTGCCCGAAACGTCATTATCGCCGAGCTGCTTCAGCGGCGGCTGTGCGGCCGCGCGGCCACGACGCTTCGGCTCCGCATAGATGCGGCGGGCCTCATCCAGGGTGATGCTAAAGATCTGCTCTTCCTTAGCCAGCGAGCGCGAATCCGTGCCCTTCTTCAAGTACGGGCCGTAGCGGCCGTTTTGGGCGGTGATCATCTCCCCGTCGTCCACGCCCACCTCGCGCGGCAGGGACAGCAGCTCAAGGGCCTGTTCCAGCGTGACGGTCAGCGGCTCCATCGAGCTAAAAAGCGAGGCCGTGCCCGGCTTCAGCTTCTCATCAATGTAGTCATTGATGCGCTTTTCCTTTTGCTTCGCGGCTGTCTTGGTCTCCCAATTCTTGGCGCGCTTGCCTTCCTCGGCGCGCTGTTTATCCTCTTCGGCGCGCTCCTTCGCGACGATCTCCAAGGCCTCCGCCTCGGCCTTTTCCCGCTCATCATCGCGCACGACCTCGGTGACATAGGGGCCAAAGCGGCCTTCCTTAGCCACCACCATGCGGCCGTTTTCAGGGTTTTCGCCCAGCTGGCGCCCGCCCTGCGAGGTAGCAAAGAGCTTTTCCGCCAGCTGTTCATTCAGCCCATCCGGGGTCACCGTCTCCGAGAGGTTGGCGCGCTGGTATTCCACGCTGCCGTCCTCGTTGGTGCCGATCGCGCGCTCGATATAGGGCCCGTAGCGGCCGACGCGCACGAAGACCTCGCGGCCCTCCGAATCGGTATAGAGCTTGAGCGAGTTGACCTTGCGGGCATCGATGGCCTCGAGGTTGACATCGATAAGCGATTTCAGCCCGCCATGCCGCGCAATGGAGGCCGCCTTGTGCTCGTTGGCCTCAGCGTTGCCAAAGTAAAAGCCGTTGAGCCAGTCCGTGCCATCCTCCGTGCCGGTGGCAATCGAGTCCAGCTCATCTTCCATGGACGAGGTGAAGTCATAATCCACCAGCTCGGTGAAGTTTTCCTCCAAGAGGCCCACCACGGCGAAGGCTACCCAAGAGGGAACCAGGGCGTTGCCGCGCGAGACCACGTAGCCGCGGTCCTGGATGGTCTTGATGATAGAGGCATACGTCGACGGGCGCCCGATGCCCAAGTCTTCCATCTTTTTCACCAGGCTGGCTTCGGTATAGCGCGCCGGCGGGTTGGTGGAGTGGCCTTCTGCCGAGACCTCTTCGGCCTTCAGATCGCGGCCTTGCTCCAGGTGCGGCAGGCGGTTCTCGCTCTTCTTGCTCGTATCCTCGTCGGCGCCGTAAGCCTTCAAGAAACCCGGGAAGGTAATGGTGCGGCCGGTTGCAGAGAACTCGACATCATAGGCGCCATTATCCGTGGTCGCGGTGCCGGCGACCGCCACCTTCATGGAGGTGCCCTTGGCATCGGCCATCTGCGAGGCCACGGTGCGCTTCCAAATCAGGTCATAAAGCTTAAATTCCTCCGCATCCAGCTGGCTAGACAGCTGGCCTGGGGTGGCAAAGGACTCGCCGGCGGGGCGGATCGCCTCGTGCGCCTCCTGCGAGTTTTTGACGCGGCGGTCATAAACGCGCGGGGAATCCGAGACGTATTCTTCGCCATAAATGCTGGTAGCGGAGCTACGCGCGGCGTTCAAGCCCTGTTTGGACAGCGAAGAGGAGTCCGTACGCATATACGTAATGTGGCCGTTTTCGTAAAGGCGCTGTGCAATGCGCATCGTGCGTTCAGAGGTAAAGTGCAGGCGCCGGCCCGCCTCCTGCTGCAGCGTCGAAGTCATAAACGGCGCATAAGGCTTGCGGGTATAGGGCTTGTGCTCTACCCCGGCTACTGTCATGCCCGCGCCCTGCAGGGCCTTTTCCAGGGCCTCCGCCTGCGGCTGGGTGATGACGATGACGTCCTTGGTCTTCACATTTCCGCGATCGTCGAAATCGCGGCCCACAGCCACGCGCTTGCCATTGACCGCGGTCAGGCGCGCGTCAAAGGCCGACGGGCCCTCGCCACTGCCCGCCCCCGCGTCCAAGGTGGCGAGCAAATCCCAGTAATCGGCGGAGATAAACGCCATACGTTCGCGCTCGCGCTCGACGATGACCCGCGTGGCCACCGACTGCACGCGCCCGGCCGAAAGGCGCGGCATGACCTTCTTCCACAGCACCGGGGAGACTTCGTAGCCATAGAGGCGGTCGAGGATGCGGCGGGTTTCTTGGGCATCAATAAGGTCATAGTCCAAGTCGCGGGTGTTTTCCGCCGCCTCCAAGATGGCGGACTTGGTGATCTCATTAAAGACCATGCGGCGCACCGGCACCTTGGGCTTTAAGACCTCTAACAGGTGCCAAGCAATGGCCTCGCCCTCGCGGTCCGGGTCTGTTGCCAGCAAGAGGCTATCGCACTGCTTCAGCTTGGATTTAAGGTCAGCGACCTTTTTCTTCTTATCCGGGCTAACGACGTAAAGCGGGGCGAAGTCATCTTCCGGGTTAACACCCAAGCGGGCCCAAGATTCCTTCTTGAACTTCGCCGGCACGTCGGCAGCGCCCCGCGGGAGATCGCGGATATGGCCCACGGAGGCCTCCACGATGTAGTTATCTCCCAGGTACGGCTGGATCTTTTTCGCCTTAGTTGCCGACTCCACAATCACTAAAGTTTTGCCCGGCTCGGCCGCTTCTGCCACTTCGACTTCATCCCTTTCGATGATGCGAACATTAAAATTTGTGCGCTTTCAGCAATCGCCCCTAGCGTACACAGGTGGTTTATACCGTTCTTCGCACCATATACTCGGTAACACCAAAAGGCTGTGTAGGGGGCACTTCGCACCCCCACCGAACCGGTCTATACTGACCTTTTTAGAAAGTCCAGCAGCTGTGAAAGCATTGTTGGGGACGATAGCACACCCACAACACACCCCGTGGAGGATTAGATGGTTGACACAGTAACCATGTGGATTGAAGCCATCATGGGCACGGAGTGGGTTTATCCCATCGTGGGCCTGCTCATTTTCGGGGACTGTTTCTTTCCAGTGCTCCCCTCTGAAATCCCGCTGAATATGGTCGGCGCTTGGTCCGGTTCGCAGGGATTTCCGCACCTGCCCACCATGTTCTTTGTGGCGCTGGTAGCAGCCATGTTGGGCGATAACCTGTGCTTTTTGCTGGGCACGCGGTTCATGCCGCTGCTTAACCGCATTCAAAAAGGAACGAAGGCCTACGAGGCCCTCTCCTGGGTAAAACGCAATGTGCGCCGCGGCGGCGGCGCGGCCATTATCATTGCCCGCTTTATCCCCTCAGCCAGGCTCTTTATGACCATTTTGCTGGGGTCAATGCGCTTTCCCTGGCCGGTCTTCCTCTTCTTCGACACCATTGGCGTGATGCTCTGGGTATTCCAGGCTTTGGCCATTGGTTATGTGGGCGGCATGGCGTTCTCCGATACCCCACTATTTGCGATGGTCATCAGCATTATCGCCGCCATCTTCATCGGCTTGGGACTGCAAAAGGCCCAAAACAGCATCATGGAGTGGTGGGATACCCGCCGCGGCTACGCCGAAACGCCCTACGACTCTAACCCCCTGGGGCTCTAAACCCCCTGGGGTTTAGAGGATGGAAACGGCCTGCGCCTGGTCGCCCTTCGGGCCGGATCCAACCTCGAAGCTGACCTTCTGGTTTTCTTCCAAGGTGCGGAAACCGCTGCCCTGAATCTCGGAGTAGTGCACGAAGATGTCTCCACCGCCGTCCTCGCGCTCGATGAAGCCGTATCCCTTTTCGGAGTTAAACCACTTAACGGTTCCTTGTGTCATGGTGAACTGAGTTCCTTTTCTTAAAGAGGTAGCGCGGATTGCCGCGCCGGTAGTTATTCGGTAAATGGGTCCTCGAGCAGTACCGTGAAGTATAAAACCGCACCAAGACAACATTGGCCTGTCAACAGTGTGACACGTTCCACGCCAAAGCGATAGATTTAACTCACAAGGGGGTAAAAATTGTCTCACCCGGCTGGTGATAACCCCATTGGTGAAGAGCTCCTAGAACTCATCCAGCGGCGCCTTTCTGAGTCCACCCTGACGTTTCACACCACGCTCCCGGCAAAGCGGGCGCGCTACGCCGATTGGCCGGAGTGGGTGCTGCCGGGGTTGAAGGAGGAGGTGATGGATGGGGGCATCGGCAAGCTCTATGCGCACCAAGCCGAGCTCGCCGAATGCGCGTGGCAGGGCCGCGACGCCGTAATTTCCACCGGCACCTCGTCCGGCAAATCCTTGGGCTACCAGCTGCCCATCCTCACCCGGCTGGCGGAGGATCAGACCGCGTGCGCGCTCTACCTCACCCCCACCAAGGCCCTGGGATCGGACCAGCTGCAATCCGCGCTCGAGCTGTGCCGCGGGATTCCGGAGCTCAAGAACGTGGTACCCGCGCCCTATGACGGCGATACGCCCCAGGAGTCGCGGGCGGGCGTGCGCGATCATTCGCGCCTGGTGTTTTCCAATCCCGATATGGTGCACATGTCCATGCTGGCCGCGCACGCGCGGTGGGCGCGGGTGCTGCGCCACCTGGAGTTCATCGTCATCGATGAATGCCACTCCTACCGGGGCGTTTTCGGCGCCAATGTGGCCCTGGTGGTGCGCCGCCTGCTCCGGCTGTGCCGGCATTATGGATCGCAGCCCACCATCATTTATGCCTCCGCAACCATGAATGACCCGGCGCGGCATGCCGAGCGCCTCACCGGCCGCCCGGCGCACGCGATTACTGAGGATTCCGCCCCCACCGGCGCGCGCACGGTCGCGCTCTGGGAGCCTGGGTTCTTGGAGGGCGCAGAGGGCGAGCACGGCGCCCCCGTGCGGCGCGCGGCCATCACGGAGGCCGCCGAGATGATGGCAACCTTCATCGCGGAAGGTGCCCGGACCATGACCTTTGTGCGCTCCCGCCGCTCCGCCGAGGTCGTGGCGATGGTAGCCGCCGAGACCCTTTCCGGCAGTTTGGGCCGGCCGGATTTCGCGCAGCGCATCGCCGCCTACCGCGCCGGCTACCTGGCCGAGGACCGCCGCCGGTTGGAGCAGGCGCTTGACGATGCCTCTCTCTTAGGCGTCGCCACCACCTCCGCCCTGGAACTGGGCATCGACGTCGGCGGGCTCGATGCCGTGGTCACCGCTGGTTTTCCGGGCACGGTGGCTAGTTTTTGGCAGCAGGCCGGGCGCGCGGGCCGCCGCGGGCAAGGCTCGCTCGTGGTGCTTGTCGCCCGCGATGACCCCATGGATACCTACCTGGTGCACCACCCCGATGCGCTACTGGGAAAACCAGTGGAAGCGAGCGTCTTTAACCCCACGAACCCCTATATCCTCTTTGGCCATATCTACTGCGCGGCGGTGGAAAAACCGCTGGATGATGCCACCATTGCTGAGTGGGGTGCCAGCGAGGTCATCCACCAGCTTGCGGAGCAGGGCCTCGTGCGCCGCCGCGAGCGCGGGTGGTTTGCCGTGCCCATTCCCGCTTCCAGCGCGGAAGAGCTTTCCCCGGAAACCGCCCACTCGGCAGTATCGCTGCGCGGCGGGGCGGGCGAGGAGGTCATGATCGTGGATGCCTCAGATGGCCGGCTATTGGGCACCATCGATGCAGCGCGCGCGACCAGCCAGGTCCACCCCGGCGCGGTCTACCTGCACCAGGGCGAAAGTTTTGTCATCGAGGAGCTCATCCTATCCGATTATGTGGCGCTCGCCCGCCCGGAGACCCCCGAGTATTCGACCACCCCGCGCTCTACTACGGATATTCGCATCGTGCGCGAGGCCGATAACCTGGTCAATTATTCCCCGGGCCTGTGGGTGGCGGACGTGGAGGTCGAGGTCACCGACCGCGTCACCGGCTACCAGGTGCGGCTTGCCGATGGCACCATCGGCGACGATATCCCCCTCGATCTCCCCGAACAGCGGCTTATCACCCGCGCCGTGGCTTATACCATCGACCCGTTGGCGCTTTCAGCGATGGGCATTACCGCTGCCGATATTCCCGGTACCCTGCATGCGGCGGAACACGCCGCCATTGGGCTGTTGCCGCTTATCGCCACCTGCGACCGCTGGGATATCGGTGGCGTATCCACCGCATTGCACGCGGATACGCAGCTTCCCACCGTCTTTGTCTACGACGGCCACCCCGGCGGCGCCGGGTTTGCCGAAGAGGGCTTCCGCCGCTTCCCCGAGTGGATCGCGGCCACCTTTGAGGCGGTGCGCTCCTGCCCCTGCGAGGCCGGGTGCCCATCGTGCGTGCAATCGCCCAAGTGCGGCAATGGCAATAACCCACTAAGCAAGGACGGTGCCATCAAGCTGCTCGGCGCGCTCGTCACCATGACGCAGGAGGCCGCGGTTTAAACAGGGCCCGCCTTGGCCGTGGCGCTCTGGCCGCGCACCGCAGCCACGGCGATGATATCGGGTGCGTTGTCGGTGCATTCCTCGAGGCTCGCGCCGTTTTCCCGCGCGGTGCTTTCTGCGGCCGCACACGCATCCTTGCCGGTGGCCAAGGCCCACGCGCCGGCCACGGCGGCAAGGTCCGCGGCTACCTGCGCTTCGTGGCGCGCGGTCACGCGAGACCCCACCGCCGCGATGACCAGCAATAAGCTGATGATGGCGACGATGATTCCGGTGGCGGCGATGGTGGCGTACCCGTCCTCACCGCGGAGCCTGCTAGTCATTGCCAGCCACCTCCGCGGGAAAGACCGCCTCCGCGCTCATGGTGCCGATGGGAGCATCGACGCTTACCGATGCCCGAATAAGCCCCGCGCTTTCCCGCACGCTCACCCGGGCATCCTCGCGGGCCGGTTGGTACTCGACGCCGATGGCGTGCGACCTAGCCGCCGCGCCCGCCATATCCACCGCCGCGATATAGGACGCCATCGTCGCGATCGCACCGATGATGCCCGCCGCCACGAGGACGAGGGAGCTTAATGCCAGGGCGGCTTCGATGGTCACGGAACCATCGTCATCGACTACCGTGCGCATGATTCCTCCTTTCTTGTGTTCTAGTGCGCCCGGTTAGCTCGGGGTATTCGATAGCGCATCGGTGATAATTCCCTCGATGGCATCGACCACGCCGCCGCCGTTAATGACCATGTACAGCACGCCGGCAAGTGCCGCAGCCGCAAGCGATCCCATGGCGTATTCAATGGTGCTCATCCCCTCATCGTTGCGGACGAGGGCGCGGGTGAGCTGGGAGTACTTAATAAATAGTGCAGACATAATGGAGAGTCCTTTCTTAAAAGGTGTGGTGGTTGAGTAGAAGTGAAAAATGGTGCATCTAGAAAAGCTGTGCGCCCAAGCTGATCACTACGGGCGCGAGGCCTAGAACGATGAATGCTGGCAGGAAGCACACCGCCAGCGGGAGGGCAATGAATACTCCTGCGCGCTCTGCTTTAGCCGTAGCGTGAGCAGATGCTTCGGCGCGCAAAGAAGTACAGATTCGCGTGCATCCGGCGGCTATGGTGGCGCCGGACTGGCCCGATAAGATGACAAGCCCCGCCACGTCCTCTAATCCCGCATGGCCCTTCATGTGGTCCCATGCAGATTCCGTGGGCACGCCAACTCCTAGGAGCGCGGATACCGTCTCCCACAGGTGCTGGGTATCGGCCTCTGCCGTGCGCGCAACTGCCGTAGCAGCCGCATGCACCGTCAGGCCCGCACTCAGGCAAGCTGCGAAAAGCTCGATATCCCCGGCCACGAGGAGTGGATCCACGGTGGTAGAGGGCTGGAGTTTGCTCATCAATCCCCCGCGCACTGTTGCGCCATCGCGCTTTCTTGGGCCGGCGCGCGGGGTCTTCGCCGTGTGTTGCGCTGCGTTCTGTGCCGTAGCAGGTCCCAGCCGCCCCTTGGTGGCCGGCAGCCCAACGAGTACGGCCAGCGCTAAGCAGATAAAGGCCATCATGGTGCCGCCTTCCTGATAATGACGCGGGACCAAGCAAAGCCGCCGCAGGCAAGCCCCACCCCGATGACCAGTAGGATTCCCCCTAATCCCCCGCCGAGCAAGAAGCCCAGCGAATTGGCCCCCATCGCCCCGCCCATGGCGATGCCCGCAATGGGAAGACACGCCAAGACCGTGGCCGTAGCTTGGGGTCCCTGCAGCCCGGCCGCTGTGGATTGGTGATGGCGGCGCAGCGCATCCATCCGGCTTTGGGCCTGCTCAAAGAGGCTGGCCACCGCGATGCCGTGCTGGGTGGATAATTCGAGCAGGTGGCCCAACCGGGTAAGTTCCGCATCCGCATGGGCTCCTGAGAGCGCCACGTGTGGGGGCGCACCGCGCGCCGCCGCGGTAGCGGTGGATTCTAAGGCCGCGCTCATATCCCGCGACGTCGTCGAGGGCAGGGACTCCGCCCCGCGCGATAGCGCGCTTGCGAGGGTCGCCCCGGCGCGCAGGTCAGCGGTGACGACCCCGAAGTATCCGGCCAGGGCCTCGCGGCCGCGCCGACGCGTACGGGCAGCCATGATGTCCTTGATATACCACGACACGCACCAAGCGATGATCGCTGCCGCGACCGCAATGCTTATCCGCCCGACCGAGAAGAAGACCAAGCTGCCGCAGAATACGGCGCCCAATATGACCAGGGAGCTGGCCTTTATCCGCCTTCCCTTTCCGGCGATGCGGGCCGCGCTCGAGGGCGCAGACAGCAAGAGGGCTGCGGCGAGCAATAAGAAGCTAAGCATCCGCCTGACCCCCTTCTTCTTCGCGCTGTTCCTCCAACAGGGAAGCGGAGAATTCCGCAAAGCCGGGCGCGGGCCCCTCGGTTGCGCTCCAGATGATGCGCGGGGTGACCGGATTGCCTTCTAAGACGCCGATATGGGCCAGGCGCCGTCCGTGTGGCGTGCGCTCCATGGTGAGAACCACGCTGACGGCGGCCGCCAATTGCGAGTGCAGGGCGCTGCGGTCCAGGCCGCCGAGCGCGCCGAGGGCCTCCATGCGGGCGGGTACCTCAAAGAGGGAATTGGCGTGCAAGGTACCCGCTCCGCCATCGTGGCCCGTATTCAGTGCAGCGAGCAGATCGACTACCTCTGGGCCGCGAATTTCACCGACGACGATGCGGTCCGGGCGCATGCGCAGCGCCTGCCGCAGCAATTGCGCCATGGTGATTTCCCCGCTACCTTCAGCGTTTGCCCGGCGCGAGACGATGCTCACGCAATGCGGGTGGTGGGGTGATAGCTCCGCCGTATCTTCGATGACCACGATGCGCTCGCGCTCGGATACGGTCCCTAAAAGCGCCGAGAGCAGCGTCGTCTTGCCGGAACCGGTTCCGCCAATAACGAGGAAGGACACCCGCTTGTCCACCATCGCGGCAAGCAGTTGGCCGATGTCTTCCGGCACGGTGCCATTGGCCACCAACTGCGGCAAGGTGGTCTGCGCCTGCCGCAATACGCGCAGGCTAATGCACGTCCCGCCCACTGCGGGTGGGCTTAAAAGTGCATGCACGCGGAGCACCACGCCATCGGGGCGCGTGACGCGGCCATCGGCAAAAGGCTGGGCATCATCAAGCCGCGTGCCCGAGGCCCCGGCCAGGCGGGAGGCGAGCTGGCGCACCTCCCCATCGTTGCGAAAGGTGATATCGCTGCGCTCTAATCCCTCACCGCGGTCCATAAAGACGTCTTCGGGTCCGTTGACCACGACATCGGTGACGCCCTGCCGGGACAATAAGGCATCCAGTGGCCCCATGCCGGTGGCGTCCTGGCGCAGGCGCCGGAGCAGATCCACCACGGCGACGTCACTGATAACCCCTGCTTCCTCGCGGATTCGCCGGGCCAAGCTAGGGGCGTCGTGCACCAGATCCGGCTCGGCGGCAATGACGCGCTGCATCTTCTCCATGGTCTTTTCCATGGTTTCGGCCGAACTATCCATCGCCGCGCTCATGCCCCTACCTCCTCGCGCACCGCACGGGCGGTCTTAGCAAGCGCTACGGGAAGCCGAGCCGGTAGCCCACCGATCTCGATGCTGCGGGTGAGCCCGCGCACGGTGGGCAATTGGGCGCTGACCCGGTGGTGGATGATGTCTTCTACCTCTGGAGCGCTGAGAGCCGCCCACTGCCGTTGGCGCAGGACCACCACGATGTCGCGCCGCGCCTCATCCAGGCGCAGGATGAGTTGTGCGGCCGCCGCTGCCGAGCGCACCTCCGCGGCCACCACCAAAACCACGTGCGTGCAGGCAGCCGGGATATCGTCCGCCGTGCAATCCACAACGCATAGGCCCTCGCCCGCGTGCGCCGCGGACGTCGCCGCCGCCAAGAGCGTGGCATCTAGCATGAAGGTGTCTTTGACCGTACTGCGCGCTGCGGATAACACCGCTATGCCATCGGCGGTAGAAGGCAAGGCGCGGTAGAGATCGGCGGCATCGATGCTGCCATCGCCAATATTGAGCTCTGGCCAGCGAGCGCCTGGCAAAGCTTCCACGCCGAGGAGGAGATCGAGGCCGCCGGAGTGCGCAGTGGCATCGATAAGCAGCGCCCGCGCCTGTTCTTCCGCCGTGCAGTGGGAGCGTGCCAGCGCCGCGGCAAAGGTGGAGGTTCCTACCCCGCCGCTGGCGCCCACCACCGCGATGGTGGCGCTACCGGGGCGATCTTCTGGCGGGTGCGCGGCCTGGGCGATTGCCGCCAGCAAGTCCTTAATCTCCGCGGGGATAATAAAGGCGCGATCCGCATGGCAGGCAAGCGCTGCCTCATAATCGATGGGCCCTGGGTCCGCGGCGAGGAAAAGCACCGGGGCGGGCGTGGCCTGTGCGGCTTGGGCAGAGGCGATAACGCGCGCCATGAGCGCATCAACCAAGACCGTATAGGCCCCGGGAAGGCTGCGCGGGATATCGCGGGGATCGGTCACCGTAATGACCTCGTGGCTGGTTGCGGCGGCAGCGTGGACCGCCTCGGCGCGCAAGGCTTCTTCGCCTATGGCAACGACGATGGTGGAGCGAGACTGTGCTGTATTCATGCCCCTAGCCTGAAGCACCCGTGCCACCAGCACTAGAGACGTGACTTCCCGCCTGTGGATAAAAGCGAGAAAGCTACCACTTAGCGCTCGGTTAGTTGCACTTTCAACAAAGTCTTGTGGATAACCGTAGATATAGGTGACGGCCCGCGCATCGGGGGGTGCGCGCGGGCCGTCAGTAACCCGGCCTCGGGGGGCGAGCCGGGGCAGGCCACACTGTATATCGGGGCCTTGCATCGCTTATTATGACACGTTCATTACCCGATCACAACAGCTAAGAAAAATTATCTACCTGCACGGCGCTGACCTGCACCGAATGGATGTTCACCACCCACCGGGTACGAGCGTACGGTTAGGCCGCGCGGGCAATAGCGTCAGCTTCCTTGCCGCCTACCTCCCAGGCGGAGAGGTGAAAAAGCACCACCTCACCGGGGCTGTCGCGGTAGTTTGCGCGACACTCGCGGTAGGCCGTGGAATGGCGATGGAAATACACCTCCGGCACGGCAAACCCGCGGGGATCGAAGCCGGTATGTATGGCGGCAAGGCGGGCCGCAACCCGCGCCACCACGCCGCTGCGCGGGCCAAAGAATTCGCCTGCCGCGATTTCTGCGTGCACGACGCTCGGCAAGAGATCGCGGAATGCCGGGCCGCTCCCCTGCGCAATCAGGCGCGCCAAGCCCTGCAAGCGCGCGCTATCGCCGCTGGGAATCCCGTTGCCGCCGGCAGCGACGTCGATGCGTGCAAGCACTTGCAGCGGCGCGCGGGCAAAGGAGCGGACGGTGGAATCTACCACCTCAGGGGCTACCACGGAATACGCGCTGACCGCGCCGGCGAGCGGCCCGCTTTCCACATCGCCCGGGCCAGGATGCGGGGGGATGGCGTGCCCATCCAAGGCCACGCTGGCGCGCGCCCCGCGCATCAAGGACTCCGCGGAGATGACCTCATACCTGCGCAGCCCGGCCGGCCTGCGGTGGGCGCGCGCGATGGCCGCTGCAGCCTTTTCCGCACCTTCTTTCACCCCCGAGATGCGAAATAGCGGGGATAACGGGTCATTTTCTGGCATATACATTAGGATAGCCCTAGACGCCCCGAGCCCCGAAGGCCCCTACCTTTTGGCGTGGCACCGTAAAACCGCGCTGTATCTATTATCATTGGGGCCGTTACAAGGTTTAGATGAAAACGAGGAGAATTAATCGTGAGCAACGATGGATTATTTACTGACGGCACCGATCAATTCGCACCAAAGGTTAATTCGATTCCTTTGAGCGATGTTGATGCATCGTCCTCCGAAACCTCCATCGGCAAGTTGGTCTCCAATGCCACCGAGCAGATGTCCCAGCTCGTGCGCTCTGAGGTAGAGCTGGCCAAGACGGAGCTGGCGCAGTCCGCCAAGAAGGGCGGCATCGGTGCCGGCTTCTTCGGCGCAGCCGGCACCATCGCGCTGTACAGCTCCTTCTTCTTTTTCTTCTTCCTCGCTGAGCTCCTCGCGCTCTGGCTAGAGCGCTGGGCTGCCTTCTTGATCGTCTTCCTCGTGATGATCGTGGCTGCCGGCGCCCTCGCCCTGCTCGGTGTCAAGAACGTCAAGAAGGTCAAGGCGCCGCAGAAGACCATAGATTCCACCAAGGAACTCAAGAACCTGATTCCGGGCAAGGCGCAGAAGTCGCTGGACCGGAAGGATACTCACGGCCTGTATACCTAAACCGCACGCACCATTAGATCCGCCTCAGCCTTTCCTGGGGCGGATTTTCTGTACACATAGAAAGGCGCCTTGCCCTCCATGGCCTTAGCACCACTTCCCCCCTCCACGGTTGAGCTGGAAGGACCCTTTGCACACGAGTTTGTCCACACCCGGGGCATCCGCCTGCACGTGGCCATAGCGGGCGATAGCGCCGATCCCCTCGTCGTTTTTATTCACGGCGCTTTTGGCGGTTGGTTCGATTTCCAGGAGGTCATAGGGCCCCTCGCCCAGTGCGGGTACCACGTCGCCGCGGTGGATATGCGCGGCTTTGGCATGTCCGATAAGCCGCCCATCGATCCCGGCCAGGATATCCGCACCTTGGTCGGGGATCTGGATGGCCTCATCCAGGCCTTGGGCCACGAGGATGCCTATATCGTCGGCGCCGATACCGGTGGCGCGGTAGCGTGGTGCCTGGCCGCCGAGCGCCCCAATCGCGTGCGCGGCTTGGTTTCGGTCTCGGCCGCGCACCCGGTTGATATCCGCCGCGCCATCGCCGCCCGCCCCTGGGATTTTGGGTGGATGATCCTGCGTTCCCTCCTCTGCCACCTGCCCAAGGTCACCCGCGCGAATACCCTGCTGCTCAGCCCCCGGGCCTACCGCAAGGAGCTCAGTTTGGATACGGGGCCCGCGCTTGCCGATGCCACCCTAGAGTCCATCCTTGCCCTGCGCCTGCGCGCCTCCCAGATTGGCAAGGTGCGCCGCGGGATCCTGTGGAATCACCGGATGCGCACCGCCGTGGTGCCCTTGAACTGGTCCGAATTAGCCGTCAAGCGCCCCGTCCTTTTCATCCACGCCCAACAGCGCTTGTGGAACCCCGTCATCCAGCGGGCGGCCCTGCGCGCCCGCGCGGGGTTTAGCGCCACCTCGATCCCAGGGGCCAAGAATCTGCCCTTCCTCGAGGCCCCCGAGGAGTTCGTCGACGAGCTGCGCCGCTGGCTCGACGCGTAGGGCGCGTGGGGCGCGTAGGGCGGATTGCCCTACGCGGATCTAATACGAAAGCTAGTGCGCCACGCACTCGCCGGTTTCTACCGGGCGCTGCAATTGGGTGACATCCCCAATGTGGCCGATGACCTCGTCTGCGGTCAGCGCGTATCCGGTCTCAGAATCGTCTACTGAGGCGCCGAAGATAACGCCCAAGACCTCGCCCGCGGTATTGACCAGGGGGCCGCCGGAATTGCCCTGTTGGATATTGCCGCGCACCGTATAAGAATCGCGCTCTACCCTGCCTTGGGAGTAGATATCTGGCCCGGCGATGGTGATGCGATCGCGCACGCGGGCCATTTCCGCATTAAAGGGGCCGGAGTGCGGGAAGCCCATGACGATGGCATCGTCGCCGGTCTGGGCCGGCTGCTGCGCCCACGGCAGGGGTTGGATGCCCAGGTCCGGCGCCCGCAAGACGGCGATATCGACCTCTGGGTTGTAGTAGACCACCGTGGCGTCCTTCAGGCCTAGCTTCGTATCCAACCTCACCGTTTGGGTGCCGGCCACCACGTGGGCATTGGTCACCACATAGTCATCGGCCACCACAAAACCGGAACCCAAGAGGCGGCGGGAGCACTCTTCGGCATCGCCAAGCACGTGAATGATGGATGGGCGAATGCTGCGCACCAGCTCCGGGTCCTGCACGTCTGGGGCCGGGTCCTCGACGTCCTCGCCGCTGATGGACTTCTCCCACGGCGAAACCAGGGGCGGAAGGCCCGATTCATTGAGCAACGCCGCCACGCCATTGGGAAGGGAAGCCAGGCGCGGCGGGGCGGCCGCATTGAGGTTGCTCAGGATGCGGGAATCGCGCAGACCCTGCCCCGCAGAACCGCCCAGATTGGTGGCCACGGGAATGGAAATCATCCAGATGACGATAAGCGCGATGAAGGACTGGAAGACCGCGCCGAATAGCGAATCTACCCGTTGGGTGCTGCGCGCCTTCATGCGATCGCGCACGCTCGTGCCCAAGGAGGAACCGATGATTTGCCCGATACCCACCAGCAAAACCAGGATGCCCACGAGCAGGAGCAGGCGCAGCGAAGGCTCGTCCACTGTGCGCAATACGCTGGGGGCTACGGCGATGCCCACCACGAGGCCCGCGCCCACGCCGATGGCGGAGAGCACCGCGGCGAGCGCACCATTGCGCCAACCACTGAGCAATGCTGCTAACACGGCAAGCACAATCAGGCCGTCAACAATGAGCGCAGCAGTCATGGCTTTGGTTCTTTCTCTATCGAAATCTCGTGCGTCTCCCGGCGCCTCAAGCGCGCGGGCAATTAGGACATCTTCTCATTATTGCGGGACTTTTTGAGAGTGTCACGCAGGTCTATGACCGAATTGTTATCCCACGGTACGCTCCACCCAGAATGATCCAATAATGCTGCCAGCACCCCGGCAGTAAAGCCCCAAATCACGTAGTCATTGGCATAAAACGCCGGGCCTTGCCACTGCTTAAATCCCACCAGCAGGCGGTTGCGGGGGTCAATGAGCTCCCTAATCGGGACGAAAAACACATCATCGGTCTCCGCCGGGCTTGCGGGATAGACCTCGCCCGGTTGCTTCCAATGGGCCAAAATCGGGCTGACCGGATTGCCCGTGGCGCGAATGTGCAGCTGCTCCCACTGCTCTAAGGGCATGACCGTATGGCGCTGCAGGTCGGTTTCCTCCCATGCCTCCCGTAGCGCGGTATCAACCAGCGACGTATCGCCCGGATCCCGCCGGCCGCCCGGGAAGGCAATCTGGCCGGAGTGCGAGCGCATGGACGGCGAGCGGTGCGTGAGCAAAATTTCGCCATCCTCCACGCTGTTCCCGCTCAGTAGCATCAGCACGGCGGCTTCCCGCTTGATCGGCACTTCTTCCTCCGAGCCATTGAGCTGCGAGGCCTGCCGCTTACCAATGAGCTCTTGCACCTGACTCGTATCGACGCCCAGCGCGGGTTTTATCCACTCGGGCGTGTATTCGGGCCACACTTTACTCATCCGGCAAGCGCCTCCTTGACCGTCTTTTCAATCTCGTCCGCAGAGGTAAACGGCTGGGCCGCCTGTTTGATCACTTCGCCATCGCGGAGGATCACGGTCACGG
This sequence comes from Corynebacterium sp. KPL1824, assembly GCF_000478095.1. NCBI lineage: Bacteria > Bacillati > Actinomycetota > Actinomycetes > Mycobacteriales > Corynebacteriaceae > Corynebacterium > Corynebacterium sp. KPL1824. The sequence goes on along the minus strand of NZ_KI515749.1, from coordinate 354,692 downwards.
GAACCACGCCCGGCAGGCCCAGCGTGCCCGCGAAGCTATTATCCGGATCCTGGAAGCTCGGCAGGTCTACCCCCACGTCATTGAGGAACGCGGCCCCGTTGGCGGCGTTTTTATCCGCGTGCACCCCAATGACCTTCCAGTCCGGGTGGGATTCTGCCACCTCGTCCAAGTAGGGCAATTCCGCGCGGCACGGCTCGCACCACCACGCCCACACGTTGGCAATGGTAATTCCCTCATCCGCCTTGTCCCCCTCACCGGCATCATCGCCGCCCAGGCATTCCAGATCCACCCCGGCGATGGGCCCCGCGGGGCAATCTGGGCGCTCGGCCACGTCCTGGTCGCCCGCCGTGCCCGATTCCATGCCAGGGGCCTGCGCCGATTCACCCGCGCCGGTGTCATCCCCACGCAGCTGCATGACCCCCACCACCACGAGGACAGCGATGACAATGGCCGCAATGACGGTGCCGAAGACGTATTTTTTCATACCGCTAGCTTAATGCAGCCGGGCACAGATCCCGCACCACGCAATTCCCACACTCCGGGTTCCGGGCATGGCAGACCCGCCGGCCGTGAAAAATGACGCGGTGGGAAAACATCGTCCACTCGGCCTCTGCAATGAGCTTGGCGATGTCCCTTTCTATCTTCACCGGCGTCTTCTCCCCCGTCAGCTCCAGGCGCTGCATCAGGCGACTAAAGTGCGTATCCACGGTAAGGCCGGGAATCCCGAAGGCATCGCCCAGCACCACCAGCGCCGTCTTGCGGCCCACCCCAGGCAGGGAGGTCAATTCCTTTACGGTCTGTGGCACCTCACCGTCGAATTCAGAAACGAGGCGCTCGCCGATGCCCATAAGATGCCCCGCCTTCGCCCGCTGAAACCCCAACGGCCGCAGGATCGCCTCCAAATCTTCCCGCCTAGCCGCCGCATAATCGGCCGCGGTGGGATAGGTGCGAAACAGCTCAGGGGTCACCGAATTCACGCGCGCATCAGTGCACTGCGCGGAAAGCACCGTGGCCACCAAAAGCTGGAGGGGCGAATCAAAATCGAGCTCGCACCGCGCATCGGGGTGTTCATGCGCCAATCGTTCATTAATGACGGGCGCTCTCTTGCTCGGGGCCGCGGTGGCCGGCAGTGATGAACTCATGCCGCCAAGCTTAGTAGGATGGGAATACATGATTTCACTTGTTATTTTCGTTCCGCTTGGCATCGCCCTTTTTGCCCTCCTCATGGAAAAACTGGAAGCGATTGTCTTCGCGGATTAGCAGAAAACGCGCAGGCTGTAACGCTAGGGGCGTAAGTGATCCCATTTCTGTTATGTGAACGAAACAAGGGGCAGTACCCAAAAGTGACGAACTGCACTGTAAAATGGGGTACGCTAAAAAATTGACCCCGCTTGTTCCGCATTAGCGTGCCTCCCTGGAGCCCGCAAAAGGATGTGGCCCAAGCACTTTAGTGACTTATCGCAGTCGACATCCAAGGAGTAAAACGTGGAAGGCGTACAGGACACCCTCTCCCGCGCCGGAATCTTCCAAGGCGTTGATCCCGTAGCAGTGCAGAATCTTCTCGAGCAGATGGAGACAGTGCGCTTCCCGCGCGGTACCACCATCTTCGATGAAGGCGAGCCCGGAGACCGTTTGTATATCATCACCTCCGGCAAGATTAAGCTCGCCCGCCACGCCCCGGATGGCCGCGAAAATCTCCTGACCGTGATGGGTCCTTCCGATATGTTCGGCGAGCTCTCCATCTTCGATCCGGGCCCACGCACCTCGTCCGCCGTCTGCGTGACTGAGGTCCAGGCCGCCACCATGAACTCCGAGCTGCTGGATAAGTGGGTTAGCGATCACCCCGCCATCGCCCAGCAGCTGCTGCGCGTGCTGGCCCGCCGCCTGCGCCGCACCAACGCCAACCTTGCGGACCTCATCTTCACCGATGTGCCCGGCCGCGTTGCCAAGACCCTGCTGCAACTGGCTAACCGCTTCGGCGTCCAGGAAGGCAGCGCGCTGCGCGTCAACCACGATCTCACCCAGGAAGAGATTGCCCAGCTGGTCGGCGCTTCCCGCGAGACCGTCAACAAGGCCCTGGCTACCTTCGCCCACCGCGGCTGGATTCGCCTCGAGGGCAAGTCCGTGCTCATCGTCGATACCGAGCACCTCGCCCGCCGCGCGCGCTAAACCAAAAAATTCCCTCCATCCTCCCGTGCATAGCACCGAAGGTGGAGGGAATAAGTGTTTTAAGCAGGCGGCCTGGCGCGCAGCACTTTAGTTATCGGTGCCGTCGAGGTACTTCAACGCGGTGCGCGTGGACTGCTCTGCGGCATGGCGCAGCACCGGATCCACATCGTCATACATTTCATTGACCAGGGTGGTCAGATCCACGTCATCGCCCAGCCGGGAGCGGATCTCCCGGATCTGATCCAGGCGGTAGTGACGGCGGTCAATGTATTTGCGCGCCACCTGCGAGGTATCCTCCAAATCCGGCCCATGGCCCGGGAAGAGCGGAACATCCTTGCCGCGAGATTCCAGCACGTCCAAGGCGTGCAGGTAATCGGCCAAATCGCCGTCGGTTTCAGAAAGCAAAACGGTATGGCGCCCCGCGATGGTATCGCCGGTGATAATGCCCTCTAGCCGGGAATTTTCCACCTCCCCGCTCCACACGAAGAAGGACGTGGAGTCCGCGGTGTGGCCCGGCGTGTGCAGGACCTCCAGCTGCGGGGTGATGCCCTCCAAAGTCAGGATCTCACCCTTCTGTAACGCCTCCGCGCCATTGCAATAGCTGGGATCGAAGGCGCGAATGGGCGCGCCAGTCATCTGCCGGAGCCGCTGCGCGCCAGAGGCGTGGTCATCGTGGCGGTGGGTAAGCAGAATTAAAGCCACCTCACCAGCATGACGATGCACAACGTTGAGGTGGCCTTCATCCTCCGGCCCCGGGTCCACGACGATCGACCGGGAGTCTTCAGCGGCACTAATAATCCAGGTATTCGTGCCCTCGAGGGCGGTATAGCTGGGATTATCACAAAGAACTACGCCAACGGATTGGCTTACGGGACGCAATTGACTATATGCGGGGTGCTCCATGCCTACCAGCCTATCCGATCACTCAGCGATCTCTACGATCAATTCGATCTCCACCGGGGCGTTCTTTGGCAAGGCCGCAACGCCGACTGCAGAACGAGCGTGCGTGCCAGCTTCGCCGAATACCTCCCCAATGAAATCCGATGCCCCGTTGACCACCGCTGGCTGATCCTCGTAGCCGGGATCCGACGCCACGAAGCCAACGAGCTTGATCACGCGGGAGATATTGTCCAGCCCGATCTCTGCATCGACAGCGGCCAAGGCATTGAGCACGGCGGTGCGGGCCTGTTCTTGGGCCTGTTCCGTGGTGACCTCAGCGCCCACCTTGCCGGTCACCGGCAGGGAGCCTTCCACCAGGGGAAGCTGGCCAGAAGTCCATACCTGATTGCCCACGCGCAGCGCTGGCACATAAGAAGCCAGCGGCTTAGCGACGCCCGGCAGTTCCACCCCTAGCTCTTTCAAGCGAGCGGAAAAGCTCATTTACTCTGCCACCTCGCGCTTGAAGTAGGCCACCACGTTCTCCGGGTTCGGGCCAGGGGTGATGGAGACCAATTCCCATCTATCTTCGCCCCAAGAGTCAAGGATCTGCTTGGTGGCGTGGGTCAGTACTGGTGCGGTTGCGTATTCCCATTTAGTCATGGGTTTCATTCTAGCGATTTAATACGACTTATGCCGCCCCTATTCCGGAGCGTCACCGCTGGCGGGCGGGCAATTACCCCTCTGACCGCCTTAAATGCCGACGAGTTCGCCGCCCTTAGCCAGGTAATTGGCCCAGTCTGTGATGTGAGGGTTCTTGCGCAGCAGCGCGCGGCGCTGGCGCTCGGTCAACCCGCCCCACACGCCAAATTCCACACGGTTATCAAGGGCATCCGCCCGGCATTCCGTTAATACCGGGCAGTGGCGGCAAATGACGGCGGCTTTGCGCTGTTCAGCGCCGCGCACGAATAATGCGTCTGGGTCCTCATTGCGGCACTTTGCTTGAGTGACCCACTCACCACGCTCGGGATTTCGGGCTGTATTGGACATTCCCGCAGTCTTCACTCGAACGGTCATGGGTGAGTGTTCTCCTTCCCAGACGGAATACTATGTACCGAGGCCTGAGTCTATTCACTAGAACGCGAGATTGTCTACGAGGTCACACTTTAGGGGGTGCAGGTCACCTTCCCCATTGCTAGGCAGACCACGTAGGGTATTGGGGGTGACTGTCTTCAAATCTTTGTCCAAGATAGCCCTGTCCACGGTCTTGGTAGCCGCGCTCATCGCGCTCGCGCTCGCCCCCTTTGCGGGCATTTCCGGCGTGGCGATCGCCCGCACCAACCAGACCATGCAATCGGACCTGCAAGATCTAACAGCGGGCAATATCCCCGGCGTCACCACGGTGCAAGACGCCTCGGGCAAAGATATGGCCTATGTCTATAGCCAACGCCGCCACCCCGTAAGTGGCGATGAGATTTCGGACGCGATGAAAAACGCCATCGTCTCCATTGAGGATGAGCGCTTCTACGAACACGGCGGCGTCGATCTCCAAGGCAATTTCCGCGCCCTGTGGACCAACCTCACCTCCGGCGGGGTCTCCCAGGGTGCGTCCACCATTGACCAGCAGTACGTCAAGAACTACCTCCTGTTGGTCTCCGCGCAGACCGATGAAGAACGGGCCGCGGCGACCGAGCAGTCCGCCACCCGCAAGCTGCGCGAAATGCGCATGGCAACCCAGATGAATGAGGAATTGGATAAGAAGGAAATCCTCACCAACTACCTCAACCTGGTCTCCTTTGGTAACCATGCCTACGGCGTGGAGGCCGCCGCGCGGACCTATTTTGATAGCCATGCCGCAGATCTCACGGTGCCGCAGGCGGCGATGCTCGCGGGCATGGTGCAGTCCTCGGAGCGCCTCAACCCCTATACCAATGAAGAAGAGGTGCTTGACCGCCGCAACGTCGTGCTCCAATCCATGGTGGATAACGGCTACCTGGAGCAGGCGGATGCGGATGAGTATAAGGGGGAGGAATTGGGCGTCGGCAAGCAGCCCAATACCCTAGACAATGGCTGCATCGGCGCAGGTGATCGCGGCTTTTTCTGCGACTTTGTGCTGCAGTACCTCGAGGAAAAGGGCATTGACCAAGACCAGCTCGCCCACGGTGGATATACCGTAAAGACCACGCTGGATCCGCAGGTGCAGGATACAGCGCTATCCGCGGTGCAATCGCATACCAACCCGGATGCCCAAGGCGTAGCCGAGGTCATGGACGTTATCGAGCCGGGCACGTCGGACCGCAAGGTCTTGGCCATGGTCTCCTCCCGCGCGTACGGGCTGGACCAGGACAATAATGAGACCCTCCTGCCCCAGCCCAACTCCTTGGTGGGCAATGGTGCCGGTTCTGTCTTTAAGACCTTTACCGCCGCGGCTGCCATCGAGGCTGGCTACGGCATTAAGAATACGGTTGATGTGCCCACCCGCTACGAGGCCGAAGGCCTTGGCCACGGCGGCGCCGATAACTGCCCCGCCAACCGCTACTGCGTGGAGAACGCGGGCAATTATAAGGCCACAATGTCGCTGCACGAGGCGCTGGCGCACTCGCCCAATACGCCGTTTATCAAGCTCACCGAGCAGGTTGGCGTGGCGCCCATCGTGGATATGGCGGTGCGCCTTGGCCTGCGCTCCTACGGCGACAAGGGCACCTTTGATAAGGACACCTCCATTGCCCAGCGCACGAAGGACGCCAATTCCGGTTCCTTTACCCTGGGCCCCACCCCGGTCAATCCGCTGGAGCTATCCAATGTGGGCGCCACCATTGCCTCCAATGGCCGGTGGTGCGAGCCCAACCCCATTGACAAGGTCCTGGATAAAAACGGCAACGAGGTCTACCTCAAGGACACCCCGTGCGAGCAGGCAGTAGACCAAGACGTGGCCCACGCCCTGTCCAATGCGCTGTCTGAAGATGCCACGCAGGGCACCGCCAAGGACGCCGCCCAGGCCGCCGGTTTTAGCTCCCCCATCGCCGCCAAGACCGGCACCACCGAGTCCAACCAGTCCTCGGCTTTTTTGGGATTCAACGACGGGCTCGCCGCCGCTCCTTATATTTATAACGACGGCACCGATACCCAGCCGCTGTGTACCTCACCCGTGCGCCAGTGCACCGGCGCCGGCAACCTCTTTGGTGGTTTGGAGCCCGCGCAGACATTTTTCACCATGGCTTCGCAGCTGCCGCGGGCTACCCAGAGCGGGCTGCCCAATTACAATAAGAAATACGATGACGGCACCACCGGGGATAAGCTGCTCGACAGCGTACGCGGGCAAAGCGAGTCCCAAGCCCGCAGCGCCCTTGAGGCCCGCGGCTACGTGGTAAAGACCTCCCGCGTCGTCGGCGGGGACGTCCCCTACGGCCGCGTGGTGCGCGCGATTACCGGCAAGGACGGCAAGAAGGAAGGTGCGGAGATTACGCTGCAGCTTTCCGATGGCTCCCCTGCCACCCAATCCCCCTCCAGCGGCGTCGGCAGTGCGAATGCCACCGGCGCACAAAATAACACCGGCAGCGCGAACACTACCGGTGTGAGCAACGAGGGAGGACATGGTGCCGGCGATTTCAACCTCAGTCCTGAGGACTTTGGAATCCGCCAAGAAGATATCGATAACTTCCGCAACGATATCCGCAGCCTCCTCGGCCGCTAAAGCTTAATTCAGCTGGCCTTTTACCTCTGCGGAAAGGCGCTTGCCGTCGGCCTGGCCGGCGGCTTTTGCGTTGGCCACCTTCATAACCGCACCCATCTGCTTCATGGTGGGTGCTTCACCGTTTTCCTTTTCTACCTCAGCAATTGCCTCTTCTACCAAGGCCTTAAGCTCCGCGTCATCGAGCTGGCGCGGCTGGTAGGCCTCGAAAAAGGGGACATCGACAAGCTCAGCCTCTGCCAATTCCGGGCGGCCGTTTTCTTCATAGACCTCCGCGGACTCGCGGCGCTTTTTAATCTCGCGCGCGATGACCTTGAGGATGTCTTCATCCTCCAGCTCGTGGCGGGAGCCGGTAGTTTCCTCGGCCTGGATTGCCGCGAGCAGCGCGCGAATGGCGCTGGTGCGCTGCTTTTCCTTGGCCTTCATCGACGTTTTCAGATCTGCTCGGATAGTATCTTTTAGCTCGCTCATGCCTTTCAATATACGTCCATTTAAGGCAGGTAGTGTAGAAGCTGTGAAACTTCAACGGATTCTTGGCGGCGTCGCCGCCGGCCTAGGTGTTGCTGCTTGGGGCTTTAGCGAGCTCAACAAATTCGAGCTCAAGGAATATACTCTTCCGCTCCTGCCCAAAGGCACCCTGCGCGGCGAAGAAGAGTTCCGCCTGCTGCATATTTCTGACCTGCACATGATCCCGGGGCAACAGACCAAGATCGATTGGGTCTCTGCCCTCGATGCGCTGGATCCAGACCTCGTGGTCAATACCGGCGATAACCTTTCCGATAAGCAGGCCGTGCCCGATACCCTGCGCGCGCTCGGCCCGCTGCTCGCCCGGCCCGGCGTCTTCGTATTCGGCACCAATGATTATTGGGCACCCCGCCCGGTGAACCCCTTCAAGTACCTGCTGGGCAAAAAGCGCGAGCCTTCCTACGTTGAGCTGCCCTGGCGCGGCATGCGCGCGGCCTTCGTGGAGCACGGCTGGTACGACGGCAACCAAGCCCGCCACGAGTTCAAGGTGGGCAATGTTCGCCTCGCCGTGGCCGGTGTGGACGATCCGCACCACGACTTGGACGATTATTCCGAAATCGCCGGGCCGCCCCACGAGGATGCCGATCTCTCGCTCGCGCTCCTCCACGCCCCCGAGCCGCGCGTGCTCGAAAAATTCGCCGCCGATGGCTATCAGCTTTCCCTCTCCGGCCATACCCACGGTGGGCAGGTGTGCCTGCCTGGGTCGCGCGCCATCGTGACCAACTGCGGCATCGACCGCCCGCGCGCCCAAGGCCTGCATGATTTCGGCCCGATGAAGATGCACGTCTCCAATGGCCTGGGCACCTCCAAATTCGCCCCGGTGCGTTTATTCTGCCGCCCCTCAGCCACCCTGCTGCGGATCACTGAGGTGGACTAGACCTGCCGTTTTGCCGATCTCATTCACCGTGCGTTAAAGTATCTCAGTACTGCTTTTAAGCAGTGACCGGGATATGGCGCAGGTTGGTAGCGCGCTTCGTTCGGGACGAAGAGGTCGCAGGTTCAAATCCTGTTATCCCGACAGCAGCCCGCAGGAAACTGCGGGCTTTTTCGGGTTAAATAGCAAAAAGTGTGTCTGGGTTTCAGCGTAAGCCTTGGTTAGCTTGTCTAAATAGGAGCTGAATAAACTGTTGTGGCTTATTCGGTCCTGCTGTTTGTTCAATCCATCGGAATGGCACCGGCATGTGGTATGCAGTGCGTTGGTTGAATTTTCCGATGCCCACTAACCGACCACGATACCCTATTTGTACAGGACAAATGAAGAAAATGGCACAATACTCAAAGGTGGGATGAACATAACATTGGCTTCTGCGTTCACCGACCTTGATACCCAGACCTGATGAATGTAGGGACGGGATAAGATCACCCCCTGTTTGGGGTTCCTTTCTTTCGATATTCTAGACACCCGAGCCAGAACCACAAGCTCAGAGCGCACACAGCCTCAAGCAAGTGCACCGCTGTCACACTTTATGAGAACATGGACAGCAGCCCGACGGAGACAACCAACGGGAAACCCAACCGGATTTAAACTGGACGGGTTGAACACAGAAAGGACGCAGCATGAGCAACACGCTTCACAAGAACGCGGCTGATTGCGGGAAGATGCTGGCATTTTCGGACTCTGCAGGTCGCGTAACCCACGTTGCGAAAGAAGACATGAACCAAGATATCGAGCTTCTTTACTCGAACCCCGATGCCCTTCGCGTATTCCGAGATAGCTTGGAAGATTACGCAGACGGCCGATTTGTGGATTTTGAACTCTAACTGACCAGCAAGAAGAAATGCCACGCTTCAAGATCCAGTTTGCCCTATCCGCCGCAGAAGACCTTAAGAAAGCGCTAGCCAAGTATCCCGACAAGAGGAAAAAGGTCAAGAAAGCAATTGGGTTCTTGGAAGCCCCAGGCCCTTCATACCCAAGCCTTAACACGCATACCATGAAGGGTAAGACGGCCAATAATGGTGAGACCATCTATATCTCTTATGTAGAGAATCACACTCCCCAAGCATGGAGGATTTACTGGTGCTACTGGGGACCTGACAATATTAGAGTTCTGTACGTTGGCCCCCATGAATGAAGCATAACCACCGACAAAATCTTCAAACCCGCCTTCGTCTGTGAAGGCGGGTTTCTTCTTCAGGCTGAAGTCTCCTAGGTTTTATTCCGTTTGAGTAGATGACAAAATCTGGAACACTTCAAACTGCGTTTCCCAACGGAACCGACTACGGAAACCGATGGTGCAGGTGGGCGGGTGGTTTCGCAAAAGACCCTTCGCCTTGCATTCTAGGACCACCGCTTCTTAGGTCAGCATTCCGGTAAAGAATGCTATGGCAACGAGAAAGATGGAAAATATCCATGCGATTGGGAAAGCTATCTTGAGGTACTTGCCCATCTGGCCGTCCGCCAGTCCCAACGCCAACCACAGCGCTGGCGAAAATGGGGAGACGAAGGTTCCCACCACGTTGCCGATGATAAGTGCGCTCGCAGCGCCCATACCGCTGACGCCGAAGGACTCCACCGTGCCCTGGACAATGGGCAGTACCGAGAAGTAATACGCATCCGTGGAGGTCAACAGATCCAGCGGAACCCCAAAGAATCCCACGATGACGTGCAGGTACGGCGCCACACTTTCCGGCAGGATATTCACCAGGCTCAGCGCGATTTCTTCCAGCATCTTAGTCTCATTGAGCACGCCCAAGAACATCGCGGCCGCGATGATCACTCCGGCCATGGACAAGGCGTTGGGGGCGTGGCGCCGCAAGGCATCGCCCTGCTCCATCGCACCGTCGAAGTTCACTACCAAGGCAATGGTGGTGGCAATGAGGAACGCGGGCGCCGGTGGCAACAAGCCCGAAAGCAGGGCGGCAAGCACGGCCAAGGCGACGACGACATTCGCGATAGTAACCCACCGTGATTTCCGGTACCTGAACCCGAGTTTCTGCTGTTCTTCGGCCTGCTTGGCGGAAAAATCATCCGCCAAGGAATTCACGTCCACGGAGATGGCGCCCTTGATTTCGCCGCTTTCCTGCAGCTTGGCCAAGCGGCGCTTTTCGCGCCACCCCAATAGGGCTGCGATGGCGAAGATGAGGACCACCGCCACACCCTGGATGGGCAATAGGTGCAGCCAGATATCGTTGGGGTCTTGCTCAACCACCGCACCGGCGCGCCCCAGCGGCCCGCCCCACGGGACCATATTCATCACCGAGGCGGCCAGGGCCACGATGGTAATGAGGACATAGCGCGACATGTGCAGCGCCCGGTACAGCGGCAGCAATGCGGGAATCGTAATAAGGAAGGTCGTGGAACCGGAACCATCGAGGTGCGCCACGATGCCGATGGCGGCCGTGCCTATAGTCACGGCCATGACATTGCCGCGGGTCGCCTTGATGAGGCTGCGGATCACCGGGGTAAAAAGCCCCACGTCCTGCAGGATGCCAAAGAAAATGATGGCGAAAATGAACATCACCACGACGTTGATGACAGAGCTTAAGCCTTCGCCAAAGAAATCCGCGATATCTTCTATGCCGAAGCCGGCTATCACAGCGCCGATGACGGGTACCAAGGTCATGGGAATGATGGGATTAACGCGGCCGCGGATGAGGATGCCCACCGTTACAAAGATGATGGCCAATCCCATCAGGGTCAGCCCGAGGGAGGTCTGCATTGCGCTCCTTTAAATGTCACTGGCGCCCGTATGGCGCACGCCATTAGCCAAAAGACGTATGGCTAATGTTAAACATTACTGTGTGGTAGCGCACATTCCTGCCGGTGGGCGCATAAAACAACCCTCACCCACCGTGGATATATAGCTTTGGGTAAAAAACGGGAAACGACGCGGCGCCCCTACAGCACCGCGTCGTCCCTATTCCCTATCACTCACAACGGCGCAAGCCGCTCGCCTACCCCCTAAGTAGGCGGTGTGAGCACTAGTAAGAATAACACTTATCGTATTCCAGCCATAGCGCTGGCAAATATTGCCAGCTTTATACAAGCTTTTGTCTATTTAAGTATAAATTTTCATACTTTAGCGCCGGATTTTTGAATCTTTTTGACAGGAACGAGCCATTTCACTGCACTCAGGCCCACCAGAGTGATAGCGCCCAAGACGCCAAGGCCCGTCCACATCACCACGGCCTCCCCGTCGTTGCCAGCCACGGTCACGGCGGCCGTCGTCCAGTTCAGCGGCAAAAGGTTGGCCACTACCTGCCATACCTTGTCCACCCCGGCGATGGCCGCGGATTTCCACAGCCAGCCCACCAACGCGGTCTGCCCAATGCCAAAGAGCGCAGCGAGGATGGACCCCACGGTCATGCCGCACAGTTCGAGCAGGCCGCGCACGATAAGCGCGGAGGACAGCGCACCCAGGAAGAGCGCCCCGCCGGCGGCCACGGCGGCGATGGGAGTAATGCCGATGGACAGGACGTAAAGCAGGATCTCCCCGATGGCCACCGCTGCCAGCGAGCCGCCGAGGACCATCAACCACGGGCGGAATCCCAGTTTCCACGCCACACCGGCGGCGGATCCGGCCAGCAGGACGAGCGCGGAAATGAGCAAGGCGATGACCGGGCTCAGCTGGCGCGCATCCTCGTCCGCCGCCACGTGTGCGGGAGGCAACGAGCGCTGCACCTCGCCCAGGTTCGATTGGTTTTGTTCTGCCATGCCGGTGAGCTTGCCGGCGCCATCGTCAAGCTTGCCCACCCCATCGAGTGCCTCATCCACGCGGCTATTAAGCTCCACGATGGACTGGTTGAGCTGCTGCGCACCAGCCACGGCCTGGTTGATGCCGTCGTGGTAGGCATAGCCGCTTACCGCCAGCTGGTTGGACAGATCGCGCGAGCCATCCTTCAACTTCTTCAGCTCCCCGGTCAGGGATTCATCGAGGCGGAAGTTTTCCACCTGCTTGCGCAGATCCCCCAGTTGCGAGCGCACTTGCTTCGCTTCCTTGGAATCATTTCCCTCCAAATCGCGCACCGTGCCATCGATGGCCTCCAGGATTTGGCCTTGGACGGCTCCCAGGCCAACGACCTGGTCGACGGCCCCGCCAACGGTATTGGCCAGCTCCGTCGCCCCTCCGCCGAGGGTATTCGTCCCCGACTGCAGCTGGTTCAGCCCCGCCACCAGCTCTTGCGAACCGCCAGCGAGCTTTTCGACGCCCTCTCCTAGCTCGCCCGCGCCCTTATCCAACTCGCTGGTGCCTTTGTTCAATCGGTCCGCGCCGGATTTCAAGATGCTGGCCTGCGCTTGGGCGCGGCTGGCTGCCTCGGCAGCTTCCTTGAGCTCTGGCGATGCCGAATTCGCCTGCGGTGCGCCATAAGGCTGCGCGGCGCTCGACCACGCGTGCGCCGGTTCCCACTGCGACCAGGTCGCCACTGCGGTACCAACGATAAGCGGCACGGCGAGCAATACGAGCAATAAGAGCGTGCGCCACCGCGAGGAACTCGCGGACGCAGTAGACGCGGTCGAGGCAAGGCTTTTGGTCATGCTAGTAACCTATCGCTGCAGGTCATTCCCTTTCTGCAGGCGCGCCGATCCCCGCGCATAACAAAGAGAATCTACTATTAAGACATGCCTGTCCCCCGAAAATCCGTTCTCTCCCGCACGCTAGCCTGCGCGGCCGCGTTTCCGCTGAGCATGGCACTGGTGTCCTGCGCCGATGATGCCGATAACTCCGCCAACCCTAGCGAGCCCCAATTTTCCGATGCCGTGGCGCAGTCCAGCTCCAGCGCTACGAGCTCTCCGGAGCCAACGACGGCTACTACATCCGATGCCCCAGCAACCTCGCCCGCACAGACGCACGCGCAGCAGCCCATCCCGCAAGAGGTCACGGTCACCACTACTGCCAAGCAAGCAAAGGGCGATTGCTCACCAGCATCCTTTGCTCCCCTAGCCCCCGATATGAGCAATATTGTGGTGCTCGATTGCGATGGCACTTGGGCACACTTTGGTCAAAACCAAACAGATTGGCTCGTATGGGCCCACTTTGTCGATGGCGCATGGACGGTCATCCGCCCGATTGGCCAAGCCACCTCGGGGATGAGCGAGCCGTGCTATGACGTGGATAAATGGCTTAACCAGGGCGCGCCTCAATTCGTTGCAGACGATATGCGCCGCTGCAACTAGCCCAGCGTAGAAAAACCACAAAAGCCACCTTCGGCCAACTGCCCCAACTGACAGCAGATGGTCGAAGGCGGCCTGTGTTTTATGCCTCTAAGAAGCAGTACAAGCGCAGCGGCGGGCTACTTCTTTTCAGCGAAGACCTCGCGCACGCGCTGACCCAAGTCCGGGTGGACGTTGGTCCAGTACTGGTACACGCGCTCTTCGGTTTCTTCGGAGACGCCGGCCATCGCGTTGGTGATATTGGTGACCAGGCGCTCCTTGGCGGCGTCGTCGTAGACGTTTTCGTACAGGTCGCGGGCCTGCACAAAGTCATCGTCTTCCGCGTGGCGCACATACGGTGCGCGGACCAAGTCCTGGCCGTGAGGATCCGGGTTCACATAGAAGTCTGCCGCAGTGGTGGTCTCGAGGTCCTCGCGGTTGTTTACGGAGGCATCGTCAAGCACGCCCGCACCCTTAGCATGGCGGTTGGGCGAGTACACCGGATCCTCTGGAGCATTGTAAAAATACTGCATGGGGCCCTCGTGCTCGTAGGTATTGACCTTCTCCGCATTGCGCGGCTGGTTGACCGGCAGCTGCTTGTAGTTCGGCCCGATGCGGTAGCGCTGCTGGTCAGCATAGGCAAAGACGCGGGCCTGGAGCATCTTATCCGGGGACAGGCCAACGCCCGGCACGATATTGGAGGGATCGAGTGCAACCTGCTCAATCTGGGCAAAGAAATTGCGCGGGTTGCGGTTGAGCTCGAAGTAGCCCACATCGTGCAATGGGTAATCCTTCTTGGACCAGACCTTGGTCAGATCGAAGGGGTTGAAGCGGTAGTCTTCAGCCTCAGCAAGCGGCATGATCTGCACCTTGACGTCCCAGATGGGGTAGTTGCCCTCTTCGATGGCGTTGTAGAGGTCCGCGCGGTGGCTATCCGGGTTCTTACCGGCTTCCACGGTGGCCTCTTCATCGGTGAAGTTCTCTACGCCCTGGCGGGAGATGAAGTGGTACTTGACCCAGAAGGCCTCGCCGTCTTCGTTGACCCATTGGAAGGTGTGGGAACCGTAGCCATTTTGGTGGCGGGTGGTCTTCGGGGTGCCGCGGTCACCCATCAGGTAGGTCACCTGGTGAGCGGATTCCGGGTTGCGGGTCCAGAAATCCCACTGCATATCGGCATCGCGCAGGCCATTAGCACCCAGGCGCTTTTGGGAGTGGATGAAGTCCGGGAACTTCATGCCATCGCGCAGGAAGAATACCGGGGTGTTATTGCCCACAATGTCGAAGTTGCCGTCTTCGGTGTAGAAGCGCAGGGCAAAGCCGTGCACGTCGCGCCAGGTATCCGGGGAGCCCTGCTCGCCGGCGACGGTGGAAAAACGGCCCATCATCGGGGTGACGGTGCCCTTCTGGAAGACCTTGGCCTTGGTGTAGGCGGACACGTCTTCGGTGATGTGCAGCTCACCGAAGGCGCCGTGGCCCTTGGCGTGCGGGGTACGCTCAGGCACGCGCTCGCGGTTGAAGTGGGCGAGCTTTTCAATGAGGTGAATATCGTTGAGCGCGACCGGGCCCTGGGGGCCGGCGGTCACGGACGTGTTTTCGGACGGCACGGGTTGGCCGGACGGGCGGGTCGTGGTGCCCTTACCTGCGGGACGCTGTCCCTTGTTCAAGATGTCATCAGCGGTGGAATTAGTCATGGTATGTCTTTGCCTCCTGGCAATCAGTCGATAATTTGGGGTCAATTATCAATCACGGACAACCCATAGTTTACTACGTTTAACGGCGCTGCGCTACCTTGCGCGCGCACGTGTTGCTTGCCCGTGTCCCAGCCACCGCAACCTTGGATAAGAAATCCAGGTGCTACTGGTAGATTCATTCAGGTGACACACCACTCCGCAGCAGACGACGCCCGCGTCACCGAGCTCGCCCTCCGGGCTGGGCGCGGCGACCGAGCAGCGCTTACGGAGTTCATCAAGGCCACCCAGGATGACGTCTGGCGCCTGCTCGCCCACCTGGGTGGCCCCGAAATCGCCGACGACCTCACCCAAGAGACCTACCTGCGCGTCATCGGCGCCTTGCCGCGCTTTGCCGCCCGCTCTTCCGCGCGCACCTGGTTGCTCTCGCTGGCCCGGCGCGTCTGGGTGGATAATATCCGCCACGACATGGCCCGGCCCCGCAAGTCCGCCACGCAATACGAGGACGCCATGAGCTCCGCCGCGGAAAACTCCGGCTCCTGGAGCGATTGGATCGATGCCCGGGCGCTTATCGATGCCCTCCCCGCCGACCGCCGCGAAGCCCTCATCCTCACCCAGGTACTGGGCTATACCTATGAGGAAGCGGCCAAGATCGCCGGGGTGCGCGTTGGCACCATCCGCTCCCGCGTGGCGCGCGCCCGCAAGGACCTCATCGAGGGCGCAAATTAATACCCCCGAATGTTCGACCACCTAGACGCATACTTTCGCCGCAATACTTATCAAAGTGCAGGTACTTAGGGCAGCGCAGCGGGCGCATGCGGCCTGAGGTCGGGGTAGAAAAATACTAAAGTGACACGATTTCAGCTGTGAAGTAACGGGTGAAATGTGATTCTATTAGATACACACACGTGATAAATCGACCGTCGATCCGGGCCCGCGCGTTCCCAAAGCCGGGCCCGGCGAGTGTGAGTAAGAGAGTTTCTCCCCTCATGATTAAACGCGCAGTCGGAATTTCCATGGCGTTTATTGGCGTCGTGGTGGGCGCAGGCTTTGCCTCGGGCCAAGAAGCCATGCAGTACTTCGTAGCTTTCGGTGAATGGGGCCTGTGGGGCATCGCCCTCGCCGCCGCCCTCATGATGGTCACCGGCGTGTCCATCCTGCAGCTGGGCTCCTATTTCCAGGCGGTGGAACACACCGCTGTCTACAACAAGATCGCTTCACCAGTCACCGCCAAGATCTTGGACTGGTCCACGCTGATTACGCTGTTTTCCATCGGCTTCGTCATGTTCGCCGGTGGTGGCTCCAATATCAACCAGCAATTCCCCAGCATCCCCGTGTGGGTCGGCGGCACCGTCATGCTGATCCTCGTGCTGCTGGTGGGCCTTATGGATGTGGACCGCGTCACCCGCGTCATCGGTACCATCACCCCGTTCATCATCGTCTTCGTGGTACTGGCCACCGGCTACACCATCCTTACGGCCGATGTGGACTTCGCATCCCTGAATACCTGGGCCATCGATAACGTCAATACCTCGCTGCCTAACTGGTGGCTCTCCGCCCTGAACTACACCGGCCTGAACGTCATGACGGCCGTGTCCATGTCCATCGTCATCGGCGGTAACTTCCTAGATAACCGCGCCGTGGGCATCGGTGGCCTCATCGGTGGTTTCCTTTACCTCATCCTGCTGGCCCTGCTCGTCTTCGCCCTCTTCTTCGAGGCCAAGGACGTCAACGGCGAGGACATGCCGGTGCTGAAGCTGATTACCGGCATCCACCCGGTTCTCGGCATCTTGATGACCTTCGTCATCTACGGCATGGTCTTTAACACAGCCATCGGTATGTTCTACGCCCTGGGCAAGCGCCTGACCCGCAATAACCCGAAGCGCTTCTACCCCGTATACGCCGCATCCTGCATCATCGGCTTCATCCTGTCCTTCATCGGCTTCCAGTCCCTGGTCAGCAACGTCTACCCCATCCTGGGTTACCTTGGCCTGCTGATGATTGTCGTGATGGTTTATAACCGCATTAAGAACCGCGGCATGCTTGCCGATGAATCCGATCGCCGCATGCGCGCCCACGATCTCGTCGCCCGCAAGCTGGACCCGCGCGAGCGCTTTACCAAGAAGAACGAGCGCGAGCTGCGCATGCTAGCCGCAGCCTCCAATATGCACACGCAAGAATTCATCGATCACCTCGCCGAGGATATCCACGAGGAGCTCGAAGAGGACGATGAGCTCGACTACGACCGTTCAGAGCCTGCGCCTTCCGTCACCTACGTCCAGCACACGAAGCCGGAAGTACCTTCCGTTGATAGTGACTTGGACTTTGGCAAGAAAGACGAAGGCTAAGGACTAAGCCTTAGCGAAGCAAAACGTAATTCGGCTCCTCCTTCCCGCGGTGGGAAGCGAGGAGCCGATTTTTCATATTGCAAAGCGCCGGGCAAGGCTTCGCAGCTCTGCCCGGCGCGGTGGTGCCTTGCGGGCCTATACCAACAGTTCTGCGATCTGAATGGTATTAAGCGCTGCGCCCTTGCGCAGGTTATCGCCGGAGACGACGAGCACGAGACCCTTGTTGTCATCTACCGTCTGATCCTGGCGGATGCGCCCGACCAAGGAATCGTCCTTGCCGGCGGCGGCGAGGGGGGTGGGGACATCGGCAAGCGTCACGCCTGGGGCATCGCCCAGAAGCTCGGTGGCCTGCTCCGGGGTGATGGGCTTGTCGAACTCCGCGTGGATGGTCAGGGTGTGGCCGGTAAAGACGGGAATGCGCACGCAGGTGCCGGCGACCTTGAGGTCCGGCAGGCCGAGAATCTTGCGGGATTCGTTGCGCAGCTTCTGCTCCTCGTTGGTCTCATTGCTGCCGTCATCGACGAGGTTGCCGGCAAAGGGCAGGGCGTTATAAGCGATGGGCGCAACAAAAGGCCCCAGGTCCTCATCATCGAGCGCAGAACCATCGTGGACCAGGTTTACGTTGTGATCGCCCACGCTGTAGACCTGCGCGGCGAGTGTCTGCACGCCCGCCAGGCCGGATCCGGATACCGCCTGGTAGGACGATACGTGCAGCTTGTTAAGCCCGGCGGCATCGTGCAGCACCTTCAGCACCGGCATGGCGGCCATGGTGGTGCAGTTCGGGTTGGCGATGATGCCCTTCGGCGGGTTCTTCGCCTCCTCGGGGTTTACCTCCGATACCACGAGCGGGACCTCTGGGTCCTTGCGGTAGGCCGAAGAATTATCCACCACGGTAGCGCCCGCGGCGGCGAAGACCGGGGCCCACTTCTCAGAGGTGGAACCGCCCGCGGAAAATACCGCGATATCGACATCGGCCACGGACTCTTCGGTGACCTCGGCCAAGTCCTCCACTTCGATCTGCTCGCCGCGGAATTCCAGCTCGGTGCCGGCCGAGCGGGCGGAGGCGAAAAAGCGCACCTTATCCGCCGGGAAATTGCGTTCTTCCAAAATGGAGCGCATCACGCGGCCGACCTGGCCGGTAGCGCCGACGACTGCAACGGTAGTCATTGTCTTCCTCTTTATTTGTTCTGGTTTAGCGTCCGGTTCCAGCATAGACGGTGGCTTCTTCCTCGCCGCCGAGCTGGAATTTATCGTGCAGGGCGCGCGCCGCCTTCTCTAGGTCCGCCTCGCGGGTCAGCATGGAGATGCGGATTTCGGAGGTGGAAATAAGCTCCATGTTCACTCCCACATCGCGCAGGGCCTCGGTAAAGTCCGCCGTCACGCCGGGGTGGGACTTCATGCCGGCGCCGACGAGGGAGACCTTGCCCACCTGGTCATCGTAAAGCACATTGGACCAGCCACCCTCGGACTGCAGCTTGCTCAATAGTTCCATCGCGCGGGGGCCATCGGCGCGCGGGCAGGTGAAGGTGATATCGGTGGTGCCGTCCTCCAAGGAGGAGACGTTTTGCAGCACCATGTCAATATTGATCTCCGCATCGGCGATGACGCGGAATAGCTTCGCGGCCTCGCCCGGGCGATCTGGGATGCCCAGCACGGTTACCTTCGCCTCGGATTTATCAGTTGCTACACCAGTAAGTACTGCTTCTTCCACGGGGATATCCTCCATCGAGCCGGTCACCAACGTGCCGGGGTCATTTGAATAAGACGAGCGAACTCGCAACGGAACATTGAAAGCGCGAGCGTATTCCACGCTGCGCAGGACCAGAATCTTGGATCCTACGGCGGCCATTTCCAGCATCTCTTCAAAAGAGAGCTTTTCTAGCTTTTGCGCATCCGGAACAATGCGCGGATCGGCGGTATAGACGCCATCGACATCGGAGTAAATCTCGCACACATCCGCCTTCAGCGCCGCGGCCAGGGCGACCGCAGTGGTATCGGACCCGCCGCGGCCCAGGGTGGTCACATCGCGCGAGTCCTTATTCACGCCCTGGAAGCCGGCCACGATGCAGATCTGTCCATCCTCTAGGGCCTCAGTCAGGCGGCCGGGGGTAACGTCAACGATGCGCGCATTGCCATGGCGTTCGGTCGTCAGCACGCCCGCCTGGGAGCCGGTAAAGGACTGGGCCTTCGCACCCAGGGACTCCACCGCCATGGCCACTAGCGCATTGGAGATGCGCTCGCCCGCGGTAAGGAGCATATCCATTTCGCGCTGCGGGGGAACGGGATTGACTTGCGCTGCAAGGTCAAGAAGTTCATCGGTGGTATCCCCCATTGCAGAACACACCACGACGACATCATTGCCCTGCTTTTTAGTGGCCACAATCCGCTCCGCTACCGCGCGGATGCGATCTGCGGATTCGAGGGAGGAGCCGCCGTATTTTTGAACGATCAGGGCCACGGTGTGGTTGCCACCTTTCGTTTTAAAAGGCACTCCTGGGCGCAGGCGCGCCACAGAAATACCTGTCGGACACTAGTCAAATTCCTATGCTACCCCGCAAGGCGCTACACCTCATCATAATTCCGAAACAATACTTTTATTTTATTCACACCCACCCCCGTGCGTACGCGAGGCGGCGGAGCGGGGGCGGCATCGCTAAGCAAAATGCATCTCCGTCACTTTTTTACTAGCGTTGAGCGGGTGTTAAGCAACTTCCTGGCCGTATTCTTCGCGCTCGCCTCCGCGCTTACGGTTGCTTGGGGCACGGTCGTTCGCCACCGCATCGCCCTTGAAGCAGACGATTCAGTCATGCGCTCCGCCATGACCAACCCACTGTGGTGGGTCGGCACCGGCGCGGCCATACTCGCCTACGGCCTCCAAGTCGTCGCCCTGGGCTTTGGTACCTTGCTGGTGGTCCAGCCCATTTTGGTGCTCTCGCTCATGTTTACCCTGCCGCTTTCGGCCTGGTATGCCAAGCGCCCCATGCCCGTGCACGAGACGTTCTGGTCCATTGCGCTCACGGTAGCGGTCGGCGTGATGGTGGTCTACGGCCGCCCCGTTGCCGGCAATCCCCGGCCCGAGTGGAGCCAGTGGTGGCCCGCGCTGCTATTGGGCCTGGCCACCCTGGTCGCGTTGGGCGTGGCCGGCCATAAATTCCGCGAGCAGCGCCCGCTTGCCCTGGGCACTGCCTGCGGCGTCATCTATGGCTTCGTCGCGCTGCTCTCTAAGGCCGTGGTGGACATCTTCACCCACGAGGGCTTGAGCGTCTTGGTGGGCAGCTGGCAGTTCTACGGCCTCATCGGCCTCGCCCTGACCGGCACCGTCGTGCAGCAATACTCCTTTAACGCCGGCCCGCTGGCGCAGTCGCTGCCGGCCATGACCATCTTCGAGCCCATCGTCGCCTTCGGCTTGGGCTATATGGTCTTGGGCGAGAAATTCCTCATCGATTCCACCGCCGGCTGGCTTGTCATGGTGGCCGCGCTCGGCGTCATGATCGCCGCGACCATCATTTTGTCGCGCAACCCGGTCAGCCAGCGCAGCTAGATGGCCCACTCGAATACGGCCAGCATATAGGCCGAAAACCAGGCGCCGAAGAGCACCCAGGCGCCTACGGCCACGCTTGCCGATGCCCCCTTCTTGCCCACCCACGGCACCATGACCACCACTGCGGGCAGTAAGAGGCGTGGGCGAGAATGCATGATGCCATCGGAAAGCAGCACATTGGCCATCAGCACCGCAGCAAATAGCCAGGCCGGCAGCGGGAGGCGCCCCCAGGCAGCCAGCAGGCAGATGGGGGCGGCGATGATCACCGCGGCGCTGAGCAGGTAGCCACCATTCGTGGCGCTAGAAAGCGTCTCCGCCACCCAGGACACCGTCGCGCGGCCGCCGTCGAATCCGGAATTCCAGTGTTTTTCCTGCAAACCAAAATACCCACCGGCGCCGGATAAATGGCGATTCGCCCACCAGATATAGCCGGCCACGGGCAACGCCGATACCGCCACGCTGAGCCAGGCCCACCAGGTGCGCCGCGCCTTGCAGAGCACCATGAGTGCGAAGACCACAATGAGATCCACCGCAGTCAGACGGACGAAGGCGGCAAGAAAAGTCAGCACCCCGGCCGCGATCCAACGCTTACCATGCAGCATCACAACGGACCAGATCGCGAGCGCGCCGAAGAGCGCCTCCGTATAGGGCATGGAAAAAACGATGCTCATAGGCGCGCTGGTGACCACCGTCGCGCCGAGCACCTGGCCGCGCGTGTCCATGCCCATCTGCCGGGCCAGCGCCATAACACCCGCCGCCAAGGCAATGGTGAAAAAGAGATTGAGGACTATCGCTGTGCCCGCAACATCCGTGCCCAGCAGGTTGCTGACTATCCGCACCACCAGCGGGAAGCCGGGAAAGAAGGCGAGGGTGGTTTCTTCCACCGGCGCACCGCCCGCGCCGCCATAGCCCGCGCGGGCGATCTCGACGTAGTAGTTGGCGTCCCATTTATTCAGCAGCCCCCACAGCGAATCGCCCTGCGCCGCGGCCATCGCCGCGAGCACGCTGAGGCGAATCGCCGTGCCTACAACCGCCACGAGCGCGGCATAAAACCAGCAGCGCAGCGTGGACGTCACCGTGGGGCGGCGGGTGGTAGGAGCGATAGGCACACTAGCATGGTACGCCACGGGCCCGCGCGTCCCGCTGAATGAAATATGTTGCCACACAGTGAGATTCTCTGTAGTGTGACCGGTATGACATTGCGGAACGACCTACTCCTTATCTGCCGCGGCGGGATTTCGGCCTAAACCTACGGCCAGCGCCCCGTCGCGGAGTCTGGCAATCCTTAGCCCAGCTGGCCGTCGCACTTCCCGACACCAAACACATTAAGGACACCGCACCCCATGTCTCCCAACGATTCCTTCATCAGCGCACCCCGCGAAATCACCACCCCTGCAGGCCCTCCCCGCGAGGGACAACCCGCCTGGAATAAGCAGCGCGGCTCCTCCATGCCGTTCGAGCGCTACCAGCCCTTCGCCGTAGAGGTCGAGGACATCGACCTGCCGGACCGCACCTGGCCGAGCAAGAAGATCACCCACGCCCCGCAGTGGTGCGCCGTGGACCTGCGCGATGGCAACCAAGCGCTGATCGATCCCATGAGCCCCGAGCGCAAGCACCGCATGTTCGACCTGCTGGTGCAGATGGGCTACAAGGAAATTGAGGTGGGCTTCCCGTCCGCCTCCCAGACGGACTTCAACTTCGTCCGCGAAATCATCGAGGGCGATAAGATTCCAGAGGACGTCACGATCCAGGTCCTAGTCCAGGCCCGCGAGCACCTGATCCGCCGCACCTTCGAGGCCTGCGCCGGCGCCAAGAACGTCATCGTGCACTTTTATAACTCCACCTCGAAGCTGCAGCGCCGCGTGGTCTTCCGCAAGGACAAGCCGGCCATCAAGAAGCTGGCTACCGATGCCGCCGAGCTCATCAAATCCATCGCCGCCGACTACCCCGATACCAACTGGCGCTGGGAGTACTCCCCTGAGTCCTTTACCGGCACCGAGCTGGATTTCGCCCGCGAGGTCTGCGATGACGTGGTCGCCATCATGGATCCGAGCCCCGAGAACCCGATGATCATCAATCTGCCGTCCACGGTGGAGATGATTTCGCCGAATGTCTACGCCGATTCCATCGAGTGGATGGACCGCAACCTGGCCCGGCGCGATTCCATCTTGATTTCGCTGCACCCCCACAATGACCGCGGCGAGGGCGTTGCCGCCGCCGAGCTGGGCTATATGGCCGGCGCCGACCGCATCGAGGGTTGCCTGTTTGGCAATGGCGAACGCACCGGCAACGTGGACCTGGTGACCTTGGGCCTGAACATGCTCACCCAGGGCGTTGACCCCCAGATCGACTTCACCGATCTGCCCAAGATCCGCGAGACCGTGGAATATTGCAACCAGCTGCGCGTTCCCGAGCGCCACCCCTACGGCGGTGAACTGGTCTTTACCGCGTTCTCTGGCTCGCACCAGGATGCCATCAATAAGGGCCTGGACGCGCTGGCCGCAACGGTGCGCCCGGAGGCCAATTCCACCGACGTCAGCTGGGAAGAGCTGCGCGATGCCATCTGGGAGGTTCCTTACCTGCCCATCGACCCGAAGGACGTGGGCCGCGATTACCAGGCCGTTATCCGCGTCAACTCCCAGTCCGGCAAGGGTGGCGTCGCCTACATCATGAAGACCGACCACGGCATCAATATGCCGCGCGCCATGCAGGCGGAGTTTTCCACCGTCGTGCAGGAAATCACCGATACCGAAGGCGGCGAGGTCAATTCCAAGAATATGTGGGACATCTTCGCCACCGAATTCCTGGACCGCACCACCCCGCTGCAGCTGGAATCGTTTGAGATCGACAATATTTCCGCCGAAGATACCGATGCCACCGTCACCGCCACCGTGACCTACAACGGCAAGGAATCCGAGGTCACCGGCACCGGCAACGGCCCCATCGCCGCCTACGCCAATGCGCTGGAGTCCTTGGGCATCGACTTCGATGTCATCGATTACTCCCAGCAATCGCGCTCGGCCGGCGATGATGCCGAGGCCGCCTGCTACATTGCCGCCGACGTCAACCAGAACAAGGTCTGGGGCGCGGGCATCGCCGCTTCCACGACCCGCGCCTCCATCAACGCGATTACCTCCGCAGTAAACCGCGCGTTGGCCTAACGCGGACGCAGCCGAGCATGGTAGAAGATCGACTATGCCTTCTTCTACCTACCTCATCCCCCACCGCGGCCTCGGCGCGGTGCAGGCCTTGCCCATTCACGGCGCATCGGTGAAGGGCACGGAGGAATTTACCGTCACCCTGGCTCCCGGCCAGGAGGGCGGTTTAAGCGTGGAAACCCAAGAACAGATAGGCACCATTAGCGCCGCGGACCGCGCGGAATACCCCGAGATCGACCTGCTTTTTCGCGCCGGTCTCACCCCGGCCGCCACGGCCCAGCCGCATGCCGATGGCCACGTCACCCTCCTGCTTCCCCGCCCCGGGCTCTGCCTGCCAGCGAATAATCCGCCCGGCGGCCCCTATACGATGCTGGGTTACGCCCCGCCCATCGATATCACCGATCTCCCCGCGGATCTCGACATCCCGGCCCAGGCCCGGATGCACGTGCTGGTCAACCTCGTGCCCTCCGCCAACGCCGTCGACGTCTTCTTCGGCCCTAAATTCCTCACCACACTGTCCCCGGGTCCCTCGCTGCCCCCGCTTGCCGATGCCCCCATCCTCGCCCACGCCTACCACGCCCCGCGCGGCAACGATCGTGTGCTGAGCATCTACGCCGGCGACCCGCTTCCCGCCTCCAACGAGGACTCGGTGGCCGTGGCCACCCCGACCACGCAGGCGGCGACCGAGACCTTCGAAACCAGCAGCTTTCGCGCCGTCACCGCCACCCCGGAGCCCACGCGCCACACCGGGTGGTGGGTCACGGCCATAGCCCTAGTCGCCGTCGTGGCGCTGGTGACCGTATTCATCGTCGCGGTTTAGTGTCCACTAAACCGGATTAGGCAACGAAAAGGCCCGGCGCGCCCTGTCCCGCCACAGGAATTCCGGGATACTAGACTTAGGTTGATGAATAACACACCTGGCCCCTCCCCACGGTCGCCGCAGGCTCCTTCGCCGGCGACCATGGCGTCCCAGCATGCGGCTAGGACCCACGCCCAGGCGTCCCCTCACTCCGCAGCCGACTCCACCAACCCTGCCCAGCCGGAGACCAAAGCTGCGGCACAGCAGCGCAAGCCGGGCCCCAACTCCCAAAGCGAATCCAGCACCAGCGTCCCCAACAGCACAGGTATGGCCAAACCAGGCCCGCGCCGGCCTCGGCCGCGTCGCGCCGTCCGTCCCTCCGGCGGTCCTGCAACGCCGAAAACTCCAGCCGGCCCAACCGCTTCGTCTGCCCCGACCGAATCAACCGGATCAACCTCCGCATCCAGCGCGGACAACGCCGCGCAAAAGCAGCCGGAAAAAGCCGAGACCGTCACCAAGCACCCCTACGTGGCCCTCACGCTGCAGACCACGGGCATCCACCCCTCGACCGGGCGCATAGTCACCATCGATGCGGTGGCCTTCGATAATGCCGGCGATATTGGCCAGCGCTTCCACGCCGTGCTCAAGCCGGATATCGACGCCGGCCCGCACCACCTCCACGGGCTGACCGTCGCGGATATCGAGCAGGCCCCTGCTTTTAGCAGGATCCTCAAATCGCTGGATAAGCTTATCGATGGCCGCACCCTCGTCGTCCACGATATCCCCTATACCTGGGGCTTTATCGTCGCCGAGGCCCGCCGCGCCATGATGACCGCCGCCCGCCAAAACCGCGCGCGCAACCGCGGGCGCAATAAGGGCAAGCGGCGCCGCCAAAAGGTGGGCCACATGCCCGCCCCGGTGCGCATCATCGACACCTTGGCCACCTCGTATGCGCAGGGGGTGCGGTCGAATGATGTGCGGCTGAGGGGCGTCGCTAAGCAAAATGGCCTGGCTGCCGATCCCAAGGCAACGGTGGAACGCGCCCGCCGCCCGGAGCAGGAGACCTCGCGCGAGGAGACGGAGCTGCTCATCCAGCTCTACCAGCACCAACAACGCGGCCCGGTGCGCAGCTATGCCCCAGACGATGTCCGCGCCGACCGCTTTGGCCTGCAGCGCTCGCACGTGCGCGTCGATGCCGCCGAAGCCCCCGTGCAGCACCACAACCCCGGCAAGTACGAGCCCGGCAAGGAACTGCGCCGCGGCATGGAAATCGTCGTGGCCCCCGAAATCCTGGAGGACCCGGATACGATTATCTCCGCCCTCATGCGCGAGGAGCTGAACTATTCAGAGAAGCTCACCCGCGAGGCATCGCTTGTCGTGTGCAACGTCACCACGGATCTCGTGGGCAAGGCCATGCACGCCCAGCGCAAGGGCATCCCGCTGATGTCTGATGCCGCGTTTCTCGATGCCCTCACCCGCATCGAAGACCCCACCACCACTGCGCGGCGCCAACCCCCGCAAAAAAGCGGCGGAAATAACCAGAGCAAGAGCCAGAAGCGGCGGCGCAGGCGCGGCGGGCGCGGCCGGGGGCGGCGAAATTCTGGCGGCTCGGCGCCCAAGAACAACGCCTAGGCCGCTTCCCCGACTACCCTAGGGGGCATGAGTTTTTCAGTCCCGGGTGCCTTGAAGAAGTTGCGCACCACCGCCGCGACATCCGCCGCGAAGCTGGCCACCACCGCTTCCCGCGCCACCGGCCGGGGCGCCGGCGGAATGATCGGCGGCCTTATCGCCAATGCCATTGATCCCTCCATCATGACCAACCTGGGCGGCGGGCGCCCGGCCGTGCTGGTCACCGGCACCAACGGCAAGTCCACCACTACCCGTATGCTCGCCGCCGCGGTCCGCGCCGAGCACCAGGTCGCCACCAACGACGGCGGCGATAACATGGACGCCGGCATCATCTCCGCGCTCATGGCGGGCAAGGACGCCTCGCACCTGGTCCTCGAGGTCGACGAGCTGCACGTGCCGCACGTCGCCGATAACCTCACCCCGCAGGCGCTCGTCCTGCTCAACCTCACCCGCGATCAGCTCGACCGTGTCGGCGAGATCAACAAGATCGAACGCGCCCTCCGCGGCGCCGTGGAGGCCCACCCGGACATGCTGGTCATCGCCAATTGCGATGACGTGCTCATGACCTCGGTGGCCTATGACGCCAAGAACATCATTTGGGTCTCCGCCGGCGCCGGCTGGCTCGGCGATTCCGTCACCTGCCCGCGCACCGGCGGCCACGTCGTGCGCACCGAGGATGACTGGTACGCGGTCAAGCCGCTTGCCGATGGCCGCGAGTTCCGCCGCCCGCAGCCGACGTGGGGCATCGATAAGCATGGCGTCATCACCCCCACCGCAAAGCGCCCGCTCAACCTGGCGCTGCCGGGCCGCGCCAATCGCGGTAACGCGGCGCAGGCCATCGCTGCGGCAGTCGAGGGCTTCGGCGTGGACTTGGACCGCGCAATTGCCGCGGCAGAAAGCATCGATGACGTCGCCGGCCGGTATTCCACCATCCACTGGAAGGGCCGCGAGATTCGCCTGCTGCTGGCCAAGAACCCCGCCGGCTGGCAAGAGGCCCTGTCCATGGTGGACCGCAGCGCCGATGGGCTGGTCATCGCCACGAACGGGCAGGTTGCCGATGGCATCGACATGTCCTGGCTCTGGGACGTAAAATTCGAGGGCTTTAACGGTCTCAGCGTCAAGGCCGCCGGCGAGCGCGGCACCGACCTTGCCGTCCGCCTCGTCTACGCGGATATCACCCACGAGCTCATCCCGGATCCCATGGATGCGCTCGCCGCCTGCCCCGAGGGCCGCATCGAGGTCCTTGCCAATTACACCGCCTTCCGCGATCTGAAAAAGGCCCTGTCCAAGGAGGCTAATAATGCTTAATATCGGCCTAGTGCTTCCCGATGTCCTCGGTACCTACGGCGATGACGGCAACGCCCTCGTCCTGCGCCAACGCGCCCGCATGCGCGGCCTCGACGCCGAGATTCACCCCATCCGGCTTGGCGAACCCGTGCCCGAGACGCTGGATATTTATACCATCGGCGGCGGCGAAGACACCGCGCAGATTCTTGCCGCAGAACACCTCATTGCCGATGGCGGGCTGACCCGCGCCGCCACGTCCGGCCGCCCCATCTTGGCCATCTGCGCCGGCTTGCAGGTCCTGGGCGAGTCCTTCCGCGCCTCCGGACGCATTATCGACGGCGTCGGGCTTATCGATGCCACCACCGCCGGCATGCAAGACCGCGCCATCGGCGAGGTTTCTTCCGCCCCTACCGGCGCCGGCGTGACCGCAGATCTCACCGAGCCGCTCACCGGCTTCGAAAATCACTTGGGCGCGACCATCCTCGGCCCGTCCGCCCAACCGCTGGGAACCCTCACCCGCGGTAACGGCAACGCCGACCGGGCCGCCACCGAAGATCTTGCCGATGGCTCCACCCAGCGCACCTACGAAGGCGCCGTGCAGGGCAGCGTCATCGCCACCTATATGCACGGCCCGGCGCTTGCCCGGAACCCGCAGCTCGCGGATCTGCTCCTCGCCCAAGCCATGGGTGTCCCGCTCGCCGATCTCGATCCGCTGGACATCCCCGCGGTCGACCGCCTGCGCACCGAGCGCTTCAACGCCGCCGAGCCGCCGCGCTCCCAGCGCTAAACCTGTGGATAACTTCGCCAATTCTCGGCCCTCACGACCCAAAAGGGCCGATTTGAGCCAAGTTATCCACAGGCCGGGCTCGGCCGCCTTGTAGCTCCCAGTCCCCAACCCTAGGCTGCGGGGTATGACGTTATTGGAGCAGCTGGGGGACATCACCAAGCGCGGCGTAGACCTGATTGAAGAGGCCTACGCTGCCGCTGACCTGCCCCTGCCTGCGGACCAAGCGCGCGAGCTGCGCCGCACCGCCGAGGCTTTCCTCGCTCCCACCAGCCACTCGCGCTATCAACGCCGCGCCCTAGCCGCCGCGCGCCGCAACCAGCACAGCCTGGACACGCTCGCGCTCATCGCGCGCCGCTCCCGGCGGGTGAAGAATCCCACCGAGCGCTGGCGCTTCCGCGAAACGCTGTGCGCCACCGCCGGGACCACCGCCGAAGTGTCCCGCGCCGCCACCCGCCTGCTACGCGACATCGCCCCGCCGCCCGAGCGCGAAGACGGCGGGCGCCGCATCCTGCACGGCGAGAAAACCACGCTGAGCTTTACCGGCCCCGCCGCCGAAATGGCCGATATCTGGGCCACCGCGAAGGGCGATCCCCTCGCCTGGCTCACCGGTTCCCGCGCCGTCGCGCCGGCCAGCGTGACCACCAATGTCATCATCGAGCTGCCGGATTACCTGAAGATCATGCGCGGCGAGGGCTCCGAAGTCCGCCTCGCCATGACCAACGGCGCCACCATCACCGGCGCCGACCTTATCCGCCGCACGCTCGCCGGCGCCGGGCTTTTCACCCTCATCCACCCCGAGGAAGGCCCCGTCAACCTCTACCGCGCCCGCCACGCCTCCGCCAAGCAGCGCCGCATGCTCGAGGCCGAAGGCGCGCGCTGCGCCTGGCCCTCTTGCAGGCGCCCCGCCGCCGAATGCCAAGCCCACCACATCTTCGAATATGCCCGCGGTGGCCACACCCATCCGGCGAATATGTGCCTCTTGTGCCCGTACCACAATTCCATCAACGGCCTTCCGGGGCGCGGGCGGATGGCGCGCGTCAACGGGCGCATCGCCTGGCTGCCGCCGCATCCCCGCCACGCGGACCGCCCAGCCCACCCGCCGGGTTCCGCTGCACCGTCACATTCGGCTTCGCCGCCTGAGCCGAATGCGCCTCCCCCAGTCTTCACCGGCCGGGCGCCACGCGGGCCAACCACCGACGTGCCCTAAACCCCAAGAAACAGAGCGGCACCGCGGTCGGTGCTGCGGACTCCTAAATGGTCAAGCGCCCCGAAAGCGCACGGGACAAAGTGAGCTCGTCCACGAACTCCAAATCGCCTCCGAGCGGCATGCCGGAGGCCAATCTGGTGATCTTTAAATCGGGAAAGTCCCGCAATAACCGCACCAGGTACGCCGCGGTGGCCTCGCCCTCCGTATTTGGATCGGTGGCGAGGATGACCTCGTGGATGGTGGGGGTGTCGTCGTAAAGCGGGGCCTCCGGCGTGGAATCCGCCAACTCCCTATCCGGCAGCACCCCACCCAAGCGCTGGAGGAGCGTGGAAATATTCAAATCCTTCGGCCCAACATTGGCCAGCGGGTCCAGCGCACCGCCGAGGACGTGGTAGCGGCCCTCGTACTCACCCGTGCGCTCGATGACCTGGATGTCCTTCGGCTCCTCCACAACACAAATGGTCGAGGCGTCGCGCTGCGAATTGATGCAAATCCGGCACACATCCTCGCGCGAAATATTGCAACAGATGCGGCAGAAAGTAACGCCGTCGCGCACCCCGCCTAAGGCATTTTGCAGGCGCTCGATATCCTCCGGTTCCATGTGCAACACATGAAACGCGATACGCTGCGCCGACTTCGGGCCGATGCCCGGCAGGCGCGAAAACTCATCAATGAGGTCCTGCAGAGGTCCTTCAAACACCACAACTCCCAAAATTACGTCAAGGCCGCGGCCCCACTATCGGGACAACGGCCTTTTTAGAATATCGCCCAGCTAGAAATTGCCGCCGAACATGTCATCCATCGACGGTCCGCCCTGGCCGCCCATGCCCTGCGAGAGGGGACCAATCTTTTCCTGTGCCAGCTTGCCCGCAGCGGCGTGGGCATCCTTAAACGCGCCCATCACCAGGTCCTGCAGCGTATCGATGTCCTCCGGGTCAACCACGGACTTATCAATCTGCAGGTCTACCAGCTCGGCGCCACCGGTCATGGTCACCTTAACCAGACCATTGCCCGCGCTGCCCTCAACGTTGGTGGCCAGGATTTCTTCCTGCGCCTTCTGCAGCTCGGCCTGCACCTGCGCGGCCTGCGCGATGAGGTCATTCATGTCGTTGGGTTGTGGGGTGGAATCTTGTTCAGCCATAGCTTTCGTCCTTTCTCAATAGCTTTGCTACCGCCCGAGTCTACCGTGCCACAGTCCTAGACACGGCGAGCGCCTAGTTCCTTTTCCACGAGCTCCATCGCCACCTCGGTGGCGCTGCGGTGGTCCATTTCGCCTGCGGACTGCGCGGCTTCGACCATGTCGCGTTCTTCGTCATCGCGGGTATAGGCCGGCGGTTCTTCCGGCGGCGGCTCGTCCGCGGGGCCCTCCGGCTCAGGCGGCAGCGGCACCCCGTTGCTAAATTGCGGCGTGCGCGCGAATTCCTCATCGCGCTGCTTCGCCACCTCGCTTGCCTTGGCGATGCGCGAGCGCCACCCGGGCTTACTCTCCGCCTCCTTGTCATCGCTGGGCTCGCGTTCGGGCGCGTTGGGGTTCCATTCGGGTTTAGCTTGCGGGGCCCGCGGCGCATCGAAACCGGCGGTCTTCGGGTCCGTGCCCACCACGCAATTGACCTCAATATCGCGCTGGAATTCCTCCCGCAGCACGTCCACGATAACGGAATTATTCGCCGGCGCATTGATGCGTTCTGCCAGCGCACCGGTGGTATGCCCCAGCGTCAGCGTATTATCGCGGAACCCGAGCACGCGGGCTTCGGCAAGCATGATTTCGGCGACCTTATTACGCTTGCCGACGCTCCCCCTCAGCTCCACCCATTTCCGCTTCACTGCCTCCACCAAGTCACCGTCATCGCCGCTTGCCGATGCCCCTTGCGCCTGCGGTTGTTCTGCCTGGGCTTGTTGCTGCCCCTCCGACTGCGCGGGCGCCGCCGGCACCGGCTTCTCCAGCGGCTCCGCCTGGCCGTTGCCGCGGGCTGGCGCATTCTGCGGAACCTGGCGCTCCTGGCCCCATGGATCCGCGCCGACGTCAGTTTTTACGTCGTCGCCTGCTCCAGCAGGCGAAGCGTCCTTTTCAGGCACATCGCTAGACTGCGAATCCGTGGACTGCTGCTCAGGCCGCCCAGCCCAATCAGCCTGCGCCGATTGCGCATGCTCCGCGCTCGGTTGTTCTTGGGACAACTCAGATCGTCCCTGATTCTCAGCCCCTGTCGACTCCGTTTGCGCTGGCTGTTCATGTTGCGCCGCCGGTGCTGGCTGCGCAGACTGCTCAGCCGGGGTGGCCTGCGCCGACTGCGCAGGACCCTCATGCTCGCCACGCGATTGCTGCGCCGTTGCCTCCGGTTGAGACGATGGTGACGGTGATGTTGCTTGCCCCGACTGTGCCTCGGTGCCAGCGGCCGCTTGATTTGATTGTTGTGCAGGCACCTCTGAGCCAGTAGGGCCCGTGGCGGCCTGGTTTTGTCGTTGCTGTGGCTCCGCCGGTGCGGTGGAGCCCGGAGCAGGCTGGTTTTGCTGGGCCTGGGACTTTGCGCGGCGCCGCGCGATGATGGCGGCCGCTGCCGACTGCGGGTCTTGGGCACCCGAAAAGGCGGGGCCGTTTCCCGCAGAGGGTGCCGCCTGGCCCGATTGTCCTGGCTGTCCTGCTTGCGCTGCCTGCGCCGATTGTGCCCCTTGGCCGGCCTGGTTGGGCTGGCTTGCCTGTGCGGATTGCGGGGCGCCGCTGGGTTGGGCGGCCTGAGGCAATTGGCCTGGCTGGCTCGCGGCGCCCAGAGCTGCACCCGGCGCCGCGCCGGACGAGGTACCGATGAGCAGGTGTGCGCACATGATTTCGAGCAGCAGACGCGGCGAGGTGGCCCCGGTCAGATCGCTGATGCGGTCATTGACGGTGGAGGCAAGATAAGTCAACTGCGGGCCGGAAAAACGCTGCGCTTGGGCGGTGAGCACCTCGGCGCGGTCGGTAGGCGCGGAAACCAGGCCGGCATCGATGGCGTCCGGCACGGCCTGCAGGATCATCAGGTCGCGCAAGCGGTCGAGCAGATCCACGGCGAAGCGGCGCGGGTCGTGGCCAGCCTCGATGACGCTGTCGATCTGCGCGAAGAGGCCGGCCTTGTCGTTTTCGGCGAGGGTAGCGATGGTGTCATCGAGAAGCGTGACGTCCGTAACCCCCAGCAGCGGGCGCGCGAGGTCATAGGTCAAGCCATCGGGGCCCGCACCGGCCAAAAGCTGGTCCAACAGCGACAAGGTATCGCGCGGGGAGCCACCGCCGGCCTCGATGACCATGGGATAGACGGCGTCTTCAACCTGCACGCCCTCAGAGGCGACGGTCCTTTGCAGCAGCCCCTTCATCGCGGGCGGGGTAAGCAAGCGGAAGGGATAGTGGTGCGTCCGGGAGCGAATGGTGCCGATGATCTTTTCCGGCTCCGTCGTCGCAAAGATGAAAATCACGTGCTCCGGCGGCTCTTCAACCACCTTGAGCAGCGCATTGGCACCGGACGGGGAAATCATATGCGCTTCGTCGATGATGAAGATGCGATAGCGCGATTCCGCCGGCGCATAGTAGGCGCGGTCGCGCAGCTCGCGCATGTCCTCCACGCCATTGTGCGAGGCGGCGTCGAGCTCCGTCACGTCCAGGTTGCCCGGACCGCCGGGCGCGAGCGACACGCACGAATCGCACTTGCCGCACGGCGTCGAGGTGGGCCCGTGCTCGCAGTTGAGCGACCGGGCCATAATCCGCGCCGAAGACGTCTTACCGCAGCCGCGCGGGCCGGAAAAGAGGTAGGCGTGGTTGATGCGCCCCGCGTCGAGGGCGGCAGATAGCGGCGTGGTGACCTGCTCTTGCCCCACGACCTCGGCAAACGTTGCTGGACGGTATTTCCGGTATAAAGCCACGGTTAGCCAGTTTACCGGCTAACCCTCGCGCGACCAGTCCAGCAGGTCAATGCCCTGCTCGGCCACAGCCTCTTGCAGCTTGCCGACGCCCTCTTCCACCCCAAACGCATATTCCGCATCCGTCAGCATGACCAACTGCAGCACGAGCGTCAGGCGGTCATCCTCGCGGTACTGCGGCGTCTGCCCGCCCCAGAGGTACGGGGCGATGAGCAGCCCGTGGTGCACGGTCTGCTCGCCAGGGAGATCTAAAAGCGACGGCAGCAAGACGCCGGGCTGCGCGGGCAAGAGGCCGCCCGCCTTCTCTAGCTTCGCGGCCGCAGCCCCCACGGCGGCGGCGACTTCGGGCTGGCCCACGCGCGCCACCGTGACCAATTCGCAGCGCACATCTAGGCCTTCGGCATCGCTGCGCAGGCCGGTATCGACGTCGTTGAAGGTGGTGGTGAGGGCGAGGGATTGGGCATCGGCAAGCGTGGCTAAACCCAGCCTGCGCCCGTCGACGTACCGGAACTCCAGGGGAGCCGGGATGACCTCGCTGAGCCACACGGCGGATTCGTCGGCGTTGATTTTAGCCCTCCGCCTTTTCGATGGCCGCCAGGAGCACGCAGGTGGCAACGCCGTCGATGGCTTCCTCGATTTCCTCCTGCGGCGGCAGCGACACCGCAAGGCGGATATTGCGGTCATTCTCATCGCGGCCGTGCGGGTAGGCCGCGCCCGCCTTGGTGAGCACGATGCCGGCGTCCTTGGCCAGTTCCCACACGCGGGTAGCGGTGCCATCGACGACGTCCATGGAAATGAAGTAGCCGCCCGCTGGGTCGGTCCATTCCGCCACGCCGTACTCGCCCAGGCGCTCGTCCAAGATGCGACGCGCGGCGGCAAACTTCGGCGCCAGCAGCTCGGCGTGGCGGCGCATCAGCTCGCGCACGCCGTCCGCGGAGCCGAAGAACTCGGCGTGGGCGAACTGGTTAATCTTGTTGGGCCCAATACCGCGGATGCCCGCGTTCGCCAGGTACCAATCAAGGTTCTCCGCCGAGGACCCGAAAAAGCTCACGCCAGAGCCCGCGAAGGTGACCTTGGAGCTCGAGGACATGGCCCAGAAGCGGTTGGGGTGCCCGCCCTGCTTGGCGATGTCCAGCACCGGCAAGACTTCCGGAAACTCCTCTGTCAGCGTGTGTACTGCATAGGCGTTATCCCACACGATGCGGAAATCGGGCGCCGCGGTGTCCATTTCTGCCAGGCGGCGGGTCTTTTCCTCCGAGATGAGTACGCCGGTGGGGTTGGAGAACATGGGGATGAGCCACATGCCCTTGACCTGTGGGTCCTGGGCGAGCTTAGCGATGGCCTCGACATCTGGGCCGTCGTCTTCCATCGGCACAGTCACCAGCTCAAAGCCGAAGAGCTCCGTGATGGCAAAGTGCCGGTCATAGCCGGGAACCGGGCAGATCCACTTGACGGTTTCTTCCTCGCTCCACGGGTGCGGCGAATCATTGGTGCCGAAGATATAGGACCAAGAAATGAGGTCGAACATGATGTTGAGCGAGGAGCTATCGCCGGCCAGCAAGAGCTCTGGGTCAATATTGATTAACTCGCCCCACAGCTCACGCAGCTTCTTCACGCCCTTCAGGTTGCCGTAGTTGCGCAGGTCAGCGCCTTCAGAATCGGTGTAGTTTCCCTCACCCGGCAGCGATAACAGCGCGTTGGAGAGATCGAGCTGCGCCTTCGATGGCTTGCCACGGGTCAAATCCAGCTTGAGGCCCTTTGCCTTCAGTCCCGCATATTCTTCGCGGACTTTCGCGGCAAGTTCTGCCAAGGCGGACGATTCCAGAGTGAGAAGCGACATTAGTATGTCTTACCTTCCATAGTGTGGTGCGACGTTTAGCCACCAATACTAACGCACCCTGCACAAAAAAGGGACCCCGCGCACCCGTCAGAGCCTCCTGACCCTTGCTGCATTCCTGCCCTGGGGGAGTTCAGAGGATGGACGCCACGCGGAATCCTGTCTTTACCTTAACGCCCACGGCCCGCATAAGCCAAATACACCGCCGCCCGACATCGCTTGGGGCGAGGCGGAAGGCTGTGGGGGCATCGGCAAGCGGCAGCAGTTCGGTGAGCGCCGGGTCCTGCCCTACCGAAACCCAATAATTGCCCAAAAATCGGTACTGACCAGGCGATTGGCATTCTAATTGCCACGGCTGCTAATGTTTCTTCTCGGAGGATTCGACTAGCGGCCTATGTCACACGCCTGGAACGCGTGCGGGGTTCACGCCCCTCGTGGGTTCAAATCCCACATCCTCCGCCACTGGAAATCCCGGCTCGAAAGAGTCGGGATTTTCACATATCTACAGCCTGCTTGTTTAATCCGTGAAAACCCGTCAAAATAGAGATAGTTCCTTTCCCCATAAATTATCTCACTAGGACGCTCTCCCCATGGACTATGTCTTGGCTCTCGGCGAAAACCCCGATTTTCCTTTGTGGCTTCGCGCGACGCACCTCATCAACTTTGTACTCATCGGCATGCTCTTGCGCTCTGGGCTGGAAATGCTTTCTTCCATGCCGCGCCTGTGGTGGCGCAATGACTGCGCCCCTGGCACCGAATGGCTGCGATTTACCAAGCGCAAGCTGCCCAAGGAAGAGGGCGTGTATACCTCTTTGATGGACGAGCTTTCGTGGTCGCCGCTGGTGACCCTGCCGGGCCGCGAAAACGTGGGCCTCGGCCGCCACTGGCATGGCCTTTCGGTCATGCTGTGGGTCCTCAATGGCCTGGTATATGTCGTGCTGCTCTTTGCCACTGGCCTGTGGCAGCGCCTCATCCCCACGTCCTGGGACATCATCCCGGAGGCCTGGGATACCTTCAAGGTCTATATCAGCCTCAGCGCCCCCGGCATCGAGCACTTCACGCCCTACGATGCCCTCCAGCAGCTTGCCTACGCCTTCGTCATCTTCATCGTCGCGCCCTTCATGATGGTGACCGGTCTGGGCATGTCGCCGGCCATCCGCGTGCGCTTCCCGTGGTTCGTGAAGATGTTGGGCGGGCACCAGGGCGCGCGGTCGCTGCACTTTATCGGCATGGTCTTAATGTCCGCGTTCATCCTGGTCCACGTGGTGCTGGTCTTCTTCGTGCACCGCGAGCACAACATGGTCCACATCGTCTTCGGCGACGTCTCCACCGAGCGCTACATGCAGGCCTTTACCACCGTGGTCATCACCATCGTGGCGGTCATCATCTTCTGGATTGCCCTGTCCTACTGGACCTTGGCAGACCGCGCCCGGGCGCATAATTTCTTGGTCTCGTTCACCGAAATCGGCCGCAAGCTTTCGCTGAATCACTTCCACCCGCGCAAGCCCAAGGAGACCAAGGACTCGCCGATGCCCATTTCCTCCTTCCACTGGACCAACGGCCTGCCGCCGACGGAGAAGGAGTCCCCTGAGTGGACCGAGTACAAGCGCAATGGCTGGCAGGATTACGCCATTACCGTGGCTGATGATGTCAACGGCACCGAAAAGACCGTCACCCTTGAGCAGTTGCGGGAGCTGCCGCAGACGTCCTACATCGCCACGCATACCTGCATGCAGGGGTGGTCGGCGACCTCCAAGTGGGGAGGGCCCAAGCTTGCCGATGTCCTCGAGCTACTCTGCCCCCGCCCCGAAGGCGCCAACTACGTGCTCATCGAGTCCTATGGCTTGGCGCAAAAGATGTACGATAACCGCCCGCGCGAGCCTTTCTACGCGGCCTTCGATGTCGAAACGGCGATGGAGGATCAGTCGATCTTGGCAATCTCTCGCAATGACCAGGACATCGATCTGCACTTGGGCGCCCCAGTGCGCGCCCGCGTGGAGTCGAACCACGGGTATAAGGCCGTGAAGTGGGTATCGCGGATTGCCTGGATTGGTGATTACGCCGACTACGGCGATGGCCGCGGCGGCACCCGCGAGGATTCCGCGCTCCAGGCCTTCAACGGCCGCATCTAGCACCGAAGGATTAGAATCTGTTTCTATGACTGATAAATCTTCCGTCACCGAAACCCGCATCGCCATCGAAGGCGTCCGCAACGACAACGACGTGCGCAAGTGCCTGCAAAAGCTCTACGGCATCTTTGCCGATACGGGAATGGGCCAAGCCACCTTCGAGATGACCGGGGAGGCCACTGCGGATGTCGTCATCAAGCACTCCGAGTCCGTCACGGTGGATCCGGAGGTCATCGATGCGGCGGTGCGCAAGGCGGGGCCGTACCGCCTGGCCTAATCGATGCGCGGCGGCTCGTAGCCGTCCTCTTTAAGCCACGCGATATGCGGTGGGGTATTCATGCCCCACTCGCTGCGCGCCCAGGCAAAGGTCTGGCGCACCTCGGCCTCGGAATAACCGCCATCGCGCAGGTACTGCCGGAAGCCATTCGGCCCGGAATCCTTGATCCAGAGCCAGACGTAGTCGTCGAGGGAGTCATCGGCAAGCAAGCTTTCTAAGCCCGCCGGAACGAACTCGCGCTCGGCGCGCACGCGGTCCGCTAAGTCCTCATCGAGGAAATCGTAGAGGTAGTCCATCGCGTCCTCGAGCTCGGCATAGTGTTGTGGATCCATGGGCTAAATCTCCCGGTGCTTAGTGCCGATGACCATGCGGTCGATCTCTTCCAGTATCTCATCCACGATGGCCGGATTGAAGGCCCGATCCTTGCGCAGGGCTAGGAGCTCGCTCTGGGCGGCGTTGAGCGCGGTGCGGCGGGCCTCCAGCGCGACGCGGCGGGCCTCCTCGGCGCGCTGCTTGCGCTCGTCGTTATTCTCGGCGGGGTTTTCGCCATCGCCCAGGCGGTCCTCAAACCACTGGATGACGTTGGCGGAAATCTCCGGATCGACCGTTTCGGCCTCACCGGTGGCATCGTCTTCCGGGCGGAATTGCGATAGCGCATCGATGCTGGCGGCGCGCGCCCGCGAAACCACCGCGGCGCGCATCTTATCGTTGGCGGCCTGCGAAGCCTCGGTGAGATCGAGCTGCCGCATCAACCACGGCAGCAGCAGGCCGGGCAGCACCATGGTGACCAGCAGGACGGTCAGGGCGATAACGGCCAGCTCGTGGTGGAAGGCGAAGACGCCGGTGGGAATGGACAAAACCAGCGCCAAGGTCACCAGGCCGCGCATGCCGGACCAGGTCATCAGCAGCACCTCCTGCATCCGCAGCGGGGCAACGTGCGGGCGCCCGCGCGAGACGTTGAGGCGGTAGTAGAAGAACATCCACACAAAACGCACCACGAAGGCCACCAGCGAAAGGATCACGCCGACCATGACGGAGTGCCACAAATCCGAGCCGACCTCCGCGATGGCGGTATTAACCGTCAGCCCGATAAGGCCAAAGGCGACACCGGTAAACAGCAGCTCCATGGTCTCCCAGAAAGACTGGCCGGAAAGCCGGTCCTCGGCCTGGATATCAGCGCGCGAGTTGAGCTCGACGGCGGCGATGACCACGGCGATAACACCAGAGGCCTCCAGCTCCTCGGCCACGAGGAAGGTGGCAAAAGGAACCACCCAGGTCAAAGCATTGCGCGCGACCACATCGTGGACGTGTGTAATAAACAGCGCCGTCAGCCGCCCGATGAGCCAGCCAATGGCAAGCGCGACGACGGACGAATAAAGGAAGCTCAGCACGCCGCTGCCAAAGGAAATATCCCCGCCCTGGGTCACGGCGGCGAGCGCGAGGTGGAAGGCGACGATGGAGGCGGCATCATTAAATAGCCCCTCCGTTTGCAAGGTGGTGATGATGCGGCGCGGGATGCCGGCGGGCTCGGCCACCGCGTCCACGGCCACGGGGTCCGGCGGGGCGATGGCCGCGCCGATGAGGATGGCGGCGGCGATGCTAATCCCCGGCAGGAATGCGTAGGCGGTCGCGCCCACGGCCAGGGTGGTGGCGACGACAAGCAGCACGGACAGGCTCAGGATGGTCACCCACTGCCCGCGAATCACGCCCCAGGACGTGCGCCGCGCCAGCGCCCACAGCAGCGGCGGCAAAAAGATGGGAAGGATGAGCTCGGTGGGGATGTCGAATTGCGGCAGCCCCGGCACGAAAACGGCGCAGGCGGTAATAATCGTCAGCAGCGCGGGCCAGGGCAGCCCGACCCTATCGCCGATCGCAACGACGAAGACGGTCAGCAGCATGAGCCCGATGAGAACCAATAAAACTTCCATGGGCTCGATAGTATTACGCGCGCCAAATATACGGCTCGCGGCTCAATTCCTCCGGCTGGAATTGCGCGAGGAGCTCGGCGGCGGTCTCCGCCTCATAGCCCAAAGACTGCGCCAGCTGCTTGACGATGC
Organism: Corynebacterium sp. KPL1824; assembly: GCF_000478095.1. Taxonomy (NCBI): domain Bacteria; kingdom Bacillati; phylum Actinomycetota; class Actinomycetes; order Mycobacteriales; family Corynebacteriaceae; genus Corynebacterium; species Corynebacterium sp. KPL1824. Next base: position 314,714 of record NZ_KI515749.1, on the reverse strand, counting down.
CCCTCGGCTCCCCCATCTCCCCCATCTCCCGCATCGTCACCGCGCCATCGCGCTTAGCCAGGCGCTTGCCCGCAGCATTCAGAACCAGCGGCACGTGCACGTAGGTCGGCGGTGCAATCCCCAATAAGGAAGCAAGATAAGCCTGGCGCGGGGCGGAGGATAAGAGATCGTCGCCGCGGACCACCTGGTCGATGCCCTGGTAGGCATCATCCACAACCACCGCCAGGTTATAGGCCCAGCCGCCGTCCTGCCCGCCGCGGCGCAGGATGAAATCATCAACTTCGCCGGTGAAATCGCCGTGCAGGGCGTCGTGGATGGTGAAGCTGGAGACATCGGCGCGCAGGCGCAGCGCCGGCTGGCGGTTATCGGCGGCGAGCTGGGCGCGTTTGGTGGCACGTTGGGCATCGGAAAGCGCACGGCAGGTGCCCGGGTACTGGCCCGGAATGGCGTGCGGAGCGCGGGAGGCTTCGCGGATATCCTTGCGCGAGCAGTAGCACTCGTAGACCGGCAGCTTCTGGAGCGCCGCGGCATAGGCGGCATCGCGATCCTGCTGGTAGATGACCTCGCCATCCCACTCCAGCCCCAGGGCCGCAAGGTCCGCGAGCTGGCGCTCGGCCGCCGCGCGGGAGGAGCGCTGCTTGTCGATGTCCTCCACCCGCACCACAAACCTGCGCCCCGTCGAGCGCGCGTAGAGCCAAGCGAGAAGCGCCGTGCGGAGGTTGCCAAAGTGCAGATCGCCGGAAGGGCTCGGGGCGTAGCGGCCCGCCCCGGTGGTCGCGGAATTCATAATCCCAGCATACGGTTTGGCACAATAGTGGGCATGGAAAAATCCCCCTCCTCTCAAGTGCGCTTTATCCCCGTCCATTCCACTCTTTATCCCTGGCTAGTCACGATCTTCGTGGTGACGTTTTTGATTTCTAATATCAACGCCACCAAGGGCGTCCAGCTCGGGCCGCTTGTAACCGATGGTGCCTTCTTCCTCTTCCCGCTGGCCTATATCGTCGGCGACGTTTTGTCCGAATGCTATGGCTTCAAGTCCACCCGGCGCGCCATCTACATCGGCTTTGCGATGGCGCTGCTGGCCGTAGTGTGTTTCTATATCGCCATCTGGCTGCCGGCGGCGGATTTCTATGAGGGCCAGGAGGCCTTCGCCGCCACGCTCGGCTTGGTGCCGCGGATCGTTTTGGCCTCCCTGGCCGGCTACCTAGTGGGCCAGCTGCTCAACGCGTGGACGCTAACCGCGATGAAAAAGCGCACCGGCGAAAAGGGCCTTTTCTCCCGGCTAATTGCCTCCACCGTGGTGGGTGAGTTTGGTGATACCTTGCTGTTTTGCGCCATTGCCGCGCCCGTCATCGGCATCGACACCACGAGCGGGTTCATCAACTACGTGGTGGTGGGCTTTGTGTGGAAGACGCTGATTGAGGTCGTCCTCTTGCCCATTACCTCCACGGTTATCAAGCTGGTGAAAAAGCGCGAGGATTACCGCGCCTTCGACGCCGCGTAGTAGCGGCCTAGGAACTCATCGCGGTAGTCCTCGTAGTAGCCGCCGTTGATCGCTGCGCGGATATTATCTACTAACCGCACCATGAATTCCACGTTGTGGATGGTGCACAACGTACCGGCCAAAAATTCCTTCGCCTTGAGCAGGTGGTGCAGGTAGGCGCGCGAGTAGTTCTCCGTCACGTAGCCGCCGAATTCCTCGTCGATGCCCTTGAAATCCCGCTTGAACCGCGCATTGGTGAGGTTAAGGCGGCCATCAAGCGTGTAGACGCCACCGCGGCGAGCCAGGCGGGTCGGCGCGACGCAATCGAAGGTATCGGCGCCGGCTTCGACCGCGGTAAAGATGTCATCCGGTTCGGAGATGCCGAGCAGGTGGCGCGGTTTATCGTCCGGTAGTTCATCGCACACCCAGCCCACGATGGTGCCGAGGTTCTGCTTTTCCAGCGCACCGCCGATGCCAAAGCCACCGAATCCGCGCCGGCCCTTCTCTCGCGCGGCGCGATCCAAATCCAAGAGCCCGCGGGTGGCCTGGCGGCGCAGGTCCTCGTATTGCGCTCCCTGCACCACGCCCCACAGCGATTGCTTTGGGCGGTGGTAGCGCTCGCGGGTGAGCCGATCGTGTTCCTCCAGGCACCGCTGCGCCCACCGGTGCGTGCGGGCGACGGATTCCTCCTGGTAGGTGCGCGAATCAATGAGCGTGGTCAGCTCGTCGAAGGCGAACATGATATCCGCGCCCAGCCCGTGCTGAATCTGCATGGACTTTTCGGGCGTAAAGCGGTGCTTGGAGCCATCGATAATCGAGCGGAAATCCACGCCTTCCTCATCCACCTTGGCCATGCGCTCCCTTTTCGCGGCGCGAATATCCTTTTCGGTGAGATCCGCCAGGTCCATGGCGATGACCTTTTTAAAGCCCACGCCCAAAGACATCACTTGGAATCCGCCGGAATCGGTGTAGGTCGGCCCGTGCCAGTTCTCGAATTTCGCCACGCCGCCGGCCTCGTCCACGATATCGTGGCCCGGCTGGAGGTAGAGGTGATAGGCATTGGATAAAATTGCCTGCGTTCCGGTGGCGCGAATCTGCTCCGGCGTCAGTGTCTTTACCGTGGCCTTGGTCGCCACTGGGATAAACGCCGGGGTGGCGATATCGCCGTGCGGGGTGTGGATAACACCACTGCGGCCATGCTTGCCGGGGCCTTCGGGCAGGCGCTTATCGATGTCGAAACTTAAGTCCTTCATTCCTTTTCTTCCTCTACTTCCCTGGCCTTCTGGCCGTGTTGTGCTTCCCATTCTTCCTCAAGCGCGGTGCCTTCGATGTCTACGGTGGGCAGAATCTTATCCAGCCACTTGGGCATCCACCACGTAGCGCGGCCCATGAGGAACATGGAGGCCGGGACGAGGGTCATGCGGACAAAGAAGGCATCGAAAAGCACGCCCGCCGCCAAGGCAAAGCCGAAGATCTGGATGAACGGCAGCGGCTGATTGATAAAGGCCACGAAGACCGAAATCATGATGATGGCCGCGGCCGTCACCACGCGCGCGCCCTGGGTAAAGCCGGTGATGGTGGCCTCGTCGACGGCATTATAGGGCCCCGACGTGCCCTTCGGATGCCGCGCGATGTGCTCGCGCATGCGGGTGACTAGGAAGACCTGGTAATCCATGGCCAGGCCGAAGGTCACGCCGATGAGGAAGATCGGCATGAACGATAGCAGCGGGCCAGGGCCCGGGACGAGGCCCCACAGGCCGTCTTGCCATACCAGCACCGTCAGGCCGAACGCGCCGCCAACCGAAAGCAGGAAGCCCAAGCCCGCCACCAGCGGCACCAGGAGGGAGCGGAAGACGACGAGCAGCAGCACGATCGCCAGCCCCACGACGATGCTGAGGTACGGCGCCATGGCATCGCGCAGGCGCTCGGTGATGTCCAGCTGCACGGCGGTCAGACCCGTCAGGCCAACTTCGGTGCCGGTGGTGCCTTCGATCTGCTTGGTAGCAGAGCGCAGCGCGTGCGCGACATCAATGGTTGCCGCTTCCGTCGGCGAGGTTTCCGGGGTCACCATGATTTGTGCCGCGCGCTGATCATCGCTGAGCGAAACGATTTGCGCGTGCTTTACCCCGCCGAGCGTCTTTAATTGATCCGCGGTATAGAGGAAGGACGCCAGCGCCGCCTTGTCCTCGGCGCTCTTCGGCGCAGCAGCTGCTTCCTTGTCCTCGACCTCTGCGACGGGCGCGATTTCCGGCTCCGCTGGCTGTTCGCCGGGTTGATCTGCTGGCTGATCCGCGGGGTGTTCTGCCGGGTGCTCGGCTGGCTGGTCGGGCGCTTCGTTGGGCGCGGGCTCAGGTGCAGGGCCGGCTGCATCGCCGGGCGAGTCAGCGGGCGCCTCGCCGGTGCCTTCTTCGGCGTCGTCATTTCCGCTCTGGGCCGCCACCAATGGGGCGAGTGCGGCGGAATCGGCGTTGATGGTGTGGGCATCGACAACCGCGAGGAACGGCCCGTTGATGCCGGGGCCGAAGCCCTCGGCCAGCAGGTCGGCGGCCTTGCGCTGGGTGGTATCGGGATTTGAGGTGGTATCGGCAGGCAGCGCCAAATCCATGTGGAGCACGGGGGCGGTCATGGCGCCGAGGGAGAGGACGACGAGGGCCATCGCCAAGCCGGGCACCTTTTGTACCAGCCGTACCCAGCGATTGCCCATGGTCGGGCCGCGGCGCGCCTTGCCCTTGCGGGAAGAATTGCCGGCCACGCCGGGGATGCGGCCGGCAAATGCCTTGTCCCCCAAAAGTCCGAGCATCGCGGGGATGAGCGTGAGGGAGACCAGGACGGCGATGGCCACGGTGGCCGCGGCGGAAAGCCCCATGGCGGTGAGGAATTCGATGCGCGCAATGAGCAGGGCAAAAAGCGCGGTAAAGACGGTGGTGCCGGCGAAGACCACGGAAGAGCCCGCCGTTCCTGCCGCCATACCGGCGGCCTCTGGGGCGGACATGCGGGCCCGCTCGGCGCGGTAGCGGGACAGGATAAACAGCGCATAGTCGATGCCCACCGCCAGGCCAATCATGATGGCCAGCACCGGCGTCATGTTGTTGAGCTCGATCCAGTGCGTGGTAATCATCATGCCGCATGCGCCCAGGCCAACCCCGATGACGGCCGAAATCAACGGCATTCCGGAGGCGACCAGGGAACCGAAGGTAAAGATGAGCACGAGGAAGGCCACGCCCAGGCCGATGACCTCGGAGGTGGAATTGACCCGAATCTCATCGCCAAACCCGGCACCGCCGGCCTCAACGGTAAGCCCCTGCTGCCTGCCAATATCCATCGCTTCCGTCACGATGTCCTTATCGGCCTGCTCCACGCTATAGGGCGATTCGGCATCGAAGTTGAAGGTGGTATAGGCAATGGTCTCGTCTTCGTTGACCATGGCGAGGTTATCGGCATCGGCACGCGCGGATGATTCCGGCAGCCCCATCTCCGTGAACTGGTGGATGACCTCGTCCTGCAGCCGCGGCGAGACCTCAAGGGGGTTGCCAAAGCGCATGGTATCGCCCATCTCCAGGTTATCCTCGAGGTGGGAAATGACCGCGTCGATGGCCTTGTCGTTGGCGGAATCCGAAAGCTTTTGGCCCTCCGGGGCCTTGAATACCAAGTTCACCGACGGCGAGTTGGCGGGATTGCCGCCCTCCGGGAAGAGGTCCATCGTCTTGTAAGTGGCATCGATGGACGGGGTGCCTTTGATAGCGAACTCGCTAGTCATCGGCTTCATTAGCATGGCGGCGGCACCACCAACGGCGGCAAGCAGCACCACCCACGCAACGATGACCTTCCATTTATTAAGGAAAGACCAGCGCCCTAGCCGGTAAAGGAGTTTAGCCACGGGAAGTTGTACCTTCGCATTCGCGTAGTCGGACTGATTGAACTTCGCCCTAGTGTAATGGCCATGTCCGGTATTCCCTATTACCTAGCCGGCTTGCAGCCAGTATTCACAGACGATGCCAAGGCGGCAGGGTGCCCCTCCCTGCGCAAAAAATTCGTGGCCCCGATATAGTCGAAGACTAGGTCGGGGGCCACGATAAGGTGCTGGGACGGTACCCAGTTATAAGATTTCTTCCTACTTAAACGTACTTTGCCAGGTTCAAGCCGGGAAGAACCAGATTAGAAAAGGCAGAACCGATTTTCTTCACTCGCTCGAGAATGGCAGCAATAGCCCCATCCAGCTTGCCGAGGGAGGAGCTTCCTAGAGAAGAACCATCGGCCGCAGGATTTTGTTCGGAGGGCTTGTTTTCTGGGGGCACCTGGCCAGACGGCTTATCGCTCGCGGAAGCACCCTCGAATGCCACGGTGAAATCCGTGTCGGCATCATCTAGTGGCTGCCCCACCGGGTACTTGCCCAAGAAGATGTCAGAGCCAGTCTGGGTAAACGAGGTCGGGGCATCGGTCGTGGCGTAGCTCTTGCCAGTCTCTGGCACCAAAGGCTCGGAGAGCTTGAAGGTAGAGATAGCAGCATCATCCCCGGATTGGTCGACAGGCTGGTCCTTAAATGGGCCGGAAGCACCGGTAAGCTTATAGTCCGCGGTAATGGTGGCATCTTGGCCTTTTACTTCCACCTTAATATCCGAAAACATCAAGTCCATACCGTAGGAACCGTTAGGCCCCAGCCCTGGATAGCCCTGAAGGTGCACAGACCCCTTGGTACCAATTGTTCCGTTGCCATCGGCGTCTAGGGTGGTCTCGGCTACATCGACGGGGAAGGTGAAATCCTTGCCCACCTTTTCTGCGCCTTCAGCCGGGGTAATGACACCTTTAGCAAACGGGGTACCCAAGTGATGAATGAAAGATTCTTTGATCGGCCAATTCAGTTGGCCGGATTCCACAGCGGCGATCTCGGTGGAACCATCAGCCGGAGCCTCAGCTGCGGTGGCCATAGGGACCGTAAAGGTGCCGAGTGCAACCGCACCGGCTGCGATAACAGATGTTGTTTTCATGAGATTCTCCTCTTGAGAGCAGTGGTGAAGCCTTACCTATCAATATTAGGCAAGGCTTACTTTAGTTAATTGATTAGAAAAAGTAAATCAGTGACGCTTATCTAGTTCTGCGAAAATTCCCGAGTTGAAAGCAAACGCCCGCTGCGCCTCAGACAGCAAGGCCTCCCGTTCCCCTGCGGTCAGCGAAAGGCCATCTAGACGCTCGCGATACCCCTTGCGATACGGGGGAATCTTGCCAATGGCAGTGAAGTCATAGAAGTTCAGCGCATCCGATTCAATGTCATAGAGTGCACCTAAGCGCGCAGCAATGACCTGCCCCCCGGAGACATCCCCGAGGTAACGGACATAGTGATGGGCCACGACCTCTACCGCGCTTCCGGACACCTCCTCCAAACGCGCAACATAGGCGGCAGTAGCTGGCAAGATTCGGATCTTTTCACGCCAATCACCACCAACCAGAGCCGCCAAGTCCGCCTCCAGTGCGTAGCGCCGTTCGAGACGTGGATCGGCCACCGCGCTGCCGATCGGAGTGTGCGCCACGCTGCGGACGGCACGCTCCAACGACTCATAGACAAACCACAACTGGCCGGTCAGGTCGGCTGCAGCCGCCCTGCTCAACTGTCCCGACATGAGGCGCTGCATAAACGCAGAGCCTTCTGCATTTTCGTGAGCGTGCGCAGTTGCCTCGCGCAGCGCTGCAGACAATGGCTTATTGAGAGTAACAGTCACTGACTTCCTCCAAAGTAACGCTTACCTAAGTTCTAGATTCAATTTAAGGTTAGGCAACCCTTAATTACAAGACTGGGAAGAAAAATCAACCGAAAGGACTACCTCCCACCCACCGTCTGCGTCACGAGTGGCGCACTACCACAAAAAAGAAGCGCGACACCGGACTTACTGCCGATGCCGCGCGCATCGCTTAGGCTTTTAGCGATTGGCCGTTACTTTCATCGATGGAGAAGAGCACGGACACTATCTAGGGCTCCAGACTTTATAAAGGCCTGCCCCAAGATGGCGAACATGCTACCGATAGTCACCACACCCAAGATGTAGTTCCAGACCTTGGCGAACTTAGACCCAAAGGTAGAATCTTCACCTGCGGCCCCCTGATCTTTCCCTTTTTCGGGAGCTTCATTCGCCGGTTTATCGGATTCTGGCTTCTTAGTCTCTGAAGACTCTGTATGCTTTGGGGTTTCTGGCTTCTTCGAAGGTGCTTGGCTCTGCGAGGTCGCTGGTGGCTGCGGTGCCGGCTCGTTCTGGGTCGTTTCCTCACTCTTCGATGGTGCCTGGTCCTGCGAGGTCGCCGGTGGCTGTGGAGCCGGCTCGTTCTGGGTCGTTTCCTCACTGTTCGATGGCGCCTCGCCCTGCGGAGCTTCTGGGGCCTCCGGGTTATGCTGATCCTCTGGCTCTGGACTCTTCTTCTGACCACAATCAGGGGAAACGTTGAGGGTCAGCTGAGCTTCATCAACCTTGGGGCTATATTTAGGCCCATAAATTCCCATGAAGAGTACATCTACGCCTTCGGCCTTTTTGTCTGTCGTGCCTGGTTGCCGCTCGTAGAAAGTATCAGTGGTGGAGAGGGTGAGCGTGTTACCTTCCTTCTTCCATTGTCCCTTACCGTGAGCAAATGCTCCTTCTCCAGTACGCTTATTGGCTTCGGTTTGATCGTCCTTAGTGTACTGCGTCATATGCTTGCCTTCGACGTAATAGGCTTCGTAGCCACTACCTAGACGAACCTCATCCCCAGTTGTTTTTACAAAAGGACTCTTAACATTGGAGTACAGCGCATCATGGTGGCCGGTGAAGGTAATCGAAGAGTCCTTGGTCCTGATTTCAGAAGCGGTCACGTTGCCCTGCTCATCTACCGTGACCGTCGATTTTTCAGGATCGACATCAAATCCAAAGGTGAAGTCTTTACTGTCAGGCTCGCCGTTTTCCTGAACCGAGCCAGTAGTAGTCCAGTCACCTTGGGCAATAGGGCCTTTGATGTAGCTGCGCCACGAGTGTTTGATGCCCCAATTTAAGGAGCCGGATTCGATGGTGCATGTTTCTTCCGCAGAAGCATGCGGCACGGTCAGCGCTGTCGCCGCAAGGGCGGTGACCAAGATTCTTTTAAACATGGAAGTCCTCCAAATGATGTGAGAAGAGTGGGTTGATTGCGGGCGTGGCACGTTGTGGATGTACCCGCAGCCCGTCGACGGAAATAGGCCAGTCATATACCTGAGACAAAGTGCGACCGGTAAATACCTCGTCTACGCGCCCTTGGGCTGCTAGTCCCCCGCACGACAGGCACACGACATGATCGCAATAGGCTGCCGCCGCGTTGAGGTCATGGAGCACCACGAGAACGGCAACACCGGCCTCGCGGGCAAGGGCTTTCACTGAGCCCAATAGTTGCTCCTGGTGGCGGATGTCTAGGGCGGCTGTGGGCTCGTCAAGCAAGATGACTGGGGTATTTTGGGCGAGCACGCGCGCAAAGGCTACGCGGGCACGTTCACCGCCAGACAACGTGCTGATGTCTCGGCCCGCTAGGTGCACGACACCGGCGGCATTGAGAGCAGCGTCAATAAATTCATCATCAAGGTCTGCGCAGGCAGTTCCTTCCCATGGGCGGCGTCCCATTGCAACGACATCGCGGACTAGGAACTCGAAGGATACCGAGACGTCTTGGAGCATCACCGCCCGCGTCCGCGCGAGTTCTCGCGCTGGTGCCTTAGGCGATAGCCCGCCCACAGTGATCTCGCCCGAATAATCAATGTCTCCGGCCACGGCGGCAAGTACCGTGGATTTGCCGGCACCGTTCGGACCGATAAGCCCAGTAACTTCGCCCACTTGGGCGGTAAAGGACACCTGATCCACGAGGGTGTGCTCCCCCATGCGAACGGATAAGTCTTTGACGTTTATCATCAGTGCACTCCTTTGCGCATCATGCGGCGTAACAAGATGAAGAACGTTGGCCCGCCCACGAGTGCGGTGAAAATGCCGATGGGAAGATCCGCAAAAGGAATCATCGTGCGCGCTGCCACGTCAGCGAAGCCAATGAGGACAGCACCACCCAGAGCAGAAGCAGGCAGCAAGATGCGATTTTCTGGGCCGACGATGCTGCGCAACAAGTGGGGAACGATTAGCCCCACAAAGCCAATGAGGCCGGCGAAGGAAACGGCCGCGGCGGTCAGCACTGCCGATGCCACGATCGCCACGATGCGCAGCCTCGGCACGTTGACACCGGTGTGCGCGGCAGCGCGCTCACCGAGAGCGAGGACGTCCAGCTGCTTACCCAACCGCAGAGCCACTGCGAGGCCTATCACTACGATGGGAAGTACCGCCCACACGTGTTTCCACTGCGAACCGTTAAGGGAACCCATCTGCCAGAAAATGATCGCCTCACGGTTGGCGGTGGGCGCCAAATACACCATGAAGGAAATGATCGCGTTGCATACCGCATTGATGGCGATGCCGGTGAGAATCAGGTGCACCACGGCCACGCGTCCGTTGTACCGCGCCAGCTGATAGATAATGAAGGTAACCAGCAGCGCGGTCAGGAAGGCTGCGGCGGGAACGGTAAAGGTACCGAAGAACTCGATATTAAAGACGATGACTACCGCAGCGCCAACGCCCGCACCGGAGGTAACGCCGATAATGGAAGGTTCTGCCAGGGGATTGGCGAATACCGCCTGCATCAGCGTGCCGGCAACGCCCAAGGCTGCGCCCACCACAAGGCCCAAGACCAAGCGCGGCAGGCGGATGTCCCACACCACGCTTGCGGTCAAGGAATCCTGCGCGTGCCCGGCTGCCAGAATGGGAAAGAGATCAGACAGCGGTACATAATATTGTCCCAGCACAACGGAGATGAGCGCCGCAAGAACGGTGAGGATCCCCAGCAGGATGAATACCCAGGTGCGCTGAGTACGTCGGCGCGCAAAGGTGTCCGTATCCTTACTCATTGTCGGGGTCATACACAGCCTTTGCTAGCTTCACCAGCGTCTGACCAGTCATGGGACCAAATGCCAACGATTGGCCGTCCGGGATAGTAACGATGCGTTTCTTTTGCCCGGCGGTGGTCTGGGCGACGCCTGGGCGTTCTAACAAGCCATCAATTCCACCGGTGGACTCAAGGCCATTGGTCATCATGATGATGACCTCTGGGTTGATGCGCGCCAGCGCCTCCGCATTGGCGGGTTCTGCATAAGAAAGATTGTTTTCCTCAGCCAGATCCACGCCACCGATGCCTTCAATAAGATCCTTGGCCCCGGTGCCGTCGCCCATAATGAAAAAGACACCGCCGTTTCCGCGTGCGTAAAGGAACGCCATACGCATCGGGTCATCAGGAACTAATTCCTTGATGGCTTCCTTTGCCTCGTCGATTTCCTTGTTGGATCGATCGGCTAGTTCGCGTGCTTCGTCGGGCAGACCGAGGGCATCGCCAAGCGTGGTGATGTCCTCACCTACGGAATCAATGGTGCGCTCAGGTTCCATGACCACAGTGGTAATGCCCGCCGCGCGGATTTGATCAATGGCATCACGCGGGCCAATGGAGTGATCCACGATAAGAAGAGTTGGATTGAGCTCCAATACCGCTTCCACGTTGATGTTGTGACCGCCTTCAGTCACCACTGGGAGATCCGCCAAGTTGGGCTCAGTGGAAGAGACTGTACGACCGACGATATTATCTGCCAAACCCAATCCGCTCAGCGTCTTGGTGTAGGTACCATAGATATCTAACGCAAGGATGCGCGAGGCATCGGTGACGGTGACGTCATAGCCATCGGCATCGGTAAGCTCTACCGGAAGCGCCGGCTGCGCCTTGCCAGTAACCGGCTCGATATCGTCAAAGTCTTTGACGTCGCTCACGCCTTCAAAAGACCTGGGATCCGAGAGATCGGCGGGATCCGGTAGCTGATCTGTGTAACTTCCCTGTACACCACACGCAGTAAGACTAAAGATGCACAGGAGTGGTACGAGGAAACGAAGAACGAGTTTCACGGCAATCCTTCTAAGAGTTGTTCATGACAAGGCGGCTGGTGGAACCACCGGCGATGATCAATCCAACGATGAACAGCAGTAGATAGGTGATCGGGTTATCCATGTTTCCGCTGGGAGACGTCGCGGATTTGACCTTGAACTTGTTCGAACCGTCCTCGTATCCCTGCGAGGAATCACCAGCAAGCGCCTGGTCCACAGCTCCCGCGTTGACACCTCCCTTGGAACCAGTGCCGCTCTTTCCGTTTCCTCCCCCGCTGGAGCCACTGGATCCAGAGCCGGAACTAGCACCGCCGCCACCGGATACGGCGCCGCAATCAGCGCTTCCGCCCAAGGTGGCGTGGAAGCTCAACGGATCCATCTGGGTGCCCGGCTCATAAAATTCGGCGAAAGCGTGAGAACCGGTCTCGGAAAGCGATACTGCAGCTTCACCAGATACAGCATCGGAGCCAATATCGAGGGAACTAAAGTCCAAGCTGCCAATGACAGTGCGTCCGAAGTCCTTCTTTTCGCCTTCCATATTGGAAGAACGCACATCACCAATAAGTTCACCAGAGTTACCGTTGAAGGTGATTTCCAGGTTGGCAATGTTCAGATCCAGCTTGCCGTGGTGGCCGGTGAACTGGATGCTTCCGCCATATTGCACGGAGCCTGCATTGTCTTTTACAGCACCGGAATTACCCGTGAATTGGAAACGACCATTTTCATATCCCACGCCAGATAGATCCCATCGGCCTTGCGCAATAGAGCCGGTGATATAGGACTGGAAGGACTTCTTTACGCCCCACTGTGCTGTAGCTTGGGTGACACCAGTAGCTTCACAGACGGCACCGTCGCCGCCGGATGCACCCGCGCCCGAATTACCTGAGCCCAAGGCGCCGGAGTTAGCGGATCCAGAGTGCGCAGGACCCGATCCCGCTGCTTTCCCAGTTCCTGAAGCACCGCCGCTTCCGCCCGAACCGGAGTTACTCGGTAACGAATTTCCCGATGCAGAGTTAGTAGAAGCCGAGTTTCCTCCAGTGGAGTTCGACGTACCCGAAGCAGAGCCACCCGAATTCGAGTTCGACTCACCACGGTTATTGAAAGACTCCAGCTCATCAAGGAATGCCTGGGTATTGCCCATAAACGTGGTAATACCGTTCATCGTGTCATTGGTCTCAGACAGGATGTCCATGGCTTCCTTATTAAAGCCCGTGAAGGAACCCGTGATAGAGGTCAATGGGCGCTTCGAACCGCCACCGGAACCAGAGCCGCCAGAGCAAGAACCATCTAGCGCAATGGTCCCGGAGGACGGATCGAGGACTTCACCCTCTTTGTAGAATCCAGTGAAAAGTTTGACGCCACCGGAGGTCAGGGATGTTGAGCCGGCCAAATCTACCTTTTCAGCTCCGTCTTTTACCGGATTATCCAGATTGATGGTGGCGATCACTTCGTCATCGCCTTTGATTTGTTTACCGCGGCTATAGTCTTGCCGGTTCAATTCGTAGGAAACATAGTCCACGGAGATCTTTGCCTGGTTACCAGACGCCTTGACCTTGAAGTCCGACATCGTCATGTCCAGGACCCCTTCATGGCCGGTAAAGCTCAGCGTGCCATTGAATGGAATCGTGACGTTTCCACCAGAGACATCAGGCTTTCCCGCGGTAAAGACGAACGCACCATCGCCCGTTTCGTCCCCCTTAAAACCAATGCCATTGGCACCCCAACCACCGCGGGCAATATTTCCCTTGATGTAGCTGCGGAATGACTGCTTGAGGCCCCAATTCCATGTGCAGGCCTCGTCTGCGTGGGCAACCGGAGTAGAAGATAGAAGCGGGGCGAATCCCGCCATGAGGAACGCCGCGACAATGACGCCGAACGCCGACCTCCACAGTTTACGAATCATGTTGAGAACCTTGTTTCTCGCTAAAAGAATGTATAGGCTACGCTTACTTAGGTAAGCATATCCTGACCGATTTTCTTTCAGCTGTCAATAACTACCCCCAATAAGAAAACAATGCAGAACTACCCCCACCGAGACATCTTCACCAGCATCTACCCCGATGTCGATCCCACTCAGAGCTTCCCTCTCACAATCGGCGAACGCTTCTCCTTAGCGCTTTCCGTCGGCGTATTCATGTTTGGCGGCGTGAGCGGAAGCCTGCTCATCGCTGGCATCGGCTTGGCCTTTGTGGTCGCCTGCTCCTTCGCCCTATCCCAAAAGGCCCCGCGCCGCATCCGCACAGAGGCGCGCAGCCGGTTCCCCCGGGAACCGTGGGCCGAACAGCCCAGTCTCCTCGTCCCCGCAGTGTGGGCAATCATCGCAGTAATCGCGGCCTTGGCGTGGTGGTTTACCCCCGTGAAGTACCTCATGTGGAGCGCGGGCACCATGGCTGTCATCGCAGCTACTGCAACATGGTTCCTCCCTACCGTGCAGCGCCGCCGCTCGCGGGCCGCACACGCAAAGCAGGATGCTTAAATTACCCAAAGACCCAAGCTCCCCTGCCGCAGAAAACAAAAATAGGCCCCGACCTGCATTAACAGGTCGGGGCCTTGCGCGGTGGCGGCGGGATTTGAACCCGCGGTTGGGGGTTACCCAACAATCGCTTTCGAGGCGATCACCTTCGGCCGCTCGGACACGCCACCGCGTTCCAGATTACGGGAGGACCCCCGATGCAACAAAATCGCCGCGCCGGCACTAAGCCAGCGCAGCGATTTCGCTAGGAAGGGACTATAAAATTAGTCCTTCTTCAGGCCACCGATGATGTCGTTGGCCTTGTCCTTGATGCTGTCAGCAGCATCGGACAGCTTGTCCTTAGCCTCGGAAGCGACCTGATCGGCCTTGCCCTCGTTGGCTACGTCTTCGTTACCGGTTGCCTCGCCGAAAGCTTCCTTTGCCTTGCCTGCGAGGTCGTCCTTCTTGTTTTCCAAATCGCCCATTTTCTCTCTCCTTAAATGAGTCGCTTACAGTGTGACAGCCACTATACCCACTTTTCGCGCAAAGTGGTGAAGAATTTTTCTAGCAACGCCACGCAGTCCTCTTCAAGCACGCCGCCGCGAACCTGTGGGGTAAAGGGGGCAGTGGGGGCACGCAGGACATCGACAAGCGAGCCGCACGCACCCGTCTTCGGCTCAAAGGCGCCAAACACCAGTGAGCTTATCCGCGCGGCTTGCAGGGCGCCGGCACACATGGCACAGGGCTCCAAGGTGACCACGAGCTCGCAGCCGATCAGGCGCCAACCATCGCCGTGGATGCGCACCGCCTGGCGGATGGCCTCGATCTCGGCGTGGGCGGTGGGATCGCGCAATTGCTCGCGGCGGTTGACGCCGGTGGCGAGCTCGCGGCCGGTAGCATCATAAAGCACCGCCCCAACCGGCACGTCGCCGGCGGGGGTTTGGCGCGCCACCGCGAGGGCGCGCTGCATGCGTTCCTGCGCGCGCTGCAGGGGCTTAGGCGTTATCAATGACGTCTTCTAGCTCATCCCCAAAGCCCAGGTCGCCGGCAATGCGCAGGAGCATATCGGAGGGCCAATCGTCCTCATCGTCGATGATATAGCCCACCTGATCCTCGGATAGGCCCAGGTCAGCGAAGATATCGAAGTCGCCCTCGCCGTAGGGTTCGGCCTCTTCCGGGTCCACGTCTGGAATCTCATAGTCATTGAGCTCCATGAAGTCCGCGGCAAAGTCATCGTCAACGCCGTAGGTGGCGTCCGAAATTAGCATTTTCACCCCGCCGGGCACGGGCCGCACGGCAATGAAGTAGGCGTCCTCGACGCAGAGAAGGGCGAAAGCCGCGCCTTCGGAGCGCAGGGAGCGCACCGCGGTGATGGAGGTTTGCGGGTCCTCAAAGTCATCATCGAAGCTGCGCACGGCCCATTGTCCCTCGTTGCGGGCGACGGTAACCGCGAAAGAGTAATTTTCGTTGCTCATACCTCGTGAGATTAGTCGTGTTGTGCCACAATTGTCACCGTGAGTTCTCAAGATGTTCAACGCCCCATCTGCATTATCGGCCTCGGCCTCATCGGTGGTTCCTTGCTGCGCGATCTCGCGGGCTATAACCACGACGTATTTGGATACAACCACTCGACGTCCGCCGCCCGCACCGCAGTCAAGCAGGGGTTTGACGTCAATGATGACTTGCCCGCGGTGCTTAACCGCGCCGAGGTTGAAGAGGCGCTCATTGTGATCGCCGTTCCCATGACCGCGGTGGGCAGCGTCTTGGATGCCATTCAGGAACACGCCCCTAGCTGCGGCATCACGGATGTAGTCTCCGTGAAAACCCCCGTGCGCCAGCAGGTTTGTGACCGCGGCATGGAGGATCGCTACGTGGGAGGGCACCCCATGGCGGGTACCTCGAAATCTGGGTGGGATCACTCCCAGACGGGGCTTTTCCGCCGCGCCGCGTGGGGCATTACCTACGATTACGCCGCCGAGTGTGAGGCGAGCGGGGGAAAAATCCCCAAGAAATGGATTGAGACTTTCACCGATGTCGTGCGCATGACCCAGATGGTGCATGCGGAGGCGGTCCCCATTCGCGTGGCCAACCACGATGCGGCGGTCGCCCGCATTTCGCACCTGCCGCACGTTTTTGCGGAAACGCTCGCCATGGTCGGCGATAATGGCGGCATTTTGGCGCAGTCCTTGGCCGCTGGGTCCTTTAAGGATGCGACCCGGGTGGCGGGCACCCGCCCTGACCTCGTGCAGCAAATGTGCGAGACCAATGCCCCCGCCCTCGTAGAGGCTTTGGACGAGGCGCTGGAGCTGCTTCACGATGCCCGGGAGAAACTCGCCGCCCCCGAGCCTTCCATCGCCGAGCTTACCGATGCCGGCTACCGCGCCCACACCCGCATCGATGCCAGGTCGGGCGCCCGCAAGGAATCGGTCTCCCCGGTCAAGATCTCTTCCCGCCCCGTGCTGCGCCTGCACCCCGGCGGGCCGAAGTGGGTGGCGCAGCTGCGCCAGACCGAATCCTTGGGCGGGCGCATCGAGATCTTTTAGCGGCGCTTGTTGCGGGCGGCACCGCTGCCTGCGCCGGCGGCGAAGGTGCGCGCGGCTGCCGCGGCACCGATAAGGCCGATTACGGCTACGGTGAAGTAGATCCACGGGTGATCCCCGCTGGTTTGCGGAACTTGGGCTGGCTCGGGCGTGTTCTCGGCGGTCAAGATGGCGTCTTTATCCTTGCCGCTCATTACGCCCTCTGCCCACTCCTTGGTGCCGGCGAGGGTGGTGATTGCCGCGCTTGGAGAGGGAAGTTCCGGGTCCGCATTCGAGGTACCCGCGGTAGCTAGGCCCGCGAGTTTTCCGTCCACGAAGAACGGTCCGCCAGAGTCGCCGCCCTGCATACCAGCATTACCGGTGGAGTGGACGTCGAGGATCGGGCTGCTGATCATCGGGGCCATGCCGCCTTGGCCAGGCTGCATTACTTCCCCACCGTTGCCGTCAGGCTTGACAATCTGCGGCTGCTCGGCGCCCGGCTTGGTGGCACCCGGCGAGACCACCTTGGGCTTATCCGATCCCGAACCAGATCCCGGCATCTTGAGGCCGGGCATGGCCTCTTCGGCCGGCACGGATTCGTAGCCTTCAGGGACCTTCACGTCTGCATCCGGCTTGGAGCCGCCCGGCATCTTGAGGCCCGGCATGGCTTCTTCAGCGGGCACGGACTCGTAGCCTTCCGGGGCTTCCTTGTCGGCGCCCGGCTTCTGTGCGGCGTCATCGCTTGGCCCGCCGCCCAGGATTTCGGAGACCTTCATCTCTGCCATCGGCAGCTGGCCTTTGCGCGCCATGGAGGAGCTGCTACTCCAACCATATAGGGTGCCAAGGTCGCCGGTCTCTGGAATATCGGTAGAGATCTTGGCCGGTTTGATATCGGTGACGGGCTCGGTGAGGTGGAGCAGTCCGGCATCGGAAAGCGGGGATAGCGCCCACGAATCCGCGTCATAGACCTTGCCTCCCAAGCGGGCCTGGGTGCCTTCGTTATTGACGGACTGCAGGCAGTGGCGGGCGGTAAGCACCCACTGCCTATCCACGAGCGTGCCGGTGCAGTCGCCGAAGTTGCCTATGCGGCCCATCTTGAGCGCGGCGACGGTCTGGGACTCGGCGTTATCGGGGGCGGGTTCGCCGTGCTCAAGGGCGCTGGCGGGGGCCGCCAACATCCCGATGATACCAGCGGTGGTCAAAGCGGTAGCAATTTTACGCGACATGTTAGTCCTTCTTTCCAGCAGGAACGGCGAGTTTAACGGCGGAGGAGACGGCCTTTTCAAGGGGGCCTTGGCCCAGGAATTTCCGCCAGATGGTGGCGAGTACGAGGAATAGGCCAATAAATGCCCACGCCCACGCGGTTTTGTGCAGTGAGATGTGGCTTTGCCAGTAATAAGCGGAGAGCACGTGCAAGACATAAACGGTCAGGGACATCGTGCCCATTGCGGCCAAGGGGTAGACGAGCTTGGGTACCGCGCTGCCAATGAGCAGGCACAGGTGCAGCACTACGGCGGCCACTGCAACGGAGAGCAGGATTTCGCCCGCGACGCCGGTGTGGCCGGTAAAGCGCAGCCAGCTGGGAATATCCGGCTCGAAGCGGAAGTAGGTACCGACGGCGGCAATCACAGCACTGGAGGCGGTGACGATCCACTGCAGCGCCGTGCGGTAGCTACCTGGGCGGATGTAGACCTCGAACAGCAGCATGCCGGCAAGGAAGTACGCGATCCATGCCAGCAGTGGGTAGACCTGCGGCAAGGTAAAAGGCGCGTAGTGCACGGTCGAGGCAATGGCCGCGACGAAGAACAGTGCCAGCTTCCACCACACATTCAGCGGTGGCACCCAGGACACCACCATCATGGTGATACCCATGGCAATAAGCACGACCTGAATTTGCCCACCGACTGGCAATAGCGCCAATCCGATAAGCGTAATGATGGCGCCGCGAGCGATTAGCCGCAACAGCGTCTGCATGGAATAGTTCTTGCCAATGAGCATCATCGTCACTCCGGCGATAATGGCAAATAGGGCGGCCGGAAGACCCGACAAAATGACCTTGGTACTCCATACCAACGAGGCCATGTGCAAAATAATCATGCCAATAATGGCAAGTGAACGGGCCATATCCAGCCCGACGATGCGCGATGATGAGCTCACCTAGCACTCTCCTTCACAATGTGATGAGACGCAGTGTTTTCCACCACGACCCATATTTATAACGACTCTCTTTTTCTACAATAGAAGTCTGGGAGGTTGCTGTATCAACAGTTTGCATGCCCTGTGTCTTATAAATGCCGTTATTACCCCCGGCCAATATTGCCGCCCCACTCTCCCGCCGACCACAGAAGAGTGCACCCACTTTCCCGGCCTCACCGTGCGACGGAAGGAGATGCAACCGTTCCTAGGTGATCAATCAGTTTTGCGATTTCAGGGTGAGCAAGCAGCTTCTTTTCAATCGCATCGATCTTGGTCTTATGAGCTTAATTCTCGTCCTGCCACAGTAGTCATCTTGGTCCATCCCCTCAGGCAGGTTGGGAACCCACACACAAACCATCAGAGACCCTCTTGGTAGATGACCTTGAGACTTACTCGCATACGGGGAGCAAATTGAACTCGGATGCCTTAGGTAGTGTGCGCAGGACTGAAATTGCCGCTATCAAACAGGAGATAACCGAGCACAGAGCACATAGCGCCATGCTTGCCTGAAAACCCATTGCGGCGAGAATTGCACCCGCGCTGGCGGACGCGATGATTGGTAGCAACCCCATCATCAGACGCGCTCCTGCCGAGCATTTTTCTATTTTTTCGGGAGGTGCTGATAACGCAAGCACTCCCCCGGAGTATGAGTTGCAGGCAATGGAGGGAACTACGATGAAAAATGCTGCAACTGCAATAAGTGGCCAATACTGAGAAAATATAAGAAGGAACAGATACCACAGTAGCTCCCAAAACATCGTTACTCGGATGATGTTTCTTCCTGGAAATTGCTTGATGAGGCGGTCTTGAAGAAGTCCTCCAACAATCATTCCAAGGGCGAACATGGCTGAGGTGAGGCCGATTATCCAACCATCAACTTTGAGGTATGCCAGCCATAGGTCAACGGACGCGATGAGGAAAAAATTGGCGAAGTTGGAGAAAATATCGATGCTGAAGATTGTTCGGAGCATCGGATATTTCCAAATCCAAGTCAAAGAATATTTGCTATCGGACCAGAACTCTCGAAACGAATACTGTTGTTCACTACTTGACCTCCCCAGGTCCATACTGATGGTTCTTGAAGCATAAAGCGGACCCAACCCACACAAAGTTTGTACGATAAAGGGAATAACTGGGGCTAGACCGTAGAGAAAGCCGCCTAAAGGTAGTCCGACCATCCAGATAATGTTGTCTCGAGTTTGGTTACGGCCTTGCGCTTGAACAAGCAAATTCTCAGGAATGATGAATCTCAAAATGGCGTTGGTTAGGCCTCCGAAGGTGCCTGTAATCATTCCTGCAAACAGGCTAAAGAAGAACAAAAGCATGAAAGTGAATTTGCCCAAGTAAAGCAGTAACGAGAAGGTTGACCAGATGCCAATTTGGCTCAGCCCATAGAAGAAAAGTAACTTCTTCTTGTTAAAACGATCGATGATCATGCCGGCTGGGATCGTCATGATCATCGATCCCGCCGAGCTTGCGGCGCCAATCACTCCCGCTTGACTTAAGCTCCCAGTGAGGTAGTAGCTCGCAAGTGAAATAGGGATAGCTACGAGGGATGCCCCCAAGGCGCTTGCTGTATCAGCGAAGAACCACCGTAGATAGTCAGGATGGTTCTTGCGTACGATGGTCCAAAATTTTTGATCAGAAGTATTATAATCCTGCATCGTGTCTCTCAATGTTTGGCACCCGCGACTGAAAGCTCATGCGCGCAGCATGAACCCAGCGCCGGATTTCCGGAATGGGTAATTCTCACGGGTCAACCTCTTGACCCGCCGCAACTCGCGGAGTGTCAAACAGGATTTATTGATGCAGTAATGTGAACATGATGTGCTCCAGGTACTATGCCATTAATCTCGGCTCAGTGACTATATGGTCCGGGCCGGTTTTAGGACCGGGCGGTTTGAGTGCCTTCCTGGGTTTGGTACCATTGGTTAGCGTACTCAGTCGACGGGATAAACCCTAGGCTCGAATGAGGATAATAGGTATTATAGCGCTGTGACCACAGTCGCAGGCAACGCGACGCATGGGCGGGGGTAGTCGAATATCTCGTCCTCTCACAGCTCGTCACGTAGCCGGTTGTGGAAGAACTCCACAAACCCGTTATGCCAGGGCATTCCCGGTGGGATGAACGCCTCGACAGTATCGTGCTTAGCTGCCCAGTAAGTCAGCTCAGAGCGTGTCAAGTTGTTTGTGTGTGGGGCTGGGTTTATAGGTATTTGTCGAAGCTGTCGGGGTAGGCCACGGCCATTTGGTTAATGGCTTGTTTCCAGCCGGAAACTCGGGCTCCTTCCATGAGTCTGCCGGCTGTCGCTGAGACTCGTTTTCCCTGCTTCGCCCTCTTGGCAGCTCGTTTGTCTTCGATATTGCAGATCATCAACCACAGCGTCTTTATCGCTGATTCATCGTTGGTGAACTGCACCCTGTTGCGGGTAGCTTTACGCAGCTGGTTGTTAAACGACTCAATGGAATTCGTCGTATAGATGACCTTCCTTGCTGCTGGCGGGAACTGCAAAAATGGCACGAATCTATCCCATGCATCCTGCCAGACCTTGACTGAGCGGGGATATTTCTCACCCAGCTCGGAGGCTTCAAATTCGTCTAAAGCAACCTGTGCTGTGGGCTCGTCCGTGGCAGTGTAAATCTTTTTCAACGCGGCCGATACGCCCCAGCGATCCCCATAGGCTACCCACCGGTTAGCGGCGCGAATCAGGTACACGATACAGGTTTGCACCATAGAGTTCGGCCAAGTTGCCTCAACTGCCTCTGGCAGGCCTTTAAGCCCGTCACAGCAGACGATAAAGACGTCCTTGACCCCACGGTTAGAAAAGTTGGCGCATACCTGCGCCCAAAATGAAGCGCCTTCTTCTTTGGCAATCCACAACCCCAAAATATGCTTGATACCGTCGAGATCCACGCCGATAGCCATGTACGCGGACTTATTGACCACCCGGCCACCATCCCGGACTTTAATGCGCAGCGCATCCAGAAAAACCACGGGGTAGAACTCATCTAACTGGCGGTTTTGCCAGACCATGACCTCATCGAGGACAGCATCGGTGACTGCGGAAATCGTCTCATGGGAAATATCAACCCGCATCGCCGTTGCCATATGGTGCTGGATGTCCCTAATTGTCATCCCACCGGCATACAAGCTGACGATCATGTCATCAACATCAGTCAAGCGCCTAGAACCTTTAGGAACCATAGTCGGCAAGAATGTACCAGCCCGATCCCTCGGGACATCAACGGTTAATGGCCCATAGTTAGAATCCACGGTCTTTGGATACGACCCGTTGCGGTAATTGTCTGTCCCAGCAGCAGCTTTAGCGCTCCTGTCGCCAGACTCGTAGCCCAAATGGGCATCCATTTCCGCGTTGAGTCCCCTGGTAATCGAGGCCTACAACATGCCGCGAACCAAGTCATTGGCATCCATTGTCGACCTGCCTAGGTCATCAATCAGCTTCGCGATGTCAGGATTAGCAAGCAGCTTCTTTTCAATCGCATCAATCTTGGCCTTATCAGCCGGATCTCGTCTCGCCACAGTAGTCATTCTGATCCATCTCCTCATGCAGGTTAGGTACCCACACACAAACCATCAGACACTCTCTGGTGTGCTTTCCGGGTGAGTAAAAACAGACCACGATGCCCGGTATGTGCTGGGCAAATGAAGAAAAACGGAACCACATCCAAAGGCACAACCAGGTGGCGGTGCAAAGACCCGAACTGCGGCAGCTCCACGACACGAACCCGCACCGATCTCACTCAGGCCTGCGACTTTAAAGCCTTCATCTCCTATGTCACCTCCACAGTGACGTTGTCTGAACTCGCCGGGCAACAAAGGGTGAGTCGTTGGACACTTGATCGCCGATTGAACCGTTTTGGCTCATCGACGTCCCCAACGACGGTGCCCCGCAGCGCGTCTACGAGCAGATCTTCATCGACGCCACCACGTCATTGCTTGGCACTGGACCAAACACGAAACTGTCCACGCATACACGCAGCTTCTTCGCAAAATCGCCGAGCCGCTCTGCGTCGTCATCGACGTCGGACAAGGCGCACTCACCGCGATTAAAGCCTGCTGGCCAAACGCGATGATTCAGCGTTGTCTCGTCCATGCGCAACGCGTCATCCGCCGCTACACCACCTCACGGCCGCGCACCGACGCCGGCAAAACCATCTACGCACTGGCGCTGAAACTAACCCGTGTCACCACACTCGAACAGGCACGGGAGTGGACGCTACGTCTGCACGACTTCGGTCAGGTATTCAAAACATTCCTCAACGAGAAAACACCCGTGCCAAAGGAACGCCGAACACTCAATAACCAGTGGGAATGGACTCATCTGCGTGAGGTTACCCTCGTTTAGTGGACACCCGATTAGTGCGGATCTTGTGTCCGTAAGAGAGGATGTTCATTGTGAGTCAACAACGCCAGAAATACACACCTGAGTATCGACGTGAAGCCGCGAACCTGGTAATCGAATCGCAGCGCCCAATTGCTCATGTAGCCAAAGAAATTGGTGTCGCACCTGGCCTTTTAGGCCGATGGGTAAAAAATGAGCGTCAACGCCGAGGGTCCTCTGATGGGTTAAGCGAGGCGGATCTTCGTGCTGAGAATGCTCGTCTGCGTCGTGAGCTGGCAGAAGCCAAGATGGATAACGAGTTTTTGTCAAAAGCGACAGCCTTCTTCGCCGCACAGCAACGCGATCAGAAAAGTTCGAATTGATGCAGCAGGAGAAGGCGAATTTCAGTATCAAGCGCATGGCACGCTTGTTGAAGGTGTCTCGGTCTGGATACTACAAATGGGCCCATATGCAGCAGCAACGCTTATCCGGTAAAGATGATCGGATATCTTTTTACGATGATGTTGATCGTAAAATTCATCAGATCTGGAAAGACTCCGATGAGGTCTATGGTGCCCCGCGGATTACCGCAGAACTCGCCGAGCGCTACCAGATCAGTGTGAATCGCAAGACTGTGGCCAAGCGGATGCGTCTGATGGGCATTGAAGGGATTTCACCGCGTGCTTTTGTGCCGGTGACAACGATTCAATCTAAGCGTAAGTCAAGTCTTCCTGACCTGGTCAAGCGCATGTTTGATACCGGTGAACTTAACCGGGTGTGGATGTCAGATATTACTTACCTGCGCACTGGCGAGGGCTGGTTGTACTTATGTGCGGTCCGCGATGGTCATTCCCGCAGGGTGCTGGGCTGGGCTATGGATAGCGTGCAAGATACTTCCCTGGTCGAAAAGGCCCTACGGATGGCACATACGCTGCGTGGTGACGTTCCTGACGGGCTGGTGTTTCACGCTGACCGGGGGACGCAATTTACCAGCGAGAAGCTCTGGGAGGTGTGCCGCAACCTGGGCATTGCTCAATCTGTAGGGCGTACCGGGGTGTGCTTCGATAACGCGATGGCCGAGTCGTTCTGGTCGACGCTGAAAACCGAGTTCTACGACCGGAAGCGCTGGGCCACCCGCGATGCTGCGCGTCAGGCCGTTGCCTACTGGATTGAAGTGGTCTACAACCGTCGGCGCCGGCATTCCGCTCTCGGGATGGTCAGCCCCGTCGATTTCGAAAACCACACCAGCCTAACCACCAGCAGAAAAGAAATAGCTGCCTAACCACTAGGTAGCTTGACTACGTGTCCACGATTTGCGGGCAACCCCAACCCCACTACTTTTTGGTTGTTCATGTTTCAGCTTCTCTACACATTCAAAGGACAACTGCACAATGACCTAAAGCAGGCCGACTTGGCCTCAGTGGCTGCGCTTACCGCCATCCATTTGCATTTAATTGTCAATAAGCGTCGACGGGGATAGGCTGAGTGCATGGCACACGAGCACCACGACCACGATCACTCCAGCACGCCGCTGCGCGCACTCTTGATTGCGCTAGGCATTACCGGCACCGTCTTCTTCGCGGAGCTGATCGGCGGCTGGTTGGCGGGTTCGATGGCGCTGATGGCGGATGCGATGCACATGCTTTCCGACGCTGCGGGGTTGATCATCGCGGTGTCAGCGGTGTTGGTTGGGCGCCGACAAGCATCGGCTCAGGCCACGTACGGCTACCGACGAGTGGAGGTGCTTGCTGCACTGGCGAACGCAGTGATGGTGCTGGCGATCTCGGTGTGGATTGTCGTCGAGGCGGTGCGCCGCCTGCAGAGCCCGGCCGAAGTGCAGGGAAAAACGATGCTGATCATCGCGGTGATCGGCCTGGTGGCGAATGCGCTATCGGCGTGGGTTCTGCACCGGCACCGCAAATCCTCGATCAACGTGGAGGGCGCGTTCTTGCACGTGTTAGTGGATATGCTCGGCTCTGTCGCAGTAATCGTGGCCGGCATCGTGGTACTGACCACGGGGTTTGTGGCGGCGGACGTGATCGCCTCCCTAGCGATCGCGGCGATGGTGCTGCCGCGCGCCTGGCAGCTCATGCGGCTTTCGACGAGCGTGCTGCTCGAGCAAGTCCCGGCGGACTTCGACGCCAGTGCGATCGAGCCCGCGCTGCGGCAGGTCGAGGGCGTTGCTGACATCCACGACCTGCACCTGTGGAGCCTGGACGGCGTGAACGTGCTCACGACCGTGCATATCGTGCGCGACGGCACCGTCGGCACCGGCCCGCTGTTGGATGCCGCCCAGCAGGCCCTGCGCGAACACGGTATCGAGCACTCCACCATCCAGATTGAGCACCCAGAGCACGAATCCCACGAGACGGTGTGCTGATTCCCTTCTAACCTGACTTAGGCCAATTTTGTGCGGAAGTTCGCGGCCGGTGATTACTTGGATGGTGGCCGTGAGGTCGGGCGGGAATGGTACGGCGGCGTGAATGGTTTCGCCGCCAACGACGAGTTGAAAGCTGCGGTATTTCTTGAGTGTTCTCACGAGGCGTTTGATGAAGTGACCACTGCGGGTCTCCATCAGGTGGGTCACGGCTAGTGCTGCCATCACAATATTGAGATGTGCTGTGATCGAGTTTTGTTTCCTCGCATAGATTAGGCGTGCTTTCAGGTCTGATTTCGACATCCGATACGACATTTTCAATGTGGAATAGCCTGCGGTAATGCCCGATAACCTCCTGGGCGGGAAGAGCGGTCAGGTCGGTTTCATAGCCTTTAATTCCGGCTAGGGCTCGGTGTTTGGCAGCGAGAGCGTAGTTGACCTTCTTGTTCGGGGTGGAAAGATCGAAATAGCGGTTGCGCTTAATGGCGATTTCGCCGTCAACAGCGCGTTTGGCTTTTGCGACTTGCTCTTTGATTCCGCGCAGGCCGCGTCTGGCCCGATCATAGGAGTACTGGAAGTGGGTCACCGTATTCGGGGTTGTGTGTTTGCGCGCATCGCTTGCCGAGGCTTGTGTCCAGATCTGGCCGTGGGCGTAGGCTTCACCAGGGATTTCCCGCCGCCAGGTTTCAATCACCTCAGGCACGGTGGGGTTTCACCGACAAAATGTAGTGCAGACCTGCATCTATCAATGCTTGCTTGTTCGGAGGGTGTCAAGTTGTTTGTGTGTGGGGGTAGGTTTATAGGTATTTGTCGAAGCTGTCGGGGTAGGCCACGGCCATTTGGTTAATGGCTTGTTTCCAGCCGGAAACTCGGGCTCCTTCCATGAGTCTGCCGGCTGTCGCTGAGACTCGTTTGCCTTGCTTTGCCCTCTTTGCGGCTCGTTTGTCTTCGATGTTGCAGATCATCAACCACAGCGTCTTTATCGCTGATTCATCGTTGGTGAACTGCACCCTGTTGCGGGTAGCTTTACGCAGCTCATTGTTGAACGACTCAATGGAGTTCGTCGTATAGATTACCTTTCTGGCTGCTGGTGGGAACTGCAGAAACGGTACGAAACGCGCCCACGCATCCTGCCAGACCTTGACTGAGCGGGGATATTTCTCACCCAGCTCGGAGGCTTCAAATTCGTCTAAAGCAACCTGTGCTGTGGGCTCGTCCGTGGCAGTGTAAATCTTTTTCAACGCGGCTGATACGCCCCGGCGATCCCCGTAGGCTACCCACCGGTTAGCGGCGCGAATCAGGTGCACGATACAGGTTTGCACCATAGAGTTCGGCCAGGTTGCCTCAACTGCCTCTGGCAGGCCTTTCAGCCCGTCACAGCAGACGATAAAGACGTCTTTGACCCCACGATTGGCCAGGTTGGCGCATACCTGCGCCCAGAATGTGGGCCCGACCCCCGGAAAGTGGACACGTCGGGGGTCGGGCCCCTCCTCATGCGGGTTAGGTTCCCACACCCACTCTCATTCGAAAGGTACTACGGTGGTCGCCTCATGCATCCATCAGACCCTCACCGTCAGTTACAGATACACCACACTAAAGGACGCAACCGACATCGCGGGTAAGCGCCCGCGCGTGTTGCCACACCGTACCCCAATTAGCGAGCTTTAAAACTAGTACTGTGATGTCTAGTGACTTTTTGGACTCGGAGTCCATTGACTTTTTGGACGCGGAGTCCAGTTAGTTTTTTGACGCGGAGTCCAGGAAGTTTATGGACAGGATGTCTAGTGACTTTTTGGACTCTGGCTTCTTGACAATGTGGGGATGGCAATTCCCATTACTCTCCGCAAGAAGATAGCGGATTTCGACCCCATCCGTGAGGGCATCACGGTCCAGCAGTTCTGCAAGAACATCGGCGTATCGAAGCAGACGTACTACAACATCAAAGCACGTATCGCCGAACGCGGGCGGGCTGGCATCGTGCCCGACAGCACGGCACCGCTGAACCCGCGACGGGTCTACGATGACAAGATTCGACAACAGGTCCTGCAAGCTCGCGGTACGTTAAAAGCCCGCGGCCAAGACTGCGGCCCATGGTCAATCTTCTACTTCTTCCTCGACGAACTCGGCTACGACCAACCACCGTCACGAGCTTTAATCGCACAATGGTTGCACGAGGCTGGCGTCGCTGACATCAATGCACGTAAACGACCGCGTAAGTCCTACAGGCACTTTGCCAGGGGCGAAGTCAATGAACTGTGGCAGATCGATGCGTTTGCCTACAGACTCTTCGATGTGCCTCACACGCAAGTGACTATCTACCAAGTCGTCGACGATGCCAGCCGCTTCGACGTCGGCTCCCAAGCTTTTGGAACTCCAGAAAACGGCACCGATGCCCGCATCACGCTAAGTGGAGCCATTGATGCTTACGGACTTTTCCAAGAAGTCCTCTCTGACAACGGTGATGCCTTTGCCACCTACCATCGCGGCCGGCTGTCGCAAACCGAACGCTGGCTCGCCAGCCTGGGAGTTCAATCAAGTGCGGGCTTTGCTCCCACGACGCAAGGCAAAGACGAGCGATCGCACCAAACCATGACCAGGTTTTGGATGCTCGTACCCCGACGACGCTGGCGCAGGTCCAACAGCTGATTGTCGACTACCGCAACTTCTACAACACACGCCGTCGCCACCAAGGACTTCTCAGGGGCAAGATGCACATCACCCCAGCCCAAGCCTGGGAGATTATCTCGCATGCCCAGCCACCGACGCAGCCGATTGACCCAGATGTTTTATGGACAAAAATCGCGAAACAATATCACCGGATTCACCCCGACAACCAGGCAGATGCTTTAGCAGCCGACACAGTGGTCGCGACAGATAATGCCCTGCCTGAAGTTGCAGCTTCAGACAGGGCACCAAGTAACGACACTCAGGCGATCCAGCAAGATACACCCCATGCCGATTCCTCAACCGTAATGCCAAGCTCTACCGGTGTAAATGCATTCTGGCCTATCCCGGACAAGCTGTGGATCAACAAAAGCGGGGTGGTACGCGTTATGGGGCACGGCCTCTACGTCGGGCTGCGCTTCAAAAATCGAGCCATCTACAGCAGCGTAGCCGATGACTATGTGGAATTTTTTACTGATCACGACGGTGAGAAACTGTTTTCATTTCCGCTACCGATCCAACTGAATCAGCGTCCACCCGGCGGTCAAATCAACATAAACCACGTTGTCGGCATGTGGCACCGACAACCCCCAGAGCTAAAACCCAACCTCTCTGGGCCACGGCCAAGCCGCCGGAAGAAGCCAAGCTAGCACCAGTACAAAAACTCCGTGGACTCCCCGTCCAAAAAGCGGGGAGACTCCGCGTCCAAAAAGCGGGGAGACTCCGCGTCCACAAAGTCCCTAGACTCCGAGTCCACAAAGTAGCTGGACTCCAAGTCCAAAAACCTCATGGACATAACAACGTTAGCGAACTCGCCGGCGACAGCATGCTTTAACGGAAAACAATTAGGATAATCCCCAACTTTGGCGAAAGTTCTAGTTTCCCGCTTTGTACTGCGGTATATGGCTAAGGTCGTTGCGCTCGTATTGCGAGCAAGGATCTGAACCTTGTTAGGTAGCCCCCGAACATCTAGCCCTGTAGGGCTGGAAGGAAATATAAGCTACACCCTATTGTTACGCCGGTGTGCGGCAGAATGTTTCCTGTAAAATAGGGCCGTTCCTAATATTGTTTTACACGTGTCTATCAGGGTTCAGGCCTTATGTTTACAGAAAGTGGTGAGTGTGGTGTTATCGTCTGACGGTTTCCATATTGAAAGTCATGGACCTGACCCCTGTTTGGTGGACACCTGATATCCAGCCCAGTCGGGCTGGGAAGAAAGGTAATCTACCATCATGTCCAGGTATTCCGAACAGTTCAAACGCGATGCCGTGGCCCTCTATAAGGAACAATGAGGATCTCTCGCTGAACTCAGCATTAGCCGAACTCGGCATCAACCGAGCTTCGCTGCATTCTTGGGTCAAAAAGTACGGCACCGGCAAACGTGCCCGCATAAAAGCCGTGCATGATAAAGCCCAGGCAGCGAATGAATCCGAACGCATTCGCCAACTGGAGAAAGAAAACACAAAACTGCGCGAAGAACGTGACATCCTGCGTAAGGCTGCGAAGTATTTTGCCGAAGAGACTCACTGGTGATCCGCTTCCAGTTTGTCTATGACCACCGAACCGAATACTCGGCTCACACGGATGTGCCACGTGTTGAAGCTCAATCGCTCCTCGTTTTATAAATGGGTCCACACCCGTGAAAAGCGCAGGTCAAGGATGTATTCTGATGCCGTTATTGGTGCAAGGATCACAACCGTCTTTGATGATGAGCATGGTCTTTATGGTGCTAAACGCATCGCTGCAAGCCTCAACAGTGATACGGATTTCAGCCCGATAAATCACAAGAAAGTCGCACGAATTATGAAAGCCATGGGGCTTAGAGGCTTTACCAAGCGCCGCCGATGTGTCACTACCAGGCGCAAGCCTGGCCACCGCGTCATGCCAGATTTACTAGGCCCGCTTATTCACAGCCAACGAGCCGAACCGCGTCTATGTCGGCGATATTACCTACCTGCCATGTAAAGGAGGGAAAAACATGTATTTGGCCACTGTCATTGACACTTCATTCACGCAAACTTGCAGGGTATGCACTCGCAGACCACATGCGGGGCTCACTGGTCATCGATGCTCTAGCTCACGCGCATGGTGTGCGTGGCAGTCTTGACGGGGCTATTTTCCATTCCGATCACGGCAGCGTGTACACCTCACAGGCCTTTAGGAACTATTGCTCGTCGTTGGGTGTGCGCCAGTCTATGGGAGCGGTAGGAACGAGTGCTGATAGAAGCCCTAGCAGAATCATTTAACGCCACCTTAAAGCGGGAAGTGCTGCGAGAGCGGAAAGTCTTTGACAATCCGATCGCCTGCCGCCGGGAAGTCTTCCGGTGGTGCATGCGCTACAACACCCGCAGACGGCACTCCTGGTGCAATCTCGTAGCTCCTGATGTCTTTGAAACCAAGACTTCAGCTACACTGACCAAAGCAGCATAGCTAGCCCCCGATCTGTCCACTTTCCGGGGGTCAGGCCCTACAGCAAATGTGGAGCTAACAGGACACCGGAAAGCTGCCTAAGCTAACGAGCTTCACGCTTGTTGCTGCGGCATTTCATACCGGGGGATGACGCGCCTAGTGCGGCGCAGACTTAATCTTGGAAATGTACAGGGTAAGTCAGGTGTGGTTGTTTGCTGGCTTTGTCTCAGAGATAAAAATGCTCGACGAAAGGACATCATGAGTACCTCGGAACTATATGTAGCAGCAGCGGAATCTACTAACCCTAATGACACGTGGTGGTTCCTCGGGTTCCTGCCCATCCTTTTGCTCGTTGCGTTCTGGATTGCGGCGGTTATTTCTATTATCGCTTCTGGGTACACGATTGCGGCCAAGGTGCTCTTTATCGCCGCTACCTTTGCCCTTCCCTTCTTGGGACCGCTCATCTGGTTCCTCTTTGTTCGCGGCAGGGAAGACAAACAAAGGCGCTAGAAGGGCCATCGTGCGGCTGGTCTAGGGCATCCCGTGCTGTTCCAACCACGCGTTAATGCCGCCGCGCAGTGAAACAACGTGCTCGTAGCCGCGGCCGCGCAATGCGTGGACGGCTTGCGCGGAGCGGATGCCGCTGGCGCAGTAGATAACGGCGGCATCGCCCTGGCCGATATCTGGGTCTTCGCCGGCGAGGATGCGGTCTAGGGGCAGATGCGTTGAATCAGGAATGGCGGCGCGGGCGCGTTCGGCGTCGGTGCGGACATCGATAAGCGGGGCGTGCGCGGGGATCTCGCGGACCTCGGGGGCATCGGCTGGCTGGGTAGGCTGCGCGCCGGTGGGGCGGATGGGGATATACTCCCAGGTCCCAGATAGGGCCTCAAAGTAGC
Organism: Corynebacterium sp. KPL1824; assembly: GCF_000478095.1. Lineage (NCBI taxonomy): Bacteria > Bacillati > Actinomycetota > Actinomycetes > Mycobacteriales > Corynebacteriaceae > Corynebacterium > Corynebacterium sp. KPL1824. The sequence continues at coordinate 283,428 of NZ_KI515749.1, read as the reverse complement.
CGAGCGTGCCAATAAGCGGGGTGCCGACGCCGGTAATGATCTTCAAAGCCTCCAAGGCCATCGCGGATCCCACCGTGCCAACGATGGGGCCCAGGACGCCGGCTTGGGAGCACGATGGGACCTCGCCCGGAGCCGGGGCGGTGGGGAAAACATCCTCGTACACAGGGCCCTTGCCGGACCAAAAGACGCTCATCTGCGCATCAAAGCCCAGGATAGAAGCCCAAATATGCGGAATGCCCAGGCTGTGGGCGGCCCATGAGCACAGGTAGCGGGCGTCGAAATTATCCGTCCCATCGAGGATCACGTCGCAGCCGCGCAGCTGCTCGAGGGCGGTGGCGGATTCCAGGCGGCCGTGGCAGATAAGCTCCACCTCAGGGTTGAGGGCGCGCACCGCCGCCGCGGCCGATTCGGTCTTTGCAGTGCCGATGGAGGCGGTGGTGTGAATGACCTGCCGGTGGAGGTTGGAGGGGGAGACGAGGTCGTCATCGAAAAGCGAGATGCGGCCCACCCCGGCCCCTGCTAGGTAGAGCAGCGCTGGTGAGCCAAGCCCGCCCGCGCCGATGACCGCGACGTGGGAGTCGGCCAATTTCTGCTGGCCCTTTTCACCCCACAGGGCCTCTTGGCGGGCATAGCGGATGCTCATTCGAGGCCCACCCAGTTAACGGAGCCATCGCCGTGGCTTTGTTCCTTCCAGATGGGCACCTCGGCCTTGACGCGATCGGCGCAGGCCTCCGCGGCGCGGAAGGCATCGCCGCGGTGGGCAGAGGCAGCGACGACGGTAAAGGCCAGATCGCCCACCTGTAGATCGCCAGTGCGGTGGGCTGACCACAAGCGCACGGGGTGTTGGCCTGCTACTTCATCGACAATCTCGCGCAGCTTTTCCGGGGCGCTGGGGTGCGCGGTATAAGTTAGCAGGGTGACATCGGGCCGGCCGCCATCATGATCACGCACGATGCCCTCGAACGTGACCACCGCGCCCATGGCTGGGGTGATGACCTCTGCCTTGGCCGCGGCAAGGAGGGGCTCGAGGGGCTGCTCGGTCAGCATCGTGCCGACGGTGAGCCCGGTCTGCGCGGCGACATAAGAGGGATCAGTGCTCATGTTTTCCTTCTAACATATCGACGATGTGGACGATTAATTCATCTAGCACGGCGCACCCATCTTTGACCCCGCCGGTAGAACCGGGCAGGGTCATGGCAAAGGTGGTGTCATTGACGCCTGCGACCGCGCGCGAGGCCACCGCGGTGGGGATATTCTCCAGGCCCTTATTCCAAAAGGCCATGGCGATGCCGGGAAGCTCCCGCGTGAGGTGGGGCTGAACGGCATCGACGGTGAGGTCATCCGGGGTCAGGCCGGTTCCGCCGGAGGTGAGGATGACCGCGGGCTTTTCGGCGAAGGCCTGGTCCACCGCTGAGGCGATATCGGCATCAGGAACCACGCGGGCATCAGGGCAGTCGAAGCCCTTGCGGCGCAAGAAATCTACCGCGATGGGGCCCGAGCGATCCTCGTAGACCCCGGCGGCGGCGCGGGTGGAGGCGACCAAAACAATGGCGGTGCGAGCAGAACTCATAGGGGATAGACCTTTACTTCTTCTCCTGCGCTGAGGCTCTTACCAGCAGGAATGCGGATGAGGTGGGTGGCATCGACGGCTTGGGCCAGCAGGTGGGAACTAGCGCCGCCGGTAACCCGGGCCTGCGCACCAGCGTACCCGCGGCGGAATTGATCCTTGTGGGGTAGGCCCTCGATGGCGTGCGCGATTGGCACGCGATATGCCGCGGGCGCCCAGCCCAGGGTGGGGGCCACAAAGAGGCGGAAGCTTACCATGGTGGAAATCGGATTGCCGGGCAAGCAGATGACTGGGGTGCCATGGAAACTGGCGATGCCCTGCGGCCCGCCAGGCTGCTGGTCCACGTGGCCAAACCAACCGGTGAGCACCTGCCGGATAACCTCGTATTTGCCCGCGGAAATCCCGCCGGAGGTGACGATGGCATCGGGGCGGTAGTCCTGCGTGGCCTCCTCCAGCGCGCGGGTGAGCACCTCTGGATCGTCATCGGTGGTGACGTATCCGGCGACCTCGATGCCGGCGCGGTGGGCCATAGCGGAGATGAGCGGCGCATTGGCATCAGGAATAGCAGCAACACCCGTACCAATTTCCGCGCCGCCGGTGCACACGAGGATGCGGGCGGGGCGATAAACGCTGACCTCCTCGATGCCCTGGGAGGCCAGCGCGGCCAGGCGCACCGGAGTGAGCTTCTCGCCCTTGGCGGCCAGGAGAACGCCCTGCTGGAGGTCCGTGCCCGTACCGCGGATGAATTGGCCCTCCTCAGTGGCCGGAACTGTAATGGTCTCGCCTGGCTGGAGGAATTCCTGCGGCTGGCACTTTTCAATCGGCACGATGGATGCCGTGCCCTCTGGAACCTTGGCTCCGGTCATGATGGGGCAGGCGGTGTGCAAGGGACCATCCAGCAGCTCGGTGGGATTCGCGCCGGCGGCGATGGTGGGGCCCACCTCGTACGATCCGGCTGCGGTGGCGGGCAGCGCGTAGCCATCCATCTGGGAATTGCTAAAGCGCGGCGAGGGGAAGGCGGTATGGACATCGGCGGCAAGGACCATCTCCTGCGCCTGCCCCAGGGGCCGGGAGATGACTTGGCGCGGGCCGAGGGCTGCCGCGACCTCGTGTGCGTGGGTTTCGGGAGTGCGCATAGAGCCAAGTTTACCCGCGAGTTCGACACGTTCGAAGCCTGCGGGCATAGTAGAAAGCATGTTGACCGTTCACTATTTCGCCGCCGCTCGTGCCGCGGCCGGCGTTGCTTCGGAGCAGGTAAAAGCGCCCACCACCTTAGGCCAGCTCATAGAGCAGCTGGGTAAGGACCACACCGGCACCACCGAGGCCGGTATGAGCATGAAAGAGGTGCTGGGGCGCTGTAATTTTCTTATCGATGGCGCCGGGAACACCCAAGCGGACTCGCCGCTCATGGGCGTGACCCGCGTTGACGTGCTTCCGCCCTTCGCCGGGGGATAGCCCGCTCCTTCGGACCGGCTGGTGTGTTAGACCAGCCAGCGCCTTAGACCGGCTTGCGCAGTGGGCTGGTAAAGAAATTAACCAGGCTGCTGACCAGGGACAAGATGATGGCGCCGAAGATTGCAGAGCCCCAGGAATTGACCACAAGGTGGCCAATTCCTAAGTCAAAGGCGTTAAGCGTCCACTCCACGATCAGCAGGGCGGCGCCATTGATGACGAGCGCGAATAGTCCGAGGGTAAGGCAGGTTAGCGGGGCGCCGATAAAACGCAGCACGGGCATGACCACCGCGTTAATAATGATGAAAACAATGGCCACGGCAATGAAATTGCCCAGCTTATCCGGGGTGATATAAATCCCGGGAATAATGCCCACTACGACCCAGAGCGCAATCGCGATGGCGACCACGTTGAGGGCAAAATTGGTCAACGAACGCATTTAGCCTCCTACGGTATCGTTCCACGCCCGAAGCAGGGCGTTAGTTTCTTCCTTAGTTGTAATGGTAATGCGGATGCCTTCGCTAAAGGCGCGAACGAGCACGCCGCGTGTGGCCAAGCGCGCGGCTAATTCCTGCGGCGTTCCTAGCTTTTCAATATTCGCCGCCGGCAGCCATACGTGGTTGGCCTCCGAGCGGGGAACGCCCCACTCTGCCAACTCCTTTTCCACGCGCTGGCGCTGGCCACAAGTCTCTTCGGTGCGCTCGCGCAGCGAATCCTGCGCTGCGAGCGCGGCACGGGCACCGGCCTGGGCCACGGCGTTGATGGAAAACGGAATCGCTACCTTATTCAGTGCCGCGATGACGTCTTCTGGGCCATAGGCATAGCCCACGCGCACGCCGGCCAAACCATAGGCCTTGGAGAAGGTCCGCAGGAAGACCACGTTGGGGTAAGTACCAAAAAGCTCGGTGCCCAGCGGGGTATCGGCATTCCGATTATATTCGATATAGGCCTCATCGAGGGCCACGAGGACATCGCCTGGCACCGCGTCCATAAATTCGGAAAACTCCGCCTTAGTCACGGTAGTGCCGGAAGGATTATTCGGATTGCAGACGAAAATCAGGCGCGTATCTGAGGTAATTTTCTCCGCCATTGCGGGCAAATCCACGCGCTGGTCCGCATCGAGCGGAACCGGAATGGGGCGCGCACCCACCACCTGGGCAAAAATGGGATAAGCCTCAAAGGAACGCCACGGGAAAATCACTTCCTCACCGGGCCTGGTGGTGATTTGTACCAATTGCTGGCACAGCGCGGAAGAACCCGTGCCCACCGCAACCTGGTCAAAGCTCACGCCTAAGTGCTCGGCCAGATCCTCACGCAACTCGGTGGCCGCGATATCCGGGTAGCGATTGGCCTCGGCAGCGGCGCGGGCCATAGCCTCGGCGGCCTCAGGCAGCGGTGGCTGCGTGGCTTCATTAGAAGACAACTTGAGGGCATCATCGTGGCGCGCGCCGGGCACGTAGCCAGGGATGGCGCGTAAGTCGGAGCGAATCATGGCTACCACTCTAGGTCGTCTCTCCTGCGCGCGTGGAAGAAAACCGGGGACAAAACCAGGGGGTTAGTTTGGCCGTGGCGCATGCGGCAGGTATTGTCTTTTACGGTTCTTTCTGAACTTGGAGATGTGCCAGAGCGGCCGAATGGGGCTCCCTGCTAAGGAGTTGACCCTTCTGGGGTCCGGAGGTTCGAATCCTCTCATCTCCGCCACCCAAATCCCGGGCAATTGCGCTCGGGATTTCGTCGTTTTGCCAGCTTAAACAATAGGCCTAAGCGGCGGCTTAAACGGAGTTAAATGACAAAATGTGGTGGCCACCAAGCAGGAGCCAGACCCCTATTCTGTAAGCAGGGATACGAGTATTCGCTCGCTACGGGCATGAAGCGGAAATGCAGTTCTCCGAGGGCGCTTTTGGAGCGCAAGGAGATTTTTCAAAAGGATGAACTCGTCACGTGGTGAATTTTTATCGTGAATAATGGCGCTATGGATAAAGTGCAGAAGATAAAGAACGGAATTTTGCTCGCTTTAGCAGTTGCCTCTTTGGTGTTAATTGTTTTGTGGCTGACCGATGTAATAGGCATCGGCTTAGTGACCATCTTCATTGTTGTTCTGACTGCTGCTTCTGTGGGAGTGCGCGTGTGGGCGGAGAATGCAGGGCGTCAGTCTAAATAAGTAGTACACCGCACCCCGTTTATCCCAGGGTGACTGTTACGTGACCGTTGGTTCATGATTTTCCCTGGCGCAGGTGGTGCGGTGTAGGCGTAGTTTCCTTTGCTGATGCGCGGGCTTGACCACTTTACAGCGCCGGAAAAACCTCGCTGCGCAGGAGATCAGCAAGCTCGCACTGCGGGTCGGCGGGATCGATCCAGGCGGTTTCGGCGATTTCGGCTGCGGCGTGGGCGATGACGGGGCGCGGGTAGGTAAAGATATGCCCGCGGACGGTCTGGCCCGGTTCATTGGCAGCGGGGGCAGTGAAGGTGCCGAGCTCGGTAAGTTCAGGTAGGCGAACCCGGACGCCGATTTCTTCTTCCGCCTCGCGCGCAGCGGCCTGGACAGGGCTTTCGCCTTCTTCTAGCTTGCCGCCCGGCAGCTGGAACTTCGTGGATGAGGCCTTGCGTACGCCAAGCACGTGGTCAAAGGAATTGCGGAAAACGATTGCTGCGACTTCAATCATGGCCCCGATCATAACGAGGTGGCCGGCGAACAGGCTCGCAGCCTTATCGCGCCAAGGGTGGACATTGAATATAAGGTAGGAAGGCATGAGCGATTCGAGGTTTCCCCGCTCGGTATTTGGGGTAGGAAGCGACCCTGATCCGCGTTTTACGCTGGCGAATGAGCGCACCTTCCTCGCATGGATCCGCACCTCGCTCGCGCTGATTGCCGGGGGAGTGGCCTTGGAAGCTTTCGACGTGCCGCTGCCGGCGACGCTGCGCGCGGTGGTCTCCGCATTCATGCTGGTGGTGGCGATTGTGCTGCCGGTAGTCGCGTGGGTGCAATGGAAGCGGGCTGAGCGCGCCTTGCGGCAACAGCGCCCGTTGCCCTTCAGCATCGCCATCCCGGTGCTTGTAGGCACCATCGTCGTTATCGCGGCTGTCCTGCTGGTAGGCGAGCTACTTGCCTAGCCCGCAGCAACATGGGGAGCTCTTTGACCCCGGCTTGCAGCCCGAGCGCACCCGCCTATCGTGGCAGCGCACCATCCTCGCGCTGGCGGTGATACTCCTAGGGGTCATGCGGGTGGTCAGCGTCAGCGTGTTTCTCCCGTTGCTGGCGCTCGCGGCTGGTGTGCTGGTGCTGATAGTGGCGGTGCGGAAGCGGGCATCGCTTGTCGATGCCTCCCTGCGAACCCACCGCCACCTCCCCGGCGCCACCATCTTGGCCAGTAGCGCGGTGCTGGTCTCCCTGCTTGCGGCCTTTGCCCTGTGGGGTGTTTTTGCCTAAAGGCAAAGTTTTCCGCCGCAGCGCTGTGTACTGGTGGGGGATACGCGTAATCTATGTGAGGCTATATCAATTACGGTGGCCACCGGTGCCGCGGTATGAGGGGCGAGAAGGGCAAGGTGATGGCAATGGCGGATATTACTGAGCAGGCCAGCGATACGGTCGAGGCATGGTTGAAGCAGGATTCTGCCATTGACCCACAAAAGGCACCCCGCTTGCAGGCGCTGCTTGATGAGGTGCCGCTGCAGGAACTCATCGCCATCGTCGAGCGGCAAAATGCCATCCGCGCCGCGCTGGCCCTGCGCTTGTTGCCGCGGCGTAAATCCATCGTGGTATTTGATGCCCTGGATGCCAAGCACCAGGCCGATATTATCGATGAGCTGGGCAATGCTGATGTCTATGAGTTCTTCGATGAACTTGAGCCGGAAGACCGCGTGGCCCTTTTGGATGAGCTGCCGGCGGAAATCGCGGACCGGCTGCTGCGCTCGCTTACCAAATCGAAGCGGGATGTCACCGGGGTTGTCTTGGGCTACACCAAGGGCTCGGTGGGCCGCCGCATGTCGCCCGAAGTCCCCGGAATCCATCCAGAAATGAGCGTGGAGGAAGCGCTGCGGACCCTGCGCGCGAAGGCCGATGAGCTGGAAACCATCTATGCGGTGCCCATCACCCGCGCGGATCGCCGCCTAGTGGGCGTGGTGACGCTGCGGGAGATTTTTACCGCGAAGGAGGGCACCACGATTGGGGACATCATGCAAAGCCCCATCTACGCCAATGCCAATGATGATGCGGAAGAAACCGCCAGGTGGTTCCTGCCGCTCGATATTTTGGCATTGCCCATCGTGGATGATTCGGACCGCCTGGTAGGGCTTTTGACCTGGGATGATGCCATTGACATCGTCGAGGCCGAGGATAGCGAGGACTCCGCGCGCGCCGGTGGTACCGAGGCTCTGCAGCAGCCCTACCTGTCCACGCCGCTATTGAAATTGGTGAAGTCCCGCATCGTGTGGCTGCTGGTTCTGGCGGTATCCGCGCTGTTGACCGTGCGGGTCCTAGACGCCTTCGAGGACACATTGGCGCAGGCAGTGGTGCTTTCCCTGTTTATCCCGCTGCTGACCGGTACCGGCGGTAATACGGGAAACCAGGCGGCAACGACGGTGACCCGTGCGCTGGCGCTTGGCGATGTCCGCGGGCGCGACCTCCTCGCCGTCCTCTGGCGCGAGCTCCGCGTGGGCATGCTGCTTGGTGCCGTATTGGGCTTGGCCGGACTTGGCCTAGCAACGGTGGTATACGGCGTGGATATAGGCCTAGTCATTGGTTCGACGTTGTTTTTAATCTGTTCCATATCCGCCACGGTGGGCGGGCTGATGCCTATCGTTGCAAAGACCATTGGCGCGGACCCTGCCGTATTTTCCAATCCGTTCATCTCCACGTTCTGCGATGCCACGGGTCTGATCATTTATTTCCTCATCGCCAAGTCGGTGCTCGGGCTATAAACTTCTCTGGCACACGGGGCCTGCCGCGCTGGGCGGGGGTAGCGAACCGGTGGGGGAGATTTCACATTATGAGTAGCTGTGGTGTGTGAATTTTAAAAGCAGTGGGGGTGAATGCCGTGAAGTTTGTGGTTTCTGGTGCAAATGTTTTGTAGGGTCTTAGCATGCTCTGCACGGACTGAATGATGTTCGGGATGCACCAAGGATCCGGCTCGATTGCTGGTAATTGACAGAGCTATCACACCCCCGCCCTGCTAAAAGTCTCTCTAGCAAAGGAGTTCGCGGCATGACCACCCCGCATACTCACGAATCTACCGCCCAATCAGAGGGCGCTGAGGATCCCGGTGCCCCACGCAATGAATGGCGCCGCCAATTCATTGGCCTTTTCATTGGCCTCGCCCTGGCTATCCTCGTATTTTTCATCTTCCCCTCGAATGCCATCGATACTGTCCAGCAGTCCACCGGCGTGGATGAGGAAGCCGATTACACGCTAAGCGCCATCCGCACCGTTGCGGCGGTGACCATCCTCATGGGTGTGTGGTGGATGACTGAAGCCATCCCGCTGGCGGCCACCGCGCTGATTCCGCTGGTCATCTTTCCGCTCGCTAGCGTGGGCACCATTAAGGAAGTTGGCGCACCGTATGCCTCTGCCACCATTTTCTTGTTCATGGGTGGCTTCCTAATCGCGCTCTCGCTGCAGCGCTGGAACCTGCACCGCCGCCTTGCGCTTTATGTAGTAAAACTCATCGGTACCTCGCCGCGCCGCCTCATTTTGGGCTTCATGCTGGCCACCGGCTTTTTGTCCATGTGGGTATCGAATACCGCAACTGCCGTCGTCATGCTGCCGATTGGTACGTCCGTGCTGGCGCTTACCGCAGAGACCGTTGACGGTTGGGATAAGCAGAAGAAATTTGCCACCGCCCTCATGCTGGGCATCGCGTACTCCGCTTCCATCGGTTCGCTGGGTACCCTGATTGGTACCCCGCCGAATGCGTTCTTGAACGCGTACATGGCCGATACCTGGGACGTTACCCTCGGCTTTGGCCGCTGGATGGCCGTCGGCGTGCCGCTGGCGCTAACCTTCCTGCTCATCGCATGGGTGCTGTTGATTACCATCTTCAAGCCGGAAATGACCGAAATTCCCGGCGGCCGCGAGCTCATCAACGACGAAATCAAGGCCCTGGGCCCATGGACCCGCCCGCAGATCATGACCGGCATCATCTTCATCCTGGCCGCCCTGGCCTGGGTATCCCTGCCCATCGTCCTTGGCGATTTTGATAATTATGACGATGCCATCGTCGGCATCGCCGCAGGCATCCTCTTGTTCATCCTGCCGGCCGATTCGGAGCGCCGCATCCGCCTGCTGGACTGGAAGACGGCCAATGAAATGCCATGGGACGTCCTCCTCCTCTTTGGCGGTGGTCTTTCCTTGTCCTCGGCCTTCAACTCTTCCGGTTTGTCCCTGTGGATTGGTGAGATGGCCAAGGGGCTCAGCTCCCTGCCCATCGTGCTCATCGTCGCAGCCGTGGCCGCCCTGGTCCTCTTCCTGACGGAGATCACCTCCAATACCGCCACCGCGGCCACCTTCATCCCCATCATGGGCGGCGTCGCTGTGGGCGTGGGCCTGACCACCGAAGGCGATATCAACGTCCTGCTGCTCACCATCCCGGTCGCCTTGGCCGCAACCTGTGCCTTCATGCTGCCGGTGGCAACCCCGCCGAACGCCATTGCTTATGGTTCCGGCTACGTCAAGATTGGCGAGATGATCAAGGGCGGTGTTGGCCTCAACATCATCGGTATCTTCCTTATCACCCTCACCGTCTTCCTGCTGGCGGTTCCTATCTTCGGACTGACGGTCTAGCCCACCCACCGGTCGGCCAGCCCCTTGTAGCCATCCTTTAATGAAAAACGTTACCATTAAAGGATGGCTATACCTGTTACCGTGCTGTCCGGATTCTTAGGCAGCGGAAAGACCACGCTACTTAACCACCTGCTCGCGAACCGGGAGGGGCGCAAGCTGGCGGTCATCGTCAACGATTTTTCTGAGGTCAATATCGATGCCGCCCTCGTTGCCGGCGAAGGCCACCTCGAGCGCGGCGAGGATCGCTTCGTGGAACTGTCGAATGGCTGCATTTGCTGCACCTTGCGCGAAGACCTCATCGAGTCCGTGGGCAAGCTAGCGCGCTCCGGCCGCTTTGATCAGATTGTCATCGAATCCACCGGCATTTCCGAGCCCATGCCCGTGGCTGCCACCTTTGAGTGGGAATTTGCCGATGGCACCACGCTTGCCGATGCCGCCCCCATCGACACCATGGTCTCCCTCGTCGATGCCTCTACCTTCTTAAACCAATTGCGTCGCGGCCGCAGCCTCGTCTCCGAAAGCATCGAGGCTACGCCCCAAGATGACCGCACCATTTCCGATCTCTTAGTGGATCAAGTCGAATTCGCCGACCTTATCCTCATTACCAAGACCGACCTGGTCGATGCCGCCGAGACCGAGCGCGTGGTCGCCACCGTTCGCGCCATGAACCGGCGGGCTCGCGTAGTGCCGGTAACCCACGGTGTCATCGAGCCTGGGCTTGTCCTGGATGCACATTTGTTCAATGCTGCCACCGCCGCGTCCTACCACGGCTATGCCGAAGAGCTGGCTAACCCACACACGCCAGAAACCGAGGAATATGGCATTTCTTCCGTCGTGTTCCGCGCCGATCGTCCCTTTAATCGCGAGCGCCTCATCGCTGCTTTGCGGGCCAGTACGGGCCTAGTGCGCTCCAAGGGTTATTGCTGGATCGACACCGATCTGCGCGTAGCCCACGCGTGGCAGCAGGCCGGCCCTAACCTGCAAATCATGCCCGCGTCATTGTGGGCCGCCAACGGCGTAACCCCTGGCACGGAGCTCGTGCTCATTGGCATCGATTTCGATCACGAATCCACCCTGCAGGCTTTCCAGAATGCCTTGCTTTCCGATGCCGAAGCCTCCGTCCTCGTATAACCCCGCGCCGAGTCGCAGCATGAACGGCGGGTGAACTACACGCCTTTGACTATCCCGCCGATCATGGTTGTGTACTGGTGATTTGTTACTTTGCATGTCCGTGGGTATAGTAAATTCTCGTTGCACAGCAGAGCATCCGCGCTGCTACACAACGGACTGCGCCCGTAGCTCAACGGATAGAGCATCTGACTACGGATCAGAAGGTTGGGGGTTCGAATCCCTCCGGGCGCACAAATGTCATGAGTCGCGACATCGTTGACAAACCGGCATCTCAGTTTCTTTTTGTTCTGGGATGCCGGTTTCTTCTTATTCTGGGCCTAGGGGTGGGTCTCCTTGTTTCCAGTAGGGCTTTTGGTAGTTGCGGCTGGTGTCGATGTAGTGTTCGGTGATGACTTCGCCGGTTTCGGCTAGTGATGTGATGATGTGGTTGTCAGCGATGACCATGAGGACTTTCTTTCTCTTCCATTTGCGGCCGATGCCTAGGTGGAAGAGTTTGCCGGCGTAGCGCACGGTGGTTTTGCCGTTGTCCCAGACGACGTCGTTTCTTGTGCGCCATTCTTGTGTCGGGTTGTGGGCTGGGCTGGCTTTGGTGCCGGTGGTGTAGGCCTGGTGTGGGGTGCGTCGGCCTAGGGCTTTGTGGGGGCGTGTGGTGTTGTAGTAGTCGCGGAATTCGTCAAGGAGTTTCTGCAGTTCAGCAACGGTTTTAGCGGGTGGTCGGGCGTTGATCCATTTTTTGAGTGTTTGGTGGAAGCGCTCGATTTTTCCTTGAGTTTGGGGATGGCCTGGTCGGCCGTTTTTCTGTTGGATTTTGTTGGTGGTGAGGACTTTTTCAAAGGCGTTTCGCCCACCTTTGCGTCCTGTTAGGCGGGCGGTGAAGACGAGGCCGTTGTCGGTGAGTGTGGATGCCGGTGGTCCGTATTCTGCTATCAGGCGTGATAATTCCTCGGCGACTTGTGTGCCGCTAAAGGCTGCGGCTGCGGTGATTGATAGCAGGTAGCGGGAGTGATCGTCGAGGAAGTCAAGGACTTCGATGCGGGTGGTGTCCGCTAGGTACAGGTGGGTGATGTCAGCCTGCCAGCATTCGTTGGGCATGGCTGCTTCGAAGCGGATGAAGGAGCTTTTGGGCTTCTTTTTTGGTGCTGGGGTGATGAGCCCTTCTTTTCTTAGGATGCGGCGGATTGTCGAGGTTGAAAGGACGCGTTTGCCGTCTTGTCGTAGGTGGTAGGCAATGGTTTCTGGACCTGCGTCGAGTCCGTGACGGGTGAGCTGTTTACGGATTGTGATGATGTCTTTGCGCACGGTGTCTGGCACGGCTTGGGGGTGAGTGCGTGGGGCGCGGGATTTCGGCGCGATGGCGTCTGTGCCACCGGCATCGAAGGCATGAAGGATTTGGTAAACGCGTTGGCGAGAGATACCGAATTGCTTGGCTACTTGTGATGGGCTGCGCTTTTGCCCGCGGACTGCTTTGACGATGGCGAGGTTACGGTTGGGACTGTTCATAGTGTCAAACATGTCCCGACTCACCTGTAAAACATCACCTGACACGGTAAGGGTGGGCTAAGTGTCAAGTTTGTCCCGACTCACCTGTCAAGCATCAGGACTGCCTTCGCAGGAACAGGGTGTCAAATATGTCGTGAACTCAGACACCTCCGGGCGCACAAATGTGAAGTCTCGAGACATTGTTTCTATTTCGATGTCTCGGGGCTCTCTTCGTGTTGGGGGTTCGTTTTTAGATTTCGCCTGTGTGGGGGTTAATGGCGGCGATGTCGTTGTTGATGCAGATGAGCATGATTTCTTTGGTGCGGTGTTTTCTTCCGACGTAGAGTTTGCGCATGTTGCCGGCCCAGCGGAGGGGGCCTGACCCCCGATGCGTCTACTTTCCGGGGGTCAGGCCCTATGTCCAAGAAAAGTCACACTATTTTGGCAAGCCTATCCTTTACAGTCGCCAGGAATTAGACTCAGAAATGGATGCACATTAGGCCTGCCTTAAAGTACCTGCAAGCATCTGCCTTAGTCCGTTGTAGGTGGGCCTTCGAGAAAGGAATCCACCATGACTCACTCCTCCCACCAGGACAATCCACTTCCCTATGCGCAGCGTCGTGCAGAAGATGTACCCGGACACTGGCTGCTCGCGCGGCTGGGCAAACGAGTGCTGCGGCCAGGCGGTTTGGAACTCACCCGCAAGTTGCTCAAGCATGCCGGTCTTAGTGGTGCTGATGTCGTCGAGTTGGCACCGGGCTTGGGGCGCACCGCCACCGAACTATTAAGTTTCCAACCTGCCAGCTATGTCGGTGTGGAAAAAGACGAAGATGCCGCACGCATTACCGGTGAGATCGTCAAAGACACCGGACGCATGGTGCATGCTGATGCCGCGGATACCGGTTTGCCCGATGCTCACGCTGACGTCGTGCTGGGTGAGGCAATGCTAACGATGCAATCGCCGAACGGAAAACAAAAGATCGTCGACGAGGCCGTGCGGGTGTTGCGACCAGGTGGACGCTATGCGATTCATGAGCTCGGCTTGCAACCCGACGATCTTGATGATGAATTCAAAACAGAGCTGCGCAAAAACCTCGCGCGGGTGATTAAGGTCAATGCCCGCCCGCTCACCGTGGTTGAGTGGACCGAGCTTCTCGAAAACGCTGGCTTAGTCGTCGAATGGACAGATACCGCGCCAATGGCGCTGCTAAAGATGCGCCGCAATCTTGCCGACGAAGGACTGCTGGGTACGTTGCGCATCATCAAAAATGCCTTACGCGATAAGGAGGCCAGGCGCCGCATGTTGGCAATGCGCAAGCTTTTCAACGAACACAGCGATGTCTTGCGCGGTGTGGCTTTGGTGGCCCGGAAACCGAGCTAGAACCAACCAAACGACGAGGTTAAGGCGCGCAACTCGCAGAAAATACCACGGTAATTCTGCTGAACTTCACATCCCCACCAGATTAACTATCGCTAAAATGAAGGATGAATCCAATCACAGAAAGGATGATCTATGAGCTACGTTAACATCACTGCCCTTTCCTTCCCTGAAGGTGCTGGCCCGGAAATCGAGCAGCGCTTTGCGCAACGCGCAAAAGGTGTCGACAAGGCCGAAGGCTTTGAAAGCTTTGAGTTGCTGCGCCCCGTCGCCGGTGAGGATCGCTACTTCGTCGTCACCCGGTGGGACAGCCAGGAAAACTACCAAAAGTGGGCTGATGCACGGCCAGCAGGCAACCATGTCGAAGACGAAAAGCGTGGCATGTCCGTCGACGTGCTGGGCTTTGAATCCATTCAGCTCGAAAGCTAACTCATCAAAAATCTTCACAGGCACGACAAGCGAAACCGCGGGCCCGGAAATCCGGAACCCGCGGTTTTCATTATCCCCCGGTTGCACGCGCTAACTGGCGAACCAGCCAGCGCGGCCTGTACTAGTTTTAAAGTGTTATGTCCATGAGGTTTTTGGACTTGGAGTCCAGCTACTTTGTGGACTCGGAGTCTAGGGACTTTGTGGACGCGGAGTCTCCCCGCTTTTTGGACGGGGAGTCCACGGAGTTTTTGTACTGGTGCTAGCTTGGCTTCTTCCGGCGGCTTGGCCGTGGCCCAGAGAGGTTGGGTTTTAGCTCTGGGGGTTGTCGGTGCCACATGCCGACAACGTGGTTTATGTTGATTTGACCGCCGGGTGGACGCTGATTCAGTTGGATCGGTAGCGGAAATGAAAACAGTTTCTCACCGTCGTGATCAGTAAAAAATTCCACATAGTCATCGGCTACGCTGCTGTAGATGGCTCGATTTTTGAAGCGCAGCCCGACGTAGAGGCCGTGCCCCATAACGCGTACCACCCCGCTTTTGTTGATCCACAGCTTGTCCGGGATAGGCCAGAATGCATTTACACCGGTAGAGCTTGGCATTACGGTTGAGGAATCGGCATGGGGTGTATCTTGCTGGATCGCCTGAGTGTCGTTACTTGGTGCCCTGTCTGAAGCTGCAACTTCAGGCAGGGCATTATCTGTCGCGACCACTGTGTCGGCTGCTAAAGCATCTGCCTGGTTGTCGGGGTGAATCCGGTGATATTGTTTCGCGATTTTTGTCCATAAAACATCTGGGTCAATCGGCTGCGTCGGTGGCTGGGCATGCGAGATAATCTCCCAGGCTTGGGCTGGGGTGATGTGCATCTTGCCCCTGAGAAGTCCTTGGTGGCGACGGCGTGTGTTGTAGAAGTTGCGGTAGTCGACAATCAGCTGTTGGACCTGCGCCAGCGTCGTCGGGGTACGAGCATCCAAAACCTGGTCATGGTTTGGTGCGATCGCTCGTCTTTGCCTTGCGTCGTGGGAGCAAAGCCCGCACTTGATTGAACTCCCAGGCTGGCGAGCCAGCGTTCGGTTTGCGACAGCCGGCCGCGATGGTAGGTGGCAAAGGCATCACCGTTGTCAGAGAGGACTTCTTGGAAAAGTCCGTAAGCATCAATGGCTCCACTTAGCGTGATGCGGGCATCGGTGCCGTTTTCTGGAGTTCCAAAAGCTTGGGAGCCGACGTCGAAGCGGCTGGCATCGTCGACGACTTGGTAGATAGTCACTTGCGTGTGAGGCACATCGAAGAGTCTGTAGGCAAACGCATCGATCTGCCACAGTTCATTGACTTCGCCCCTGGCAAAGTGCCTGTAGGACTTACGCGGTCGTTTACGTGCATTGATGTCAGCGACGCCAGCCTCGTGCAACCATTGTGCGATTAAAGCTCGTGACGGTGGTTGGTCGTAGCCGAGTTCGTCGAGGAAGAAGTAGAAGATTGACCATGGGCCGCAGTCTTGGCCGCGGGCTTTTAACGTACCGCGAGCTTGCAGGACCTGTTGTCGAATCTTGTCATCGTAGACCCGTCGCGGGTTCAGCGGTGCCGTGCTGTCGGGCACGATGCCAGCCCGCCCGCGTTCGGCGATACGTGCTTTGATGTTGTAGTACGTCTGCTTCGATACGCCGATGTTCTTGCAGAACTGCTGGACCGTGATGCCCTCACGGATGGGGTCGAAATCCGCTATCTTCTTGCGGAGAGTAATGGGAATTGCCATCCCCACATTGTCAAGAAGCCAGAGTCCAAAAAGTCACTAGACATCCTGTCCATAAACTTCCTGGACTCCGCGTCAAAAAACTAACTGGACTCCGCGTCCAAAAAGTCAATGGACTCCGAGTCCAAAAAGTCACTAGACATCACACGAGTTCGCTAACGTCTAAGAATTACTTTTCACTAGGCAAGGAACGACGTTTCAAGAAAGTCCTCAAGACTCCAATATTCAGGATCAAACCACGCAACGCCTTCGTCGACTTCGACTGCGACGAATTGGTCAGGCAATAAGATGAGGAAATCATTTATCTCAGCACGGATTCCTTGGCGCTGTAGCTCTTGTGCGACTCGCTTGGTGCTCTCCTGTGCGGTCTCGGCGGGGCGACGATTAAGGTCAACGCCATAGAAAGTATCCGTGATTGGTGCCTCCAGGTACTTCATTTCAACGGTGACGCACTTACCGTCTTCCACGCAGCACACAATCTTGCGGCCAGGATCACCGGGCTCGAGTGTTTCGATATCAACCCAGCCTTCAAACTGCTCTTCATACGTATCCGCACCTAATTCCGAGTCATAGCATGCTTTAGTGGCCTGGTTCACCGTCATTCCGGGTTGTACGGGCAAGGGACAGGTACCTTCAATTTTCATTTTCTCGATGCACTTCCTTTTTCGTCGGTTGTTTAGTACGCCAAGGTCTTCGGTTAGGCTGTCGCGTAAGTCAGACTGCGCACTCGTGTGATTGAAATTGGCTGGCTATTCCCAGCAAATAGCCACGACTTTGCCGAATTGGTATGACAAAGCAATGGTTCCATTGTCGTGGGGAATGGTTATGCCGTCACGGTTATGTTCAAATTCGATCCCCACATCTTTTAGGGCTTTGACAAACTTTCGGCTTGACAATGACAGTGGGATATCAAGGAAGCTATCTGTCTCCCGCGCGTTTAAGATTTCTACTGAGGCAATC
The DNA here is from genome assembly GCF_000478095.1 of Corynebacterium sp. KPL1824. Taxonomy (NCBI): domain Bacteria; kingdom Bacillati; phylum Actinomycetota; class Actinomycetes; order Mycobacteriales; family Corynebacteriaceae; genus Corynebacterium; species Corynebacterium sp. KPL1824. The sequence goes on along the minus strand of NZ_KI515749.1, from coordinate 266,508 downwards.
AATCCGTCGTTTTCAAAGCCATCAATGTCATAGTCGATTCCCCCGATCTCACATTTGCCAAAAATTTGGCCCGTGCTGCCTATCCCGAGATAAGAAATATCTAGGTATCGGTAATCAGACAGAAGATTTTCGTAATATGAAACAGGTACAGACCGCTGCAACGGTTCAGGAACATCAAAAGTAAACTTCATTTTCTACAACTCCTTGACGCAAGATGTTTATCTTCTAGACCCTGCCTTTTTGGAAGATTCAACTTAGACGAGGGCTCTATTCTTTGCAGTCTAGGCCACAAGTGTGGCGTAGTTTGGCTTCATTGTTAGATTGTCTGCTGCTCGTCCGTTTCCGATACGGAGGTCAAGTCCCGTGTAGTGGTGTAGCCATTTGTGCTTTCGGCTCGGTATGAAGTTCGGGGCTTGTTACAGCGATGCTTCCGCGTGTTTGGAGTCTGGAGCGCCGTTTTGAGATGCCTCAGGTTGTGTTTCGTCTGACTTCTATTCTGCAATAGGTGTTGACGACCAGGAACGGAGGGGGCCGTCGTGGAGCCCTTGGAAAAACTGGTACTTTTCTAGAGGGATACGTGCCGGGGGATCGAAGTCGGGAGCCGTGACCAACTCCTTAGTGTGTGGGTCGACAACGCGTGCTGGTGTTAGACGGGCCAAGTAACCATCTGTCCCATAGAATGCGTCATCATACGGGGATACACCTAGCGGGGCGAGGATGGATTCTATCTGCTTCTCCCCAAACTGAGACCACATAATCTGCGCGTGTTCTTGTGTAAACGTTTCTTGTGGAAACTCAGTGACCTTTGGCAGGGAGTCAAAATCAAAACCGTAATCCTTAAAAGGCTCACTTTGATCCTCGAGGTACGACATGGAACGGTGCAGCGTACCATCAGCTTTTAACTGTTTGTGGCTGCTAAAAGATCTGTAGAAGCAACAATCAAATCGGCCTAAACGATCATCGGGCAATTCGGAGGGAAGCGCGCACATCATAAACTCTATTTCTCCATAGCTTGCGCGATGGAAAAAGGCTACATCGTCGGTATCTACCCACGGCGTGTGCTTGATTTCGATGTAGTAAGGAACTTGTGACTCAATTTCTTTCTTGCGCGCCAGACGGCAGGCAAATTCACCAATCCGTGGCATCTTTGGCGCTTTGGTAAAGCAGCAGGGGCTAAAAACTGCAGTCCATTCTGACTCGGTGGGGACGAATACAAACTGCGTAATGTGATTTTGCGGTTTAAGTAACTCTGCAAGCTGGTTCCTACTGGCCGATACCTTGTCCGCATGAACTACACATTCAACCTTTTGCTTCTTCCTGTGGGAATACTCCCTTGTATAAATGCTTTCTATTCCTGATGCCCACTGCTGAAATTCTTCAACAACGGTCGATAGTGGAAACCGAAGAAGTGCCACAGCATGGGATACCGGTGCGATGGAATTGGGGTAGAAATACTTCGTCATTGTCTTTAGTTCCCTTCGTGTTCGCGGTCCCAGGTGTGTTCACGACGTTCAAATAAAGCGCATGGTCCGTACTTTTTAGGCAAAGGGTATCCACTATTGATGAGTGTTGCACGCCCGGTGAGGAATTGCCTGTTGAAGGGATCGAGTCCGAAAAGTTGTGCGCATTCGAAGAGATCTTCGGTAGTAAACCGCTTGCGTAGTGGACCTTTTTTGGTTTTGAGTCGTTCTAGTCCGGGGAAGGCAAATTCTTCGCCGTCAGGCCAGTCGGTAAAAGCCTGGAACCGGGATTCTCCTTCCCCGATCCCTACAATAAAGGTATTGTTTCCTCGGATTTCAGCGACAGGGGCGCGTTTGCCGATAGCAGCATCCATATCGTAGGTGTCGATGATGAGGCACTTGTTGCCTGAGCGGTAGTTCCATCCTGTGACGATTTTGCGTTCATCTGGCTCATCCACGATACGTAGCTGTGTCATACCGGGAACAAAAGGAATAGAACCGTTATACCTAACGGTTGCGAAAAAGTCGTGATTGTTGCTCGTATCATCGCTGATAAACCACACCCAATCGGGATTCGCGGTTTCTAAGACTGCTGCCCAACGACGAGGAAACTGCGGATCGTGGACCCCAAGGCGTAGCGCATGGGGAAGATCATCGACGGTGGTATCAATGTTCACGTATTGCTGTGACCAGTAACTATTAGCTGTGTCTAAAGGCGTGTGGAAAACATTTGACCGTGCGGCAGCCTCAACCGCATAATCAAAAGGCAGCTTCAAAAATAACTGATCATAAGAATACGGGGCTAGCAGATAATCAATATCTCGCCGCAGGTACACACCCATCTTTAAATCCCTTCCCTGAGCGAAGCGACATAGTTGTCTACTCCATCTCGATTGGCTTTGATGACTTTCCAAAGTTCAGAGGACTCATCAAGCTTGTCTAGTGTAAGCAGCCAAATAACCGCATCCGGATTCGCATCCAACTGCTGCTGTGCATGGTACGGCGCCCTGGATGCAGGTGGGCGGTCGAACTCAGTTTTAATTGACACACCATCCTCGTGGACGATATTAAGGTCGGGGCGTCCACGGCTTGTTGTCTTTAGCGCCTTTTGCCCCGTTTCTGAATCAAGGAAGTAGTCGGCATCACGTTGGTTAATACGTGCTATTAAGCCGTCTCTTCCCTTTGCCAAGATCGCTTGAGTTTGGGCAAACTGATTTTGTGCTGGCGTTAGGCCAACTGTGCGCTTTTTAACATCCAAAGGATTGGGTGCCTTGCGCAATCCAATGCTGTTGAGGATATGCGGCTGAGATACTGGTACCTCGATAGCTGAGTGCTCAATTTTCCTCTGAAGACTACTTATTGTCGCATCGATCTTAGAAGGAGCTGTCTTGTAGCCGAAGGCCATAAAGTACTGTGGGTCCATCTCTTTTAAGGATTTGGTTCTGTTCCATTTCATGAACACATTTAGTTCATCGGGGGTGAGCGTGTGGATATCAAGTTGGTATGCCTTGAATGTCTTGGGATATCCGCCGCACCGCGAGATAGCAGGCTGAATATGTGCTCTAGTCTTGTTGTGTGTTGGCCTGTGTATGGCGAAGGAATACGTCGGTTGCTGGCGAGATGTTGCTAGTGTGATCCCGCATTTTCCTGGTTTACTCAGCCCAGCGATAAGACGGTCTGCTTTTTGTTGCTTGCGTACGCTTAGGAGTTTTTTGACATCTGGGAGCTTGGCTAAGAGTTTCCGGATAGCCGATGCAGCCTTTAATCCTTTGCCGAACTTAACAATGGCCCCGCCTGGAATGAAGCTTAATGCGGTCCAGAGGCAGCCTGAGATTTCTCCCTTGAAGCAATTGATTACGTCGGTAACGCCTATAAAGTCAAGCAGGATGTTTAGTGCTTCTTTGCCGATGGTTTCTTTAATGGCATCGAGAACGCTTGTCGGTGCGTTGTCACCTGCTCCAGCCATGGAGGCTTCTTGTAGTTCTGCTTCTTCTGCGAGCTGCTTTTGGATTGCTGCGTCGTAGGCTTCTTGAGCTGCTTGGCCTGCACGCTGAGCGTCGTAGCCGGCTTGATTGGCTGATTGGCGTGCGGTCGCAGCAGAACTTGCGGCATCACTTGCTGATTGGTGTGCTTGTAAAGCATAGCTGGTAGCTGCATCGGCATTGGCGCCAGCTTGTCGTGCATCGGCTTCCGCTTGGTTGGCGGCAGCATGAGCTCGCTCTTTCTGGGCTAGAGCAAAGCGTAGGGAGTTTTCTGCGTTGCGCACATGGTCTTGTGCGATTCGGGCAGATTGAGCTGCCTTTCCTGCCCACTGCGAAGCTTGATTGGCGTAGTCTCTTGCTTTTACAGAATCGCCATAGGCGGCATAGTAGGACTGTTGGGCTTTAGCTGCGCTTTCGGATGCTTTTTGTGCTGCGGAAAAACCCTGTTGAAGTAGAGCGTTGATACTATCGTTGTAAACTGTGCGCTCGGCATCATCGCCAGACTTTCGAAAAGCTTCAACAGAGACAAATTCGTTGAGCATGGCTCGGTCGCCGAGCACAGCTGCTTCTGCAGAAGCTTTAAGTTCGGGTCCACCGGTTCTTGCGAGTTCGTAGGCTTGACGTTGTTGGTCTTCATATCGAGCTTTTTCAAAGCCGCCTTCAACGACAAAATCGACAAGGTCATCGTAGGTTCCAGAAGAAATGGCTGCGTCAGCTTTTTCCTTAACGGTATTGCCGCCGGCATCACGAAGCTGCCAAGCTTGTCTAGTTAGTTCCGGGACTTTCATAGTGTGAACAGTCTCGTTAAGGAACGTGTCTAACTCTGCTGGAGGATCTTCGATATGCTCGTCGGCAGCTTTGCGGATTTCTGGGTTGGGATCTGCCTGCCACAAGAATTGGGCCTTGGTGACATTGTCTTGGTACTTAAGGGAGTCGAAAGACTTCACGAAGGCCAAAAGGTCTTCTTGAGATCCGGTTTGGAGTGCGACTTGAGCGCCGCCTTGGACCATGGAATCGCCTACTTGTAAAGCAGAGACTGTAAGTTGCTGGACTTTTGCAGTATCGATGCTCTCCTCAGGAACTTGCGCTAGAGAGGCAAGTTCTGTCAGATCTGCTTGCAGGCGTTGTTTTTCTTCCTTGTTATCGTGGACTACCTTATCTTGTGCATCTTCGAGTTCACGTGCATATACTGCTTGGTCTTTGAGGTATTGGGCTTCTTGTTCTTGGCGCTGGGTGGCAGCTTCTTGAGAAAGCTTGGCGATGTCATTAGCGAGGTTGATGGCCTCGATGGATTTTATGGCTGCTTCTTGGGCTGATTGAGCATTAGCGCCGGCTCGTTGTGCGGCGGCAGAGGCATTGCCGGCTTCTCGTGCTGCGTCTTCTGCGGCTTGGGCGCTTTTATTTGCGTGGTCGGCGGCTTGTCGAGCTGCTGTACGGGCTTTTTGTACTAGCTCGGTAATCTGATTGACGATTCCATCGACTTCGTTAGAGGCTGCGCGTGCTCGAGAGGCTGCTGCACGTGCTCGTGCGGCACCTGCTCGTGCTTCTGCAGCGGCTTGGTCACCGGCTCCTGCGGCGGCTGCTGCTTCGGATGCAGCGGCTGCTGCCGCATCAGCATTGTTTGCAGCGCTGGCTGCGGCGCCGCTGGCGGTGCGGGCAAAACCGGCAGCGGCGTCTGCGTGGACAAAAGATTGCGCGGCTTTGTCAGCAGCCCGTGCAGCATCACGAGCTTGTTCGGCTGCTTGGCGCGCTTGAGATGCCATGGAGGCGTCATAGCCTGCTGCAGAAGCACGGGATGCTGCTTCTTGGGCTGCAATACGCGCCCGAGAAGCAGCAGAGGCTGCACGAGCTAGAGCATCGGCAGTTTGCGCTAAGGCTTGTCGTGCTTCTGCTGCTGCAGCCACTGCGTTATCGGCTACTTGGGCAGACTGGTTAGCAAGCTTTCCTGCCGACGCTGCGGCATTGTCTGCCCTTACTTGTGCTGCATCGGCGGCTAGTGCCTCATCTTTTGCTTTTTGAGTAGCCTGTCGAGATGCCTCTGTTGCCCGTCTGGCTTGGTCAGCGTTTGTTGCAGCGAAGCTTGCGGCACGCTGGGCTTTATCGGACTCTTCGATAGCGGTATCGACCAGTTCGGTAATACTCATCTTCTCTGAGTCTTGGGCTGCATCAACAAACTGCCCATAGCGAAGATACGACTCAATTGCTGTATCTGTATCTGTCATCAGTGCTTCAGAAGCGCCTGCAGCAACTGATGGAAGTGGGGATCGGGAAAGTTCGTAGACTTCGCGTCGTTTATCATCCCAGCGAGCTTTATCTGCACCTGTAGCTGCAAACTCGCTTAGGGCTTCTTCAGTGTCTGTAGATAGTGCCTGTTCGGCTGCTGCTTTAAGGACACTTCCTTCTGATGCTTGGGTAGCTTTCCACGCTGTGGCACGATCATCTTCGGTTTGGGCTGTTTGCCACCCAGTATCGATAAAGTTGCTAAGACTGTCGATATCACCTGCATCGAGTGCCTGTTTGGCTGCGTTTTGAACGTTTTCTTCAGATAGTGAAGAGATTGTCACTACTATGTGGCGAAGGTCCAGGGTGCGGGCCTCATCCATGCCTGATTTCGTATAAGCAGATAATTCTTCTTGCCCACCGCGAAGTACTTCTTCAGCAGCTGCCTGCGAGGCAGGGAAGTTGGTGCTCACCATTTCAATGGCATAGTTTCTCGCTTGCTGTTCATCAGCAATCTCAGCGCCTAGATCACGTTGATCTGCTTGGGCAAGCGCATGCGCTGACGAAAGACTTAGTCCTACTGCAGCAGCGGTGATGGCGGACATGATTTTTCGAGCGCAATGTGTCATTGTCTTCGCAGGGTGATGATGCTTGTAGCGCATGTGCGGACTTTCTTATCTAAAGGTATGGGGTTAACTGGGCGCTATGCGCTACAGCGACAGCAGCCTGAAGAAAGGCAGGCATACACAGTGGCGGCCCTTTTATTACATGTTTTGCGTTTACTTCCCGGGTAGGGCAAGGCCCTGGTCAATAAACCACACCGATTCACTCGTGCGAGAAGTGGTGGTCGCAATCTTTTGCGTCCCACTTGCTGTGAGAACACGATTTTGATTTAATGCCGAGGCAAGGCGAGTTCCTGTGGGGATTTCTGCCACACTCGCAGGACACCACGTTGCGCCTTTGGCGTTCGGGTTGCTTTGAACAGATACTGATCCGTTAGATTGCATGGTCAAGTAGACGCCCGAGTATGCAGCTGCTTCCAAGGACAGGCACTGAGAGCCATCGCGGGCTGGGACTACTTTAAAAGACGCATCGAGGCGATCATTAAAGCCTGAGTTTCTATCTATGCTTGATAGTTCTACTCCAGACCACGACAACCGCAGTATTTTTCCGCCTGCATACCGTCCAGCAGCACGCATACTGATCACGTGTGGGTTGACTGTATCCACGCTAAGGTCGCCAGTGCCAGCACCATTTGAGGTCGCCACCGGGGTAACCTGCATTTCAACAACAGTAGAACGATTATGTCCGACGTCGATGCTTTGGATTTTTCCTGGTTCCACTACTCTCTGCCAGTACACTTCACCATCGGGCAATTTAAAGGCCACTGAAACCGGCACTTTTAAGCGATTGACAACTCCATACGATCCCGTAATGTTCACGGCCACCCAGCCTGTGGGCTTTGTAAGGAAAAAGCACGCTTTAGAGTTTTCCAGCTCGGAAGAATCAATACGCACATACTCCGCGCCAGTAGCACAGTCTTTTTGAACGAGGCCACCGTCACCTGCTGTGACGGTCACAGGTATTCCCGCTAGTGCAGGAGAGGTAGCAAGACCAGCAGAAACTATGCAGGTAAGCACTCCAATAGATAAGCGTTGAACAAAAGAGTTCACAATAGGCTCCTTGAATCTAGATACATGGATAAACACTGTGGCTACTGTGCCAACGGGATATACGTCGTCGAGGAAGAGTCAATTGTTGAACGCACAGTTCCGGCAAACTTGCTCCATACCTGTGAACCAATGTGATCGGAGCTAAAAGGACCTTGAACCTTTGAGGTCTGTGTCGGACCAAAGGATTCAACTACGAGACGAACCCATGTTTTGTCAGAGCCGGTGTAGGAAGTTTCTACGCTGTCGTTGTCAAAGACAACATTGTCATCACCGGCATTGGGGGAAGTTACTTCATCGAATCGGATGTTTAGTGTTCTGCCGCCGCCTTCAGGATGATCGCTAGCAGTAACCAGTGAGAATCCCTCATCAGAGATACGTTCTACGGTTACTTTGCTTTTAGCTCCGCCCACACCGGTAAAAGTGCATACAGAGCCCTCGGTAATTTCGTCAGGACACCCTGAGAGGGGAAAGTATTTATCCATGTTTTGGATAACCTCTCGATAGACCCCGGCTGCATGCCACCGCTTGAAGTCGGCGGTGTTAAACAGTGGATAAATCTGACGGTAGCTTGAAATATTTTGATTGTCATAAGCCTCTAGGGCCTTGCCAGTAGGCTTAAAATACTGAATAGATCCGCCCTGGAAATCCTGCTTTATGCCTCCGCCTGCAGCGTATTTTTCCGATGTGGGAAACTTCAAAGAGCTACGTTCCCATCCCTGACTTCCCCAGAAATCCCGAATGGGGCCAGAAATACTGTGGCCTCCGCTAGCTTGTGACCAGTAAATAGATCCGCCTTGAAAATGGTTGTAGCGCCCAGTCTTTTCCGGGGTAAGCAACTCATCGGTGGTTGGGTACCCTAGCTCACCGGTCTCCCAGCCTTGCTGAGCCCATTTATCGCGAATGCCTCCCCACACTTGATGAGCATCAGTCTCTGGCGACCAGTAGATAGACCCGCCCTGAAAATGATTGAACCGCCCCTTACCATCAGGGGTCTTCAACTCATCCGTAATGGGATATCACAAGGCCGCGCCTTCCCAGCCAAGATCTCCCCACTTATTGCGAATACGCCCACCCACTTGGTGAGCAATTCCATTATCAACACCAGCATGCCAATAAATGGAGGCATCCTTAGCAAACACCTGGAACCGACCATTATTTTTAGCTACACGCTCATCAGTTGTAGCGTCACCAAAAGTCTGCCACCCACCAAGCCGGTGATACGCCTCTTCAATACGGCCACCAATCCAATGGCCGTGAAAAACCTTGGCGCTTGAAACACCAGCACCAGCAAAAGTAACACTGGCACATACCGCAATAGTTGCAGTCAACTTCTTAGCGAATTTCATCCGTAGCCCTTTCCCGCCACCGCATTTAAAAACAGCTAAACACCAGATAATTGACAGATAAGGTTAGGGTAGCCTTATACATACGGGTAGTCCATAGTTAAATATTTAGGAACTTTCTTAAAGGTCAAGTCCGGTGGAGTGGTGTATCTGTCCTTTCTGAATCTGTGAATCGGGGGACAGTGTCAGGGTCGGTGTTGGGGTCCGGCTCGGGGTTGATGTTGGCTCATTAGGAGGCTGCCTCGATGGTGTCTTCGTCGTTGGTGTGGATGGTGTTGGTAGCTATCAGGCGTCGGGTGTGTTCCAAGCTTGCTAGTGACATATAGCGTTTCTGCTGAATCCAGTCGTCATGCTGTTCAGCTAGTATCGCGCCGACGAGGCGTATGATAGCTGCGCGGTTGGGAAAGATTCCTACAACGTCGGTACGCCGCCTGATTTCACGGTTCAAACGCTCCGTTGGATTATTGGACCATACCTTCGTCCATACAGCTTTGGGCGTGGTTGTAAACGCGAGAATCTCATCTAATGATTCTTCCAGGTAGTCAGCTGCGTCGGGGAAACGCTGCGTGCAGAAATCTACGACTTGGCGGGCTTGGTCCCAGGTAGCTTGCGCGTCGGTTTGCTGGAAGATGGAGTGAAACATTCCCGATAGTGTTGTCCACTGGCGTTTTGACACTTTTGACGACAAGTTCTTAGCAAAATGTGTCCGGCAGCGTTGCCAACCTGCAGTAGGCAGTACTTGACCAACAGCTGCTTGGATTCCTAGGTGCGCATCGCTGGTGACGAGATAGACTTCGCCAAGACCACGGGCTTTGAGGTCTTGGAAGAATCCGGTCCATGATTCCACGGATTCTGATGTTGCGACCTGCATGCCTAGTAGTTCACGGTAGCCGTCGTTGTTAACACCGGTAGCGATAAGCACACTGGTTTTAACGACCCGTCCGCCTTCGCGGACTTTCATGGTCAACGCGTCACAGGACAAGTAGTAATACGGTCCTGAATCCAGTGGGCGGGCTCTAAAGTCAGCGACCATCTCGTCAAGTTCTTTGGCCATGTCAGAAACTTGTGATTTCGACAGATTGTTAATACCCAGCGTGGCCACCAAATCATTCATGCGTCTAGTGGAGACCCCTTTGAGATAACACGTGGCTATCACGGTAGTCAGGGCTCTTTCGGTGCGTGTGCGCCTTTCTAAGAGCCAGTCGGGAAAGAATGCGCCGTGACGTAGCTTCGGGATAGCAACATCAATGCTGCCTACCCTGGTGTCTAAGGAGCGGTGACGGTAGCCATTGCGGGTATTAGTCCGTTGTGGAGATACCGTGGCGTAATCAGCGCCGCAGACCGTGTCAGCCTGAGCTGAAAGTATCTGGTTAATGAAGTCTGTCAGCATCTGGCGCATCAAGTCTGGGGAGGCTTGGGTGAGCAATTCTTCCAGATACGCAGTGGGATCGATATGATGGGGGTTAGCGGCCATCGCGGTTATATTCCTTTCGAGGATAGGTTGAAGTTGATTCGAAAGGTACCCGTGATGGTCGCCTTATTGTGCACCGGCACGAGGCTTACCACGGGTTACAGATACACCACACTAATGGACGCAACCTTCTTAAAACCTAAATAATTCACCAAAACGCCAGGTAACACATGCACAGCCTTGATTTTCAAATCCTGGAACGACACTCGAACCAACCTATATGGGGGTATATTAGACCCTAATCTAAACATTCATGCTGCACATACAGTCTCGACAGTGTAAGAAACTGAGAGCTTCCGCCCCATTTGGGCAAGGTGGGGGTCTCGGTGTTACGCCTTGTAGTTGTCTCTGTAATCTGGTAAGAGGCAGCGAAGGTCATGTATGGGGGTATTAATTTCGTGGGGTGGGCCTAGGCAAAAGCCAGCCTCAACAATCCCACACAAGAATGGCGCACCAGAAAAGACATCGTCTGGGACAGAAGGCAAAGTCACCATCCGCTACGACGGCAAACTCTTCCACCTAGGCATCGGGCGCGCATTCAAGAAACAAAAATCCTCATGGCCATCGCCGACAACCACATCACTAGCTGCGACCGGAGAAATCATCACCGAGCACTACATCGACACAGCCCGCGACTACCAAAAGCCCTACTGGAAAAAAGGGGACCCACCCCTAAACCCCAAATAACAAGAAAACCGGCACCCAGAACAAAAACAACTGAGATGCCGGTTTGTCAACGATGTCGCGACTGACCTGTCAAGCATGTCGCGACTCATGACACCTGCGGAGACGGCGGGATTTGAACCCGCGGAGGAATAAACCTCGCCGGTTTTCAAGACCGGTGCATTCGGCCGCTCTGCCACGTCTCCATCGTGCCGAAAAGGCAACTTGGTTAGCTTACTAAACGGTTCCGCGCGAATCACATTGCCCCACGAGGAAATGGACGTGGCGCACACCACACCTTCTCCATTAGATTGGCGGTATGAGTGCTACACAGATGAAGGCAATCGTCCAAACCGATCCTGATACCCCACGGTCGCTAGAGCTGCAGGACGTAGACGTTCCTGAGCTGCGATCCGGCGAGGTACTGGTGAAGGTGAAGGCAGCGGGCGTCAATCGCGGCGATATTCTGCAGACGATGGGCGCGTACCCGCCGCCACCAGGGGCATCGGAAATCATTGGCCTAGAGGCCACCGGCGTGATTGAGGATGCCGGCGATACGGATTGGGAAACCGGTACCGAGGTCGGCTGTTTGCTCGCAGGTGGCGGCTATGCAGAATACGTCGCGGTACCGCAGGGTCAACTCCTTCCGCTGCCCAAGGGATTTAGCTTGGAAGAAACCGCGGCCGTGGTTGAGGTCGGCTGCACCGTGTGGTCCAACTTGGGCATCGAGGCGGGCCTGCACGAGGGACAGCGCGTGCTCATCCACGGCGGTGGCGGCGGCATCGGCACCTTTGCCATCCAAGTAGCCAAGGCGCTGGGAGCAGAGGTCGCAGTCACCGCCGGTTCGCAAGAAAAGTTGGACCGCTGCCGCGAGCTCGGCGCGGATATTCTCATCAACTACAAAGAGCAGGACTTTGTGGACGAGCTCAAGGGAAGCTGCGATGTCATCCTGGATATCATCGGCGCGAAGTACCTGGAAAAGAACATGAAGTGCCTGGCCAAGGACGGCAAGCTCATCATCATTGGCATGCAGGGCGGCACCAAGGCGGATATCAACTTAGCCCCCATGCTGCCGAAGCGTCTGACTATTCAGGGCACGACGCTGCGCGCGCGTGACTTGGACGATAAGGCAGAAATCGTCGCCGGCACCATCGAAAACGTCTGGCCCATGTTGGAAGATGGCCGCGTTAAGCACGCGCTGCATGGCACGTACCCGCTTGCCGATGCCGCCCAAGCCCACGAAGCCCTCGATAGCGGCGAGGTCACGGGCACTCTGGTCCTTACGGTGTAGCTTCCCGGCGCGCCTTACTCAAGCGAACCTAGGCGAGCGAGGCAACGACGCGAACGAGGTGCTCGATATCGTAGTGGGTATTAAACGGGCCTAATGCCACGGTGACGGCACCGCCGATCTCTTCCACGCCCATTTCCGTAAGCAGCGGCGTTTGCGGGGCCAGGGTGGTGACGAGCCCATTATCAAAGAGGCGCTTGTACACCGTCTCCGCGGGCACGCCCTGGACTGCAAAGGTAAGGCGCGGCAAGCGATTATCGGACGCACCCGCTGCTGCCTCGCCGGTAATACCCAGGATGTGCACGGCGGGAAGCGTGCTCAAAAATGAGTACAGATCCGCGCGCAAGTCCTCGAGGTATGCATTCAAGGCGGTCATGGACTTATTAAGCCGCACCCGGCGCGATCCCTTATCCCCACCGGCCAGGGCCGCGAGGTGGTCTACCAGTGGCCCCACGCCGCCGGCCAAGCCGGAGGAGACGGGGGTTTCTAGCTTGCGGCCGTCTTCCTTGGAATAAATGGGATTTAGGGCATCCAGGCGGCGGAGCATGCGCGTATCGCGGAAGACCAAGGCGGCCATCTGCGGCCCGCCCAGCAGCCCGATATCGATACCCACAATATCCGCGCCCAGCTCATCGAAGCGGATGGGGCGGTAGGGCGCGATTGCGGAGACATCGAGAAGCGTCCAGGCACGCGAGCGCCCCCGCACCGTGTCAATGATCTCCTCGGCCGGGGATACCGTGCCCAGAAGCTCATGCGCGGCGGAAAAGGAGACGAGCCTGGTGGAGCCATCGACAAGCTCCGCGAACTGGAACCCCGGCAATTCGCCGGTGCCCAGATCCGGCTGCGCCCAGCGGATATCGGCGCGCACCTCAGAAAAAGCGGAATACAGCGTGGGCGGGTCCAGCTTGGACAGCACCACCGAGGAGTTGCTGCCCAATAGCGGGCGTGCCGCGCGCGCTAAGGATTGATACAGCACGGGCAAGGATGGGCCAAGGACCACGCGGTCCGCCTTGGAACCGGTGAGATCCGCAATGGCCATGCGCGCTGCCGCGTAGTTGCCATCGCCTGCCAACCGACCCGGCTCTGGCGCGGCCGAGTGGGCGCCGCCTGGGCCCTCTTGCGTCGCTACCGCCGTCGCCATCCGGAAGGACCGGGCAACGCCGGAGGTCACGCGCTCCGAAATTTGGGGCACCGCGTGCGCGTTGAGGTACGTCCAGCCATCAGATAGCCCGGTGTACAAACCTCGCGCACTAAAGACGTCATAGTGTGCCGAAGCTGCTGGCATTAGGTCCCCTTCTTCATCGCGCTGAACAACTGCCACCACGTGGCGGTCGATTCCCTACTGTATACGCATTTGGCTTCAGTTTCCCAAATCTGAATTTTCCCTGGGCATCGCTGTTTTCGCAGGCTAGCGGCGTGTAGTTCCCCGTTTGCCCAGCACGCGCGCTAGGGTGTTGGGCGTGCAAGATAACAATCAACTGCGCGCTGATATCGCCCGCATGACCTCCCAGCCAGAAGGCGAGGCCGTCCCAGCGTCCCAGTCCATGACCCTCAAGGCTGCTTTCGCGGACCTTACGCGGGGTGCACAGCAGCGTGAGCTGTGGTTCAAGCTGGGCCTGCAAGATATCAAGCAGCGCTACCGCCGCTCTGTCCTTGGCCCGTTCTGGATCACCATCGCCACCGGTGTGATGGCGCTTGCCTTGGGCCTGCTGTATTCCATGCTTTTCCAGATTCCCGTCGCGGAATTCCTTCCCCACGTCACCGTGGGCCTTATTATGTGGACCTTCATCTCGGGCTGCATCAAGGAAGGCGCCACGGTCTTTATTGAAAATGAGGGACTGATTAAGCAGCTTCCCGCCCCGCTTTCGGTGCACGTGTACCGCCTGGTGTGGCGCCAAACGCTGTTTTTGGGCCATAACCTCATCATCTGGCTCTTGCTCATTATGATCTTCCCGCGCAACCTGGGCTGGGAATTCTTCCTCTTCATCCCCGGGCTGCTCCTCCTGCTCATCAACGGTGTGTGGGTCACCATGTTCTTTGGCATCATCGCCACGCGCTTTCGCGATGTTGCCCCGCTGCTAGAGGCCCTGACGCAGCTATTGTTCTACGTCACCCCGATTGTCTGGATGACCAATACGCTCAAGGACCAAGGCGGTGCGGTGGCAGACCGCGCCCGCATCGCGGAAATCAACCCGCTGTATCACTACCTGGAAATCGTGCGCGCCCCAATGATTGGGGAACCCGTTGCTGCCTACCACTGGTGGATCGTCATCGGCTGCACCGCAATCGGCTTGTTCATCGCCGGGCTAGTCATGCGCAAGTGGCGCTTCCGCGTGAGCTACTGGGTATAGCTTCCCGTCCTTGTCTCCCACCCCACCATGAGGCTCGTTGAAAGGATAAAAACTGATGGTCTCAATCGATACGTATAACGCGTGCGTGGACTTTCCCATCTTTGATGCCAAATCCCGCTCCCTAAAAAAGGCCATGCTTTCTACCGCGGGCGGTGCCATTGGGAAAAATGCCCACAACACCGTGGTGGTTGAGGCGCTGCGGGATATTAACCTGCACCTGCGCGAAGGCGATCGCGTCGGGCTCGTTGGCCACAATGGCGCCGGCAAGTCCACGCTGCTGCGCCTGCTCTCCGGCATCTACGAGCCCACGCGCGGTACTGCCGATGTCCGCGGGCGCGTCGCCCCCGTCTTTGACTTGGGCGTGGGCATGGACCCAGAGGTATCCGGCTACGACAACATCATCATCCGCGGGCTGTTTTTGGGCCAATCCATCAAGCAGATGAAGAAAAAGATGGATGAGATCGCGGAGTTCTCCGAGCTGGGCGATTACTTATCGATGCCCCTGCGCACCTACTCCACCGGTATGCGCGTGCGCCTGGCACTCGGCGTGGTGACCTCCATCGAGCCGGAAATCCTGCTGCTGGATGAGGGCATCGGCGCCGTCGACGCCGCCTTCATGGCCAAGGCCCGCGTGCGCCTGCAAGAGCTGGTTAAGCGCTCCGGTATTTTGGTCTTTGCCTCCCACTCCAATGACTTTTTGGCGCAGCTGTGCAATACCGCGCTGTGGATCGATCACGGCGAAATCCGATCCGTGGGCGAGGTATCTGAAGTTGTGGGCCAGTACGAGGGCCCAGAAGTAGGCGAATACGTGCGCGATCTGCGCCAGCGCTTTGAGGGCGAAGAGGCAGCCGGGTAGAAGCTAGCGCAGCATCCCTAGCAGCTGCTGGCTCAGCCCGGAGACCTCCACGTGCAGGTCATCCGGGCGTTTATAGGTGTCGGCCTCCACGCGCGCAGTCACGTGCCGCTGCGAACTATTCTCTGGCCCCGCCTTTTCTTCTCCTTCAGAAACCCCCTGGTAACCCAGCTTCTGGCTCACCCGCGCCGAGGCCTCATTCTGTGCCACCCAGCTCGTGGTCATCGCCTGCGCACCCAGGTAATCGAGCCCAAAGGCCACCACCGCGTGCCGGATGAGCGTGCCCACACCCTGGCCCTGGAACCGGTGAAAGACCCAGGAACCGGTCGCGATTTCTCGCGCCATAGCAAAGTCCTGCGCCCGCGCATCGATGGTGCCCAGGATTTCCCCCGAATGCACCTCGCGCACGATGAAATCCAAGGACCATTTCTCTGGGCGCAGCTGCGCGCGGTTGGTCCACCGGAACTGGGCCGCCGCTGCAGGCGTATTCATCCCGGGCTTAAAGAGCCACGGAAAGGCATAATCCGGAATGTCTGCGCCGTAGATATCCTCTGCCGCCACACCGGCGATTGCCGCAATATCCTCATCGCGCATCACGCGGAGTTCGATGCCGGGGTGGGTAGTATCGCTCGCGTATATCCTTAGCCCGAACGGTGGCCACATGCTTTCCATAGAAAGTCAGCTTAGCCCACGCGGAGTGTTTATCCGCGGCAGATCCATTCCCCGGTGGCAAGATGGAACGCATGACTGCCACCCTTGATTCCACCGGTACCACCGCTGCCGTCATTGTCACTCACCAGCGCGCGGACTTGCTGCGCGCCTCGCTCGAAAAGGTAGTCAACCAAACCCACCCCGTCGAGTGGGTCATCGTGGTGGATAATGGCGCCGAAGATGCGGTCCGTGACGCGGTGGAATCCCTGGCAGGTGATCGAGCGGTCTATGTGCCGTCCAAGACCAACCTGGGCGGTGCGGGCGGTTTCGCCCTCGGTTTTCTTACCGCGCTATCGCTCGGTGCCGACGCCGTGTGGTGCGCCGATGATGATGGCCGCCCCGCCGATTACGGCGTATTAGAAGAGCTCTACCGCGTGGCAGGAAATAATAACCTGCACGAAGTCTCACCTGCCGTGTGCAATATCGACGATCCCGGCCGCCTGGCCTTCCCGTTGCGCCAAGGGTTGGTGTGGCGCCGCCGCATGGAGGAACTCGAGGGAGACTTCCTGCCCGGCATCGCCTCTCTGTTTAACGGCGCCCTGATTTCCGCCGCGGCGATGCAAACCATCGGCGTGCCGGATTATCGCCTCTTCATCCGCGGCGATGAGGTGGAATACCACCGCCGCTTGGTCAACTCCGGGCTGTCCTTCGGCACCGCCTTGACCACCAGCTACCTGCACCCAGATGGCTCGGATGAATTCAAGCCCATCCTGGGCGGCAAGATGCATACCCAGTACCCAGAAGGCGAGTTCAAGCGCTATTTCACCTACCGCAACCGCGGCTACCTGCTGTGGCAGCGCGGCATGCGCAAGCTTTTGCCCCAGGAATTTGCCCGCTTTGGCTGGTTCTTCTTGGTCCAACGCCACGATCCGGCAGGCTTCCTGGAGTGGCTCAAGCTGCACAACCGCGGGCGCCGCGAGGATTTCCGCCGCCCCGGCACTCGCTCCTAAGGCGCAGCAGACCTACTTTTCTTTAAAGATAAAGACCCGCTGGATGGCAAAGTTGGTCACCGTCGCCACGCCCTGGGCAATGACAAAGGCGATGGTGTCTTTCACCGCGCCCTCAAAGCCTAAGGAAATCAGCGGCTCATTGAGCACCCAGTACAAGAAATTCTGCACGGCAAAGGTGGATACGTATAACACGCCCACCGTCGCGGCCGTGCGGCCGGACACCTTCGTTCCAAAGGTCCAGCGCGCATTGGCCAGGTAGGCAGCGATGGTGCCAAAGACCCAACCAATCGCCTTCGCCCCAGAGCGGTGCAGACCTAGATGGGTCAATAACAGCGTCAACCCATAGTCAATGACGGCGGCAAAGACGCCTACCGCAATAAATCGCACCAGCTGCTGCTTCAAAGAGCTGGAGGGGCGCTTTACTTCTGCAGCATCTTCAAGTGGATTAGTCACAGGCAGTTAGCTTACCCGCGCAGCAGCGCGCGGTACATGTCTAGGCGGTACACCGGCGCGGCGGCGTCCTTGCCGTAGGCACCAATCTGGGATAGCTGGTGCAAGGAGGCATCGCACAGCGCGCGAATCTCCGCGCCTTTCAAGGTGTTGCCATCATCGTTGACCCAGCCCAAGGCATCCATGGTGGTTTCCACCACGGAATCGGTCAGCTCGTCACCGCCCATGCAGGATAGCGCCAAGGCCATGGACCAAAAGGCATCCTTGCCCTCGTTGGTAACCTCACGCGGCAGGCTAGCCAGTGCCTCGGCGGTGGCCGCCGGTAGGTCGCTTCCACGGTTTAAGTCCATGGCCTGTAAGAGGGGAACAAAGTCATAAAGCTTGGTGCGCTCGATGAGCGCCCTTACCTGGGGTTTAACCTGTGCCAGGACTTCATCGGTGATCTTTTCACCGGTTAATGCCCGGTTCACCGCGGTAAGTTCAAAGGGTGCAAAGAGGCTGCCCGAGCCGCCCACGCACAGCGCGCTGGGGGTGCCATTATCGCGGGGATAGATTTCCGCGACCACCAGCTCAAAGTCCCAGAGCCCCCACACAAAATCGATCTGGTCTCCCTCGCGCCAGAGGAATTCGGAAGCTTGACGCTCTGGATCAAGGCGCGGACCGCGGGCATCGGTGTGTTCATAAAAATGCCACGGGGACTTTTCATCCGGCAGCCCAAAGCAGATGTGCAGCACTTTCTGCAGCTCATGCAGGGTAAGCGCATCGCTAAAGCCGATTTGGCGGTGGACCTCCTCATCCGCGCGGATATTGGAGGCTTGGCAGATGACGGTGAGCGGTTCCCGCTTTAATGACAGCAGCGGGTCAGCACGGCGAGCCCGCGCCTGTGCAATATCGGTGACCCCTGCATTCATGGGCCCCACCATACGCAAATTTTAAGAAGCCAGTTTTTCTATATCGCGCGCTTCAAGCTCGCTGATGATAAACGTCGCCGCCGCGCCGATAGCTCCCAACAGCGTCCACGGGCGCTTAACGCCGCGCTTGCGCAGGAAAGACACCACCTTGCGGGACACGGCTACATCGGCCCACAAAGCAAGGCCCACCAAGATGAGCACCGCCGCCAAAATGGCCCAAAGTTTCAGGCCCTTATCCGCAAATTCCTGCGGTGAGCGCGGTTCATCGCCGTCCTCTTCGGCCTGGGCGTTGGTATAGGCCACCAATGCGCCAAAACCAATCGTGGACAAAACGTAAGCGGTGATAAGGCCTTTTTTGGATTTGATCCAATCTGGGTAGGAGGTGACGATGCCCTGTGCGGCCGCTTGGGTGATTCGGCCTGCCAAGGTGTCATCGAGGGCATAATTATCGCGGGATTTTTCTGCTACTTCGTGGTTGTTTGTCATAGCGACCACTCTAAGCGGCGGTAAGCTATTGCGCATGTACTCGGAAAAGACAGAGCATATGACGCCGGCCCAGCAAGCCGCTCAAGATGAGCGTGCCGAGGACGATAAGCGCAACGGGCATTTTGAGGCAACAGAGCACACCAATCTGCCGCTTAGCCCCTTTATGACGCGCCTGATGGCAGAGGAAATGCCGATTTTGGATTCCACTTCGCGGCGCCGCGTGTACGAGATTTTAGGCACCTACCAAGGGCCCACGATTGAGTCCCAAGCAGGGCTGCCGGAAGAAATCCGCGAGATCATGGATCTCTGAAACACACCATTCGGGGCCGCCTGTGTGCCCCGCGATGTTTTAAATATCACGAACGTCACTCCAGCCACCGCACTATGAGCTAGGTAGGCTGGTACATCGATACAATCCGTCGAGCAAAGAGTAAGAGATGGAACTACATACCACCGAAAAGTCCCTGCACGGCTGGGGCCGCACCGCCCCCACGACCGCCCATGTGCTGTCCACGGAAGACGTGGACGTCATCAAGAATGCAGTGGCACAGGTTGCGGACGATAACTCGGACAAGCCCGCCCACCTGCGCCGCGGCGTCATCGCGCGCGGCATGGGGCGCTCCTATGGTGACCCCGCCCAAAATGGTGGCGGCCTGGTCATCGACATGCAAAAGCTGAACAAGATCCACTCCATTGACCCGGAGACCGCGCTTGTCGATGTCGATGGTGGCGTCACCCTTGACCAGCTCATGAAGGCCGCGCTGCCCTATGGCCTGTGGGTTCCGGTCCTGCCCGGCACCCGCCAGGTCACCATCGGCGGCGCCATTGGCCCCGATATCCACGGCAAGAACCACCACTCCGCCGGTTCCTTTGGCAACCACGTGGTCTCCATCGAGCTGCTGGTTGCTGATGGCCGCGTTCTCCACCTCACCCCAGAGGGCAGTGAGGATGACCCGAGCGGTGACCTCTTCTGGGCCACCATCGGCGGCATGGGCCTTACCGGCATCATCCTGCGCGCTACCATCCGCATGACCAAGACGGAGACCGCCTACTTCATCGCGGATACAGATCGCACCGATAACTTGGAAGAAACCATTGCCTTCCACTCGGATGGTTCGGAGCACAACTACACCTATTCCTCCGCCTGGTTCGATGTCATTTCCCCAGAACCGAAGCTGGGCCGCTCCACCATTTCCCGCGGCTCGCTGGCCACCTTGGCGCAGCTCGAGGAATTGGCCCCCAAGCTGGCGAAGGATCCGCTGAAGTTCAACGCGCCGCAGCTGATGACCGTGCCGGATATCTTCCCGTCTTGGACGCTGAATAAGCTCAGCCTGTCCGCTGTGGGCTTGGCCTACTACACCATGGGCGCGCCGGCGAAGAACCAGGTCAAGAACTTGACGCAGTTCTACCAGCCGCTCGATCTCATTGGTGAGTGGAACCGCGGCTACGGTTCCAAGGGCTTTTTGCAGTACCAGTTCGTCGTTCCCACGGAGGCCGTGGAGCCGTTCAAGGAGATCATCCGCGATATCCAGCGCTCCGGCCACTACTCCGCGCTGAACGTATTCAAGCTCTTCGGCGAAGGAAACCGCGCGCCGCTGTCGTACCCGATGCCGGGCTGGAACGTCTGCGTGGACTTCCCCATCCGCCCGGGCTTGGGCGAGCTTCTCGATGACCTGGATCGCCGCGTCATGGAATTTGGCGGCCGCCTGTACTTGGCAAAGGAATCGCGCACCTCCGCCGAAAACTTCCACCAGATGTACCCGGGCCTAGAAGGCTGGCTCAAGACCCGCAATGACATTGACCCCACCGGGGTCTTTGCCTCCGATATGTCCCGCCGCCTCGAGCTGCACTAATCACTGGACTCATCACCACCCTCATGAAGGAGATTTTTAAACCATGCTTAATGCAGTAGGCCAAGCCCAGCACATCCTGCTTTTGGGCGGTACCTCTGAAATCGGCCTCGGCGTCGTCGCTGAGTTCCTTGAGCGCGGCCCCGCCAAGGTCACCCTGGCTGCCCGCGCCCAGTCCCCGCGCATCGAAAAGGCGCAGGCTGACCTGGAGGCCCGCGGCGCGGATGTAGAGATCGTAGACTTTGATGCCACCGACTTTGAATCGCACCCGGCGGTCATCGATAAGGCCTGGGAGCGCGGCGATGTCGATATCGCCATCGTGGCCTTTGGCACCCTGGGGGATCAGGAAGAGCTGTGGCAAAACCACGACAAGGCCGTAGCTTCCGCCCAGACCAACTACACCGCGCCCGTCTCCGTCGGCGTGCTGTTGGCCGAAAAGTTCAAGCACCAGGGCCACGGCACCATCGTGGCGATGTCCTCGGTGGCCGGCATGCGCGTGCGCCGCTCCAACTTTGTCTACGGTGCCTCCAAGGCCGGCGTGGATGGTTTTTACATCAACTTGGATGAAGCGCTGCGCGGTACCGGCGCCAACGTGCTCGTCGTCCGCCCGGGTCAGGTTCGCACCAAGATGTCGGCCGAGGCCGGCGATGCCCCGCTGACCGTCAACGTCTCTGACGTGGCCAAGGCCACCGTGCAGGCAGTACTGGATGGCAAGCAATCCATCTACGTCCACCCGCTGTTCAAGTACGTCTCGTTGGCATTCAAGTTCATCCCGCAGCCTATCTTCCGCAAGCTGCCGTTCTAACCGCGGTTCCGGCGTGCCTCGCAGCGCGCAGGGTACGCAGGGCCCCTAAAAGGCCCGCGGCCCTGCGCACTTTGCTAGTTAATAAGCCAGCTCACACCGCGCCTTATCCCAGAAGTGGGATTAAGGTATGCGAAACTAAAGGGCATGACAAGCCCAGCTACGCCTTCCCAAAAAGCTCCAGCGAGCGAGAAGAATCGCACCACCGCGTATCACGCAGATGCACTCCCCCACCGCTCTACCCTGCTGGGTATCCTTTTCGCCGCCCTCGGTGGCGGCATCGTCACCCTCCTTGGTTGGTATGCCTTCAAGGCGGTATCCCTGCCGTCCTTTAATACCTCCATGGTCACCCGCGCGCTATCTACCGTCGGCGTCGTCATCACCTTGGTTCTAGCCGGTGGATTTAGCGCGTGGTGGATTTATGACCACTACAAGGAGACTTTCTCCAGGCCGCGGTGGCGCACGTGGGTGACGTACGCGGTGACCTACCTATCGCCGGCCCTTCTCACCCTCGCGTCTATCGGCCTGCCGCTTTCTGCTTCGCGCTTGTGGCTCGATGGCGTGCAGGTGGACCAAGCATTCCGCACCCAGTTTCTTACCCGCTCGGTGGATCAAATGGGCTATGCGGACATGAACTACCTGGACATGCCCACCTTCTACCCGCTGGGCTGGTTCTGGCTGGGAGGGCGCCTCGGCTCGTTGCTCGGCGTCCCAGGCTGGGAGGTCTACCAGCCCTGGTCGCTGATTTCCATTGCGGTAGCAGGCTGCATCCTCGTTCCCATCTGGCAGCACCTCACTAAGTCCCTGCCCGTGGGAACCGCCATCGCGCTGACCACCACCGCCGTCACGCTCACCATCGCGGCGGAAGAGCCGTACTCTGCCGTTATCGCCATGGGTATTCCTGCCATTGCGGTCTTGAGCACTAGGGCTTTCCAGGGATCACGCTTGTCCATCCTTGCGGTGGCGCTGTACCTGGGTATTTCCGCCACGTTCTACACGCTATTTACTGGCGCGGCCGCGCTTACCGTCGTGAGCCTCATTGCGGTATTTACCGCATTCTATGAGCGCACGTGGCGCCCCATTATCCGGCTTATCATCATCGCGGTTATCTCTATCGCCATCGCGCTGATTGCATGGGCCCCCTATCTCTGGAGCGTGCTGCACTCCTCTGCCCCGCTGCAAACCACCGCGCAGCACTACCTGCCGGAAGAAGGCACACAGCTTCCGGTGCCCTTCTTGTCCTTGAGCATCGTCGGATTCCTCTGCTTGGTCGGCCTGGTCTACATCGTCATGCGCCTGCAGAACGCGGAGATGCGCGCGCTCGGCCTTGCCCTCATCGGCATCTACGGGTGGATCATCTTATCCATGGTGGTGACCCTGGCCGGCACCACGCTGCTGAGCTTCCGCCTCGAGGTCATCGTGGTGCTGCTCTTTGCCACCGCCGGCATCCTCGCCCTAGGGGAGGTGCGCACCGTTGGCATCCACCGCCTGTACCCCGCTAGCTTCTCCAGCGCGGGCAATAAGCGCCTGACCGCCGTCTTCGGCGTCATTTTGACGCTGGCGGGTGTGTTCTATGCCCAGCAGATCCCGGAGGAAAATGAGGATGCCATCGACTACGCCTACCGCGATACCGATGGTTACGGTGAGCGTGGGGACCGCTTTACCAGCGATTCCTCCCACCACTACCTCGATATCCACAACTTCATCCAGGACCAGGGCTATACCGCCAATGAAACCGTGGTCCTCACGGATGAAAAGACGTTCATGGCCTACTACCCGTACTGGGGCTTTAACGCCTTTACCAGCCACTATGCCAATCCGCTGGGCGAGTTTACGACCCGCAATGACCAGATTGAAACCTGGGCGAATGATTCCTGGGAGCAAAGCCCCGAAGAATTCAAGAAGTCGCTGGATTCCACCCCATGGCGCGGGCCAGACGTCATGATTTTCCGCGGCGATCTAGACAATAAAGACGACGGTTACAAGCTGCACTTGGCCGAGGATATTTATCCCAACCAGCCCAATATTCGCTTCCGCGCGGTCTTTTTCAACGCCGAGGTTTTTGACAAGGGCTGGGAGCTCAAACAAACCGGTCCTTTCGTAACAGCGGTACGAACCCAGTAAGTTCACCCACACTTCGCCCGTGTTATCGGGCGTGGACCCAAGAAGTACGGCTTATCTGACGTACACTAATCGCCGTGTCAGATAGCCTAACTGTGAATTCGAATAAAGCGAGATCTTCCGGCTTGAGCTTTTCCACCGCCCCTAAGGGGTTGCGGTGGACGGCGATCATTGCCGGATTGATTGGCTTCTTGTGTTTTATAGCCACCCCGCTGCTGCCGGTGGATCAGACCCAGTCGTCTTATGATTGGCCGCAGCATGATTCGGTGCAATCCATCAACGCACCGCTTATCTCCGTGGCTCCCGAGTCGCTAGAGGCCACCATCCCCATGTCCGCGGTCAATGAGCTGCGCGATGGCCAGAACATGGTCTATGGCACCGTGCCGCCGGAGTCAAAGAAGGCCTCGAACCGCGGGCTCTTCGTCCGCGCCAACGATGACGGCTTATCCGTCGTCTCGCTCGATGAGGTGCTGCTTACCCTCAACGCCAAGGAGGTAGCGCAGCTTGACGATGCCGCCAAGCTCAAGATCTCCGCCACCGGCGACGGCACCACCGTCAGCGTGGGCAAGCATAAAAAGACCACCGACGACGATCTGCGCCCACAGGTAACCGGCGTCTATACCGAATTGGACGATAAGGCCGACGTGCAGCGTTTGGTTGATGATGGCCTCAATGTCCACGTCGATATCAACTCGCGGTTTACCTCTTCGCCGTCGCCGGTTAAGACCATCGCCATGTGGCTGGGCGGCGCCATGGTCATTGTGTCCCTCTACTGCCTCTGGCGCATCGACCGGCTTGATGGCCGCCGCTTGAAGTTCATGCCGGAATCGTGGAAGAAGGTGCGCCCGCTTGATGGCGTGGTCGCCGCCATCTTGGGATTCTGGTACATCTTCGGCGCTAATACCTCAGACGATGGCTTCATCTTCTCCATGAGCCGCGTCTTCGATAACGCCACCTACATGGCCAACTATTACCGCTGGTACGGCGTGCCCGAGGCGCCTTTCGGTGCGCCGTATTACGACCTCGTCGCGCTGCTGTCCCAAATCTCCACCGCGTCCGTGTTCGTGCGCCTGCCGGGCTTGATTGCAGGTCTTATCACCTGGTTTATCCTCTCGCGCGAAATGCTGCCGCGGTTTGGGGAGGTCATCGACAAGCGCCGCGTTAGCCACTGGACGGCCGCGCTGATGTTCCTAGCCTTCTGGCTGCCGTATAACAATGGCATTCGCCCGGAGCCGATCGTGGCCTTCGGCGTCATGCTGACCTGGGCGTCGTTTGAGCGATCCATCGCCACGCGCCGCCTCTTGCCCGCCGCGGTGGGTACCATCGCCGCTACCCTGACGCTGGCCGCTGGACCAACCGGCCTATTTGCAGTCGGCGTCTTCCTCGTGAGCGTGCCCCACCTTTTCCGCGCAATGAGCGAGCGCGTTCCCGCCATGGGCGGCGGCGCCACCGGCTGGCTTTCCCTCATCGCACCATTCTTGGCGTCTGGCACCGCCATCATGGTCGCAGCATTCGGGGATCAAACCTTGGCCAATGTCATGGAATCCACCCGCGTCCGCTCTGAGGTCGGCCCGTCGCTGCCGTGGTATTCGGAATACGCCCGCTACTCCACGCTCTTCCAAGAATCCGTGGACGGCTCGCTGACCCGCCGTTTCGCCGTATTTACCATGCTGTTTTGCCTGGCACTTATTGCGGCGGCGGTCATTAAGGATCGCCGGATCAGCGGCATCGCCGTTGGCCCTACCCAGCGCCTGCTCATCATCGTGGCACTGTCCATGTTCTTCCTCATGTTCACTCCAACCAAGTGGACGCATCACTTTGGCATCTATGCCGGAGTAGCCGGTGTCATTGCCGCGCTCGCCGCCGTGGTCCTCTCCCGGTTTGCGCTGCACTCGCCGCGCGCCCGCACCTTCAGCATCGCGGCGGTCATCTTCTTGCTCGCGCTAACGTTCGCGGGCTGGAACGCATGGTGGTATGTCTCCTCCTTCGGCATCCCGTGGTGGGACCGCACGGTGCAGTTCAAGGGTGTTGAGGCCAATAAGATCCTGCTGGCCATCTCTTTAGTCGTCCTCGCGGTTGGCGTGGTGCAATCCCTGCGCCACGATCACCGCAAGCTGCAGGCGCAAGAAGACGGCACTGTGGAACAGTTCAAGGACGACGCCGCGGCCAAGGTATCGCGCTCGGCCGGCATCATGTCCGCGCCCATCGCGCTAGCCTGCGCCATTGTGGTGGCTTTTTCCATGGCCTCTTTTGCCAAGTCCACCATCGCCCAGGCGGATTCCTACTCCGTGGGCAAGGGCAACCTCGCGTCCCTGCGCGGCGATACCTGCTCGCTGGCCAACGAGACCTTGGTGGAGACCAATACCAATGACTCCTTCCTCACTCCGGTCAGCGGTAGCTTGGGCGATTCGCTCATCAATGAGGACGAGACCCACGCTGGCTTCGGGCCGAATAATATCCCCGAGTCGATCGAGCCAGAAGACCAGAACTCTGCTTCCGTTGGTGCCATCGGTGGCAGCTCGGGAGACTCCGATTCTGCCTCGCAGGACGCGACCTCGGGCTCGGATACCGAATTGGGCGGCGATGACTCCGATTCTTCTGGTTCCTCTGATTCGCAGGAGACCAAGCGCAAAAAGGATGAGCACGCCCGAGAGACCACTAATACCTCTGAGGGCGGCGTGCGCGGCACCGAAGGAGTCAATGGCTCCACCATGCATTTGCCCTTCAACTTGGACTACACCACCGTGCCGGTCTTGGGCTCGTACTCAGAGGACCAAGAGGCCACCTCGCAGGTAACCACCCAGTGGTATAACCTGCCGGAGGCAACCGAGAAGACCCCAGTGCTCGCGGTTTCTGCGGCCGGCAATATCTACCACCATGACGTCAACGGCGTGGAACAAGACGGCATGGAGCTCACCTTGGAGTACGGCACCATCGATGAGGATGGCAGCGTCAGCAATAAGGGCGAAGAGGAGATGTCCGCCGTCGGTGCAACCCCCAAGTGGCGCAACCTGCGCATCCCGATGGATAAGCTGCCTGACGATGCCAACGTGGTTCGCCTCGTGGCCAAGGATGACTCCACCGACGAGGATGACTGGATTGCCTTTACCCCACCGCGCGTGCCGGAGTTGGACACCATCAATAACCAATTCCCCAAGGAAACCCCAGCCTTGCTGGACTGGGCGGTGGCCCTGCAGTTCCCCTGCCAGCGCACCTTTGACCACTACGCCGGCGTGACCGAGATTCCGGAGTACCGCATCCTGCCGGATGCCTCGGCGCAGACCTCGCTCACGGAGTTCCAATCCTTCGCCGGTGGTGGCGCCATGTCCACCGCGGAAGCGGTGAACTACTCCTACGAAATCCCGAGCTACCTCAACAACGATTGGGCGCGCGACTGGGGTGCCATTGAAAAGTACGAATTGCGTACCGATTCGCAGGGCAATACCCCGGCCGACGCGGAGATTGATTACGAGGACGTTACCCGTTCTGGACTGTGGAAGGAATCCGAGATGAAGATTCGCCCCGAGGACGAGCAGTAGGCCCACTGTCCCCGTTGCTGCGGCCCGTTCCGGACTGAGAGCCGGATCGGGACCGAGATCGGGACTGGGGCCGCAGCCGGCGTACCAGCCAGTCGCCGGCGAAGAAGAGGAGCAGCGATGCTCCAAAAAGCGGCGCAATGATCGAGTAGATCACAACCCCTGCCACCACGGCGGGGGTTATTTTTAGCTCGGGGAGGCGCCGGCGCGGCTTATTCCACCACATCAACAACCCGGCGATGCTGATGACGAGAAGGCCCAGCGCCAGCGCGGCCAGGGCCACCTGGCTGTAGATGCCGAAGAGGGTGCCCATGTGCAATTGGATAAGCCAGGAGGTCAACCGGGCGGCCAGCGGCCAATCCGCCGAATTGATGCGGTCAATGACGCGGCCATCTGCGGTGACCGCTACGGCATCGCTACGCAGCTTGTATGCCGCGCGCCCCTCGCGCACAGTCCAGGCATCGCCGGCCTGCTCCGGCGGGGTCATCCGCAGCACCCCGGTAAGCCCTTCACTGCGGGCGGTGGACAAGGCCGTCTGCGCGCCCTCGAGCACGTCGTTGTCCGTAACCTCACCGCCGCTATGCCCAGCGTGGCCCTCGTGACCCGCGTGGCCCTCGTGGCCAGCATGCGCGCCGGAACCCTCGCCTGCCCCTGTGCCGGCACCGGCTTCTGCCACAGAAGTTGCCACGGATGGCTCCTTCCAGTTGAGCTCCTCGCGCACCTTGCCAATATTGCTGCCGGCGACCATCGACCAGGTCAAGCCGGTGATGGTGAGGAATAGGAAACCGGGCAGCAACCAGCTGCCCAAGCGGGCGTGTATCCGCAGCGCCTTATTGTTTTTCTTCTGGGTTTTCTTCCTGCGCTTGAGCCACAGATAGACACCGGCGATCGTCAGCGCACCGAGCCAGGACGCGGCTAGCTCCGCATAGATGCGGCCGGGCTCGCCCAACCACAACGTGCGGTGGCCATTGGATAGCCACGTGCGCAGTGGCAGCGCCCGCGAGCCGCCGTATTGTTGTTCTTCGCCGGTAATGCGCAGGTCTACTGGATCAACGAATACCGCATGGGTGTAGCTAGGGCTCTTAGCATCTGGATCCGTGAACAGCACGCGGGTGGTCTCTTCTGGATCTTCAGACGCCTCCACCGCGGCCACCGCAGCGCCGGGGTGTTGGCGCTGCGCCGCGGCGATCTGATCGTCCAAGCTGCGTGGGCTGCCGTGCGCGGTGGCGGTGATTTCATCGTGGTACACCCACTGCTCAAGGGTGGGCGCGAGCGCGTAGAAGAAGCCGCTGAGCGCGGCAACAATGAGGAACGGCGCGACGATCACGCCGGCAAACTTATGCAGGCGCGATAGCGCACCATGAGTTGTAGTCTTCATGGCTCACTAGTCGCAGCCTTATTGGCATAAGTTCCCGATTATCGCTGAAATAATGGAGCCTTAATCTATTGCGCCAGCTCACCGCGCAAAAATTCGGCTGCATCCTGCACCCGTTGGCGCGCCACGGCCGGGGTGGATACGCGGTGGGTCGAGACATAATCGCGCTCGTGCGCCTGCGGGATGTGGACGCGATCGGCTATCTCGTCCTCGGTCGCAGTCTGCACGAAGGTCTCAGGGAATTGTTTGGGCAGTTCATAGCCCACGCGGTAGTCCTCCGGCAGGTTGGCCAGAGCGCCGAAATCGGGGAAGGTGAGCAAGAGGGCATCGGCAGGCGCGAGCGCTGCCAATGCACCGCCGGAAGAATATCCCCACGTGGTGACGTGGGAGGCGCCCTGCTCGCGGGCGTAATCAATGGCGCGGTTGACCGCCGCGACCATGTCGTTGACCGTATGTTCCGGCGCGAGCGGATAATCCACGTCAATGATGGTGGTGCCGGAAAGCTGCGCGGCGGCGGCGACCTCGGGGCGCCACTGCATTTCCAGCGCCTTACCATCGCCGCGCCACCAGCCGCCGGAGTGCAGCGATACCGCCCACCGGCCGGTGGGCTCAGAGGGGCGAAAAATGGCGCCGACCTCGGCGGATTCTACGGTAATGCCGTCCGTAAACGCCGTGCCGGGCAGCGCATGATTAACTCCGGTGCCCAGAACCATCATGGCGGCGTGGGTGATGCGGTCTGGCAACAGTGCGCAATACTGGTCCGCCTCCGGCGAGCCACCGCCGGCCCAAGGCGGGCGGAAATCCGGCGTCTCATAATGGGCGTCGATATAAGAAACCAGCTGCTCTAGCTGTTCTTCCTCGCTCATCTGGCGGTCTTGCCCGCCGATGCGCCATTCTTGGCCGGGCTCTAGCGGCCGGTGCGGATCTTTATCGTGTGCATCAGTCATATCCCCGAGCCTACGCGTGCACATGATGCGCACAAGGTGGGCTCGGGGGAGAACCGTTTTACCAGATGGTGACGCGGTCCTCAGGGGCCAGGTACATCGGGGAGTCTTTGTCCACGTCGAAAGCCTCGTAGAACTCGGCGATATTCGCGGCGATGAGGTTGCAGCGGAACTCCGCGGGCGAGTGCGGGTCAATGGCCAGGTACTGGGTCGCCATCTCCGGGCGGATGGCCGTGCGCCAGACGCGGGCCCAGGACAAGAAGAAGCGCTGCAGGCCGTTGTAGGTGTGCTCGGCCAATTCCGGCTCGGCACCGTCGACCACAAATTCCTCTTCTTGGCCCAGCAGGTCAATGCCCTTATCGGCGCAGTAATTCTTGTAGGCCACCACGGAAATTCCCAATCCGCCCAGGTCACCAATGTTTTCACCCAAGGTGAACTTGCCGTTGACGCCGGCGGATTCGGTGCCGGCATCCTTTAGCACCGTAGGCACCTGGCCATCGAATTGCTCCACCAGCTTTGCCGTAAGCGCCTCAAAATCCGCGCGATCTTCATCAGACCACCAGGAGTTCAGGTTACCCTGGCCATCGAATTGCGAGCCCTGGTCATCAAAGCCATGGCCAATTTCGTGCCCAATGACAGAACCAATGGCGCCGAAGTTCTCAGCGGCATCCGCATCCGGGTTATAGAACGGCGGGCGCAGGATGGCGGCCGGGAAGGTGATGTCATTGACCACCGGGTTATAGAAGGCGTTGACGGTCTGCGGGGTGGTGACCCACTCGTCGCGGTTGGCGGGCTTGCCAATCTTTGTCAGCTCATAGTCGTGGGAAAAGGCGGACCCGGCGCGGGCATTGGCAATCAGATCCGCGCCCTGGTCAGAAATTTCCAGCCCGGAGTAGTCGCGCCAGGTATCGGGGAAACCAATCTTGGCCTTGAACTGGGAGAGCTTTTCTAGGGCGCGCTCGCGGGTCTGCGGGGTCATCCACTCCAGCTGGGAAATGCGCTCGCGGTAGGCAGCGATGAGGTAGTCCACCAGCTCATCCATTTCGCGCTTGGAGGATTCTGGGAAGTGCGCGTCCACGAACTCCTTGCCAATTTCCTCTCCTACCAGGCTCTCGGCCAAGCCCACCGCGCGCTTCCAGCGGTCGCGCTGCTGGGTGGCGCCAGAAAGACGGGTGCCGTAGAACTCGAAGTTCTTGGCGCCCACTTCCTCCGGCAAGAGGGCGGCGCGGGAGCGCAGGATGTGCCAGGTGGCCCACAGCTGCCAATCGGCCATGCGGTCAGCGGTAAAGAGCTTTTCCAGGTGCTCCAGGTAGGACGGCATCATATTCACCACGCGGTGCTCCGGCAGCTTCCCGCCGGCCAGCAAGGCTTGGGTGATGGAGGGAAGCTCAGAAAACTCGCACGGGTTATTGGTCTTTACCGCATCGCGGGTAGAAACCACGTCCCAGTGGCCTGCCGCCAGTTCTTTTTCCAAGCCGACGATGCGCTCGGCGGCAACTTCGGTGCCGAGGCCAAATAGGCGGGTGGGCTCGATAAAACCCAGCATCTCGGCCACGTGCTTTTCATAGGCGGCCAGCGTTTCCGCGTGCGCTTCTTCGCGGTAGTAGGCCTCATCCGGCAGGCCCAGCCCGGATTGCACGATATAGGCCACGGCTTCTTCCGAGCCGGAGTCCTTTTCTACCCAGAACGTCGCCGGCGCCCCCACGCCCTCGCGCTCGAGCTCGCCCAAGCGGTGCGCCAATTCCGTGGGGTCGGCGGCGCTCAGGCGGTCAAGGTCCGCATCCAGCGGGGCCATGCCAGCATTGTTGACTCCCTCAGTATCCATGAAGGATGCATAGAGCTTGCCAGGGCGGCCATCGTTATCTTTAACGATGTCATGAACCAGTTCTTCTGCTTCATCGCGCAGGGCGTGGAAGGTGCCATCCACACCGCGATCATCTGGGACAACGTGATTTTCTACCCAAGGTCCATTGACCAATTGATAAAGATCTTTCATGGTTGCCACTGTAGGCCAAACCTTCCAGTTAAGGTATGGACTATGGAAAAATTCCGGTTTCCACCAGCCCGGCCGCGCAGCCTATTTATCGCCATCATCGCCTTCGTGACGGTGGTCCTTGCCTTGCCCGCTATCGTCCACGCGGTGCTACCGACGCACCACGCCGATGTGGAGCAGGTAACCCTGTCCGATCCCAGCCACGACTGGGATATTACCGTTTCCGATCTGTACTGCGAGCGCGATTATGCTTCGCTGGCCAGCGTTGGCTGGACCTGCGGTGACGTCACCGTGCAGGCGGTCATCGTGGAAGATACCGACGACGATGAGCACACCCTGCGCCGCATGGTCCGCGCCTATGGCATGGCCCCAGGCCTTCCCGAGGGCGAGGTCTACGAAGGTAAAGATGGCGCCCTCGCGCTTGCCGATGCCCCCTCCTCCACCGCCGCCATCTCCATCAACGGCACCGGCGCGGACGAGAATAAGGACTGGGTGGTCACCGTCACCGGGGATTCCGCAGCAACGCGCACGACCACTGAACGCCTCTGGAAAGCCTTTGGGCAAGACGAATTACCAGAAGAATTCACTGCTGATATCGCGGAGTTTTCTGGAAAGGCCTTGGTTTAAATGTCTAAACTCTTTCGCACCGCGCTGTGGATTTTCTCCGGCCTGGGGCTTATCGGATTTATCTCCCAGTCAGTCATTACGCTGTTTATCTCGCCGCTGATGGGCATTATCAGCTTCCTCATCGCGGCGATCCTAGTCGCGGTAGTCATAGCGCTATTGCGCCTGAGCCCGATGTGGGCGCGCCCGGCGCGCGTATGGGCACCGCTTGCCTTTTTATGGGGCTCCGGCATGGCCATTAGCTTGGCATCTATAAGCTCCCCGGCGGTCATGCAGCTCGCCATCAATTCAGGCTGGGTCGATTCCTTCATGTCCTGGAGCGGCGCCTATCCCGAAGAGATTTCCAAGGCCGCAGGCGTTTTATTCGTCCTGATGTCCTTCCGCCAGCTCAACCGCCCCTGGCACGGGTGGATGGTCGGCGCCGTCGTGGGCCTTGGCTTTGAGGCCAACGAAAACATCCTTTACGGCTCCATGGGCGCTACCACCCACCCGGATAGCGATTTCGCCGGGCTCATACAGATGTGGGGCCTGCGCCTTATCGCCGGCCCTGGCCTGCACGTTTTGCTCACGGCGCTGGCCGGTTGGGGCATCGGCTGGGCCCTCTACGCGGCGGCCAAGCCGCTCTGGTGGCGCATCGGCGTGGCACTCGGCTGCCTCGCGGTATCCTTCCTCCTGCACTTTGGCTGGAATTACCTGCACGATTCCGATATCGCCGCCATCATTCAAGCCCTCGCCGTAGCAATCATCTTGTACCCGCTGAGCGTCTGGCTCATCCTGCGCGGCAATAAATACGCACACAACGATGACAGCTACAGCCACAGCACCGCACAGGACGCGCTAGCCTTCACCCGCTAACCCCAAGCCGTGCTTGTTTCTCCCAAAATGTCCAAAACAACCGCATTCCGCCAAAATTTCCCTCGATTTTTGGACAAACGCGGTTGCTTTGAACGCCTGAGCCTTCTGGTGCTCTCTCGGGCGCATAAATATGTGGTTTATGGCATATGCCGGTAGTGACTTTCGCTACACTCTCTACAAGGCGCTTTTGCCACCTATCCTCCACTTAAAGGACTAAACACCTTCATGAATGCCCCAACTTACGAGTCCCGCACGGATAACAGCACGGAAAGTATAGAGGGGGCAGCTCCCGAAAACTCCGCAGAGGAAGCCAACCGGCAAAAGGCAGTGGGCTCCACCCTGTCTTGGGTCATCGCGCTTTTTGGCACCGGTGTTGGCGCCGGCATCCTATTCTTGCCGCTCAACGCAGGTGCCTTCGGCTTTTGGCCGCTCGTCTTCGCCACCGTCTTCATCTTCCCGTTGGTGTATTTTTCCCACCGGACCTATGCCCGCATAGTCAGCGGCGCGCCACCAGAACAGCACGGCAAGGACGTCCTGGAGCTGGTGCGTTACTACCTGGGCCGCAATAGCGGCCTATTCATCGCAGTATTGTACTGTCTGGCCATCGTGCCGACGGTGCTCATTTACGGCATCAGCATCACCAATGTGGTCGATAGCTTCATCGTCAACCAGCTCGGCGGGCCGAGCATCAATCGGTGGATATTGTCCATTGCCTGCGTAGGCGTCATGACGGGCCTTTTTGCCATCGGCCGCCGCCCCATGCTGTGGCTGGCCCAAATGCTGGTCTACCCGCTCATCATCGCCCTGGCGGCAACCTCCATTTACTTGATCCCCAAGTGGGATTTCGAAAGCTTCCTTAACGTTGAATACGAAGGCGGTATCTGGGGAATCCTTAAAGGTATTCTGCTCATCCTGCCGGTTCTGGTCTTTTCCTTTTCCCACATGGCCGCGCTATCGCAGTTCTCCGTAGACGTGCAGCCGGCCTACGGCAAGAAGACGGAGAAATTCGTCTCCCGCGTGGAGCTCTATACCGCCGCAATGCTCGTGGTATTTACCATGTTCTTCGTCTGGTCCTGCGTCCTCGCGCTCGGCGCGGACGGATTGAAGGAGGCAGCCGATCAAAACATCCCGGTGCTGTCTTATTTCGCCAACGTCACGGGCACGCCGTTCATTGGTTATATGGCACCGCTAATTACCATGTGCGCGATCATCTCTTCCTACTTCGGGCACATGCTTGGTTCCGAGGAAGGCACCGAGTACCTCCTGCGCATTGCCGTTCCCCGCATGGCCAATAAGCTCTCGCGCCGCGCGCTGCTCAACACCATTTATGTCATCGTATTCGTGGCAACGACCCTCGTGTCAGTATTCAACCCCTCCATCATGGACATGATTTCCGTGGTCGGCGGCATCTTCGTGGCATTCTTGGTCTATCTGCTGCCGGTCTACATGTTTAAAAAGGTCGATGATTATTCCCAGTTCAAAAACGATATCTGGAATTACTTCGTCTTTGGCATGGGCCTTGTCATCATGGCCGTGACCGTCTGGAACCTGATCTAAAGGCCAGCTGTTCGGCGCTTATTGGCAGACCCGCACCTGGCTGACCTGCGCCAGGGCTTGATTAGCGTT
This sequence comes from Corynebacterium sp. KPL1824, assembly GCF_000478095.1. NCBI lineage: Bacteria > Bacillati > Actinomycetota > Actinomycetes > Mycobacteriales > Corynebacteriaceae > Corynebacterium > Corynebacterium sp. KPL1824. The sequence continues at coordinate 231,970 of NZ_KI515749.1, read as the reverse complement.
CGCGCACGCTTGGCGCTCAAGGTCGGCGGCGGTGCGGGTGGCATCGCGAAGCGCCTGCTGCGCAGGTTCTGGCAGGTTGAGGTCATTTTCGATGCGCGCGCCGATGGCCTCACTGGATCCGCCGACCGGCGCATTGCCGATGCCGCGCGTGACATCCGCGGTATGGGTCTGCGCATCGCCGTACGTATTGGCGGCTACGGTAAATCCATGCCCGGTAGATACGGAGGCGTGGATGGTGCGGTCATCGGACCAACCGAATTTGGTGCCCCATACTCCGGGAATGTGGTCTGTGCCGAAATCCTGGCGGTACCCATCCGCGGCCACGGGAGCCGCGGTGGCCATTCCCGCGAAAATGGGCGCAGCGATGGGATCGTGCTGGATCTCCGCGGTAAACCGCGCGACGTCTTCGGTCGAGGTCTGCGTGGTTCCCCAGTAGCCGGTGTAGTGGGTCTCGCTCAGCCCGAATTCCTGGATGATGCTGGGGATGGCCTGCGGGTAGCGGCGGTCCAGGTCGCTGGCCACGGCATCGTCGCTGTAGCGGATCATATGTTCTACCTGGGCTTTATCGGCAACAGAACCGTCTGGGCTTTATCGGCAACAGAACCGTACTTGAGCACCCAATACCCCAGGTAGATCTTGCTCAAGGATAGCGCCGGGCGGGACTCATGACTATTGGCGGTAGAGACGGTGGCGCCGGAATCGTGCCTGACGGTGATCTGCGTGCGCTCAGGCACGGAGTGGGGATCGAGGCTGACCGCTTGGGCAGCAGGGATGGTCACGAAGGAAAGTGCGGTAACGAGAGAACTTATTGCCAGCTTTTTCATAACGCATTTAGCGTAGCCGGGGCTCTACATCGCCGCAGGCTATAAATGCAAAAAGTTTCCCTATTGTACCATCTATTGTAGCAATACTTCTAGGTCCCGCGCATCCATGCCGTGCTTATGCATGGCGACGCGCCCGTGGGAGTGCTCGATACCCCACCCATAGCGCTCTTGTTGTATCCGCCAAGCATTTAGTTCGTACTGCGCGGCAATAAATACGCAAGCAACGATGACAGCTATAACCACAACACAGCAGAGGAGGCGCTATTTTGTCCGCCATTCTTACGTTCCCCAGACTATCGCTTTAGGCCGTCGTAGCCGCAGCAATATAGTTCTGCAGTGCATCGCCCAATTTCTCTAATTGCGCGCTAGCAAAATGGCCCGGATTCCACACCAAATACAGCGGTACCCCCTGAAGGCTTTCGTCGCCCGCAGTAATTTTTAGCGGTACCAAGTTAGCCTCGGCAATTGCAGTACAAATCGCAAGGGCCTTCTCCGCTTTAGCTAACGCCAATAAGGTGGCGGTGTCATCGCATTCAATCATCTCTCCGAGCGGGGCGCTTGCGGTACCAAGGAAGGCATCAAACAGAGTGCGGGACACGCTGCGGTGGCTAGGAAGCGCCAATCTGTGTTGGGATAGCTGCGCAATATCCACGTTGTCCCGCCCGGCCAACGCACAGCTTGGCGGCACCCAGGCGCGAATGGGGGCTTGCCCCAACGCATGAAAGCAGAGGTCATCTCGTGGGGGCAATGGAGACACCACGGCATCGGCATTGCCTTCCAAAGCATTGAATGCTGCATAGTGTTCTATCGGCTGTGTGGTGACCACTGGAATGCCTTCTTGAGCAGTAGCAATCAGAGGCGCCACGATGGTGGAAATCGTAGTTTGTGTTGCAGCAATAATTAGCCGTTCTACGACACCTTGCCGCAGGACTTCTGTGGCACGTTCGGTACTTCGGTTTTCAGCATAAAGGCGACGACACGCGGGAAGAAGTGATCGAGCCGTATCGTTCAACCGCAATGAAGTAGCAGGAGAACCAGTTGCGCCCGTGCCCCTCTCCAACAGCTCGAGGCCGACCTCTTTTTCGAAGCGACGCAGTTGCCGGCTCAATGCCGGTTGGGTAATGCCGAGCTTAGAAGCCGCTGCGGTGACTGTGGGCGAATCCGCCAGGGTAAGGAAATATTTGACGCGTTGTATATCCACATACCTATTTTAAGCATTGGTTATGCGCAATGGTAATGAAATAGCAGCGGTTTAGACATTAGACAGGCATAGCATCAGACTTGGATAATGAATGCAGTAATTCAGTGCACAGTTTTAAGGAGTGACTGCTATGACTCGTCGTCATGTTGGTACCGCTATCGCCGAATCCCTGGCTGCCCACGGCACCTCTCGGGCATTCCTCGTCCCTGGAGAAAGCTTCCTGCCTGTCCTGGACGGGCTGTATAACTCACCTGTAGAAGCGATCGTGTCCCGCCAAGAAGGCGGCGCTTCCTATATGGCAGAGGCTTACGGCAAGGCTACGGGCGAGCCCGGTGTTGCCATGGTCACCCGCGGCCCCGGCGCGTCCAATGCCTTCGTAGGAGTCCACACCGGCTGGCAGGATGGCACTCCAATGGTTATCTTCGTCGGTCTCATCCCCTTCTCTGACCGCGACCGTGAATCCTTCCAGGAATTCGACCCTAAGGCGTGGTTTGGCACTCAGGCCAAGCAGGTTTTCGTCCTCGATGATCCAACGCGCGCCTCCCGCGTCGTGGCAGAAGCCTTCTTCCAGGCCAAGCAAGGCCGCCCCGGCCCCGTGATCGTGGGACTACCGGAAGATGTGCTCTACCAGGACTTTGCAGGCGAAATTGAAGAACCCATCCCAGTGACGGAGGGAGCCGTTTCTGCAGCGGATGCCGCTTATGTTTCGGAAAAGCTGGCTGCTGCCAAAAAGCCGTTAATTTTTGCCGGCGGCGGCCGCTGGACCCCAGAATCCGCGCGAGCGATCGAAAAGTTCGCGGAAATCAACCAGATTCCCGTGGTGCACGATTTTCGCGCCAGCGACCGCATCTCCTTTTCTTCGCCAGCCAATGCCGGTTGGTTGGGCTATGGCCGCAATGAACATGCCGCAGAGCTCCTTTCTGAAGCCGATGTGCTACTGGAGGTAGGAGCTTTGCTTACCGATGTCCCCTCCGACGGATATACCTTGCGCCAAGATCCCCATGCGGAAAATATCGTGGTCAACATCGATACCGGCCTACGTGGACATTCCGGAGCCATCAGCCGCCATATCTTGGCTTCCCCCGTTGCCTTGGCGGAAGCCCTCGACAACATCAACACCGGAGAGATATCTTCAGCGCAATCCGAGTGGTTTAAAAACGCTCGTCGCGCTCACCAGGAGTTCTCCACCATTCCAAGTGAGTCGGACTGGCGAGCAACCTCTGCAGGCACCGCGCATATGGAAGCAGTCATTAAGGCGTTGCAAGACCAACTCCCGGAAGAGGCCATTTTTACCTTTGGTGCAGGCAACCACTGCATTTGGGCACAACAATTTCTGCCCACCCAGCACTACCCTTCTCAACTAGCAGCGCGCAACGGGTCGATGGGTTATTCCGTACCAGGTGCGGTATCGGCGAAATTGCAATTCCCTGAACGCCCCGTGGTTGCCATTGCCGGCGACGGGGAATACCTGATGAATGGTCAGGAACTTGCCACGGCTGTACAATTCGGGGCACCATTTTTGACGGTCATCATGACCAACGGTGAATTCGGCACCATCCGCGATCACCAAAAAAATCACTTCCCAGACCGTGTCTCCGGTACGCAATTGGCTAATCCGGATTTTGCCGCCGTCGCCAAGGGGTACGGTGCCCATGGAGAATCAGTAGACGCGGACGCAGATGTTTCCGAGGCTATCGAACGCGCTTTAAATGCAGTTAATAATGGCATTCCGGCCGTGGTCAATGTGTATACCGATCAGGATCTGTCATTGCCTGCAGCGCAATAAAACTGTGCTATTTAGCAGTATGTTTTAACCGATAGAGCACCATTTCTATGTAGAACGCATCGGCAGGCACCAATGGTGATAGCCCGGTTACTTCATGAAAGTGCTTGAGCCGGTTAATGACTGTATTGCGATGACAATCCAGCGCGCGGGCGGTGCTTTTGATAGAACCGTCCGCAAAATAGGATGTGACTGTATCAATCAACTTGGTGCGTTCTTTGTCCGGCAATCGCTCCATACGGCTTACGGGCTCATCAGTACCGCCGGGAAGCAGATGATACGCATAACTGCTTAAGGCTATGGGCAAAGCTTCCTCGGCTAATATCGGCCCCACATCCCGCATCACCCCAGAGGCTTCTACCGCCGCTGCCATGTCAATCAGTCCGCCACTACACGCGCGCACCGCCCCAATCCCACGTTGGGCTGGCAGAACAATGCTGGAAACAGCCTTCGCAGTCATCTCACGGGCACGATCTAAGACACAGGATTCCTCTGGTGCTAACGCGTCTGCAGCCTCTGGACTTGCCGTTGGTGCCGCCTCATTACCTCGTGCTGTTGCAACCGGGTAAAAAGCACAAAAAGCCTGGCGCACATAAATACCCCACGCCGAACCGGCCGCCAGATACGGCGCCAAAGCCTGCTCCAACTGGGCGGCGTGTGAGGGACCAGCAACAAGAACATCATAAACCTCATGCTGGTCCACCCCTAAGGCCTGGGCAACGGACTCTAATTGGTTCTGACTTAGCTCTGGGGCATTAAACAGTCTTTCCAAGTGACGGTGCGCACTGACCCTCGCGTCATTGCGCATCGCCGCTTGTTGCTGCATAAACGCCACCCTGACTTGGGAAGAAATCTCATCAACGGCAGCTTGTACCCGCTCTGCATTCGCGATTAGAGCACGTTGAGTCTGTGGGGTGGAACGCTTAGCTAGCCCGCGCCAAAGAACGATGAAGTCTAGGCGCATGATCTCTACCACCGCAGTAATGGAAATCCCTTGCAGTGCCCGCAAGCGGCCAAATTCCTGTAAGCGCCTATCGAGAGCTGCTTGCTCGCCAGCAGGAAGGGCCGACTCGCCCTGGGGAGCATCCCATAGTTTAGTAATCAATGCGGTAAATACCGCCCGTGAAGTTTCCCGCAAATCCGACTCATCAACGGCGATATCACCGTAGGGGCTGCGTGCTAAAAACTCCGTAATGAACTCATCGACGAATGTGCCCACATCCCCTTCGATGCTGCGGACGAGGTCATTCCACTCTGTATCCAGCCTTTCTGCGGGCATAGCACCTCCCATTACCGGCCCGAGCCCTCTCCCAACCTAATTTTGTGCAAATGCACAATAAAAGCCACTATAACCCATCATTTTCTCAAATTCACTAATAAAACGTAATATTGCTCGCTAATGTATTTCTTTGTGATGCACACTACAAAGAGCTGAGGAGAGCCTTTTATGTCTGCTACATCGACACAAGACACACCGGAATTTATCGAAGATTTTCATACCATGTCTTCTTTCGGTGCCACCTCAGGCGGCGGAATCGACCGCCAGGCAGCCACCGACGAGGATGCTGCCGTACGCCGCTGGTTCCACACTTGGCTAGAAAGCCACGATTTCCGCGTCGAATACGATGAGATTGGCAACCAATACGGATTGCTCAATTTCATAGACGGTGCCGACTTCATACTCACTGGGTCCCACATGGATTCCCAACCTCTAGCAGGGCGCTTCGACGGCTCTTACGGAGTCCTGGCCTCCGCCCACGCAGCGCTTGAAGTCAAGCGCCGAGTGGAGGCTGGCGAGCTCACCCCCACCCATAATCTCGCGGTGGTCAATTGGTTCAACGAAGAAGGCTCGCGCTTTACACCTTCCATGATGGGTAGCTCGGTTTATACCGGAAAGATGGATCTCACCAGCGCCTATGAATCAACTGCGCTGGATGGGACCACTGCCCGCTCTGAACTGGAACGCCACGGGTTCATCGGCAGCTTTACCCCACCCAAGGCCGCATCGTATGCGGAAATCCATGTCGAGCAGGGACGCGGCATGGATAACTCCGGTGCCACCATCGGGCTCGTGGCTGAGACGTGGGGCGCCAAAAAATTCCAAGTCACTGTTCGCGGCGAACAGGGGCACACTGGATCTACCCTTCTGGCGGACCGTCAAGACGCACTCTTTGGTGCTTCCATTGTGATTTCGGAACTACGCCGCTATGCCGAAGCCCGCGAAGGACACCCGCTGCAGGCCTCCGTTTCGACCATGAAAGTCCTACCCAATTCCCCAGTCACCATCGCCCGCGAAGTGCAGATGAACTTGGACCTGCGTTCCCCAGACTGGGACACGCTCAATGAGGGCTACGCGGCAGTACGCGACATCGTTAGCAAAGCCGAATTAGAAGCCAAGGTAAAAATTGAACTCACCCCCACGCATGAGTGGAAGCTATCGCCCTACCAACCAGAAGGCGTCCACCTGGCCGATGCGGTTGCCACTGAGCTTGGCCTCAAGCACGAACAAGTCCAAACCGTAGCGGGGCACGACTCGACCAATATGAAAGATACTTGCCCCACCGTCATGCTCTTTATCCCCAGCGTAGACGGCATCTCTCATAATGAGGCAGAGTTTACGAAAGATGAAGACATGGAAGACGGCGTGCGCATGATGACAGCCACCCTGACTGAGCTATGCCAAGGCGCACTTAACGCTTAAATCGCGGACCGTGGCAGTCAAAAGACTGAATTTTCATTCCATCCGCCCCAATTAATAACTGAGGACCATTATGAGTACCCCAATTCACGATCCGGCGAACACAGAAAACACTGATAATCCTTCCTCGCCGGGTGATAATTCGCAGCAAACGCAAAAGGCCGAAACGACTGGTTCCACTCTTTCCTGGGTAATCACCTTGTTTGGCACCGCCGTTGGTGCCGGCATTCTTTTCTTGCCGCTTAACGCCGGTTCGTTTGGCTTTTGGCCGCTGGTATTTGCCACAGTTTTCATCTTCCCTCTGGTTTACTTTTCTCACCGGACTTACGCTCGGATCGTCAGCGGTGCCCCAAAAGAACAGCACGGCAAAGATGTCCTAGAGCTTGTACGCCATTACTTAGGTCGCAATGGTGGACTTTTCATCGCCATTTTGTATTGGCTGGCCATCGTCCCAACGGTGCTTATTTATGGCATCAGCATCACCAACGTGGTCGACAGCTTTATCGTCAACCAACTCGGTGGCCCCAGCATTAACCGGTGGGTACTATCTATCGTCTGCGTTGGCATCATGACTGGCCTTTTTGCCATTGGCCGCAAGCCCATGCTGTGGCTAGCGCAAATACTGGTCTACCCGCTCATCATCACCCTGGCTGCCACCTCGTTCTATTTGATTCCAAAGTGGGATATCCAAAGCTTTATCCACTTTGAGTATGAAGACGGTGGCTTGGGCATCCTGAAAGGAATTCTGTTAATTCTGCCAGTCCTGGTCTTTTCCTTTTCCCACATGGCAGCGCTTTCACAATTCTCCGTAGATATGCAGCCCACTTACGGTGATAAGACGGAAAAACATGTCTCCCGCACGGAGGTCTATACTGCCGCTCTGCTCGTCGTATTCACCATGTTCTTCGTCTGGTCATGTGTACTAGCCCTGGGCGCAGACGGTATGAAGGAAGCGACTGAGCAAAACATCCCCGTGCTGTCCTACTTTGCAAACATTACGGGCTCACAATTCATGGCCTACATGGCACCAGTTATCACCATGTGCGCAATCATTTCTTCTTACTTTGGGCACATGTTGGGCTCTGAGGAAGGCACGGAATATTTGCTGCGCATCGCTGTACCTCGATTGGCAAATAAGGTGTCCCGCCGTACCTTGCTCAATATCATTTACATCATTGTGTTTACGGCTACCACCTTGGTGTCCGTCTATAACCCTTCCATCGTGGACATGATTTCCGTGGTCGGTGGCATCTTCGTTGCCTTCTTGGTCTACCTACTGCCTGTCTACATGTTTAAGAAGTTTGATGACTATTCCCAGTTCAAGGATGATATCTGGAATTACTTCGTCTTTGGAATGGGCCTTGTCATTATGGCCGTAACGGTCTGGAACCTGATTTAAAGGCCCCCTTCCCTCTCCGTCCTTGTCAATTCAAAAGATTGTCATTATATTTCAACGTCGATCTCTCCACTGCTGACATTCAATTTTAAGGAGAAGCACTACGATGCTACGCGATGATTTGCACAAATTCCCCGACTACAAGCCCGGTAAAACTGAGCCAAATAAGCTCAAGCTTTCTGCAAATGAAATTCCAAATCCACCCCTTCCATCCGTTCTGGGGGCTATGACGCAGGCGGCTTCTGTGGCGAATCGGTACCAAATCAATGGCTCACCAGAGCTGCGAGCGGAATTATCGACTTATCTGGGCCTACCAGAAGAAAACATCGCGGTAGCCCCAGGAGCATCTGCCATTGTGCAGCAGGCGGTGATGGCTACCTGCCATACCGGCGACGAAGTCATCTTTCCATGGCGCTCTTTTGAAGCCTATCCGCTGTATGTGCGCATGGCTGGCGCCGAACCCATAATGACTCCGCTTACGCATGATGACCGACTAGGCCTCGATGCAGTGATCGATGCAATCACCGATAGGACGCGCCTCATCATCCTGTGCAATCCTAATAACCCCACCGGTACCACCATTAGCCAGGAAGAATTCGAAAACTTCATGGCTCGGGTACCGAAGGACATCGTGGTCCTCCTAGATGAAGCCTACTGGGAATATAACGATGATCCGGATAGCCCAAATGCGGCCAAGGAGATTCAGAACTACCCAAATCTCATTGGTGCTCGGACTTTCTCCAAAGCCTTTGGTCTTGCAGGCGCGCGCGTGGGCTATGGCATGGCATCACCCGAGCTTGTCGATGCCCTCAATCTCCTCGCCTTGCCACTCACTGTCAGCTACATTGGCGAGCTTGGAGCCATCGCCGCACTTCATGCCCAAGATGAGCTGGATGCACGCGTGGACGAAACCAAACGTCAGCGCACCCGCGTGGCACAGGCCCTCGGTGTTCCCGAATCACGCGCCAATTTCGTCTGGCTACCACGAGGTGATGCTAAAGAAGTAGAGCGAAAGATTTCGGAGGAAGGCATCATTATCCGCCGTTACCTCGATGAGGGCGTGCGCGTTTCCATCACCACCGAGGAAGAGACAACAGCCTTCCTCAACGCTTGGGAGCGCGCCGGTATCCAGCCTTGGGAAGGGGAAACCGGCGACTAGGCCGGGTGGCACAAAGGCCAAACCGGCTTTACTTAAATTCGTGGAATTTGTCCACGACCGCCTGCAAGCCCTCGCGCCACAAGTGCTCTGGAATAGCCAGCGAAGGCAGGAAGCGAATGACGTTGTGGTCAAGACCACAGGTCAATATAAGAATTCCTTCCTCCTTCGCAGCGGCGGCAATCTTATGCACCAACTCCGAGTCTGGCTCACCGTCCGCTGTGACAAACTCCAGTGCCAACATCGCGCCGCGACCGCGGAAGTCGGCAACACGCTCATCCTTGATAAGCTCCGCCAGCTCCTCTCGCGCAATGTCTTCCAAGCGGCTAGCACGGGCACCGAAGTCTTTTTCTTCGAATTCTTTAAATGTGGCCAAAGCAGCTGCACAGGCCACCGGGTTACCGGTATAGGTGCCGCCAAGGCCGCCTGGCTGTGGAGCATCCATAATTTCGGCACGCCCAGTTACAGCAGAAAGCGGCATGCCAGAGGCAATGCCCTTCGCAGTAGTGATCATATCGGGGACAATGCCCTCATGTTCACTAGCAAACCAGGTACCAGTGCGCATCATGCCAGCCTGGATTTCATCCGCGATAAAGATGACGTCATTATCCTTACACCACTGAACAATGGCGGGAAGATAACCTTCCGCAGGAACAACGAAGCCGCCTTCACCCTGGATCGGCTCGATGACCACACAAGCCAAATTAGAGGCACCGATCTCTTGTTCCAAAGTGGTAATAGTGCGCTTTGCGGCTTCTTCTCCGCTAAGGCCATCGCGAACCGGATAAGACATCGGTGCGCGGAAGACATCCGGCGCAAATGGCCCAAATCCTGACTTATAAGGGCTTTGCTTGGCGGTCATCGCCATAGTGAGATTGGTGCGGCCGTGGAACGCGCGGTCCATCACGGCCACACTGGTTTTGCCACTGTAGTTGCGGGCAATCTTGACCGCGTTTTCTACAGCCTCCGCTCCAGAATTAAATAAAATGGTGCGCTTTTCGTGGTCACCGGGCGTCACTGTGTTGAGCTTTTCCGCAACCGCGACGTATGAGGAATACGGCGAGATAGGAAAAGACGTATGAGTGAAGTGTGCTACCGCTTCTTGTACCGCCTGTACCACCGCCGGGTTAGAGGCGCCTGCAGAGGTCACGGCAATGCCGGAAGCGAAGTCAATGAACCGGTTTCCATCTGCATCTACAAGGATCCCGCCATCGGCATCCACCACATAGCCTGGCAGGCCCGGATTGAGCCCAGCCGGCAGCGCCGCCTTACGGCGGGCATCCCATTCAGCACTCTTCGGCCCAGGGAGCTGGCCTACTACTTTGCGGGTTTGCTCCAAACGGTATTCAAGCTCTCGCATATCGTGTCCTTTCCACACAGTGATTTTCAACCTGCCTAAATACATTGTGACCGTCTACATAGATTCTCCTCTACGTACACTATGGTGAAAATTTCCCACTGTGATATACAGGCCGTATAGCTACTCCGACAGCAAGCGAGACTTTTATGAGCACCAGTACTTTTACCTGGCTTTTTCATCAAAGCAAACTACAACTGCGCCCGCTTCATTGTCCCCACCAGTCTTTCACCACGGTCCAAGCCAGCGAACTTAAAAATCCCACCGAATTCACCAAAGAAGGAGCGGTCGTTCTTACCTTGGGCCTCGCCTTTGAACATTCCCCGGCGGATTTCTCTACCTACGCGCGCACGCTGGCCTCGGCCGGTGTACACGGCATCGGATTCGGAACCGGCTTGGTTTTTTCTAAGGTGCCTCCCGAGCTAGAACGCGCATGCATAGACCATGGCCTTACGCTATTTGAGGTCCCCCGTGCCATTCCGTTCATATCCATCATCAACGCTGTAAATGCGGAGTTCACCCGCCAAGACCAAGAACAACGACGCGTATTTGAGCGCCAACAAGAGCGATTAAATCATGCTGCGACCCAAGGCATTAATTCGCTCATAACTCATGCCGGAAAAGAGCTACACGCCGCAATCACCCTCACCGATGCCCAAGGCATTGAGATTGCAAGTGCTACGTATCAAGGACTCGATGCGTTGAAAACAACGAATGATTCCAGTTTCTCTGTCTCGGACTCACCGTCAACGGCACATTCTGTGAACTCTAAAAATTCAGGGAACCTATCCACGGTAACTACCTACTTTCAGAGCAATTCCCAGCATCGTTACGGGCTCACAGTCTGCGCCACCGAAAAAATAGGCTCTTTTGACCGCGCGCTAATCCGACATGTAGTCGGGCTAGCTGGCTTGCTTCTGCAGCCCCCATGGTCCACTGCACAGGACCTTTTGGGACAGCTAGCCCTAGCTGTGCAATTGGAATCCTCAGTGCCAATGCTCCTAGAGGCTGCATTTTCAACACTCTCCACGTCCGATAACGTCACCGCTTACTTAGTGTGCGCTGACACCCCAGCACAGTTACGGCGAGTCCTAGCTTCACTAAAACATACGACCGCACAAGGCGGAACCAATTACTTCCACCTGCCCGTAGATAACTCGGCTGCTCTAATCGTCACCGCCCCCGCAGACGATATATCGCAGGAAAAAGTACTTTCCGCACCCAATCTTCCAACAGTGCGTGTTTCAATCCTTCCGCGAATACCCTGGCGCGAAGTCAATCCCGAGCTAATAACACAGATGATCAAACATGCACATAGCCTTGACCGCGGGACGAGCGGCGTCTACTCATCACCCGCACCAGATTGGCTACATAACCCGTACGTCCGCGAGGCACTAGAAAATCGCCGCAGCACCACCATAGATGTTTTGACTGATTACGATACCGAGCACGGGACACAATTGCTCCCCACTCTTGAAGCATTCTTGCTCGCTGGTTCTCAGATCGCTGCCACCTCGGAGCACCTCGCAGTCCACCGCCATACCGTGCGCTCTCGAATCAGGAAAATTCAAACACTCTGCGGAGTTGACCTCACAGATCCTGTTGTTCGCGCTGAGCTCCTGCTCTTGGTAGTCAGCGACTAACTCTCCCGGACCTGCACATCATCGCTTCGCTGGTGGCGGCCACCCATGAACCCACCGAGGGCAGTGGCAAGAGAAATAACAATGAGGATAATAATGGCTGGAACTATGGATTGCTCTTCATGGAAAGAGTTCAACCATGTAGCAATGAGCGGCAAAAGCCCCGAGATTGCGCCTGATACGTTGTAGCTAATGGCCATGCCGGAATAGCGAAGATTGGCTGGGAACATCTGCCCCAACAACACGCCAATAACGGAATAAGGAATAGTGGCAAAGCAAATTCCAAGAACGATTGCCACCGTTGCCATTGCCATATTCCCAGTGTCGATCATTAGCCACAAGGGCCATGCCGCAATAGCGGTTAAAATGCCGCCGAAGACGATCACTCGACTGCTGCCAATCCTCTCTGCAAGGCGACCCAAAAAGAACAAGATGAGTATCTGGAATACAGCAGCCAAGACAGTCGCATTGACCAATGACTGCCGCTCTAGTCCAAGCGCCGAAGAACCATAACTCAGCACGTATGTATTCATCACGAAGAATCCACCAATGCCCAAAAGCGCTGCGAGTGTCGACCACAAAAGCTGAGGAGCACATTCAGTAAACAGCTCCTTGAGCGAACCTTTTGGTGCGCTTTCTGCTTCATTTTCCAAGGCCCGAAATACAGGAGATTCTTCAACCTGCATACGAATCCATAGCGCTACCCCGAGCAAAGGGAAAGCTGCAAGAAATGGAATTCGCCAGCCCCACGACTCTACCTGGCCATCGTCCAGCATAAAGACCAAGGCAAAAGCGCCGGAGGAAAGCAATGTGCCTGCAGGCGAACCGACCTGTACGAGCGATGCATATCGAGCACGCTTTTCTTCCGGTGCGTGTTCAATAGCGAGTGTGGTTGCGCCACCCCATTCACCACCAACTGCAATACCTTGCAGAAGCCGTAACAATGTCAGCAGGATAGGCGCGGCGATGCCTATGGCAAAGTAATCTGGGAGGACACCTACCAGCCCAGTTGCAGTACCAATAACCACAATGGAAAGAATCAATGCGGGGCGGCGTCCCCATCTGTCGCCCATTTGACCAAACAGCACGCCGCCTAGCGGACGAGCTAAAAATCCCACACCAAAAGTGGCAAAGGATGCCAACGCCGCGGTTGCCGGGTCCCCTGATGCAAAAAATAGGTGATTAAAAATCAGAGCCGAAGCTGTACCGAATAAGAAGAAGTCATACCATTCCAAGGCAGTACCGACGAATGCCGATAAGGCAATCCGTCCCATATCTTGGCTTACGACTTCCTCACTTATATTTTCCTCGTTCTGGTGCGCCCCAGAAAGGGCCGTTTTGTGTGGTTCGGACAACTTTTTCTCCGTTCATTTGCTTGGCCAACACTTTATACAGACTGTGACCCAGCGCAAATAAACTTATAACAAACCTAATTTTTTACAATATAATCATCTTCATATTGGATAAATGCACAATTCAACGAGCTTTACCGGCAATCCCTCCCCCTGAAGATTTCCCACCTGTTAGGGTGTGACCCAAACAACTATAGGGAGTTACGATGCAGTTCAGCACTATTATCCGCAATGTTCATCTGCCCTTAACGGAGACGAACAGGCTATACGATATCGCCGTTTTCGGGGAACAAATCGCCAATATTGCCCCAGCGGGAGAGGCCCCTTTCGCTTCCTCAGCTCACACAGAATTCGATGCCGAAGGAAGCTACGCCCTACCTGGCTTCAACGATGTCCATGCGCACTCGGTATGGTTCGGCGAAACCCTCTTAGAGATTAGCCTTGCTGATGCGCGTAAATGTTCCACCGTGTATGACGCCCTAAAGCGATCACTCGATGAGGTTAAGGGTGAGTGGATCATCGCCTCGGGCTTTAACCCACATCTGTTGGATGACGGCCCCCTCGATATCAATACCCTTGATTCCATTACCAAGGCGCGGCCCCTCCTTATAAAACACAATTCGGGGCACGCAATAACAGTGAACTCTGAGGCCTTAGAACGCGCCGGCATTGGTAGCCACCCTGAACAAAAGATCGAAGGGGGAACCATCAATGTGGATGAAAGCGGAAAGGCTACTGGAGTACTAGATGAAAATGCTATGCGCCCGATTAATGAGCTCCTCGAGCCGAAGTCCCTTCCTCACTTGGAAAAGGCATTAGCGGCGGCATCCAAGGTCTATGCCGCAGAAGGCCTTACCTCTGTCACCGATGCAGGAATTGCCGGTGGATGGATTGGGCATTCCCCGCTTGAACTGCAGGCTTATCAAAATGCTCGAGACAATAATCTTCTACGACACCGTGTACAGACGATGATCACACTAGACGCCTTGCACGACCTTCCCCATCACGCCGATGATCCAAAAGTTCTGACCCTCGATACCGGAATGCGCACGGGATTGGGAGACAACCGCCTACAAATTGGACCTACGAAAATTTTCACAGATGGGTCCATCCTCGGGACGACGGCGGCTATGACTCATGACTATTGTCAGTGTGCGGGAAATTCCGGTTATTTCCAGCACGACCCAGAAGCCATGCAAGCCAGCGCACTGCGGGCTGCCGCCTCTGGTTGGTCTTTAGCCATGCACGCACTCGGTGATGCTGCCGTAGACCTCGCTATCGACACCATCGACAAGGCAACCGCCGCTTATGGGCGCCCTACCATTCCTCACCGCATCGAGCATGGTGGGGTCACCACTGATGCGCAGGTACAACGCATCGCAGAACTCGATATCGCATTAGCCCCTCAGCCACATTTCATTAAGGCTTTCGGCGATAGCATGGCAGAGCTCTTGGGGCCGGACCGAGTTAAGGATTCTTACCCAGCTAAGAGGTTACTTGATGCCGGCGCTGTGCTGCCTGGAAGTTCTGACCGACCTGTAGCTGAAGGCGCCCCATTAAAGGTAATTCAATCTTTTGTAGAAAGATTGACCTCTTCTAATAATGCATATTCCCCTGCTGAGCGCATAAGCGTACGGCAAGCTATCGATGCCTATACGATTGGTTCCGCTCGTGCTACCGGTTGGAGTGGACACAAGGGCAAAATTGAAGAAGGATTCCTTGCAGATATCACCTTCTTGCAACAAAACCCGCTTGAAACCCCGACTGAAGAACTATCTACTATTCCGATTAATGCAACTATGCGTGGTGGAGAAATCATTCATCGCGCATAGCATCATCGCCCAATAATTCGTTTAGGTCCCGCGCATCCATGCCGTGCTTATGCATGGCGACGCGCCCGTTAGAATGCTCGATGCCCTCGCGGTCCCAGTATTCTTCCGCGCGAACGGGATCGTGGGAGGCACCATTGGCGCGGACCACGCGCCACCAGGCGGCGTTACCACCGTGCCTATTCATGACGGTGCCGACATTGCGGGCCCCGCACTCGGCGAGTTTTGCCACCTCACCGTAGGAGGACACATTGCCGGGTGGGATGACGGCCACGATGGCTAGCACGCGCTGTGCTAAATCAGAGGAGTCTGACATAAACGCCTCTCCCCGCGCTTAGTCCCTGGTGGGGTTGAGTACGTCATCGGATTCGGTGGGCTCATCCTCGGGAGCGTCTTCGACCTCGGTCAGGGTGACGGTCGCGCCGGTGGAATCCGCGAGCAGGCACATGCGCCCGAAAGGGGAATCCCACGGTTCGCGGATGATTTCACCGCCGAGCTCTACCGCTTTCTCGGCGGCGGCATCGATATCGCGCACCCCTAGGTAGGTCTGCCAGAAGCTCGGTACCTGGGGTGGGAACTGGCCTTCGGCATTCCACAACCCTGCAAACGGGGCGCCGTCTTCTTCCGCGGTGGCGTAAATGAAATTCTCGTCCTCGGACTCCATGGCGCGAATCTCCCAGTTAAAAAGCTCGCCATAAAAGTCCATGGCCTGCTGGAATCGCGTCGTAGCGGTCAGCTCGTGCCATACCGGGGTGCCAGGTTCGCCACCGGCAACGAAGTGCTCGGGACCGGAGGGCTGGATGAGGCCGAACATGCCACCGGCGGCATCGGCAAGCAGGGCCATGTGCCCTAGCTGCACAGGCTGGGGCGCGGCCAAGATGCGCCCGCCGAGGTTCTCCGTGCGCTGGCAATCGCCGTCGATGTCCTTGGAGAGGAAATAGGTCACCCAGGTATCCGGCATAGGCGCCTCGTCCGGCTGCGGGATGAGGCCGGCGATGGGCAGGCCCTGCAGGCGCGCCATCTGGTAGGGGTTGTCCTCCTGGGACTCGGCCGAGATTTCCCAGCCCAAGATCTGCTCATAAAAGTGGGCGGACTTGCGCGGATCCGAGGTGGTCAGATCGATCCAGTAGGGCATGCCTACTTCGGCTTCAAATGCGGGCATTTATAGATTCCTCCACTTTTCCGGATCAAAGTCATCGTCTGCGGTGGCTTCATCAAAATAGTCATCATCATCGTCGGGCTCGCCCACGCGCGCGCAGGTGCCTTCGATGCACACCTCATCGCCAATCTGCAGCGTGGCGCCGCGGCGGGTTTCGGTGTCACCGTTGACCGTCACCGCGCCTTCTGCGATAAGTTCCTTGGCTTCACCACCGGTGCCGACCAAGCTAGCCAGTTTAATAAACTGGCCCAATTTGATGGACTCGCCAGAAATTGCAACCTCAAGCATGCCGCCCAGCTTACCCAGAGCCCGTTCCCGCGCGGCTATGGGTGGGGGTGCAACGACTTAGTCACGCGCGCGCAGCGAGACCGCCGTGCCCGTGGCGGTGACCAAGAGCATGTCATTATTGGTGCCCATTGGGGAATAGTCGAAGGCGATGCCCACCACGCCATCAGCGCCCAATTCCTGACCGCGGCGCCACAATTCATCCAGCGCCGCCTCGCGGGCCTTGATGGCCTCGCTTTCATAGCCAGAGGCGCGGCCGCCGGTGATATTGCGTATCGATGCCCCGAAGTCTTTCAGCATATTGATCCCGGTAACGGTCTCACCAGCGATGATGCGCAGGTATTTGGTGATTTCATAGCCGTCGACGGTATTCGTGGTAGTAAAAATCATAACTTCAGGTTACATCGCAATGAGCCCGCGAATGCCTTCAAAGAGGATAATCACGCCGAGGAGCAGAAAGACGATGCCACTGACGATGTCCACCCACGCCGAGTTCTTGGCCATCCACTTCGATACCGCGCGCGTGCTCAAACCGACGCCGACGAAGAGCACCAAGCTTTCCAGTATCAGCACCGCGGCGACGACGACGTTTCCGCCCACGCCCATGCCTGGGTCGATGAAATTGGCAAAGATGGCGCCAAAGAAGATGACCACCTTGGGATTGGAAAGATCGCAGACCAACCCCATGCGGTAGGCGGTCTTCGCCTTGATGATGCCGTCCGGGGTAAACCCGCGCGGCTGCGGTGCCTGCTTCTCCGTGCCTACGACGGTGGCGGGTGCGCGCCGCTCGCGCAGGCCGGAGGAAACGGTGGCGGGTGCGCGCCGCTCGCGCAGGCCGGAGGAAATCGCGCTATAGGCCATCCACAGCAGATAGCTGCCGCCCAAGACCTGCAGGAGCACCAAGATGCCCTCATGCGTAGAGATCAATGCCGAAAGCCCGGCGAGCGAAGCGATGGTCCACAGGGCAAGGCCCGTCGTGCTGCCAATGGCCACCCACACCGCCGCGCGGGTGGACCGCGCACCCAGGCGGATAATCTGCACTACATCCGGCCCCGGCGAAGCCATGGCCGCGAACCATACGCCCATCAGGGTCACAAGGGCACCTATAGCCACCTAACACCTCCACATTCATATGCATTTTTACTAACGCAAACAACTGTAGGAAGTGTCTCACCTGCAGCGAAACAGGTAACTACTGTGACTTCAGCAGCGCGGTGGCGCCTTCCCCGGCCATCACCACACCGAGCAGCCCAAAGACTAGGCCTGAGACCATATCGATGCCGGCGGAATACCGCGCCGTCCACCGCGCGGCCGCGCGCACGAGCAGCGCGAAGGAAGAAAACCACACGAAGGACATGGCGGCAAGAATCAACGCCACGGCGATGGTCCACCCCACAGACATTTCCGGGCGGATGAATTGGGCGAATACCGCCCCGAAAAACACCAAAGCCTTGGGGTTCGACAGGTTAGTCACCAGCCCCAGCTTGAAGGCCCGCCAGTTGGTCATGTCTTCGACGTCGGCATCGCCAGCCGCCCGCGCCTGCTCCGCGTAGTCTTCCGTGTCCACCTCGCGCGCGGGTGCGCGCCGCGCGGCTAACCCGCTGCGCAGGGACAATACGCCCATGTACAGCAAGAAAAGACCACCGAGCAATTGCAAGATGCTCAGCACGCCCGGCCGCGCCGTAATCAACGCCGATAAACCTGCCAGGGAGGCGACAATCCAAAAGACCGTTCCGCTAAATACCCCCACCGCGCACAATAGCCCGGCGCGCGTGAATCGTGGGGCCACGCGGATGACCTGCACGATATCCGGGCCCGGAGACACCAAAGCCGCGAGCCAAATCCCCATCAGGGTAAGAAGTGAGGAAATGGTCATGAACTAGATCCTTGTACCAGATAGAGGTTTCAGTCTGTAAATAATAGTAGTGAAGTGTCCCGAGTTTTGTTCCTAGGCATTTGCCTTGATTTCTATTATTCCCTGTTGCGGGTTTTTCTTCCACAATTCGGTTTCCGCCTCGGCTGGGGTTCGATATCCCAGGCTTTGGTGGAGCCTTACCTCGTTCCACCATGACACCCACTCGAATGTCGCGATTTCTACCTCGACAACGTCATTCCACCTGCGAGTATGGATGAGCTCGTTCTTGTAAGAGCCGTTAACGTTTTCAGCTAGAGCATTGTCGTAGGAGTCACCGACGGTCCCAGTGGAAGCGGCAATCCCGTGCTGGGCGAGACGCTGGTTGTAGACAACGCTGACGTACTATAAGCCGTGATCCGAATGGTGAATAAGGCCTGTTGTTTCCTTCGCGCTCACAATCGCTTGGTTGAGTGCTTGCAGCGGTAATGCCTGAAGTGCGCATCGAGTCCGATAATGCCCATCCGACGATCCGTCGGGAGTAAACGTCAGTGACAAACGCGGTGTACACAAAGCCTTTCTTCGTACGCACGTAGGTAATGTCGGCCACCCACAGCTTGTTTAAGGCCCTGGGCTTTGAACTCACGCTCGACCAAGTCCGGGCGCAAATCAGGCACGTTAGCTTTTCGGGTTGTGATTGGTGATCCGCCTTTGCCTTTGCCAGAAACGCCAGCTAGGCGCATCAGTCGGGCGGTGTGTTCACGCCCGATATCGATTCCTTCACGGCGAAGAGCATGCCACATTTTCCGCACACCGTAGACACCATAATTATCTCTATGAACAGCACTAATGCGTTCAACCAACGCAGCATCGCGAAGTCGACGAGCACTTAACCCACGGGCCTTGGACTGGCGATACCCACGCGAGGTGATAAACCCACCAGCCCGGTTATTTTTCAACGCCAGTGCAGATGAACTCGACAGAGAAATAATTCCGGTTTTCATCGATGAACCGGATCATTTCTTAACGTTTCGGGTCGAGTCATGAGGCGAAAAAGCTGACGCAGCCTTCAGCAACTCATTGGTATCTCGAAGCTGGTGATTTTCACGGCGTAGCCTGGCATTTTCGGCAGCCAAATCTTCAGGCACAGGTTCTGGGGTGTTTCCCGCACGACGAGCAGACTTAAGTCCATAGACGAGCCGTGTGCCATGAAACCCCAACTTTGCAGCTACTGCCTGGCACGCGGGGCGCATCGACATGTTTTCCGCCAAGATACGATCCTCTACAAGACGGACCACACGGTCCTTCGCATCCTGGTCAAATTTTCTTGGCATATTCCAGATTTTCCCATCTACTCAAACGGAACAAAACCTGGGACACTTCACGTGTGAGAAGGTTTCGTGCACAACTAGTGACATGAACTTTTTATTGCTCGGTGGTACCGGTTTCCTTGGAGGACACATAGCGACTGCAGCAGTCGAGCGAGGACATGAAGTTACTTGCCTTGCACGGGGTAACGGGAAGGTTCCCAACGGAACTGACTTTGTGAGTTCGGACCGTGACCGTGACGGTGCGTACGATGAGGTTGCGGGGAAAACGTGGGACACCATTGTGGATCTGACGAGTCAGCCGAAGCATGCGCGGGATGCGGCGGCGAAACTCGAGGCCAAGCATCGTATATTTGTGTCCTCGAGCAGCGTATATGAGGATCAGGGAAGTATTTCTTCTGAGTCTGATTCCGTAGTCGCTCCGCTTGAAATTGACTACATGAAGAACATGGGGCAGTACCCAGCCGCAAAGTCTGCTTGCGAAACGATTTATCGCAGCACAAATCGGTCGGTAATGGTAGTTCGATCCGGTCTGATCGCCGGCTACGGCGACGAAACAGGGCGCAGTGGTTACTATCCGTGGCGCTTCGCGCATCCCACGGGTGAGAACGTGATCGTCCCAGACCCGGCGTTTCCCGTCGCTATGATTGATGTGAAAGACCTTGCAGGCTGGATAGTTGAGTCTGCAGAAGTTGGGACTTTCGGAACCTTTAACGCTACGGGGTTTGCTACTTCCTTGTCCGATGTGTTCAAGATTTCGCGTGAGTTAACCGCATCGGAGGCTACGGAACGACCTTGCTCTGATGAACTGCTTCTCGCTAATGATGTAACCCCGTGGATGGGCCCAAAATCGTTGCCGTTGTGGGTACCAGGTGAACAGTTTCGCAACATCGCGCTACTCGATTGCGCCGCAGCCTACGAAGCTGGCCTGCGGATTCGCCCGTTGAAAGAAACATTGGCGGATGCGCTGCGATTCGAAGAAGAACATCAGGGGGAAAGACTCACTGGGCTCAGCGATGAAGAGGAAGTCGTGCTTCGCCAGCGGTTAGAAGATGGTATTTAGTTTCGGCAGGACCAGTTTTAGTTGCAGTCGGGACCGCGCTGAGTTGGTTTTCGCCCCGCGACTGACTGTTAGAATGAGTCCGAATCTGACTTGAGGGGAACTTCGGCGGTGCTAGCTCTTCATGACGCGGAACGATCTAGCCTGCGGAGGCTGCCTTTCCGAGCAGGAAACGCCTTGCGGCACACTTTTCGGCTTCTCGAATCGCTTGCAACTGAGTGAGGTAGCCTTCTTTCGCCACTCCGTCGAGTTTAAATTTAATACTACCTCTGGAAACAAGAAGTAAAGGAAGTCAGGGATATGACTGCGTTAGAGGCTGCCCAAGAACTCTTAGAGGATGTCAATTCCCTTCTTGACCACCATCCCGCACAGAAGGACCCTAAGCCGGGAAAGCCCGCGGGGCCAGGTTACGGGCCGTTACTGCGCGCGGGTACATCCCTCTGCTATACGGCGTGGGAGGTCTATGTCGAAGAATCACTGATCGAGACGGTTGAATGGCTTTTGACGAATAAGAAAGCCGATGAGCTGCCGGAAAAGTTACGGTCGTGGGTGGCTGAGCAAAGTAGTGATCCGTGGGTGTTCGTGGGCGACTCGTGGCGATCGGCTGTACTTGAACTTGTTCGATTGTGAATCGAAGGAGATTCGGACGGCCGTTACGGATTCAACACAGCTAGCGTTGGCGGTGTCGAAAGCCTGTACAAAAGTATCCTCGGTTTCTGCCCGCTGCGGGAAATCAAATGGCAGAAGAAAACCAACGCGGCGGTGCGGAAACAGGTTTCCGAGCTGGTCATAATACGAGGTGAAATTGTGCATCGAGGTTCAACGCCCGATGCGCTTAACCTTGGTCTAGTCCGTAATTGGGCTGATTTTGTTCGGCGACTGATTGAAAAATTCGATGAGCACATGGTTGAATTTAGGTGCAATGTGTAGCTAGGCCTTGGGGCTGCCCACACAGAACTCGTTGCCTTCCGGGTCCTGCATGACGGTCCACACCAATCCCGGCGCTTCGTGGGTGGTGAGTTCGGTGGCGCCTAGGTCTTTGAGGCGTTCTATTAAAGTTTCGCGCTCCGCCCCGCCAACGTCGACGTGCATGCGGTTTTTCCCAGGTGTCGGTTCCTCAACGCGCTGAAATCCCAGCGCCGGGGTGGAATCAACCATCACGAAATCGCCGTAATCCGCGGCGATTTCGCAGCCGGTTGCGGCGGACCAAAACTTGGCGAGCTTTGAGGGATCGTGGCAGTCGAAGGTGATCTGGCGGATCGTGAAGTTGGGGTCGCTCATGGTTTCCATTATGTGCGCGCGTCAGCGCGCCTGCAACAATGCGAGGTGTTTCTGGTGGGGGTATCAGACCAGTTCTCTCCGGCCATGTCAGCCCCATACGTCATAATGGAGGCATGGCCGAGCTGGACCCCGAGTGGGCGATCAATGAGATAGACGCGTTCCTGCAAGTCACAGCGAAGGTAGTCCCCGACATGGGCCCGGGCATCGCCTACCTTGGAACCGTTATGAGTGGATCGCCGACTGAGGCTGCGGCGCGCGCCCATGTCGTTGAAATGATCCTTGACCGAGTGCTTCCCGGGTGGAGACAAGGACTTCCGGTCCAGGACAAGGAGTATAGCTGGCTGAGGGGTCAAGCGGCCCGAGCCAAGACAGCGCTTGAACGTCGGTCTGAACTCGCTGAAAAGCTCGGAGAGAACACGCCAGACTTAGATGCAGCCAATCTGCATCCGTGGGCGTGGGAAAATGGCAAGGGTTACTGGAATCACGGGCACTACCATCAAGCCGTGATGCAGGCTGCCATCCGCGTCAATGCAGAGACCCAAGCGAAACTGAACCGCCTAGACGTATCTGAAACAGCACTTTTCAACGAGGCGTTTTCACTCCGTGATCCGAAGCGTAATGTGCCGCGCCTTCGGCTTATGGAAAATGATGGCAGTAAGACGTTTGAGAACCTGCATCGGGGCGCCCGCGCCTTTGCAGAGGGCTTGTACGCGGCTATCCGCAATCCCGGGATGCATGTTCCACACGACGGTGGTGAGGAGCAAGTCGCGTTGGAGCAGCTCGCGGCTTTCAGCCTATTGGCTCGCTGGGTTGATAAGGCTACCGTCCTGGAGGGGTGACAACATCGGTTTACGGGATAGCAGTCCGCTTGAGCGAAGGATGTGGGGAGCACGAACGCCTGTGATGGAGGTGCCGGGTGCTCAGTCAGCAAGGCCGTCCAGGACCATCGCCGTAGTTTTGTGCAAGGTTAACGCCAGCGACTGGGCTGGGTCCAAGAATGAATCTCGCACACGTTAAACTGCGCCGACACTCTGTGGAGTTCAAATTAAACGTGTAACGCGGGGCGTTGATGACGCTTCGCGTTATTGGGGGGGTAGGTTGAAGCGCGGCCTGTTCGTTCGCCGACGCGGCCGCCGCCGGATTCTCGGCGGCGATTCCGGCCCGAACCTCGGGGACATCCCCCATCTTCGATAGCTTTAGTGAGCACGACCATCTGATCTGGTGCGCTGGTTTTCGTTCGGCTCTCGGTCTATTCCGCCACCTCATGCGCGGCCGCGAAACCGCGGTGAAGAATCTGCATCTAGTCGGTTACGGCAACTGGAACGGCGAGGGCTCGGCAACGCTGATGAGGGTGGGGTCTTTTGTCAAACACACTGCCCAGGTAGTCGCGGGCTGTGTCGATGAGACTCGGCAGCACTCTGAATAGATGTCCGTGGTATCAAGGCCGCTGAACTATTCAAGTTGCGGGACGAAAAGAGTCTCGCAGTGACGCTTGGTCCCTGAGCAAGTTCGATCCTTCCACGATCTGCACTGGAGACGCCGAGCGCTCGGGGGCCCTTGACCGGCTGGGGCACGTGCCGGGTGGTGGCTCGCCCACAGCCCCCGTGCCCACACGCACCGAGAACGGACAGGCCACCGGGTACGATCCCAATTCCACGGAGACGGACCGTGAACTCGAATGACGTGCCTGGCCCAAGGTGTGTCCGCTCGGCGTGTGGTTTAACCCCTATGAGACTTGCCGGTCACAGCCTCAGCGCTTCGCTTGCGCAGCCCGCAGGCCGTTCAAGATCACGATCACTTCGGCGACCTCGTGAACCAACACGACGGCGGCCAGACCCAGCACGCCGCTGATCGCCAGTGGCATCAACACGATGATGATGGCCAGAGACAGCACGATGTTCTGGTTGATGATCCGGCTTCCTCGGCGGGCGTGCTGCAGCGCCTTCGGGATTAGCCGGATGTCGTGGCCGGTGAAGGCGACGTCAGCAGACTCGATCGCGGCGTCAGAGCCGGTCGCTCCCATCGCTATGCCCACCGTCGCACCCGCCAGTGCCGGCGCGTCATTGATGCCGTCGCCGATCATCGCCGTCGGCGTCTTGGAGGAGAATTCGGCGACGATGCTTGCCTTGTCCTCAGGGCGCAGCTCGGCGCGCACGTCGTCGATTCCGGCGATTCCAGCCAGCGCCCGGGCGGTGCGAGTGTTGTCGCCGGTGAGCATGCTTACTTCCACATCGTTGGCGTGCAGGGCCTGCACGGCTTCGGGCACCTCGGGCCGCAACTCATCACGGACCCCGATCGCCCCGGCGAGAGCGTCATCGACGGTGACCAGGACGCAGGTCTGGCCCTCGGACTCCATGCGCTCAACGTCTGCTTTCAGTGGCCCGGCGTCGATCCATCGGGGGCTGCCCACCAGCACCCGTCGGCCTTCGACGGTGCCGCCGATGCCATGCCCAGCTTCCTCGCTGATGTCCGAGGCGGTGGGCGCTTCGGGCCCCGCTGCCGCGATCGCTGCGGCGAGGGGGTGTGTCGATTGCTGCTCAACTGCTGCCGCGAAGGAAAGCACCTGCGGCCGATCGAATCCGTCTGCCGGGACCACTCCGGTAACCTCAGGCTGGTTGCGGGTAAGGGTTCCGGTTTTGTCCACTGCCAGGTGACGGATGCCGCCGAGTCGCTCGAACGCCGCGCCGGACTTGATGACCACTCCGAACTGGCTGGCCGCGCCGATCGCGGCCACGACCGTCAGCGGCACGGAGATTGCCAGCGCGCACGGCGACGCTGCGACCAGGACTACCAGTGCACGGGTGATCCACGTCTCAGGGTCGCCCAGCAGCGAGCCGATAACGCCGACCAGCACCGCCAGGATCATCACCCCGGGCACTAGGGGTTGGGCAATCCGGTCGGCGATCCGGGCGCGGTCGCCCTTTTCCGCCTGCGCTTGCTCGACTAGGTCCACGAGTGTGGTCAGCGAGTTGTCCGTTCCAGCTGCGGTCGTCTCGACCTCCAGCACCCCGGCGGAGTTGATCGCTCCCGCAGGCACTTCGTCGCCGGGCGCAACCTCCTCCGGAATGGATTCTCCGGTGATCGCTGAGGTGTCAAGGCTGGAGCGCCCGGACCGAATGATGCCGTCCGTGGCGATCCGCTCCCCGGGGCGCACGAGCATTAGCTCGCCAACCTCGAGGTCCTTCGCTGCGACCTCGGCCGCTGTGCCGTCGCGCAGCACCGTCGCGGTCTGCGGTACCAGCTTCAACAGTGCCCGCAGTCCGCCTTGGGCCCGGTCCATCGCCTTGTCTTCCAGTGCCTCGGCGATCGAGTACAGGAACGCTAGCGCCGCGGCCTCTCCGACGAATCCGAGGATCACCGCGCCGACCGCGCTGATCGTCATTAGCAAGCCAATGCCGAGCTTGCGCTTCGTGACAAGGTTTCGGATCGCTCCAGGCGCGAACGTGTAAGCGCCCAACAGCAGGCCAACCCAATACAGTACCGTCGCGGGCGTCTCCAAGTCGGACCAGTCCAGCGCCAGTCCTGTTATGAGGGCTACGCCGGAGAAGATCGGCAGCAGTAGCTCAGGGTCCTTCCACCATGGCCGATCGAGCTCGTCAATCTCCGTGCCGGTTTCGTGTTCGCATCCACATGCTGAACTCATGCGTTCTTTCCTTTCTCGCCGCAGTCGGGCACCGAGCACTCAGTGTCGATACAGGGGGCATTCTCGTCGACGGCCAGCGTCGCGTGGACCAGCGCTTCGAGCGCTGCCGCGAGGTGCGGATCGGCGATTTCGTAGCGGGTTTTACGGCCCTCCGGCTCAGCGACGACAATGCCACAATCGCGCAGGCAAGACAGGTGGTTCGAAACGTTCGAGCGGGTCAGATCCAAGCTTTGCGAGAGCACAGCCGGGTAGCTCGGACCGTCTAGTAGGGTTATCAGGATTCGGGAGCGCGTCGGATCAGCCATGGCCCGGCCGAGCCGGTTCATGACGTCGAGGCGCGAAGCAATAGTCAGCACATGCTGAACTATACAGTGTTCGGTGAACTATTTAAAATGGGCTGAACTAACAGTCACGCGAAAGTCCTGCGACCTGCAAGAATTAGTCGATGGGATAGACGATGACTGGTCCTTCACGGTTCGGCTGCCAACAACGAGGGGGCGACGTGGGCGGCGAAATTCTCCAGAATCTTCACGTGAATGTCCACACCCACCCCTGTGGGGATGGTGATGAACAGGGTGTCGGCGGACATGACGGCGGCGTAGGTGCGGCCAGCGACACTGACACCAGGTTCTCCCTCAAGGGCTAGACACTCACGGACATTGCGTACGGGTCGAACCACACGTAGCGAAGCTTTCTAATAGCCAAATGACTAACTCTTTTCGCTGGTATCCGGGAATGATACTTCCTTGAAGTCGGCGGTGTTGGCTACCCCACGTACGAAGTACTGGAACTGCTGCTTGGAAACCACTTAGGTCTACGAAGCCATAGCCTTCAAGCTACATCGCAGGAAAATTCCATTTCACGGTCGGTATGGGCCTTTTGCAGTTGGTTAATTCGAAATTCGTTCACCATCTCCTTAGCCACCCGCACGATTAACGCGGTGTTTCGCCATCTTCGCGCGCGGCGAGCAGCTCCTTCAGGTGCGTATCGATGTCATCGAGCTTCTTAATAACGGCAACGGCGAAAACGATACTAATGACTACAGCGATAATGCTGAGCATCACTGACCTCCTTTACTCTGGCGCTTCATTCCAGCTTCATTCCATTGGGGCCGATTCCTTGCCCGGCGATTAAATCATGGTTCTGGCCAGGCGGAGGGGTGCGCGGTGGGGAAAGGGGGACGTCGGCAAGCAAAAGCGCCGCGCCCCACAATGGGAAACGCGGCGCTAGAGCAATCCCGCGGGAGGGTGCTTAGTGGTCAGCGCCCTGGATGGAGTGCTTGTGATCGCGGACTGCTTCGCCCTCAGCGTAGAGCGGCATATCCTGCTTAGCCTTGTACCACTCGGCGTGGTTCGGCTCGAGCGGCGTGCGGCCGGCAATAAGATCCGCAGCCTTCTCGCCCACCATCATAGTTGGGGAATAGATATTGCCGTTGGGCACCGAGGGGAATACGGATGCATCGGCAATATACAGGCCATCGATGCCCCATACGCCCATGGTCTCTGGGTTCACCACGGCCATGGGATCGGACTCATCGCCCATCTTGGTGGTGCAGGATGGGTGCAGTGCGGTCTCGCCGTCATTGCGGACCCACTCCAAGATTTCCTCATCGCTTTGGACCTCTGGGCCCGGGCTGAACTCGCGGGCGCCAACTTCCTCCATCGCCTTGGTATCCAGCAGGGAACGGGCGACGCGGACGGCTTCTACCCATTCGCGGCGGTCCTGCTCGGTGCGCAGGTAATTAAAGAGGATGGAGGGCTTTTGCCGGATATCGGAGCTCTTGATGTGCACGTGGCCCTTGGTATCGGAGAACATCGGGCCAACGTGCCACTGGAAGCCGTGCTTAACGTCGGCCTTTTGGCCGTCATAGCGCACCGCCATGGGCAGGAAGTGGAACATCAAGTTCGGGTAGGCCTCATCCTCGTTGGAGCGCACGAAACCGCCGCCCTCAAAGTGCGAGGTAGCCACCGGGCCCTTCTTCGTCAGCAGCCACTGCAGGCCCATAAACGGCCAACGCCACTTATCCAGGTAAGGCTGGGAGGAAGCGGTGGACTTGGTGGTCTCGTACTGGATGTAGACCTCGAGGTGGTCCTGCAGGTTCTCACCCACGCCTGGCAGGTGCTTGACCACATCGATGCCGTGCTTTTCCAAGATCTCGCGGTCGCCCACGCCAGAGACCTCTAGCAGCTGCGGGGTATTGATGGCACCGGCGGACAAGACGATCTTGTCTGCGAAAACGCGGTGGGTGCCACCCTGCCACTCGTATTCCACGCCCACTGCCTTGGTGCCTTCAAAGAGGATCTTGGTGGTAAATGCGCGGGTACGCACCTCAAGGTTGTCGCGGTCCTGGTTGGGGTACAGGTAGGCGCGGGCAGCAGACCAACGCTTGCCGTGCTTGATATTGCGATCGAAGGGGGCAAAGCCTTCCTGACGGTAACCGTTGACGTCATTGGTCAGGTTATAGCCCGCTTCTTGTACCGACTTAAATAGCGCCTGGAAAAGCTGCGAGGTAGCCGGGCCGCGGGACAGGTAGAGCGGGCCATCGTGGCCGCGACGCGGGTCATCGTCATCCGCAGCAGCGGTGGTTTCCATGCGGTTGAAATACGGCAAGCAGTGGGCAAAGTCCCAGTTATCCATGCCCGGGTTCTGGCCCCACTTTTCGTAGTCCATGGGGTTGCCGCGCTGATAGATCATGCCGTTAATAGAAGAAGAACCGCCGAGTACCTTGCCGCGGGCGTGGTAGATGCGGCGACCATTCATCTCCGGTTCCGGATCGGATTCATACATCCAGTCATAGTTCTTTGCCCCGATGGGGAAAGAGAAACCGGAAGGCATGTGGATGAATAGGTCCCACAGGGAATCCGGGCGTCCGGCCTCAAGAACGAGCACGCGGGTGTCTTTGTCCTCGGTCAGGCGAGCCGCAATGACGGAGCCGGCAGAGCCACCGCCGACGACGACCACATCGCTGACCTCATCCGTCGCCCTCTTTGTCGAGCGCTTCTTAGTCAACTTATCCACAATACCCATAAATCCCCTTCCTTCTGTGAGCCATCTCACGCGTAGTTCTCGCCGTCTTTCGGGCGGATCCATTGTATCCTGCGCAAAAAATCTGCGCTTTTCCGCTTTCATTTATGCACAATAGCGCCCCCAGAATACACATCCGGTGGACGTTTTCCCAGATTAATGTATATTTACGGTGTTCGGATATGCATCTAAGTAGATGAAATCCGGGGTCTTTACGCATAGATTGCCCGCATATGATTTATGCCACCAACCTATCTCTCACCCCTCTTTTTCGGGGACTATGGGGCACTCGTGCGAAGGATTCGGTACTTAATCGATCAAGACTAGGAGAAGTAGATGGCTAACCTTGGTCCGCACGACCATGAGGAGTCCCGCACAGGGGACTCCGACACCTCTCTCGCTCGCTCCGCTGGGGATACTCGCTCAGCTGGGGACAAGGGCCGTAAACCGCGCAACCAAGTACGCGCCATCGTCGGCAGCTACAAGGCCGAAACCGGCGATGATGTCGGCGCCGATGAGGTGGCCGCGCCCAAGCCCAATTGGCCGGTCTTTATCATTTCCGGTGTCCTCATCATCGCCATGGCGCTGTACGCGGGCTTCGGGCAGGAGTCCGCAGCGAATACACTCGCCAGCGTCACCGGATGGATTGGCACGAACCTGGGATGGTTCTACGTCCTGACCGCCACCATCGCCGTGGTCTTTGTCCTCTACATCGCCTTTTCCAATACCGGCAGCATCCGCATGGGACCAGACCACTCCCGGCCCAAATTCAATACCTTCTCGTGGGTATCCATGCTCTTTGCCGCCGGCATCGGCGTGGACCTCATGTTCTTCGCCGTGGCCGAGCCGGTCACGATGTACATGGATCCGCCGGTGGGCGATGGCGAAACCATGGAGGCCGCCAAAGAGGCCGTGGTCTATGCCATGTTCCACTACGGGCTTACCGGCTGGGCGCTCTATGCGCTGATGGGCATGGCCTTTGGTTACTTCGCCTACCGCCTGAATATGCCGCTGGCTATTCGCTCGGCGCTGTACCCGCTCATCGGCAAGCGCGTGCATGGGCCCATTGGTTCGGCGGTGGACATTGCCGCCATGCTGGGTACCGTCTTCGGCGTTACCGCGTCCCTGGGCATCGGCGTGGTGCAGCTGTCCTACGGCTTCCACCTCATCTTTGGCATCGAGCAGGGCCTGGGGCTGCAATCCGCACTCATCATCATCGCGGTGGTCATCGCAACGCTATCGGCCGTATCCGGTGTGGATAAGGGCATTCGCTTCCTCTCTGAGCTCAACGTGTACCTGGCCATCGCGCTGATGATTTACGTCGTGGTCTTTGGCAAGACCGCCTACCTCTTCGACGCCATCGTCACCAATATCGGTGACTACGTCTCCAAGTTCCCCTCCTGGACGCTGGAGACCTTCGCCTTTGCTGAGGACCAAGCCAGCGTAGATACCTGGATGCAGTCCTGGACCCTCTTCTTCTGGGCCTGGTGGATTGCCTGGGCGACCTTCGTCGGCCTATTCCTGGCCCGCATTTCCCGCGGCCGCACGCTGCGCCAGTTCATCCTGGGCACGCTGACCTTCCCCTTCCTGTTCATCCTGATGTGGATGTCCTTCTTTGGCAATACCGCCCTGGACATGGTGCGCTCCGGTGATTATCCGGAATTTGCGGAAAACGCCATCAACGTTCCGGAGCAGGGTTTCTATGACATGCTCCAGGAATTCCCTGGCTCCGCCATCGTCATCTTCCTGACCACCTTCATCGGCCTCCTGCTGTATATCACCTCGGCGGACTCCGGTGCGCTGGTCATGTCCAACTTCACCTCCCGCATCACGGATAACCGGCAGGATGGCGCCCGGTGGCTGCGCATTTTCTGGTCCATTACCGTCGGCGCGCTCACCTTGGCGTTGCTGCAGCTCGATGGCATTGCCACCGTGCAGTCCGCAACCGTGGTCATGGGCCTGCCCTTCGCGTTCGTGGTCTACCTCATCATGTTCTCGCTCTGGAAGTCGCTGCGCCTGGAAATCGTCCAGCGCGAGGCCCGGAAAACCGCCTTGCACGGCGCCATCAGCAGCCGCACCGAGCGCGAGCCGAGCGATTCCAACCTGTGGAAGAACCGCCTGGACCGCGCCAACTCCTTCCCCACCAAACAGGACATGGATGACTACCTGCGGGGAACTGCCGCCTACGCCCTCGAGCAGGTGGCCACGCAAATGCGCACCCGCGGCTATGACGCCATCTTGCTTACCAGTGAGCTTCCCGATGCCGAATTGCCCCAGCTCGATCTCGAGGTCCGGCTGCACAACGAGCGCCAATTCCGCTACCAGCTCTTCCCGGTTTCCGCGGAGCGACCGGACTTCTGCGAGGGCGACGGCGAGTACTACCGCCTGGAGGTCTACGACATGACCGGTTCGCTGGGCTATGACGTCTACGGCTACTCCGAAAACCAGATCATCAATAACGTGCTGGACCTGTACGAGCGTCACCTGGCATTCCTCTACATGCAGCAAAGCCAGCCGGGCGATTCCGATGTCTCCGATGGCGCCGAGCCGGAACGCACCTGGCGCGAAGATAGTTAAACTGGCGGGCAATACCGCCGCAATTAGAGAAAGGTTGCTTGCACTTTGAGCACCCAGAACACCTTGTTCGATCCCACGACCACCGAACTGCTCCAGGGCGTGCACTCCGGTGATGCCCCGAAGTCGCTCTTCATCAACGGCCAGTGGGAGGCCGCCCAGGATGGCGAGACCCGCACCATTATCTGCCCTGCCGATGGCTCCACCGTCGGCGTCGTCTCTGAGGCCTCCGAGGCAGATACCCTGCGTGCCATCCAGGTTGCACGTGAAACATTCGATAAGGGCGAGTGGGCCGCAACGCCGTCCGCCGAGCGCGGCAAGATCGTCATCCGCCTGGCGGATTTCATCCGTGAGCACAAGGAGCTTTTCGCCCAAGCCGAATCCGCGGATACCGGCAAGCGCTACGAGGAATCCCTGGGCGATATGGACGATATTGCCAATGCTTTCGAGTACTTTGGCACCTTGGCCCAGCACCAAGCTGGCCGCGTGGTCGACCCGCAAGATCCCAACCTGCGCTCACGCATCGATGCCGAGCCGGTGGGCGTCTGCGGCCTGATTACCCCGTGGAATTACCCGCTGCTGCAGGTGTCCTGGAAGGTAGGCCCGGCCCTTGCTGCCGGCAATACCTTCGTGCTCAAGCAGGCGGAGCTGACCCCGCACACCGCCATGCTGCTCATGGCTGCGCTGAAGGAATGCGGCCTGCCAGATGGCGTGGGCAATCTCATCACCGGCGCCGGCGCTAACTGCGGCAATCCGCTCTCCCAGCACCCCGACGTGGACATGGTCTCCTTCACCGGCGGCCTCGTTACCGGCAAGCTGATTGCAAAGAACGCGGCCGAAACCGTCAAGCGCACGGCGCTAGAGCTCGGCGGCAAGAACCCGAACGTTATCTTTGCTGATGCCAACTTCGACGTCGCCGTGGATAATGCGCTCAACGGCGCCTTCTTCCACTCCGGCCAGGTCTGCTCCGCCGGCTCGCGCATCGTGGTGGAAGAGTCCCTGCACGATAAGTTCGTTGCCGCACTGGTCGAGCGCGCCGAGAAGATCAAGATCGGTGGACCCACCGATGACAAGGCCGAGACCGGTCCGCTTATTTCGGCCGACCACCGCGAGAAGGTAGCAGCCTACGTGGACAAGGCCCGCGAACAAGGCGCCAAGATCCTCACCGGAGGCCGCGCCGCCACCAGCGAGGACACCAACGGCCAGCACGGCACCGGCACCACGGATCTGGGCCAGGGCGTGTACTACCTGCCCACGATCATCGATGGCGCTAGCCGCGAGATGGACTGCGTCCACGATGAGGCCTTCGGCCCGACCGTGACCATCGAGACCTTCACCACCGAAGAAGAGGCCATTGAGATCGCAAACGATACCGAGTATGGCCTGGCTGGCGCGGTGTACACCTCCGATGCCGGCCGCGCCGAGCGCGTTGCCCGCGCCCTGCGCCACGGCACCATTTGGATCAATGATTTCCACCCGTACCTGCCGCAGGCGGAATGGGGCGGCTACAAGCAGTCTGGCAACGGCCGCGAGCTGGGCCCCACCGGCCTTGCCGAATACCAAGAGCACAAGCACGTGTACCAGAACCTGGCCCCTGCCGCATGGGATCAGTTTGGCCTGCAATAAGGCTCAAGCAGGAAGATAAAGCCTAGGCCCCGCCCCGCCGCTGCTCTTTGCAGAGGCCCGCGGGGCCTTAGCTTTGCGTGCGCGGCTTAATGGTCATCGTATCCACGTTGACGTGGGCCGGTTGGGCGGCGACCCAGCGGATGGCCTCCGCAATGTCTTCTGCCACGAGGTTGAGCTGGCCGTCATACACCTTGGCCGCGCGTTTCTCATCGCCCTTGAAGCGCACCAAGGAAAAGTCCGTGGCCACGCGGCCAGGATCAATCTCGGTAACGCGCACATCGTGATTTTCTAGCCGCAGCGCGCGGGAAATCACGCGCACGCCGTGCTTAGCGGTGTTATAGCCGGAACCGCCTTCGTACACGGTCCAGCCGGCAATGGAACCGACATTAATAATCAGTCCGGAAAGATCTGGCACCCGCTCTAACTTGGGCATGAGCGCCTGAATCATGCGCACGGTGCCGAGCACGTTGGTCTCGTACATCCACTGCCAGTCCTCGATGGAGGTATCGACCAGCGGCTCCAAGCCCTTGGCACCGCCGGCGTTATTGACCAAGAGGTCTACACGCTCGAGGTGGGAGACGAACTTGGAGACGGAGACATCGGACGTAACGTCAAGTTCGTAGGCCTCGCCACCGATTTCATTGGCAAGTTGCTGCAGGCGGTCTGTCCGGCGCGCGCCCACGACAACGTGCCAGCCGTCCTTGGCCAAAGAACGCGCGGTGGCCTCCCCAATGCCAGAGGAGGCGCCGGTTACTACTGCTACTTTCTTTTCAGTCATGCACCCCATGCTACGCAGCGCGCTGCGCGGTGCAGGGCCTTTTACTTAAAGTGCGTCCTCGAGCTCAGCAAGCAGGGAGTTTGCGCGCTCGTAGGAGTCATCGCTGGGACGGAATTCGCCATCGTTCCAGTCGGTGAAGATATTAAAGTCCAGCTGGTTGCGCAGCTGTGGCATGGAGAAGTTAGCCACCACAGTGCGCCATGCCTCGACCGCGCGCACGCCGCCGACAGAACCGTAGCCCACGAAGGCCACCGGCTTGCCGGCCCATTCCGCGCCGAGCGAATCATAGGCATTCTTGAACGGGCCAGGCACGGAGTGGTTGTACTCCGGGGTCACGAAGACAAAACCATCGCAGGCATCGACGGCCTTGGACCACTCCTGCACGTTGGCGTCATCGTACTGCTTATTCGCCGCGCCAGGAACGACTTCACTGGTAAGGAGTGGAACATTGAATTTCTTCAGTTCCAGCAACTCGTACTCCACGCCGTCTTGGCGGCCCTGGGCCACGTCATTGACCCACTCGCCTACCGCCTGGCCTGCTGCCTTATCGCGGGTAGAGCCGATGATGATGCCAATTCGGGACATAAGAAAAACCTCTTTCCTTCAACCTTTATGTAACCCGCCCTAGCCTACCGCGCTCGCCGAAACTTGTCTGATGGTGATATTGATTCTGCCTTCCTGCAGCCCGCATCCCTCCGGCAGCGTGCCATCATTTACCCGCACGACCCCGTGGTAGGCAAAGCGCTTCGGCCCGCCAAAGACCACCAAATCACCCGAGCACAGGGTCACATCGTCCCAGGGTTTAGTGCGATTTTCGGTATGGCCTATGCGAAAAAGGGCCTCATCCCCAATCGAAAGCGAAATCACGGGCGCGGGCGATTCCTCAGAGTCATCCACGTGCATCCCCATCGCCGAGCCGGGCGGATAATAATTCACCAGCGCCATCTCCGGCACGAAGTTATCCACCCATGGTTCAAGCTCCGGGGCAACCTGGGCCGCCTGCCGCAGCGCCGCCGGGGCCAATTCCCGCAGGCTATCCGGTACCGGCGGCACCCGCGTGCCTTCCATATTGTCCACGTACCGGTAGCTGGGATAATGCCAATACCGGCCAAGATGCAGCTGAAATACGCTCATCTGCCCACCCGATTTCAGCCGCGGCTGCACCATCGCCATCGGCGTATGCGCATACGCACGAGCAATCTCCCGCGTCTCTTCTACAAGGGCCTTTTGCTTGCCGATGCCCACCCACCCCGGCACGTGCCCCACGCCCGGCGCGACGTACGCATTCGGCCGCGGCAGTGAATCAAAAAGCATTCCTCCACCCTAACCGCTAATCGGTTAGGCCACGCTGCCGACGAAATGCGGGAAGCGATGGCATACCAAGCAGGAGTTTCTACTTTGGTGGTGGTCTGGACGATAGGTCGGGCATCGAGCAAGCTCGCACTGTCAATCCTAGAACTCAAGCCTTTACCTCGTCCGAGGTCCCACATAGCCTAATCCAGAAATCAGACAACGATAGAAGCATTATCGAACGGAAAAGGAACGAAAGTACCCACCTGTTTGAGATCAGTCATTGACCCATAGCACTTTGCATTAGAGCCGACAAATCTATCGGTTCTGCGGCTGTTTTCTAAGTATTGAATATTCTCCAGACATGAGATCTATTATTCCTGAGAATATTGCGATGATACCTATCCAATTCCCTGTTATATAGATGAAAAGTGTGCCGAGGAGTATGAAGAAGCAGCTAACTGCTTTTAGCTGTTTAGCTCTTCTGTCGTTGGATTCGTCAGGCTGATAGATCCGGGCAACTATGAGATCAACGGCGGCAACGGCTAGAAAAATATACGAGATTTTTGTGTAACCGAGTAAAGCAAAGACCCCTGAAACCACAAGCACCGCAATCCCAGCAAAGCCAATCAAACGACTCATCAGAAAAACACTCCAAAACATGGTTTGATAAGAAACGTCTCCTTAATTCTATCGAAAGGTGAGGGGGTCAAGTCCGGTATGCTCGGCAGGAACCACGCGCCCTCTACAATGGCCACCATGGATGAACAGAAGCTGCACGACCTGCAACGCTACGGCACTTGGGAGCGAATGACGGGTGGGCAGTGGCACCTGCCGGGCATGGGGGACATCGATAAGGAGCACCAGCGCACCTTTGGGCTGATTGGGCAGTTCAACGATCTGCACAACACCGATAAGGAGCAGGCGCAGGCAATCTTGCGGGAGATCCTGCCGGACGAATCGCACGTGCCGGGGGCGCACGCGCCGCTGAATATGGAATACGGCTGCAATATCGTCTGTGGGGAAGGCGTCTTCATCAACTTTGGCAGCAGCATTTTGGCCCAGGCCAAGGTCACATTCGGTGATCGCGTGTTGATTGGGCCCAATTGCTCGTTCATTACGGTGGGCCACCCCGTCAACGATCACGCGATGCGCGAGGGCGGGTGGGAAATCGCCCACCCCATCACCGTGGGGCGCAATACCTGGTTTGGGGCCAATGCCACCGTCATGCCGGGGGTTACCATTGGTGAAAACTGCGTTATTGGTGCCGGCACGCTGGTGACCAAGGATATCCCGGATAATTCGCTGGTCCTGGGTACGCCCGGCCGCGTGGTACGCACCCTGGACGGCGATGAGGATTCCTGGGAGCGCAAGGATTTGGACGGCCCCGTGGAAGGTTTTGGGGCCGCGCAGTAAATGTTCGATCTCGCCAGCATTGGCGCGGGGCTGCCCGTAGCCAAGACCATCGATTCGCTGCCCCACACCGGAAACGTCGTCATTCAGGCACCGCCCGGCACGGGTAAAACCACGCTCGTGCCACCGGCGCTAGCCAATCATTCCGCAGGGCGCGGCAAGGTCATCGTCACCGCCCCGCGCCGCGTGGCCGTGCGCGCGGCCGCCCAGCGCTTAAGCACCCTCAGCGGCACCCCGGATAAGGTCGGCTTCGCCATCCGCGGCGAATCCCGCACGGGCAGCGAGGTCGAATTCGTCACCCCAGGCGTACTGCTGCGCCGCCTACTCAAAGATCCGGAGCTCGAGGGCGTGGCCGCCGTGGCCATCGATGAGGTCCACGAGCGCCAGCTGGATACGGATCTGGTGCTCGGCATGTGCCTGGAGCTGGCCGAGCTGCGCGAAGACTTCCGCGTCATCGCCATGTCCGCAACGGTCGACGCGCAGCGCTTTTCCCAGCTCATGGGCTCGCTCGTCCACACCACAGAGGCGGTGACCTATCCCCTGGATATCCAGTACGCGCCGCAATCGGGGCGCGCGGCGGGGTCGCGGGAGTTTTACGGGGGCATCGCCAAGCAGGCGGCCCGCCAACACGAATCCACGCTGGTCTTCGTGCCCGGCGTGCGCGAGGTCAACCTGGTGTGCGAGGAGCTGCAGGGCCATAATGTTTTCCCGCTGCACGGCAAGCAGACCACCGCAGAGCAAGATGCCGCGCTTTATACCGATGAGCAGCGCATTGTGGTGGCGACGTCCATCGCGGAATCCTCGCTGACGGTGCCTGGCGTGCGCGTGGTGGTGGATGCGGGGCTGGCCCGCGTTCCCCGGCGCGATGCACAGCGCGGCATGTCTGGCCTGGTGACGGTCTCCACGTCGAAGTCGAGCGCGGACCAGCGCGCGGGCCGTGCCGGCCGTGAGGCGCCGGGTACGGTCATTCGCTGCTATTCCCAGGACGATTACCAGCACTTTTCCCCGCACACTACGCCGGAGATCCTGTCCGCGGATCTCACGCAGGCTGCGCTGTTTTTGGATTGCTGGGGCGCGGGCCCGGATTTCCCGCTGCTCGATCCGCCGCCCGCCCAAGCCCTTGCGGCCGCGCGCGCCACCCTCGAGCGCATTGGCGCGACGCAGGAACTCGCCCTGCTGCCCACCGATCCCCGCCAAGGCGCGGCCCTTATCCGGCACGGCAGCCAGGCGGCGCCCACCATCGCCGCGCTTGCCGATGCCCCCACCAACACCACCGATCTCACCCGCCGCCCCGCACCGCAGAAGGAAATCAGGCGCCTGTCTCGCCTGGTGGAGGATCTCGGACCCGCTGACCCTGGCGAGGTCGTCGCCACCGCCTATCCCGAGCAGGTGGCCAAGCGCGTGGGCGAAGATTACCTGCTGGCCAGCGGCACCCGCGCCCGGCTGCTGGATAACTCCGGGCTGGCCGGCTCGCCGTGGCTCGCCATCGCGGAGGTCACCCTCTCCAATGCCGGAAACCCCATCATCCGCACCGCCGCGCGCATCGAAGAGTCTGCCGCGCTGGATGCCATCGGCGTCACAGAAGAAACCCGCGCCTTCCTGCGTGGGGGCCGCGTGCGCGGGGTCAAAGTCCGGGCGGCCGGGGCGATTGTGCTGTCCGAAACCCCGGTCAAGGTCACCGGCGATGCCGCCGCGCAGGCCCTTGCCGCCGGCATCCGCGAAGAAGGCCTCGGCCTATTTACCTTCAGCGAGAAGGCCCAGAGCTTAAAAGATAGGCTCCGCCACCTGCACGCGCACTACGGCGACCCCTGGCCGGAAGTCGATGCCGCCGATCCCGCCGAGTGGCTTGGGCCCGAGCTGCACCAGATTGCCGCGGGAACCCCCACCGCCAAAATAGACATGTACCCCGCCCTGCAGCGCCTGCTCCCCTGGCCCGAAGCCACCCGCCTGGACGAGCTCGCACCTCAGCGCCTGCCCGTGCCCTCCGGCCGCGATGCCAAGATCGATTGGTCGGGCGAGCGCCCCGTGGTCCACATCAAGTTGCAAGAATGCTTCGGCCTGGCCGAATCCCCGGAGTACTGCGGCAACCGCGTGCAATTCCACTTGCTCTCCCCCGCCGGCCGCCCGCTGGCGGTCACCGATGATCTTGCTAGCTTCTGGTCCGGCCCCTACGCCGGGGTGCGCGCCGATATGCGCGGACGCTACCCCAAGCACCCGTGGCCCGAGGATCCGTGGAATGCCATCGCCACCGCGCGGACCAAGAACCGGATGTAGCCTAACCCCACTGCTGCCAGGATAAATAGCAGCTCATGACCACTACCAAGGTAAGCAGGGCATAGCGGATAAACTTCGTCCCGCCGCTGAGCACCGTCCGCGCGCCCACCTGGGCGCCGAGGATATTGGCGGCGGCCAACGCGATACCAAGGGCCCACCACACGTGGCCGCCAAGGATGAAGGTCACCAGCGCACCGAGGTTCGTGGCGGTATTGACCACCTTGGCCATCGCCGCGGATTTTAAGAAGTTCTGGGAGAAGATGAAGGTAAAGGCCATAATCAGGAACATGCCGGTACCCGGGCCAAAGATGCCGTCATAAAAGGAGATGGCCGCCACCGCCACAAGCCCCGCCCAGGTGCGCCATCCGCCGCGGATCCCGGGAGACTCGGTGGTGCCAAAGCTCGGCTTAAAGGTCACGAAGACGCCCACCACCACTAAGAGCACGATGATGAGCGGGCGCATGATCTCACTATTAAGATTCGCCGCCACACTCGCGCCCAGCCCGGCGCACACGAGGGCGATGAGGGCGTAGCGAACGAGCTCCCCTGCGGGCGGGCGCACCTTGCGCACCAAGGTCACGGCCGCCGATGCCGTGCCGGATACCGCCGCAAGTTTATTGGTGGCCAGCGCCGTTGCCGGCGCGAGCCCCGGAACCACGGCAAGCAATAGTGGAATAAGCACGAGGCCTCCCCCGCCGATGACCGCGTCGATCCAGCCTGCTCCCGCCGCGCCCACAAGGAGCACCGCCCACTGCGCCACGTCGATATCCATGAGGAGATCATAAACCCCGCGGCGGGGAGGTCTAGACTCGATCGAAGACGAGCAGAAGATGGGAGAATACGTGGCACAGCGGCACTGGGGAATAAGCGTAGACACCCACACCATCCTGCGGTGGGGCATCGTGGTCCCCGTCTCCATCCTCTTGGGCTGGCTTTTTAGTATGTGGCACGTGCCGGCCGCGTGGATTTTGGCCGCGATCATCGCCTCCGGCGCCATGGCCCTTATCACCGGTGAAGACCTCAAGGTCAACCGCAAATTTTATGGGCTATCGCGCGGATTCATCGGCATCATGGCCGCGCTGCCGCTGACGGTAGTTTCCTTCGGCCAATTGGTGGGATACCTGCCGGCTGCCATAACCATGTCCTTTGTCACCATCGCGTTGGGAATTTTTTGCGGCGTCATGCTGCACCGCCAGCGGCCACGGGACGTCTCCTCCGAAACCGGCATCCTGTCCATGCTCCCCGGCGGTGCCTCGCTCATGCCCGCGCTTGCCGATGAACTCGGTGCCGACTACCGCTACGTCGCGCTCACCCAATACCTGCGGTTATTGATCGTCTCCATATCCCTTCCCGCCGTCGTGACCTTCCTCGATACGCCGGCCGGAAGGGGCGGTGACTTAAGGCTGGAGGCGGAAACCACCTGGTGGATCATCGCGTTGGTGCTCGTTATCGCGCTGGTCGGTGAAAGCCTTGGAAAATTCCTGCACCTGCCCGCAGCGGCCGTGCTCGGCCCGTTGATCTTGACGGTGCTGGCCTCCTTCTTCCTGCCGGAGGGGCATACGCTGGAGCCGATCTATGCCTTTAAGGTCATCGCCTTTTTATCCATCGGGTGGGTCTGCGGCGGCGGGCTTTCCCTCCCATCGCTCAAGGCCTTTGCCAAACAACTTCCCGCGACGATTCTTTCCATCGCCGCCGTCCTCGGCCTGTGTGCGGCCACGGCGTGGCCGCTGATGCACTGGCTGAATATCAGTTACTTCGAGGCCTACCTAGCCACCAGCCCCGGCGCGCTAGAGACCGTGCTCGCGCTCTCCGCGGAAGGCGGGGCTGGCCCCGTGGTTATCGCGGTGCAGCTCACCCGCCTCATCGCCGTGCTGGTCATTGCGGGGTACCTGCCGCAGCTCATCAGGGCTGTCAGCAAGTTTGCTAAAAGGCGCTAGCGTGCGCGGCTAGCCTGCGCGTTTAGTTATTGAGCACGGCCTCGCGCAGCACCGACATGGGCACCGAGCCAAGAGCCAACGCCTCGGAGTGGAATTCGCGGGCGCTCATGCCCTGCTCTTCGGCGGCGGCGCGGGTTTCTTGCCACAGGCGCTGGCCCAAGGCATAGGACGGGGCCTGGCCCGGCCAACCCAGGTAGCGGTTGACCTCAAAGTTGAGGTTCGCATCATCCATGGCGGTGTTTTCGCGCATGTAGGTCTTCACGTGGGCCTTATCCCATACGCCGGATACGGTGCAGTCCGGCAGCTTCTTGCCCAGGTGCAATCCGATATCCACCACGACGCGGGCCGCGCGCAGGCGCTGGGCATCGAGCAGCCCCATCCGCACACCAGGATCGTCCATGTAGCCCAGCTCGGCCATGAGCTGCTCAGCGTATAGGGCCCAACCCTCGCCGTGGCCGGAATTCCACGTCACCGCGCGGCGCCACAGGTTGAGATCCTCTTGTACCAGGGCAGAACCCAGCTGCAGGTGGTGACCCGGTACGCCCTCATGGTGCACGGTAGTCAGCTCCTGCCAGGTGTGGAAGGTATCTTGGCCCTCCGGCACGGACCACCACATGCGGCCCGGGCGCGAAAAGTCATCGCTGGGCGGGGTGTAGAAGATGCCGCCGGTGCCGGCTGGGTCGATGCAGCACTCGATCTCTTCGACTTCTTCCGGAATGTCGAATTCCTTGCCGTTGAGCTCGGCGATGACCGCATCGGCCTTGCTCTGCATCCACTCCACCAAGGCATCGGTACCGCGCAGGGTATAGCGTTCCTCGTGGTTCAGCTTGCGCATGGCAGAGCGCACCGAGCACTCCGAGCCATAAAGCTCGTGCGCGATCTTCTCCTGTTCGCCGCGCAGGTAACGCACCTGGTCAAGGCCCCATTCATAGGCCTCGTCCAAGTCCACGGAATCGCCGACGAAAAGCTTGGAGAAACGCTCGTAGCGCTCGCGGCCCACCGCGTCCTTATTAGAGGACTGCGGCTGCAGATCATTAGACAGCCAATCCGAGAACTCGCCAAAGGCCTCCTTGGCCTTCTTTACCTCGGCGGAGTCGGGGTCGAGGCCGAGGCCCTCGAGCATGGAGTCGGCATCGGCAAGCCGCTCGCACTGCACAATGACCTCAGAGATCTGGCGGTGCGGTGCCACCATGCCGTGGGAGGCCGCTTCCTTCAGGGACTCGCGGTAGCCATCGAGGGAACCCTTGACCTTGGACAGGCGGGAGCGAATGGCCTCGCGGTCCTCCTGGGTCTCCTGCGGCATAAGCAGCAGGGAATCCCGGATGGTCTGCACGGGCGAGGCAATATTATTAAGGCTGCGAATATCCTCGCCGTGGTGGTGCAAATCCAGATCTAAGCAGAGACGATCCCGCAAGACGGCGGCGGTGACATAATCCACATCATCGAAGTCATCCTCATCATCGGATTCATCGGTGGTGTCATCCAAGGCATCTAGATCCGCAACCATATCGCGGGTGCGATCAGCGACCGCCTCAAAATAGTCGGGGGAAAAATCCTGCAATTCGCCTTCAAAACCGTCAATTCCCCACGCGGTTGCATCAGTTGGGGATAGCTCGGCTAGGTCGTGAACGAAGTTATCGCACGAAGCGTCCAGTAGAGAGGGCTGGCGCTTAGCGGTCTGCTCAGAACTCATAAGAGGGAAGTCTAACCCTTTATCTTGTTGATAGGCCACCCAGCCCCACCCAAATGTTGCAAACTTGTTAGCTAATCGTTGTTCCACTTCGTGCCCGGGTAGTGCCACTGGACAAAACCATCCAGCACGGCCGCGGGATTTTCCTCTATGACCAGTGCTTTTACAAAGCGAGGCAGGATGAAGCCCGCCTCAGCCATGGCGGCATACATGTCATAAAAGGGCTGCCAAAAACCTTCCACGTCAACCAAGCCAACGGGCCCACGAATGCTGCCCAGCTGTTGTTGGGTCAGTACCTCTGTCACTTCCTCCAACGTGCCCACGCCGCCGGGCAAACAGATAAAGGCATCCGCCAGCTGCTCCATCCGGGTTTTCCGCTCGGCCATAGAATCCACGACCTCGAGGCGGGTCAAGCCTGGGTGGGAGATCTCTAAATCCACCAGGGATTGCGGCATGACGCCAGTGACGGTGCCGCCGGCCTTCAAGCAGGAGTTGGCAACCTCACGCATGAGGCCGATATTTCCGCCGCCATAGACCAAGTTCAGCCCGCGACGGGCAAGCTCGCCGCCCAAGTGTTGTGCCGCTGCGCTATAGGCGGGCGAATTGCCCACGGCGGAGCCGCAATAAACCGCTACTGATTTCATGCGCCCCAGCATAGGGAATTTTCGGCCTACCTCCACCTTTAGACCATTCGGTACATATACCTATGAATAGATTAGACAAAGCAGTCTGTGACACATATACTTTCTTTCATGATCAAACCTGGCCCCGTGTTCACCCGCCCCCGTACACCGGCTGCTAAGTGCCTTCACCTGGTGCGCCTGAACCCGATCATTACCCGTAGTGAGCTGGTAGAAGCCACCGGACTCTCCCAGCCCACCATTACCCGCGC
The DNA here is from genome assembly GCF_000478095.1 of Corynebacterium sp. KPL1824. Lineage (NCBI taxonomy): Bacteria > Bacillati > Actinomycetota > Actinomycetes > Mycobacteriales > Corynebacteriaceae > Corynebacterium > Corynebacterium sp. KPL1824. The sequence goes on along the minus strand of NZ_KI515749.1, from coordinate 188,628 downwards.
TACCACCGCGCTCCTCAACGCAGGACTCATCCAAGAGCGCACCGACCTCACCCAATCCCAGGGCCGGGGCCGCCCTACCGTTCCCCTCGAGGCCGCGGATAATAACTGGGTGCTCGGCGGCATCGCTGTCGGCACCTCTGAGACCTATATCGGCCTCTATGACATCAAGGGCCGCACCGTTTCAGAAGAAGAGATCGCCACTCCTGTCGCCCGCCTGACGGAGGAAGACTTTCTTGAACACATCATGGCCGGCATCAACCGCATGATGACGGGCCTAGATCGCCGGCTCGTGGCCTTGGGGATTACCACCTCGGGCACCGTGGATGAAGAGGGCCTAGTCACCGCGGATAACCTGGGTTGGCACGGCGTGGATATCGCCGCGCGCCTGCGCTTCCAATTTAGCGTTCCCGTGGTTGTTACCTCTGCCATTTCCGCCATTTTGGGCTCGGAGACCCAGGCTGCCGAGATTGGCACGAACGAGCGCGTTCTCCTGCTCTTCGCGGATGATTCCTTAGGATCTGCGCTCTCCGTCGATGACGAGGTCAATTCCATCATCCCGCTCCCGCAGACCCACTCTGACGTGCTGGGCCACGGCGCTTCCGAACACCTCTTGGCCACCCAGTCCATCCTGGAGGCCGTGCGCCGCCACGGCATCGAGGCCAGTACCCTGCCCGAGGTCGCGACCATCGCCGAGTCCAATTCAGCCGTGCGCGCCATTTTGGATGAGCGCGCCCGCCAGCTGGGCCAGATTACGGCGGACATGGTCCACGAATACGCACCAAAAACCGTGGTCATTGCCGGCGGGGCCTTTACCGGCGATTCCCGCGCGCCCCAGCTTTTTGCCTCCACCGTGCGCGATTCCGCCTCGGAGGACCTGGAACTGCGCATGATTCCAAGCCACAAAGAAATCGTGCGAGCCGTCGCCCGTACCGTGGCCACCGATCAACTATTGCGCGAGCCATTGGAGCTCGGCCGCTCACTCCAGACCGCGTAGAACCTCACGCGCAGAGTCGATTCCGGTAAATAGGTGGGTGTGCAACCCGCAATAGGTCGCGCCCTCGATGTAGTCGATGCTGTCATCGAAAAAGTGCGTGTCCTTCGGCTGCGCCGCGAGCGCGTCCACCGCCACCCGGTAGGCCTCTGGGTGCGGCTTAGCCACTCCGATATCGCAGCTCAACGTTACCGCCGCACACTCAGTTAACCACGGGTGCTGCGCGCGCACCTGCTCCGCCAGGGTTGTGGGGATATTGGATAAAATGCCCACGCTAAAGCCCTCCCCGATGAGCCCTTTAACCAGCGCCACCATCTCTGGGTCCGCCTCGAGCAGGTACTGATTCTCGCAGGCCACGGCCCCGGCGCAATCAATAGGTTCCATCCCCGCGCGGGCGGCAATCTCGTTCCAGTAGTGGCTATCGCTAAAAATTCCGGCATCGTAATCGGGCCGGAAAAAGTTATAGGCCTCCCAGAATGCCTCTGGGTTTGCCGGCGCGAGGAAGCGCTCCAGTTCAGCGTGCGCTTCCGGCGTGGCGGGGCGCAGCAGCACGCCGTAGAGATCAAACAGCAACTTCGGCATAATGCATCCAGTTTATGCGCGCCTAGTAGCTTGGGTCTGCACTGCCACGATCCCCACCGCGATACCGGCGATAAAAATCACCAGCGCCAGCGTCGCCTGCGCCATCGGCAAAACGATGAGCACGGCCAGCGAGGCCAAAATCAGCATTCCACTCAGGGAATATAGGGAGCGGTTGACCAGCCCGCGCTTGCCGATGACCCCACACGCCAGCATCACCACCCCCGCAAACGGGCTCAGCATGAGCGCCGCAGTGGTTAAAAAGATGCCGAGGGTGACGTGGCTTGAGATGACCGCAGCCCCAATGATGAGACTTAATGCCAATACCGCCAGGGTGGCGGAGAGGGTTGTTTTGAGGTGTGCAGACATACGTCAATCCTCCCACAGCAGCGCAGTGCCATGGGAGGATTGATTTAAATCTTGATGTGTTTGTTATTCACAACTTAGGAGTTGCGGTTAGCCAAACGGGAATCGATGCGCAGCAGGCCAGCACCATCGTTGCCCACCAGCTTGATCTGGTCGATGATCTCAGAAACGGTGTCCTCTTCCTCGATCTGCTCAGCCAAGAACCAGTCAATGAGCTGACGGGAGTCCAAGTCCTGGATGTCAAGGGCAACGCGGGCGATCTCGCGGATCTGCTCGGAGACCTTCTGCTCGTGCGCCAAGGAAGCTTCGAACGCATCCAGCGGGGTGGCAGCCTTGATGGAGCCAACCGGGATATCGTTGAGCTCTACGCGGTAGCCGCGTGCCAAGAGGTGATCCGCAAGCTTTTGTGCGTGAACGCGCTCTTCGCCAGCCTGAGCCATGAACCAATCGCGCATGCCCGGGAAGGACAGGTTGTCCATCTCGTAGGCCAGCTGGGTGTAGACCATAGCGGCGCCGTGCTCGTTAATGACCTGATTGTTTAGCAGGGTTTGCAGCTTCTCATCCATTGCTAAATCCTTTCTGTAGGAATCAATTAATTGGTTGTAGGCACTACAATACCCAAATAAAATCTCCCGTCTAGCAAGGTATGCTTAATCAAACCCGCACCTCAGGGGCATTTTTCAGATTGGATCACCTAAGTTAGTTAAGACAAAGCTGCACCACGGCGCAAAGTTAATATCGCCTAATAGTTCGAGGTCATTGCCCTAAACGGCCAATCTCGCCGCGCTAGGTCGCTCCATTTACCGCCTTGCGGCGGGTACGCCCCCGCACATCAAACTTGCAATGTGATATTAATCACCCAGTTGCCCACTCAGGCGCTCCAGGCGCTGCGCGCTCGCCCCATCGAGGCCCCGAAACTCCACCTCAATGCCGCGATCCGCGTACTTTTTCTGCACCGCATCCAGCGTCGCCACCGTCGAGGCATCCCAGACCTCGGCATCGGTAAGGTCCACCACCACGAAGTCCGTATCAAGCGTGTAATCAAAGGCGTAAACCAAATCATTCGAGGAGGCGAAGAAGAGTTGGCCATGCACCACGTAGGTATATCCATCTACCAACTCAACTTCCACGAGGTGCGCCACCCGGCGGGCAAAGCCAATCGATGCAGCCACCACGCCTAAGACCACTCCTACCGCCAGGTTATGCGTGGCCAGCGTGCCCGCGACCGTCAGCAGCATGACGAGGATTTCAGAAAGCGGCATCAGCTTGAGCGTGCGCGGGCGGATGGAATGCCAATTGACCGTCGTCGCCGCCACGAGGATCATCACCGCGACCAGCGCGGCCATCGGAATGCGGCCTACCGCCTCGCCGAAAAGCAGGCACAGCACGAGGAGGAAGGCGCCGGCGAGGAACGTCGACAAGCGCGTGCGCGCCTGGGATACCTTGACGCCGATCATGGTCTGGCCAATCATTGCGCACACGCCCATGCCGCCAATCGCCGCGGCCAATATATTGCCAATGCCCTGGCCAAAGGATTCGCGGGTCTTATCGGAGTGGGTATCCGTAATGTCATCGACAAGCTTCGCCGTAAGCAGCGATTCCATGAGGCCCACCAGCGCCATCCCAAAGGCGTAGGGCGCAATGATCTGCAGGGTCTCCAGGTTCCACGGAATATCCGGAATGAAAAGGCCCGGCAGCGTCGTGGGCAGCTCGCCCTGGTCCGCCACATCCGGCACCTTCCACCCCGCCGCGACGGCGATGATGCTTACCACCACGATGGTCACCAACGGCGCCGGAATTGCCTGGGTAAACCGCGGCAAAACAATCATGATGGCCAGGCCAATGGCCACCAGCACATAGACCATCCAGGGGACATCAATAAGGTGCGGCAGCTGCGCGGTAAACATCATAATGCCCAGCGCATTGACGAATCCCGTCATCACCGAACGTGGGATAAAACGCATGAGCTTGGCGATGCCCACCCACGCCAACAGCACCTGGATGATACCGGCCGCAAGCACCGCCGCCACCACATAATCATGCCCATACTCGTGGGCGAGCGGGGCCACCACCAGGGCAACCGCACCGGCCGCTGCGGAAATCATGGCGGGCCGCCCGCCGGTAAAGGCGATGGCCATCGCCATAATCACCGAAGAATACAGCCCCACCCGCGGGTCGAGGCCAGCGAGAATAGAAAAGCTTAAAACTTCCGGGATCAAAGCAAGCGCCACCGCCAGCCCGCCGAGCACTTCCTTGCGCAAACGCGCAGGTGAGGAAAATGCGAAGCGGAAACTGGCGATGACGCCGGTGGGTGCAGGCTGCTCGTTAATCACGCCTGCACATACTAGTAGCTACTACGAGCCTTCCTGAAAGGAGCCATCCGCCGTGATGACCGGCAGCACCGACCAGGCAAAGTTGATCCACTTATCCGTCTTCTTCCACGAATAGTCCGGCTCGAAAATGGTCTTCGGCTTGGTGTAGACGACAGCGGAACGCACCTCATCGGCAGTTTCTTCCAAGAAGTTCACCACCAGATCCAAGGTCTTGCCGGAATCGGCCACGTCATCAACGACGAGCACCTTCTTGCCCTTGAGGGAATCCGTATCCAACTGCGGGGACAAGATGATCGGCTCATCCAAGGTCTGGCCAATATCGGTGTAGAACTCCACGTTGATAGCGCCCATGGCCTTGACCCCGATGGCATAACCAATGGCACCGGCCGGGATCAGGCCGCCGCGGGCAACGCCCACGATCAAGTCAGGAAACCAGCCGGATTCCACGATTTGCTCCGAAAGATTCCGGCTCGCTTCGCCGAAGACTTCCCAAGTGAGGTTCTCCCGGTCCGGGTGGATCCAATTCTCAGTCACGATTGCGCGGCTCCTTTTGCGTCATGGGCTTTCTTTGTAGTTTAACTAGCGATACCTACCAAGGGAAAGCAGCTACCGGAAAGGAACCTCTCCCAGCGTCCGCCGCAGCTTGCGAGTGCGCAGGCGCTCCGGATTTTCTGCCAGCTGTTCCACCGCGCGCACCGCGCACATGACGTGGGCTTCCTTGGAGTTGGAATAAAACGCCTGGGCCTGCGCCGGCAGCTTCGGCACGGCGTGCAGCGGCAGATCCGACACGGACAGCAGCGTGCCATAAGGCACGCGGTAGCGGTACCCATTCGCCGCCAAGGCGCACGATTCCATGTCCACCGCCACCGCGGTAGAAGTGCGCAACCACTCCCACAGATCCCGGCTGGTGCGCCACTCCCAATCGCGGTCATCGGTCGATAGCACCGTGCCGGTGCGCATGAGCGAATTATCGCTACCGTAGACCTCATCGACGGCCGCCTCCAGCATGCGCTGGACCTCTGGAATGGCCGGAATCGGTGTGGAAGAAACCACCTGTCGGTCCAAGATGTGGTCGTGGCGCTCGTAGGCATTGCCCAAGATCAGGTCACCGATGCGCATGCGCCCATCCATGCCGGCGCAGTGGCCAATCATGATCCAGGCCTCCGGCCGCAGCACGGCCAAGCAGTCCGTAATGGTCTTGGCATTCGATGGCCCCACGCCGATGTTGATCATCGTGATGCCATCGCCACCTGCGGTAATGAGATCGAACCGGGGCATCTGAAAGCGCGAGGTCAGCGTTAGCCCATCCAGGTCGAGGTCCACCGCATCATTAGGGTGAATGGTCTCCCCATTGGGCAATACCAGCGCCGTATAACGCGAATCCTCCTTGGTCAGCTCGCGCAGGCCGAATTTCACGAATTCCGTGGTATGCATCGCGTAATTGGTAAACAGAATGTATTTCTGCACCGTATCGACCTCGATGCCGGTGTAATGCTCAATGCGCGCACAGGCAATATCGAAGCGCTGCGCCCCGAAGTGAAAGAGCGGCTTTTCCCCGCCGTGAAACGCATCCCACTCGCCATCAATAATCGCATCATTGACCTCATCCAAGGTCGGGCGCGGAATGGGGCCGCGTTCCTGCGGCGCCGCCGGGGCATCTTTGATGTATTCCGGCGGAATGCGCTCATCCGATTGGCCCACGAAGATATCGCACGGATAATTGTTAGTCAGCCGAGTCAGCTGCTCGTGCAAGTACTCTCGGATGATGTGCGGCTTGGAGACGACCGCAGAATACTTGCCGGCCTCGTCCACATAGCCAAAGGGCTCGGAGCGGTCGATCGGCTGCCATTTACGGATCTCCACGGTCACCTTGGGATAGACCACGTGGCGATAATCATCGAGGGTGCCGGAGGCAAGGGCCTCGCGCGCCAACTCGCACGAGGTTTCATAATGCTCAATTAAGCGAGTCACCGCTTCATCTACGGAGTGGACATGCTGCAGATCGGTCATACCGGCGAGTTTAGCGGGGACCGAGCAGCACGGCAGTGCTCCGTGCCATACATTGTTTATACCGAGATAGGTTTATACCGAGATAGCCTGAGTTAAAGCTCTGCTGATATCACCAGCGAAGGGGCAGGGCTTGTCGGCTTTCAACCATCATCGGTGTCAACGCAATCTCTGAAGCTAGGAATTCGGAACCCGATGAGCGGATAGTGGAACGGTTTCAAACCGCTAACGAACCTTATTGCAAATACCGCAGTTCTTATCCGAGTTGCACCCCGGAATCATGCTTCTCTGACTGGAAGGCGGAAAGACCGGACTTTTAGAAGCTCTCCGCTGCACGATTAAAGGAAAGAAAACCGTACCCTTCGACACCACAGTGACAAAAGAATATGGCGAAGTACTCACAGTGCACCGCGTACTCCGAAAAACGAATGCCTCATTTAATGCGCGAAAATCAGCGGTATGAGCCACAAAAAGCGTTTAACTTTTGCCGATACGGGAATAAAGTTTAGTAGTCCTTGGGGTGCCTAAGCCGCATGCCCGCCGGACCGAGCGCGAGAAAGAGTGCCGACTCCAACATTGCATGCGATTCCTAATAAAATTGCAAATAGCGCAGCAAGCAAAAGCCCCGTGGATGAAGGAAGCAAAAGACCCCCTACTGCAGAACCAACAGCTGAGCCCAGATAGTTTGCAGATGCATTCGCAGCGACTGCAGTCGCACCTTCATCAGGGTTCGCACTGAGCATGGTATTTTGTTGCGGCGCCATAGAAGCCCAACCCAAAAGCCCCCATGCAAATAGGCACACCACTGCCACCACATGACTCGAAGGGAAGAGCAGTAATAGCGCGAAATCAGCCGCAAGTAAAGCAATGATTATTAACGTTAGCGTGCGAGAACTATCTACCTTATCGAGCACCCGCCCGATTCCAAATGCGCCCACTGCGCCACCGATACCCCATATCCACATGCCCGCAATGGTGTCTACCTGCACACGACCGAGCACGACAGAAATATAGGTGTACAAACCTAACGACCCCACTCCCACAAAGAAAGTAACTAGGACCGTAAGTAAATTATCTACTCGGCCGATGACTCGGACTCGCTGTCTCAGCGAGGAAGAAGGCACAGCCGGTACGGCACTCGGATTTCGCAACGCTATACCTACCATCGCCACTATGCCAACTAGCGAAACCAACCCAATAGTAGCCCGCCAGCCTAACTGCTCAGCGACACCCAATCCCACCGGCACACCCACGACAGTTCCCACCGCCAATCCAGCTAGGACCAATGACAGTGCGCGCCCGCGACGCTCTGCTGCGACAGACATACCCGCAACCGCTGAGGACAACGGCGAATAGACTCCCGCCGCCACACCAGCAATTAGCCGCGAGACGATAAAAACTCCCACCGTAGGTGATACGGCAGTCATAATATTCGCCAGAGAAAATACAGCGATTGCGCCAAGCAGGCCGCTACGCGGATTCTTGCCCGCTTTACCCGATAACAGCGGACCAGATACAGCGTACGCACCGGTAAAAGCGGTGACACCCAAGCCAATCATGCTGCCGTTCGTGCCCAAGTCTTCCGCAATCTGCGGCAGCAAGCCAGCAATAACATATGCATCTAAGCCGAGGGCCACGCTACCTATGACAAACGGCCACAGCTGCTTAAGCATTGTCAATCACCGCATCAAGCAAGCCCGGAAAACGTTCATTCAAGTCTTGGCTCCGCAAAGAAATCAAACAGGTTCGACCCTTACTTCTTGTCCACGTCACTCCCGCTTCGCGGAGCTGTCGAGTGTGATACGTCAGGGTAGATCTCGGGAGGTCATCGGCAAGGCCCAAGCTATCGTGCTCTTGGCCGTCCGCCATGCGCTTAACCATTTCCAACCGGATGGGATCGCTTACTGCGGCCAGAACACGGACGAATTCTAGTTCTTCGATGGCTGGATGCTCATACTTTCGCGGGCTCACCCTTACTCCAATCGTGCAAGAAATCCTGAACAATTAGCAAGGCTAAGCGGCCTGCGATAATCGTGCAAGTTTTCTTGCATAAACGAGGGCCCGCCGACTGCGCATCGGCGGGCCCTCTCCCCATGACTAATCTCTGGCACTTAGCGGCAAGGAGTGGAGCGCCCTACGCCGTAAGCACCGCCCGTGATTAGGCAAGCCTAAGTTTACAACGATTGTGGCGCGAGGTCAAGCGCTTTCTCCATAAATTTCTTCAACTTTTCCAAAGAGGCCATTTACCTGCATTAACGCGTATGATTTAAAGCATGGCTGTCGAATCTCTTGCAGAGTTGAAAAGCATTATTTCTGAACAACTCCTCAAATTCGGGCGCGTGAACGAGGAAGATGCACCCGAAGAAAAAGATTCGCCACGCCTTGGCATCGCCTCCCCGGCCGCGGCCAGTGCTTTGCAGGATGACGTCGCCGACGAGATCGTTGACCGCCTCAAGGCCGAAAAGGACAAGTCCAGTCCCGGCGATTCCGCCCTCGATGCCGATGCCGCAAGGACCCTCCCCCTCGGCGCACGCACGAAGCCGCGCGGCGTTTTCGAAGACGATTGGGGCGCCCGCCCGAGCGACGAGCGCCCCTGGCCGGTCATCCTGGTCCACGGCACCTGCGATACCAAGGGCGTCTGGCAAATTATGGGCAATATCTTGCGCCAAGACGGCTGGGCGGTCTTTGCCCCTGATTATGGCCATCGCGCCACGCAGACCATCCCGGAATCGTCGCAGCAGCTCGGCGCGTATATCGATACCGTGCTCGCCGTCACCGGAGCAGAAAAGGTCATCTTGGTAGGCCACTCCCAGGGCGGACTGCTCGCGCGGTACTGGATGCGCATGGACGGCGGCGCCGAAAAGGTCGTCCACCTCATGAGCATCAGCGCGCCTAATCATGGGACGACCCACGGGGGCATCGCCAGTCGCCTCATTCGCACCCAACGCCAAGAGGCGGTGATCCGCTCCATTATCGATGGCTGGTTTGGCCCCGCCGGCATGGACCAGGTGGTAGGCAGCGAGGTGCTTCGCGATGTCAACCGCGATGGCGACCTCGAATCCGGCGTGAGCTACACCTGCATTGCCACGCGTTCCGATGCCGTCGTCGTCCCGCCCGAGACCTGCTTCCTCGACCCAGAGGGCGCTCCTGAGGGTGCGGTGCGCAATATCTATATCCAAGATTTTGACCGCCACGCCGTGGTCATGCACGAAGATATGCCCATGGATAGGCGCGTGCACGCCATCGTGCGCACGCTGCTCAGGATGGTAGAGCACACGCCGCGTTGATTAAATCTCCAACTCATCGAGCAGGGCATCAAAAGCCGGGCCCACCTGCGTGCGCCACAGCGTATCCACCTTCTTATCCCCGCGGCCTGGCCCGCCATTGATAACGGCCACGCGCTTGCCCTGCTTCTTCGCCTCAAGCACGAAGCGGTATCCGCTCATCACCGCCAGCGAAGAACCGGCCACCAGCAGCGAATTAGCCTCGTTCAATAGCGCAAAGGCCGCATCCCGCCGCGTGGCTGGCACGGGCTCGCCAAAATACACCACGTCCGGCTTGAGCAGCTCCGATCCGCAACGCTCGCAGCCAGCCATCCGGAACGCCGCAACATCTTTCTCATCCAGCGTCACGTCACCATCCGGGTTAACTTGGTCCCTTTCCACGACTAGGCGCTCCAGGTATCCCGGGTTCGCGGCAGCCAATCGCGCGTCGAAGTGCCCGCGATCCTCATGGTGACCACACAGCAGGCACACCACGGTTTCCATATCACCGTGCAGCGTCACCAACCTCTCCGTACCCGCCCGTTTATGCAGGCCATCCACGTTTTGGGTGACCACACCATTAACCAGCCCGGCGCGCTCCAACTCCACGAGCGCATAATGCGTGCGATTCGGCGCCGCGGAATCCATCACGCGCCAGCCCACAAAACTGCGCGCCCAATACCTATGGCTAGCGGCCGGATCATGGCGAAATTCCTGATACGTCATCGGCCGGTGCCTGCTCAGCGAGCCCCGCGGTCCGCGATAATCCGGCACCCCCGATTCCGTCGATACCCCCGCCCCCGTCAGCACCATCACCGGCCCTTCTCGCAGCTGCTTGGCGATGTCCCCCAATGCCTTGCCCGCCTCCGTGCGCGGCGCCGTCTCCTCCACGACACGCGCAATCGATCGCAGCGCGGACTGATGAGCATGGGCTACAGCGGGATCCATACCCACCAATCTAATCAAGCGCCTTCAAGTACTGCTCAACAGGGACTACCTGCGCACCATTCGCTTCGAAGGAATGCTGGCCGCGGTATAGCACTGTGCGGTTTGCGGGTTTGATCTCCAGCTCTTCACCTACAGTCGCGAGATGACGCGTGTATTTGGAATGATAGGTCTGCGATGCCTTGATTTCATAAGCCTTAGGATCGCCGCCCGTAAAATCCAATAGGTCGATTTCTCTTTTAGAACTATCCCGATAGAACCGTAGATCCGGCTTGCGACCAGAGTGAATATGCGTTTTCATGGTTTCTGCTACCACCATATTTTCACACACTGCACCTGACTGTGGATGCACAGAAAGTTCTTCTGGTGAAGAAATACCAAGAAGGTGGCACAACAGACCAGTATCATAGAAATACAACTTCGCGGTCTTAGTAAGCACCTTCCGGGGATTGGAATGGTGGCTGGGTAAAGAAAATATGATGAAACTAGACTCCAGAATTGAGACCCAATTTTTTACCGTCTGGAAAGAAACATCAATCTCATTTGCGATTGCGGAATAGTTGATTAAGTTTCCAGCTTGCAGCGCACAAACCTTAATGAATCGCCAAAAGCTATCACTATTCCGAACATTGAGTAACCCACTCACATCCCGTTGGAGATAAGTCTGCACGTAGTTTTCAAAATAGATTTCCGGAGGAATTTGAGCCTGGTACAAGCGCGGATATCCACCACGAACCATAAATTCATCAACGGTCAGATCAGCTGATATAGAGCGAGCTTCCATGAGGCCGAAGGGCAACAGATGACTGATCCCAACGCGGCCCGCCAGCGATTGCGTTATGGATTCCATAAGCAAGAAATTTTGCGATCCGGATAAGATATATTGCCCAGGGCTTCCCACTTCATCCGAACGAAGTTGGACAACGGAAAACAGATCCGGTGCATATTGAGCCTCATCTATAATCAACGGTCCACGTTGGCTCGAAAGGAAACCCACAGGATCTTCTTGTGCCACCCTTCGGATACTTGGATCCTCAAGATTGAGGTATGACAAGTCCGGAAACATTTCTCTCAGAAGAGTCGACTTCCCAGACTGCCGCGGCCCCGTCACGCTGACAACTGGAAACCATTTCATTAACTGCGTTATAGATCCACTGAGCTGCCGAGGAACAAACATATATTTACCAAATTTCGCAAGTAGGACGCACCAAATCTCTAAAGTAGAGAGTACCAAATCTCTAAAGTAGGACGCACCAAATTTCGCAAGTAGGATTACCTACCCGCAGTTCACGGCTGTTTTTCAATAGAAAAAGAGCCGCCTGCCTTGCGGCAGCGGCTCCTTATCTTGGTAATGCTAGCTCTCTGGTAGCTGCTCTACGTATAACCACTCGGAATCTAGCTCCCCGTGGCGCGAGCACTTGGTGTGCCAGCCATCGGGGCGCACCTGGGCCACCATGCGGCGGCCGCAGATCTGGCAGTAGCGCGGCACGTCAAGGCCGGCGGCTGCGGCGGGGTGCAGCGCGAAGACCTCTTCGATCGGCTTGCCGGTATTGGGGTGGAAAATTGGCTCGTCCCCGGCCAGGACGGCGGTTGCCAACTCAGAGTTCGGCTCGGACACTACAGAGCCTTGATCGGGAGATCGATGCGGCCCAGCATGTCCACATCCTTTTCGATTTCCTGACCCAAGGTGGTCAAGTAGTTGCCAGCAATGATGGCGTTGATGCCGCCGAGCAAACCGCGCTCGGTGCCGTCATCGCCAAGCGAAAGCTCGCGGCCGCCAGCGAAGCGGAGGGTGGTGGAGGGCATCGCCAAGCGGAATGCAGCAACGGCGCGCAGGCCCTCTCCCAGCGGAACCAGCGGGCGATCAGCGAATGGGGTGCCCGGGCGAGGGTCGAGGAAGTTCATCGGAACCTCGCACGGATCGATCTCTGCCAGCTGGGCTGCAAACTCAGCGCGCTGCTCCAGGGACTCGCCCATGCCGATGATGCCGCCACAGCAGACTTCCATGCCTACCTCGCGCACGTAATCCAGGGTCTTCTTGCGCTCTTCCCAGGTGTGGGTAGTGACCACGTTGGGGAAGTAGGAGCGGGAGGTCTCCAGGTTGTGGTTGTAGCGCTGTGCGCCCATGTCCTTCAGGCGCTGTGCCTGCTCGCGGGTCAGGGTACCCAGGGAGCAGGAAATCTCGATGTCAACGGCATCATTAATGGCGGCGATGGCCTCGCCCACCTGGTCCAGCAGGCGGTCATCCGGGGACTTCACCGCAGCGACGATGCAGAACTCGGTGGCGCCGGTCTTGGCGGTCTTCTGTGCCGCTTCCACCAGTTCAGGGATGTTCAGGCGCACTGCGCGCACTGGGGACTCAAAAAGGCCGGACTGGGAACAGAAGTGGCAATCCTCTGGGCAACCACCGGTCTTGATGGAGATAATGCCTTCCACCGATACGTCCGGGCCGCACCACTTCAGGCGGGTCTGGTGGGCGATATCAGCAATTTCTTCCAGCTGGGAATCTGGAACCTGCAGTACTTGTAGTAGTTCTTCCTGGTTAAGGCCTTTGCCTTGCTCCAGAGCTTTCTCACGGGCGATGTCGATGATGCTCATGCAGTGAACCATACTTGAACGCCGTTCAACTTTGGCCAAAATCACAAAATTTTTTTCGCGGGATTACCCTAAGGGGCATGACGCTTTACGATGACACCCTCGAACTCCTCCAAGAACTCATCCGCAATGCTTGCGTAAACGACCTCACCCCGGATTCCGGCTTTGAGGTGCGCAATGCCGATACTCTTGAGAACTTTTTTGCCGGTGAAGACGTCTCCATCGAGCGCTTTGAATCCCACCCGGGACGCGTGTCCATCGTGGTGACCGTCCCCGGCGATCCCGCCAAGGAGCCCCTCACCCTTATGGGGCATACCGATGTCGTCCCCGTCGACGAACCCAAGTGGACTAAGCCGCCCTTCGAGGCACTCATTGAAGACGGCAAGCTCTACGGCCGCGGTTCAGTAGACATGCTCTTTATTACCGCCACCATGGCCGCCGTCACCCGCGAGGTAGCGCGCGCCGGCAACCCCGGCGGAACGCTCGCCTTCGTGGGCATGGCCGATGAAGAGGCCCGCGGTGGCCTGGGCGTGCGGTGGATGGCAGAAAACCACCCCGATGCCTTCTCTTGGAAGAACTGCCTCTCCGAGACCGGCGGTAGCCACCTGCCCGGCGCGGTGGGCTTCAACGTGGGCGAAAAGGGTGCTGGCCAGCGCCGCCTCCACGTCACCGGCGATGCCGGGCACGGCTCGACTCCCTACGGCAAAGACTTTGCCATCGTAAAGATCGGCGAGGTCGCCCGCCGCATCGCCGAGGCCGAGCCACCCACAGCCTCCAACGAGATCTGGGAGGGCTTCGTCCGCACCTTCAAGTTCGATCCTGAGACCGAAAAAGAGCTTATCGATGGCACCGGTGACTACACCAAGTTCGGCAACCTCGATGCCTACGCCCACGCCTTTAGCCACACCACCATCGCCGAGACCGTCCTGCGCGCCGGCGGAGCCATCAACGTGCTTCCTTCCCACGCCTACCTCGAGATGGATATCCGCCCCTTCCCTGGGCAAACCCAGGAAGACTTGGACGATTTCCTCCGCAGCGCACTGGGCGATCTCGCCAATGAGGTAGAAATCGAGCACCTCATTACCGAAAACGCCACCCAGTCCTCCACCGATACCGAGCTCTGGCGCACCATTGAGGCCACCGCCAAAGAGTTCTTCCCCAATAAAGACGTCGTCCCCGTCCACGCCACCGGTGGCTCCGACCTCCGCTTCGCTCGCCGCAAGGGCGGCAACGCCTACGGTTTCGCGATGCATGCCGAGGGCCGCGATATGGCCAGCGCCAACTCACAGCTACACAGCCACGATGAGCACCTCTACCTCGAGGATCTCGATCTCACCGTGCGCGCCTACCACAGCTTAGTCAACCGCTTCTTGGGCTTGAACCAGTAGCACTCTCCCCTCGCTTTTACGCGGTGACCTGAAAGTAGATCCCGGCATGCGCACTGCAGCCGGGATTAAACATATGCCCGCACTCCGGGCATGCCTCGACAGTAGAATACAGCCGGTAATCCATCTCGAAGCCGCAGGAACCGCAGAGGGCAGCGGGGGCATCGACAAGCATGGGCCCAAACTCATGATCCGTCAGCTCCGCATGGCACAGCGCGCACGCAAAGTACTCGCCGCAGGTCGCGCACTTATTGGCCACCACGTCGAGCGGGGAATGCCAATGCTTGCACCGGCCCTCCTCATCAATCGCGCCGCGAATCTTCATGGTTCTGCCACTCCTCCTTCTTCGCCTCCGACTTCTTTGCATTGCGCACCGCCATCACCCCAAAGGCAATGGCAATAACTATAGGCATCCACACCCTGCTGTAATCCATAAGGAAAACCACCCATTCCGGCGGTACAAAGTGCACCGCAAACTGCGGCGCGGGCAAGGTAATCTGCGGTGGCTCCGGCAGATTCGGCAGATTTGGCAGCGGAAGGTAAATCTCTGGGAAATCTACATCTGGCAGCTCCCAATCCGGCAGCAAGCACGAGAGGATGCGGCTAATAATAGGAGCCAAAACAATCATCGCGATGGCCCACCCGGACTTCCCCAGCCCACCGAGCAGTGGATACAGCACGCGCTTGAAGGGGCTTTCTTCCATTGCCCGGCGCCGCTTTTCACCCAAGGAGCCCGGCGGCGGATCAAAGTCCACGGCCTCCTCCCCATCGCGGTAGTAGACATCCTGTATCTCCCCAAAGGGCGTGGCTTGGATATCTACATAAGGCTTAGTCAGCGGCGCACTATTCTCACTGAATGAGAGATCGTTTTCCAGATTCTTCTGCAATGAATAACGGCCACCACGCGGCTTGTCGTGCCGGCTACGAACCTCGTGGTCGACCACGATCTGCATGCGGGGTGTGGGATTCTTCCGCCAGAGCTGGAGGCGGTAGATAAAGGGGGCATCGCCAAGCACCGGCGTAAATTCCTTCGGCTCCTTGGGCCATTCGCCCTGCTCAGCGAACTCGGCATCGTAGCCGCGCTCAACCTCGAGCAGGCCAGCCTCAGGGTGATCCAACCGCCAGATTTCCATCAGCGCTTCCTCAACTTGGCGCCCAATTTGCTAGCACCCAACGCCAAAAGGACCACTACCGGCAGGTAAATCCATGTCCCCTCGTTGAAGTACATCTCTATGGCCGCGAAATAGGCGATGCCCGCAACCCAGAAGATGGTCCATGAGTAGCGGAATGTGGTGGCATCGATAAGAGCAATAAGCACGGTAAGCCCACCCATGATGCCGAGCAATACCGTGCCGGAAACCGCCTGGTAAATCGCCGGCGGGAGCCCCAGGAAGTTAGCGATCATCGCCAAAGGCGCCCACCACTGCCACCACGCGCGGCCGGGTTCTTCCTGCGTTTCCTGCTCCTGACTCATACCTTCCTCAAGCTAGCACATAATTTTGCTTCTTAAGCTGGTTATCCTAACGGAAGAATATGCAGTTCTACCTGCAGAAACACCTTAAAACAGGCGAATGTCCGGCGGGTGTTCTATAGTGTTTTTCGTACACACGTTCACACAACAAATTTAGGTTTTAAGCGCCATGGAAGATCCCTACTTTTCCACGACCAACACCAAAGACCCCACTACACGCTTAGCTTTTGAAATGCGGAAGACTGAATACGAGTTCTGGACTGAACAGATCCCCGATCTCGATTCTGATTTCGAATTAGTCACCCAATCCCTCTACCGCACCACCGGAGTTAATGAAGGGCGAATCGGCCATATCCTGATGGCCCTGTACCGCCTGGAAGAGCTCCCGCAGCTGAAAGAGCTGCAACACGAGCTCTATCACTTAGATTTAGACCGCCTCATTGCCATCAATAAATCCCTTAACCGCCTGGGCAACCCGACCCCGGAGGTAATCGCGCGCATCGATGAGCAGCTCACCGCCTACCTCACTCCCACCCGCGCCAACCAGGCCATGCGGACGCAAGCGCAGATTAAAAGAAAGATCAATGAGCTCATCAACCTCGAAGATGACACCCTTGCGGTCAAGAAGGGGCCGACCCAGCCGCGCTACACCATGGAAAATTGGGGCAACAATACTACGGCGATGACGCTGAGCGCGGATCCCTCGGTGATGGCGTGCGTAGATAAGTGCATCAAGGAGACTGCACTCAAGCTGGATTGCTCGCTTGCCGATGCCGCCATTTCCCTCCTCACCGGCAATACCGAAGCACCCCAGGTCATCCTGAATGCCTACAAGGCAACCGATGTCCCCAACTCCCCCGCATTCATTGAATCCGTTGGGTGGCTCGACCCGGCGCGCTCCAACGCGCTGCCCTACTCCAAGATCCGGGAAATGAACCCGGATAAGGAGGTAAAGGGATATGTCACCCCGCCGGATATGGCAGCCTTCCTGGAAGGATTCGACGGCACCTGCCGTTACCCTGGCTGCAACCGCCCTGCCACGGTGTGCCAAAAGGATCACCGCATCAACCACGCGGATGGCGGGCCGACGACTCCCGCAAACCTTGCGTGCCTGTGCCAGCACCACCACAACATAAAGACCGATGGCCGCGTCTTCTACGTCATGGACCCACACACCCGGGACATTATTTGGCTCTTCGAAGACGGCACCTGGACCGTCACCGATCCTTCCGGCCCACTGGCAGAAAAGAATAAGAATTGGGTGCAAACTTTTGCACAAACCATGACCGCCCACCGCGCGCGAGCCTACGAGGAGGCCCACCAAGCACAGGAAGAAGCAAAAACCACCCCTAGGGAGGAGGATTAAATTCGCCGGTTGGAATACATTGGCTGGCATGATGCAAAAATTATTCACGCTCGACGAGCTGGTTATTTCCCAGACCAAGTCCCTCCTCAAGGATCGATTCATGATTTCTGATGTCAACGGGACCCCAGTGGGCACCATCGTGCAATCCACCAGCCTTAAGGAAATGGTGTTTAAACCCTCCCGTAGCTTGGAGGTCGCACTCACGGATGCCGAAGGCAACCCCCAACAAACAGTCATGACGATCTCGGATCCGCCTAATTTTTTGCGGGATACCTACGAAGTACACCTACCGGGAATTGAACAGCCCATGGCCGTTATCACCAAGCGCTTCTCCATGTTCAAAACCAAGATGAAATTAACAATGGAGGGCTTTGCCGACGTCGAAGTGCACGGCGATTTCTGGGATTGGAACCTCACCATCACCTCCCAGGATCGCCAGCTTGCCGATGTCTCCAATAAGTGGACCGGCATGGGCAACTACTTCATGGGTAAAAACACGTATCTCCTGCGGATCGCGCCAGACCTCAACGAGCAACAACACGCAGCCATCATCGGCGCCGTAATGAGCATGGATATGCTGCGCACGAAAAAGCAGAAAAATAGCAACTAGGTGAATACATGGTCATTGTTGCAAACGGTGTTTCAGGACTGGTCCTACTGTGAGCACCGAGGTTCCAATTCCGGATACGGCCAGTGCCGCGGCTGGGCCGATGGCACTTACGATTGGCGCCCCAATGATGTATCCAATAAGCATTGCAGAGCTATTTATCGATCCCATCGTAGAAAGGGCTTTGGGCTTCACCCCATCAGGTACGGTTCCCACCACGATGATTCGCAGTGCAGCCACCTGAACGGCATTGCATACTCCGCCAAGGAATGAAGTGCCCCGAGTTTTGTTCCTAGGCATTTGCCTTGATTTCCATTATTGCCTGTGGCGGGTTTTTCTTCCAAAATTCGGTTTCCACCTCGGCCGGGGTTCGGTATCCCAGGCTTTGGTGGAGCCTTACCTCGTTCCACCATGACACCCACTCGAATGTCGCAATTTCTACCTCTACAACGTCATTCCACCTGCGAGTATGGATTAGCTCGTTCTTATGAGGGGCCGTTAACGTTTTCAGCCAGAGCATTGTCGTAGGAGTCACCGACAGTCCCAGTGGAAGCGGCAATGCCATGCTGGGAAAGGCGCTGGTTGTAGACAACGCTGACGTACTGCGACCCGTGATCTGAATGGTGAATGAGACCTGTTGTTTCCTCAGCACACACAATCGCTTGGTTGAGTGCTTGCAGCGGCAAAGCTTCGGTCCGCATCGAATCTGACAGCGCCCACCCGACGATCCGCCGGGAGTAGACGTCGGTGACAAACGCGGTGTAGACGAATCCTTTTCGTGTCCGTACATAGGTAATGTCAGCCACCCACAGCTTATTCGGGCCCCGGGCTTTGAATTCACGCTCGACCAAGTCCGGGCGCAAATCAGGCACGTGAGCTTTTCGGGTTGTAATCGGTGATCCGCCTTTGCCTTTGCCAGAAACGCCAGCCAGGCGCATCAGCCGGGTAGCGTGTTCACGCCCGATATCGATTCCTTCACGGCGAAGAGCATGCCACATTTTCCGCACACCTAAGACACCATAATTATCCCGATGAACAGCACTAATGCGTTCAACCAACGCAGCATCACGAAGTCGACGAGCACTTAACCCGCGAGCCTTGGACTGGCGATACCCACGCGAGGTGATAAACCCACCAGCCCGGTTATTTTTCAACGTCTTGCAGATGAACTCGGGCAGTGAAACGATTCCGGTTTTCATCGATGAACCGGATCATTTCTTAACGTTTCGGGTCGAGTCATGAGGCGAAAAAGCCGAGGCAGCCTTCAGTAGCTCATTAGTATCGCGTAGCTCTTGATTTTCACGGCGCAGCCTGGCATTTTCGGCGGCCAAATCTTCAGATACAGGTTCTGGGATGTTTCCTGCACGGCGGGCAGGCTTAAGTCCATTGACGATCCGTGTGCCATGAAACCCCCAGCTTTGGAGCTACTGCCTGGCACGCGGGGTGCATCGACATATTTTCCGCCACGATGCGATCTTCCACGAGACGGACCACACGATCCTTTGCATCCTGGTCAAATTTTCTCGGCATATTCCAGATTTTCCCATCTACTCAAACGGAACAAAACCTGGGACACTTCACACCAACGCCGTGTCCACTACTCGGGGGACACCCCCGCCCACCTCGGCACTCAACCCTGCTGTGGGGGTTACTCGTAGCGAAGCGAGCTGAACATCCCGGTTTCCAGGTGATAGGCGTTATGGCAGTGAAATGCCCACTCACCGGGGTTGTCAGCGATCAGGTCGGCGATCATGGTTTCACCGTGGCGGAGAAGGACGGTGTCCTTGCGTAGCCCGCCGCTGCCGGGCAGCGCCCACGTGTGGCCGTGGATGTGCATGGGATGGGGCATCATGGTTCTGTTGCGCATGACCATCCGCAGGCGCTGGCCCTCCTGCACGGTCGCGGAGGAGGATTGGCCGTCGGTGAGAATGCTCCATTCATACGGCATCATCTGCCCGCCCAGGTCGATACTGACTTCTCGGTCTGGTGTGTCCTCGGGCAGGAGTGCACGGTCTGCTGGCTTCAGGGAGGACAGAAGCAGTCCGGTGGACGACAACTCGGGGAAGTCGACATCGGGGTGGGGGGCCTGGCCGCCGGCGGTGCGGATGACGGCGAAGGCGCGGTCGTCCTTACCCACCGCCAAAGCCGTGAGCGGGAAGATGCCGTCGCCGAGGATGACCTCGACGTCGACACGCTCGCCCATCGACAGGTAGATCGATTCGGTCTCCCGAGGCTGGACGGGGAAGCCGTCGGTGTGGGTGACGGTCATGCGGTGACCACCGAGGGCCACCTTGAAGATGGTGTCACCGCCGGAGTTGATAAACCGCAGGCGGGCCTTGTCGCCCGGGCGAGCCTCGAAGGTCCGGTGAGCACGGGGGATACGTCCGTTGATGAGGTAGTGCGGATACATCACATCGCCAGCATCCCCGCCCAGTACCCGGTCCGGGGTGCCGTGCATCATCTGGCCGTGACCTCCCATTCCCTTCTTCCCGTTATGGTCGCCTGAACCCATTCCGGTGAGCTTGTCGAGCTCATCGTCGGGAGTGCCCTGAATGCCATCGACCCAGTCGTCGAGCACGATGGTCCACTCGACGTCCTGGTCCTCAGCGTCTTGCGGGTCACGGACGATCAGTGGGGCGTGGAGGCCGCGATCAAGCTGCAGGCCGGAGTGGGAATGGTAGAAGTAGGTGCCACTGTGGGGGACTTCAAAAACATAGGAGAAAGACTCGCCAGGTTCAATGGGGTCCTGGGTCATGCCGGGCACACCGTCGGCTGCGTTGTGGAGTGCGATACCATGCCAGTGGATGGAGGTGCTCTCAGGAAGTTCATTGGTGATATCGACCTGGAGGACGTCGCCGGCGGTGGCCTCAATGGCCGCATCCCCGGTGTCAGAGACGTATCCCCACGTCTTGGCTTCGATGCCGCCGATATCCAGAGAGAGGGGCCGGGCGGTCAGTGTCCGGCGCACCGTCGGCTCACCGAGCGCAGTGGGGGTGGGAGTGGGGCGAAGAGAGGAACCTGGTGCCGAGGCAGCGGGTCCAGGGTCGCTGGTGCAGGCGGCCACGGCCCCGGTGCCGGCGAGGACGAGCCCGCCGAGCAGAAACTGTCGTCGGGAAAATCCATTCATCATGATTTAACCTTCCTTGGTGTTAGATTTCAGTGACACGGGAGACAGGCGCAGGTGAGGACCCTGCTGAGCCATCACGTCAGGTGCAGGTCTGTGACACAGGTGGCACCATCGTCGGCGGTGGAAAACTCCGCGGTGCCGGTACGCCCCTGGTAGCTGACCTCAATCAGGCCGGTGGCATCATCGGGAAGCCAGAAGCCAATAAACCCGTTGTCGAAGGTGGTTGTCGCCTCGTCCACCAGCACCTCACCGGTCGCCTCATCGGTGATCGTGATCTGGATATCCTCATTGTCGAGTTCCCCCAGGCAGGTCGTGAGGCTGTGGTAGAAGCAGTCGTGGGTGGAGGTGAGATAGGGCGCGATCGAGACATACGTCTGATTGTCGGGAAGATCGACCACGACTTCCTGGTCATCGCTCGAGAGCAGCAGTTCATCGGCACGCACTGAAGCGATCAGATCCGTGGGACGCTCAGTGACCTTCTGCCGGTCGAGGTGATCAATGATCTCCACCGCGTCCATGGCGGCCAGGCCATGGGTAGTCAGGAATGTATCCCGGGACACCGTCCCGTCGGCGGTGGGTTCCGGGTCGGCGGCCGAACACCCCGTGAGGGCGAGGGCAAGGGCGGCGGCTGCGATCGCTGCTCGTTTCACGTCAATCTCCTTGGATCGTGGTAAGACCGTGAGAAGACACCGCCTCAAGGTCGATGTCATACCTTTATCTAGCACGGGTGCCTGACGGACTAGAAATCAAAAGCCCTGCTCACAGCCTTATAGCAGGGCGAAAAGGGGGTGGATTCGGTGGGCTGGGTCACCACCGGGACACCACCCCACAGCCGTGGGCGATGTCCTTCTACCCGCCCCGGGTATGCGGTGCAGGCAGTGAAATCCCTGGTGGCGCCTGCTGAACCGACCAGGGGAGGCGATGCCGCCGGCCCGGGGTGGGGCACAAGGGTGACGGCAGTCGAAGGGTGATGTTTGAAGATTTGATGAAGATTGCCCCGCCGGGCACTGAGCGAGGGTGGTATTCCCCCCTGACCGGAGCAATACTGGGGCCTATGGCTGACCGCACACCGACCACCGCCACGCCCCCGGGGCGGGTGCTGGTCGTCGATGATGAACAACCCCTGGCTCAGATGGTGGCCTCCTACCTCATCAGGGCCGGCTTCGATACCCGCCAGGCGCACACCGGCACCCAGGCCGTGGACGAGACCCGTCGCTTTTCCCCCGATGTCGTGGTCCTGGATCTGGGGCTGCCCGAACTCGACGGCCTGGAGGTGTGCCGACGCATCCGCACCTTCTCAGACTGCTACATCCTCATGCTCACCGCGCGTGGCAGCGAGGACGACAAGATCAGCGGTTTGACCCTGGGGGCGGATGACTACATCACCAAACCTTTTAGCATCCGGGAACTGGTGACCCGGGTGCATGCGGTGCTGCGCCGCCCGCGCACCAGCACCACCCCACCGCAGGTGACCACCCCCTTGATCGTTGGTGACCTCATCCTTGACCCCGTCGCCCATCAGGTGCGGGTGGGGGAGACGACCGTGGAGCTCACCCGCACGGAGTTCGAGCTGCTGGTTGCCCTGGCCCTGCGCCCCGGCCAGGTGCTGACCCGCCACGACCTGGTCACCGAGGTCTGGGACACCACCTGGGTCGGTGATGAACGCATCGTCGATGTCCACATCGGCAACTTGCGTCGCAAGCTCGGCACCGACACCCAGGGCCGGGGGTTTATCGACACCGTGCGTGGCGTGGGCTACCGGGTGGAGCAGCCATGAATCACGGACCCGGCCTGACCTTCCGCTTCCTGGCCGCCCAGGTGTTGGTCGTGGTGATTAGCCTGCTGGTGGCCGCGGCCGTGGCCACGATGGTGGGTCCGACCCTGTTCCATGATCATATGTTGATGACCGGCCGGGAGGACCCCTCGCTGGAGCTGTTCCATGCCGAGCAAGCCTACCGGGGCGCCAACCTGATCACCCTGGCCGTCGCCCTGCCCACCGCCTTGATCAGCGCCCTGCTGGCCAGCCTGTGGTTATCGCGTCGTCTGCGCACCCCCCTGCAGGATCTCACCCGCGCCGCTACCAGCCTGACGGCCGGCAACTCCCGTATCCGCGTGCCCGCCGGAAAAGCAGGCCCCGAGGTCACCACCCTGGCGCATGCCTTCAACACCATGGCCGATCGGCTGGAACACACCGAACAGGTCCGTCGCCAGATGCTCTCTGATCTGGCCCACGAAATGGGCACCCCCTTATCGGTGCTCACGGTCTACCTCGATGGTCTCCAGGACGGGGTCGTGGACTGGAATAATGCCACCCACACGATCATGGCTGACCAACTCACCCGCCTGACCCGGTTGATGGAAGACATCGACGATGTCTCCCGGGCCCAGGAACACCGGATCGATTTGGACCTGGTGGAGGAAGGGCTCGGGGATCTGCTCCATACCGCCGCTGCTGCCGCGGGGGAAGCTTATGCTGACAAAGGCGTCGATTTACAGGTCGAGACCATTACAGACACCGCCCGGGTGCTCGTGGACCGGCAACGCTTCGGCCAGGTGATGAGCAATCTCCTGTCGAACGCGCTACGGCACACCCCGGCCGGCGGGCAGGTCCGGATCAGCGTCCACCGGCAGGGGGCGTCCGCCGCGCTCATCCACGTCGCCGATGACGGCGAGGGCATCCCACCTGACCAGCTCGGACACATCTTCGAACGCTTCTACCGGGGGGATGCCGCCCGCAGCCGGGACGACGCCGGGGCCGGTATCGGTCTGACCATCTCCAAGGCATTGATCGAGGCCCACGGCGGCACTCTCACCGCCACCTCCCCCGGACCCGGTCGCGGAGCGGTGTTTGCCCTCCGCCTCCCGCTGTCCCCTCCCGACAGTGAGGAGGCTGCTCGGTGACCACACCCTGCCCCGCGTGAGAGCCCGCCCTCCACCCATTGAAAATATACCCCTGGGGGGTATATGCTAGAGAGTGGCATCGCCGCATCCCACCGACTCGTAGGAGCTTTCCCATGATCCCCTCCCCGCCCCGCCTCTTGCCGATGGCCTCCCACGGCTGCAGCTGTTGCGGACCTGCCTCACGTGCCGACACCGCCTCCATCCCTGCCGCCAGCGACTCGGCAGCAGGAGGGTCCTCCCCTAGCTACCAGGTCACCGGCCTGACCTGCGGGCACTGCGCGAAAAGCGTGACCCAGGCCCTTCAGGCCCTCCCCCAGGTCGACGACGTCCAGATTGATCTCGCTGCTGGTGGAGTTTCCACCGTCACGGTCACCGGTGTCGTACCTCCGGAGATGGTTCGCCGGACCATCGAGGAGGCTGGCTACACCGTCTTATCCTGATCAGTTTTACCCATCATCTCGACCCCGACCGGGTTGAGCGAAAGGAACGTCATGAGCACTCCCCACCATTCGGGTGATCACCATGGTGATCACCCCGCTCCGGAAACAGACCACACCCACCACCCGGATCATGCCAGCCACGAACACCACGCAGATGCCGACACCCACGGCCAGGCAATGCCCCACGATCACCCGCATTCCGCCCCGGACGAAGACCACCACGTTCATGGTCACGGCGAACACGCCGGACACAGCACCGCAATGTTTCGGGACCGCTTCTGGTGGTCGCTGATTCTGTCCATTCCCGTCGTTATTTTCAGCCCCATGGTCGCCCACCTGCTCAGCTACCACCTCCCGGCATTCCCCGGATCCACCTGGATCCCCCCGGTGCTGGGCACGATCATCTTCGTCTACGGCGGAACGCCTTTCCTCAAGGGCGGATGGAAAGAACTGAAATCCCGCCAACCCGGGATGATGCTCCTGATCGCCATGGCCATCACCGTGGCGTTTGTCGCCTCCTGGGTCACCACTCTGGGGCTGGGCGGTTTCGACCTGGACTTCTGGTGGGAGCTGGCCCTGCTGGTGACCATCATGCTGCTGGGCCACTGGCTGGAGATGTCCGCTCTCGGGGCCGCGTCCTCCGCACTTGACGCACTGGCCGCCCTGTTGCCGGATGAGGCCGAGAAAGTCATCGACGGGACCACCCACACCGTGGCCATCTCCGAGCTGGTCGTCGACGACGTCGTGCTGGTGAGGGCCGGTGCCCGGGTGCCGGCCGACGGAACCATCCTCGACGGAGCCGCCGAATTCGATGAGGCGATGATCACCGGCGAATCCCGTCCCGTCTTCCGCGACACCGGTGACAAGGTGGTCGCCGGTACCGTGGCCACCGACAACACCGTCCGCATCCGGGTGGAGGCTACCGGCGGGGACACCGCCCTGGCCGGGATCCAACGCATGGTTGCCGACGCCCAGGAGTCCTCCTCCCGGGCCCAGGCCCTGGCGGATCGGGCGGCGGCGTTGTTGTTCTGGTTCGCGCTGATCTCCGCTCTGATCACCGCGGTGGTGTGGACCATCATCGGCAGCCCGGACGATGCCGTGGTGCGCACGGTTACGGTGCTGGTCATCGCCTGTCCGCACGCCCTGGGCCTGGCGATTCCGCTGGTCATTGCGATCTCCAGCGAGCGGGCCGCGAAATCCGGGGTGCTCATCAAGGACCGGATGGCGCTCGAGCGGATGCGCACCATCGACGTGGTGCTCTTCGACAAAACCGGCACCCTGACCGAGGGTGCGCACGCGGTCACCGGTGTCGCGGCAGCTGTCGGCGTCACCGAGGACGAGCTACTGGCCCTGGCCGCCGCTGCGGAGGCCGACAGCGAGCACCCCGTGGCCCGCGCCATCGTGGCGGCCGCAGCCGCCCATCCCGAGGCCTCCCGTCGGCAAATCCGTGCAACTGGTTTCAACGCCGCCTCCGGCCGGGGGGTCCGGGCCACTGTCGATGGCGCTGAGATCCTCGTGGGCGGGCCGAACATGCTGCGCGAGTTCAACCTCACCACCCCGGCCGAGCTCACCGACACCACCAGCGCCTGGACCGGGCGTGGGGCCGGTGTGCTCCATATTGTCCGCGACGGTCAGATCATCGGTGCGGTGGCCGTCGAGGACAAGATCCGCCCCGAATCCCGCGCCGCTGTGAAAGCCCTGCAGGAACGCGGGGTGAAGGTCGCGATGATCACCGGCGACGCCCAGCAGGTGGCTCACGCCGTCGGTCAGGACTTAGGCATTGATGAAGTCTTCGCCGAGGTCCTGCCTCAGGACAAAGACACCAAGGTCACGCAGCTGCAGGACCGGGGTTTGAGCGTGGCCATGGTCGGTGACGGTGTCAATGACGCCCCCGCTCTGACCCGCGCGGACGTCGGTATCGCCATTGGTGCCGGCACGGATGTGGCCATGGAATCTGCCGGGGTGGTCCTAGCCAGTGATGACCCGCGGGCAGTGCTGTCGATGATTGAGCTGTCCCAGACCAGCTACCGCAAGATGATCCAGAACCTGATCTGGGCCTCTGGCTACAACATCCTCGCCGTGCCGCTGGCCGCCGGAGTGCTCGCCTCGATCGGGTTCGTGCTGTCCCCGGCCGTGGGCGCGATCTTGATGTCTGCCTCGACCATCGTGGTGGCCCTGAACGCCCAGCTGTTGCGCCGCATTGATCTGGAGCCGGCTCACCTGGCTCCGACCGACGGGAAGGAGGAACACAGTGGGTCGATATCCCCCGTAACCGTTACTGACTGACCTTGTCTCTCGACCCCTAACTCACACCACCTTTGAAAGGAACGCTCATGAAACGCAGCATTACCCTCGCCGCCTTGGTACTGACCTCCACCCTGGCGCTGACCGCCTGCAGCGACGCCACCGACAACTCCGACGATGCCGACACCACCAGCACCACGACGGCAACCGCAGAGACCAACGAGACCCACCAGGAAGACACCACCACTGCCGACGAAGAGCACGGCGGGCACGACCACCCTGCCGACGGCGGGGCACCGCCGGCAGGCATTGAAGAGGCCGAGAATCCCACGTACCCGGTGGGCACCGAGGTCATCCTCACCGCTGACCACATGCCCGGCATGGACGGGGCCACCGCCACCATTTCCGGGGCGTTTGACACCACGACCTATTCGGTCAGCTACACCCCCGCCGAGGGTGGAGCCCCGGTTACCGACCACCGCTGGGTCGTCCATGAGGAGCTCGTCGATCCGGGTCAGGCCCCCCTGCCCGACGGGGCGAGCGTTGTCCTGGATGCCGAGCACATGTCCGGCATGAAGGGTGCTGAGGCCACCATCGATTACTCCACCGAGGAGACGGTCTACATGGTTGATCTCACCGTCGACGGGATGACGATGACCAACCACAAGTGGGTCACCGAGAGCGAGATCCAACCCGCCGAATAGTCCACCCACCCTGAACCGCGAGACCAGACAAGGCACCCACTCCAGAGTCGATCATCAATCGCTGCCGACCATGCCGCAGCACACCAGCCACACACGGAACCTGCACGCCCACAGGGCCCACGCTGAGGTAGACCTTCTGTGTCACTGCTTCTCTTAGTCAGGGAAATATGCCCTGGAATGACCCTGGTGACAGGAGTTCATTCCAGGGCTTTGGGTGCTGTTGCAAAGTTGGGGCAGTAGGAAGAGCGACGTGAACTAATCACAGCCATGGGTATTTTCTCGGGTCGTCATTTCCCCCCGTGACATCATTCTGTGGGCAGTGGGTGGTACTGCCGCTACGGGGTGAGCTACCGCGATCTGGAGGAAATGATGACCGAGCCGGGCGTGCCGGTCGATCACACCAGGATCTACCGCTGGGTCCAGAAATGCGCGCCTGAGCTGGACAAGCAAACACGGTGGTACCGGCAGGTACCTGACTGGCAAGCTAGTTCCTGGCGGGTGGATGAGACCTATATCCGGGTCGGCGGCAGGTGGTGCTAGCTCTATCGGGCGATCACCGCCGGTGGACAGACCTTGGAGTTTTACCTCTCTTCGAATCGGAACGTGGCCGCAGCGAAGTGTTTCCTGGCCAAGGCCGTCAGATCCAATGCGTCAGCCGGGTATCCCAGAGTGATCAACGCCGATAAAGCACCCTCCCTAGCCAGGGCAATCGCCGAGTTGAAGTCAGAGGGAGTCTGCCCGCCAACAGTGGAACACCGGCAGGTGAAATACCTCAACAACATCCTGGAAGGCGACCATGGTCGGCTGAAGCGGATCCTCGGGCCAAAAGGCGCGTTTAAGAACCGGACATCTGCATATCGGACGTTGAAAGGGATGGAGGCGATGCACTCATTGCGGAAAGGGCAAGGCACGATGTTTGCCTACGGGCAACCGAACCCGGACGCGGTGATCGTCAACCGGGTCTTCGAGACGGCCTAACAACGCCCACACGCAGCGGCCATCAGGGAATGAGAAACTGAGTCTTCGCTGCTCTCCGCCCAACTTTGCAACAGCACCAATCAAAAGGAGTCCAAATTGTGCAGCCACCCGACGATGACGTCTTCGGCCGCACCTTCGTAGTTGCCGACCCTGATGGAAACCTGTTCCGCGTCAGCCCAGTCGTTTAATTCTTAAATTGGGATTCAACAACTAGGAAATCCTCCAACAGCCCAAGGAAAACATCTCAGTTGGAGGATTCCAATTGCCCCGAAGCGGGAGCTAAAGCCAGAACGTCAGATCAAAATAACAAGCAAAATGACTTGTTGACACCATCGAAAACAAGAGTTCGACAGAAGAGAGCGGGAGTTAGGATGTAAATTCCCACACTTGCAATCCTCAACCGCCAAAGTTCAGAAAACAAAGAAACCGAAGGTCACGAACCCTTTCGAGTTTGTTACCTCCGGTCTCGCAGTTTGTTCAACTGCTCATTGTGTGCTGTTCACATCCCATGGTCACACGGTAATTCTTGTGTACAGCTCCCGAGCAGCACTTATGTAATCTCCCGAGAATAAATTCCGCCTCAACTAGGCCAAAAAGTCGATGAAAGACCGTGCTATAAGTGGCCTCAGCAAGCAAACTTTTTTACTTTTGCCCTCCCGTTGACGGCAGAAGAAACTCGCCCTGCCGAAGCAGGACGAGTGTTAGTACATGCGTGCTAAATAGTTTCCAGACCTTTTAGGTTCGAGGTGGAGCCTTTACCGGGGTACGACCAAGGTCTTCTTCAATCATGCGCAGGCGCTTTTTCATCGAATCCTCCGATGGCCGCCGCCTAGCGTATGAATCCTGAATAGCCCGATTTGTTGCAGCTATCCACAGAGCAATGGTGATATAGAGCATTGGCTCTCGCCGAACGCCGCGCCTCAGGTTATCCATACCTGTGACGTAGTGGGATTTCATAATGGAAAACCGTTGTTCAGTAATGGCACGTGCGGATTCGTAGTAGGCGGTGTGCTCCCACGAGCCTGGCACTAGCCCCCACTGGGCCCGTTTCCACTGCTCAGGCGTGTAGGTTTGAGTAATACTCGAGCTTGAGCAGCACCGGTACCGTGTGGCATCCCAGGACGGTGCAACAGTAGGGGCTCCATTTTCGGCAGAAACCATGGAAGCCGGCTTAAGCGGGCATTTCACCCTGCCTTGGACGGCGGGACAAACCAGATCGATTTTCACCGGAAGATCACCTTCAACTTCTTGTTTACTGGGTCTACCGCGGGTCGCCCGTTTACGATACGGACGCGAATTCGTGCCCATCAGCAGTGGAAATAGGGCTTCCATCTGTGCATCATGCTGTTCGAAACCGTCCGGTTCGTCGAGAAGATCCACAGTACGGCGGGTGATTTTCCCGTCACCTGCCAGGTGACGGGCCATGGGGCAGTAGAAATCGCCTGCGATCTGGACTGGGCCGCTCGACATGTCAGTCGTTCCTGGCGCATCTGAGGCCATGATGGTGCGCCACGAGATTGGATACCGCACAATAGGCGCGTACCCCGCATCGAGTACAACATCAGAAAACTGACGTTTGACGTTGTAGCCCATGTCCACGGTGAGAAAAGGGATCCGACCGCGTTTCGTGCGCTGGTCAAAGCCATTTTCTTGGTGGAAGCGAAGAGCACGCTCCAAGCTCATCACCGACCCGGAGCTTGGTTTGTCGATTGATATGGCGGTGATCACCGACGGTATGCCATAGACCGCCTGGGGTGGCCCGACCCGACTGACTGCAGTCACACCGAGGCCTACACCGCCTTTGGTGATGCGTCGGCTTCCGGCCTCGGCATGCAGGGAGTGGTCCTCGCGATCGCGGATGTAGAAGGCGCCGGAGTATGCTGCACCGCGTTGCTTATCGTCGCGGCTGCCCAGCCCTTGGGATTGACCAGCCAAATCGATGATCGTCTCATCCGCAACCACGTCGCCCTTGTATCCCGACGGGGACGGGTCATCGATAGACCCAGCTACGATGGCATTAACAACTTGGTGGAGGCGCTCACTGGCGACCACTGAGGCCTGCTGCTGCTCCTCGGTCCGCGCAGCCATCGTTTGACGATGAGCTCCGTTTTTGTCTCGGCGGGCACGGATATCCGGTAGAGAATCCAGCGGTTCCAGATATCTGGTCAGCCACATGGCGAATGCGCGGTAGGTTCCTTCCCCACTATATCCGTGCAGGTCAAGACCCAGTCGCTGCTGAGTGTCGCTATCCAGATCCCAGAGGGTACGCCAGATCTCTGCCATGGACGGCGCACGTTGAGTACCAATCAGCGCTAGTCCTATCGTTAAGACGGCAAAGATGGAGTAGCGTGGGCCAGTTGCCGTGCGCCCACCGATTCCTTTTGCCTGCCGTCGATAAAAATCGATGAACGTATGTGCTCCAGATTTGTCGATCACTTGTGCGCATTCCTCCAGGTAGGTGCGCGAAAAGGTCAACTTTTGTTCCTGTAGTGCGATCGTCATACCTCTGCAGCCTCCTTGGTCCGCAGCAGCGCATGCGCGATATCCGCGGACGAATAGTCCGGCAGCGATTCATCCAGGTCGTGCAGAATCCGTAAATCCGCGATGCCAGCGAGCTTAAGCAGCATTGCTGCGGGTATAGCCGGATCTGTGGCCAAATCGACCACCCAACGATTTCGCAATGCGGCCGCATTAAAACGCGGAAAACCCTGCTCATCCAACCTATCTGCAACATGACAAATTGCGTTGCGTGGCATGGTCTGCCCCACACAGGGAAAGACGAACCCACCGCCAGCCTCTTGGGCGCGGGTGAGCAGACGGTGCCCACGAATAGGGCACACGACCGGCACCACCCGACTAACCACGCCCTTTTTGCGTACCGCAACAACGACGACGGTTCTTTCCTGAAGTTCTAGCGCAGTGATATCGGTTCCGCGGAGACGTCGGATTTCTCCTGCCGACAAACCCGCTCCGGTGGTGAGATCCAAAATCACGAGCAGCTGCTGGCGCAAAGAGCCGCTCAGCGAGGGCACGATGGCGTACAGCTCATCTGCCAGTGGCTCGGAAGCTGGCGCGACAGCCTTCCGACGCGGACCGCGTGAGCGGTGCGGCTCTGGAAATTGGTTCGGATACAGTGCCCTACCTGCGGCGTACAGTATAGTGCGATAGGTGCGCTGTGCTCGACGATTGAAAACGTCATCTCTAAAAAGCCATCGATCGACAGCCTCCCTGACCAAGGCTCGCTCCTCATCGACCACACCATATACCAGCCCCTCGTCGTACAGATACCGCGCTAACACGCGGCACGCTTTCGCATCGGCGACCTCATCAAGCTCGCGCGTATGGGCCTGGACCAGCGCGGCCCTCTCGATTGCCTGCGAACGCAACGGGCCTACAGGACGCCGGATCCCCACATCCCGAAGTCGGGCATACCGATCTGCATCAGGGACGGTCCGGCGGGTCAAGCGTCGCACACGCTCAGGTGCTATATCTCCGGCCACCACCGTCAACGTCGCCGTACCACCAGCTCGACCACTCTTGGTTGGTTCGGAGCTTGGTGCTGCTGCTAAGGCCTTAAAACGCCCCATGATCGCACCCCGATTCCACGACGACGGGAGCACTGGAAAATTCGCGATTGCAAAACGCATTTAGGCATGACAAGATTGAGCCATCTCCTTCACATAGGTAGAACGTGTTGAATGGATATACTCACGAAAATTTCGACAAAAATTTTCGTGACCGCAGGGCACGATCTTGCAGGATCGGGCCCTGAATTTGTTTTCGGATTTGTCCGATAAGCAGTCTTAGGTCACAGATGCACCCCCTGCACCCTGACTATCATCACCACGGAAGCGACCTGCTTCGGAAAGCCACTGCGTCATCACATGCGACATGGAGCACCCGCGCTTCGCTGACTCAGTAGAAAGCTTCGCCACGAATGGCGCAGGCAAGCGTAATTCGACGCGCACAATCGCGTCGTCGGGCACTACCCGATGGGCCTTACGGCCAAAATGCGCTGACGGAATTTCCATCAACCCTCCTTCACACAGCTACCGACTCGCGACACGGGTGTGCCACGAGAACACAGACAAACGCCTGCGCCAGCCAGAAAAAATCCTGGTCAGTAGTGACATTAAAGTCACTTCAAATCAGTAACCCTGTGTGGGTTGTGTACCTTCACGTCAAAGCGTGGCCCGTCATGGGCTTTTATAGATTACCGGCTCCAACCGGTACAAAACAAATCATTCAATTACCTGCGCATTTGTCTGAGTTTCCACCACCGATCAACTTCACCCGCGTCATCTTGAGGCAGGTTTGCCATACCGCATGTAGAGTTCTGTGGGCAGAAGCTTCCTCACGTGGCCGACTACCTAGAGGAATCACTCGATGAGCTGTTAGCTTTTACTACCGCACCGAAACCGGTATGGACCAAGACCTGGTCCAATAACCCCACCGAACGGCTCAACCGAGAAATCCGACGTCGCACCGACGTCGTCGGGATCTTCCCACACCGTGAAGCCGTCATCCGGCCGGTCGGGGCCGTCCTTGCGAAACAACACGATGAGTGGATCCAGCAAAAACGCTACATATCGCTAACAAGCCTGACCCAGACCAAGAAGATCATCGCTGCCAACCTCGTCGACGACACTCCCACCGACGACAAGGAGATCGCCGCCTAATGCTTACCCAACCCCGCCCCCGAAACTAACCACATACTCGAAAGCCAGATACACCACTTCCCAGGACTTGACCTAAGGTCTATGCAGGACATCGTTTCTGCGACGCGTCTTCAACTAATGATGTTTGATAGAAACATGACTAAACCACACATCGAAGCCGCCAAAAGAGCCTCTCAAGTGTTGTACAACAGCGTCCTCAACGACCTCGACGAGGACAAGGCAGGTATCGGATGGATGACCGATCAAATCAATTGGAAGCACTCCGCGCTAATCGGCGAGTATCTCCTATCATCAATCAGCGGTGTCGAAACAGCACTGTCCACCAGCGCATTGTGCAATGAAAAATTCAGAGAACTCGAACTCTCTCAGAATATGAAAATTGCCCATGTCCAGAACTCTGACCGTAGCGCGAGGGATCCAATTCCGCCAGAGTTGAGCACGGTCTTTCATTCACCAAACAACGAGCTGCTCCACGTATTTAAAGACCATTCACTCATCTCACTCGCACAAGCACTAGACCGGCTCGCAGCAGTCACAGTCGCAGTCGGCGGGTTCAAAGAAAAACTCCTCCATACCGACTGCGGCAGAATCTTAGATATCGCAGCCAAAGCTCACAAAAACGGGAAATCCGGCAACACACTTCGCCCAGGAATTTTTGCCGACGTCGGAACTGCCGGGAGACAAGAACAAAACAACCTCTTAGGACTATTCCTAGACTGGCAAAGGCATGGTCCAGAAGATTGGCTCCCCTGGCTTAGGCAATATCGCAGCACAATTGTTCACCGCGCCCCATTCGTCAACTGGACCGCTCATACGAAAGGTCCCCATCAAAATCCGGGTGAATCAGTCATTCGACCCTTTTATCTACAACCAGGGTGGGCAGAAAGCGAATCGATGTACCGAACTGCCCGAAAAGGAATCCAAGACCTCCTCCTTATGCAACCAGCTCACACGATCCTGAGCGGATTGACTGAATCTACCGCACAGTATTGTCATTCAGTTCTCCGCTATGCCAATGAGCTTTGGAGTAAACGACGCGCGAACCCCGAACTTATCGTTCAATCCGCCGGAATGTGGCCAGAGCTGGAGTCCTCGAGCAAACTTTCATTCAAGGGATACAGCCCAAATCTCAAGATGGCCGGAAATTTTCTCGCTATCAACCCAGACCGAGTGAAACGACTAAAAGCCACGCAACTCCTAGATCGTCCAGCTGATAAGTGGCGTTCTTAAAGCACTTTGGCAGTCAGGGCATACCAAAACTTCACACGTCCATGTCTTCGGGCGCCGCGCGCAGGTCCTTTTGAATCCGCCACCGGAACTTGCTTAGACGCTTTTTCGTATCCCCCACTGCTTGCAGCGTCGAGCATTAACCGCCGCGTGGTCCGCAAACGCGTTGAGAACATGGTCGCTGTGGCTGCGAACCCAATGGACCCGCACCTCCATGCCCGCTGACCGCGCCTTTTTAATCTCCCGCCAGCAGTAGGCGATGTGCTCGTTACCCAACGAGGATGTGGACTTCCGCCAGGGGTGGAATAAAGCCTCGGTGGAGGATAAGTGACGGCTTGCGCAGCTGATGATGGAGATCCACATCCTTCCCGGAACGGCCGGAAACAAACGATTCGACCCCACGCGAGTCAAAATCGTCTGGAAAAACTAACCCCCGCTGTCCACAATCGTCAATTCGCTAATTGTGAAACAGTCACAATAATGGCACACTATTTCGGACATCCCGTGGCTGTAATTTCAGAGCCAAAAGACCTGCCGAAGCACTCAGTGTACACAATCGAGCCATGTAGTTAATGCCTTAGTGAAGAAAGTTACCCCGTGAACAAACAAGAACTTGCCTCCCTCATCTGGGAGTCAGCCAACAATATGCGCTCCAAGATTGAGGCCAATGAGTACAAGGACTACATCCTCGGCTTCATCTTCTATAAGTTCTTGTCCGACCAAGTAGAGCAGTTCATGCTCAATAACGACGCTGAACCGGAAGACCTGCCAGATACGCTTGTTGAGACCGACACTGACACCGTGGCCCTGGTGCGTAACAACTTGGGCTACTTCCTCACCTACGAGAACCTGTACTCGACGTGGCGAGACTTGGATAACGACTTCTCCATCGCTCACGTGCGTGAGGGTCTGGCTACCTTCAAGCGCAACATCGCCCCGGAGCGCAAGCACGTCTTCGACGGCATCCTTAACACCCTGGACACCAGCCTGTCGAAGTTGGGTACAACCGACGCTGCCCGTACCTCTGCCATCAAGAAGCTACTGGACCTTATCGATGACATCCCCACTGATGGCAAGCAGGGCTATGACGTGCTGGGCTACATCTACGAGTACCTCATCGAGAAGTTCGCGGCCAACGCGGGCAAAAAGGCAGGCGAGTTCTACACCCCGCATGAGGTCTCTCTCATCATGAGCAACATCGTCGCTGACCACCTCAAGGGCCGCGACGAGATTCAGATTTACGACCCGACCTCCGGCTCTGGCTCCCTGCTGCTTAACATCGGCCATGCCGTCGCCAAGCGCATGGGTGACCCAGACCGTATTAAGTACTTCGCCCAGGAGCTGCGCGAGAACACCTACAACCTCACTCGTATGAACCTGGTCATGCGCGGCGTGAAGGCGGACAACATCGTCGCCCGCAACGGTGACAGCTTGGCCCATGACTGGCCGATGTTCGACGAGGCCGACCCGGTGCAGACCTACAAGCCGCTCTATGTGGACGCAGTAGTCTCCAACCCGCCCTACTCCCAAAAGTGGGAACCCGAAGGCAACGAGGCTGACCCGCGCTTCGCACGGTTTGGTCTAGCGCCCAAGACCAAGGCCGACTACGCCTTCATGTTGCATGAGCTGTTCCACGTTAAGCCTGATGGCATCCTCACCGTCGTCCTGCCGCACGGCGTACTGTTCCGTGGTGGCTCGGAGGCCGACATCCGTCGCAATCTCATCGAAGCCAACCACATCGATGCCATTATCGGCCTGCCTTCCAACATCTTCTACGGCACCGGTATCGCGACCGTCATCATGGTGCTCAAGCAAGAACGTGACCGCGATGACGTGCTGTTCATCGATGCCTCCCAGGGCTTCATCAAGCAGGGCAAGTACAACCACCTGCGCGCCCGTGACATCCAACGCATCGTCGATGCCGTTCACAACCGCGTGGACGTGCCGCACTTCGCTAGGGTAGTGACCCGCGACGAGATTCGCGCCAACGACCACAACCTGAACATCCCACGCTACGTCTCTGCCACCCTGCCGCCTGAGTCTGTAGACCTGTACGCCACTATGCACGGCGGCATTCCCACCAGCGAAATTGACACCCTGGAGCACTACTGGACCGCCCTGCCGGGGCTGCGGGAGGCACTGTTCACCGAGAAGACAGAAGGCTACGCGGAGCTGAAAACGACCAACCTACGCGAGACGATCGACCAGCACCCTGCAGCCCAGGCACTTCGTGACCAGGTTGGCGCTGTACTATCCGACCTGCCGGAGAAACTGCACGCGCTGCTGGTGGATGGCGCAGCTACCGTGCCTATTACTACCACCGAGGACCAGCTCAAGGCCAACCTGTTCGACCGCCTCGATCGCGTGCCATTGGTCGATGCCTACGAGGGCTACCAGGTACTACATGACAGCTGGGTCAAAACCGCCGGTGACCTGGAGATCATCCAGACCGAAGGCCTCGATGCCGTGCGGGTCAATGACCCCGTGATGGAGTGGAAGACCAAAGAAAAGAAGAAGGTCTATGTCCAGGTCGGATGGGACGGGCGCGTTGCTCCCAACGAGTTGGTGCAGACCTTCTACCTGCCGCAGCAGAAGGACCAGGTAACGCAGCTAAGTCGCGACGTGGACACAGCTGTATCTGAGCTGACGCAGCTCGTCGAGGACTTAAGCGAAGACGACAAGACCGATCTGGCCGAGGTACTTAACGACAAACAGGATGCCTTCAAGAAGACCGAGCTAAACAAGGCCATCAAGGACCTGCCGAAGCTGGCCAAGGGCGAGACCTGGCCGGAGGGCAGCACCGAGGCTGCCATGCTCAGCGCCAAGGCGCTCATCGCCCAGCGGGACCAACTCAAGAAGAACCTCAAGACTGCGCAAGAGCAGCTGGAGAAAGACACCCACGCGACCATCGAAGCGCTTACCGACGTGCAGGTGGATGAGGTGCTCACCGCCAAGTGGATTACTGCACTTATGGGTGACCTGCGCGAAATCCCTGGTCATGTGCTCGCTGGTCTTTCAGCCCGCGTACAGGCGCTACACGACAAGTACGCCGTCGCGCTGACCGACCTCGACGTGCAGGTTCGCGAGACGGAGCAAGAGCTGGCAGGCCTACTGAGCGGGCTTACCGGCAACGCCGCCGACATGCAGGCCCTGGCTGCACTCCAGGAGCTGCTGGGCGGTGGTCGCGATGCGTAGCCGCAACGTGCCCGCACTGCGCCTGGAGGGGTTCGACGGTGCGTGGAAGACGACCAGTATTGGTGCAGTCTCAGCTCTCCACAACGGTCGTGACTACAAGCATCTGGGGGAAGGTTGTATTCCCGTCTACGGGACCGGTGGCTACATGGTGTCAGTGGACCAAGCTCTTTCTCACGATGAGGACGCCGTAGGCATCGGTCGAAAGGGCACCATCAGCAAGCCATACATCCTGAAAGCTCCCTTCTGGACTGTTGACACGTTGTTCTACGTTGTTCCGAACCAAGAGACTGACCTAGCGTTCTTCTACGCATCAGTATTGCAAGTCGATTGGATGGCGAAGAATACTGCAACCGGGTTACCTAGTCTGACTAGCCAGACCATCAACAGCGCAGATATCTCCATTCCGCACACTCTCGAAGAACAGCAGGCCATCGGCGCTATCTTCACCAACCTCGACGATGCCATCAACCAGCACACCAAGAAGCACCAAGCTCTGCAGCAGGCCAAGACTGCGCTCATGCAGCGGATGTTCCCGCAGGAGGGCCAGACGGTGCCGGAGCTGCGGCTGGATGGCTTCGACGGTGAGTGGAAAGAAAGCTCGTTGAATGATCACGTTGAATATTTCAGTGGGCTGACCTATTCACCAGGCGATGTTGTGAAGAATGGGGGCACTCTGGTACTTCGGTCAAGCAATGTGAAAGACGCTACGCTTGCCTTTGATGATTGTGTGTATGTCCGCTCCGGCGTCGTGAACGTACAAAATGTCAAGCCAAACGACATTATTATGGTCGTCCGAAACGGCTCCCGCGCTCTTATCGGAAAGCATGCGTTGGTGAGGAGGGAACTTCCGCCGACGGTCATCGGTGCATTCATGACTGGTATTCGAAGCAAACAGCCTCATTTCATGAGCGCCCTATTCGATACTGAACTCTTCGAGTCTCAAGTTGCGAAATCAATGGGTGCCACCATCAACCAAATTACGGGCGGGATGTTTGCGAAGATGCATTTTTTGTTCCCACCAACCCTCGAAGAACAGCAGGCCATCGGTGCGGTGTTTACACGGCTGGACACGCTCATTGCTACCGAGGCCAAGTACATCGAGTCCCTTAAGCAGGCCAAGGCGGCGCTGCTGCAACGGATGTTCATCTAAGGAGCAGTTATGACCACACCATTTCGTTCTGAGGCTGAATTCGAGGCTGCGCTCATCGACCTGCTCACCCGCCACGGCTGGAGCAAGGAACTGCTGCGTTTCCCGACAGAGCAGCAGCTCATCGACAACTGGGCGGACATTCTTTACGCCAACAACCGGGGCCGTGACCTGCTAGGCGACGTGCCGCTCACCGAAGGCGAGATGGCGCAAATCATCGAGCAGGTCAACAACCTGCGCACCCCGCTGGCGCTCAACGAGTTCATCAACGGTCGCACCGTGACCATTACCCGAGATGCACCGCAGGCGGCAAACTTCGGCTCTGAGATCAGCCTGAAAATCTACGACCGCCTAGAGATTGCCGGTGGCCAGTCGCGCTACCAGATTGCCGTCCAGCCGCGCTTCCAGACCGCCAATGAGCTGCTGCCCACCCGACGTGGCGACTTGATGCTGCTCATCAACGGTATGCCGGTCTTCCACATCGAGCTGAAGCGCTCCGGTGCGCCGGTCTCCCAAGGTGCGAACCAGATAACCAAATACGCCCATGAGGGCGTCTACCAGGGAATCTTCTCCCTGGTGCAAATCTTCGTCGCCATGACCCCAGAAGAGACGATTTACTTCGCCAACCCGGGGGCAGGCAAATTCAACCCGGACTACTTCTTCCACTGGGCAGACTTCAACAACGAGCCGATCAACCAATGGGACGACGTGGCACGTGCGCTGCTGTCCATTCCGATGGCGCACCAGCTCATCGGCTTCTACACCGTCGCAGACCGTGCCTCTGGCAACTTGCTGGCGATGCGTTCCTACCAGTACTATGCGGCCTCGCGTATCGCTGACCGTGTGGACCGTCACGACTGGGACAGTGGCGACCAGTTGGGCGGCTACATCTGGCACACCACCGGCTCCGGCAAGACGATTACCAGCTTCAAGACCGCTCAGCTCATCGCTGACTCCCACAACGCCGACAAGGTGGTGTTCCTGCTTGACCGTGTTGAGCTGGGCACGCAGTCGCTGGAGAACTACGTCAGCTACGGTGGCGACAGCATCGCGGTGGAGGACACCTCCAGTGCTGCCAACCTGGCAACGCTGCTCAAGGACAAGCGCTCCACTCTCATCGTGACCTCACTGCACAAGATGAGCCGCGTCAATCCTGAGACGATGAAGACAGCTGACCTGGACCTCATCCGTTCCAAGCGCGTGGTCTTCATCGTCGATGAGGCGCACCGCACCACCTTCGGTGACATGCTCGCCTCCGTCAAGCACACCCTGCCGAACGCGCTGTTCTTCGGCTTTACCGGCACGCCCATCCATGACGAAAACCAGAAGAAGCATTCCACCACGGCCACACTGTTCGGCAATGAGCTACACCGCTACTCAATTGCCGACGGCATCCGCGATAAAAACGTGTTGAGCTTCGACCCTGAAATGGTGGAGACTTTCAGGACGCATGACGTGCGCACCGTGGTCGCCCTCCAGGCGGCCAAGGCCAAGACCGTAGAGGAAGCGCTGACAGACCCGCAGAAGGCGGCAGTCTACAGCAAGTTCATGGACAAGAAGCAGATCCCTATGGCCTCTATCTATGAGCTGGAAAAAGACGATAAGGGCAACAGCACCTATAAGCGTGTGACCAAGGGCATCGAGGACTACCTGCCAACGACCCAGTATGAGAAGGCAAACCACCGCGAGGCTGTCGCCAGCGACATCAACGAGCATTGGATGCAGCTCAGCCGCAACAGCATGTTCCATGCCATCCTAGCGACTTCCAGCATTCCCGAGGCCGTGGAGTACTACCGCATCTTCAAGAAGCAGTACCCTCACATCAAGGTCACAGCACTGTTTGACCCCAACATCGACAACACCGGGGACAATCAACTGCTCAAGGAAGACGGCCTGCTGGAGATTCTCCGCGACTACAACAACACCTACGGCCAGCACTTCACCATGCCGACCCATGATGAGTTCAAAAAGGACGTCTCCAAGCGCCTAGCCCACAAGAAGCCTTACAACACCAAGGCCTTCCTCGACGACCGCAGCCAACACATCGACCTGCTCATCGTGGTGGACCAGATGCTCACCGGCTTCGACTCCAAGTGGCTCAACACCCTCTATCTGGATAAGGTGATCGAGTACGAGTCCATCATCCAGGCTTTTTCGCGCACCAACCGCATCTTCGGCCCGGAAAAGCCCTTCGGGTCCATCCGTTACTACCGCAGGCCGCACACTATGCGGGACAACATCGACCGGGCGGTAAAGCTCTACTCCGGCGACCGACCCCTCGGCCTGTTCGTGGACCACCTCGATGACCACCTCACATCCATCAACG
Source organism: Corynebacterium sp. KPL1824 (assembly GCF_000478095.1). Classification (NCBI taxonomy): domain Bacteria; kingdom Bacillati; phylum Actinomycetota; class Actinomycetes; order Mycobacteriales; family Corynebacteriaceae; genus Corynebacterium; species Corynebacterium sp. KPL1824. The sequence goes on along the minus strand of NZ_KI515749.1, from coordinate 147,752 downwards.
AGTGCTTCGCTACCATCGAGGCGCTGTTTACCGACCCGAAGACCGGCCAGCCGGACTTCTCGCAGCTACCCGACCTTGAGGCAGACCAAGGCGAGTTCGCCAAGACCTTCAACCGCATGTACCGGGAACTTCAGGCCGCGCAGGTGCAGGGCTTCACCTCGGACAAGGACACCTACTACTTCGATGCCCTGACGGAGCCTATCGTGGTGGAACTTACCGAGGACACCTACACCACGCTGGTGACCCGTTACAAGGAGCTCGGCAAAGCAGGCGACGACTCAGAGCAGTCGCCTGAGGATGCACCCTTCGACATTGACGTGCACATCAAGCACATCGACACCGACCGCATTGATGCCGAGTACCTCAACAGCAAGTTCAAGAAGTACCTCAAGGCCCTCCAGGACGGCGTGCCGCAGGATGTGCTCGATGACCTGCTGGAACAGCTGCATGCCAGCTTCGCCCGCCTGAGTCAGGATGACCAGCGCTACGCTAACCGTTGGCTGCACGACCTCCAAGCAGGTGACGTGACCCTGCAACCAGGCAAGACAGTGCACGACTACATCAACGAGTACCGCATCACCGAGCGCGACCGACAGCTGGTACGACTGCATGAATGTCTAGGGCTGGACATGGCGCAGCTGCGACGGATACTCGACGCCCGGGTCACGGCGGCAACCATCAACGAGTATGGGCGTTTCGATGACTTAAAGGCATCAATTGACCTTGACCTGGCGGCGGCGTACTTCACGGAAGACACCGGAGCAAGGGTGTCGAAGTTCAAGGTCCGTGCTCTGCTGGACAAGCTGCTACGCACCTACGTCATCGACGGCGCGTTGCCTGCTGACCTCAGCGTGACCGAGGAAGAACTGACAGGTGAGTAGGTATGTTGATTGGATATGCGCGCGTCTCGACCTCGCGACAGGGGCAGTCGCTGGACACGCAAAGCAAGGCCCTCATCGACGCTGGTTGCGACCCTAAGCATATCTACAGCGACACCATTAGTGGTGCCAAGTGGTCTCGCCCCGGCCTCGATGATGCCCTCGCCTACATGAGGCCGGCCGATACCTTGGTCGTGACCCGGCTAGACCGGCTGGGCCGCAACATGGTCGAAACCGTCACTACCATCTCCGACCTAGCTGACCGGGACATCAATGTCCGGGTCCTTGATCCTGCTCTGGACACATCCCGTCCTGCAGATAAGGTCGTGGTCAACATCATGGCTTCTCTAGCTGAGTGGGAGCGTGACCTCCTTATTCAGCGCACTCGCGAGGGCGTCGCCCATGCCCGAGCACAGGGACGAGTTGCGGGCCCGAAGCCGAAGCTCAGTAAAGAGCAGAAGCAACAGGCTGCGCTATTGGTCGAGAACGGCCAGTCAGTGAAGTCAGTCGCCAGGTCCTTCAACGTCTCCCGGCAAACCATCTACAGGGCTATCCGTGAGGTGGACGATACTAAGTAAACGAGTCTGCGCGAAACGAAACCCCCAGGTGGAAACACGGTCAGAAAGTGCACACCCGGCCCGTAAGGTGTTGGGCAGAAACGACCCGAACACCACCTCTAGGAGTGAAAACATGGCCACCAAGCCGCTGTCAGCCGTTCGCCTTGGCATGGAAGTCAACAACATCACGCTGGCGCACTTCACCACCGAATCCGTCACCCAATTCCTCCACCACGTCGCAGACCTCGTCGAAAACCGCGTCGTGCGCTCCGCAGGCGACTCCCCCTGGTTCCCTCAGACAACCGTTCACTAACGCGTCCTTCACGTCGAGCGGCCTGCGTCCATTGCCTCGCTGTGTGCCACGAAAGCCCAGCTTTGGTGCCACGATCTTGCAGGCTTTCTGCATCGAAATATTCTCCGCCAGAATGCGAGCTTCCACGAGGCGGACCACACGGTCCTTCGCCTCCTGATCAAACTTCTTCGGCATGTTCGAAGATTTTCACATCTACTCAAACGGAACAAAACCTGGGCCCTTCATATCACCCGCGAATTTAAATTGAGGTTACCCTCGTTTAGTGGACACCCTATTTGTACGGATCTTGTGTCCGTAGGAGAGGATGTTCATTGTGAGTCAACAGCGCAAGAAGTACACGCCGGAGTACCGGCGTGAAGCCGCGAACCTTGTAATCGAGTCAGAGCGCCCGATCGCTCATGTGGCTAAGGAGATTGGCGTCTCCGCCGGGCTTTTAGGCCGGTGGGTCAAACTCGAGCGTGAACGCCGAGGGGCCTCGGATGGGATGAGTGAGGCGGATCTTCGTGCTGAGAATGCCCGTCTGCGCCGTGAGTTGGCGGAAGCCAAGATGGATAATGAGTTCTTGTCAAAAGCGACAGCCTTCTTCGCCGCGAAGCAACGCGAGCAGAAAAGTTCGAATTGATGCAGCAGGAGAAGGCAAACTACAGCATCAAACGCATGGCACGGCTATTAAAAGTGTCTCGGTCTGGATACTACAAATGGGCTGATACGCAGCAGAAACGACTATCCGGAAAAGATAATCGTGCAACATTTTACGATGACGTTGACCGCAAGATTCATCAGATCTGGAAAGACTCCGATGAGGTTTATGGTGCTCCCCGGATCACCGCAGAACTTACCGAGCGCTACCAGATCACCCTGAATCGCAAGACTGTGGCTAAGCGGATGCGCATGATGGGCATTGAAGGGATTTCACCGCGTGCCTTTGTCCCGGTGACAACGATTCAATCCAAGCGTAAGTCAGCTCTTCCTGACCTGGTCAAGCGCATGTTTGATACTGGTGAGCTCAACCGAGTGTGGATGTCGGATATTACCTACCTACGCACCAGCGAGGGATGGTTGTACTTGTGTGCGGTCCGCGACGGCCATTCCCGCAGGGTGCTGGGATGGGCAATGGATAGCGTTCAAGATACATGCCTGGTCGAACGGGCCCTGCGGATGGCACATACACTGCGCGGTGACGTTCCTAATGGGCTGGTGTTCCACGCTGACCGCGGAACGCAATTTACCAGCGAGAAGCTCTGGGAAGTCTGCCATAACCTGGGCATTGCTCAGTCTGTGGGGCGTACTGGTGTGTGCTTTGATAACGCGATGGCTGAGTCGTTCTGGTCGACGCTTAAAACCGAGTTCTACGACCGCAAGCGCTGGCCAACCCGTGATGCCGCGCGCAAGGCCGTTGCCTACTGGATGGAAGTCGTTTACAACCGTCGGCGCCGGCACTCTGCACTAGGAATGGTCAGTCCCGTCGACTTCGAAAACCACATTGGTCTAACCACCAGTAGAAAAGAAATAGCTGTCTAAACACTAGGTAGCCCCACTACGTGTCCACGATTTGCGGGCAACCCCAAAATGGATATAATTAGACCCATGTTGATTTCAGTTACCGCTTTCTTGCGGTTGCGCACCAACCGCTAAGGCGGTTTCCTACCCCGTAGGTTAAAAACCGCTCCGGTCCTTTAGCCGGGCGGCTATTTGTCATGCCCGGCTCCCTTTCAAATCCAAGGAGCACACCTGATGTCTGCATACGGACACGGCCGTCACGAGCATGGCCAAAATTTTCTCACCAACCACAAGATCATCAACTCCATCATCGACCTTGTGAAACAAACCTCCGGCCCCATCATTGAGATCGGACCAGGAAGCGGTGCCCTCACTCACCCGATGGCCCACTTGGGGAGGGCGATAACGGCAGTTGAAGTGGACGCAAAACTAGCTGCCAAAATCACACAAGAAACCTCCTCGGCGGCGGTCGAAGTGGTCCATGATGATTTCCTTAACTTCCGGTTACCCGCCACTCCCTGCGTCATTGTGGGAAACATTCCCTTTCACCTCACCACTGCCATTCTTCGAAAGTTGCTGCATGCGCCAGCATGGACTGACGCTGTACTCCTCATGCAGTGGGAAGTCGCTCGCCGCCGGGCCGGGGTAGGCGCAAGCACGATGATGACGGCTCAGTGGTCCCCATGGTTCACATTTCACCTGGGTTCTCGGGTACCAAGGACTGCTTTCCGGCCACAGCCAAACGTTGACGGGGGGATCTTAGTGATCCGCCGGGTGGGTGACCCGAAGATTCCGATAGAGCAGCGCAAAGCCTTTCAGGCGATGGTGCACACCGTTTTCACTGCCCGGGGACGCGGGATAGGGGAAATTCTCCGAAGGGCAGGGTTGTTTTCATCACGTTCAGAAACACAATCATGGTTGCGCTCGCGAGGAATCGACCCCGCGACCCTACCTCCCAGATTGCACACCAACGACTGGATCGATCTCTTCCAGGTGACTGGTTCCTCTCTACCTCACCATCGACCCATTTCACCATCGGGAAGTAGTCAACGACCTCCTCAACGGAAAAACCGAAGCCGGCGGCGTTAATCCCCACCAAAACCGAAATCCACCAGTAGTACTAAAAGGGCTCTTCCGGTTTTAGAGTGCATTGATTAGTTCGCCGGGGGTTCGGGCGTGGCACAAGATATTGGGGTCCTTGGCTTTGTAGGAAAAAGGTATCTAATCCATCCGTACAAAACTAAGGACCTACTGTGCAGCCTAACGGAAATGTCATCGTCGATACCATCTGCCGCACCGCAAAACTAGGAACTACTATCACCGGTGCCACAGAAAACGGTGACGTCACTGTTATTGAAGCCGAACCCGTCGAGCCGATCAATGAATGTCCTACCTGCGGGCAGCCTGGAGTATTCCGCGACCACGTCATCCGCAGCCTGGTCGATCTGCCCATCGTCGGCCACCCAACAACTTCATGTGCGCCTTCCACGCTACCGGTGCACCAACAAGCGTTGCTTGCAGAAGATCTTCCGTGCTGGCCTTGCCTGCACGCCCGACAATTCAAAGACCACGGACCAGGTGACCCACTGGATCCTGCAACGACTCTGCCTAAATCGGATGAGCGTTGCCGCTGCACCCAAGTCATTAGGCCTGGGGTGGGATATGAAGTGTCCCAGGTTTTGTTCCGTTTGATGAAACCCGTTTTTGAAACAACGTACGGAGCACAACGCACGCCGATGCCAAAGCTTCCGCAACATCGACTACCTCATCAAACCCACGACAGTGGGATTCACACCCTCAATCCCCACGCGTGCAATCTTCGCACCTCAAAGATTGAAAAATGAAAGAAACCGGAGGTAACATACCCTTTCGAGTTTGTTACTTCCGGTGGTGCAGTTTGTTCAACTGCTCATTGTGCCCGGGGCGGGACTTGAACCCGCACGTCCTTATCGAACACTGGCACCTGAAGCCAGCGCGTCTGCCAATTCCGCCACCCGGGCAGGGTGTGGTTGTCAGTGCGACTAGATAAAGATAGCACAGGGAGAGCATCAAATTACAAATCAGCAGGAAAAGCGGATTATTTTGCGCATTTAAAGGCGAAAATCTAGGAACTTTCGCGCCGCCGTCTACGTTTGAAAGGGGTGTACAAACTATAATGGCTACTACTGATCACTACTGATCGCTGTATAGCGGAAAGGAGCAAAACTCGTGGCGTTTTTAGAAAGGCTGGCGAAGCTCGATTCCGCTATGCAACGCGGCCTTGATAACGGCATGGCTTTTGTCTTCGGCGGCAAGGTCGTTCCTGCAGAGATTGATGAGCTTTTGAAGCAAGAAGCCCAGGACAATCTCGGCCACGGGGACGATAACAAACTCTATAGTCCCAATGTCATGACTGTAGGTGTCTCCTCCAAGGATTTGGAGAACTTGTCGCAAGACCCCGATCTGCCTGCCGATTGCGCAGACCAATTATCTCGCTTTATCCGCAATAACGGATGGTCCCTCGCTGGTCCCGTCATTGTGCGGATTGCGGAGGAATCGGGCCTGCGCACGGGCCAGCTTCGTGTGTCCTCGTTTATAGATCACGAGCCCACAGAAGAGACCGGTTTCGAGGCGATTTTCCACGACTTTGATGGTCAGGAGGACCAGATGACCAACCCGCACGAAAATAATGCGGATGACGCAGCTACTACCGCTTTCATTGCGCAAGATGACCAACCCGCACCGCAAACAAAGGGCCCCGCAGTCAATTTGATGTTGCAGGATGGCTCTTCCCGCGTCTACCACGTGCAGGAAGGGTCAAATATTATTGGCCGCAGCAATGATGCGGATTTGCGCCTGCCGGATACGGGCGTGTCCCGCCAGCACGCGGAAATCACGTGGAACGGTGAAGATGCCGTGTTGGTGGATCTGCAGTCCACTAATGGCACCACGGTCAATGACACTCCCATTGATAACTGGCTGCTTGCCGATGGCGATGTGATCACCATGGGCCATTCCCACGTCGAGGTCCGCATTACGGGCCTTGATTCGCATAGTTACTAATTCACACTGAGGAAGGGAGGCCGCCATGGATGCAGTCATCATGCTGGCGCTTCGCATCGGCTTATTGGCTCTTTTGTGGATATTTGTCCTGGTGGCCTTGAATGCCATGCGGCGGGATACCAATAAATCCGCAGGTGCTATGCCACAGCCGTCAAAAATGGGTGCGTCCCCGCGCAGTCATGCTGCGGTGAAGCAGCTTTCTATTGTGGAGGGCCCTTTGCAGGGATCCCACATGAATTTGGGCACACTCGAGGAATGCACCTTGGGACGTGCCGCTGACTGTGATTTTGTCACTGGGGATGATTACTCTTCCGGCCATCATGCACGCCTATTTCGCCGCGGCAGCGAGTGGGTAGTGGAGGATTTGGAATCTCGCAACGGAACCCTCGTCAATGGTGTGCGCATCGACCAACCTGAGGTAGTCGGCGCGAACTCCGAGATTAAGCTAGGCCGCACTACCGTGAGGTTGAACGCATGACACTGAAGCTAAACTTTTTTGCCAAGTCGGACCGCGGGCTTATCCGCGGAAATAATGAGGACTCCGGTTACGCCGGATCCCACCTGCTGATTTTGGCCGATGGCATGGGCGGACATGCCGCAGGTGAGGTCGCCTCCCAACTCATGGTCAACCACCTCGAAATCCTAGATCAGGATCCGGGTAAGGAGGACACGGAGGCACTCCTTGCAGCTGCTGCCGATGACGCCAATGAAGCCATCAGCGAGCACGTCACCGCCCACCCGGAGACTGAAGGTATGGGCACGACGCTGTCCACGATGCTGTTCAATGGCACGACCTTTGGTGTCTGCCATGTGGGTGATTCGCGCGCTTATTTGCTGCGCGATGGCAAGCTCGAGCAAATCACCAAGGATGATACCTATGTGCAATCCTTGGTGGATAAGGGCGAGCTGGCTGCAGAAGATGTTTCTTCCCACCCACAAAAGTCCCTCATCTTGAAGGCCTATACCGGCCGTTCGGTGGAGCCGACGCTCTTCACGTTCGAAGCCAAGACGGGCGACCGCATCCTGCTGTGCTCGGATGGGCTTTCGGACCCAGTTACCGCTTCCACTATTGAAACCGCTCTTGGCCAGGGAAGCATCGAACAGGCGGGCTCCACCCTCGTGGATCTCGCTATACGTTCCGGCGGACCGGACAATGTCACCGTCGTCATCGCCGAGGTCACGGAAGAAAAACCCGCCACCCACGAGCCGTTCCGCGTTGGTGCTCTTGCAGGTTCGGTAGAAGAACCCACGCACCCGGATTCCTCGGCGTCACGCGCCGCGAAACTCACCCGTAAACCCCAGGTGATTCCGCCGGCCGTCATGGCCGATGAGGACAACGCGGCCAAGGACTCTGATGAGGAAGAGGCAGAAGACGAGCCATCTCGACGAAAAATCGGGTGGAAGGTCCTCATCGCGCTCATCATCATCTTGGCGCTCGTTATCGGCGCGGGGCTGTGGGTAAAGAACTTCTTGTCCAATAATTACTACGCCGAGACCAACGACGCACAAGAAATCACCATCCTCAAAGGCGCGGACTATTCCGTATTTGGCAAGGATTTAAGCTCTACGCACCAATATGTGTGCATTAATGACAAGAATTCCTTGCTGTTTTCTGCACAGAAGTGCAAGGGAGACTTCACCCCGCTGAAGGTCTCTGACCTGCCCGAGTCTGAGCGCGGCGCGGTCAACCACATTTCCGCCGGTGATCTGAGCAAGGTTCAGGATCAGATTAATGACCTGGGTGAAAAGGCACTCAAGCCATGTATCACTGCACCGAGCCAAAAAGATAATAAAGACACCAAGGAAAACAAACCTGGGGTCACTTGTAGGGAGGTGTAGCTGATGCAGAAGTTTTTTAGCCGAAGAATCGAACTCGGCCTCCTTATTCTCGCCGCGGCTGTCTTTGCCATTACCTTGGTAAGTTTGGAGCTGTCGCAAGATAATGCGCTTACGACGGACTTGATCTACCTCATCGGTGGATTCATTGGTGTCTTTACCATTGCCCACTTGGCAATGTGCTTCTTGGCGCCCTACGCGGACCAGATCATGTTGCCTATCGTGGCCATCCTTAATGGCATTGGGCTTATCGTTTTGGCCCGCTTGGATTTGGTCAATGATCGGGGTCTCGCGGTCCGTCAGGTCATGTGGACCGTCGTTGGCTTGGTGCTCTTTGTGCTGGTCCTGGCGGTTGTCAAGGACCATCGCTCACTCACCCGCTACTCCTATATCTTAGGCGCAGCCGGCCTCGTACTGTTGGCGCTGCCATTGGTGTGGCCACAACCTGATGGCGTTGAGGCGCGCATTTGGCTGAACTTCGGGCCATTTTCCATCCAGCCGGGTGAGTTCTCCAAGATCATGCTGATCTTATTCTTTGCCATGCTGCTAACGCAGAAGCGATCCCTTTTTACCGTGGCTGGCTATCGTTTCTTGGGAATTTCCCTGCCCCGTTTGCGCGACCTCGCCCCCATTCTCATCGTGTGGGCCATCGCCATTATCATCATGGGCATTTCCAATGACTTCGGTCCGGCATTGCTGCTCTTTAGCACGGTGCTGGGCATGCTATTTATGGCTACCGGCCGGGTTAGTTGGCTATTTATTGGCCTCGTCCTCGTCGGTATCGGTGGCTTTGGCATTTACCAGGTATCCGAAAAAATCCAGCAGCGTTTTTCCAACTTCATGGACCCGCTGGCTAACTACGACAACACCGGCTACCAATTGGCCCAGTCCCTTTTTGGTATGTCCTCTGGCGGTATTTCCGGCAGCGGCTTGGGCCAAGGCCACCCCGAATTGGTGCCGGTGGCACACTCTGACTTTATCCTCGCCGCCATCGGTGAGGAATTGGGCCTGATTGGCCTAGCTGCCGTTTTGGTCCTCTTTGGCATGTTGGTGACCCGCGGATTCAATACCGCGTTGCGTACCCGCGATACGTACGGCAAACTGGTCGCTTCAGGCCTTTCTCTTACTTTGGCGGTACAGGTCTTCGTCGTCACCGGTGGCATTTCCGCCCTGCTGCCGATGACCGGCTTGACCACTCCTTTCATGTCCGCCGGTGGTTCCTCTCTCATGGCTAACTATGTACTGTTGGCGATTTTGCTGCGGATCTCTAACGCGGCACGCCGACCCATGCAGGAGAACTCGAGCAATGCTCCGAGTGACACCTCCATGTTCCCGTCGGTTCAGGAGGCTTACCGATGAACAAATCCATCCGCCTAGTGTCCCTTTTTGCCATCGTCTTGACCGCAATCCTGTTGGTGAACCTGACGGTGATTCAGGCATTTTCGGACGATAAATACGCGCATAATGCTAAGAACTCGCGCGGGTTTATCGAGTTGCAGACCACCCCGCGCGGCCAGATCTATTCCGGCAATACGGTGCTGGCGCAATCTACGGAAAACCCGGATGAGACCTACTCTCGGTCTTATCCCATCGATTCGCCTGCTTTTGGCAATATCACCGGATACTTGTCCAGCCAATTCGGCGCTTCGGAATTGGAATCTTCGCAAAATGACATTCTCAATGGCACGGATGATTCCCTGTTCAAGCAGCACTGGCTGGATACCATCGCGAATAAGCCCACCCAGGGCGCCAATGTAGAGGTCACCATCGACCCAGCATTGCAGCAGGCCGCGTATGACCAACTGGCCGGTCCGGGATACGAAGGATCGGCGGTTGCCATCCAGCCGTCGACGGGCAAGGTCCTGGCCATGGCCTCCAACCCAGGTTTTAACCCGAATTCACTGGTGGGCGAGTCCGCTGATGAAGCTTGGACGGGCTTGCAGGAGCAGGCGGGCCAGCCGCTCGTCAACCACGCAGCGGCGGATACTTTGCCACCGGGATCTATTTTCAAGATCATTACGACTGCGGCCGGATTGAATAATGGATTCAATCCCTCGTCGAGCCTGACCGGTGCCAATGTAATTACCTTGCCGGATGCCGTCACGGAGCTGACGAACTACGGCAATGAAAAGTGCAACGGCCAAGATTCCGTCACCCTGCAGACCGCGTTCGCGCTGTCGTGCAATACCGCATTTGTGCAGATGTCTGAGCAGATTGGCGCGGATGAGCTGCGCAAATACGCGGATGCTTTCGGCATTGGTGAGAAATACGATCTGGGAGTCTCTTCTTCCGGGGGTACCTTGGGCGACCTTCCAGATGGTGCGGCGACGGCGCAATCGGCCATCGGCCAGCGCGATGTCACTATGTCCGCGTTGCAAGCGGCAGTCATGGCCGGCACCGTGGCTAATAAGGGCACGCGCATGGAGCCTTACCTGGTCAATCGCATTACCGATGCCCAGATGAAGGAGATCCGCACCACCAAGCCCAAGAAGGGCGGCGAGGCCGTGACGGAAGAGACCGCATCGACCATTAAGGACTTGATGTTTGCCTCCGAGCGTTCTTCGTGGGGCTACGACGGCAATGGCTTTGCATCCAAGACCGGTACCGCCGAGCACGGCGAAGGCTTGGCTCCGCACGTGTGGTACGTGGCCTTTGACCCGGACCGCGATATTGCCGTCGGGGTCGTCGTCAAGAACGGCGGTAACCTGGGCGAATCCGCAACGGGCGGCAGAGTCTCTGGCCCAATTGGTCGTGCCATCTTGAGCGCATACCAGGGGGAGCAGTAATGAAGAATACCGAGAATAAGGACCATCTCCAGGAACTCATCGGCAGCGACTACGAGCTGCAGTGGATCATTGGCCACGGTGGCATGTCAACGGTGTGGCTTGCCGATGACACTCGCAATGACCGCGAAGTAGCCATCAAGGTTTTGCGGCCGGAATTTTCCGATAACCAGGAATTCCTCTCCCGCTTCCGCAATGAAGCGGAATCGGCCGAATCTATCCAGTCCGATAACGTGGTGGCCACGTATGACTACCGCGAGTTGGAAGATAATGGCCGCAAATTCTGCTTCATGGCCTTGGAATACGTGCGGGGCGAATCCCTCGCGGACCTGCTCGCGCGCGAGAATACCTTGCAAGAAGAACTCGCGCTCGACGTGCTTGAGCAGGCGGGCCACGGCCTATCCATAATCCACCGGATGGGCTTGGTGCACCGCGATATTAAGCCCGGCAACCTGATGATTACCCAAAATGGGCAGGTGAAGATTACGGACTTTGGCATCGCCAAGGCGGCTGCCTCGGTACCGCTCACGCGCACCGGCATGGTGGTGGGTACCGCCCAGTACGTTTCACCTGAACAAGCGCAGGGCAAGGAGGTCACCCCTGCCTCGGATATCTATTCGCTCGGCGTCGTAGGTTACGAGATGCTCGGCGGCAAGCGCCCCTTTTCGGGCGATTCCTCCGTGTCCATCGCCCTTGCCCACATAAACCAAGAGCCTGAACCGCTGTCGACCACGATTAGCGCCCCGGCGCGCGAGCTCATTCGTATTGCGCTGCGCAAGGATCCCAATACCCGATATGCCGATGGCAATGAATTTACGGTCGCGGTATCCGATGTGCGCCTGGGCAAGCGCCCACCGCAGCCCAAGTCCATTCCGCCCCACCAGCAGGCTCCAGAGCCTTCGCCCTCGGCATCGACGGAGATGCTTGCCGATGTCGCCCAGCCCACCACCATTCATCCAGCGGCGGGGACGGCCACGGGGACGCCAGCTCCACAGCGTAAGGCTGCACCAGCCCCGGACAATGATTCGAAGGGCGGTAAGTCTTTCCTTAAGGGCTTGGGTATCGTCGCGGCCATCGCCCTGCTTGCCGCAGCCGGCTACGCCATCATGAACCTCATGAGTAGCGAGGGCGGCGATAGCGAGCCTTCGTCTACCCAGGAAACTTCCGTGGTCACCGAATACCGGGATCCCACGACCACGCAGGTAGAAACCCTGGAGGAAGAAGATACTAATGAGACACCGCAGGAAGTGACGGTAACGGAGACGGAGCCTACAGATCGGGAGGGCAACCAGGCGCCGCGCGATAATCACCGGCAGCCGCAGACCCCGAACCAGCAGGCCCCGACGCGAAACCAGCAGGCCCCGAATACCCCGACGCAGCAACGTCAGCCCCAGCAGCGCCAGCCGCAGGAGACGCACGTCGAAAATACACCTGAGCAGAAAAACACAGTAAACTCACAGCCCGATGAACTCCCTGGGGATTTATCTGACCTATTAAGACAGGATGGTGACTAAGCCATGGTCAATGACCGGTACCGGCTCGGTGAGATCATCGGCTCCGGCGGTATGTCCGAGGTATTTGCCGCAGAGGACACCACTTTAGGCCGGCAAGTTGCGGTAAAAATGCTGCGCACGGAGATGGCTCGCGATATCAACTTCCGCGAGCGCTTCTACCGCGAGGCGCAGAACTCGGGCAGGCTCAACCATCCCAATATCGTCGCGGTCTATGACACCGGCGAGACCGAGATGGACGGCATGACCATCCCGTATATCGTCATGGAGAAGGTCAACGGGGCCACGCTGCGCGATATTATTCGCGAAGATGGCCCGCTGCCTGCCCAAGAGGCGGCGGAGATCCTCAAGCCGGTCGCGGAGGCCTTGCAGGCATCCCATGAGGCGGGAATCATTCACCGCGATATCAAACCGGCGAATATCATGCTCACCAACACCGGCCAGGTGAAGGTGATGGACTTTGGCATCGCCCGTGCTTTGGATGATTCGACCTCGGCGATGACCCAAACTTCTGCCGTTATCGGTACCGCCCAGTACCTTTCCCCGGAGCAGGCGCGCGGCAAGAACGCCGATGCGCGTTCTGATGTCTATGCGCTGGGCTGCGTCATGTACGAGGTACTCACCGGCCACACCCCGTTCGAAGGCGAAACCCCCTTTGCCGTGGCTTACCAGCATGTGCAGGAGGAACCGACCCCGCCTTCGGAGCTTATCGATGACCCCTCGTTGACCCCCACCCAGCGGGTCAATATCGATGCAGTGGTACTGACCGCGATGGCCAAGCACCCCGCGGACCGCTACCAGTCTGCGTGGGAGATGGCCGGCGATTTGGACCGCCTGCGCACGGGCCAGGTCACCGAGGCCGCCCGCATGCACGTCAACGAGGACGATGCCACGACGGCGATGCCCGCGCCGGCCACCGCTACTGCTACATCCCACCGGGCACCGATCGAATCGACGCGTCCTACCGGAGCACCCGAAGAAGATGAAGGCGGCGGCTGGATGAAGTGGCTCGCGCTGCTTCTCGTCGCGCTGTTGGTCGCCATCTTGGGCTATTTTGCCTGGGATTTCTGGAGTGGCGACGATGAAAAGAATAGGGACGGCCGGAACCAAACCGAGGTAGCGGAACACAATAGCGTCATCGTGCCGGAGGTAGAAAACCGCCCGCGCAATGAAGTGGTCAAAGAGCTCGAGGACTTGGGACTTCTCGTCACCGTGAACGAGGAAGCTAACCCCGATATCGATCGCAATAATGCGATTCGCATCAATCCGGCCCCGGGTTCGGAATTGCAGAAGAACGCCTCGGTGACCTTGACCGTTTCTTCCGGCAAGGAAATCATCGATGTCCCAGATATCACCGGCATGAACTTGGATCAGGCCGCGCAAGTCTTGGAAGAGGCAGGCTTGGAGCTGAACTCGGATATTTCCGAGCGCAACGATGACGCCCCCGCCGGCGAGGTAATCCAGCAGAACCCCGCGGGTGGTACGCAATTGTCCAAGGGCTCGAAGGTCCGGGTGACGGTGTCTAAGGGCATCGAAAAGAAGCGCGTTCCTGATGTTTCCGGCTTGAACGAAGAAGATGCACGCAGCCGCCTTGAAGCCAGTGACTTCGATGTCAATGTCCGCGAAGTAGATTCCCTAGAGCCGGAAGGCACCGTGCTGAACGTGTCCAACCAGGGCGCGCAGCTGGAAAAAGGCCAGACTGTCACCATTGAGGTATCCAATGGGATGCTCATGAAGGCACCCGAGGTCATGCACAAGAATCAAGGACAAGCCGAAAATGCCCTGCGCCAGGCGGGCTGGGATGGCCAGCTGCGCGTGGGCGAGCCAATTCCTACCGGCGCCTTGGTCGATAGCAATAAGATCGGTTGGGCATCCATCAATCCTGGCGATACCATCCGCAAGGATCAGGACGTGGAGGTTCGCATCTGGAAATTCGAAGCCTCGGCGCTACTGCCGTAACCACCGCTGCTGGTATCGTAATTCATCAGTAAGCACTGAAATAAGAACTGAAATCTAGAGAAGGTCTCTTATGCCAAAGTCAAAGATCACCCAGAGCTCTGCCACCCAGGTATCGAGCTCTGCCGGGGCGAACCGCACCCCGGTCAAAATCAACTCTGAAGGCACCCCGAAGTGGTACGTGGCCATCATGCTTGGCCTGATGGTCCTCGGCCTGCTGTGGCTCGTGGTCAATTACCTCGCCGGTGAATCCATCCCCTTCATGGCGGAGCTCAGCGGTTGGAACTACGGCATCGGCTTCGGCCTCGCCCTTATTGGCCTGCTCATGACCATGGGCTGGCGTTAGGCCTAGACCGCAACCAAAGAAATCCTCGCCGCCCACCGCAAGGTTGAAGTGTTCCAGGTTTGTTCCGTTTGAGTAGATGGGAAAATCTGGAACATGCCAAGAAAATTTGACCAGGATGCAAAGGACCGCCTAGTCCGTCTCGTGGAAGACCGCATCGTGGCGGAAAACATGTCAATGCACCCCGCGTGCCAGGCAGTAGCTTCAAAGTTGGGGATCTCATGGCACACAGCTCGTCAATGGACTTGACCTCCAACAAAACGCTACATGTCACTTTCAGCACTCGAACACACCAAGCACCTCATGCACCACCCAGGAGATCATCGTGGCGACCACCACCAGCTAACCGCCTAACCAGCACCCCGAACTTCATACCGAGCCGAAAGCACAAACCACTACACCACTACACGGGACTTGACCGCGCGCACGTCTGGGATCGGAAGAAAAGGGACAAGATTTTCTCGACGCCATGGCGATGATCTCCTATGCACACCGGGTCATCGACAGGAGTTGGCTGAAGGGCCAAGCCTAAGCTGCGGATGGTCGAATTACCGCCACCCCTAAGGCAATATGTCAGGGGTGGGAGGCGGTGGCGTCCCTGACAGCCGGCCAGTTACGCTTTCTTCTTGACGCTCGTGGGGGCAGCCCCGCGGATTGCTCCTTGTCCTTGTCCGGAACAGAGGCCTCGGCCGCCTGAGTGACCCTTGCGGCAGCCTGCTGTTCATAGACGAACGATTTCGACACAGACAGTACCGAAGGATGCTGGTGTCCCATGTTGCGCCCGGGTATTTGGTAGCAGTGTCGTGACTATCCGGTTGCGCTCTAGTGGCTATCCGGTAGCGGCTCACCAGGCTCGGGATGATACTCCCGGTAGCCGCACCACTCGGGTGCGGCACATACTGAAAGGGGTCTGCCATGAGGGATTATCATGCCGTGATGACACTGCTGTTACGGCAGCATTCTTACCGTCGGCTCGAGTGCTCTCACCGCTCCATTCCACAATCGAACCATGCACTGCGAAGCCTCGGCCCGACCACCGCCTAGCAGGACGCAGCGTTGACGAACGGCTGCTTTCGGAAAGTCGACAAGTCGAGGCCCGAGTCTACCCGCTACCGGATACTCACTCAGGTGCTACCAGATACTCACCACACCGCTACCATTTCAGTCTTCTGAACATCCCACACATCACCGTCGGGCCGACGTTCGCCCCTCGTTGCAACAGTTCAGCAGACGCTGTATAGTCCAGTGCATGCTGACTATTGCTTCGCGCTTGGACGTGATGAACCGATTGGGTCGGGCGATGGCCGATCCCACCCGATCCCGTATTCTCCTGACCCTGCTGGGCGGCCCGGCCTACCCGGCCGCTCTCGCCCGGGAACTGGAACTGACGCGGTCAAATGTGTCGAACCACCTCACTTGCCTACGGGACTGCGGAATTGTGGTCGCCGAACCGCAGGGGAGGAAGACCCGCTACGAGATCGTCGACGCCCATCTTGTCCAAGCGTTGAACTCACTGCTAGATACCACTCTGGCTGCCGACGAAAATGCCCCGTGTATTGACTCGGCATGTGACGTGCCCGGGTGTGCCACCGGAGAGGGGAACAGGTAAGTGGTAACTGGTCTCCTGGGGGCGGTTGGTCTGTTTATCGCCACCAATATCGACGACATCATCGTGCTCTCGCTGTTCTTCGCCCGTGGGGCCGGCCAAGCAGGGACCACACTTCGGATCCTAGCCGGGCAGTACCTTGGTTTCGCGGGCATCCTCACAGCCTCGATTCTGGTCACCCTAGGGGCGGATGCCTTTCTGCCCATCGAGGCGATCCCCTACTTCGGGCTGATCCCCCTGGCCCTGGGGCTGTGGGCGGCCTGGCAAGCCTGGCGGGGAGACGATGACGACGACGATGACGCGAAAGTCAGCGGAAAGAACGTAAGCGTCTTGACCGTCGCCGGGGTGACCTTTGCCAACGGTGGCGACAATATCGGTGTCTATGTCCCGGTTTTTCTCAACGTGGATACCGCCACCGTTATCATCTACTGCTTTGTCTTTCTGATTCTGGTGGCGGGCCTGGTCCTGTTGGCGAAGTTCGTGGCCACCCGTCCGCCCATCGCGGAGATTCTCGAACGCTGGGAGCATGTGCTGTTCCCTATCGTCTTGATCGGCCTGGGTACCTTCATCCTCGTCAGCGGCGGCGCCTTCGGCCTTTAATAAACTCATCCCCCGTGCTGCTAGGGCCTCTCTAGGTTTCCTTACCGGCATCAACTGAACCGCCCATGAAGTTGTGAAAAGCCGCTGCCGCAGGGACTCGACCACGTTAGCGCGACAGAAATTTGAAGTGTCCCGGGTTTTGTTCCTAGGACATTTCAGTGAGCTTTGTTCATCGGAGCCCACGGGGACATTGGAGACTACAAGTACACGTTAGACGCCGCCAGTAGTGCCGCCAAACACTTACGGCACTACTGGCGGAACTTCCTGCCGCTTCCCCACTAGCGCGCGGCGCCGGCACACTCTCAAAGTTCGTGCGCAAGGCGCAGCGAAATCTATCTCAACAGCGCCCCGCAGATAACCCGGACGAACTTCTAGACCTGGCCACCAGTCTCAAAGAAAAGCTGGAAGGGCAAATTCTAGTGGCCAGCCGGGCGCACACGGGCAACGGAGACGCTCTGGTCAGCGCGGCCCTCGTGTTCGATATCTACTCCAGCGATTTGCTTTGCCGTGGGGCAGACCACTGGGGTAATGAGGTTGATGCCGCGGTCGCGCAGCTTCTCAGACTCCACCGCAATGATGGGGGTGCCGGCGCGGACGACATCGCCCTTGTCCACGAGCTTGGTAAAGCCCTCGCCCTTCAATTCCACGGTATCGATGCCGATGTGAATGAGCAGGTCAAGACCCTCTTCAGTCCGCATGCCAAAGGCATGGCCGGTCTTGAAGACCATCGTGATGGTGCCATCTACTGGGGCACAGACATCGAAGGCATCGATCTCAGTAGGAATGACGGCGAAGCCTTCGCCCACCATGCCCTGAGCAAAGGACTCATCGGGGACCTCGGAGAGCGGCACGACGGTTCCCTCGAACGGGGCGCGGAGCTCAACATCGGTCCCGATTTTCTCTGCGGAGAGAGAATCTTCGCTGGGCTTCGCCGGCGCCGTAGCTACTGATGCAGAGCCGGTCCGCAGCTGGTGGTTGACCTCATCAAACATGAACTGCACGGAGGGCCCCACGATGACCTGCACGTTCTTTTCGGAGGGGTGGATGACGCCGGAGATACCGGCGCGCTTGATAGTGGGGTCATCGACAAGCGCGCGATCCTTTACACCCACGCGCAGGCGGGTGGTGCAGTAATCCAGGGAATCGATATTGTCCTTGCCGCCGAGGCCTTCGATGATGCGGGCGGCGGACGCGGCGGTCTTGTCATCGCCCGTGGCGGTATCGTCTTCTTCAGCCGCATCCTCGTCATCGCCGCGGCCTGGGGTCTTCAGGTTAAACCAGCCGATGAGGTAGTAGAAGAGGACGAAGTAGAGGGCGAAGAAGATAACGCCCATAACTAGGAGCATGTACCACTTATTGGCCAGCGGGTTTTGCGAGGACAACAGCATGTCCACGAAACCTGCGGAGAAGCCGAAGCCCGCGGTCCATTCCATCGTGGCGGCGATAAAGACCGACAGGCCGGTCAGCAGCGCGTGCACCACATAAAGCAGCGGGGCGACGAACATAAAGGAGAACTCCAGCGGCTCGGTCACGCCGGTGAAGAAGGAAGCCAGGGCGCCGGCGGCCATGAGGGAGCCGATGACCTTGCGGCGTCCCTTATCCGCGCGCAGATACATGGCCAGGGCGGCACCCGGCAGGCCGAACATCATGACCGGGAAGAATCCGGCCTGGTAGCGTCCAACGACTCCGTCCACGGTGCATTGACCGTTTTCCCAAATACCAGGGCACTCTGCGGCGGAGGTGGCCGCGGCGGCGGCATCGATGGTGGACTGGCCGGATTGGAAGTTACCGATGTCATTGATGCCAATGACATCAAACCAGAAGACGGAGTTCAGCGCGTGGTGCAGACCCGTCGGAATGAGCAGGCGGTTGGCCACGCCGTAGATGCCCGCACCCGCAGCACCGAGGCCCTGGATGGAGGTACCGAAGTTGAAGAGCGCGTGGTAAATG
The DNA here is from genome assembly GCF_000478095.1 of Corynebacterium sp. KPL1824. Lineage (NCBI taxonomy): Bacteria > Bacillati > Actinomycetota > Actinomycetes > Mycobacteriales > Corynebacteriaceae > Corynebacterium > Corynebacterium sp. KPL1824. The sequence continues at coordinate 128,877 of NZ_KI515749.1, read as the reverse complement.
AAAGGCCATACGAAGTAGAGGATGGCGGAAACCACGATGGCGAAAAGCGCAGTGAGGATGGGGACGAGGCGGCGGCCAGAGAAGAAGGCCAGGAAGTCCGGCAGCTTTGTGCCATGGAAGCGGTTATAGACCATCGCCGCCATGATGCCTGCAAGGATGCCGAAAAGAACGTTGCCGTCACCGACTGCATTCCAACCTTCAGCCGCCCATTCGACGGCTTCATCGCCCGTAAGAGCCTCGGGATCTTCGATGCCGCGATAGCCGGCCACCGCGTCGGGGCCCAAGAGCTTCATGAAGGTGGCATACGCCAGGAAACCGGACAGTGCGGAGGCACCATTGGAGTCTTTGGCCAGGCCAAAGGCGATGGCGACGGCGAAGATCCAGCCCAGATTATCCAGCACGGCACCGCCGGAGCTGACCAGCAGCTGCGCGACCACGTTATCCTGGCCGGCAACGCTGGCTATCCAGTAGCCAACGCCGCCGAGGATCGCCGCGACAGGCAGTACTGCCACGGCGCCCATCAGCGCCTTTCCGAGCCGCTGCAGCGGCCCCATAATATTGAGTTTCACGAGAGGAGTCCTTTCAAAGGTGTAAAGAAGTAAAGAGGGCTTCAGTGCGGACGGTGCTCATCCACGAAGCGGTAGTACTCGTGATCCACCAGCTGGGAGGCGGCGTCTTCATCGAGAATCACCGTGGCCCGCGGGTGCATCTGCAGGATCGAGGCCGGACAGTGCGCGGATAGCGGGCCCTCCACCATGTCGCGGACCGCGCTGGATTTTTCGGTCCCAGTGGCCAGCAGCAATAGGTGACGGGCCTCGCTGATGGTGCCGAGCCCCTGGGTTAGCGCATAGCGAGGAACACTGTCCGTGTTCTCGAAGAAGCGGGCATTATCCTGCACCGTCCGCGGGTGCAGCGTTTCCAGGCGCGTGCGCGATTGCAAGGAGCTGGAGGGTTCATTAAAGCCGATGTGCCCATTGCCACCAATGCCCAGCAGCTGGATATCGATGCCGCCAGCATGGCGAATAGCCTGGTCATAGGCGGCTGCGGCGCGGTCCGAGTCCGCGGCATCGCCCTCGGGGCTCTGCACTAACTCATCGATGAAGTCGACGTGACTGGTAAATACGCGGCGGATGGTGGAGTAATACGACTGCTCATGGGAGCGAGCCAGCCCCACGTATTCATCGAGGAGGAAGGCGCGGCTGCGAGCGAAACTCACCTCCTGGCGCTCGTAGCGGGCGGTGAGTTCTTGATACATCGCTACCGGAGTAGAACCCGTGGCCAGGCCCAAGGTGGCCCCGGCGTTGGCATAGCGGACGAAGATATCGGCGGCGGCAATAGCCACCTCTGCTGGTGTGGAACGAATGAGGATGTCCATGCAGTATTTCCTAACGTGAATCAGTATCTGTCGCGGCGGTGATGTCAATGCCATCAGCGATGACGCGCATGGGCTCGAATCGCGCATTCAGGCCCACGAGGTTGGCGCGCTTGCCGGGAGCCAAACGCCCTATGTCCTTATCCCCCAGTACGTCCGCGGCCGTGGTGGAGGTAAACCGAACCGCCTCCTCTGCGCCGTGGCGCGCGGCAAAACGCGCAAATTGCTGCGCCAAGGTGGAGGTTCCACCGGCGATGGCGCCACTGTTTACCCGCGCCACGCCATCGATCACGGTAACGGGCAGGGAGCCCAGCTCATAGGAACCATCGGCCATGCCGGCAGCGGCCATCGCGTCGGTGACCGCAAAGGAGCGGCGGTTATAGGCCATATCCACGGTGCCATCGGCAAGATGCACGCCATCGGCAATAAGCTCTACCCCCGCATCGCCCGCCTTCGAGCCGGTAAGGAGCGCGGCCACCGTGCCGGGTGCACGGTGGTGGATGGGCGGCATGGCATTAAAAAGGTGGGTCCCGGTCACGGTGACGCCCAAGTCTTTCGCCTGCTCCATGATCCGCAGCGTGGTCTCATAATCGGCTTCGGTATGGCCCAAGCTGGCGATAATATCGTGTTCTGCACAAACCTCAAGGATCTCTGCAGCGGCCTGGGTTTCTGGGGCGAAGGTAATAGAGCGCAGGTGGCCGCGGGCGGCATCGATCACCCTGCGGAAAAAGCCTGGGTCTCCCGGCACGATGCGCGATGGATCCTGTGCGCCACACTTGGCCGTGGCGATGAATGGGCCTTCCATGTGGATGCCGGCGATGTCCCCTTCTTCTGCCAGCGTGGCAAGCAACTCCGCACGCGCGCACAACTCCGCTTGCGTTCCAGAAACCATGCTGGCTATCAGCGTGGTGGTGCCGTGGGCGCGATGAAATCGCGCGGCGGCGCGGCACTGGTCATAATCACCATTGGGAAAGCTTCCACCATTGCCGCCGTGATTGTGCAAGTCCACAAAACCTGGGACCCACAGCAGCACATCCGGGTCACCGGATTGCCAGGCCGCCTGCGCTGCGGGGACATCACCAAACGAGATGTCTTCAATGCGCCCGCCAAAGTTCAGCGCACCAGCGCGCAGCTCGACGTTCTCGTCGATGTACAGGCCTTCTACGCGGCCCTTCGTCTGTGTCTGCATATTTCGTTCACTTTTCTGTTGTGTGGGCAGGCACCGTCCCATAAACGCGCCGATATCCCAGCGCAGCACTATGTTATAACCTATTGGTACCATAAGCCGTTGTCAATGGGGTCACTTTCAGTTTTTAATGTGAGATTGTCACCTTCACTAGGTTAGGGTTATTGCAGCCCCTCACCAGTCCGTGCCCCGGACATGGCGGGATCCTCATCTCAAGGAGCACACCATGACCAGTCGTTCACCCGCACCGCCGCGGCACCGGTCCCAGTACGTTCTCTTGGCCGGCTTAGCCGTCTCGGTGGCCTATGCCGTCGTCCATATCGCGTTTTCTGATCCCGCCCTGATCGAAGGCACCGCACCCGCGCGCCTGTCCTTACGCAATTACCTTGGCCCAGTGCTGGGCTCTGGCATGGTGTGGGCGCTATTTGCTTACCTCATGGGCAAGGCGTGCTCCCACCGGTGGACCACGGCCTTTTTCGCGGGAGCCGGCATACTCCTGCTCATGTTGGCGGTGCACTACGGGCTGCTTTTCGCCTTTGGCATCTACGACTGGCAGACGGCCTTTTCCTCCAATGCCGCGTGGTTCCTCTTTGCCCTTATCGCCGGGCCACTTTTCGGCGCGGCGGGGGCATTTTCCCACAGGTTGGGCTGGCTAGATTACGTTGCAGTACTCGGTTTCGTGCTGGAGCCACTGGTTACTGGGCTTATCCCAGGCAATGGTATCGAGCCGCAGACCACGACCACCCCTGGATATCTTGCCGCGGTAACGCTGTGGATGATCGGTGCGGTTTTCCTCTACTGCGAACGCCGGGCTCCTATTAAGGGGTAGCCACATCCCCAGCGGCCCACCAGCCGGGCATGCCATGGGCGCCGGCCCCGGGCGCGGTGGACCCCGAAGCCATGAATATTCCCGGCGCGAGCCGGTGCGGGTGCGCGGAGAGGCGCGGGCGCAGCACGGTCTGCAGCCCGGTCATCGCGCCACCGGCGATATCGTCACCCACCAGGTTGGGGTTCCAGCGTTCCAGGTCAGCTGGGCTCGTCGCGCGGGTGGCCAGGATGGTATCGCGAAAACCTGGTGCAAAGCGCTCGATCTGCCGCGCGATGAGGCCTGTCACCTCCCCTGGATAACGCTCCTCATAGCCGTGCGGCACGTGGGCATAGGTCCACAGCGCCAGCCCGCGCGACGGGTCAGCCACATATTGCTGACACACCATGACCAGGAGATTTACGGGCATGCGGCGCTTGCCGATGTCCCTTTCCGCCCCACTGATTTCCTCCACGCTGCCACCCACATGGACGGTGCCAGCTTGACCCACGCGGGGATCGGTCCACGGCACCGGTTCGCTGAGGTGAAAGTCCACCTTGTACACCGCGCTGCCATAGCGCCACCGCCGCAGGTTTCGTCGAGTCCGTGCAGGAAGGTCGAGCCCGCCCAGCCTAAGGATCTGGCGCGGGGTGAGATTGAGGATAAGGGCATCCGCGCGGGGCAGGCTGCGCACATCCGTGATGTCGGCGCCGGTGTAGATGCGGGCGTTGTGGGAGCGGAGGAGGGAGACGAGGGCATCGGCAAGCGCCTGCGTACCGCCTTCTACCACCGGCCAGCCGCGGGTCATGCCGAGCGCGCCAAAGAGCAGGCCGAAAGCGGAGGTAAAAGCCCTGGTAGGCGAGGCAATGGCGTGCACCGCGCTACCGGCGAATAAGGCGCGGGCCTGCGGGGAAGTAAATGCCGCCCGCGCGAGCGCGCTCGCCGGAAGCACGCCCGGCGCGCCGAATTGCGCCAAGCGCACTGGGTGCTCAGGCCAGCGCACCAGCGGGGTGAGCGCGTTATTCACGTGCTCGTCGATATTGCGCACCACGTGGCCGTGCAGGCGGGTCCACGCCCGGGCATCGGTGCCGAGCCCCGCGGCGGTCTCCTCTAGAGAATTGTGAAGAATGCCCGCCTGCGCGCCCTCCAGTGGATGGGCCATGGGATAGCGCGCATGGCACCAGCGCAGGCCGTGCGATTCCAGATCGAGCGCGCGGAAGGCCGGGCTCGCGATGCCGAAAGGATGACCGGCCGCGCCGAGATCGACGACGGTGCCTGGGAAGATCTCCGTCGACGATGCCGCCGCCCCACCCGGGTGGCTGGCGCGCTCATACACATCCACGTGCCAACCGGCCGTGGCGAGGCGGGCCGCGGCGGTGAGCCCATTGGGCCCTGCGCCGACGATCACAGCGTGCGGTTGTTTATCCACAATCCTCCTTGTGCAGGTCAGTGGCCCCAATCTACCTATTCGCCCACACGATGGGTACAAAGTTATCCACAGGCTGTGGAAGAAACCTGTGGAATATTTATTTCACAGACTTATCCCCACCCTGTGGATAAGTGTTTTCACGGGCTTCCACAGGTGATTTTTCGGCCGCCGATACCGCTATAACCTGTGTGATCAGGGAAAACTCCGGAAAAGCGTTCGGTAAATTACAAGAATGTGGTTATCCACAATGTGGATAACTGTTGTGGATTTCTTTCGCACACCCATTCCGGTGATCAAATTCCACAGTTATCCCCAAACCCCAGCTCGCAGGGCCAATAACACAATGATGACCGCACCGGTAAGAGCGACACCCGCCCAGCGCACGGATTTATTTCGATGAAAGAGGAAGAAGCTCAAGATGATGCCGGTGCACAACCCGCCCAAGTGGCCCCACAGGGAGACTCCCTCCGCGACGAAGGTATAGCCCACATTGACCAACAAGAGCACGATGGGCGCGCGCAGGTCCATCCCGCGTTGCCGGAAGACGCCCACCAGCATGCCCATCAGCGCAAAGATCGCCCCGGAGGCACCTACCGTGGGCGTGCCAAAATCGAGCCACAGCACCATGGCGGAAGCGCCCAGACAAGAAACCAGATACGCGGCAATGTATAACCCGGTATCGAGGGCGCGCTCTACTTCCCTACCAATGAGCAGGAGCATCACCATATTGACCGCGAGGTGCCCGCCGTCCAAGTGCATAAATTCCGAAGACAGCGCCGTAAGCGGCGCATCGGCGTACTGCGGTCCCCACAGGGCCCAGTCTTGGCTCAGCGTGGAGAGAAAGAAGGTCTCGCCCAAAGTTCGAGCTTGTACCGCGGTAATTGACCACGCGATGATGCAGATCGCGGCAATGGTCGAGGTAACGGGGGCGGTTCGCAAATAATTTTTCACCATGGCGTAGAAGCTGACCCTTTGTTGGCATTCGGATAAAAACTAAACGAACCCGGCACCACAGCAAGGTGTGTGGTGCCGGGCGCGGAGCGAGGAAAACGCTTAGGCGATATCGATGGACTCGATGACAACGTCCTCGTGCGGACGGTCCATGCGGTCGGTGTCGACCTTGCCAATCTTGGAAACGACTTCCTGGGAAGCTGGATCCGTAACCTCACCGAAGATGGTGTGGTGGTTGTTCAGGTGCGGGGTCGGCGCCACGGTGATGAAGAACTGGGAGCCGTTGGTGCCTGGGCCAGCATTGGCCATGGCCAGCAGGAATGGGCGGTCGAACTGCAGCTCTGGGTGGAACTCGTCCTGGAACTGGTAGCCCGGGCCACCGCGGCCGGTGCCGGTGGGGTCGCCGCCCTGGATCATGAAGTTATCGATGATGCGGTGGAAGATGGCGCCATCGTAGAACGGGCCGGACTGCTCGCCCTTTGCGTTCTGGGTGGAGTAGTCCTTTTCGCCCTTGGCCAAACCGATGAAGTTTTCAACGGTTACCGGTGCGTGGTTACCGAAGAGATCGATAACAATATCGCCGTAGTTGGTATGCATCGTTGCAGTTGCGGTCTTCTGAGTCATGCCAGCCATTGTAAAGAATTTACTTCCTCTCCGCTGTGCAAGACATAACGCTCTCAGCGATCGCGCTATCGTTCTCCCCCTAGTCAGCTGACAGGGCTTGTCCCCCAAATAGCCAGCTAACCACGAGGGCACCGGGATCGATGACTCCCTTGCTGCGATCGCCCAGGTAGGACGCGCGCCCCTTCTTGGCGGCGATCTTTCCGGTTTCTTCCACGCCCTCGCGAGCGGCCTCGTACAGGGCCTGGAGCGTTTGCTCGTCTGGGCGCTCCGCGCCGATTTCTTGCGCCTTCTCCGCGGCCGGAATGAGCGCATCGAGCATGGTGCAATCACCGCGCTGCGCGCCGCCCAGTTCTTGAATGAACTCCGCCGCGCTACTTAATCCTTCCGCTAAGGTCTCCGCGCGGGCCATGTCGTTGAAGAAGCTGCCGAAGACCGCGCCCGAGGTTCCGCCCGCCAGGACGAGGAAGCGTTTGGCCAGGCCGGTAAAAATCTCATCATCCGCACCGCGCAGCGGCAGTTTAATGCTTTCCAGCGCCGCCTCCATATTGGTGCCGAAGTCCCCATCGCCGGCCTTGCGGTCAAGCTCGGTCAGCTCCTCGATGGAGGATTGCACGCGATCGACGAAGTCACTCAACCACTGGTTCTCTTCGCCTTCGGTAGGCAGTTCATCTTCGAAGGTAATCCGCGCCGCTTCCACCTGCTTTGTACCGCCCAAGGTATGGGGCCAGGCGGGGGCTGAAGTTGGGGCATCGATAAGCTCAAGCAGCTCGTCGTCCGCCTTGAGCAGCGTGATGGATACGCCGTGCATATTGACCGCGGTGACGAAGTTGCCCACCATGGAGCGCACTACCGTAATTCCTTTCTCCGCCAGCTGTGCAGACGCCTCGCCGAATACCAGGCTCAGTTCCAAAGGCGTGGTGCCGCCCAAACCGTTGACTAGGCACACCACCTCGTCGCCGCTGCTGATGTCGAGGGCAGCACCCAGCTTTTCCAGCACGGTGGCCACGATGGCATGGGCATTATCAACCTTTTCCGTGTGCGTGCCGGGCTCGCCGTGGATGCCCACGCCGACTTCCATGTGCCCATCGTCCAGATCAAAGGTTTCGCGCCCCGTGGTGGGCAAGAAGCCAGATCCCAGTGCCACGGACATGCTGCGGGATTGATCGGCGGTGCGTTCAGCGAGCTCGGTGACCTTATCCAAGTCATCACCACGGTACGCCGCGGCACCGGCCACCTTTTCCACCAGGATCGTGGCACCCGTACCGCGCCGGCCGGGACCCTCGCCGGTGCCTTCGGTAGCAATATCATCGGCAACCAATACGGAACGCGTATCTACGGCCTCTGCAGCATTGCGCGCCACGGTGAAGTTCATGACATCACCGGTGTAATTCTTCACAATGTGCAGCACTCCCCTGCCCTGATCGGCCCACTGCGTGGCTTCGCTGACCTGGACCGCATTCGGGGAGGTAAACAGCAGGCCCGGGCAGGCAGCGGCGAGCATGCCTTGCCCAATGAAGCCGGCGTGCATGGGCTCGTGACCGGATCCGCCACCGGAGATGACCGCGACCGCCGGTTTATCATCGGCCGTGCGCAGCGGGGTGCTGCGCCCGATGAAGCCCGCGTCGTGCCAGGTGGCATCGGGATGCTGGGCGATGAACCCGGCCAGGGAATCAGACAGGAAGGATTCTTGGCTATTGCGAAATGCTGAGTGCTTCATAGCGCCCACGGTAATCCGGATCCGGCCATAGCGTCGCGGGTGGGTACAAGATCACGAAAACGCTATGCAGACCGGCTGCATAGCGTTTCCTTCAAGAACCTAGAATTTCTCAGCTCCTATTTAGAGGGCGTTGCGCACCACATCGCGGGCTTCCACCATGTTGCGCAGGGAGGTTTCGGTTTCCTCGTAACCGCGGGTCTTCAGACCGCAGTCCGGGTTAACCCACAGGCGATCCAGCGGCACGTTCTTGAGAGCGGCGCGGATAAGCTCTGCCATTTCCTCCACGGAAGGCACGCGCGGGGAGTGGATATCGTAGATGCCAGGTCCAATCTCAGAGTGGAAGGTCTCATCGATATCCTCCAGCAGCTCCATGCGGGAGCGTGCCGCCTCGATGGAGGTGACGTCTGCATCGAGGCCGGCGACGGCGTCGATGATCTGGCCAAACTCCGAGTAGCACAGGTGGGTGTGTACCTGTGTGGTGGGCTTGGCCTCGAGGGCTACCAAGCGGAAGGAGCGCACTGCCCAGTCCAGGTAGGCCTTGCGATCCTGCTCGCGCAGCGGCAGCAGCTCGCGCAGGGCTGGCTCATCGATCTGGATGATGTCGATGCCGGCTTCCTCCAGGTCACGAACCTCATCTGCCAAGGCCACGCCCAGCTGGTCCGCGGATACGGACTGGTGCACGTCATCGCGGACGAAGGACCACGCCAGGATGGTGACCGGGCCGGTCAGCATGCCCTTGACGTGCTTTTCCGATAGCGACTGTGCAAACTTCGACCACTCGGTGGTCATAGCAGCCGGGCGGGAGATGTCACCCACCACGATCGGCGGACGGGTGCAGCGGGAACCGTAGGACTGTACCCAACCGTTTTCGGTAGTGACGAAGCCATCGAGCAGCTCCGCGAAGTACTGCACCATGTCATTGCGCTCCGGCTCGCCGTGGACCAAGACGTCCAGGCCAAGGCGCTCCTGCAGCTCGATGACGGACTTAACCTCGTCCTTGAGGGCGGAGTTGTAGTCAGCATCAGAAAGCTCGCCCTTGCGGTGCGCGGCACGCGCCTGCCGGATTTCCTTGGTCTGCGGGAAGGAACCGATGGTGGTGGTCGGCAGCTCAGACAGGCCGAGCTCCTTCTGTGCTTCCTTGCGCTCGTTGAAGGCCGGCTCGCGCTTGACCTCGCCGTCCGGCAGCTGAGAGATGCGCTCTTGCACGGCGGCGTTGTTGATGCGCTCGGATTCAGCGCGGGTGCGCACGGCGCGGTCGCTGACGCTGTAGGCCTCTTCGGCTGCCTCTGGGCCCTGTACCAGGGCGACGACTTCCTTGACCTTTTCATTGGCAAACGAGAACCATGGGGCGACATCGGCAGGCAGCTTGGATTCTGCCTCGACGGAGTGCGGCACGTGCTGCAAGGACACGGAGGTGGATACGGACAGTTCATCGATGCTGCCGGCCAGGTCCTCGTACTTGGAGCGCAGGTCGCGCAGGTTGGCGGCCCAAACATTGCGGCCATCGACAAGCCCGGCGACGACGTGGGTGTTCAGGTTCTTGACGCGCTCGAGGTAGCCGTCATCCAGGGCCAGGGTGCCGACGGAAAGGTCAACCTGAACGGCCTCTGGCTTGAGCTCTGCGATGACATCGAGGCCCTTGCGGGCAGAGCCGTACGGGGTGGTCAGGTAGACCTGTGGGCGCTCTTTTGCACCCAGGATGGCGGAGTATGCCTGCTTGGTATATGCAGCCAAGTCCTCATCGCTGGCGTTGGTCAGGTCTGCAACGAGGGCAGGCTCTGCCAACTGGATCCACTCCACGCCGGCCTTGTGCAGCTCCGCCAGAACCTCCTGGTAAGCGGCAACGGCATCATCTAGGCGCTGGAGCGGGGCCTTGGCAGCACCCTCAGCCTGCTTGGATAGGGCCAACAGGGTGACCGGGCCAACGAGGTACGGGCGCACGGTGTGGCCTGCTTCGCGGGCTTCTTCTACCAGCTTGATAATGCGCTGTGGGTGCGCCTTAAAGGCGTGGTCATCCGCAATTTCCGGCACGATGTAGTGGTAGTTGGTGTCGAACCACTTGGTCATCTCCAGCGGCGCGGTGTCCTTATTACCGCGGGCCAGGGTGAACTCATCATCCAGGGTTTCACCGGCAACGGCACCGACGGTCAGTGCGGTTTCGAGAACCTGGTCGTAGTAAGCGACGTCTGCCGGGATGGCGTAGTCCTCGGTCAGGCCGAGGTCGCGCAGGCGGTTATAGGTATCCAGGCGCAGAGAGTGTGCGGCGGACTCAAAGGTCTCCGCGTCGATGCGGCCGGCCCAGTAGGACTCGAGCGCGCGCTTCAACTCGCGGTTGGCGCCAATGCGGGGATAGCCCTCAATTGTCGCCTTGGGGAAATTAGCGTTGGTCATTGTCTACTCCGATTCGGGTTAGTAGGTCGTGAGTATTGTCGGGGTTGTTGTGGGTATATATATGGAGCCCGCTCGCCCCACCAGCCACGATGTCGCGGGCTAGTTCGGCGGTCAGTTCCATGCCGGTTTCGTATTCTTCTTCTGGGGTTGTCGCTGCCGCGAGCGCCGACCGCACCCTTTCGGGCACGGCGAGCCCGGACAGCTCTCCCATTCGCTCCACCCGGCGCAGGCTGGTCATGGGCATGATTCCCGGAATAAGGGGAATATGCACCCCGGCCAGTTGGGCCTTTTTGGTAAAACGCAGGTAATCCTGGGCATCGAAGAATAGCTGGGTAATGGCGAAGTCCGCGCCGAGGCGTTGCTTTTTGAGCAAGACGTCAAAATCTTCATCTTCGTTTTTAGATTCAACGTGCCCGCTGGGATAGCACGCGACTCCGACGGCCAGGCGGCCAGCGGCGAACCGCGCGGCTTGTTGCCTTTCCAATTGCCGGATGAGGCTTATCAATTCATCGGCATGCTGCGGATAGTACTCCGGCAAACCTTCCTCTGGCAGGTCCCCGCGCAGGGCCAGCAGGCCGCGGACACCGGCATCGACCAAGCGGTTGGTCCAACCGATTAGCTCCGTGCGCGAACCAGCCGTGCAGGCCAAGTGCGCAAGCGGGCGCATCGAGGTGGTGCGCGAAATCCGCTCGATAAAGGCCGTCGTCCCTTCGAGCCAACCGGACCGTTTGGAACTTGTCACCGCAATATAATCCGGGTGGTAGCTTTCCAAGGTTTCCAGCAAACGGTCGATTTTGGCTTCATCGGCGTCATGGCGCGGCGGAATTACCTCGAAAGATAGCGCCAAACGCTCCGGCACCATCAGTTCTTCTTCACTCATGGAATCCAATGGTGCTGACGCCGAAAATCGCGGGCTCATAGTCACCTCCTTTTCCCGATCTCAATTGCTGTCTGGAGGAAAACGTACCAAGCTGTTCAGTTTGCCGGGTAGCGCGCCGCTAATGGTATTACCATTGCAGCCCCATAAACAGCGCGGTTAGCCAAAATCAGCGTGAATATTAATCCCTCATTCTGAACCAAGCGGTCTATTTATGGGTGATTCCACCCCCTGAATCACCCGCCAAAACAGTGGTGGGGTGTCAGGCTGGCCACTATGCTGGATGGGAAAGGACAGATAAATCTCATCTAAGGAGCACCTGCACTCATGAACCCCACCGCAGTGAATATGGCGTTGAAGACCGGTTCCAATCTGTGGAAGCAATTGCGCGATTACCGGCAAGAAAAGTCCCGCGAAACGTATACCGCGCTCGAAGAGGCTGCCCAGCAGATGCAAAAGGAAGACAATAGCGCCTTCGATGAGGCGCGCAAGCAGGCAGGCGCAGTTACCCAGGCCGCGCACTCCCGCCTCGAGCGCGCCCTAGAGGAATTCAATAACTACCGCGAGGACGCCGTCGAGCGTTTCGATGAGGCCAAGAAGGAAGCCACCAAGAAGGCAAAGAAGGCCCGCAAGCAGGCCAAGAAGAAGGCCACCAAGGCGGCAAAGAAGCAGACCAAGAAGGACAAGAAGTCTTCCAAGTTCTGGACCGTTGCCGGAATCGTTGCCCTACTCGCCGCGGCAACCGGCGCTATTTACTACTGGCTGCGCTCCAATGACAAGCCTTCCCAGACCCCACCGCGCGTGGATGACTACCGTGGCGGCACCCAAAACACCGCCCCAGAATCCACCTTGGTCTACACCTCCACCAGCGAAGGTAAGCACGAAGCCGATTCGGACCTTGCTGAAGAGGGTGCCATGCGCGATGAGGAGCTCTTGGGGTCCATCGATGAGCAGCTGGCTAAGCACCGCGAGGAAGAAGAGGCCGCCGCGGAGGAAGCGGATACCACCCGCATCACCGATGATCACCAGAGTGAAGGCAAGCACCGCCTGCAATCTGACGAGCAGTAGTTCCTTTCGCACCCCCGCGGTGGGGTGCAGTAGGCGTTGCCTAGATCTCATTGCTTTGCCTATTTAAAAATCTCCTGCTTGAATTCACCCATTAAGGCTTTCTACAAGGAGATAAACAATGAGCTTTGAGTCTCTCACCGTCAAGCTCAAAGACGGTTCAACGTACTATTTCCCCGCAGGCCCAGTAACCGATGATCCCTCCCCGCGCGTGGATAACCTCCGCTTTGCCATCGATAACGGCGCTACCTTCCGCTCCGTTGACGAATCCGGTGAAATGCGCGAATTCAACGGCGCGGACGTGCATAACTACCACTTGGCTTAACTAGCCCGGCGGATTCTTCATATATCCTGGGGATTATGGAAATTCGCGCGACACAAGAATCCGATCGCACTTATATAGCTCGCCTCAACTTCCTGACCGATACCTTCGGCGATGAACGAGGCGAGCTTTCTTCCGGTTTTGCCGACGATTTTTCCTTCTACGTGGAAAATTGGGAGCCCAACCAGGGAGGTTTCATCGCTTGGGAGGACCTCGTGCCCGCCGGCGGGGTGTGGCTCAATTGGGGCACCGAGGACAATCACGGTTACGGATTCGTCGAACCGGCCATCCCAGAATTTGCCATTGCAGTAGAAAGCCGCTTTGCGGGCCAAGGCATTGCCACCGCGCTTATCGATGCCGCCATTTCCCTCGCCCAGACCCTCAAAGCGCCCGGCATTTCCCTGGCCGTCCACCCCGATAATCCGCGTGCCCAGCGGCTTTATGAACGCTTGGGCTTCGAGCATGTAGGTGTATACGCCGAGCATTACATCATGGTCAAGCGCTTTTTATAACCCTATGCATGACTAAAGTCCGGATTCTTTGACCAGAATCCGGACTTTTCCTGTGGAGCATAGGAGAATCGAACTCCTGACCTTCTGCTTGCAAAGCAGATGCTCTACCAATTGAGCTAATGCCCCAGTGGCTTGTACTCTACTACTGCAGCCGCTCATTCCAAAAATGCCGAAGACACCGCGGCACAGTGATTTACTTCTATCACATTTATCACACGCGTTTAATCCATAATTCCCTTCGCAGTGGAGTAGGCTGGCTAATCGTGCCCATCTGTCCTCGTTCCTAGGAAAAGTATGCGTCGTCTTCTTACCTCCGCGCTCACCGTGCTTGCCACCGCTGCCCTTCCCGCCTGCGCCAATGCGCAATTCCTCGAAGGCACCCCTAAACCAGTCGAGTCCTCAGAACCCAATATCCAATCCGCGGTTTCTGAGATTCAGACCGATATTCAAAGCCGCATCGACAGCACCCGCGCGCAGGCACAGGATCTTGTTTCCTCGGTAGCGCCGCAAGACGAGCCGCAGAACGAGGCTGCACCCGCACCGGATCCCCAAGCTGGGGCCGCACCGCAACCAGCCCCGCAGCCACAGGGTAACGGCGTAGATTGCCCGAATTGCGTGGCCCTTACCTTTGACGATGGCCCAAGCCCTTATACGAACCAGCTCTTGGATACCTTCAAGGCTAAAAACGCTCACGCCAGCTTCATGGTGCTAGCGGATCACGCCTACCAGTACCCCCAAGCGCTCCAGCGCATGCAGGCAGAAGGTCACACCATTGGCAATCACACCAAGACCCATCGCCAGCTCAACCAGTTAGCTTACGGCGATATTGCCCAAGAAATCGACGCCGGCAATGCGGCGATCCGCAATGCCACCGGGCAGAATCCAAAGTGGCTGCGCCCGCCCTACGGTGCCACCAATGAGACGGTTGACCAGGTAGCCAGGGATAAGGGCTTGTCGCAGGCCCTATGGAACGTGGATACCTTGGACTGGAAGATCCGCGATTCGCAGCACGTCTGCAATGCCGCCGTCCAGGATGCTAACCCAGGCTCCATCGTCTTGATGCACGATATTCATCCGACCACCGTCAATGCGGCCGAGTGCATTATCGACGGCCTGCGCGCCAAGGGCTTGGAGCCGGTCAGCCTCGATGAGTTGCTGCGCACCCCGGTAGACGGAAAGCGCTACTACTCCCGTTAATGATTGATTTCTCCCGCACTGCTGATGTCGTAGCCCCGCAACTCCTTGGCTGCGTCATCACGCACGCTGGGGTGAGCATTCGCCTTACGGAGGTCGAGGCCTATTTGGGCACGGACGATGCCGCCGCCCATACCTTTCGTGGGAAAACCCCGCGCAATGCCGCCATGTTCGGCCCGCCCGGCCGGATGTACGTGTATGCCTCTTACGGCATCCACCGCAATGTCAATATCGTGTGCGCGCCCGAAGGCGTGGGCCAAGGGTGCCTACTGCGCGGTGGTGAGGTGCTATCCGGGATCGATACCGCCTTTGCACGCCGCGGCACCAGCGATTTTCATAACCTAGCCCGCGGCCCCGGGAACCTCGGAAAAGCTCTGGGAGCAACGCTGGAAGATAACCACCTGCCAGTGCAGCTTTCTGAGCGCGAGTCTGCACCGGAATGGGTGCGCGGCCCGCGCATTGGCATCTCCAAAAACCAGGATGCAGCCCTGCGGTTTTGGATTCCCTTTGATAAGACCGTCTCCGGCCGCCGCGGCTATCCCAAAAAATAATTAATAGCGGCCGCCATAGCGCTCGTCGGCTTCGATGGCTTTGATGATGCGCTCATTAATTTGGGTCATTTGATGGATCTGTGCGCGGGTCAGGTTATCGATAACGGATCGGCGGGCCTGCTTGGCGTGGCCCGGGGCGGTTTCTACTACCTTGTCCCAGCCGCTATCGGTAAGGTGCGCCATCGTCGTCCGCCCATCATTGGGGCAAGGACGCCGCACGACCCAGCCCTGGCGCTCCAAACGGGTAACAACCTGGCTCAGACGGGACAGGGAGCCGTTTGCGGTGATGGCTAGGTCTCGCATGCGCATCTCATGGTTCTCAGCCTCTGATAGCCGTGAGAGCACCGTATATTCAAAGAAGCTTAGCTTGGCATCATCGCGCAGCTGCGCGTCTAGAATATTGGTGAGCCGGACATTCACGCTCATCAGGGACATGAATGCTGCTAGTTCATCCTCTTCCAGCCAAAAGTCGTCCCGCTCGGTCATGAGGATTATTTTAGCAACTGGACTTCAATTCTAAAATAATCCCAAGTATCCGGAGCCCCGTACCAGTTATCCGAGCCTGGACTGATCCGCCTAGTGGCTGGTGGGTGCCAAGCGAGCTGGGTCCAATTCGATCCGGCGCAACAACTGCGCATTGAATGCCACCACGATGGTCGATAGCGACATCAATACCGCACCGGCCGCCGGGGAAAGCACGACACCGATGGGTGCGAGTACGCCTGCAGCCAAGGGCACGGCGATGATGTTGTAGCCAGATGCCCAAATAAGGTTTTGGATCATCTTGCGGTAGCTAGCGCGCGACAAGGTGATCATTGAAAGCACCGACCGCGGGTCATCGCTGGCGAGCACGACCTCGGCGGATTCCATGGCGACATCGGTACCGGCGCCAATGGCGATGCCGACTTCCGCGCGGGCCAAGGCTGGGGCGTCGTTGACGCCATCGCCAACCATGGCCACGGCCAGGCTGCGCTCCTGTAATTCGGTGACCTTGGAGTCCTTGTCCTGCGGCAGGACTTCGGCAAAGACCTCGTCAATACCCAGTTCTTCGCCAACGGCCTCAGCGACCTGCGTGGCATCGCCAGTGATCATCGCAACCTTGACGCCCTGCTCTTGGAGGGCCTGTACGGCCGCGCGGGATTCGGGACGAATCTTGTCTTCGACCGCGAGAGCGCCAATGATCTGACCATCGCGCACGACATGCAGGACACCTGCGCCGCGCTGGGACCACTCTTCAACCTGCGCATCGAACACCCCAGGGGTGGCAAGCTCTAGCTCGCGCAGCATATTCGGTCCACCGACGAGGACCTCTGCCCCATCTACGGTGGCCTGGATTCCCCGGCCGGCGGCAGCACTGAAATCGGTGCTGTGCAGCTGCTCCTGGGATGCTTCCGCGTGGTCTTCGGCTGCCTTGACGATGGCGCGGGCCAACGGGTGTTCACTATCGGCCTCGGCCGCGGCGGCCACTGCTAGCAGCTGCCCCTCGCTGATGTCCTCAACGGTTGCGACACCGGTAACGGCATGAGCGCCTTCGGTTAGGGTGCCGGTCTTATCGAAGAGAACGGTGTCGATGGTGCGCATGCGCTCCAACGCCATACGTTCCTTGATGAGTACCCCAGACTGTGCGGCCTGCTCGGTAGAGATCGCAATGACCAGTGGGATAGCCAAACCGAGGGCGTGGGGGCAAGCGATGACGAGCACGGTAACGGTGCGTACCACGGCGTCGCTTGGGCTCCCGATAATGGCCCAGACCACCGCAGTAATGAGGGCTGCGATTAGCGCAAACCAGAAGAGCAACGCTGCGGCGCGATCGGCAAGAGCTTGGGCGCGGGAGGAGGATTCCTGCGCCTCGGCGACCATGCTTTGGATACCGCCCAGGGCCGTATCTCCTCCGATGGCTTCTACCTGGACGCGGACGGTGTTGTCGGTGGCCACCGTACCGGCGACCACGCGCTCACCTTTATCGCGGTAGACTGGGCGGGATTCACCGGTGATCATGGATTCATCGAATTCGGCTGAGCCTTTAACAATGGTGCCATCGGCAGGCGCCCGCGCTCCAGCGCGGACCAGTACTATGTCATCCACCGCCAGCTCAGAGACTGGCACGGTGTGGGCCTGCCCATCGATGATCTTCTCGGCTTCGTCAGGCAAAAGTTCTGCTAAGGCGTCCAAAGCGGAGGAGGCCGCGCCGAGTGCGCGCATCTCCAACCAGTGGCCCAGCAGCATAATGACGACCAGGAGGGCCAGCTCCCACCAGAAATCTAGGTCGAATCCTCCAATCCCCAAGGTGGTGACCCATGAGGCGACGAACGCCACGGTAATAGCCATGGCGATAAGCAGCATCATCCCGGGCTGGCGGGATTTCAGTTCCGACCAGCCGCCTTGCAGGAATGGCGTGCCGCCATAAATGAAGATGATGGTGCCAAGCACCGGGGGAATCCAGGATGAACCATTGAATTCGGGTACGCCGTAGCCGAGCAAGTCTGCGACCATAGGGCTGAAGATGACGACCGGTACCGATAGCAGCAGCGACCACCAGAAGCGGCTGCGGAACATCGCCGCGTGATCGCCGTGACCGTGGCCATGCCCGTGCTCGTGACCGTGGTGGTCACCGTGAGAGTGCCCTTCGTGGCCGCCATGATCTGTGTGTTGCGTATGATCCGCTTCCGCGGCCTGGTGAGCACCGGAATGCTCACCGTGTTGGTGGGAAGTACTCATAAAATTCCTTTCTTCTCCTCCCTGCACCGAGAGGAGTCCTAGCGTCGGTGGAACACAGTGATGGTTACTCTCCCCACCATATACCCCGGGGAGGTATATTTACAGGACGAAAAAAGCCATTGTCGCATGGAAGGCGAAGTGGAACTGCCGAGATGGCCACCCAGCTTAAACGGGCCTAGCCCCCGGAAAGTGGACACGGCGCGGTCAGGCCCGGCCCCATCAGCTCGGTTATTCTTCAACGTCATTGCAGATGAACTCGACAGAGAAACGGACTCGGCATTTATCGATGAACCGGATCATAACGGAGGCTTTGGGCCCAGTCCTGGGAAGTTTCCTGCACGATGGGCCTCCTGCGCCCATTGCCAGGCTGTGTGCCATGAAACGCCGAGCTTCGGGGCTACCACCTGACACGCGAGGTGCATTGATACGCTCTTCCGCCAAGATGTGATCTTCCACAAGTGGGACACTTCAGGTTTCACCTGCTGTTTTCGCCTACCCAAAGTGGAAGAAAAGAGGCAAAGAAACGACATATGGGGCACTCCATTTTAGTTGGAGTGCCCCACATTGGCTTTAAAGAGGAAGTTTAGTCCTCATCACTCGAAAACTTCTTTCTCATAGTCCAATCTATCCAGAACCAAAGACAGAACAAGATTAATCCTATCACTGTTCTAGGACCGGTGCCTAAATCTAGGACCAACCCGAAAAATAGGCCCAAAAGTATCGCTAATACAAGAAATATGATCCAGGTAAGTCTTGGGTGATATTTCTTAGGTTTTAGTTTCTGCATTCATGTGCCCCAACTGGATGCGGACGATCTCCCATGTTAGATGCAATCCTAATCTGATAGCAGGTGTCGTGGTCGTATTCAGCGAATACCTTTGCTGTTTTAACAATATCAAGCGCGTTGATGCCTGCTATCGGACAAACTCCCCCAAAAACCAGTTTCATAGGCGTGGAGAGCTTCGAGAGGGTACAAGAAGCAAAAAGTCCGGCTTCCCTAAGTAAGCCGGGCTAATACTGTGGAGCATAGGAGAATCGAACTCCTGACCTTCTGCTTGCAAAGCAGATGCTCTACCAATTGAGCTAATGCCCCATTGTTCCGTGGTGGGCCTAGCTGGAATCGAACCAGCGACCTCATCGTTATCAGCGATGCGCTCTAACCGACTGAGCTATAGGCCCTTTAGCGGAACGAGATGTAACTTTACATACTACCCCGGAAAGAACACAAATCGGCAGCTCAAAGAGGTTTTTAAAGGCGCTCTTCGTTGGCCTAATGAGTACCCTATTCGCGCTTAAAACCAGAAAATGCCGGCAACCGTAGCTGCCGGCATAGTCTCTCACTCACAGTGGTCTAGATGTCATCCAAGCTGACCTTTAGCCCGCCGAAGACATCCACGATGGCGTTATAGATGACGGCCATCAGCGGTGCGAGCAAGGTGAACAGGACGGCGAAAATAACGCCAATCAGCGCGCTGGCTGCGATCACCACGCCAAAGGTGACCTCAAAGCCGCCGCCGACGCCACCAACGAGGCTATTGACTGACTCCCATATGCCCACCTGGTGCAAACCGATGTACAACAGGCACACGGCTAGCAACCACGCGATGAGTCCGACGAGTGACAGGGCCAGACCAACGCGAAACGCCGAAGTCGGCGAGATGTGGTGGATGGTTACGTCTCGTCGTTCCATGTCCTACTCCTCGTCCTTGGAGGCATCGCTTACCTTGTGGTGCTCTTGCTGGACCTCATCGACGGTCTTTTCGCCCTTGGCCACAGCCTGCGCGTCTTCCTCACCATCTTCTTCGACATTGCGGTCGATGGCAAGCAATTCGACGTCATCGGCAAGGTCAACCAAGCGCACGCCCATCGTGGCGCGCGAGGAAGGACGAATCTGGTTTACTTCGGTGCGAATGACCCCACCGGCGGAGGTAATGGCGAAGATTTCATCGTCTTTGTCAATGGAAATGGCGCCAATGAGCTTGCCGCGCTTCGGGGTGTACTTGAAGGTCATCACGCCCAAGCCACCGCGGCCCTGCGGGGTGTATTCCTCAATGGCGGTGCGCTTACCGTAGCCACCGGAGGTAGCAACGAGCAGGAACTCGCCATCGTGAACGACGGACATCGCCAGCAGCTGGTCATCGCCGCGGAAGCGCATGCCCTTCACACCGGCAGTAGCACGTCCCATGGGGCGTAGCTGGTCGTCATCGGCAGTAAAGCGGATTGCCTGGCCCTGCTCAGAGGTCAGCAGGATGTCATCGCCCTCAGAAACGAGCTGGGCACCGATGAGCGCATCGCCCTCATTGAGGTTGATGGCGATAAGGCCTGCGGAACGTGCGGACTCGTAATCGGTCAGGCGCGACTTCTTCACGCGGCCCTGCTGGGTGGCCAGAACCAGGTATGGCGCATCCTCGTAGGACTGGATCTGAATGACCTGGGCGATCTTTTCCTCCGGCTGGAATTCCAGCAGGTTGGCCACGTGCTGGCCGCGGGCAGCGCGGCCGCTCTCCGGCAGCTCGTAGGCCTTCAGGCGGTAGACGCGGCCAAAGTTGGTAAAGAACAGGATCCAGTCGTGCGTGGAGCAGACGAAGAAGTTTTTCACAATGTCATCTTGCTTGAGCTCCGCACCGCGCACGCCCTTGCCGCCACGCTTTTGTGACTTATAGGTATCGACCTTGGTGCGCTTGGCATAACCCGTAGCGGTGATGGTGACCACGACGTTTTCGCGGGCAATGAGGTCTTCATCGGTGACCTCGCCGGAGGCAGGCAGGATCTCGGTGCGGCGCTCGTCGCCGTACTTTTCGACGATCGCCTCCAGCTCATCGTGGACGATCTGGCGCTGGCGTTCCTCGTGGGCGAGGATGTGCTTGAGGTCTGCGATCTCCTCTTCGATTTCTGCCAGTTCATCGACGATCTTTTGACGTTCCAGGGCGGCCAGGCGGCGCAGCTGCATCGCGAGGATGGCATCGGCCTGGATATCGTCGACATCGAGAAGCTCCTTCAAGCCCTCGCGCGCCTCATCAACGGTGGGCGAACGGCGGATCAGGGCGATGACCTCATCCAACATATCCAGCGCCTTGACCAAGCCGCGCAAGATGTGCGCGCGCTTTTCGGCCTCATCCAGGCGGTACTGGGTGCGGCGAACGATGACCTCGATCTGGTGCGCAACATAATTGCTCAGCATCTGATCCAGGCGCAGGGTGCGCGGCACGCCATCGACGATGGAGAGCATGTTGGCGCCGAAGGAGGTCTGCAGCTGAGAGTGCTTGTACAGATTATTGAGCACCACGCGGGCAACAGCATCGCGCTTCAGGGTCACAACAATGCGCATGCCCACGCGGTCAGAGGACTCATCTTCGATCTTGGAAATGCCGGCGATCTTGCCGTTGGCTACGGACTCCGCGATATTGGAGATGAGGTTATCGGGGTTGACCTGGAACGGTAGTTCCGTAATCACGATGGTCTGCCGGGAGCCGGATTCCTCGATGGAGGTCACACCGCGCATGCGTATGGAGCCGCGGCCGGTGGTGTATGCATCCTTGATGCCCTGATCGCCCACGATGAGGCCGGCGGTGGGGAAATCCGGGCCCTTCACGCGTTCCATGCAGGCCGCGAGCGCGGCATCCTCGTCTGCGTCCGGGTTCTCCAGCAGCCAGTAGATGGCCGAGGCCAACTCATTGAGGTTATGCGGCGGGATATTGGTGGCCATGCCCACGGCAATGCCGCCAGAACCATTCATCAAAAGGTTAGGCACGCGGGACGGCAGGACGTCCGGCTCGCTGGTCTTGCCATCGTAGTTGGGCGAGAAATCCACGGTATTTTCGCGGATATCGCGGACCATTTCCATGGCCAACGGGGTGAGCTTGCACTCGGTATAACGCATTGCGGCGGGGCCGTCGTTACCGCGGGAACCGAAGTTACCCTGGCCATCGACAAGCGGGTAGCGCATATTCCAGGACTGCGCCAAGCGCACCAAGGTGTCATAGATGGCCGAGTCACCGTGTGGGTGGAATTGACCCATGGTGTCAGAGACCGGGCGCGCGGATTTCACGTAGCCGCGCTCGGGGCGGTAGCCCGAATCGAACATGGCGTAAAGAATGCGGCGGTGTACCGGCTTTAGGCCATCGCGCACCTCAGGCAGCGCGCGGCCCACAATGACGGACATGGCGTAGTCGATATAGCTCGACTCCATCTCCTCATTAATGTCAATGGGAAAAATCCGATCAAAAAGATCATCGTTATTGTCACTCATAAGGCCAAATTCTACCTTCTCCGGGCTTTATCGGCCTTATTTGCCGCACCCGTGGTATCACTGTGGTATCACTGGGGCATGGCAATGACATTACGGCTTACCGCAGAACAAGATCACGCCCTTACCCTCTTGGCCTCCGCGCAAGGCACCTCCAAGCACGAGGCGGTGGTGCGTGCCATCGTGGCGGCGGCCTCGCGTACGCTTGCCGATGCCCACGTGCAAGCCACCGCCCGCGAACTCCTCCCCGGCCGCGCGGATCTAGAGGCCGAAATCCGCAGGGCACGGAAGACCCACGCATGAGCCCCGAACAGCTATACCTAGTGGCTCAAGAGTTTTGCGCCCGCTTTAATCTCCGCATCATCAATTACTCCGCCTTGGTGGCCGCCGCGGCTGCCAGCACCGCGCGCCTTGAGGGCATAGCCATTCACGGCGATGAGCAACAGGCAGCCCAAGCCATGGCGGAGGTTTTAGAAAAGGTGCCAGCGTTAAATGCTGGAAACCAGACCTTCGCGCAGTACTGCGCCCGCGTCTATATGGCCACTAAATTCGCGTAAAGTATGGCACCATGTCTCACCTTTCTACCTTGATGCATGGATCCACCCGCACCGAGTTCATCGCCGAGTGCGGGGCTCTCGTTGAAAAAGTCGCCTCCGCCCAATCCGGCATTTCTGGCATGGCCATTAAAGGCGGATTGGCCGCCGCCAAAAAAGCCGATGCCAACGTCGTCCCCAAGGCGCTGGAACGGATCTTGCCGGATGTCCTCGATGCCCTGGATCCGCGGTGGCAGGACTTTGCGGAAAGCGGGAAGGATGATTTCGGCGCCTTCCTTGAACCGCGGCAAGAAGAGGTCAGCGATGAAATTATGAATATCGCAGATAAGCACGTAGAAAAGGTGAACTCCGCCGCACTGCGCAAGCCCTATAATTCCCTGCGCGGCAAGGCCACCAAGATCTTAAGCCCGGAAGTTCCTGCATTCGGCCGCGTCGTGCAAAAGCACATGTAAATAAATAATTTCCACCGGTTTTCCTGCGGTTGAAGGTTATCTGGACTGCGGAGTATAAGTGTGGAAGTGACTTATTCCCCGCATCATAAATCGTCGACATCAGAAGCAAACCGCACCGATTACCCCGCCGGCCAAGACCCCGCCCGCTGGCGGGTTCTTATTATTGTGCTGGTCACGGTGTTCATGTCACTAATTAGCGTGTCCATCGTGAACGTGGCGCTGCCGTCGATTCAGTCTGGGCTTGGTGCCACGGATTCAGATGTGCAATGGGTCCTATCTGGTTATGCGCTTACCTTCGGCGTGGTCCTCGTCGCCGCCGGGCGCGCCGGCGATCTCGTGGGACGCGGGGGCATCTTCCTCCTCGGCATCGCCGTCTACACCATCAGCGCCGCCGTCGCGGGTTTCGCGCCGAATGCGCATTCTCTGAATATCGCGCGTTTTGTGCAGGGTGTTGGCGCCGGATTGCTGAACCCTCAGGGAGTGGGAATGATTCAGCAATACTTCCGCGGGGAAGAGCGCGGCCGCGCCTTTGGATACTTTGGCGCCACCGTGGGAATCGCGGTGGCTATCGGCCCGGTACTGGGTGGCTTCCTCATCAAGATCGGCGGCCCTGACCACGGGTGGCGGCTGACCATGCTGGTCAATGCGCCTATCGGCCTGCTGGCCATCATCTTGGGCCTCATGTGGTTCCCACGCCCGCTGTTTTCCCGCGTCCGCGATGCCGCGGGCAATAAGCTGGGCATCTTCAAGGCGCTGGCCACCCTGGATCCCATCGGCGCGCTCATCCTCGGCGCCGCGGTATGGTGCATCCTCTTCCCCTTCATGGACTCCACTGGGTCCCCTGCCGTGTGGTGGCTGCTCCTGGCAGGTGCCGTACTCATTGGCGTGTGGGTGCTGTGGGAGCGCCACCACAAGGCCACCGGACACCCGCCGATGGTGGATCTCAATATCTTTGCTACCTCGAGCTTCCGCAATGGCACCATCATCGCCACGTTGTGGTTTATGGGCATTACCAGCATCTGGGTGCTCGTGGCGTTGTATTTCCAAAATGGCCTGGGCTACTCCGCCCTGGCGGCCGGCTCGGTGGGCATTCCTTCCGCGCTCCTCAACTCCATTACCGCTACCATCGCGGGCCGCAAGATCTCGCGGTACGGGCGCATAGTGGTCATCATCGGCATGCTGACCACAATCTTTGGCCTCATCGCCACGGTGGCATTCGTCTGGGGCACCACGCACTGGGGAATAAGCGAATGGTGGCTCATCCTCTCCTTGGCATTTATCGGGCTTGGCCAGGGTGCCGTGGTCTCCCCTAACCAAACCCTGACCTTGGCGCAGGTCCCAGATAACTACGCCGGTTCCTCCGGCGCGGTCCTGCAAACCGGCCAGCGCATCGGCACCGCCATTGGCTTGGCCGTCATTACCGCCATCGTCTTTGCCATGCTCCAAAGCACCTCCGGAGATTGGCCCGTATCCATCATGACCGGCTTTGGCGTCATCATCGCCGTCTGCCTAGTGTCCTTGAGCTTTGGGTTTGCTGATCAGCGCTCTTCCAGCAGCTAAAGCTCCTCACCTCATTGTTAGAGCCCACCGTGGAATTATTCACGGTGGGCTCTATTGCTCTAGGCACTGCACGCACAGGGCTAGGCCAGCGATTTAGATATCCAGGAAGCGGACATCCTTCGCGCGGCGGGTAATGAAGGAGCGGCGGGCGGCCACGTCATCACCCATGAGGATGGAGAACAACTCATCAGCGCGCTGTGCGTCTTCCAGGTCCACGCGGCGCAACAGGCGCGTGGAGGGATCCAGGGTGGTCTCCCAGAGCTCGGAGGCGTTCATCTCGCCCAAGCCCTTGTAGCGCTGGATGCCGTCATCCTTGTTGATCTTGCGGTTTTGCTCCAGGCCTTCTGCCAACAGCTTATCGCGCTCGTCATCAGAGAAGGCGTAGCCAGGCGTGCCCTTGGACCACTTCAGCTTGTA
Source organism: Corynebacterium sp. KPL1824 (assembly GCF_000478095.1). Lineage (NCBI taxonomy): Bacteria > Bacillati > Actinomycetota > Actinomycetes > Mycobacteriales > Corynebacteriaceae > Corynebacterium > Corynebacterium sp. KPL1824. The sequence continues at coordinate 103,934 of NZ_KI515749.1, read as the reverse complement.
GAGCGGCGGGTTAGCCAAGTACACGTGGCCATCCTCAACCAACTGCGGCATAAAGCGGAAGAGCAGGGTCAACAGCAGCGTGGCGATGTGCTGGCCGTCCACGTCGGCATCGGCCATCAGCACGATCTTGTCGTACCGCAGCTTCTTGATATCGAATTCCTCGTGGATGCCTGTGCCCAGCGCGGTGATGATGGCCTGGACCTCGGCGTTCTTTAGGACCTTATCCATGCGGGCCTTTTCCACGTTCAGGATCTTGCCGCGCAGGGGCAAGATGGCCTGGAACATGGAGTCACGGCCGGCCTTCGCGGAACCGCCCGCAGAGTCACCCTCCACGATATAAAGCTCCGAACTCCGCGGATCCTTAGAGCGGCAATCCGCAAGCTTGCCGGGCAGTCCGCCCAAGTCGGTGGCGGACTTGCGGCGCACCATCTCGCGCGCCTTGCGCGCTGCCATGCGGGCATGCGCCGAGGAGACGGCCTTATTGATAATGGCCTTTGCCTCTGCCGGGTTGGCATCAAACCAGTCATTGACGTACTCGTTAACCGAGCGCTGCACAAAGCCCTTGATCTCGGAGTTGCCCAGCTTGGTCTTGGTCTGGCCCTCGAACTGCGGGTCGCCCACCTTGACCGAAATGACGGCGGCCAAGCCTTCGCGGCAGTCATCGCCAGAAAGGTTGCCGTCCTTGTCCTTGATGAGCTTGTGCTCCTTGGCATAGCGGTTCATCAAGGAGGTCAAAGCTGCGCGGAAGCCCTCTTCGTGCGTGCCGCCCTCGTGGGTATTGATGGTATTGGCAAAGGTGTGCACGGACTGCTTGTAGCCCTGGTTCCACTGCAAGGCCACCTCGACCTCGTGGTCCTCGCCTTTAGCCTCGAAGGACACGATGGTGGGGTGAATGGCGCTCTTGGACTTATTGAGGAATTTTACGTAGTCCGTCAGGCCCTCCGGGTAGTGGAAGGTGATCTTCTTGCGGCGCTTCTTATCGGCCTTGGTGACGTTCTTGGAGTCGGCTTCCTCGTTAAAGGTATCGCCGGCATCGGGCACATCATCAAAGGATGTCTCGTCCGCGCTCGCCTCACCGGATTCCGCATCGGCGATTTCCTCGAGCTCGATCTGCTCTTGGGTCACGCGCTCATCAATAAGCTCGATGGTCAAGCCCTTGTTCAGGAAGGCCATCTCCTGCAGGCGGCGCGCAATGGTGTCGTAATCGAACTCGGTGGTTTCAAAGATCTCCGGATCCGCCCAGAAGCGAATCTTGGTACCGGTGCCGCGGGCGTTACCGCCTTCTACAAGGTCATCCGGAATGGCGTTCTGGAAGTTTTGGTACCAGTGCTTGCCCTCACGCTTGATCTCCGCCTCCACGCGGGTGGATAGGGCGTTGACCACGGAAATGCCGACGCCGTGCAAGCCGCCGGAAACGGCATAGGAATCGGAGTCGAATTTACCGCCGGCGTGCAGCTGCGTCATGACCACCTGGACGGTCGGGGCACCGGAGGCGTGCATCTCCACCGGGATACCGCGGCCATTATCGATGACCTCGACGCCGCCATCTTCCAAGAGCTTGACGGTAACCTTATCTGCGAAGCCTGCCATGGCCTCATCAACGGAGTTATCGACGATCTCCCAGATAAGGTGGTGCAAACCGCGCGATCCGGTAGAACCGATGTACATACCGGGGCGCTTGCGGACGGCCTCTAGACCTTCCAGGATCGTAATTGATCCAGCATCATATGCGTGTTCTTCAGCCACGGATTCGTGCTCTCCTTTTGGCTATAGCTAATTCTAAGACTTTCACTATTCTACACGCATACCCCCTACTGAATGACACCCCACACCGGCCAGAGGTAGCTATGTGGCGCGCTCTGTGGTTATTTATCTTTTAAAGGGCAGAGCTAACCTGCGCCTATCAGCCACTTATCAGCCGTAGGTATCTTGCGATCCTTGCGGCTTCACCCACTGCCGCCCCTCGTAATTGCGCTGCTGCCGCGGGCCATGGATCCGCAGCTCAGCGATGACATCGGGGCCGAGCCGGTCCGCAATTTTGCGCAGGATTTCCCGCTGCAGGTAGCGCAATTCCGTGGCCCAGGTGGAGTTATCGCAGGAAATGTAGACGATCTTGTCCTTGATTTTTTGCGGCTGCGTATGGGCGGCAATGCGCTCGCCCACCAGGCTTTCCCAATTTCCCATCACCCAGCCGTGCGCTAATTCATGCTCCCAGCCGCGGTGGGAAATCTCCTTTTTAATCTGTGCGCCCAGGCTCGGCACATCAATCTTTCGCCGCGGCCTCCTGCCATCGGCGCCGGTAGGCCTGCCCACCTGGTAGCCGCGATAGTTCTGCTGTTGGGCATCCGCCAAGGAGGGCACCGGTATCTTCGGCACTGGGCGCGTAAGCTTTGGCGGATTCTTCGAGGTAGAGCGCACCAACCGGAAGTATTGGGTGACGGGATCCGTGCGCTGCGTGCCGGTGTCCCCTTCTTCCTCACTCATGCTTCTTCCTCGCTAGCCTCTCCTGCTGTTGCTTCCGTGTGCAGGGTGGAAATGCGCCCCTGGTCCGTATCTTCCACTCCTACCCGGTAACGCACGATGGGCTCCAGGTTATCCGGTAAATCCTCATCCACCGCAGCGGTAATTAGCACCTGTTCTGCCGTGGCGGCCAGGTGAACCAGCTGGGTGCGGCGCTTGGCATCGAGCTCGGCAAAGACATCATCCAAGATGAGGACCGGATCGGATCCCCCATCCTCGCGCAGTAGCTCAAACTCCGCTAGGCGCAGGGCGATGGCATAAGACCAGGTTTCGCCGTGGCTGGCAAAACCCTTGGCCGGCTGATCCCCCAGGTGGAGCACGAGATCATCGCGGTGCGGGCCCACCAAAGAGATCCCGCGCTCGATCTCGCGCTGCCGGGCATTAGCCAGCTCGGTCAGCATGACCGCCTCCAGCACCTCGCGGTCAGAGGTATCAATGGTGGATTTATACTCCACGTGCGCAGGCCGCGACTCCGGCGCGAGGCCGGCATAGGCGGCGGGAATGTGGTCCAAGAGGGCATCGACAAGCGCAAGGCGCGCCGCAATGACCTGTGCACCTAAGCGCGCGAGCTGGGCATCCCATGTATCCAGCGTGGACAGCGCCGAGGCGCCGTCGCTATCGCCGTAGCCGCGCCGCAAGCTTGCCGATGCCGACTTCAACAACGCATTGCGCTGCTTTAATACCTTGTCATAATCCGCCTTAACCCCAGCTAGGCGCGGGGTGCGCGAGGCGATGATGCTATCGAGATACGCGCGGCGCCCCGCGGGCTCACCGCGCACCAAGGCCAAATCCTCAGGAGAAAACAGTACCGTTTTCACCACGCCGAGTAGCTCGCGCGGGCTGCGCAGCCTGGTGCGGTTAATCTGCGCCTGGTTGGCGGCATGGGGTTTTATCAGCAAGTGGGTGGTTAATTCGCGCCCCTGGTTGACGGCAGTAAGGGACACCCGCGCGCTCTGCGCGCCCTGGCGCACCAGCGGCGAATCATGGGAGACGCGGTGGGAAGACAGGTGGGCGGTATAGCCCACGGCTTCCACGATATTGGTCTTGCCAAAGCCATTGCGGCCCACAAACAGAGTAATCCCTGGGCCCAGCTCAAGCTTTAGTTCGGGCCATGAGCGAAAATCCCGAACATCGAGATCCCGTATAAACATTAACCTGGCAGGCGAACCGGCATTAAGAGGTAGGTGAAGTTGGTCTGTGGCGTGGGGAAATTGCCATCCTCATCGGCTTCCGGCAGCTCTTCTGGCTCCGGGATCATGATGGCGGGGCGGGAAGGCTCCGTAAACCCAAAGACCACGCGATCGGTGTTGATGACCGCCAGGCCGTCCTTCAGATAGCCCGGGTTGAAGGCGATGAGGAATTCATCGCGGCCATGGAACGCGCACGGCAGCGTCTCGGTGGCATTACCAGCATCGGCACCGGCGGACAGGGTGACCTGGCCATCGGCAAATTCCATGCGGATCTGCGCATTGCGGTCCGTCAGCAGGGAAACGCGGCGAATGGCCTCTTGCAGCGGCGCTACCTCAACGGAGGCAATATTCGTGTGCGACTTGGGAAGCAGGGGCTGGACGTTTGGGAAATCCGCATCCAGCATGCGCGTAGTGGTTTCTCGGTTATCCGCGTGCAGGCCAAATAGGCCATCGGCGCCGATATTATCGCCGGAACCCACCGCGATCTCGATGGGAATATTCAAATGCGGATCCAGGCTGCGGCCGGTATCTTGCAAGGTCTTTGCCGGGACCAGGAGCTTTGCTTCTACATCCTCAGCGGCCGGCTCCCACTCCAGGGTGCGCATGGCCAAACGGAAGCGGTCCGTTGCCGTCATCTCAATATCCTTGCCGTGGATATCCATGTGCACGCCAGTGAGCATGGGCAAGGTGTCATCCTTGCCGGCTGCGGATGCCACCTGCTGGATGGCCTCTGCGAAGAGCTGCGGTTGGATCGTGCCGGTGACCTCAGGCAGGACTGGCAATTGCGGGTAATCATCGAGCGGGATGAGCGGTAGCTCGAAGCGGGAGGACCCACAAGTAACCAAAGCCTTGGAATCTACCTGGGAGATCTCAACTTCCTTATTGGGCAAGGTAGCCACGATATCGGAAAGCAATTTACCGGCAACGGCGATCTGGCCGGGCTCATCCACCATGCCGGCGATGCGCACCTTGGTAGAAACCTCGTAATCAAAGCCGGTGAACTCTAAGCCGTTGTCATCAGCGGTGATGAGCATCGCGCGCAGCACTGGCTGGGTGACCTTGGAAGGCAGGCTGCGGGCAACCCACGCTACGGCGTTGGCAAGGTCATCTTTGGCAACGCGAAATGACACGGCTTCATCCATGGTGCGAAGAGCTCCTCTTTGGCGGGGTAGGAATGTGTAACTTTCAAAAGCTGGCTTCCAACTTACCGCATCCGGTGAACCTTGTAATTTTGCCTCCGCCCGTCCGAGCCAGCGCCGGGCGCTCGGGACCGGGCACAATTTCACACATCCCCTTTCTACTTACAAGATCAGAGAAATAATTTAGTAGTAGTAATAAGCGCTGTGGGATCTGTGATCAACGGGGTAAATGACAAGTTCAGCGCAGCGATCCGGGGTGTGCCAATTCTTGTGATCTTGCTGTGATCAACCGGCCCGGAGTGTGGATAAATTGGCGGGTCATCGTTTTATCCACAGCCTGCACTAGTTTTCCACGGATCTGCACACAGCTCTGATCACAGGGGCGTCTGTGCTGGATAGGGACTGTGGAATTTAAAACTGTGAGCAAAATCTACAAATTACATCCATGAAATTACACAGGTGTGGATAACTCTGTGGATAGCTGTTTATGCGGTCTTTGCAGGGACATAACCGCTGGTAGGCGGTGGTGGAAGGTGGGGGCATCGGCAAGCGCGGCGCCTGCTTACAAAAATGGCGCCTTCCTGTTATTTAAGGAAGACGCCACCGGGTGGTTCGTTTGATCTAGGCGCGACCGCGATTCTTGATGCGCTGGGTCAGGGACTGAATCTCGTCGTAGGTATTGCGCTTTTCCGTCATCTCTTTGCGGATCTTGCGATCGGCATAGATCACCGTGGTGTGGTCCTTGCCGCCGAATTGCTCGCCAATCTTGGGCAGCGATAGCTCGGTCAATTCGCGGCAGAGGTACATCGCCAGCTGGCGGGCGTGGGCCACCGCGCGCTTCTTGCCAGCACCGCGCAGAGTTTCTACATCAATATCGAAGTATTCCGCGGTGACCTCCATGATGGAGGCCGCGGTAATTTGCCGGTCAGCAGAATCCGGCGCGAGATCGCGCAACGCAATTTCTGCCATTTCCACGTTGATCGGCTCATTGACCAGGGAGGAGTAGGCGGAGACGCGAATGAGAGCGCCCTCGAGCTCGCGGATGGAAGACTCGAAGCGCGAGGCGATGAGCTCCAGGACGGAGCGATCCACCTCAGTGCCATCGGCGGCGGCCTTCTTCATCAAAATGGCGATGCGGGTTTCCAGGTCAGGCGGTTGAATATCTGTAATCAGCCCGCCCTCAAAGCGCGTGCGCAGGCGGTCTTCCAGCGTGGTGAGCTGTTTTGGCGGCCGGTCCGAGGACAAAATGATCTGTTTATTGGCCTGGTGCAGCGCATTGAAGGTGTGGAAGAACTCCTCCTGCGTGGATTCCTTGCCCTCTAAGAACTGGATGTCATCCACCATCAAAATATCGAGGTTGCGGTAGCGCCGCTTGAAGGATTCCTGGCGGTCATCGCGCAAGGAATTAATATAGTCATTCGTAAATTCTTCCGAGGACACGTATTTCACGCGCAACCCTGGGTGTAGCACCTGTGCGTAGTTGCCGGCGGCATGCAAAAGGTGCGTTTTACCCAGTCCAGAACCGCCCCAGATAAATAGCGGGTTATAGGCGCGGGCGGGATTTTCCGCCACCGCTACTGCCGCGCCATTGGCAAAACGATTCGAAGAACCGATGACGAAGCTTTCAAAAGTGTGCTTCGGGTTCAGCGAGGTTTCCCGGTTGGGATCGTGCGCCGGGGCCTCCCGCGGAATGCGCGCGGCATTCGCAGATCCGCCAAATTCTGGTTGCTGGCGGTTATAGTCCTGCTGGCTGGTATAGTGCTCCGCCAATTCATCCAGGCTTGCCGGGGCATGGCTGGACCGCCAATTAGGCGGGGTCTGACCTGCGGTGGAGTTGTTGTTTCCGCGGGCTGCCGACGCATCCGTTTGCTGGGGGCGAGAGACGTAACTTTGCGCGGAGGAAGAATCGGTCTGCGCCGGTGGCATGTGCTGCGCTTGCGGGTTGGGTTGGGAGGAAGGGGTCTGCGTGCTTGCCGATGCCCCTCCCGGTGCCGGCCCCGAATTCGATCCGCTCGCGGGCGGTTGTGGCTCTTGCGGGGTAGCCAGGGTGACGGCGAAGGAACACGGGCGACCGAGGTGGCGGGTAAGGGCCTTGGAGATGTATCCGCCGAGTTCATTTTCTACAACTTCTTTGGCGTTGACATTTTCTGCTGCGACAAGCGTGTAGCCTTCCACCATCATGATCGGGCGAACCAACTGCAGGTAGAGGCGTTGCGTATGCGAAAAGCTCGGGACCTCAGAGTTGGGCTGTTCGGATTGCGCGAGCAGATCATCGACGATCGCGCGCCACACAGCTTCTAGGTTCGCTTGTGGTTCAGTCACAACGGGCTACCTTCAATAATTCTCTCGGGGACGGGTGGACAGTAAATAACAAATTCCACGGTGGATTCCACCGCGGTTTTCACAGTGGTTTTTATCGAGTCACCTCGATCTCCACAGAGTTATCCACAGGTGTGGAAGAAATAGTTATTCACAGCTTAGTGCATGGCTGTGGATAACTTGTGATAGCCTACTTTATGGCGTTGTACTGCGGAAACAGTAAAACTCTCAAGTGGTTATTTAGAGTTATCCACAGCGGTTAGCTTGCTGTGGAATTCGATTCCTTAGTTCTACCGCCGCGAAGGCGGGTGTGTCTAACGGAGGATTTATACTTAAAATGCAAAATGCTATGGAGGGTTGCGGCGCGAAGGATTAGCCGCAGCATGAGCGCGAAAACTGGCCCTCTAGCTGCAGGAAAAAACACTTATGTAATTTCGGGTGTAACCGGGTGTCGATTTGTTCCCAGCGGTTTAAATCACGTAATCTGGCATGGTCTATTGCAACAGAGAGTTGCGTATGAACAGGACGGCGTCACTTCGCATTGGCTGGGCTACCAAGGCTCGCCGAGCATTTGGATAACAGTGACGCGTCAGGTTCATGGAATCCATTCATCAGTGGATGTGCTGCCGTTTTCAGGCGGCAGTATGTCCACGTACAACTTCAAGGAGAATTGACGTGGCAAAGGGTAAGCGCACGTTCCAGCCGAACAACCGTCGCCGTGCACGTAAGCACGGTTTCCGCACTCGCATGAGCACCCGTTCCGGTCGTGCAATTGTGGCCGCTCGCCGCAAGAAGGGCCGCGCAAAGCTGTCCGCATAAGTCATGCTGCCAGCCCACCACAAGCTCACATCACCGCCGCAATTTCGGCGGACGATGAAGGGCAGTCGCCGGCAGGGCACTCGCACCGTCGTCGTGCATGCGCGCGACACCATGAGTGCGAATTCCAATGGCACCATGGGCAATCCGGCCGAGATCGCGGCCACTGGGCCGCGATTCGGCCTCATTGTTTCTAAAGCCGTCGGGAATGCAGTGGTACGCCACCGCACCTCCCGGCGGCTTCGCCATGTGTGCATGACGCTCATCCCCAAGCTCCCAGCGGGCGTGGATGTTGTCATCCGTGCGCTACCTGCCAGCGCGACCGCCACCAGTGAGCAATTAGAAAAAGATATTACTAAGGCGCTGCGCAAGCAATGGGATATTTAAATACCCGTGGGGAAGAAATTCCTGCAGCCTCCGGACTGGCCGCGCCGCTGGTTAAAGCGGTTCGTTTCTACCAAAAACATGTCTCGGGCCTTAAGATGGTATCAACCTGTCGGTTCGAACCGACATGCAGTGCTTACGCCTTAGAGGCGTTGTCCAGACATGGCGCGCTTAAAGGTACGGCGATGGCAATGGCTAGGGTGTGCAAATGTGGGCCCTGGCATCCGGGCGGATTCGATCCAGTCCCGGTACCGGTCACCAACAACAACTGAGGATTAAACACTCGTGCTTAATTTCATTTACTGGCCAATTTCGGCCGTTTTATGGTTCTGGCACTGGCTGCTATCCCTCGTAATGGATCCCGCATGGGGCATTACGTGGATTTTGGCCATCGTGCTGCTGACCTGGACGCTGAAGGCGCTCATGGTCAAGCCCACCGTGAGCCAGATTCGATCTTCGCGCAAGATGCAGGAAATCCAGCCCAAGGTGCAGGAAATCCGCGCGAAGTACGGCAAGGATCAGGCTCGCGCCGCGCAGGAAATGCAGAAGGTCTATAAGGACGCTGGCGTCCGCCCGATGGCCGGCTGCCTTCCGGTCTTGGTGCAGATTCCAATGTTCATTGGTCTTTTCCACGTGCTGCGCTCTTTCGACCGCACGGTGTCTGTAGCCGGCGGCTTTGGACACCCCAGCGGCGAGCCGATGTCCATTGAGGACAATGCCAATACCGCGAACTACATCTTTAAGCCGGAGCTCGTCCAGCAGTTCTTGGACGCCAAGATCTTCGGCGTTCCGCTGGTGACAAACCTGCGCCTGAACTCGCCCTTGGTGGAAGGTGTTACCACCACCACCCAGGCGGCGTTCATCATCGTGCCGATGATTGCCGTGATTGTCGTGCTGATGCACTTCAACGCGCGCATGAGCCTGAACCGCCAGGAAAAGCGCCGCGCCCAGGGCAAGACTTCCGCCCCGCAGGGTCAGAATGCGGAAATGATGCAGCAGCAGATGGCCATGATGTCCAAGATGATGCTGTGGGTCATGCCCGCAATGCTGATCTTCTCCGGCTTCATCTGGCCCATCGGTTTGCTGTTCTACATGCTGTCCAACACCGTGTGGACCTTCTTCCAGACCCGCATCATCTACGGCAAGATGGACCGCGAAGAAGAAGAGGAAGAGGCCGCTAAGATTGAGGCCAAGCGCACTACCGCTCCAAAGCCAGGCGCTCGCAAGAAAGACAACCGCACGAAGAAACAGCGGAAGAACGACAATTAAACAGCTACTGAGGAGATTCTCATAGTGTCCGAGATGGACCCGTCTGCAGTATTTGGCTCTCGCCTGCCGCTCGCGCAGGAATACCACGATTCGCTCGCTACAGACGGGTCCACTCGTGGTTTTATCGGCCCGCGCGAGGTACCGCGGCTGTGGGAGCGCCACATCTTAAACTGCGCAGTTATTGAACAAGTCATTCCGGAAGGCGCCAGGGTTATCGATGTCGGCTCTGGTGCCGGGCTGCCCGGCATCCCGCTTGCCATCGCCCGCCCCGATCTGCACATCACGCTCATTGAGCCGCTTTTGAAGCGCTATAACTACCTCAACGAGGTAACCGAAAACCTGGGATTAGATAACGTCACCGTGCTGCGCGGGCGCGCCGAAGAAGACCCCATTAAGAAGGCAGTGGCCGGCGCAGACGTGGTGACCTCCCGCGCGGTAGCTCCCCTGGGAAAGCTGGCAAAGTGGTCTCTTCCCCTGGTGCGCAAAGGCGGGGAAATGATCGCGCTGAAAGGTTCTTCTGTACACGAAGAGCTGGAGCGCGATGCCGCGGATATTAAGAAGGCCGGCGGCGGAAAGGCCGAGGTCACGACCGTTCACGGAACCACGATTATCCGTGTCCCGCGCGTGAACTAAAGTAGACGGCATGACTAATCCGCGCCTTATCACCATTGCCAACCAGAAGGGCGGCGTAGGTAAAACCACCTCCGCCGCTAACTTGGCCGCAGCCCTTGCTACTGAAGGCAAGAAGGTATTGGTCATTGACCTTGACCCCCAGGGAAACGCATCGACCGCCATGGGCGCGGAACATAGCTCAGGAACCGATTCCAGCTATGAATTGCTCTTGGGCGATTGCACTGCGGAAAAGGCCATGCAGGCTTCCCCGCATAATTCCAACCTTTATTGCATCCCCGCGACCATCGATCTTGCCGGCGCAGAAATTGAGATGGTCTCCCTCGTCCGCCGCGAGTTTCGGCTTTACGATGCCCTCCATAAAGGGTTCCTAGAAGAACACGGCTTTGAATACGTCTTTATTGATTGCCCGCCATCTTTGGGCTTGCTAACGATCAATGCCATGACGTGTGCGGAGGAAGTCATCATTCCTATCCAGTGCGAGTATTACGCACTGGAGGGCGTGGGCCAATTATTGGGCAATATCACGATGATTCGCGAGCACCTCAATGAAGATCTGCATATCTCTGCGGTGCTCCTTACCATGTATGATGCACGTACACGTTTGGCCGAGGATGTGGCCGATAACGTTCGTGAGCAATTTGGCGCCGTTGTCATGGGCAATGTCATCCCGCGTTCTGTGCGCGTCTCAGAGGCGCCTGGTTACGGGACCACGGTGATTGATTACGCCCCTTCATCCACCGGTGCACGGGCGTATCTTGCGGCGGCTCGCGAGCTCAACAGGCGCGGTGATTATCGCCCGCATCCCACTACGGGGGCGATTGGCGTGAGCCCCGAAATTTATGCGGAATTGGAAGGATAGGATTTCATGGCAGAACAAAAGCAAGGTGGCCTAGGCAAAGGCTTGGCCGCTCTCATCCCGTCCGGCCCCGACGCACCCACCCGCAAGCCACGGCTGGGTGATTCCGCCGCAGATATTATTCTGGGAAACTCCACGGGAAGTAGCGAGCGCAAGGCACGCGGTGAGAAGCGCGTAAAGGGCGCTCCCACCATTCAACAAGGATCTGCGTCCAAGTCCTCCAAGAAGCGGCAAGCTACGCCGGCAGCAATTGGTGCGACCTACCGCGAGATTTCCGTGGGGGAAATCGTCCCCAACCCCAAGCAGCCGCGCACCGTTTTTGATGAGGATGAGCTCAGCGAGCTGGTTCACTCCATCCGCGAATTCGGCCTCCTGCAGCCGGTCGTCGTTCGTCCCTCCGAGGAGGGCGGATTTGAGCTCATCATGGGTGAGCGCCGTTGGCGCGCCTCCTCCAAGGCTGGCTTGGCCACCATTCCCGCCATCGTGCGCGATACCAAAGATGACAATCTGCTGCGCGATGCCCTGCTGGAAAACATCCACCGCGTCCAACTCAATCCTTTGGAAGAGGCACACGCCTATCAGCAGCTTTTGGAAGAGTTCGGCGTTACCCAGAACGAACTAGCGGACCGCATTGGCCGCTCCCGTCCGCAGGTGACCAACATGCTTCGCCTGCTGCGGTTGCCGGTGGATGTGCAAAAGCGAGTCGCCGCAGGCACCCTCTCGGCTGGTCACGCCCGCGCTATCTTGGGCCTCGATGACAAGGAAGCGATGGACTACATCGCGGACCGGGTTATTTCGGAGGGCTTGTCCGTGCGCGCCACCGAGGAAGCCGTGACGCTGTATAAGCGCGACGGGAAGCCTGCGGAGAATAAGAAGAAGTCCCAGGTACCGCAGCCGCAATTTTTCACCGACTCGGCCGAGCGCCTCTCGGATCGCTTCGATACCAAGGTCACCGTGACCATGGGCAAGCGCAAGGGCAAGATGGTCGTAGAATTCGGCGACCAAGAAGATTTCGAGCGCATCATGGCGCTGATGGAGCGGGATAAATAACTGCTTCCGCCGCGGCGTTCCCCAGGCGCGCCAGCTGAATCCTCAAAGTAAGTGCCCTCCTCTTCAGATCGAGGGCACTATTTCTTAGAAAAGATGAAGTGGCCCTTGGCTTGTTCTTCCTCGTATTCGGCGCCAAGCGGAATGCCCTTGCGCTCGCGCAGGAGTAGGGCCGCAATAAATCCGACGATGCTTGCGGAGACAAGATAGACGGATACCGCAAAGGTCGTGCCCGTTGCTTCTACCAATGCTGCGGCGATCATCGGGGCGAAGGCGCCGCCGAGGACGGAGCCGATGGCATAGGTAATCGATACGCCCGAGGCACGGATGGATGCGGGGAAAAGCTCGGTATACATGGCAGATTGCGCACCGTAGGTTAAGCCGAGGCCTACCGTCAGGAAAATGAGGGCGGCATACAGCAATCCTAGGGACGCTGTATTTACCAGCGGGAAAAGGGCCGCTGCGCCGATTGCTTGAATGACAAATCCGATGAGATACGTCGCGCGGCGCCCGATATAATCCGATAACCAGCCGGCGAAAAGGGTAAAGATAAGCCACGTGAAGGCGGATAGGGTGACGGCATTGAGGACATCGCCACGCGCGAGCGAGACCGGGCCCTCGGGGTTGGTGGCGTAATTTTGGATATAGCCACCGGTGGTCATATAGCCCACGGTGCCATTTCCTGCAAAGACTAGGGCCGCGACGAGGACAAGCGGGAAATACCGCTTGAACAAGATACCAATGGGGTTTGCCGCTTCGCGTTTCTTATTATCCGAGATCTCCTGAAAGACCGGTGATTCATCCACGCCGACGCGGACCGCGTAGCCGATGATCACTAGGACGAAGGAGAGCAAGAACGGCACGCGCCAACCCCATTCAAGGAAGGCATCCCCTGGTGCGATGATATTCATGATGGACAGCACGCCAGAGGACATCAGTAGGCCGATGGGGACTCCGACCTGTGGTCCAGCACCGAAGAGGCCGCGCTTATCGTTGGGAGCGTGCTCAACTGCAAGCAGTACCGCGGAACCCCACTCTCCCCCGGCAGAAATGCCTTGAATGATGCGGAGGAAAATCAACAGGATGGGAGCCCATACTCCCGCCGTATCGTAGGTAGGCAGGAGGCCAATCAGTGTGGTGGCCCCGCCCATGGCAAAAAGGGTGACCATGAGAACGAGGCGGCGGCCAAGACGGTCACCGAAATGTCCCGCTAGGAACGCGCCAAGTGGGCGAAAAAGGAAAGATAGGCCCACGGAGGCGAAGGAGACGATACTCGCTACCCCGCCTTCTAAGGGGCCGAACATCACCTGGTTGAATACCAGGCCGGCAACCGCGGCATAGAGAAAGTAGTCGTACCATTCAATCGCGGTTCCGATTGTGGTGGCAGCTACCACGCGGCGGGTTTCTTTTGTGGAAATTGGGGCGGAGGTTGAGCTGCCCATAATGGGAATCCATTCACTGTGTAGTAGTCAATAACTGGACTGATATTACACGGTGGCTCAGCCACAAAAGAATGCTTGCGCCCCAAACCTAGTGAGGAGGGGCTAAGCCTGCTCCGCCTGAAGCAGCTCGGAGAATTTGTAGGTGCCGGTAATGGCGGTGTCTTGCTCCATGAGGTACATGCGCTTGACGGCGATGACGATTGCTTCTGCAATATCATCACGGCGCTTAGGGTTGGTCAGGATTTTGACGTCCTCAGGGTTGGTGAGATAACCCAAAAAGATCTGTACCACCGGCATCTGCGTCAGGCGCAAGAGATCCCAGGTACGGCCATGGTTAGAGCAGTCCTGCAGATCGGTGCGGGCCACGATTTCACGCTGGATGAAGCCAGACAGGGTTTCACCAATGAGTGAGGAGTTTCCGGATTCGGAACCAAAGTAGAACGTGGCTACGCCATGGGCCTTCTCATTGGGGTAAGAATCGCACGCCAAAGAGATGACCATATCGGCATCAAAGGCATTAGCCAGCTCGGCACGGGATTGCACGTCCGCATCATCGGTGCGGGGGCGCGAAATAATGGTCTCCATGCCGGCGGCGATCATGCGGCCTTCGATGCGCTGGGTGAGATCCCATAGAATTTCTTGCTCAGAAATATCACCAAAACGGCCCTTGACCGTGAAGCCAGAGTCCCGGCCACTGAGCGCAGGGTCAATGACCACGCGCTTTCCCGCCAGCTTCGGCCCGGCATTGCGCACGCGCTCGCGTTCTACAATATTGTGCGCCGAACCGCCGGTGATGCGGCGGCCGAGTAAGCTGAGCGCGCGAATGGTCGCGGGCCCACACACGCCGTCTTCCTGCAGCCCGCAGTTGTGCTGGTATTCGGTGAGCGCGGCGTGGGTAGTGCGGCCAAAATGGCCATCGACGCGGTCTTGATAAAACCCAAGCTCTTGCAGTTGCTGCTGCAACTGCGAGATGTCATCGCCCACCAAGGCATTGGTGGGCTCGTAGCTCAATACACGGCTACCCAGGGTATATGAGGCTTGGCGTAACTCGCGCAGGGTGAGATCGTCGATCTCTCCCGTTGGGAGGATGCCGCGCGACTGCTGAAATGCCTTGAGCACTTCAGCGAGATCGGCATCAAAGGTCTTATCAGTCTCGGAGTACTTCTGCTTTTTCCAGGCAGACAGTTCCCCCGTGAAATCTGATAAGAGGCCAAGGCGAGCCAAGGTGGCGCGAGCTTCAGCTACGCGCACACTTGAATCACCAACCCGAAGAACGCGATTCACGCCTTTCACCCCTTCCACGGCCCTAGGACTTTGGGCCGCATGGCAGATTTCCTACTCGTTAACTTTAGTAACAAGATTAACAGCTATAACTGCTTTTTCACTTGCGCCACGATGTCATCTTTAGAACGCAGGCCAACGAACTCATCGACCTTCTCGCCATTGTTGAAAATCAATACATTTGGGATGGACATGATTTGGAACATGGCACCGAGGTTTCGTTCTTCATCGACGTTGACCTTGGCGATGGTGACCTCACCGTCGAGCTCATCTGCGACCTCTTCCAAGATCGGAGACAGCTTCTTGCATGGCCCGCACCATTCCGTCCAGAAGTCTACGACGACGGGTTTATCCGACTCGATGACATCAGAACGGAATGTTTCAGTGGTTACCTTTTTGACGTTACTCATACTGGATCTAACGGTTTGCAGCCAAGAATTGTTCCGCATCCATGGCAGCGCGGCAGCCAGATCCTGCGGCGGTGATGGCCTGCTGATAGTGATCATCTACCAAGTCACCGCAAGCGAAAACGCCAGGCAGGGAGGTCTTAGTGGAGGGCTGATCAACCTCAACGTAGCCGTTATCGTTCAGCTTTACCTGGCCGTTGAGGAAGGACGAGCGCGGATCGTGGCCAATGGCCACGAACATGGCGGTGACATCCAAGGTGGAGGTTTCCCCAGTCTCAACGTCCTTGAGCTCTAGGCCGCCGACCTTGCCGTCATCTTCAAGCACGCGCTCGACAACCTTATTGGTTTCCCACTTAATCTGCTCGTTCTCCTGGGCGCGGTCCAACATGATCTTGGAGGCGCGGAAGTTTTCGGAGCGGTTGACAATGGTGACAGATTCCGCGAACTTGGTCAGGAAGGTAGCTTCCTCCATGGCGGAATCGCCGCCGCCGATGACGGCGATATTGTGTCCCTTGAAGAAGAAGCCATCGCACGTAGCGCAGGTGGAAACACCGCGGCCGGAGAGCTCTTCCTCGCCGGGAATGCCAAGGTGGCGCGGTGCGGCGCCGGTGGCGAGGATTACCGTGCGGGCTTCAAATACCTCATCGCCCACGTGGAGCTTTTTAATATCGCCCTCCAACTCAACGGAGTCGACGACTTCCATGCGCAGATCCGCGCCAAAGCGGATTGACTGTGCGCGCATTTCTTCCATGAGCTCTGGGCCCATGATGCCCTTTTGGAAGCCCGGGTAGTTCTCTACCTCGGTGGTGTTCATTAATTCGCCACCGTATTCAAATCCCTCAAATACAATGGGGCTGAGTTCAGCACGAGCGGCATAAAGCGCGGCGGTATAACCGGCAGGTCCGGAACCTACGATGGCAACATCGTGGACGGTCATTGCTAACTCCCTAAAATCACAGTGTCATTTTGCGTAACGTCAAGAGTCTACCCGCCAGATTGCGAATCGTTCATATTGTAAAGGCTAGCGGCTGCGAAATTGATGCAAGAATGATGCGATATCGAGATGTAGTTAACCGATGGCTTCGCGCAAGACCTCCCGCGCGCGTGCGCGGCGAGATTTAACGGTGCCGGGCTTTACGCCTTGGGCGGTGGCAACTTCGTTGACGCGGAACCCGGCGACATCGGTAAGCATGAGTGCTTCGCGCTGGTCTTGCCTTAAAAGCTCCATGGCCTCGCGGACGACGAGCTGCTCGGCAAGGTTTTCAGATGGGTTATGCGCCAGCAGTGGATTGCGATCATCGGCAAAATCATCGCTATCGAGCGAGGCGTTTTCCCTATTAGCCCGGTGATTTAAATAGTCGTAGCCGGTGTTTTTCACCAGGCGGTGCAGCCACGTGCTTAAGGCCGATTCCCGCCGGTAGTTATGGAGATTGCAGCTGGCGCGCAGGAAGGCTTCTTGCACGACATCCTGCGCGTCGTACTCATTCCTTGTATAACGCCGCGCCACGGTGGTCAGCCGCTTGCGGTGGCGTTCCACGATGGCGGAAAAGGCTTTATTATCCCCCTCGATAAAAGCATCAACTAATTCTTCGTCGCTGTGGTCAGGACTTAATGGCATCTGTAGATTCCCCCCGGATCAACAAGTGTTAAAGCAATTGTGACCCGAGGGGAACTCCGGCGCGAGCCGGCGGCGGTACAGTCTATTGACCGCCTATTGCTGGGCGCGCACGCGCAGGGTGCGGCGCAGGTGATCGCGGCACTCTAGGAGCACGCGGCGCAGCGCACCCGGCAGATCCTTGTGCAGGAGATCCGTGGTGGCGGACTCCGCCATGGAAGATTCCGGGTAGAAGCCGCGGATCAGCCGGTTGGCGATCTCAATGGGGTGATTATCCCAGATGTCTTCGACGCGGCGGAAGAATTCCTCGGCGAATTCTTCTTGTAGTTCCGCCGAGCGCGGGGCGTTGAAGCCGGCCAGCAGGGCATCGACCTCTGCATTGGAATACTCCCCTGGTCTCAGCGCGCTATCGAAGGCGGCTCGCTTGGTCTCCGGCGTGGGGAAGGCGTGGCTAGCGCCCAAAAATTCGGCGGCGCCGGTCAGCGTATTATCGCGCTGCTTTTCTGCTTCCAGCTCATCCAGTGCGACGGCATCGCGGGCGGCAAGGGCGCGCAGGATGGACCAGCGGATCTGAGGATCAAGGCGCAGCCCCTCCACCGTGCCGGCGAGCAAGCCACGCAGGCGGTCGGTACCGGAGGCTTCCGGCGTGGCGGCCAGTGCGGCAATGGCGGTGCGGGCCAGAATGAGCTGCGCATCGGAGCCCGAATCCGCAGCACCGAGTTGTTCCCACAGCGCATCGGCGAACTCGGCGCGCACCTGCTCGCGGCGATCCTGCGCGACATAGTGCTGGATGGCAAAGTGCGCATTGCCGTAGGCGGTGGTCAGCAGCGTGGCATTGGTCTCTGCGGGCGCGTGCTTGGCGACGACCCCCACGTACTCCTCCGCATTCCACTCCCCGTCCCTGGTGAGGTTCCACAGCGAGGTCCAGATGACCGCGCGGCTGAGCCCATCTTGGACCTCGGACAGGTGATCCCGGATGGTATCAAGCGAAGCATCGTCGAAGCGGACCTTGGTGTAGGTGTGGTCGGCATCGTTAAGCAGCAGCAATGCTGGGGCCTTCTCCCCTGCTGCCTGATCGACGATGGTGCGGTGGCCGCCGGCGGGAAGGTCGATGTCGAACTCGCGGTACTTGTTCAAGGAGGCATCAAAAAACGCCACGTTCAGGCGGTGCGGGCGGGTCGTGTCCTCGGCCTCGGCGCTCACCGCGAGCTCGGTGATCTTCTCGCCCTCCGTGTGCAGCTCCGGGGTGAGGGTGTCTGGACCCCAGGTGCGCAGCCATGCTTTTGACCAGGAATCGAGGTCGCGGTCTGTGTGCTTTTTCAGGGCCGCGAGCAGATCATCGAAGGTGGCCGCGGCGAAGGCATGCTCCTGGAAGTAATCCCTTGCACCCGCGTAGAAGTTATCGCGGCCCACATAGTGCACGAGCTGCTTGAGCACCGCCGCGCCCTTGGCATAGGTAATGCCATCGAAGTTCTGGCGCGCGGCATCCACGTCCGGAATCTCGGCCTTGATGGGGTGCGTGGTGGGAAGCTGATCTTGCAGGTAGGCCCAGTTTTTACGCTCGCCGGCGAAGTTGACCCACGCCTCTTCGTAGGCGGTGGCGTGCACGGAGGCATCGGCACCCATGAACTCGGCAAAGGACTCCTTGAGCCAGAGATCGTCCCACCACTGCGGGGTGACAAGATCGCCGAACCACATGTGGGACATCTCGTGCAGAATGGTATTTGCGCGAGAGGCCTTCTGGCTGCGCGTGGCCTTAGAGCGGAAGATATAGCTTTCCGTGAAGGTCACCAGGCCCGGGTTCTCCATCGCACCGAGGTTATATTCCGGCACGAAGATGGAATCGTACTTGCCCCAAGGGTAAGGAAAGCCGAAGTTCTCGTGGAAATAGTCCATGCCCTGCGCGGTAAGCTCCAGGATCTCCTCATCCAAGTACTCAAACATGGAGGCGCGGGCAAAGGCGCGCAGCTGCGCGGAGTGCTCGCCATCCGGCGAAGTCCAGGTGCGCTCCTGATACTTATATGGCCCAGCGGCAAAAGAGGTGAGGTACGTCGAAAGCGGCGGGGTGGGCGCAAAGCGAACCGTAGCATTGTCCCCGTGCTCCTCGCGCTCGGTCTCCGGCTGGTTGGAGAGGATTTGCCAGTCCTTCGGCGCGGTCATGGTGACGTGGAACGGCGCCTTGAGGTCGGGTTGCTCAAAGCAGGGGAAGATGCGGCGGGCATCGGAAGGCTCGAGGTGTGAGTACAGATAGGTCGCGTCATCGGCCTGGTCGTGCATGCGGTGCAAACCCTGGCCCGTGCGCGAGTAGCGCGAGGTGCCACTGACCTCAATCGTCAGCTGCTCCCCTACCGGTAGCCCGTGGAGGCGGATAAGGCTGCCATCAAAGTCGACGTCCCGCGCCTGACCGTTAACCGTTACCTGCTCTACCGATTCTCCCAGGTAGTCCAGGAAAAGCTCGGGCTCGGTGGTGGTGAGCTCGATGCGGCTCGTCGCGCCGAACGTGGGGCTTTCCTTCACCTGAGATAAGTCTAGGTGCAGGTGGTATGCCCGCAGGTCTACTGCTGCAGCGCGCTCCTGAAGCAGCTCGTGCTGGGTTTTATCGCGTTGTGTCGTCATAGTTAGAAACTATAGTTACCGCAGTCGGAGATTTAACGAGAAATTGTATTTGAAATCGATAAATGGAGTGTTGTGCCGCCGGGCTCAGCTCTCACTTTCCCGAGATTTGATAATCGCGATAGCAGCGAAAATAAGGTATACGATCAATGCGCCAGCCGTGGCATAGCCAAACGATGCCATTGCGGAACTTGAAAGGCTCTCTCGGGCTGCAAAGCCCACAGCTGACACAATCCCCGCGGCTATCGCAATGGAATCAACGGCAAGTGGAATCGTCGCCTTATAGTGATGAATCTGCCACGCGGTGACCGCCGTTCCACAAAGCAGGCCAATAATCGCAAATGCATTGTCTTGCATGTACATAGCCCACAGGGACGAGGAGACCGCTAATATCCCCAGAGATGCGTAGGTGATGCCCCGTGAAGTAGTGGCCTTTTTCATGGTGTTCTCCTTGCGTCTCGTCCTGGCAATTCTATCGGTGATTCTTAGGGGAAACCAGTGTTCGTGCTTGGACAATCAAGATCTGCCCGTATATTTGCGTCGGCGCAGATTCATACATTAAATCCACCGGCCTCTGTGAGGTGTACTCAGCGAACACCACCTCGATGTCCTCTGCCGCTGGGAGATCCTTCCCAACTGCAGCGGCGGCAACCGTCTGAGCTTGCTCGCGCTCACGGTCCAGTATCTCCCAGTGAACCTCATCGGCGTCTTCAAGACGCCGATACAACGCCAACTGCTCCTGATACGACTGCCGTTGCTGCGGAGACAGCTGCAGTGGCTCCGCCTGATGCTGCGCCACTGTCAGCTATCGGGCTGCCTGCTCCACGTCCTGCTGTGCCACCGCGGTCTGCTGCCGCGCCTGGGTGACTTTCCGCTGTGCGGTGTGCAGGTCATGCTGCTCGGCCTTCTTCCTCCCGGCACCCTTGAGCCACCCGATCCCGCTGCCGGCAGCCTGCTCCGCATCCCGGGACTGCGCCTCTGCGACCTGGAGCAGTCCGGCACACCGATCGGCCTGCTCCTGGGCGGCCGTGAGTTTTTCGGCGTCCTGCTCGACCTTCCGCAGCGCGGTGGCCTCCTGCTCCAGCGGCTCACTGGCCTGCTTGACCTTCAACTGCAGACCTCAGGACTCACCGGCCAGACGCAGCAGGTGGTCGTCGACCTCCCGCAGCGGACGCTGCGCGTCCGGCCGCGGTGCCGCCACCTGAACCAGCGGCCTGCCGGGCGGCGTAGGCGTCCAGCCGTGCTTCCCGCAACTGACCCCGGTGCTCCATCGCCTCGGCCATCGGTGTGCCGGCGAACGGGTGAACATCCACCGTAAGATCCGTCGACAGTCGATCCATCAACCACCGATCCCAGTTCTTGCCCCACACCGCGTGCGGGGTCACATCTGCCCGCTCCCGGCTGCACGCCGCGACCAGGAGATCCCGCGCGTACTCCACCGACTCTCGCCGGCCCCGGAACCAGCAGCATCGGTAGCATCGACAGTCGTGGACCGGTCGTGACCGGTCTCCGAATCACCCGGCGACGTCTCCGCCAGATACAGCGCATTGACCTTCCTCCCACACCGATCCCTCGGGATCGGCGACCGATTCCATCTTCGGGTACTCGATCACTGAGCAGCTCCGGGCGGCGAAGGCGGGCCAGTCCCGCAGCAGTGGCACCGGTCGGGCTTCTGGACCGACCAGTTCTCCGAGAATGGACCCGGGCGTCGACGGGCCGAGTCTCTAGGACTCCTGCTCGGTTACGAGAGCCTGCCGCGTGGACCTGCCGACCCACTTGCCTCACAGGAAAATATGCTGAGACACAACTCTAGAAGACGCGACCAGATATACTTTTGTCGAGCGCGGCTAAAGGTCGCGGCATTCGACTGAAGGATAATGCATGAAGGTTCTCATCACCGGCGGAGCAGGATACATTGGATCGACCATTGCGGCATGTTGCCAGGACAATGGCATAACGCCCGTCATCTTGGATGATTACAGCAAGGGGCTCAAAGAGTTCTCACGGCCGTATGCAAACTACGAAGGCGATATCGCGGACACCTGCGTAGTGCAGAACATCCTGTCTGAACATCCAGATATCGATTCCGTCATCCACTGTGCGGCGAAAATCGTCGTTCCTGAATCTGTGTCCGCGCCACTCGACTACTATGAGAACAACGTCGCCAAGTCACTGACGCTTTTGCGTGAGCTATCCGGTCTCGGAGTCCGCCGCTTCATTCTTAGCTCGACCGCATCCATGTACGAAGCTGGTGATGACTACATGGTCGACGAGACCGGAGCAGTCGCCCCTCAGAGTCCCTACTCGGCATCCAAATGGATGTTGGAGCGCGTGCTGCGCGATTTCGCTGCCACCGGTGCGATGAACGCGATCGCGTTGCGCTATTTCAATCCGATCGGCGCAGACCCTAGTATGCGTAGTGGCCTCCAGGATCCACATCCGACGCACGCCCTCGGCAAGATGATCGAGGCGTATCGAAGCGGAGGGGTATTCACGGTGACGGGTGTCGATTGGCCCACGCGCGACGGTTCCGGACTTCGTGACTATGTGCATGTCTGGGACCTCGCCCGGGCCCACGTGGCGGCGCTTCAGAACTTCGACGAGGTCATCTCGAGATCCGAGATCGATGGTTTCGATATCATTAATCTCGGAACCGGAACGGGAACAACGGTGTTCGAACTCGCCGACGCGTTCGGGCAAGCGACCGGGAAGCCCCTGAATGTGCAGACAGCTCCTCCGCGGCTCGGTGATGTCGTGGGTTGTGCGACTTTGACCGACAAGGCCGAACAGCTCCTCAGTTGGCAAGCCGAGTTGAGCATCGCAGACGGGGTCAGAGAATCACTAGAGTGGGCAGAAAAACTCCCGTCTGTACTAATTCGCGAACGGTCCACCGCAATGGACGCCGGGGAAGCATGATGGATGTCGTCAACGTCGTTCTGTTTCGGCATTCGCCTCGACCCTCTGAACTCAAGGTCCATGGAAAACGACTAAAGCCCGCGGCCGGGCGGGTACGCGGCGCGGGCTTTAGTGGTTGGTAACCAAAAGGCTGTGAGAGCCCAAGGTTTTCAAAGAAGTGCGATTACTGCTTGATGGCAGAAACCTCGAGCTCGATCTTGATGTCTTCAGAAACAAGGACGCCGCCGGTCTTGAGCGGAGCGTTGAAGTCGATGCCGAAGTCCTTGCGGTTGATCTTGGTCTGCGCCTCGAAGCCCAGGCGGAAGTTGCCGAATGGGTCCTCAGCGGTAGCGACCTCTTCAACCTTGAGGTCGACGGACTTGGTGGTGCCCTTGATGGTGAGGTCACCGGTGACGGTGCCGTTGCCGTCCTCATCAACGTTGACGTTGGTGGTGGTGAAGGAAAGCTCTGGGTACTCCTCCACGTTGAAGAAGTCTTCGTTCTTTACGTGGCCGTCGCGGTCCTCGTTGCCGGTGGAGATGGAAGCAGCCTTGATGGTGGCCTCTGCGGTGGAGTCAGCGATGTTCTCGGCGACGTTGATGGTGCCTTCGAACTCACCGAAGTTGCCGCGCACCTTGGTAACCATAGCGTGCTTGGTAACGAAGCCGATAACGGTGTGCTCTTTGTCGATGGTGTAGGTACCTGCTGCGAGGGACATGATTGTTTCTCCTAACGTTGTTGTTGATGTAACACCAACTACGATACCCGATTGGGAAATTTAGTCAAGCCTTGAAGTAAAAATTCTTTTTCCAGCCCGCTGACCTTGACATTAAGGATGGCCAACAAGCTGGACCTCCCCCAGTGTAACCTCTTTTGACTTAGGCAGTTCCGTGATGACTATGAGCGCGGCATCGAATTGTTGGGGCGTTTCTTTTAGCTCCAGCTCCTCGTTTAAGTGCTTGAACTTTCCTTCCGCCAATTTGGGAAGAGAGCTCAGCTGCGGGTGCTTCGGATCGAAATCGTCTTTATTAACGCCATAGATTTCGTAGTGCGCGCCATTGGACCTGGTGTGGGTCACGGTCATGACAGAAAGGTGGGCCGGGTTATCCAGGGTGACCAAGGCGCCGGAACCGGATTCCTTCGTGGACCAGGTGGTGATCGTCTTGCCATCGATAAGCTGCTCATTATCCTCGCCGTCTGGCACCGTGATGGCGGATGATTCCTTGAGGTGCACCGGCGGGGTTTCCGGGATCATCGTGGAGCCCTGCACGGTTTCAGTAACCGAACTGGTCTTTTCTACATCGCTGAGCAGGGACATCACCCACGTCGTCAGCGCCGCCATGCCTACGACGAAGATGGTGGCGAAAATGCCGATGACCACGACGCCAGAGCCCGAATAACCGCGGCCGCCAAAGCCGGGTTCTTGCTTCGGATCCTCTTCCTGCGTGGGCTCATCTTCAACGACCACGGGGAGGGCCTCGGTCTTTTCTTCCTGCTCTTCCGGGGCGAATTCGCGCAGGCGCTTGGCGATGCCCGCCGAGGTCAGCCCCTCCGCCTCCTGCAGCTCTTCCAGCTTCTCTTCGCGGGTCTCTGCATCCGCGGCATCAAAGGCCAGCCGTGCCTCTTCGAGGCGCTCTGCGGCCTCATCGGCGGTGAGGTTGGCGTCATCGGAAATATCGCGCAGCTTCTTCGGCGATGGTTCGGTGGATTCGACCAGCATGCTTAGCGCGGAGCTGAGGGCCTCGCGGTCGCTTTCTGCAGACGTCCCATCCAGCACCGCGGGGAAGGCAACCTTGACGATGCCGGAGGTGGATACGCGGAAGCGGTCGCGGTGCTCCACGCCGAGGATGAGGCCGGCGTCGTGGGCGGTGGCGGCATCGGCAAACAGCGGCGCGGTAGCGCGGGCGACGGAATTGGGGTCGAGGTTATCTGCCTCTGCCACCTGCTTGAGGGAGGTGCCCTCAAACCAATCCGCCACCACCAGGCAGCCGGTGCGGTAGGACAAAATCTCGATATTATCCGCCATGGTCTCTAGGTTGAGCTCGGCCAAACGCCGCGTATTGCGGGAGATTTCGGCGGAGCGGCGGGCAGAGACCGTGGGCGTCGACGGCGCGATGGGCGCCTGCGTATTGGTATCGACGAACGTCAGCGCCACGAGGCGGCCGGTGGCTTGTTCGCGGGCCTGCCAGAACCGGGCGCCGGATACAGCGCCGTGATCCTGCAGGAGGCGGAAGCGACCGTCCGATACGGGGGCGCCGGGGACCAAGCGCGGGCCGCGGACGATACCGGCGGACATCGGTGGCGGCACCAAGGTGGCGTTGAAGGAATCCTGCGTATAGACCGGCTGGATTTCCTGCAGGTCTGGTTCCTCGACTTCGATGGCCTTGGAATTGTCCACCGTGATGAACCGGGACATTCCCGGGATGCGCTGGAGGGCGCGCGCCAGGTTCTGCACCTCGGGCAGGGAGGACTTGGACAGGACGATTCCGGTGATAATCACAAAGACGATGCCCAGCACGACGACCTTGACCAGCGAGACGATCGAAGGCAGTTGCGCCGGCAAGACCAATTGCATGAGCCAGTACAGCGCCCAGGAGACAACTAGTCCGACCGCGCCGGCACCGGAGGACCAGAGGACCGTCTGGGTCACGGCCTTACCGCCCAGGCTGCCCAGCTTGCGCTTAAGCAGGAAGCCGCCGATGACCGCACCGGAGACAAAGCCAAAACCGTTGGCGGTACCGAGGAGGATGACCACCCGGTCTGGGTTGCTGGTCATCAGTGGTGCCAGCAAGGTCAGCACGATCTTGGTCAGCGTGATGCCGGCAATGATGAAGGTGGGTGTCCACGCCTCTTCCCTGGCGTAGAAAACGCGCAGGTGCAGCAGCACCAACGCATACGGGATCAAGGTAAAGGCGGAAAAACTGATGGTGAGGCCGAGCTGCTCTGCGCTATCTGCGCCATAGGCGCCGTATTGGAATAGCGCGCGGGCGATGGGCACGCCGAAGCCCGTCATGAAAATGACGATGGGGATAAGCGCGATGAAGGTCAGCTTGGTGCCCAAGGTGAGGTCGCGCACCACGGCATCGACATCGCCATCGGCGGCATTGCGCGAAAGCCGCGGCATGATGGCGGTCAACAAGGTCACGCCGATAACGCCGTACGGCACCTGCAGCATCAGCCATGCGTTCTGGTAGACCAGCGGCGCACCGGCATCGGCATACGCCGCCACGCGGGAGGTGACCACGTAACCCAGCTGGGAGATGGCCACATAGGTAATAATGGCCAGCGCCATGCCGCCGAATTGCTTGATGCGGGCATCGAGGCCCCACTTCGGGCGTAGGTTGATGCCGGCCTTTTTCAGGTACGGCACAAGGATCAAGCACTGCACGATCACCGCCGTGGTGGTGCCCAGGCCTAGCAGCATGATGTGTGGATCCGCCACCGGCGTAGGATCGTGCGGGTCGAGGCGGCCTGGCAAGAAGCGATACGCCAGCAGGACGCTGATGGAAATGATGTTATTGACCACCGGCGCCCAGGCACCAGGGCCAAAGATATTCTTGGTATTTAGGACCGCCTGGAAGAGGGCGAAGAGGCCGTAGAACAGGATCTGCGGCAAGAGCAAGAAGGCCAATGATGTTGCCTGTACGGCATTGGCCTTGGAATCTTCAGGCAGCATCATCCTCGTTAAGAATGGCGCGAAGATAACGGAGAGGATGGTAACGATGCCCAGGATGGAAAACGCCAGGGTAAAAAGTCTTCGGACGAAGGTTTCGCCGCGGTCCGAGTCCTCTTTCTCCGCGCGCACCAAGACCGGGACCACTAGTGAGGTCAGCACCGCGCCCAGCACGATTTCGGTGACCAGGTTGGGGATCTGGTTGGCGCTACTGAAGGCCGTACCCACCGTGGCACCAAGGGTGGCGCCGATCAGCATCTGCCGTAGGAAGCCGGTGATGCGCGAGAGCAGCGTGGCGATGGCCATCGTTCCCGTCGCGCGGATGACATCCTGATTGGAGGCCTCGATCTCCGCATTGCGGCCAGTCAGCGCGGACTTATCTTCCTCAGGGGGAACAGTGGTGTTCTGCACTGAGGGGGTGGGCCGCTTTTCTGGTACCGGTGCGGGCGGAGAGGCGCGCACGATGCGGCCGCGCGCGCCGGCGGTAACCGGGACACGGTTTTCTTCCGCATTGGGGGCGGTATCCGTGGGGTCTACCGCGCCTGCAGGTGCCTTCTCCGCGTGGTGGGCCTGGCGGCCATCTTTTTCGGTCATAGAGGATACAACTTCAACTTTTACTTTTCAGCCTTGTGATTTTTGCGTCGGTGACGGCCAAGCCGAAAGAGCGTAGCCAAAACCAGCGCGAGAGCGCCGGCTATGCCGGCAGCGTATAAGGTTACGATACCGGCACGTGTCTGCACGGAGATAGTGATGGGCTGCGAAATGGTCTGGTTTTTAGGAGTGGCCAGCCACAGCCCAATGTCCGTGCGATCCGCGTCCTTCGGCATATCAGCGGTCATGGATACAGTAATAGAGCCCTTAGCGGGAATACGGACGCTTTTGGGCGTGTTGAGCCGCGCGCCATCGGGGGCATCGTATTGCAGCTTCGCCTCCACCGGCAATGGCAGGCCATTTTCGGCCACGATGAGCAGCGGCGATGACTCAGATACGCGAGTATAAACATTGCCCGGGGGGATGAGGGAGACGGAATCGCGCAGATCCCGCAGCGTATTGGAGTGCATCTCCATGGTGCGGGAAAAGGACTGGCGCGCTGCGGCGTGGGTGCTCAAGCTATCGCGATTATGAAGCGATAAGGAATTGAGGAGATCGCGGCGCAGTGGCAGCACGAATTCAGAGCGCGTCATGGTGATATCAGGGTCATCCACCACGATATTCATCAGCTCATCGGTATAGCGCGCCTGTTGTTCAACGCGGGCCAATTCGGGCTCCGAAAAGACCGCCGGATCGATAAAGGGGCTGCCAGTGGGAGCGTTTGGATCGCCCTGCTTCAATTCCACTGTGCTGATCCCGCGGGGACGGGAGTGGCCGGAGTCGAGCAAGTCTTCCGCGGCGGCGAGTGCATGCTCGGCCGCACTTGGGTCCAAGTAGTTGGGAAGCTTGGCCACGGTATCTTCCCCACCCGCGAGGCTGAGGGCCGCCCCGCCCGTGATGGCGCGAGACAGAGCAGAATCTTTGGCGTAGTCATAGCGCAGCTCCGGGTTGGAATAGCCAACCGTCTGCGGCTTGGAGCCGGTTTGGGATAGCAGGGCGCCAAGGGAGGCATCGAAAGTCGCGGCCTCGCCGGACCAGTTCGAATTATCCGCAACCAGGGATGGCACCGGCAATTTTTGGTCAATATAACCGGAACCTACCGCCAAGATATTGCTGGCCGGTGCCTTGCTCAGGATGCGCTCAATGGTTTGATTGCCGCGCTGCAAACCCTCAAAGAGAAGGGCGGGATTATTGGCCCGTGCCACCGCAGAGGCATTCGCATTGGCCCAAGGCATGGCGATGAAACAATCCAACTCGCGCAGGCGCTCCAGCCACCGCTCGGCGTCATTTTTTGCCTCACCCGGCACTCCCTTGTCATCGTCACTGCCCCGCGACCAGGAATCGCGCAGGCGCTTGGGGCGATCGCCCTGCGCGGGGCGGGTGGAATTGACCGTATAGCCTTGCGCCATGCGGTTGACGGTATCGAGCAGCGCGGGATCGATGGCCACGCAGCCCGCTCCCTGCAGATCATGATCTTGGTAGGTAGAAACCAACCTATCGAGGCGGCCGCCTTTGTGTAGCTCATGCCCCAAATCATCCGAGGACAAGATGAGCTCTTCTCCCCCAAGCCCGCCGGGGACGATGTCCAGGTTCGCGCTGATGGGATAGACCACAGTGAGATCGTGGGGTTGGGAATCCTCGGCATCGTCGTGTTCTTCTTCTGGTGCCGCTTCTTCCGGTGCCGCGGCCGCAGCGGGATCTGTGGGGCCCTCTTCGGAGAACTGGGCCACGAAGCGCTCTTCCGCCAGACTCACCGCATCGCCCTCGAGGGTGCCGGTCAGGGTAAAGAGCAGCGGATAGGCGCCCGGTTCATTGATGGCCAAGGTGCGCTCGGCATCCAATCCACTGGGTACGGTAAAGCTTAATTCCCGGGTTTCCCCTGGTTGCAGCGGCGCGGTGGTCATGCCCGGGCCGTAATAAGGAAAATTACCGGTGGCCATTTCCGTCCGCGCTTCTGCCGCATTAGCCACGCTATCGCCGCGCCGGCTAGTTATCTGCAGATCTTCTAAGGGCTGATCGGTGGGGTTGTGCACGCGGAAGCGCAGCCGCAGGTCAGTGCCTACGGTAAAGGGCTGGGCATCGATAAGATCCAGATCGGCGCGCTCCGGGCCGCGCGCGCCCAGCCAAGCCTGGATATCCATCTGCTTGTCCGGAGCAGAGTCCATTTGGGCCGCCGCGTTTGGTAGGAACAATCCCCAACCGGCGAGTACCGCGCAGCCGCCGGCCGCGGCGAGTGATTTCAGGCGCTGGTGCATTAGCGTGGGGTCGCTTTCCCTGCGTCGGCTTCCTTTCGTGCGAGATCGGGGAGGAGATCGTGCGCGATGCGCGCGAGCTTGCGTTCGTCCGCGTACGCCAAGTGCTCGATGAGTTCAGAAACGGGGATCCAGGACACCTCGGTCACCTCTGGATCCTCATCGTTCATGATGCCGTCCACAAAACGCAGGAGGTGGTGGTGCACCGTCTTGTGAATGCGCACGCCATCAGAGACGAACCAATAATCGATCACCCCGAGGTCAGCGAAAACCTCGCCGGAAATGCCGGTTTCTTCCCATACCTCGCGCTCGGCGGTGACCTCCTTGGCCTCGCCATTTTCCACATGCCCCTTGGGCATGGACCACAATAAACGCCCGCGGCGGTCTAGGCGCCCGATAAGAGCCACGTAGACGCGGGACAGGTCCGCTTTACCGCTGCCGTCGACGCACTCGGCCAGCCCGGAGATTACGAGCCCGCCTGCCGAGGTCTCATCGCGGGTCTCCATGACGGTGGAGGTGCCATGATTATTGCCACCGCGTTGCTGCCTGCGCTGCTGGTTAGTGCGGCGCGTGCGGTTATCCGGCCGCCGCCGGCGCCGGCGCCGATTACGGCTACGGCCGCCTCCTTTGGAGGGGCCTTGCGCGGAGCCTTGTTCTTGGTTAGTCATCCCTGCCAATCGTAGTAGACTCTCACCCGTGAATTTTCAGGACACTCAGTTAATCGGCGTTCTTGCGCGCGCGGAGTCTACCGTGAACTCGCTCAGTGGCTTATTGAGCGGGCTGGTGGAGAAATTCAGCGCCCGCGGACATGCCCTCTATCTTGTGGGCGGCTCGGTGCGCGATGCGCTCCTCGGCCGCTTGGGCAATGATCTGGACTTCACCACCCCAGCGCGCCCGGAGGTGGTCAAGGAAATCCTGGATGAGTGGGCCGAAACGGTATGGGATACCGGCATTGCCTATGGCACCGTGTCCGCCGTGTACAAGGGCCAGCAGATTGAAATCACCACCTTCCGCTCCGATTCCTATGATGGGCAGTCCCGCAACCCCGAGGTCATCTACGGCGATAGCCTGGAGGGCGATCTGGTGCGGCGCGATTTCAAGGTCAACGCCATGGCCATTGAGCTGCTTGCCGATGCCACCTTTGAGTTCCACGATCCCCTCGGCGGCCTCCACGATGTGGCCAATAAGGTGCTCGATACTCCGGATAAACCGGAAATCTCCTTCCACGATGATCCGCTGCGGATGCTGCGCGCCGCGCGCTTTGCATCCCAATTGGAGTTTCACGTGGCAGACCGCGTGGTAGCCGCTATGCGCGATATGGCGGCAGAGATTCAGCGCATCACGGTAGAGCGCGTCCAAGTGGAGTTGGATAAGCTCATGTGCGGCAAAGCGCCGTGGGATGGCATCGATCTGCTGGTCAATACCGGGATTGCGGATTACATCTTCCCGGAGATCCCTGCCCTGCGCATGACCACGGACGAGCACGCCCAGCACAAGGATGTCTATGCGCACTCGCTGAAGGTGCTGCGCCAGGCCATGGATCAAGAAGAAGACGGCCCGGACCTGGTTTTGCGGTGGGCGGCGTTGCTGCATGACATCGGCAAGCCCGATACCTTCGATAACACCGACGGCAAGGTTTCTTTCCACCACCACGAGGTGGTGGGCGCCAAGCTGACGCGCAAGCGCCTGCGGAAGCTGAAATATCCCAAGGCCACGACGGAAGACATTGGCCAGCTGGTCTACCTGCACATGCGGTTCCACGGTTTTGGGGAAAATCAATGGACCGATTCTGCCGTGCGGCGCTACGTCAACGATGCCGGTGACCTCCTCCCCCGCCTGCACAAGCTGGTGCGCGCCGATTGCACTACCCGCAATGCCAAGAAGGCGCGGCGTTTGCAGCGCACCTATGACCAATTGGAGGAGCGAATCGAGGAGATTGGCCGCAAGGAAGACCTCGCGCGGGTGCGCCCGGATCTCGATGGCAACGAGATCATGGAGATCCTAGGCCTCTCCCCTGGCCCCGAAGTGGGACAGGCGTGGTCCTATTTGAAGGAAATGCGCCTGGAGTACGGCCCCCTCGAGCGGGAAGAAGCTATTGCGAAGTTGCGCCAGTGGTGGGAGTCTAAACAGTGATGTTTGCCGATAGATTATTTAATGCCCTCGAGCGCAACGATCCCGCCCCTGGGCAATTACTCGTGTCCGCACCGGGGATGTTGTCCCCGGAATTCGCCCGCTCCGTCATCTTATTGGTCGAGCACAATGACATGATGACCTTTGGCGTGGACCTGACCAAGCGCTCAGAGGTAGCCATTTTTAACGTGCTCCCAGAATGGATGCCCGTCGTTGCTAAACCACAGGCACTGTATATCGGTGGTCCGCTCAACCAGCAATCCGTCGTGGGCCTGGCGCAGACCAAGCAAGGCGTGGACCCAGATAAAGAAGAACAACTCAACCGCCTCGCACCGCGTCTAGCGCACGTGGATTTGCGCTCCAACCCGGAAGATATCGAGCCACTGGTCACCGGCATGCGCATGTTCGCCGGCTACGCCGAGTGGGGTCCCGGGCAGCTGGAGGAAGAAATCGAGGCCGGTGAATGGTTCGTAGCACCCGCCCTAGCGCAGGATGTGGTGGCCCCAGGCCCGGCCGATCTTTGGGCCGATGTCATGAAACGCCAGCCAATGCCCCTGCCGCTGTATTCCACCTATCCCGTGAATGTGGATGATAATTAATTCCTAGCGGCCGGTATGTGATCGGTTACACTGACCCGTATGCGCGAGGAAATCCACAAGGGCATTAAAGACACGTGGGCGGCGGCTCTCGGGCTAATTCCATTGGGCTTGGCTTTTGGCCTCTTGATGGTGCAATCCGGCTTTAGCTGGTGGTGGACGCCCATATTTTCCATCGTTATCTACGCCGGTTCAATGGAGTTTCTCGCCATTTCCATGGTTACCGGTGGTGTCTCCGCGCTGTCCTCGCTCCTTACCGGGTTTATGGTGAATTTCCGCCATATCTTCTATGGGCTAACATTCCCCCGCAAACGGATTAATTCCCCCGTGGGCAAGGCCTATTCCACCTATGCCCTCACGGATGAAACGTATGCCATCGTCTCGGCGCTCCCGCTCGAGGAGCGGCTTACCGGCACCCGCATTTTGAGCATACAAATCTTTTGCCAAATTCTGTGGGTAGGCGGCGGCATCGTTGGCGCGCTCGCCGGCCAGGTAATCCCCTCTTCCGTCGAGGGAATGGAATTCGCCCTCGTAGCCCTATTCGTCGTTCTAGCGATGGACTCCTTCCGCAATAATCAGGATCTGTCCCTCCCGCTATCGGCCGCGGCCTTGGGCATCCTCGCCGCATTCATTACCCCAGGGCAGCTGCTAATGGTCTCTCTGAGCGCCTATTTCTTATTGCTCATCATTCGCTACCTATCGCCTCGCGTGGATAACGCGCTTACCTGGCGGCTGCAGCCCCTTCCCTCCACGACCGTGAAGGAGGATAACTAATTGCCGGACGGAGTCAGTTTAGGCGCGATTGCTGCAGTGCTCATCCCTGTAGGCATCGTAACCGTCTTATTGCGGGAGCTTCCCTTCTCCGCAAAGAAGTGGATGAAGGACAGCGAGTTCTTTTCGCTGCTGGGCTTGATGATGCCCGTAGGCGTCATGACCATCCTGGTGGTCTATGCCGTTGCCGGACAGGCGGATGGCACCGGCGGCCTGTGGCCGGTGCTCTTGGGCGTGCTGGTCACCGCCGGGCTGCACAAATGGAAGCGGGATTCCGGACTATCCATCTTCGGCGGAACCGCGTTCTACATGATCCTGGTGAACCTGGTGCTGTAGGCCGCGCCTAGCTAAGCCCAAACTTGGTGGTGGCTTCCGTCCACAGCGCTTCAAATTGTTCTTGGTCCATGTATTGGGCGCTAATATCCGGGAACTCATCGTAGGTATCGGGGTGCGGGACGACTTCTTGCGGCTTGTCCACGTTTCCCGTGGAACTATCCGGGGTTGCTACCCCGACGACCGAGTCCGCGGGATCCAGGGCGATCATGCGGTGCATGCGGCAGCGCTGGGCGTCGTGTTCTTCTAATTCTGCGAGGTGGACCGCTGAGCCCACTCCCGGGACGGTCAGTTTGGTGCGCACATAAAGGTAATTAGCCATGGGCACTTAGTGTAGTTGCTCCTCGTCCTCCTGCGCGTACCGGGAGGCCAACACAGAACAGATCATTAGCTGCACCTGGTGGTAAATCATGAGCGGGAGGATCAATAGCCCGAGCGATGTTGACCCTGAGGCAAAGATGACCGAGGCCATGGGAAGGCCAGTGGCCAAGGACTTCTTGGATCCGCAGAATTGGATAGCGATGATATCGGCGCGTGAGAATCCTAGTTTTCTGGAGATAAACCGCGTCAGCCACAACATGAAGATGACGAAGGCTGCGGCGAAAACCACGAGGAACACGATCTCCCAGACAGAGATGGAGGACCAAATTCCATCGACCACGCCCTTAGAAAAGGCCGAATAGACCACCATGGCAATGGAGCCGCGGTCCACCACCTTTGTGGCCTTGCTCTGAGCGAAGTTCGTAATCCAGCGCCGGGTTAATTGCCCCAATATGAATGGAGCGAGAAGCAAGAGGGAGATTTCCCCAAAGACCGAGGTATCGATATGAAGGCCGGAACCAGTACCCATGAGCAACATGACCAGGACGGGCGTGATGAAGACGCCGGCCAAGTTGGAGGTTGAGGCGGAGACGATTGCTCCAGATACGTTTCCCTTAGCAATGGAGGTAAACGCCACCGAGGACTGCACGGTAGACGGGACTAGCGTGAGGAATAGGATCCCCATGTACATATCGTCCGTAATGACTCCAGTCAGCGGCCGCAGGGCCAGGCCGATGAGGGGATAAATCACGAAGGTGAATGCGAGAATGGTGAGGTGGAGCCGCCAGTGCTTAAGGCCATTCAAGGCCTCTTGGGTGGATAAGCGCGCGCCGTAGAGGAAGAACAAGAGCGCGATCGCTACATTCGTCAGATTCCCAAATACGTCAGCAAAGGTGCCGCGGGCCGGTGCAATGATCGCGATTGCCACGGCCGCAAGGATGAGGACGATGAGGGGATCTGGCTTTTTGAGTCTGTGCAGCATGACCCAAAGTGTAAACCGTCGTGCGTGGTTCCACGAAAGGTAG
This sequence comes from Corynebacterium sp. KPL1824, assembly GCF_000478095.1. Taxonomy (NCBI): domain Bacteria; kingdom Bacillati; phylum Actinomycetota; class Actinomycetes; order Mycobacteriales; family Corynebacteriaceae; genus Corynebacterium; species Corynebacterium sp. KPL1824. The sequence continues at coordinate 69,816 of NZ_KI515749.1, read as the reverse complement.
TGGGGATATTTTTCGCCCCTGTGCTCTTCTTAAGCCGCATGGTTTCACGTGAAACCATGAGTATAGAGCGTGATATGCCGGCGTGTATCTATGCGGTGGAGACCTTTGAGCCTTCTTGGCTTACTTCGTACTCTTTGAGCGGGTCTCGGCCTGGGCCTTCGATGACTGAGCCATCCTGCAGGTTGTAGGACGTATGATGCGCCGGGCAGGTGGCAGTCATGCCGTCGATCTCCGTGATGGGATTTTGTTGGTGCGGGCAGGTTTGGGAGTAGGCTTTAAACTCCCCTTCTTTCGGCTGCGTGAAGATAACTCCGTCAACGATGATTCCGGAGCCTACTGGAATGTCCGTTGCCGCGATTTCCGCGGACGGTTCTGAGCCACAGGCCGCGAGGTATGCACCTGCGAAAGTCGTAGCGGATCCGAGCAAAAACATGCGACGCGAACAGATAGTCATAGCCTCTACTCTATCCTGAATGGTTCACGGCCGGAACATGATTTCGGCAACGGTTAATCATATGTCGGGGCAGCTAAAGTGAAATGGTTCTGTGTAGGTTTCACGTGAAACACGAAATTAGGACAGGTTGCCGTTCCAGGTTGCGACCGGCCCGGCCTCGGTGGGCGTGAGTTCATAGGTGCCGGAATCTAGACCTAAGTCATTAACGATGGGATGTGGCCCGTCCCCTCCTGCGGCGTGCGATTCAGGTTCGACGCGGTGGGAGTCGGTGACATAGGAACCAATGCTAAAAGTGGAGACGGCGATTGCGGCGAGGGCTGTGGTTTTCTTCATGCCTCCCATTGTCTACTCTTCCCCGCTCTAGGTGTAGTGGCGGAGCCGAGCTCTGCGGAACCTCTATGCGAGTTCTAGGAATTCCCACAGGAATCCCCGTAGGTTGTGGCACGCCACTATAGATGGAGTCCAACATAGGTAGGTTTCGTTAAATACCCCCTACTTAATTTAGCTGTGACGAAAAGTGTGCGACACCGTGGTTGGAGTAATAACGTCACAGTGTCATAAAAAATCTCCCTGCCCCGTACCTGTGTGACGCGATTGCCGGACAGGAACGGGAGGGAGAAAAACTCGAAAGCTAGTTATTTAATTATCAGAGTGGCGGGCGGCCTGGCGGAGGGCACCCAGATCAACCTCGGGTTGAGCGGCGGAGTCTGTGGCCGCCTCTTCCCCACCGCAGCCGCCGGAGCCACAGTTGCAGCTATCGCCACAACCGTCCTCATCGGCATGCGCTTGCTCATAAAGAAATGCCGCGCGGGAGCCAAGGTTTGAGCCGACGGAAAGCGCGAGGATGGCGATTACGAAAGTCGTGACCGGAATAAGCCACATCCAACCTTCGGCACGAAAAGCTACGACGCCGCCGAAAAGCAGCGAAACTCCGCCAAGGGCCCAGAAGGGCCCCGCAACGGCGTGAGCATTATCCCACGCTTCTCGTGACTTTCGGATCTCTTGTAAGCGCAAGCCGATGTATTTATTGCCGGGTAACCGCTTGGTGGCGGCGAGTGCGCCCACCACGATAAGGAATACGGCAAGGATTAAAAATATGATTCCCACTGCGACCATATCCATAGTCTAATCCTGCAGGGCGAGATTGGAAATTAAGCTACGGGGCTGGTGTCTTAAATATAAGGTGCCTCGGGTAATATTCATTTTGGATCGACCGATAGATATTCGCTCGATTTTGCACCTGCACCACGCTGTCTCTCCTTCCGCTGGACCGCACCCAAGTGAGTCCCCGGACTGGGAACACCTAACCTGATTGTGATTGCATGAACCTCAAGAAAATAGTGGACTCTCTCCTTTTCCGCATCGTTCTCGCCATCGTGCTTGGCATCGTTTTTAGCCTCTTTGCCCCGGAGTGGTTTGGTCGAGCATTTGCCACCTTCAACGGGCTCTTTGGTAACTTCCTCAACTTCTTCATTCCTGTGCTGATTTTCGCCCTTGTCGCCCCGGCGATCGCCGGTCTTGGCAGGGGCGCAGGAAAATGGTTGGGGGTTACGGCGGGCATTGCCTACGGTTCCACCATTCTCTCGGGGTTGATCGCCTATGGCCTGGCACAGTGGCTCTACCCCTCGATGTTGGCAGGCCAGACCCTAGTGACCAATGTTTCGGACGTGGATGAGGGCTCGCTGTCCCCTTATTTCGAAGTGGAGATGGCACCACCGTTTGAAGTGATGACGGCGCTCCTGCTTTCTTTCTGCATTGGCGTCGCCATGACGACGGTCAAGTCCGATACGCTCTATACCGTCACCAAGGAACTGGAAAATGTGGTGGTTAAGGTCATTTGGGGATTCGTTATCCCCATCTTGCCGTTCTACATCTTCGGCATGTTCCTTGGCCTGGGTATGAACGGCAATATTGGCGATGTCCTTTCTGCCTTCGCGAAGGTCCTGATCCTGGCCGTGGTCATGACGCTGGTGTACCTCGTACTCCAGTATGTGGTCGCCGGGGCCATTGCAGGTAAGAATCCGTTTAAGGCGCTGCGGAATATGCTGCCGGCATACTTCACTGCATTGGGTACGTCTTCTTCTGCTGCGACCATCCCGGTGTCCTTGGAATCCAGCTTGCGAAACGGCATCTCGAAGCCGGTTGCGAGCTTTGTGATCCCGCTGTGTGCGACGATTCACCTGTCCGGGTCGATGATGAAGCTGACGCTCTATGCCTTCGCCATCGTCTTCATGGCGAATATGGATATCAGCACTGGCACCGGTCTTGGCTTTATCTTCTTGCTGGGAATCATGATGATCGCCGCTCCAGGTGTTCCGGGTGGTGCCGTTATGGTGGCCGTTGGCCTCTTGGCGGACATGATGGGCTTCGATGACGGAATGGTCGCGCTGATGATCGCCGCTTATATTGCGATTGACTCCGTCGGCACCGCAGCGAACGTGACCGGCGATGGTGCCATTGCGATGGTCGTCGATAAATTCGCCCGCGACAAGGTCGATACCCTGAACGACGAAGAGGCAGAGACCGCAGCCTAGTTTCCCGTGAAACATTTGCGCCCCCTGGCTTCCCCACCCAACAAATGTGGGAGGAAGCCAGGGGGCTCTTTCGTGCGCTGCTACCTTTTAAAAGGCACTATTTCTTGGTCGCTTCCTTCATCGCGGAGATGAATTCGGTCAGCTCAGCGTGCAAGGCATCGGCATCCTCGATCGTCCCAGCGGCACCAGTTTCACGTGAAACATGGCGGTTGATGATCTTGGTGATCGCGGATCCAGTAATGGCGCCCGCGGCGTTTGCGGCGATGGCATCGGCGACGTGCTGCGGTGAGGAGATACCGAAACCGAGTAAGACCGGAGGTCCATCGAACCGCTGAATGCTGGCGACCACCTCGTCGAGGCCGGTGGTCTCGGATTCCTTCTCGGTTCCCGTCACGCCATCGCGGGAGATGGCGTAGATATATCCCTGTGAATGCTCGGCAACGCCGGCGAGCGTGCGTTCCGCGGCGCGCGCAGGGGCGATGAAGATCGGGTTGATACCGGCTTCCTTTGCCGCGGCGATGAATGGGGTGCCTTCGCGCACGGGGACATCGGGAAGCAGAATGCTATCGGCGCCAGCTTCCGCGAACTCAGCATAGAATTTCTCCACCCCACGGGCGAATGCAACGTTGCCATAGATCAACATGCCGATGGGCAAATCGGGGAACTCGGAACGAATCTTTCGGACCTGATCCAAAGCGCTATCCAGGCTCGCTCCCCCATCGAGGGCGCGGATGTGCGAGGCTTGGATGGTAGGACCATCCGCCACCGGGTCCGAGAAGGGGACGCCGAGCTCCAAGGCATCCGCCCCGGCGGCGACTGCGGTGCGGATGATATCCAGGCTCGCCTCAGGAGTTGGATCGCCCAGCATGATGAAAGGGACAAACGCGCCCTCATTCTTCTCACGCAACGCGGCAAAAAGTTTATCGTAACGGCTGCCCATGATTAGTTCTCCTTGAGTTGCAGTTCGGGGTGGGATTCCAGGGTGTGGCGGACATGGTCGATGTCCTTATCGCCGCGGCCGGAAAGTGAGACGAGGATGGTGATGTCTTCGGCCTTGCGCTTGAGGGCGTACGCCAGCGCGTGGGAGGATTCGAGGGCGGGAATGATGCCTTCCTTCTTGGACAAGAGTTGGAATGCCTCTAGGGCTTCGGCATCCGTGATTCCGACATATTTTGCGCGCCCGGTTGCGTGCAGGTGCGCGTGCTGTGGGCCCACGCCGGGGTAATCCAAGCCAGCGGAAATGGAATAGGATTCTTCCACTTGGCCGTCAGAATTGCGCATGAGGTAACTGCGCGCGCCGTGGAGGATGCCCACCGTGCCATTGTTAATGGTGGCGCCGTGTTCCCCGGAATCGAGGCCCGCACCGCCTGGCTCGGCGCCTACCAATTCCACCGCATCCTCATCGATGAAGTCAGCGAACATACCGATGGCGTTGGAACCGCCGCCCACACAGGCGACGACGAGATCGGGAAGGCCACCCGTCTTCTCGAGGAGCTGGGCCTTGGCCTCGGTGGAAATGACGCGGTGGAATTCCCGGACGATCGTGGGAAATGGGTGCGGCCCGGCCGCGGTACCGAGTAGGTAGTGCGATTCATGGAAGGTCGCGGTCCAATCGCGCAGTGCCTCGTTGACGGCATCCTTCAACGTCCCGGATCCGGTATCGACGGGGACGACCTTGGCGCCCATAAGCTCCATGCGGAAGACGTTGGGCTGCTGGCGCTGGACATCCTTGGCACCCATGTAGACCACACACTCGAGATCGAGCAGCGCACAGGCCAAGGCGGTTGCCGTGCCGTGCTGGCCCGCGCCGGTCTCGGCGATGATTCGCTTCTTGCCCATGCGCTTAGCCAAGAGGGCTTGCCCGAGCACCTGGTTGGTCTTATGCGCCCCGCCGTGGACGAGGTCCTCGCGCTTCAAGAAGATCCGCGCCTTTCCGCCGAGCTTCTTTACCTCGGTAACGGGGGTCGGACGACCCAGGTAGTCGCGCAGCAATCCTGAAAGCTCTTCGCGGAAGCTGGGATCATTCTGGGCATCGACAAACGCCTGCTCCAATTGATCCAATGCGGGGATGAGGGATTCTGGCACGTATTGGCCGCCGAATTCCCCGAAGTATGCGGGAAGGAGTGTTTCACGTGAAACGGGCATGGTTAATCTTTCTTGTCAGGTTGGTTGAATAATCGGATGGTGCGGAAGGATTGCGATATCAGGGCGACGTCTTTGCGTCCGGGGCACGTTTCTAATCCCGAATTCAGGTCGAGCCCCGCGGTTCCTACGCGGAGCGCGCCTTCCAGGTTGTCTAGATTGAGGCCACCGGCCAAGAGGCTGTGTGCTTTAATGTCGTCCGGGATTGCCGTCCAATCAAAGCTTTGGCCGGTGCCTCCCCTACCCGAGTCGAGCACGAGGCGGTCCACGCTCGCGGCGAGTTCCGGCGCCAGTTCTACCCACTGAGGGTCGGTCATGTCGATGGCCCGCCAGACAAACTCCGCGTCGGTGTCCGCGAGGAGCGCGCGGGCGCGCTCGATCAGCGCGAGCTCTCCGTCTAAGTTGCCCTGGAACGGGGCATGCAACTGGACTCCGGATAGGCCACGGGTTGCCGCTATCTCCCGCAACACGGCGGGGTCGTCGCTGCGGCTCACTGCTACGAAATCCAAGCCGGGTTCGGCGGCGATGATTTTCTCGGCGGTTTCACGTGAAACATTGCGCGGGGAATCCGGAGCGAAGACGAGCCCTCCGTAGCGGGCACCGGCGGCGCGCGCGGCTTGGGCGGTGGAGGCGGCGGTGAGCCCGCAGACCTTATTCGCGCCGAAGAGCAGATCCCGGGCGGCGCGGTCGATGTCCTCCTGGGAGGTGAGTTGGGAGCCGACGAGGAAGGCATTGGCGTGGGCGCCCAAGAGCCGGATGGTGTGGTTATCGCGGATGCCGGATTCGGAAACGACGACTTTATCGTTAGGCACGTACCTGGCGAGCTGCTCGGTGCGGGAGAGGTCGATGCTCAAGTCATGGAGGTTGCGGTTATTAATGCCGATGATCTCCACCCCGAAGGACAGCGCGCGGTCCACCTCCTCCTTGGTGATGGCCTCAGTCAGAACATCGAGCCCCAACTCATCCGCCAGGGACTTCAGTTGCGCAAAGGTCTCATCGTCCACGATGGACATCATCAGCAAAATGGCATCCGCGCCGTAGTAGCGCGCGGCATAGACCTGAACCGGATCGACGATGAAGTCCTTGCACAAGACCGGCAGGTGCGTGGACTGCGCCACGGTCTGCAGATGATCGTAATCCCCACCGAACCGCTCCGGCTCGCACAGCACGGAAATGGCATCCGCGTAGCGGGAGTAGACGCGCGCGATATCGCCGGGGCGGTAATCCTCGCGAATCATTCCGAGGGATGGCGACGCAGATTTGCACTCCATAATGAAGCGATTGGTGCCATTGAGGGCCGCAAAAAGCGAACGGCGGGACGGCTCAAGCTTGTCCACATCTACGTGGGCGATGCGCTCGCGAATGCCGGCAAGGTGGGTGCGCCGCTTCGCCACAATCCCTTCGAGCACCGTCGGCAGTTTGTGTTCTGTCATTTCTTTTCCCTCGTGTGGCCTTCTCAGTATTCCGCTTGCTCGTGGGTGCGCAGCCAGCGGTCCACTTCCCCGCTATCGATGAGCTCCTTGGCGTGGGCGACGCCCTCTGCAATCGAGGCCGTGGTGCCATCCAGATAAAACATCGCTCCAGCCGATGCCGCGACCGCATCATAGTGCGCCGGCTTGCCCGAACCATTGAAGATGGCGCGCACGTGCTCGGCATTATCCTGCCCGTCCCCACCGGCGAGCTCACTGAGCTCATGCTTGGCGATGCCCAACCCCTCCGGCGTCAGCTCATAGTGCGAAATCTCGCCATCTTTTAGCTCCCAAACCTGCGTGGTGCCGTGGGTAGCGATCTCATCGGTACCGGCGCCGTGGACGACGAGAGCCCGCCTGCGCCCCAGCTCCCGAAAGACCTCCGTGATCATGGGGCCCTGGGCGGGGTTGGCGATGCCCATGATCTGTAGCTCGGGACGGCCCGGGGAGAGCAAGGGACCTAAGGTATTGAAAATGGTGGATACCCCGAGCGCCTTGCGCACCGGTTGCACGTGAGCCACCGCGGGGTTGTAGGCCGGAGCGAAGAGGAAGGTGAAATTGGAGGCCTCGAATTGTCGGACGGCGCGGTCCACGTCGAGGTCCAGCGGAATATTTAGCGCCTCGAGCACATCGGCGGAACCGGACTTGGAGGAAACGGACCGGTTGCCGTGCTTGACCATCCTCACTCCCCCAGCGGCGGCAACCAAGGAGGCGGCGGTCGTGATATTGATGGTATTCGCGCCATCGCCACCGGTTCCCGCGGAGTCCATGAGGCCCTCACCAGTAATGGGAAAGGGGTGGCCAACTTTCAGGAATGCCTTGGCGGCACCCGTGATATCCGCGAGGGTTTCGCCGCGGGTACGGATATGGGTCAGTAGCGCGGAGATCTGAATATCGTCATAATCGCCCACGGCGACTGGGGTGAAGACCTCGGTGGCCTCCTCCACGGTGGGCGCGGGATTATCCAAAAAGGCTTGCAGTGTTTTCAGCGGGTTCTGGTTCGTCATTAGTCTTTTAGCTCCGTAGTGGGATGAGTGGATAGTCGGTGGATGCAGCGGTCCAGCATGTCTGGGCCACGAGGCGAGAGGATCGACTCGGGGTGGAATTGCATGCCCAGCGCCATGCCATCGTCTGTCTCGGCGGCCATGGCGATGGTCCCAATCTCTGCTTCCGTCTCCGCGAGCACCCGCATGCCGGCTGGCACGTGGGTGCACCCCAAGGAGTGGTACCGGGCCACCGGGACCTGGGTGCCGGGGACGCCGGGTTGGGCGGGATCGGCATCGGTGGCTAGGCCGGCGAAGACTGGGTGGGCGGCGCCGGCATCGGTAAGCGTCATGGGCATGGACTTGCCGTGCACGGGGCCGCACGGCCCTACCCCGCCACCGTGGTAGTCCAGCAGCGCCTGGAAGCCCAAGCAGACGCCGAGGATGGGAATGGTGCCCAAGGTGGCATCAATAAGCTCCATCATGCAGCCAGCGTCGCGCGGGTGGCCGGGGCCTGGGGAAAGGACAATAATATCGGGCTCGGCCGCCAGCACCTCCGCGACGGAGACGCTGTTGCGGTAGACGGTGGTGCGGTAACCGGCGAGGGCATCGACGAGGTTATAGACAAAGGAATCGTGGTTATCGAGCAAGACCACGTGCGGTGAATTCATCGCTGTACCTCCAGGGTGGCGTTGTGCGCGAGGGCAATGGCGTGGAGAACGGCATAGGCCTTGTGCAGGGTTTCATCGGCTTCGGAATGGGGGACGGAATCGTGCACCACCCCGGCACCGGCTTGGACGGCGGCCGTACCGCGGTGCACGAAGGCGGAGCGAATGACAATGCAGGTATCCATGGCGCCGTCGCCGCGCAGGTACCCCACCGCGCCGCCGTAGGAGCCACGGCGCTTGTGTTCGGCCTGCCGGATGAGCTCGCTGGCGCGCAGCTTGGGCGCGCCGGTCAACGTTCCCATGTTCATGCAGGCGCGGTAGGCATCGAGGGCATCGAAGTCCTCGTGCAAGGTGGCGGTCACGCGGGAAACCAAGTGCATGACCCGCGAATAGCGATCCACTTGGAGCAGGTCCGCCACTCGCCGAGTGCTGGGCTTTGCCACGCGGGCGAGGTCATTGCGCGCGAGATCCACCAGCATGGTGTGCTCGGCTAGCTCCTTGGTATCCGTGCGCATTTCTAGCTCGTTGCGGATATCCAACTCATCGTTGATCGTGCCATCCGGGTTGAGCCCGCGGGGCCGGGTTCCGGCGATGGGATAGAGCTCCACCTGCCGAGTCGCGGGGTCAAATTTCAGATTAGATTCCGGTGATGCGCCGAAAAGCTCGTAATCTTCTCCCCGCAGATAGAACATATACGGCGAAGGATTGGTCTCCCGGAGCTGGCGATAGGCCGCGAAGGCATCGGGGCAGTTCACCGTGAAGGTGCGGGCGGGGACGACCTGGTAAATATCGCCAGAGTCAATATTTCCCTTGAGCCGCGTTACCTGCTCGCAAAAAGCGGCATCGTCAATATCCGCGGTCGCCGCCAGGGTCCCTGCGGTTTGGCCTGGCGCCGGATCCTCTATGGCGGTGATGGGCGTGGCGGCAAGCGCATCGAGCCTGTCTTCCAAGCGGGCTCGGTCGATATCCCAGCCCTCTACGCGCGCCGTCTGTGTTAGGTGGTCCACCGCAAGGACGGTCTGGGCGACGAGGAATTCATAATCGGGAAACGTATTAGGCCCCTCGCCTACCTCGGGCAGGTTTTCAAAGGTGGCCAAATAGTCATAGGCAAAGCCTCCGGCGACGAAGGGCAACAGGGGCGAGGAATACGAATCATCGCGCTGCAGCGCGCGGAGGATATCGGCCGTCGATTCATCCAGGAGCCGTTGCCGTTCATCGGACTCGTTGGAGGGCGAAAACTCAAAGACAATTTCCGTGGTTTCACGTGAAACAATTCGGTCTGCGAAGCGCGATTGCAGCATGGAGATAAGCCGCTCCCCCGCCGGGCTGAGCGCGAGTACGCGAACCCGCTGGCCGGTACAGGTCACTTTGGCCGCGGCATCGAGCACGGCGAGGCACGTGAGGTTCTTCTTGGTTTCAATATCCGCGCTTTCCAATAATAAGGAATCGCTCGGTCGCGCCAAGCTATGAAATAGCGCTGAGGCATCCCGGCAATAGGCAATATCGCGGGTGGCGGTGTATGTCATTGCAGTGCCCTTTCGGGAGTAACTGAGGAACAGAGTGCGAGGGACCCGAGGTATCCGCGAGCAAAGGCACTGAAAACGCCGAAAGGCCCGCAGAATGCGAGCCTAAAAATGGGTTGCGAAGAAAGGCCCGCGAGTTACGCGCGCCACCACCAACGAGTAGTCATTTTCTTCATGTGCACTAGCCTAGCCTAAATTTCTATAGGGTGGAAGAAACAAATGAAAAATATTCAAACCGGTTCTTATGCGTCTTTTATGTGTCGCCCGAAAGCGACCTAAGGAGCTCGACTTTGAACCACGTCGATCCAAGCCGAAATCGGAGTAGTGTGGTGTAAGTCTATATTTCCAAGAAAGGTGATGGTTATGAGCATCAATATCGAAGAGGTAATTGCAAAGGTTCCTACCCAGTTGCTCATCGGTGGTGAGTGGCGCGACTCCACCTCCGGGGAGACTTTCGACGTGGAAAACCCGGCCACGGGCGAGAAGCTCGCGACGCTTGCTTCCGCGAACAGGGAGGATGCCACTGCCGCCCTGGATGCCGCCTGCGCCGTCCAGGATGAGTGGGCCCGCACCACGCCGCGCGAGCGCGCAGAGATCTTGCGCCGGGCTTTCGAACTCGTGCAGGAGCGCGCGGAAGACTTCGCCGCGCTGATGACCCTTGAGATGGGCAAGCCCATCGCGGAGTCCAAGGGTGAGGTCACCTACGGCGGGGAGTTCCTCCGTTGGTTTAGCGAAGAAGCGGTGCGCGATTATGGCCGCACCGCAACCGTTCCCGAAGGTACATTGCGGATGATCACCCGCCGCAAGCCGGTGGGCCCCTGCCTGTTGATTACCCCGTGGAACTTCCCGCTCGCGATGGCGACCCGCAAGGTGGCCCCCGCGGTGGCAGCGGGCTGCACGATGGTGCTCAAGCCGGCGAAGCTTACTCCCCTCACCGCGCAGTACTTCGCGCAGACCATGCTCGATGCGGGCCTGCCCAAGGGTGTGCTCAACGTCGTATCCGGCAAGTCCGCCTCCGCTATTTCGGAGCCGCTGCTTGCCGATGCCCGCCTGCGCAAGCTCTCCTTCACCGGCTCCACCCCAGTGGGCAGGACCCTGCTGAAGGGTGCGGCCGATAACGTATTGCGCACCTCCATGGAGCTCGGCGGAAACGCGCCGTTCATCGTCTTCGAAGATGCGGACATTGATCAGGCGGTTAAGGGCGCGATGGGCGCCAAGATGCGCAATATCGGTGAGGCCTGCACGGCGGCCAACCGCTTCTTGGTCCACGAATCCGTGGCTGAAGAGTTCTCTGAAAAGCTCGTCGCGGAGTTTAAGAAGCTCAAGCTGGGCAACGGCATGGATGAGGGCGTGACCTGTGGCCCGCTCATCGAGCCTAAGGCCCTCGATAGCGTCTCCGGCCTCGTGGACGATGCCGCCGAGAAGGGCGCCACCATCCTTACCGGCGGCAAGCGGGCAGGCGGCGACGGCTACTTCTATGAGCCGACCGTCATTAGCAATGTTTCACGTGAAACACGCGTTTCTCAGGAAGAGATCTTCGGTCCCGTCGCCCCGATTATCACCTTCAGCACCGAGGAAGAGGCACTCGAGATCGCCAACGACACCGAGTACGGCTTGGCGTCCTATGTCTTTACCGAAGATTCCGATCGTCTCTGGCGCGTCGCCGATGGCTTGGAGTTCGGCCTGATGGGCTTTAACGCCGGCGTTATTTCGAACGCCGCCGCCCCATTCGGTGGCGTCAAGCAGTCGGGTTTGGGCCGCGAGGGCGGCGCGGAAGGCATTGCGGAATACACCACCGTGCAGTACTTGGGCATCCGCGACCCTTATGCGAATGCCTAATACCGCCCAGCAATCACAGTTTAGAACGCTCTTATAACCGCGTTTGATTAAACAATTAAGTGCCCGCGGCGTATACTCACTCCCCGCATAATTGTGATTGCTTTCCTTCTCCCCGCACGCGGCCCTTCTGGGGCCGTGCGCGGTTGGGAGGATTTTTATTTTTTATTTGGAGTGAGTTTTGTCAATAACGAATTCAGCGGCAGCTCAGCCGCCATTGATTACACCCACGTTCCTTTTGGCGTGGGTGGCTAATTTTGGCCAGTTTCTTGTCTTTTACCTAACTGTGACGACCATGGCCCTCTATGCCGTCGAGAGCTTCGGGGCATCCGATACCGTCAGTGGTTTTGCCTCTAGCGCCTTCGTTTTGGGCGCGACATTCATGCGCATCGTCTCCGGCTGGTTGGTGGACCGCGTGGGGCAAAAGCGCGCCGCTCTGACCTCACTGGCCTTCGTCAGCATCGTGACGGTGGGCTATTTCGTGGCGCATAACGTGGCCGTCCTGATCCTGGTGCGCCTGCTTCACGGCGCGGGCTATGCGCTTACCTCTACGGCGCTGATGGCCGTCGCCCAGTCCGTCATCCCCCAGCAGCGCCGCGCGGAAGGCACTGGCTACTTCGCCCTCGGCACGACCCTGGCTACCGCCTTCGGCCCAGCCGTGGGCTTGTTCTTGGCCAATAATATTGGCTATAACACCCTCTTTGCGGTCGCCCTGGGCTCCAATATTGTCTCCCTCGTGCTGGCGCTCGTGCTGCGCTACCCGGCGGAGCTCGATGAGGAAAAACCGGCCTTCAAGCTGCGCAACGCGGTACACCCCAACGTGGTGCCCATTGGCATTTTCATGCTCCTGGTGGGGATCGCCTACTCCGGCGTGGTCACCTACCTTAACGCCTATGCGCGCGAAGAGGACCTGGCCACCGGCGCTGGCCTCTTTTTCATCGGCTACGCCGTGGTCATGCTCATCATGCGCTTCTTCTTGGGCCGGATACAGGACCACAAGGGCGATAACTCGGTCATGTACCTGGGCCTGGTCTCTTTCGCCATCGCCCTTATCATCATGGGTTTTCCCAGCAATGACGTCATGCTCGTGGTCGCGGGTGCGTTTACGGGCATGGGATACGGCACGCTAAGCCCCGCCTGCCAGGCCATCTCGGTGCGCTCTGTATCGGCCGCCCAAATAGGCGCGGGCATCTCCACGATGTTCCTCTTGATGGACTTCGGCATCGGCCTCGCACCCTTCGGGCTTGGCCCCATCGTGAGCGCCACCGGCTTCGATACGATGTACCTCATCCTCGCCGGCCTCATCGCCGTCGCGGCGGTGTATTACTACATGGTGCACGGCCGTTACCCCAAGGCGAAGGCACCCGTCGTCAGCGCCGAAGAGGGCACGCAGCCGGCCTAAAGTGACACAGATTTTTGGCTCCGGGTTTATACCCGGAGCTTTTTTGCGTGCTGGGGCGGCAAGCACTCGGCATCGACCACGCGCCGGGCCATCGCCCGGTCCCCCATCTTGGCCGCAAACGCCATGCGCATGGTGATATCGTGCGCGGGCGCGGGGCCACAGGTTATGGCATCCCCGGCAGAAATGCGCCCGAGCGTAATGACGCGGAAGTACACGCCGCAATCACCGCGCGCGGTCCACCGCTTGAGCCAGCCCTTCTCCTGCACCCAGCCGGAAAAGGTCGCGCACGGCTGGCGGGGTACGGAGACCTCGAGAGTGGTCGTACCGATGTGGAGGCGTTGATTGATAAGCAGCGCGGACAGATCAATGCCGCGCGTGGTGAGGTTCTCCCCAAAAGACCCCGAAGCCAGCGTGCGGCCCAGCGAATCCTCCCAATAATCCAATTCCTCGCGGGCATAGGCATAAACGGCCTTGTCACTTCCACCGTGATGATCGCTATCGCCAATAGAATCGCCGCGCACGCCAGAACCATCGCCGTAATTGGGGCCGGGAGCGGAGATATCGATGAAGTCTTGTGGGCGCTTGTCGATGCCCGAAAACTCATGCCTCCCGCTCGGATCTGGCCCGCGTACGGCGACGTTGGTGGAAATAACCTGCATATTAGTCACTGTAGTCGCGGGTAAGGGCCTCCGCAGTGAGAATATCCCGGTAAAACAGCTCTGGGGCCAGCGAGACCGCCTCCGCTAGCTGCGGGAGGGCGTTATCTAGCGCAGAGGCCACGGCCGCATCCGTCAGCTTCCCATTGGCCACCCCACGTGCGGCAATGGCAAAGACATAGGAAATAAACGGCATCCAAGCAGAGCCGCCAAGATCCGTGTTTCCTTCCCCAAAGGCGTCCAAGGCGAGCAGGGTGTGCAATACCGACTTATCAACGCCCAATTGCTGCAGCGTCACCCGCAATTGCAGCGCGGTAGAACGCAGGTTGGACATGGTTCCCAGGCGGGTTAGCGCCAAGTCGTTATCGAAGCACTCGCGCAGCGCGGCGATGCGGTGGGCGTCATCGCACAGCTGCGAGCTGTCCGTTGCAGGCGTTGGGGCCTCGCCGGTGGCGCTCATGAGCAGCATGGGGCGGGTGACATCGTCTACTCCCGTGGTGGCCGTCCGCCACAGCGAGGGGGAGCCGGACTGTTCGACGTGGGCCTGGTTGGCATCGGCAAGCGCGGCGAGCACGGAAGAAGGATCCGCAGCCTCTTGCCCATCGCGGCTAAAGGAACGGGTGATCAGGCCCGTGCGCACCAACGCGCGCATGCGCTGGCCGCGCTCGAAGTCCACCTGCATGAGCGCATCGAGGCTGGCGCGCGGATCGGCCTCGATGTCCTTGATAACGCCCTCGAAGGTCTCCTTGGCCTTGGGGGCAAGGCGACGCAGGGCGGCATAGGTCTCCCACGTCCCGGCGGTATTCTCACTCTCGCCGTCGTGGAAGATAATGAGCGAGCTCGCCGGCGGGTACTGCGGGGCGGCGAGGTCGCTGGCCGGTTCATCCTCGCGGAAGTCCACGATGAGATCGCCCGCTTCGTGCAATTCCTCCGGTAGCTTGAAGCCCTCCTCTACCGGCTCCAAGGGCAGCGGCTCGCTGGCGGGGTTGCCAAGCGGCCATGCCCACGCCAAAAGCTCCACCTCTTCCTCGTGGGTTTGCTCGGGCATAAGAATGCCGTCTTCGATGGTGGCGCGGGCCACCAGTGGCGCCTTGCGCACCGTGGCGATGGCGGCATAGATCAGGTCACTTGCCGCGGTTGCCTCGTATTCCATCACGCGGCGGTCCATGCTGCGCTTAAGGTGCGCCGCGCGCTCCTTATCCGGCAGGCCCTCCAGGTACTCCTCATAAGACAGCGTGGACCACAGGAGGTAGAGCTCCAGCGAGGACTTCTTGGTCAGCGCGGCCTTGAGGGCGCGATTGGGCACGGAGAGGGCCGTCGTCGCCTCCGTTGAGCCATTGGCGGTGACGAGATCCCGGATCTTCTGGTTCTTATCAATGACCACGAATTTCGCCAGCGGCAGCGGCTCCGGCGAGTGCACCGTAAAGAGCGCATCCGCATCCAGCTGATCCGCCAGGATGACCTGCTTATCCATATAATCCACGGGCTCGGCCGCGGTGCGCTTCACGCGCGTGCGGATGGTCGCCGGGATGACCTCAAAGGTCAGCTCGTAGCCGGCTTCGCTGCTGATGGTCTCCTCGCGCACCGATTCGTCTTCCCCAAATACGCGCTGGCCCTTTTCCATGTGAATGGGCTTATCGGGGGACGAGGCCAAAGCATAGCTAAACGGTGACAGGTTCCCCAGCGCATCGATGAAGCGGAAGTTGGTTCCGCGGGGCCCCTCGTTCTTGGAGCGCATGTGGAGGGTTTCGGCAAAGTTGAGATAGTGGACATCGACAAGCTCTTCGCCCTTAAACAGGCTAAAGCGGTACCGGCCCACCCAGGGGTCCTCGAAGACGTCGCCGGGTAGAACCTCATGGATTCCCTCCGGCAGCTCATCTTCTAAGATTTCCTCCTCTTCCCCACCGATGGGGACATAGGTCAGCTGCAGGTGCAGTGGGGTATTGACCAAGAGGCGTGGGGATTTCGTGTACACCAGCTCGCCGTCCAACCCGCGCGCGTTGGGCAGGGACTTGACCGCCATATCCCAGGAAAAATCCGCGCCCTCCGCAACGGTGATGGTGGCCTTGTCCTGGCGTGGCACAGCGATGGAGAAGGAATCTTGTGCCGCTACCTCAAAGATGGACCAGCCTTCCCACGCGCCATGCGGGCGCGGCTGGCTATCCGGGGCGGGAGTTAGCTGCGTGCCGGTCGGTGCGATGAAGGTGTACGCGCCCTGCGGGATGGGCTGCGTGCTATCGACGGGCCGGTGCGCGGAATCGAGCAGCAGGCCACCATTGGCAATACCCGCAAACTCCAGCGTCTGCTCCGCAAACGTTACGGCAAGGTGGGTAAAGGGCTGCGGCATGGAAACCCACAAGCCAGGTTCTTCACCGGCGACGTAATAAAACTTGCGGGTGACCTCCGTGCCATCCAATAGCTGCGTGGTCACGGTCCATTGCGGGTCTTCTGGTTCATAGGCCGCGCTTACGGCTGGCAGGTAAAGCTCTAAAGTATCGGTATCCGGCGCGAGGCGAAGATGCGGGACCCCCTGAAAAACCGCCGCGTCTAGAAAAGATGATAGCTGGCTACGAAACTTCTCCTGGCTCATTTACACCAGCCTAGATCATTTTTGAAAAGATGTGGATTCTGCAGGCAGAGGGCAAAAAGAAGGCTTTCACCACCGCCGGTGATGAAAGCCTTCGCGCGCGATTAATCGCCTGGATTAGTGGAAGAAGTTCCGCCACGCATTCGGGTTGATGGTGATGATACCCAGCTTTTGCGCCAAGAAGGCAATGGCCCCGATGGCCAGCGAGGCGATACCGGCACCGGCGATGCCGGCGAAGAGCCCGCTCTTGGAGGAACCGTCACCGCCATTGTCATTGTTGCCAGGCTGATCGGATGCAGAATCGTCTGCTTGGTCGTTGCCGCCCTGGTCATCGTGCTTTACCCACCATTCATTCAAGGTGAGCTTGGCCAAGGTGGTGTTATCGATGTAGTCACCGCGCACAGGGTCGGTGTGGGTGGCCTTCGCGCGAAGGGCCTCGGAGCCAGCGCCCTTGAAGAAGAATGGGACCACCTGGTTGGTGTGCTGCGTGGAGTACCACTGGTGGCCAGAGGGCAGGGTGTTGCCACCGCCACCATTCATGGAGTTGAACTTACCCTCAGAGCGCTCATTGGCGCCGGAGAGGTATCCCGTCTCGTGGTCAGCGGTAACGACCAACAGGGTCTCGTCCCAGGAGGAGTTTTCTTCTACCCAGTCGATGGCGGCATCGACGGACTTATTGAAGTCCTGTACCTCTTCGATATCGCGGGCGGATTCGTTGCCGTGGCCGCTCCAGTCGATGGCACCGCCTTCAATCATGACGTGGAAGCCCTCGTCATTTTGGCCCAGCGCGTTGAGGGCGCCGGTGGTCATGGTGGGAAGATCCACGACATCGTTAAACGGAATGTCATAAGGCACTGTGGACTCGCCGGAGCGCCCCTGCTGCAAGGTAGAGGCCACAGGCGCCAGGCCGAAGTACTTCTCCCCCGCCGCGACATCGCCTTGGGCCAAGGCCTCAAATTGCTTCTTGGTTTCGGCGTAGTTCCAGTCGGACTCGCCGGAAGACAGCTTGTTGTAGACCTCTTCAGATAGGTACTTGTACTTGGCCTCATCCTTCTTCTTATTGTCATCGTCGTAGAACGGGTGGCCGGCACCCATGATGACATCGAGATCAGAGTTGAACATCTCATCCGCAATCTCAAGGTAGTTATTGCGGGAGATATTGTGCGCGGCCCAGGCAGCTGGGGTGGCATGGCTAAACGGCACGGAGGAGACCACACCGGCGGATTTTCCGGCCTTCTTGGCGCGCTCGGAGGTGTTTTCCTGCTCGTGGCCGTAATCGTTCACGCCCAGCTTGCCGTTATCGGTCTTCACGCCGGTGGACATGGCGGTGCCGGCGGCGGAGGAATCGGTGTATCCCTTATCCACGTACTCATGGCTAGCCCACGCCTTTTGTGGGTCATAGGAAGAGTTATTTGGGTAAGTGGTCATGGACAGGCGGTTGAAGTCTTCGAAGCGCTGCACGGATTCGCCGTCGAGTTCTTCTGGTCCTTCGGCGCTAAATGCGCCATCGACCAGGTACTTGGATTGGCCGGTTTCGTAGAGGTTATTGAATGCCACGTGGCCATAGCCCATGCCATCACCAATCATGTAGATGATGTTCTTTGGGCCCTGGGATTCGGCGGCGGTGGCTGGGGCAATTGCGCCAGCGGTAGCCACGGTTGCGGCTACGGCAGCGGCGCCAATGCGGAGAGAAGTGCGCATGAATTGTCCTTTGTGGAAGTGAGAGACGAAGAGATGGCGGCCTTGCGAGCAAGAGAGAAACGACCCAGACATGGCTGGGCGCAAAGCCTTGAGTTGAAGATAAAGACGCGATTTAACCACGAAAGGAACTGCGCGTTAATAGCTCCTAAACACTGCCGGAACATTCCGTGGCGGGCCTTAGTCCTTGCCCCAGGCCCCCTCCGCCACCGCCGGAGTGCCAGCCCGGTGCCGGATTAGTGAAGCAAAACCCACCTCTGCCTACCCCGCGCCGGGCTGGGGCTATTACACTGTGTGTTTATGACTAAACCGAGCGATTCCACGTCGTACCGCTACACCCCTGAGCTGGCGAACCAGATCGAAAAGACTTGGCAGCAGTATTGGAAGGACCATGAGACCTTTAACGCGCCGAACCCGGTCGGTTCGCTAGCCACGGGTGCGGGCGAGCTGCCCAAGGAAAAGCTCAACGTGCAGGACATGTTCCCCTACCCTTCCGGTGCGGGCCTGCACGTGGGGCACCCGTTTGGTTATATCGCCACTGATACTTACGCCCGCTATAACCGCATGCTGGGCAAGAACGTGCTGCACACCATGGGCTACGATGCCTTCGGCTTGCCGGCCGAACAATACGCCATCCAGACCGGTACGCACCCGCGGACCACCACGATGGCCAATATCGACAACATGCGCCGCCAGCTGGGCATGCTGGGCTTGGGCCACGATCCGCGCCGCTCGGTGGAATCCACGGATCCAGAATTCTTTAAGTGGACCCAGTGGATCTTCTTGCAGATTTATAATTCCTGGTTCGATGAAGAGCAGCAAAAGGCCCGCCCCATTGCTGAGCTCATCAAGGAATTGGAGGCCAATAAGCGCACCACCAAGGACGGGCGCTACTACGAGGACTTGTCCGCGCAGGAGAAGGCCCAGGCCGTCGATGAGTTCCGCCTGGTGTACCTGTCCAACTCCACGGTGAACTGGTGCCCAGGCTTGGGTACCGTCTTGGCCAACGAGGAGGTCACCGCGGAAGGCAAGTCTGAGCGCGGCAACTTCCCGGTATTCCGCAAAAATCTGTCCCAGTGGATGATGCGCATTACCACGTATTCGGATCGCCTGCTCGATGATCTGGAGCTGCTGGATTGGCCGGAGAAGGTCAAGTCCATGCAGCGCAACTGGATCGGTCGCTCCCGCGGTGCGGAGGTAACCTTCCCTGCGGAAGGCTACGGCATCGACGTGTTTACCACGCGCCCAGATACGCTCTTTGGCGCGGAATACGTGGTCTTGGCACCGGAGCATGAGCTTGTCGATGCCCTCTTGTCCCCCATTCCTTACGACGATGACGTGGATGAGCGCTGGACCTACGGCAACGATGACCCGAAGGAAGCCGTCGAGTCCTACCGCGCGGATATCGCAGCGAAGTCGGACCTGGAGCGCCAGGAAAACAAGGAAAAGACCGGCGTATTCTTGGGCACCTATGCCACCAACCCGGTCTCCGGCAAGCGCATCCCGATCTTCATCGCAGACTACGTGCTGACCGGTTACGGTACCGGCGCCATCATGGCGGTACCCGCGCACGATACGCGCGACTATGAGTTTGCCCAGGCCTTTGGCCTGCCAATTACGGAGGTCGTCTCCGGCGGCAATATCGAGGAAGAAGCCTGGACCGAGGACGGCGCGTTGGTAAACTCCGCCAACGATAAGGGCCTGGACCTCAATGGCCTGAATAAAGCGGAGGCCATCGCCCAGGCCATCGAATGGTTGGAAAAGGACGGCTCCGGCCGCGGCAAGATTCAGTACAAGCTGCGCGACTGGCTCTTCGCCCGCCAGCGCTACTGGGGCGAGCCCTTCCCCATCGTCTACGACAAGGACGGCATGGCCCACCCGCTGCCAGAGTCGATGCTGCCGGTGGAGCTGCCCGAGGTGGAAGACTACAAGCCGGCCTCCTTCGATCCTGACGATAAGGACTCGGAGCCACAACCGCCGCTGGCCAAGGTCCGCGACTGGG
Source organism: Corynebacterium sp. KPL1824 (assembly GCF_000478095.1). Lineage (NCBI taxonomy): Bacteria > Bacillati > Actinomycetota > Actinomycetes > Mycobacteriales > Corynebacteriaceae > Corynebacterium > Corynebacterium sp. KPL1824. The sequence continues at coordinate 49,862 of NZ_KI515749.1, read as the reverse complement.
TAGAGGTAGAGCTGGACCTAGGCGATGGCCCGCAGACCTATTACCGCGATACCAACGTTATGCCCCAGTGGGCGGGTTCTTCCTGGTACCAGCTGCGCTATATCGATCCCCGCAATAGCGAGGCCTTCTGCGATATCGAAAACGAGCGCTACTGGACCGGCCCGCGCCCAGACGAGCACGGTGAAAACGATCCGGGTGGTGTGGATCTGTACGTCGGCGGCGTCGAGCACGCCGTGCTGCACTTGCTCTACGCCCGCTTCTGGCACAAGGTGCTCTTTGACCTGGGCTTTGTCAGCTCGCAGGAGCCGTATCGCCGCCTGTACAACCAGGGCTATATTCAGGCCTACGCCTATACCGATTCCCGCGGCGTATATGTCCCTGCGGCCGAGGTAGAGGAAAAGGACGGCAAGTTCTACTACAACGGCGAAGAGGTCAACCAGGAATACGGCAAGATGGGCAAGTCCCTGAAAAATGCCGTGGCCCCGGACGATATCTGCCGCGACTTCGGCGCCGATACCCTGCGCGTGTACGAGATGTCCATGGGCCCGCTGGATACCTCCCGCCCGTGGGCGACCAAGGACGTCGTCGGTTCGCAGCGCTTCCTGCAGCGCCTGTGGCGCCTGGCCATCAATGAGGACACCGGTGAAGTGGCAACTACCGATGCCGAGCTCACCCAGGATGACCTGAAGCAGCTGCACCGCACCATCGCGGGCGTGCGCGATGATTATGAGAACCTGCGCCTGAACACGGTCGTGGCTAAGCTCATCGAGTACGTCAACTACCTGACCAAGACCTACCGCACCGAGGCACCGCGCGCGGCGGTGGAGCCCATCGCCCAGCTGGTCTCCCCCATCGCCCCGCACATTGCGGAGGAACTGTGGCAGCGCTTTGGCCACGATGAGACCATCACCTACGAGCCACTCCCCTCTTTTGAGGAGAAATACCTGGTAGATGATGAGATCCAGGTGCCAGTGCAGATCAACGGCAAGGTTAAATCCCGCATCAACGTTGCGGCCGATGCTGACCAAGACGCCGTATTCGAGGCCGCTTTTGCCGATGCCAAGGTGGCTGACCTTACCTCCGGCAAGAACGTGGTGAAGAAGATCTACGTTCCCGGCCGGATGGTGAACCTGGTGGTTAAATAACCAATGAGCGTGGACGTCTCGGGCCTTTCGCCATCCAATCAGGACTACCTCAAGGCCCTGTTTAAGCTGGGCGAATGGCACGACGATCCCGTAACGGTAAAGAGGCTCGCCCAGCACATAGGCGTTCGGCTCTCCAGCGCGTCGGATGCGGTGCGGCGGCTAGAGAAAAAGGGTCTCGTCACCCATACGCCTTATGGTGCCATCGGGCTGAGCACCGAGGGGCGTGCCTTTGCGCTTGCCATGGTGCGGCGGCACCGCCTTATTGAAACTTTCCTGGTGGAATCCCTGCACTACCGCTGGGACCAGGTCCACGCGGAGGCTGAGCAATTGGAGCACTGCGTCTCCGATTTCTTTCTGGAGCGCATAGATGCTGAACTGGGGTTCCCGCGCCGCGATCCGCATGGAGACCCCATCCCCAGCGCCACGGGTGACTATCCCGCGGACTATGCCGCGAGCCCCGCGTCCGAGCCAGGGGATCTGCGCAAACTCAGCGATCTGGAACCGGGTGAGGCGGGCATAGTCGATCGCATAAGTGATGCAGACGCCGATCTGCTGCGCTTTTTTAGCAAGAAAAACCTGACCATCGGCGCTGCCGTGAGCGTGCGAGACAGCCAACCGTATTCCGGCGGGATGGCCGTGCGCGTAAAGGGCAACCAGAACGAGCATGCCCAGAATGAACATTCCGCGGCGTTTTCTTTGAGCTCCCACGCAGCCCGCGCCGTGTGGGTGCGCATGTAACTCTCCTCCCCCTCTCCCCTTCTTTTCTGAAAGAAGGGGAGTATTTGCGCATGTCAGCGGTGGTTAGTTGCGGCGTAGTTAAAAGTACGTTAGATCTGTAGTTGAAGTAGAAAGTGCGCTTCGGCGCAGCCACTAAGGAGCGAGATGACTACAGCCTCGACGCCACCCTGCGGCAATAAAACCGCCGCTAATCTTGTGTATTTTTCCTCGGTCAGTGAAAATACCCACCGTTTTGTCCACAAGCTGGGCTTTCCAGCGGCACGCATCCCTCTGCGTCCGAAGCGCGAAGGAATGCTCTATGTCACCGAGCCTTTTGTGCTCATCGTCCCCACCTACGGCGGCGGCAATATCAAGGCGGCAATTCCGGTGCAGGTGCGCCAATTCCTCAACGTTCCGGAAAACCGCGCACTCCTGCGCGGCGTCATTACCTCAGGAAACACCAATTTTGGTGAGGCGTATTGCTGCGCCGGGCCACAGATAGCCCGAAAGTGCGGCGTGCCTGAGCTCTACCGCTTTGAGCTGCTCGGCACCGACCGTGATGTTGCCCGCGTACGGGAGGGGTTGCAGGACTTCTTTGCGCACCACCTCTACCCCACCGCCCACGCGTCCATTGCCTGACGGCTAGGGCCTCGAAGACAAAGAAAAGAGAAAATACCGATGAAATATCAAGAGCTCATTGAGCGATCCCAAACCCCGCCGCATTTTCGCCACGATGCCTCCACGCCGCTGCGCCCAGTGAACTGGAATCGCATCTGGGACGATAAGGATTTAGAGGTGTGGAACCGTCTGACCTCGAATTTTTGGCTGCCGGAGAAGGTCCCGCTTTCCAATGACCGCAATGACTGGTCCCGCATGGACCCAGCCGAACGCGACCTCACCATTCGCGTCTTTACCGGCCTGACGCTACTGGATACCGTGCAGGCCACCGTGGGCGAAATCAGCCAGATTCAAGATGCCCGGACGGAACATGAGGAGGCCGTTTATACCAATATCGCCTTCATGCAGGCGGTGCACGCGCGGAGTTATTCCTCCATCTTCTCTACCCTGGCCAGCACCGAAGAGATCGAAAAATCCTATGCGTGGGCCGTGGATAACCCGGTGCTGCAACAGCGCGCGACCAGTGTCATGGTGCATTACTATGGCGATGACCCACTAAAGCGCAAGGTTGCCTCTACCCTCTTATCCTCGTTGCTGCTGTACGCCGGCTTCTATCTTCCACTGCACTTCAGCGTGCACGGAAAGCTGACCAATACGGCAGACATGATCAGGCTCATCCTGCGGGATAAGGCGGTCCACGGCTACTACTCCGGATACAAGTTCCAGCGGGGATTGGATCACGCCACGGACGCTCGCCGCGAAGAAATGCGCGAATTTACCTTTGACCTGGTGCGCAAGCTCTATGACCTGGAGATGCGCTATTCCGGCGAGCTCTATGAACCATACGGGCTTATGGATGATGTCGCTACATTCGTGCGCTACAACGCTAATAAAGCCCTGATGAATCTGGGCTATCCCAACCTCTTCCCGTACGAGGAGTGCCAGGTCAACCCGAAGATCCTCGCGGCACTCACGCCAGGATCGGATGAAAACCACGACTTCTTTTCGGGGTCGGGGTCCTCTTATATCATCGGCAAAGCCGTAGAGACCTCCGATGCCGACTGGGATTTCTAAAACTTCCAAATCTCCACAGAAAGGACACACATCATGAAACTTCTTGTACTCGTCGGCAGCCTGCGGCGGGAAAGCATCGCGAAAAAGATCGCCAACCATGCCATGGAACTGGTCCCCGAGCACGTTGAGTGCCAGCGCTATGACCTGCGCACACTCCCGCTTTATGATTTCGACTACGACGATTCTGGCGTGGAGGATAAACCCACGCCGGAAGAGTACACCGATTTCCGTAAAGCAATTAAGGAAGCGGATGCCATTTTGTTTGTCACCAGCGAGAATAACCGGACCATCCCGGCGTGCTTAAAAAATGCCATCGATATCGGATCCAAACCCAATTCCGATGTCGCCTGGAAAAATAAGCCAGCAGGCATCATCAGCCACTCCGTCGGCCGCATGGGTGGTTATTCTTCCCACAAGAACGTGCGCCTAGCCCTGTCCTACTTCGACATGCCGATGCCCGGTCAGCCCGAGGTATTCTTGGGCAATTCTCCCCAGCTCCTTGGTGAAGACGGAAAGATCGAGCCGTCCAGCACCATCGAGTTTGTGAAGGACTACCTCGAGCGCCTTGTAGCCCTGGTACCTGCGGCTCCGCAACAGTAGGAGCTACCTCCTCCTAGCAGCGAGGCGGTTAATCCCAGTACTCCGTGGCGCATAGCGCGATGCCGTGCGCCCGGATTCCCTGGCCCGCCTCAACTGGGGCATCAACGATGAGCGGGAGCCCGTCGATTTCGCATACCCAGAACTCCCCTCCCCCAAATTCATTGGTCTTTTTCTCGACGTTATTCACGGTGCCAGCTAGCTCGACCTGTGGGTTGAGCAGGCTGGGCTTGTAGTTTTGATAGAACCGTTCCGTGGCCGGGGATCGCAGCGAAAACTCCGCCGGTTCCGTTAATTCATAGTCCAGCGCAACGACTGCGGGCCGCACGCGGCCGCGCAGTTTTTCGCCGCCCACGGGGTTGCCGGTAGGTAGCGTGAAGGGGGCATCGCTAAGCACTGCCCACCGGAAATCTTCCATTTCTAAGATGCCAATAAATGGCATGGCGCGATATAGCGTTGTCTCTACGTCTTCCCCGCCCCGGAACGACGGCAATACGGTCCACTCGCCCTCGTACTCCATCGCCGTGACGGCGATGCCAGAGGGATCCGCATAGTAGAGCACTTGATCAAAAGCAGGCGCATCCCACAGGGTCCGGTCTGCGGGAAGCTCCGCGATGAGTTCCTCCGTGTCCACGAAGTCGAATCCGCAGGCGCTAAAAAGTTTATCCATGCCCGCCATCATAGACAGCCGCCTACCCGACGGGGGTCGCAGCCGGCTCGAAATCCGGCCGATAGGTACTTATTAAGTCCTAATGATAGATAGTATCCAGAAAACGTCAGGACCAATAAATAGCTTACGAAAAGCAAAGTATATGCGTTTAAATTGGCAAAAATATGGCACTTATGAATGATTGGAAGTCCAAATCCCGCGCCTTAATAAATGGTGGGGGTTGATGGAACAACCGCTCCGCTCAATTGTCGGTTGAGTAATCAACTGCGCATTATATAATGCTATTTAAGTCAAAGCCTAAGGGGGAATCCTGTGCGCCCAGAAGAAAGTGCAGCGTGGGCGGACTTCGTAGCGATGCAGCGGGCGCTGCATAAGGAGTTGGCCAACGCGCTGCAGGCAACTGCGAATGTGAGCGAGGCCGATTATGCGGTGTTGGCCGTCCTGCAGCGCCGCCGTGGGCAGAGCACCCGGCCGCATGAGTTGGCCGCGGAACTGGGGTGGGAAAAGTCGCGGTTGCACCGACAACTGGTCCGGATGGAGGGGCGCAAGTTGGTGACAAGGCGGCACGCGGAGGAACTAGGACCCCGAGCTATTGAAGTCACAGTGACGAAAGTAGGCGAGGAAGCATTCGCTACAGCACTGGAGAGCCATACCGCGAAGGTGGATGACAAGGTGGTCTCCGTCTTGACGGGAGAGGAATTGCAGCAGTTGGGTTTCATCTCCAGAAAAATCATGCGCAGCTTAACGGGCGATACCTAGAACCCAAGGAGTCGATCGCACAAGAAAGGCACCCCGTCACTGACGGGGTGCCTGCCTATTTGTAGGTCCTAAAGACTAAGGCCTTAGGAAATCTTCAGCACCGTGCGGCCATGGTGGCTGCCGTTGATGAGCGATTGCGCTTCCTTTACCGCATCTTCCAGGGGAAGGGTATTGGTCAAGGACTCCAGGATGGACAGGTCCAGGGTGCGGGCGAGGAGCTGCCAAGCATTCTGGCGGTAGTGCAGTGGGGCATCGACGGAGTTCACGCCGGCAAGGTGCACGTTGCGCAGGATGAAGGGCATGACCGTGGCGGGCAGGTCGGGGCCGCTGGCCATACCGGTAGCGGCAACGGTGCCGCCCCACTTGGTGCGGGCCAGGACATTGGCCAGCTCCTGAGAACCGGAGGTGTCTACGGCGCCGGCGTAGATGGCCTTTTGCAGGGGCTTGCCAGGCTCGGTGAATTCGGAGCGGTCAATGATCTCGTGCGCGCCGAGCTCGTGGAGGTAGTTGGCGTAATCGTCGGGGCGGCCGGTCATGGCGTGGACCTCGTAGCCGGCATTGCGCAGGAGGTTGACGGCGATGGAACCGACGCCGCCGGTGGCGCCGGTGACGAGGACGGGGCCCTCGGGAAGCCCGCGCAGCGAGTTAACGCACAGCGCCGCGGTGTAGCCAGCGGTACCAACGGCAGCGGCCTGTTCCGCGGTGAAATCTGCAGGCAGGGCAACGGTGGCGCGGGAATTGACGCGCTGCTTTGGGGTGTAGCCGCCGTGGCGGAATTCGCCAAGGCCATCGCCGAAGGAGGCAACGAGGGTGCCCACCGGCAGGCGCTGCACGTTGGACTCGGATACGGTACCGACCACGTCGATACCGGGCACCAGCGGGTTGGTGCGGACGACGCCGGGATCGCCGGTAATCGCCATCGCGTCCTTGTAGTTCAGTGAGGAATAAGAGACGTCAACGGTCAGGTCACCCTCGCCGAGGAATTCCCCTTCCTCAAAGGAGGTGGTGACGGATTTGTCTTCGTTACGGGTAACAAGTAGCGTGCTCATGCTCACCATGATACGTGAATTGTGATGCAACCATTTTTGGGCAGCTAAAGGTCGGGGGAGCAGAGCTTGGCGATGTCCCCCGCGGTCTGCTTGGCAAAGGGGCTCACCCCGGTAATGGTTGCAGAACCGGGGCCCGTCCAGGTTCCGTAGCCGACGAGGAAGAGGCCCTCGACGGTGGGGGTGCGGCCATCGAGAAGCGCGCGGAAAGGCCCCAGCGCGGGGCGGAACCCGGTGCACCAGATGAGGTGGTCTGCCTCCACCTCATCGAGGCTGGAGAACATGGGGGAGGCCTTAAGAAGGCCCTCATCGCGGGCGCGTTTGACGGGAGGAACAACGACGATATCGCCCAAGTTGGTATCCGCGCCGGGATCGGGCTCGCCGCGCATCATGGCGTTGAGGCGGGCGCGGTTGCGCTGAAAGAGCACCCGGCCGTCAACGTCATCGGGCATCCACCGCGGCGGCTTCGCCGTAAACCACGTGGTGTCTACGCCGGAGAGCACGAGCTCTGCGGCTATCTGGGCCCCGGAGTTGCCCGCCCCAACGACGGCGACGGACTCGCCGCGGAAAGGATCGGGCCCGGGGTAGACCGCCGAGTGCCATTGCCGCCCGCCAAAGGAACCGGGGTAATAGGGGATAAACGGCGAAGACCACGTGCCCGTGGCGGCTACCACCGTGCGCGCGGTGAGCCGCTCATCATCGGTGGTGACATGAAAGTTCTCGCCATCGTGGGTGACTTGCTTGACCCGCACCGGCCTGCGTACGGGCAGGTCATAGCGCTGCTCGTAGCGAGTCAAGTAGTCGATGACGTGGCTGGCGGGCGGAAAGCCCTCATAGTGGGGCATCGGCAAGCCGGGCAGGTTGGAAGACGCGCTATTGCTAAATAACGTGATCGATGGCCACGCGTGACGCCAGGCCGCGCCGGGGGCGGGCTCGGCATCAAGGATCTGGAAATCGAGGCGCTTTTTCCGCAAGTAATAGCCCGTAGCTAAACCTGCTTGGCCGCCGCCGATAACGATGCAGTCCAGCATTAAATCAGTTTCCTTTCGCGGGCCACAGTTACCGCGGCAGTGCGGGTGTCTACGCCCAGCTTTTGATAGATGTGAATGAGGTGTGTTTTCACGGTGGCCTCAGAAATGAAGAGTTGATTGGCCAGCTCCTTATTGGAGGAGCCGGTCGCAAGGGCGCGGAGGATCTCCAGCTCGCGCGTGGAGAGGGACTGCTCCGGCTGGCCCACGCGCTGGGCCAAGAGGTTGACCACCTCAGGGGCGAGGGTGCGCCGGCGTGCGGCGGTATTGAGCACCGCTTCGTGTAGCTCTTCCTCGGGCGAATCCTTGAGCAGGTAGCCCATCGCGCCAGCCTCGACCGCGGCCAAGATATCGGCTTGGGTGTCATAGGTGGTGAGTATGAGCACGGGCGGGCCGCCGGCCTCGGACAGCTTCTTGGTGGCGGTGATGCCATCGACGCCCGGCATCTGAATATCGCAGACCACGACGTCGACCTCGGGGGCGTCATCGGTAAAGAGCTTGTCCACGTCCGCGCCGTTATCGCCTTCCATGACCACGCGGACATCGGCAAAGGTATTCAGTATCGCGCGCAGCCCGGCGCGGACGACGGGGTGGTCATCGATAAGCATGACATTAACCATGGGGCTGCTCCTTGAGGGGGATTCTGATGGCAAGGGCGGTGCCGTCGCCGGATTCGAGGCTCAGGGAGCCACCGACGCTCTCCACGCGCTGGGACAATCCTTGCAAGCCAAAGCCGCTATCGCCGCCGTGGCGCGGGGGCTCAACTACACCGTGCCCATTATCCACGACGTCCAGGGTAATCGCATCCTCAAAAAGGCCCAGGGTGACCACCGCGCGGGAGGCGTGCGCGTGCTTGATCACGTTATTAAGGCCCTCCTGCGCGGCGCGCACGACCACTTGCTTGATATCGCTGGGCACGCTGCCGCTGCCGGAAACGACGAGGTCAATGGTGGTATCTTCGCCCAAAGCCTCCGTGCGCCGGCGCATCTGGGACAGGATGGAATCCAACTGAGTCTCCAGGCGCTCATCGGGCCCGGCGAGCTCGCGGACGAAGCGGCGGGCCTCCGCCAGGTTCTCGCCTGCGGTGTCCTCGATGATGGCGAGCTGCTCGTTCTTGGTCGCTAGGTCATCGGTATTCCGGGCGGCGCGCGAGAGCAGGAGGATGGAACTCAACCCTTGGGCCACGGTGTCATGGATATCCCGGGATAGGCGCTCGCGCTCTTCCAGACGCCCGGCTTGGTGCTCGCTGGCGGCCAGCTCAGCTTGGGTTTCTTGCAGCTGCTTGGCGATGTCCCTGTGGTGCGCCGCCTCCGCCTGCAACCGGCGCTGGATATAAAACACGCCCGCGGCAAAGGTCGTGCCGATAAGCGGGCCGATGGCCGCGGCGATGGACCAGCCATCCGGATGCAGCCACGCCGGAATGAAGGCGGCCGCCGCCCATAGCGCCGTGATGGAGATAAGCCCTGGCCACTTGGGCAAGGCACGCAGGAAAACGAAGATAAGCGGGAACTCGAGCCACATGAAATCCTGCGCGTGGACCATGAGCCCCAACCAGAGCAGGCACAGCCCGGTGAGCCAGAGCCAGGTGGGAATCCAGTGCGCGGCCGCGTACACCGCGGCTAGGCCGATGGCCAAAAGGATGGCGCGGGCGTCCAAGCGGTCATCGATATAGGCGCGGGCCACGCCGAAAACCAGCAGGAACGTGAACATGGCGTGTAAGCCCCAGAGCCATAATTTCTGTCCAGAAAACACAATTTCCTACAGTATCTGCCGGAGGGTGGATGAGGGATCAACCAGTTGGTTGACTGGAGGTTCAACTAGGCCGCCGATTACTTCTGACCTGCGCAAAGGGACTATAGAAGTATGTTCTTAGCTATTCGTGAAATCACCGCCGCGCGCGGCCGCTTCGGGCTCATCGGCGGCACCGTAGCGCTTATCACCCTTCTTTTGGTTATGCTCTCCGGCCTGACGGAGGGCCTATCCAAGCAAAATACCTCGGCGCTCGAGGCCGTGGCGCAGGAGCACCCCTACGTCAGTTTTTCTACCGAAGAGCCCGCCTATAACGAGTCCGAGATCCACGAGAAGGATCTCTCCGGCGATGCGATTGCCTTGGGCACCGCGCAAACCAAGCTGGAGGGCGAGGGCGCGGTAGGCGTGATGGGCCTGCCGGCCGGTACGACCATCCCCAATACCAACGCCACCATCCCGGAAGATGGCGCCGTCCTCTCTGACACGATTGAGGCCTCCGGCACCGTGAATATCGGTGGGGTAGACCTCTCCGTAGAGGGCACCGTTGCCGAAACGCAGTTCTCCCACTCGCCGGTGGTATGGGTATCTACAGAGACCTGGCAGAAGGTAAGCCACGCCCCAGAGGACGTAGTCGGTACGGTTGCCCTGCACTCTGAGGAGGTGCCCGGTTCGGTCGAGATGTCTGATTCCTTCTCCGGCCTGCCCGCGTATCAGTCAGAACGCGGTTCGCTGTTGACCATGCAGGGCTTCCTCTACGGCATCTCTGCCCTGGTTACCGTGGCCTTCCTGACGGTATGGACCCTGCAGCGCACCCGCGATCTCTCCATCCTGCGCGCCCTGGGCGCCTCGGTGCGCTACCTGCTGCGCGATGCCCTGGCCCAAGCCGCGCTGATTTTGGCCGCCGGCACCATCCTCGGCGCTTTCGTCGGCTGGCTGCTTGGCCTGCTGGCCTCCGGCACCGTCCCCTTCGACGTATCCGTGCGCACCATCATCGTTCCCGCGGTCGGCATCTGGATCCTGGGCATGGCCGGTGCCCTGGTCTCTACTCGCCGCGTAGCCAAAGCCAACCCCCTCGATGCATTGGGAGGAAATGCCTAAATGTCCACCATCCTTGATATTCGCAACGCCACCGTCACCTTCCAGGACGGTACGACGACTACTACGGCGCTTGATGATGCCACCTTTAGCGCCGACTCCGATACCCTCACCGCAATCGTGGGCGAGTCCGGTTCCGGTAAGTCCACGATGCTCTCCGTCGGCGCCGGGCTCATCACTCCGGACTCCGGCACCGTAAAGGTCAACGGCACGAATTCCATCATCTTCCAGCAGTCGAACCTGTTGTCCTCGCTCAAGGTGCGCGATCAGCTGCTCATCATGGACCACATGGTCGGGCGCAAGCTGCGCAAGGATCGCGCCGATGAGCTGCTAGAATTCGTTGGCCTTAAGGGCATGGGCAATCGTCGCATCGGCCAGCTTTCCGGCGGCCAGGCCCAGCGCGTCAATATCGCGCGCGCCTTGATGGATGAGCCGAACCTGCTGCTTGCCGATGAACCCACTTCCGCCCTCGACTCCCACCTTTCCCAGGAAATCATCCGCCTGCTGCGCGATATTACCCAGGAGATGCACACCGCCACCGTGCTGGTCACGCACGATCGCTCCTTGCTCACCTTCGCCGACCACGTGGTGGAGGTTAAAGACGGCCGCGTGAGTAAGCGGGACGCTATCGGTGCATAACGAGCAATCGCGCGATGGACTGGGGCATCGCCGCGGCAATCTCGGAAGCGGAACAAATGCCAAAACCATCGGGGGTATGTGCCGCAATGGCTGCGGCGTGCTGGTGTAGGGCGGCGGCGTGGAGGATCTCCATGATGATGTACTCCGCATCGGCTTTTTCGTGGTCTACCTGCGCGATAGTGGCGCCGAGGATGCCGGATAAAACATCGCCGGAGCCTGCGGTGGCCGCATAAGAGTGGCCGGCATTCATCCCGTAGATGGCCTGGCCGGGCGCGGTCACCGTGGTGATGCGGCCCTTGTGCAGGATAAAACAGTCCAAGTCCTCGGCCAGCTCGCGCTGGCGCGGGCCCACGCCCTCGCTGAGATCGAGCTCGCGGCCGAGGGTGGCCTCGTAGAGGCGGCGGAACTCGCCGGCGTGCGGGGTAAGGATGATGCGCGGGTGGGAGCGGACGCGATCGCGCAGATCGGCGCTTTGGGCGAGCAGCGTCAGGGCATCGGCATCCAGGATGGTGGGCAGCCCGCGATCCAAGACGGCGCGGAGCTCACGGGCCGCTGCCTCATCGGTGCCGCGGCCAGGGCCAACCACCCACGCCTGGGCATGTACCTTGTCCTCGGCGCTCGGGTGGGGAACCACCTCGGGCAGGTGGGGGACCACGGCATCGTTATCTATCACCCGCACCATTGACGGCGTCGCGCGCACCGCGCCGGTAGCCGCTAGGATGCCCGCGCCGGGATAGGCACTGCTGCCAGCGCAAATGGCGGTGACGCCGCCGGTGTATTTCGTGCTCGAAGCGTGAGGAGTGGGGTCCACGATGGGGCCTGTGCAGCCCACGGGTTTGGGGGCGGTGACGTGGCCGAGGTGGGCATCGGCAAGCACGGGCTCCCCGGGCCACTGGAAAGGGAGATCGATGGTGGGCTCGTTGGCGATATAGCCCGCCGGCTCTGCGGTAGCCGTTAGTTCCTCCGCAAAGGAGCGCGGCGCGTTGGGCAGCTGCAGATCGCAGAGCACCACCGTGCCGCATTCCGGGGCGAAGATATGGCCGGCGCGCGCCCAACCGAAGCTCACGGTAATCGTTGCCTCGACGGCATTCTCCGCGGCCACGCCCGTATCCGCGTTGATGCCAGAGGGGATATCCACCGAAAGCACCGGGATATCGTGCTGCTTGGCCGCGCGGTACGCGGCAAGGCCCGCACCGCTAAGCCCGCGGGTGGAGTTGAGGCCGGCGACGGCATCAATGAGTAGGCCGGTAGCCTCCGCGTGCGGTTGATCTGTAATGGTCCCGCCGGCAGCGGTAAAAGCTTGCAGCGCTGGGTCGTGCGCAGCATCGGCAACGAGGAGCGCATCGACGCCATAGCCCTCCTCGGCGAGGAAAGCGCCTGCATAAAGGCCATCGCCACCGTTGCCGCCAGGCCCGGCCAGGATGGTGATGCGGCGAGGCGCAGGGCCCGTCAGCATGGATTTCGCCGTGGCGGCAACGCCCCTAGCGGCCAGGCGCATGAGCTCATCATCGTGGCTCTGCTGCGCGAGGAGCGCGGATTCGGCGGAACGAACGGCGGATACACTATAGGCAGGTCGCATGCCCGCCACTATAGGCCTTAAGCAGCGGATTGGCAGGTGGGGCACCAGAAGAGGTTTCGGCCCTCCATTACTTGCTCCGCAATCGGCGTGCCGCAGACATAGCAGGGCAAGCCCGCGCGCCGGTAGACGTAGACTTCGCCGCCGTGGTCATCCTTGCGTGGGTCGCGGCCCATGGCCTCGGGGGAGTGCTCGGCGCGCACGGTATCGATGCGGCCGTGCTCTACGCCGTAGTTCATGAGCTCTACCAGGTCTTTCCAGATGGCGAAGAATGTTTCACGGGAAACATCCTTGCCAGGGGTGAAGGGGGAGAGGCCGGCGCGAAAGAGGGCCTCCGCGCGGTAGATATTGCCCACACCGGCATACAGGTGCTGGTCCATCATGAGGGAACCGATGCTGCGGCGGGATTTGCTCACCTTGGCCCACAGGACTTCAGGATCGGCATCGGCGCGGAGCGGATCTTGGCCCACTTTGGTCAGCCGCGCCTGGTAATCCTCCTCCGTGAGCAGCAGGCAGAATTGGGGCCCGCGCAGCTGCGCGGCCTGCGCCCCATTGTCTATGCGTATGCGGATCTGCCCGCGGGTTTCCTCGCGCGGTTCGAAGCTGAGCTTGCCGATGAGCCCTAGGTGAATATAGAGGATATGTGCCGGGTTGGCGGCGGTGAAGTGCACGAAGAGGTGCTTGCCAAAGGCCTCTGCGTGGTCGATTTCTGTACCGTCCAGGATGGCCGCCTCGGTGGCAAACCGGCCTTGCGGGCTGGTCACGCTGAGTGGCATCCCGCGATAGTCAGCGTTGAGTGTGAGGGCTAGGCGGTGGATCACGTGACCTTCAGGCATAGCTTCAGTGTAGTGACATCATTGGTCGCCCCCAACTAGGGCGCGTGGCGCCGGGGGATGAAAAAGAGTAAACTCGAAGCGCGGATTGATTTTATTTCTATTGAAGGGTCGATAAATCATGACGCATAAAATCGGTTTTGACCGAGAAAAATACATTGAGCTGCAGTCAAAGCACATCCAGGCCCGCCGCGAAGAAATCGGCGGAAAGCTCTATCTGGAAATGGGCGGCAAGCTTTTCGATGATATGCACGCCTCCCGCGTGCTGCCGGGCTTTACCCCGGATAACAAGATCGCCATGCTGGAGCGCATCAAAGAGGAAATCGAAATCCTCCCGTGCATCAACGCCAAAGACATTGCTCGCCACAAGGTACGCGCTGATTTAGACATCCTGTATGAAGATGATCTCCTGCGCTTGGTGGACGTATTCCGCAGCCGCGGCTTCTTGGTTGAAAACATCGTCATGACCCAGGTGGAAGACGGAAATGCACAGGCAGAAGCGTTCATCGAAAAGCTCGAGCGCCTCGGCCTCAAGGTTGCCCGCCACCGCGTTATCCCTGGCTATCCCACGAATACGGACCTCATTGTCTCCGAGGATGGCCTTGGCAAGAACGAGTTCGCGGAAACCTCCCGGGACTTGGTCGTCGTCACCGCCCCAGGCCCTGGTTCCGGCAAGCTCGCCACCGCACTATCGCAGGTCTACCACGAGCACCAGCGCGGCAATAACGCTGGTTACGCCAAGTTTGAGACCTTCCCCATCTGGAACCTGCCCCTCGAGCACCCGGTTAACCTGGCCTATGAGGCAGCCACGGTGGATCTCAACGATTCCAATATTATTGACCACTTCCACTTGAGCGCCCACGGCGAATCCACGGTGAACTACAACCGCGACGTTGAGGCCTTCCCGCTGCTGCGGACCCTGCTGGAAAAGCTCACCGGCACCACGCCGTACGAATCGCCCACGGACATGGGCGTGAATATGGCCGGCTACTGCATTACCGATGATGCGGTCTGCCGCGCCGCCGCCCAACAGGAAATCATCCGCCGCTACTTCAAGGCCAAGGTAGAAGAAGCCCGCGCCGGGCTGGGCGATGAGCAGTCTGAGCGCGCTGCCGTCGTCATGGCGAAGGCCGGCATCAAGGTCGATGACCGCCCAGTAGTGGGCCCGGCCCGCAAGCGCGCGGAGGAAACCGATGGACCCGCCTCCGCGATGCAGCTTCACGATGGCACTATCATCACCGGCCGCACCTCCCCGCTGCTGGGCTGCTCCGCGGCGATGCTGCTCAATGCCCTCAAGTACCTGGCCGGCATCGATGACGATACCCACCTGCTCTCGCCGGAATCGATAGAGCCAATCCAAACGCTGAAGACGAAGCACCTGGGCTCTTCCAACCCCCGCCTGCACACCGATGAGGTGCTCATCGCGCTATCCGTATCCGCCGCGAAGGACGAGGATGCCCGCAAGGCGCTGGAACAGATCAAGGAACTCGCCGGCTGCGACGTCCACACCACCACCATCCTGGGCTCGGTGGATGAGGGAATCTTCCGCAACCTTGGTGTGCTCGTGACCTCTGATCCGGTTTTCGCCCGCAAGAAGGCGCTGTACCAGAAGCGCTAAGGAATTGGGGATCTTGCCGGTAGCGCGCCTAAGATTATGGGCGTGACTATCGGCAAAGTTCTCCTGTATTACTGCTTTACCCCCATCGAGGATCCGACCGCCGTCATGCTGTGGCAGCGCACCCTGTGCGAGTCCTTGGGCTTGAAGGGGCGCATCCTCATTTCGGAACACGGCATCAATGGCACCGTCGGCGGCGACATGGATGCCTGCAAGCGCTACGTGCGCCAAACCCGTGAGTACCCGGGCTTTAAGCGCATGCAGTTTAAGTGGTCCGATGGCGGAGCCGATGATTTCCCGCGCCTATCGGTTAAGGTGCGCGATGAAATCGTGGCCTTTGGTGCCCCGGGCGAGCTGAAGGTGGATGAGAACGGCGTCGTTGGCGGCGGTACACACCTCAAGCCGGAAGAGGTCAACAAGCTGGTAGAAGAGCGCGGCGATGAGGTCGTCTTCTTTGATGGGCGCAATGCGATGGAAGCAGAGATTGGCAAATTCAAAAATGCCGTCGTGCCGGATGTGCGCACCACCCATGACTTCATTGAAGAGCTGGAATCCGGCAAATATGACTGGATGAAGGACAAACCGGTCGTCTCTTATTGTACCGGCGGCATCCGGTGCGAGGTCCTTTCCTCCCTGATGAAGAATCGCGGCTTCAACGAGATCTACCAGATTGATGGTGGCATCGTGCGCTACGGCGAAAAGTACGGCAATGATGGGCTGTGGGAAGGCTCCATGTACGTCTTTGACAAGCGCATGCACCAGGAGTTCGGCCAAGGACTAGAAGACCCGGGCTTTATCCAATTGGGTCACTGCGTGCACTGCGGCAAGGGTACTAATACCTTCCACAACTGCATTAACGAGGACACGTGCCGCCAGCAGGTGCTCATCTGTGATGACTGCATCCAGAATGTGGAAACCCAGCATTGCGGGAGGCCGGATTGCGCCGAGGTGGCTGCAAATCTCGTCGATCAAAATTCGAAGTTTTGATTATGGATTGTGAGAAGTTGCTAGGACCTGGCCCCTGTTCGGTGGACACTTGATATCCAGCCCGGTCGGGCTGGCAAGATTGGTAATCTTGCCATCATGTCCAGGTACTCCGAACAGTTCACACGCGACGGTGTGGCCCTCTATAAGTCGGCGACAAAAGCGGTGTAGACGAATCCTTTTCGTGTCCGTACATAGGTAATGTCTGCGACCCACCCCCCGGTTGGGCCCAGTGGCTGTGAACCGTCGACCAACTAGATCTGGGCACAGAACCGCCCCCTTGGGTCTGCCGGTAGTGACAGGTGACCGCCTTTATCTGACAGGCCGGCCATACGCATCAATCTGGCATTCTGCTCACAGCCGATAGCGATTCCTTCACGGCATAGCGCGTGCCGCATCTTCCGCGCACCATAAAGACCATAGTTAGCAGCATGAACATGGCGAAGGTGCTCGAGCACAGCTGCGTCAGGAAGTCTGCGGGCACTCATGCCACGAGATGTAGATTGACAGCAGTCACGCGAGGTAATAAACTCACCAGCCCGGCTATTTTGAAGCGTCTTACACATGAACTCGGGCAGTGAAACGATTCCGGTATTCATCGATGAACCGGATCATTTCTTGACGTTTCGGGTTTGGACGTGAGGTGAAAAAAGCTGAGGCAGCCTTCAGAAGTTCATTAGTGTCGCGTAGCTGGTGATTTTCACGACGGAGCTTCGCGTTTTCGGCCGCCACATTCTCAGGCACAGGTTTTGGGATTTTTCTCGCACGACGAGCGTGCTGAGTCCGTTGACGGGCAGTGTGCCATGAAACCCCTAGCTTTGGAGCTACTGGACCTGACCCCCATTCGTTGGTCAGCCGACTAAACAATGGCTATCGAATCCGAATCGAGGACTTTGATATACGCAAAGCTACTGCCCGGTAAACCTGAGGCCTAAGCACACAACACTCGGTCCGGGCTAGGTATCGCTTGGCCCGGGCCAGTAACTACTACCCGGAACACACCAGTACCGCGGTACTGAAACACCGGTACAAACCAACTGCATCCGACATGTAGCGAGGCGCGGTTGATTCCAAGCTCGGCCGATGCTGAGTTCAGTGAGAGTTCCTCGTTGTTTTCATAGGGGGCTACACCATCGCGTGTAAACTGTTCTTAGTACCCGGACATGGTGGTAGATTACCTTCTTTGTCGGCTCGACTGGGCTGGATATCAGGTGTCCACCGACTGGGCTGGATATCAGGTGTCCACCAAGCAGGGATCAGGTCCTTATAGCCCATTGGAGGATCCTCGCCTTGTTGCTCATTTTTTGACCTACCGGCCTAAAAGGCCTGGTGCGACCCCAATCTCCTTGAGCCACATGCGCAATCGGGCGCTGCGACTCAATCACAAGATTTGCAGCCTCACTCGATACTCCGATGCATTTTGGCGTTGTTGACTCACAATGAACATCCTCTCCTACGGACACAAGATCCGCACTAATCGGGCGTTTACTAAACGAGGATAACCTCGCAATATTGGGTAATGGAGGGTTGCGTCCTTTAGTGTGGTGTAACGCTTGCTGATGGTGGGCCCCGGAAATAGTGGGGCGGTCACCGTCAGTTAACCTTTCGACTCAACTACCACATCTCACCGAAAGGCATATGACGATGACCGCTGCACCACATTCTATCGACCCGGCAACCTACTTGGATGATCTGCTCGCTCAAGCCTCCCCTGACTTGATGCGCCAGATGCTGCAAGGGTTTATCAACCAAATCCTCTCCGCCCAGGCCGACACCGTCTGCGGCGCCGAATACGGCGTTGCCTCCACCGAACGCGTCAACCACCGCAATGGGTACCGCCACCGCGACCTTGACACCCGTGTCGGCACGATCGATGTCGCAGTACCGAAGTTGCGTCACGGCGCATTCTTCCCGGACTGGCTGTTAGAACGCCGTACGCGGGCAGAACGGGCCTTATCGACTGTGATTGCAACCTGCTACCTCAAAGGGGTTTCCACCCGCAGAATGAACGACCTGGTAGCCACGTTGGGTATTGCCAACATGTCGAAATCCCAAGTTTCACGCATGGCAGAAGAACTCGACGAGATGGTCGCCGATTTCAAAAACCGTCCGCTCGATCCCGGCGGCTACGCCTACCTGTCCTGCGACGCGCTGACAATCAAAGTGCGCGAAGGCGGCCGTGTGGTCAAATGCTCAGTGCTGCTTGCCACTGGGGTCAACGCTGACGGGTATCGCGAGATGCTTGGCATGCATGTCGCCACCACGGAATCCAACGCGTCGTGGAAAGGCTTCTTCCAGGACTTAAAAGCCCGCGGACTTACCGGCGTATTCCTTATCACCAGTGATGCCCACGAAGGCATCCAGCACGCCATTTCCGAAGTGCTACCTGATGCGTCGTGGCAGCGCTGCCGCACCCATTTTGCGAAGAACCTTTACGAGAAGGTCCCGAAGACACAGTGGCCTATGGTCTCTGCAATGTTCCAGACGATCTTCCAACAACCTGACGCCACATCCACCTGGTCCCAAGCCCGTGAGGTAGTCGATCTACTAGAGCCGAAGTTCCCGCAAGTTGCGACCTATCTGGAGGAATCACTCGATGAAGTATTAGCGTTTACCGCAGCCCCGAAGTCGGTGTGGTCGAAGGTCTGGTCGAATAACCCCACAGAACGGTTAAACCGGGAGATCCGCCGGCGCACCGATGTTGTGGGCATCTTCTGGAACCGCGAATCCATCATCCGGCTTGTCGGTGCGGTCCTAGCCGAGCAACACGACGATTGGATCCAACAAAAACGCTACATGTCACTGACCGCACTCGAACACACCAGACACCTCATGCACCGCACAGGAGACGCCAATGGTGACCACAACCAGCTAACCGCCTGACCTCAAACACAGAACTGAATACCGAGCCGAAAGCACAAACGGCTACACCACTACACGGGACTTGACCGGCAAGAACAATGTTTCCACCCATGTAACGATCAACGGTGCCAGAACGCATCACAGCTGCTGTAGGACTCGCTACCGCAAACACCCGCGTCCTTGAGCGTGCGCAGGGCATCGCTGCTATCTTCCCTGACTCTCCCGGCTTTCGCCCACATCATCCACCGGACCTACTTCCAGTGGAGGGACTTAAGTACCTATGACCTGCGCCGCCTCGCGCCGTGTTTAACTTGGTTGCATGCCAACCCTGACTCCAGCAAATGGGAACGGGGCGCCCCAGTAGAAGGTGTAGACGGCAAGTGGATCGGTCCCCACCGCCGCTTACTCATCACATTCATCGCACCGTTTGGCATCATGGGCTTAGGATTTCGGCGCAGCGATACCCGCCTGCGCCTGTGCTACTTCAACCACGCGCCAGCGCTTCCGGATATCGAAGTTCCTCTCGCCCCAGTCCGTCTCTTTCCAGGCGCTCCTCCCCACGTCCTCATCGTAGAAAACAAACAAACCTTTCTAACGCTGCTCTCGCTTTCCGCCGCCTGCCGCCTACCATCGCCCTCCTCAGCTTCGGCACCGCCTCCCACCAACTCGACGCGCAGGACTGACTCCACCACACCGACATCCCCATAGAAAATTCAGTAGCTATAGTTCACTGGCGAGAGTGGTATAATGGGAAAATGTTCCTGTCTCAACTCAAGATCGAGGGAATTCGCGGGCTTGAAAATTTAGTCGCTAGCTTTACCCCAAATCTAAATGTTATTGTCGGGCCGAATAATTGCGGTAAATCCTCTCTGATTGACGCAATTCGTCTTGCTCTGTCACCAAGAGATTCAGTCCACCCCCGATGGATAAGTGAGGACGACTTCACTAGGACTAGCACTAGAAGCAGCATCCATCGCGCCTCAGCCTCTCTGGTTTTCGAAGGACTCTCAATAGAAGAAAAAGCTCGATATGTTGAGGCTCTTGGTAATGAGCTTGATACCGTAACGTTCGGTAAGAGATTTGAATTGGAGACCAATTCAGGGCGTATCCGTACAATACCCACAATCCAAGACCAACTCGTCGGATGGGACTCATTGCCCAATAGGAGCCTTGTCCACTACGTCTACATCGAACCACTGAGGGACGCCAAAAGAGAGTTCAAACACCATACGGGAACCCGATTGGCTAGAATCTTCCGCTTAGTCTCGGGTCACCCTGAGGCCGAGCAAGAACTAAAATCCCAAGTCCAAAAGCTAGAAAGACTATTATTGAGCGATGACGACGAAGAGGGCAATTCTTCGCTCGCAAGCCTTCCAATCAAAATCAATGAGGAGTTGTCCAAGCTCACACAATCCGAAAACTCCTCCATCACGATGCTAGTCAATGACCAAGATCTCTCGCGACTCATGAGAAGGTTTCGGCTCTCATTCCTTGAAAACGGTGAGTCATGGGAAATTGATGACGTTGGCCTTGGATACGCAAACCTGCTTTACCTAGCTACGCTCCTCCTTGAGCTAAGCAACCAACCAAAAGATGTTTTTAGCATTCTCCTTATTGAAGAACCCGAAGCTCATTTGCATCCAAAATTGCAAGAGACACTTGTGGATTTTCTTAAAGTGCACGCAGCTGAGAAGGATAACCTGCAAATTCTACTCACCACACATTCTCCTGTTATCGCAGCCAAGGCAGGTTGCCAGTCACTTTGTGGGCTAAACAAGGAAGGCCAAGAAACCATCTTCTGGCATGCAAATAGCCTCCAAAACAGTCAGGAAGAAAAAGCCAAGTTGAACAGGTTTTTCTTATCCCACCGCCCTGAAGCTATTTTCAGTAAGCATGTCTTACTAGTGGAAGGTACGGCCGAGGAGCTTCTCCTTCCTGCACTTTTCGAGGCATATATACGCGGGACTTCACCTGACAAATCAAGCAGCAAAAGAAGAATCCAACGTCTACGGGAGTCGCTGTGTATTTGTAGCGTGCAATCCGCGTCTTTCAGTCCGCACTGGAACCTTCTAAAGCTGTCGAGAAGTGGCATGACGCAAAGAAGACTTGCCGTACTTACTGATGCCGACTGGTCTGAGGACCAATGGGGACAAACGAGCCGGATCCGTAACGAGCCAATCAAGGCCACGGCGGGAGGAGCCCGCTTGGACAAACTAAGCCTTTCCAGAACAGGGTGGGACCATCAGTATCCCCAATTCGGAGGGTTTCTTTCCCACAGCACCTTCGAACATGAACTAATCATTCTTGCTCTAAGACTTCGATTTCTCGCGAACGACTCTCGCCTTCTAGATGCGATGAAAAATATTTTCCAGAACAATCACTGCCTTCTTTACAAAACCGCACTGTCCGCCTTTCGAGAGGGTGAAACACCTAAGAAGTGGGCAGAGCCAGACATTGTCGACAAAGGCGATGCCATTTGGAACCGCATAAGGAAATCGTCCCTCAAGAAAGCAAATTTCGCACAAGAACTCGCCTTCGAAATTTCTAACCGTGAGTTAGCCTTTGAAATACTCCCGTCAGAACTCGAGAAGTTTGTAAACGCCCTCGTAACTGAAAACGATTGATCATGAGCAAAATCGAACTGACCCCCGAACAGCAGGCCATCATTGACACAGACCAGCCTTTTTTCATCGATGCAGACCCAGGTTCTGGAAAAACATTCATCATTTCCGAGCACATAAAAAGAATGTTGAGCTCAGCCGGCGGGAAGCCATTTCTTCTATTGACTTTCACCAACACCGCTGTCAATTCTTTTCAAGCCAAGCTCACTAGCTACGAAACTTTTGATATTGAAGCTAACCGACGGCTGACACAGTCACGCGTCTTAACTTTTGATTCCTTCATTAATGCTTATCTAGCACGTCCTCTTGCGTCGTATCTTTGGCCTGACATTAAGTATAGATTTGTTCCATCTTTCGAACGGATTCCAAATTCGAGAATCCCAACCCCGTCAAATGGCAAATCTACCGTCAATATTCAGCATTTCGAACCCGACGGAACATACAAAGGCAATAAAAAATCGTTCAAACGGTGGGCTGAAGATCCGGGCTTCTCCAACGCTCTTGCCAACGCCTATCATCAAAAGTTTTGCGAAGGGGCCTGGTCGAGCAAACTCATCCGCTTTAAACTAAAGGAAATCTTAACTGGCAATATCGAATCCTCTGACGCTGCTAAAGCCGAAGAATTAACGAAACAGCTTTTAAAATTGATTGCGCTGCGCTTTCCGAGCATCTATATTGACGAAGCACAGGACTGTAACCGCTTCGAATGGTGCTTGGTGGACGAACTCCGGAGAAACAATGCCGATGTCTTCATTATTGGCGATAAAAAGCAGGCTATTTACGGTTTCAGAGATATATCAGCGCCCGCACCAGTTTTTGCACCGCTAGCTTCTCAAAAAAGCTTCGTCTTACGTCGCTCATTCCGTTCCAACAATGCAATATGTGATTTCGCTAACAAATTTCAAAAAATGGGGCTGCATTCAAAAATTTCCCCTTTAGAATTCCCATCCTCATCGTCGGCAGTCTCAATATTCACCTACTCGAATCCTGCAGAATACATCCAAAAGCTAAACTCATTAGACGGCAGCAGAAATATAATCCGAGATGGCTGGACCGTTCTGAGTCACAGAGCACAGACCCTTGATGACATATTTGGTGATATTCCAGCTTTCGGGCAAGAAAGAGATCCTGCCCATGAAGTTTATACGCAATTGCTCTCTTTGCAACACGCTTCTGACAACGTCAATGCTTCTCAAATCACTGTACTTATAGATTCGTTCCAGCGCCTCCTTCCATTGATGTGCATTAGACCTAATCCTAAAAGTAATGAAGGCGAGTATCTATTGGCGAAAGGCGAGGGTGAGCTGTCCCGTGTTCTTGCAACCCAGGCCATCTGCAATACGGACGGGCTTATACGAGAATTGTCTCGCATAGATTTCGAAGCATGGCTGCAGGAAAGTGTGCTCGCTAAGCTTCATCTTAATGGCGTTCTAATGGGCATGCCTGACGTCTTTGTCAACAGATACGGTCAGGAGTTCCCGTCCTTGACGAAGAGGCTATGGAGCCAGCCACCAGAGAAAAAGCTTGGGACGCTTGATGTCAAGTATAGAGGCACAATTCACAGTGTAAAGGGGCTCGAATTTCCAAAAGTGTCGGTCGTTATCGATTCTTGGCGTCCGCCCGGGGAAGATTCTCTTCTTACGAAAGTACTGAAGCATCGAGATACACCGGGATCCGATGAAACCCTCAACGTCGCCTACGTCGGAATCACCAGGGCAATCCATCAAGTTAACATCGCGTTCAAAATCGATTCTCAAAACTACCACGAGAATACGTTCCGCGAAGAGCTTGAAATGGCCGGCCTAGACCAATACCTTCAATCCACCTAGAATCGGCATAGTGCCAATTTCAGAATACTGAAGCGTCTTGTGTCTGGAGCACCGTTACGACCTACGTGGATGGTCTGGGCGAAAAGTGCTCACTACTGTTTTCCGTGGACGTCAAAGTCCGAAACTTCGTGAAACCGTTTGGTTCCATCAATGCGCCCCCTACAAGGTAGCGTTTCAGACTCCCTCACCGACATCTGCGGGAATTGGGTGTCAATTAGTTCAATCTGGGCTGAGACGACTAACGGCCCAGGTAACACCGTGGTAAACTTTCATGACACTTTTGACTGCCCGAACATGGGCCTGACCGGTTGTGTCCTTTATTGTGGTGTATCTGTAGCCCGCGGTAAGCCTCGTGCCGGTGCACAATAAGGCGATTATCGTGGCTACCTTTCGAATCAACTTTTACCTATCCTCGAAAGGAAGTTACCCGCAAGCTAAATGCAAAAATAGATGGCCACCTGGTCTATTACTTTGGTGATAGAGCAGCTAACGCTAGTGCTGGAAGAAGATAATTACCGCAACGGGACGTATCCGAAACCGTAGATTCTAATTGCGGACCTGATCCTTCGACGTATCTAATTTCTGGGGGTCAGGCCCGTGCGATTCTCTATACGGCAGCCGAGTCCACCAGAATTAGCTGGATATCGCTAATGGCCCAGATCATGAAATTGAAGGCCATCACCCAGAAGATCGCCATCCAGCTGCGCCAGCGCAGGTAGCGGCGCAGTTTGCGCACCATAATGATCGCGCAGCCAATCATGCCTAGCAGGGGGATGATCATGGTGGAAATGGCAAAGAAGTTTCTTTGGCCCTCAGTACACAGCCAGCTTGCGGTGCCGTCCTCGCACAGGGGGCCGCCGGTAAGGCGCGAAAAGAGCGCGACGCCGAAGCCATACAGCGCGGAGATGACCAGCACGGAAACCATGTACCAGATGGCTTGGCGGGTAGAGCGCCGGTTGGCGGCGGCTACCTCGACGGGATCGGGCTCATCTGCCAAATCATCGAAGCTTTGCGGCTCAGGCCGACGCAGGTTGGCATAATCGGCGTCGGTCGTCAGGTCGTTTTCGGGGTGCTCTGGGCGCGAGCTCATACATTAAGCCTAGTCGGTCGCGGGGTGAATGAGTACCGGTACGCGAATATGAGGGAGCAACTCGGTTGCGGTAGAACCCAAAAAGACCCGCGCGATGGGGCCTTGTGGGGCAGAGGCCATCAACATCAGATCGCCCTTTTTCCACTTGAGCGAATCAACGGCACCGGACCACCCGGCGCCAGAGCCGATCTCGGAGGTGACCTCGACCTCCGGGTAGGCATCTTGGATGTGGTCGCGGGCCCGGTCGAGCATGGCCAACGAATCCTCGTGCCACTCCGCGGTGAGCTTAAGCGCAATATCGCTTTTATCCTTCGACGGGGAATGAAGCAGGTCATCCGCTGAGAAGGCCAAGATGCGCAGTGGTAGATCCCAGCGATCCGCCAGCGCGGCTGCGCCTAATAATTCCCTATCCGCGCGCTCACCGCGCTCTGTAATGACAAAATTAAAGCGGGTCACGCCGTGCTTCGATAATTTGGCCTTGCGCGGGATAAGCCCTAAGGATAGTGGCGAGTAGTGCAGGAGGGTATCCGCGGTGGAACCGGGGAAAAAGCGGCCCTTGGGTGCGGCCTGGTTGGGGCCTAGAAGGATGATATCGGCCTGAAAATCCTGGGCCATCTCAGTAAGGAGCTGGGGGCGGGAGGGGCCATCGACAAGCACGGAGGGCGTATCGTTCCAGTACTTTTCCGGGATACCTGCCTCCGTCAGGGCCGCAGCGGTGGCTGTCGCGCATGCTTGCTTCTGCTCTTTAAACCATTTTTTGTATTTCCCGCCCAGCTTGGACAAAGACGTCGTGGTCCAAGGCTGGAAAACCGTGGAAATAACGCGTACCTCAATCACCGCGGTGCGCGATAGCCAGGCGGCGAATTCGAGGGGTTCGGTACCGGAAGAGGAAGGACTCCAGGAAATGAGGATGCGCAGCGGCTCTTTGACCGAGCCCTTATGCAGGGTCGGCAGCAGCGGTTGTTTAGATTTTTTGCCCATAGAAAGAATATGTATGCGAAAGCTTAGTGAGTACTAAAGCTCATTATCGTCTGTTGTGGCCGCAAAACTAAAATTACATGCCGCCGTAAGCTCGCTACTCGCTATCCATGGTGGGGCGGTAGACATCCGCAAGCTTGGAAATGACCGCGCCCATCTCGCGCGCGGTAGCCAAGTCCCCGGGCTCGAGCCACCGCATAATCTCTGCAAGGGCCGCGGCACGTTGCCCGGAAACTATGGCCAATTCGGACTCGCCCAGTTGGGTGAGCGCGACCAGCACGCCGCGGCGATCTTCCTCATCGCGGTGGCGTTCCACGAACCCGCGGCGCTCTAGTTGGTAGAGCGCGTTGGATGCGGTGGGCATGCGGATAAGCTCCGCCTGGGCAATGGTGGATACGCGGGAAGGCCCGCGCAAGCGCAACTGATTCATGATGGAGACCTGCGAGGTAGTCAGCGATGAACCCTCTGCGGTGCGCTGGAAAATAAGAATTAACTTATTGAGCGCCGGTTGGATATCCCGGGCTACCTCTACCGCGTCCTCGTAGTCGGACGGGGACTTCGTTGGGTCCGTCTCATCATGGTGTTGCGTCATAAAACTAAATTCTATCGTGCACTACCGCCTGGCGGTAGTATCGCGACGAAAAAATTAGCTTCCCTTAATAAAATCTTCCAGCTCGTTGCGTGCGACATCGTCGGCCTTCTGTACTGGCGGGGACTTCATTAGGTAGGAAGAAGCGGAAAGTACCGGTCCGGCGACCTTGCGGTCCAAGGCGATCTTGGCGGCGCGGACGGCATCGATAATAATGCCGGCGGAGTTAGGGGAGTCCCAGACCTCGAGCTTGTACTCCAGGTTCAGTGGGACCTCGCCGAATGCGGAACCCTCCAAGCGGACATAGGCCCACTTGCGGTCATCCAGCCACTCCACGTAGTCCGAGGGACCGATGTGGACGTTGCGGTCTGCGCGCTTGCCAGCGATAGGGGAATTGTGCACGTTGGAGGTCACGGACTGGGTCTTAGAAATCTTCTTAGACTCCAGGCGCTCGCGCTCCAGCATGTTCTTAAAGTCCATGTTGCCGCCCACGTTGAGCTGCATCGTGCGGTCCAAGCGCACGCCGCGGTCTTCAAAAAGCTTTGCCATAACGCGGTGGGTAATGGTGGCACCAACCTGGGACTTGATGTCATCGCCCACGATGGGCAGGCCTGCGTCCTCAAATTTCTTGGCCCACTCTGGGTCAGAAGCAATGAAGACCGGCAGGGCATTCACGAACGCGCAACCAGCGTCGATGGCGGCCTGGGCGTAGAACTTATCTGCTTCTTCGGAACCAACCGGCAGGTAGGAAACAACGACCTCGGCACCGGCCTCGCGGAGGGCAGCTGCGACATCGGCAGGAGCTTCGTCCGATTCCGTGATGGACTCCTGGTAGTAGCGGCCCAGGCCATCCATGGTGGGGCCGCGCTGAACGGTGACGCCTAGGTCTGGGACGTCTGCGATGGTGATGGTGCAGTTGCGGGAGCTGCGGGTAGCCTCCGCAAGATCCTTGCCCACCTTGTCCCCATCGACATCGAAGGCCGCGACGAATTCAATATCGCCGACGTGGTAAGGCCCGAACTGGGTGTGCATCAGGCCAGGAATATTTTCCTCCGCTGCGGCGTTGCGATAAAACTCCACGCCTTGAATAAGGGACGTGGCGCAATTGCCGACGCCGACGATGGCGACCTTTACTTTGTCAGACACACTATGCTCCTTTATTAATTCGTTGCTGTGTGGTGCCTGCGCAACGTTAGGCCAGAAATTATGCCTGGTGGTAGCACGACGGCATATGGATCGATCAAGAAGAGGAAATTAAGATAATGCGGGTGAATTCCGTTGCCTTCAAGCACGAACTTTCCCACGAGTGGGAACGCACCCAACACGTCCGCGAATACCGCGCCGGGCACCTGAGGCGCGACGAGGTCTGCGATGCGAACTTCCTCCTCCGGGCCGCCGCCGAGTACCACGGACGCACCATGGATAAGCCGTGCCCGGTCTGTGGTGAGAACCTGCGCCTGACCCGGTGGGTGTACGGCGAGAGCCTGGGCCGGCGCGCCGGGAGCGCCCGCAGCGAGAAAGAAATAGCGGAATTTGTCGGCGAAGGCCTGGAATTTACCGTGCATGAGGTGGAGGTCTGCCGGCACTGCCGCTGGAATCATTTGTTGCGTTCTGCAACGGCTTTTAACGCGTGTTAGTTTTCGGCGCACCGCCTTAGGCAGTAAGCTGCAATTATTTAGTTTGTTACCAGGGATGAATGAGGACACGAATCAGTGACCGAGAAGGAATCTACTGGCGAGTCCACTAAGGTGGACCGCCGCAAAGAAGGCGAAGAACCCCAAAAGCGCCGCATCTGGCCGTGGATCGTTGTGGCCCTCCTATTGGTTTTTGTGGCACTGCCTGCAGGCCTTTTTGCGTATGCCTATTCGCAGTACACCGTTCCGGAGCCCAAAGAGCTGGCCAATAACCAGGTCTCTACCATCTATGCCTCCGATAACGACACCCAGTTGGCGCGTTTGGTTCCGCCGGAAGGCAACCGTACGCACGTGACCTTGGATGAGGTCCCCGTCTTTGTGCAGGACTCCGTGCTCGCCGCAGAGGACCGCGACTTCTGGGATAACTCCGGCTTTTCCTTCACCGGTTTGGGCCGCGCGGTACTGGGTAAGGTCACCGGCAATGACACCGCCGGTGGTGGTTCCACGATTACCCAGCAGTACGTGAAAAACACCCTGGTGGGCAACGAATACTCTTACGTGCGCAAGGCGCGCGAGCTCATCTACTCCATCAAGATGACCAACGAGTGGGAAAAAGAGGACATCCTCAACGCCTACCTGAATACGGTCTACTTCGGCCGTAATGCCTACGGCATCCAGGCCGCATCCAACGCCTACTTTGATAAGGACGCCAAGGACCTCACCCCAGAAGAAGGCGCCATGCTTGCCGGCCTCATTCAGTCGCCGTCTGGCTTGGACCCACGCGTGAACCAAGAAGGCTCCGAAAACCGGTGGAACTACGTGCTTGACGGCCTCGTGGACATGGGCGATCTCAGCAAGGAAGAGCGCGATGGAATGGTCTTCCCAGAGACACGTGACCCGGCTGAGTACTCGGCATACACGGAAGCTCCAGGCGCTAATGGCCACATTAAGGACCAGGTCATCCGTGAGCTAGAGGAGGTGGGAATTACAGAAAACCAGGTCTCTACCGGCGGACTGCGCATTACCACCACCATCGATATGAACGTGCAAAACAACACGATTCAGGCAGTCGATGACCAGCTGGCACCGCTCCAGGAGGATGCACGCGCGGCCTCTGTGACCATCGACCCGAAGACGGGTGCGGTGCGCGGTTACTTTGGCGGGCATGATTCCAACGGTTGGGACTACGCCAACTCCCCGCTGCAGACCGGTTCGACCTTCAAGATCATGGCGCTCGCCGCTGCGCTGCAGCAGGGCATTAGCTTGGACACCAACTACTCCTCGGCTCCGTACCAGCTGCCGGGCTCCGATCTGGTCACCAACGTGGGCGGCGGCTGCGGCGTATGCGACCTGCGTGAAGCCACCAAGCAGTCCCTGAATACCTCCTACCTGCGCTTGCAACACGACCTGAAAAATGGCACCCAGGATACCGCGGATATGGCCCACGCTTTGGGCGTAGCCCGCTCGCTGCCGGGAATCGAAGAGACGCTGACTGAAAACGGCAAGCAGCCTTTTGAAGGCGTGGTCTTGGGTCAGTACCAGTCCCGTCCGCTAGACATGGCAACCGCAATGTCTACCCTCGCGAACCAGGGTGTTTGGCACAATCCGCACTTTGTGCAACGCGTAGAAAATGCCGCCGGGGAAGTTCTGTATGAACACCCAACCGATGAGGGCGAGCGCCGCGTTTCCGCGAATGTGGCCAATAACGTCCTTGAGGCCATGGCGCCGGTAGCGGCATGGTCCAATGGCTCGCTGGCTGGCGGCCGCACTTCGGCTTCCAAGACCGGTACGACCCAGCTGGGCGATTCCGGAACCAACAAGGACACCTGGATGGTTGGTGCCACCCCGCAGCTTGCTACCTCCGTGTGGGTCGGTACCGCGGACAACACCTCGGCCATCTTCGACCAGTACGGCGGAATCATGTACGGCGCCGGCGCGCCGACCAAGATCTGGAAGTCCGTATTGGATAACTCCTTGGCGGATCAGGAATTCCAGCAATTCCCCTCGGCTTACCCCGTTCGCTTCGGCACGGTATCTGCCGGCGGTGGTGCCCCGGCCTATAACCCAGGCGGCGGTTCCGGTGGGCAGGGTGCACAGAACTACACTGGCCCAGCCCAGGACGGCGCCCCAGAAGAAGAGGCCAGCCCAGCACCTGCCGAGACCCCGGATGCGGGCCACGATGCCCCGCCGCAGCCGCCCGAGAACCAGGGTGGCAATAATGGAAACGGCGGCAACCGCGGCAATGGCGGCGGTAATAATGAGCCGGCCCGGCCTGAGGCCCCGTCTTTAGATGACTTCTTCGGCCGCGAAGGCGGCCTGGCTGACCTCTTAGGCTAAGCAAGGAGCGGTACGCGTGAGCCACGATCAGCGCATGTCCGCCGCAGACGAACCGATGGCGCGCGGCGTCATCGAGTTCCTGGGCGGGCCAAGGGGGCGCTTTGCCCGGGATGGCCACACACAGTGGTGGACCCCTCTGCGCGCGCTGATCGCAGTAGCCTGGGTTTTCTTGGCCGGCGGGTTCTTATCCAAGGCGAATTGCGCTGGTGGCACCCGCGGCGAAGACGGCACCATCAACCTGGATTGGTCCGCAAACCGCCAGTACACCTCCTTTTGCTATAACGACATCGTCCCGCTGTATGAAGGCCGCGGCCTCGATCGACCGGGCTTTCCCTACGCCTTTTCCTGGCAGGAAGATGGCCTGACCCGCTATATGGAATACCCGGTATTGGCGGGCATGTTCCAGGGCCTGATGGGCTGGATTTCGCGCCATACCTATGGCCTCGTGGAGTGGGCCGGTGTGCCTGCCGCTGGCTGGTACTTTGGGCTCACCGCCTTGGTCATGGCTTGCATCTGGGTCGGCGTCATCTACATGGTCTACCTCTTGGTGGGAAACCGCACGTGGGACACCATCCAGGTGGCCGCCAGCCCGTTGATTATCATCCATGCCTTTAGCAATTGGGATATACCTGCCATCGCCTTCGCCGTCGGCGCGCTGCTGGCCATTAGCCGCCACCGCCCCTGGCTCGCCGGCATCCTCATTGGCCTTGGAACCGCCTTCAAATTATGGCCGATATTTTTGCTGGGCGCGTTTTTCGTCCTTGCCTGGCGCAATCGCCGTTGGGACGCTTTTGCAAAGGTCACCGTCGCTACGGCCGCCGCGTGGCTTGCGGTCAACCTTCCCATCGCCCTGAAATACCCGGCCGCTTGGGCGGAATTTTTCCGTTTGAACCAAGAACGCGGTGCGGAATGGACCACCCTCTATGCCCTGATTAGCCGAAATCTGGGTATTTCTTTCAGCCAGGACTTTTTAAATACCTTCTCCCTCGTGGCGTTCATCCTTTTATGCGCCGGTATCGCCCTGGCCGGCTGGCGCAGCCCGCTTACCCCGCGGGTAGCGGAGTTGGTCTTCCTCATCGTCGCGGCGTTTCTGCTGGTCAATAAGGTATGGTCCCCGCAGTATTCGCTCTGGCTGGTGGTTCCGGCGGCCTTGGCCGTGCCGCGTTGGCGGTTGGTTCTGGGCTGGGCGCTTGCCGATGCCCTCGTATGGCCCCTGCTCATGTGGCACATGCTGGGCATTGATAATAAGGGCATTCCACACGAGCTCTTGGACATGGCGATCCTCGTGCGCGATGGGTTCATCATTGCGATGGCGGTTATTGTGCTGCGGCAAATGTGGAATAAAACGGAAGATAAAGTGCGTGCGGCGCATATGGGCCGCGACCCAGTGGCGGGAGTATTTCAATGATTGTGACTTTAATCGGCATGGTGTCGATCTTGTTGGGCTTTATCTGCGTTATGGCGGCCTTTTGGCTGTTTCACAACAGGGAAGATAAGCGCGGGCCCATCATCTTAGGCATCCTTGCCATCGTTTTCCTCACCATCATCCCCGCGACGGGAGCTATCTTTTTCGCCGCCACCACGACGGGATAGATTTCTTTTCGCCGGTCATATGCGGTACTGTGGTGGGGTTGCTTGACGCAACGTACCCTCCTGCTGCATCCGCAAAGGTGATGCAGCCGAAAACGACTAGACCATAGGAGGTGATGAGGTCCGTGCGTCACTACGAAGTCATGATCATTCTGGATCCTAATCAGGATGAGCGCACCGTAACCCCGTCCCTAGATAAGTACCTCGACATCGTCCGCAAGGACGGCGGCAAGGTTGAGAACCTCGATGTATGGGGCAAGCGTCGCCTTGCATACCCCATCGAGAAGAAGGAAGAGGGCATTTACGCCGTCGTTAACCTGGAGTGCGAGCACCCTTCGGTTTCCGAGCTCGACCGTCGCCTGAACCTGAACGACACCATCCTGCGTACCAAGGTTCTGCGCACCGACAGCAAGTAGCGGATACTGGGATCAGGCACAATCCACGTAACCGATAAGGAGTAAAGACATGGCACAGGGAGATACCAATATTACGGTGGTGGGCAACATAGTTGCTGACCCCGAGCTTCGCTTCACCCCGGCGGGTGCGGCGGTAGCTAACTTCCGCGTCGCCTCCACGCCTCGTCGCTATAATTCGCAGACGAACCAGTGGGAAGACGGCGAAGCTATGTTCCTGACCTGCAACGTATGGCGCCAGGCGGCGGAGAACGTCGCCGAGACCCTGAGCAAGGGCATGCGCATCATCGTTACCGGCCGCTTGAAGCAGCGTTCCTTCCAGACCCGCGAGGGTGAAAACCGCACCGTGTTTGAGATCGACGTCGATGAGGTCGGTCCGTCGCTCCGCTACGCCACCGCACAGGTAAACCGCAATCCCCGTGAGGGTGGCGGCAACTATGGCGGCGGCCAGCAGCAGCGCTCGAATAACAATAATCAGGGCGGCTTTGGAGGACAGCAACAGCAGCAGTCGCAGCAGCAGAACCAGGCTCCTGCAGAGGATCCGTGGAACTCCGCACCGCCAGCTGGTGGTTTCGGAGGCGCTGATTCTGAACCCCCGTTCTAAGTCTGTCACCCGCAACTATTCAACTAACTCAATTGAAAGGCAGGGATCATGAAGCTGATCCTCACCGCTGCCGTTGAGAACCTCGGCGCCGCTGGCGAAATTGTTGAGGTTAAGGACGGCTACGGACGTAACTACCTGCTTCCCCGCGGCTTGGCCATCGTGGCTTCCCGCGGCGCTGAGAAGCAGATTGAGGGCATCAAGCGCGCCCAGGAAGCTCGCGAAATTCGCGACTTGGACCACGCACGCGAGGTCCGCAACCAGCTTGAGCAGCTGACGAACGTTGAGGTCAAGGTTAAGACCTCCACTTCCGGCAAGCTCTTCGGTTCCGTTAACGCAGAAGACATTGTCAAGGCCGTCTCCAAGGCCGGTGGCCCTAACTTGGATAAGCGTATCGTTGATATGCCCAAGGGCCTGGTCAAGAAGACCGGCAACTACCAGGTCGAGCTGAAGCTACACGCTGACGTGCTCGGCAAGGTGAACTTCTCGGTCGTCGCTGCCTAAGCAGCGCACGACGGTCCACAGACCCAAAGACAACAGCACGGCTTAAGGCCCCACGAATTCTCTATGTGAGGTGGAGAATTCCTGGGGCCTTTTGCCTACCCAACTGGCCTGTGGATAACTGTGAAAATCTGTGGATGAATGTGGAATTCGGCGTTCTTTCCCACCGAAATTTTTGCTTGCCTTAGCCGCTGGTCACAGGCCTTATTCCACGATCGTGTGGCAATTTTCACACCTCCAAATAACTCCCTGACCAGCGATTATTATCACCGCAGGTCAGAAAGGTGACAAGTTATCCACAGCCGTGACCTCGGTAAATGGAAAGCGATGATTGGACTACCTGGTAATTCCACAAGCCCCTGTGGATAACTGTGGAAGTTATACCCAGGCGGGTAGTGTCCGGGCGCTGGTCTACACTTGGACAGCGTTACACAAGGTCGCTTCACGGACACCAAGGGGGACACATGACCAACGCGAGCTTTGATGATGAACAGCTTCCACCGGAACCGCCTGCGCCGGATAACGCCGTAGCGCGCCGGCCGCGGTACCAACAGGACCAACCGCAGCGCTACGAGGAGTATCGCCAGCCGCCGTCGGACCGGGAAGCCGAGCAAGGCGTATTGGGTGCAATGCTGCTTAGCCCCAATACGGTCATGGAAGTTATTGAAGAGCTCGAGCCCGATGACTTTTATTATCCGGCCCACGCGCTAATTTATGGCGCGATGCTGGACCTTTACGCGGCGGGCCAAGACATTGACCCCCTTATCCTTTCCTCGCGGTTGGATAGGTTCAATAACCTTGAGCGCGTTGGCGGCGCACCCTATTTGCACACGCTTTTGGCTACGGTTCCTACCGCTGCCAACGCCCGCTATTACGCGGAAATCGTGGCGGAAAAGGCCGTCCTGCGCCGGCTCGTGGATGCCGGTACGCGCGTGGTCCAACTGGGCTTTTCGGGCACGGAGGATGCTGAGATCGAATCGGTGATCGACCGGGCCCAGCAGGAAGTATTTGCCATCGCCCAGCGCAAGACCGCTGAAGACTACCGCGTGCTGGGGGATCTGATTGATCCGACCATTGATGAGTTGGCGGCGCTGCAGCAGGCCGGTGGCGTTGAATTGGGTGTGCCCACAGGGTTTATTGATTTGGATAAGCTCACCAATGGTTTGCACGCAGGCCAGATGATCATCGTGGCGGCGCGACCCGGTGTGGGTAAGTCCACGCTAGCGATGGACTTCATTCGCTCGTGCTCGCTGCAGCACGGCAAGTCTTCCGTCATCTTTTCCTTGGAAATGTCCGCCTCAGAGATCGTGATGCGCCTGCTCTCCGCGGAATCCGAGGTCAAGCTCACCGATATGCGCAGTGGTGGGGTCTCCACTGAAGATTGGGCGAAGATCGATGACACGCTTAACCGCATTCAAGATGCGCCGCTATTCATTGATGATTCCCCGAACCTGACGATGATGGAGATTCGCTCTAAAGCCCGCAGGCTCAAGCAGCAGCATGGGCTCGACCTCATTGTTTTGGACTATTTGCAGCTGATGTCCTCGGGCAAAAAGGTGGAGTCGCGCCAGCAAGAGGTCTCGGAGTTCTCGCGCCAGCTCAAGCTATTGGCCAAGGAGCTTGAGGTGCCGGTGATTGCCATTTCGCAGCTCAACCGTGGGCCTGAAGCCCGAAACGACAAGAAGCCGCAATTGGCTGACCTGCGTGAGTCCGGTTCCTTGGAGCAGGATGCCGATATGGTGATGCTGCTGTACCGCCCAGACTCGCAGGACCGCGATAACGAGCGCGCCGGTGAAGCGGATATTATCTTGGCTAAGCACCGCGGCGGGCCCATTGATACGGTGCAGGTGGCCCACCAGCTGCACTACTCCAAGTTCGTCAACATGGCGCACGGATAAAAGGCTTATAGGTCCACGACGGCGGCTGGGTCTCCTAATCGGGGACCCAGAATCACCAACACGATAAAGACCGCGGCCGCGGCCAAGGAAAGCCACCGCCAAACCGGGAAGAAGCGTTGGCCGCACCAGTAGGCGATTGCTGCACCGATGAGCGCGCCGAGGGTATTAAAGAGCAGATCATCGATATCCGTGCGGCCCAGCGCAAAGGCATATTGGGCCGTCTCCAGGGTTAAACTCAGCGCGAATCCCCAGGCCGTCGATACCTTCACGGAACGGCATAGCGTGAATACCAAGAGCCCGAAGGGGATGAAGAAGGCGGTATTACCAGCGTATTCAAAAAGCGGGGCAAACCAACTAGTGCCGGAGAATTCATCGAAGGGAACTAGATGTAGCTCGCGGACGCGTTGATTTTCGGGCTTCCACAAGTAACCAATCTGGAAGAAGGCTTTCAGCGTGGTCAGAGCCACCATGACGCCGATCCACGCCCCAAGGGCTAATTTATTGAGCAAGCGTCTTACCTTTCAACTCGGGTAGTGTAAATGCCGCCACGGCGGCGATGGCGAATGCCGCTGCAAAGAGTACGAAAAGGAATCCAGCCCCGGTCGCCGCGATCAACGGCGGCACAATGAGCGGTGCCACGATGGAGGCGATGCGGCCGAAGCCCGCCGCGGCACCCGTACCCCGCCCGCGCAGCGCGGTGGGGTAGAGCTCGGGGCCGATGGCATACAGGGCGCCCCAAGCGCCGAGGTTGAAGAAGGACAATAGGCACCCGGCGATGATGATGGATACCTCGGAGCTTGCGGTTCCATAGAGCCCGGCGGAGACGGCAGAGCCGACCAAGAATACGGCGAGGGTGATCCGCCGGCCCCAGACCTCAATGAGCCAGGCGGCGGTGGCGTAGCCCGGCAGCTGCGCCAGGGTAATGATGAGGGTGAAGCTGAAGGATTTTACGAGCGAGAAACCATCGGCAACCAGCAGGGACGGAATCCAGATGAAGGCGCCGTAATAGGAAAAATTAACGCAAAACCAAATGGTCCACAGCGCCGCCGTGCGGCGGCGCAGGCCCGGCCCCCAAATGGAGGTCTCGGTGGAGGCGGTGGGTTCCGGGTGGACATCGTCAAGCGGCTGCCCCGCGGCGGCTTTTTCGAAGGACACCACAATCTTTTCGGCTTCTGCGTGGCGCCCCTTGGATTCGAGGAAGCGCACCGATTCCGGCAAGCCGAGGCGCACGTAAACCGAATAAGCGGCGGGGATGAGCCCCACGGCAAAACCCCAGCGCCAGCCGTTTTCACCGGCGCCCACGACAAAGGTGCCGATGAGCGCGGCGAGGATCCAGCCGAGCGCCCAAAAGGCCTCGAGGAGGACCACCATGCGCCCGCGGATGCGGCGCGGGGAGAATTCGGAGATGAGGGTGGAGGCGACCGGCAGCTCCGCACCCAAGCCCAGTCCGACGATGAAGCGGAAGACGATAAGTATGGTCAGCCCGCTGGCCAGGGCGGAGGCGCCGGTGGCCAGACCGTAGACCAGGAGGGTGAGTGAGAAGACGTGGCGGCGGCCGTATTTATCCGCAAGGAGCCCGCCGAATGTCGCGCCCAGAGCCATGCCGAGGAAGCCCGCGGAAGCGAGCCAGGAGGTTTGGGTGCTGCTTAAATCCCAATGCACGGCCAAGGCGGCCATGATGAAGGAAATAAGCCCCACATCCATAGCATCGAGCGCCCACCCTAGGCCGGAACCCAAGAGCAGGCGCTTGTGTTTGCTGGTGACCGGGAGTCGGTCTAATCGTTCATTGCGGCTGAGCATGCGCTAATCATAGCGCTGGGTAGAAAATTTCCGGAGACGCAGGGAATTGGAAACGACGAATACGGAGCTCAATGCCATGGCGATGCCTGCAAATAGCGGGTTGAGCAGGCCAAAGGCCGCCACGGGGATGAGAATAATATTATAGGCAAAGGCCCAGAACAGGTTGCCCTTAATGATCTGCAGCGTGCGGCGGGACAGGCGAATGGCATCGGCTGCGGACCGCAGGTCCCCATTCATCAAGGTGATATCGGAGGCCTCGATGGCAACGTCGGTACCGGCGCCCATCGCCAAGCCAAGGTCCGCTTGGGCCAAGGCCGCGGCATCGTTGACGCCGTCACCAACCATCGCCACATTGTGTCCCTCGGACTGCAGCTTCTTGATGACGTCGACCTTTTCCTCCGGAACCACGCCGGCCGTGACCCCGGTAATGCCAACTTCCTCGGCCACGCGCTTCGCAGCGCCCTCGTTATCGCCGGTCAGCAGGTGCGGGGTCAGGCCCAGCTGCTTCATCTGCTGGACGGCCTCAGCGGAGGTGGGCTTGACGGTGTCGCGGACCTCAATGAGCCCAGCGAGCTCATCGTCGAGGTACACCGCCACCGGGGTAGCGCCCGCGGCCTCTGCCTCGCGGAAGGCCTCAGCGTACTGGCCTAGGTCTCCACGCGGCTTGCCGACGCCCACGCGCACCCCATCCGCCGTTGCTTCCACGCCAGCGGTGCTGGTGGAAAAATCGGTACCGGGCTCCACGTCGCGTTCGCGGGCAATGGCCTGGGCGATGGGGTGCTCGGAGTTCCGCTCGACGGCGGCGGCATAATCGAGGACATCGCCATGCACGGCCGTAACGGACATTTCCCCGGCGGTCACCGTGCCGGTCTTATCCATCACGATGGTATCGACCTGTTTGGTGGACTCGAGGATCTCCGGGCCCTTGATGAGCAAGCCCAGCTGGGCACCGCGGCCGGTGCCGACCAAGATGGCGGTCGGGGTGGCAAGGCCCAGCGCGCAAGGGCAGGCGATGATCAGCACGGAGACGGCGGCGATAAACGCCGGCGCCACGCCGCCAAAGATGAGGTGTACCAGCAGCGTGAGGACGGAAATCCCGATGACTACCGGCACGAAGACCTGCGCGATGCGGTCCACCAGGCGCTGCACGGGTGCCTTGGAGGCCTGTGCGTTGGTGACCAAGGCGGCCATTTGGGAAAGGACCGTGTCCTCGCCCACCTGGGTGGCCTTAACCTCCAACTTGCCGGAAGCGTTAATGGTGGCGCCGGTAACGGTATCGCCCACGCCCACTTCTTCCGGGACGGATTCACCGGTGATCATGGAGGCATCGACTGCAGAATTGCCGGAGACGACCTCACCATCGGTGGCAATCTTTTCGCCCGGGCGCACAACGAAGACATCGCCCACCTGCAATTGGGAGATGGGGATGCGCTTTTCCTTGCCATCCCGCAGCACGGAGGCTTCCTTCGCGCCCATGGATAGCAGGGTGCGCAGCGCCTCAGAAGACTGTCCCTTGGCCTTGACCTCGAACCAACGACCGAGGAGCAGGAAGGTAATGACCATTCCCACAGACTCAAAGTAGATATGGTCCATCTCGGCCGAGCTGGAGGACCACGACATGCTCATCGTCATGCCGGGCTCGCCGGCGTTGCCAAAGAATAGCGCGTACAGGGACCACAGGTAGGCGGCCGAGGTACCCATGGAAATCAAGGTATCCATGGTGAACGAGCCGTGCTTCAGGTTGGTCCACGTAGCGGAGTGGAAGGGGGCGCCACCAAAGATGAAGACGATGGTGGCCAGCATGGCGCAGGCCCACTGCCAGTTCTGGAACTGGAGGGCAGGCACCATGGAGACGACCATGATGGGGGCGGACAGGACCGCGGAGATGATGGTGCGCCGCAGCAGGCTCTGTTGTTCGGCAGCGCGGGCATCATCAACCGGCGTGCCCTCTGCGTCCTCGTCCTGGTCGCCGTCATCGCTGCCGGACATATCGAAGGCGCTGTATCCGGCGCCTTCGACGACCTTGATCAGATCCGCGGGCGTAGAAGTCTCCGGATCGAACTCAATAGAGGCGGATTCGGTGGCGAAGTTAACGCTCGCCTCAACGCCGTCTACCTTGTTGAGCTTGCGTTCTACCCGGGAAGAGCAGGACGTGCAGGTCATGCCCGAGACCCCGAGATCAACGTGTGACATGTTATTCGCCTACTTCAGGGTGTATCCGGCTTCGGCTACGGCGGCTGC
Source organism: Corynebacterium sp. KPL1824 (assembly GCF_000478095.1). NCBI lineage: Bacteria > Bacillati > Actinomycetota > Actinomycetes > Mycobacteriales > Corynebacteriaceae > Corynebacterium > Corynebacterium sp. KPL1824. Next base: position 10,733 of record NZ_KI515749.1, on the reverse strand, counting down.
TACTTGCTCATCGGTGAAATCGCTGCCGGAGACAGACACTGCGCCGGTGGTGTGGTCTGCGGAAACCGCGTCCACACCGGCGATTTCGCCTACCTCTTCGCGGATGGACATTTCGCAGTGTCCGCAGCTCATTCCTTCTACGGTGTAGTTCTTCGTTGCCATGACTATCATCCTTTCTCGATTGCTTATGCTTCCATGCTATACCCCCTAGGGGTATCAGGCAAGGAAGAAATTTAGGTACGGTGGGGAATAAACCACAATGTAAAGGAGTTACAACGAGTATGGCTACTATTGATGTCACTGAAGAGAACTTTGAACAGACCGTAACCGGCGAAGGCATTACGCTTGTCGATGCCTGGGCGGACTGGTGCGGCCCATGTAAGCGCTTTGCCCCTGTCTACGAGAAGGCATCCGAGGAGCACACGGATGCTACCTTTGCCAAGCTGGACACCGAGGCAAACCAGGGCCTTGCTTCCGCGCTGCAGATTCAGTCCATTCCTACCCTGATGATCTTCCGCGATGGCATCCTCGTATTCCGCGAGGCTGGCGCACTGCCGCCCGCAGCGCTGGAGGATCTGCTCAAGCAGGTCAAGGACCTGGACATGGCTGAGGTTCGCCGCCAGGTTGAAGAGCAGAACGCACAGCAGGCATAGAATCTGAATTTTCAGAGCTTCCACGGCGCTTTCTGGTGAGTATCGCTAAACTCGCTAGAAAGCGTCTTTTTTATGACCAAAGGAGATTGTGATGGCTAACCCCTTCAGCAAGGGCTGGAAGTACGTGATGAGTTCTCTCGATCAAAAGATTGATGAGAACGCCGATCCAAAGGTCCAAATCCAGCAGGCGGTTAAGGCCGCCAAGGAACAGCACCAAGAGATTTCTGATCATGCGGCAGAGATCATCGGGCACAAGTCTCAGTTGGAAATGCAGATGAACCGCCTGGTGAAGTCCCAGCAGGATTACCAATCCCAAACCCAGCGCGCATTGGAGCTTGCGGATTCCGCCGAGGACCCACAGAAGGCGAATGAGTACAACCAAGCCGCTGAGGTAGTGGCCTCCCAGCTCGTTGCGGTGGAACAGGAACTGGAAGACGTCAAGCAGCAGTACGCGGCGGCGGAGCAGGCGGCTGAACAGGCCAAGAACCAGCAAAAACAGTCCGAGGCCCGCCTGAAGGAGCAGCTGGCACAGGTGAGCCAGCTAGAAGCGCAGGCGGATCAGGCTGCTATGCAGGAAAAGAACGCGGAAGCGCTCGATTCCATGAACGAGCTCAAGCCCGATGATTCCGTGCCGAGTCTAGATTCCGTCCGCGCCAAGATTGAAAAGCGCTATGCCGATGCCCTTGGTGCACAAGAATTGCAGCAGGCAACCGGCGGCGACCGCATGAGCGAGATTCAAGCGGCCGGCAACGACATGAAGGCCAGCGCGCGGCTCGATGCGCTGCGCGCCGATATGGCCAAGAAGAAGGAAATCGAATCCGGGGATTAATTCTCGCGGCGGATATTAATAAGCACGCCGCGAATCCCTGAGTGGAACCCATCGCGCAAGTTGACGCGCTGGGTTTCCGTCAGCGTGTATTCATGCAGGGTTTCGCAGGCGAACTGCAGCAGCGGGCGGTCGATTTCCGGTGGCAATCCGCCGCCAGACAGTAAGTGGGCTTGGTCGCGCTGCTCTGAGTTGGCGGCATTATCAAACCACCATGATGCGTATTGCTGGCCCACATCGAATGGTGACTGGAACCCGGCAGAGCTCCAGACCTCTTCTGGCAGCGGGACGTACTTCGAGCGCAGCTTGCGCCGCGGTGCCATCATTGACGGTTTCGGCGCAGGCTTTGGTGCTGCTTGATCGGTAGCCTCGGCCTCTTCCGCGGCGGGCTTTTCCTGCTCTTGTTGGGCTGGTGGCGCAGCCTGCTGTGCGCTTTGAGGCGGCGCGGGCTTTGGGGTAGGTGCCGGCGTGGGCTTTTCTGGGGTGCCGAATGCGGTTTCTACCTCGGAGGGCTCTTCGCACTCGTCGCAGTGTTCGGTGCCCGGAAGCTCCTCTTCTGCTCCCTCTGCCTTCTGCGCTGCATCGCGCACAACTGGGGGAAGCGGTCCCTCGAGGACCTGCAACTCCATGGAATCCGCGAAGTCCTCGCGCGGATCCAAGATGGTGGTGGAATCACACGTATGGCGCAGCGCTGCGGACATCGAGTCCCAGCCAAAGCCGTACAGGTGCACGCGGATGCCATTGTCTACGGCGGTCTGCGCGCCGGGGATCATGTCAGCATCGCCGCTGACCAGCACGAAGTCGGTGAACTGGTTCTTCACGGCGGCCATGACCATATCGGCCACAAGCCGGGTGTCGACGCCCTTTTGGGTGCGTCGCTCACCCCATTCAATGAGTTGTCCCGTGCGCAATTGCACGCCCTCGCAGGTGCGAAGGGCGCGTTGGTAGCGGTGCGGACCGGTATCCGGGATTCCGTCGTACCAGTATTGGCGCTGAATCGGGTTGCCTAATTGCTCCTCGATCATTCCGCCCATGGTGCTGACCACCTCGGGCAGATCGATTTCTAGTTGCGCGCGAGCCCCCGTTTCCCAGGAGTTATAAAAGCTCGCGAGCAGGTATGAGGTATCGACAAAGACAAGTGTGCGTTCAAGCATGGCTCCTAAGTTCCGTTCTAATTGTTCTAAATAAAATTCTTTGTTACCTCCAGTGTGCCTTATTCACCCCGAAACGTCGATCACAATTCGCTAATTCCCAGCATATTGGCCGCAAATGAAAAGAATTCGGTGACCATTGCGGCGTCGGCAAGCGTGTTATATGGTTAGTTACACAACTAACTAAGTAACTAACGAGCCGAAGGTGATGATGGATAACTCCACGCAGCCGCTCTTTCGGCAGATTGCGTCCTTGGTGGAAGACACCATTGTGGACGGCACTCTGGCGGAGGGCGATAAAGCACCTTCCACCAATGAGTTGGCGGATTTCCACAACATCAACCCCGCAACCGCGCGGAAGGGGATCACCCTCTTGGTGGATCTGGGGGTGCTGGAAAAGCGGCGGGGCATCGGCATGTTTGTGGCCGAGGGTGCATCGGGTGCCATTCGCGAGCGCAGGCGAGGCGACTTTGCCGCGGAATATATGGCCCCGCTTGTCGATGAAGCAGTGCGCCTGGGCTATAACCGCGCGCAGCTGCATGACCTTTTCGATCGGGTTGCAGAAAGTAGAGGAATGTACTCATGATTACTACCCGCGATTTCACCTTTTCCGCAGGTCTTACCCATGGTCTGGTGGGCCGCAACGGAATTGGCAAGACCACCTTATTGCGAAAAATCGCCGGCCAAATTCAATCCGGCCGCATCACGGTCTTTGACCGCCAGCCCTTTGATAACCAATCCGTGCTCAACCGGGTGATCCTCATGGGCATCGACAATCCGCTGCCGAATTCGTGGGGAAGCAAGAAACTCGGCGCCGTCGGCCAGGCCCGATGGCCCAACTGGAATGCGGACCGCTACGACGACCTCATCGCCGGCTTCGACATCCCCAATAAGGCGTATTCTGCGCTCTCGCGCGGGCAAAAATCGGCGTTGGGATTTGTCTTCGCCGTTGCCTCTGGCTGCGAAATAATGCTTCTGGACGAGCCTTATCTGGGCCTCGACCTGCCGCGCCGCGAACTCTTTTACCAGGTCCTCCGGGAAGAGCACGGTCGTACCATCGTGGTATCCACCCATCACCTCAATGAAATAGAGGGCTTGCTGGACACCATTTCCCTCATGGGGGAGCACCCCATTAGCGGCCCCGTAGATGAATTTGTTGATTCTTTCCTGGAAGTCAGCGGGCCCGAAGAGGCGATCTCCGAGGCAATTTCCGCACTGGACCTGCCGGTATTGGAGCGCGCTTCAACAAGCCTGGGAGACCAGGTGCTTGTCGATGCCCGCACTACCTCGCCCGATCCCGTCTTCCGCTATGCCAACGAACATCATCTCCGGGTAGCAGAGGTATCACTTGAAAAGGCTGTCCGAGCATTGGAGGAGCAGTCATGAAACTTCTATGGCACACAACGGAATGGGTTTGGGTTACAGTCCTCTTCTTCATTGCGGTTTACCCCGTACTTTTTGGCGAAAAGTGGGGAACTGTCACCTTGCTCTTGCCCCTTGTGCCCATCCTGACGTATCAACCCAGTTTTGATAAGTACCAAGTACTAGGCCTGAGCTCACAGATATGGAATGAACATCGCCGGATTATAGTCACGGTTTTCGCTGTCGTGGCCATGGCAGGAACGGCTGCACGGCAGGGCTGGTGGGCGTTGGCTGTTTATGCGGCGGCATTGGCATGGGCACTGTGGCGCGAACCAACCCCAACCAGGACGGGCTACTCGACGACCCCTTTGGGAATTGCATCCAAGCTTGGGCGTTTCCCGCCGACGCTCGACGCGCAGGCTGTATACCGCCGCCAGGTCCGCATGTGGGTGCTGGTCGTCGTATTTTTAGCCATCAACGTTGTGCTTTCGCTAATGAGCACGCTGTGGGGAACGATGGAATTCATCGCTTTCATTGCTTGGGTATTCTTCGCCTTCTTTAGCAGCCAGCCCATGGGCATGTTGCGCGATACGCTCAGGGATTACGTCACGCTCGGCGGCACGCGTCGCCGCTGGGCTTCCATGACCGCAATGACCGGGCTCATCCCCATCCTTGGTTGCGCCGCCGTGGGCTTGGCCCTTTCTTTCTGGGGGAACACAATCGAGGTCGCCGCCGGCATCACCGCAATCGCGGCCGTCACCGTACCTGGGCTTACGTACCTCGAGTTCCTAGAGAAGAGGACCCTTGGAGTCTTTGTCGCGTACCTCCTCGGTATCGCAGTGCTGGTCTGGCTTTTCGCCCAAGGCTATGTCTCGGCCGCGGTGGGGATGTTTATAAGCCTTGGCATCTACGCCGTATGGGCCGTAACCCTGCCGATGTATGCACGCCGCATAAGCAGCCTGTGGGAGAAAGGCCTTGCGGGCTGGCTTGGCATGAAATAAAAGTGTCCGAAATTCGTGCTGACCAGCGAGTTTGTGAAAATTTAAAGCGGTGTGTAACTTAATACGAGTCAGCGCGACCGACAGCGCCCCACAGAGACAGACACTGTCTCTGACTGAAGTGGCGATAGGAAAACAGGCCCTGACGAAAACAATTTTTTACTCGCAACGAGTTCCATGCTTTTAGGCATGTAGCTGTTGTGTGGTGATGATGTCTGAGAACTCAATAGTGTGCCAATGTACTTATTTTTATTTTTGTGTGCATGGTTGTGTGTTGATTGGTCTGTTGGCCGGCGAACCTAATGGTGGTTTGTTGGTTGGTGTGTGCCGGTAAGGTGTTGGAATACGCATCTTTTTGAATACTGTTTAGTGTTTCGGCTGCATTGATGGATTGGTTGGCATGTGATTGTGTTCAACTTTTTGTCTCCCTTTTTTGTGCCCCGTCGGGTTGGGGAGGCAGTTTATTTTTCTTTGTAGTAATTTTTGGACGCCAGCATGGGCCTGCTTTTGTGGGTTTGTGGTGGTTTGTTCTTTTGGTTAGGTTTGGGCTTTTCACGGCCTATTCTGGATTTTTTTGTTCGAAATTTTCTTTTTGTGGAGAGTTTGATCCTGGCTCAGGACGAACGCTGGCGGCGTGCTTAACACATGCAAGTCGAACGGAAAGGCCCTGCTTGCAGGGTACTCGAGTGGCGAACGGGTGAGTAACACGTGGGTGATCTGCCCTGCACTTCGGGATAAGCTTGGGAAACTGGGTCTAATACCGGATAGGAGCCATCTTTAGTGTGGTGGTTGGAAAGTTTTTTCGGTGTAGGATGAGCTCGCGGCCTATCAGCTTGTTGGTGGGGTAATGGCCTACCAAGGCGGCGACGGGTAGCCGGCCTGAGAGGGTGTACGGCCACATTGGGACTGAGATACGGCCCAGACTCCTACGGGAGGCAGCAGTGGGGAATATTGCACAATGGGCGCAAGCCTGATGCAGCGACGCCGCGTGGGGGATGAAGGCCTTCGGGTTGTAAACTCCTTTCGCTAGGGACGAAGCTTTTTGTGACGGTACCTAGATAAGAAGCACCGGCTAACTACGTGCCAGCAGCCGCGGTAATACGTAGGGTGCGAGCGTTGTCCGGAATTACTGGGCGTAAAGGGCTCGTAGGTGGTTTGTCGCGTCGTCTGTGAAATTCTGGGGCTTAACTCCGGGCGTGCAGGCGATACGGGCATAACTTGAGTGCTGTAGGGGTAACTGGAATTCCTGGTGTAGCGGTGAAATGCGCAGATATCAGGAGGAACACCGATGGCGAAGGCAGGTTACTGGGCAGTTACTGACGCTGAGGAGCGAAAGCATGGGTAGCGAACAGGATTAGATACCCTGGTAGTCCATGCCGTAAACGGTGGGCGCTAGGTGTGAGGGTCTTTCTACGACTTTCGTGCCGTAGCTAACGCATTAAGCGCCCCGCCTGGGGAGTACGGCCGCAAGGCTAAAACTCAAAGGAATTGACGGGGGCCCGCACAAGCGGCGGAGCATGTGGATTAATTCGATGCAACGCGAAGAACCTTACCTGGGCTTGACATACACCAGATTGGGCTAGAGATAGTTCGTCCCTTTGTGGTTGGTGTACAGGTGGTGCATGGTTGTCGTCAGCTCGTGTCGTGAGATGTTGGGTTAAGTCCCGCAACGAGCGCAACCCTTGTCTTATGTTGCCAGCATTTGGTTGGGGACTCATGAGAGACTGCCGGGGTTAACTCGGAGGAAGGTGGGGATGACGTCAAATCATCATGCCCCTTATGTCCAGGGCTTCACACATGCTACAATGGTCGGTACAACGCGCTGCGACACTGTGAGGTGGAGCGAATCGCTGAAAGCCGGCCTTAGTTCGGATTGGGGTCTGCAACTCGACCCCATGAAGTCGGAGTCGCTAGTAATCGCAGATCAGCAATGCTGCGGTGAATACGTTCCCGGGCCTTGTACACACCGCCCGTCACGTCATGAAAGTTGGTAACACCCGAAGCCGGTGGCCTAAACGTGTTAGGGAGCCGTCGAAGGTGGGATCGGCGATTGGGACGAAGTCGTAACAAGGTACCCGTACCGGAAGGTGCGGGTGGATCACCTCCTTTCTAAGGAGCTTTTATTTTGGCTGCAGTTGCAGCCAATGGCCCACAGTTGTGGGTTGCCCACTGTTGTTTGATGGTGGGTTGGTGGTTGAGTGGGCGAGTGTTCTGCTGCCACCGAATATGGAAATTCCGGGTAGGACATACACCTTAATCAGCAGGGTCTAAGTGTTGAGACAGTGCTTTGTGACATGCGTAAAAGTGTCCATGCATACAGGAAGTAAAGTTGATTGGTAAGTCGTTGGTGCATTGTTGGGTGTCTGGGGCATTATCCCCTTTTGTGTGTGCCTGACTGGTTGATGAGCATCGTTTGTTGTGGTGGTGTTTGTTGCTGGTTGGGGTGTTGTGTGAGAACTGTATAGTGGACGCGAGCATCTCACATGATGCCGCCTGCTTTTGTGGGTGGTGTCTTGTGTGTGTGATGTGATTTTTCTTTTTGTTTATTTTGTCAAGTTCACTTGTTGCTGCCACATGCTGGCTGCATGGCTTCGTGTTGTGTGGTTTGTGTGTGGTGGTTGGTGTGTTCGTTATTTAGGGCGCATGGTGGATGCCTTGGCATGCTGAGCCGATGAAGGACGTGTAAGGCTGCGTTAAGCCTCGGGGAGTTGTCAATAAAGCGTTGATCCGAGGATGTCCGAATGGGGAAACCTGGCCCTGGTTATGTGGGGTTACCCTTCAGTGAATTCATAGCTGTTGTGGGGGTTACGCGGGGAAGTGAAACATCTCAGTACCCGTAGGAGGAGAAAATAATAATGATTCTGCTAGTAGTGGCGAACGAACGTGGATGAGGCTAAACCGTGTGCATGTGATACCTGGTAGGGGTTGTGTGTGCGGTGTTGTGGGGCCTGATTTTGTGTCATCTACCAGTGGCACGCCCTGTGCATTGTTGTTAGGTGAAGTGGTTTGGAATGATCTGCCGGAGTAGGTGAGAGTCCTGTAGCTGAAGATGATGATGTGGGGGTTGTTGGGTTCCCGAGTAGCAACGGGCTCGTGGAATCTGTTGTGAATCTGCCGGGACCACCCGGTAAGCCTAAATACTCAGTGTGACCGATAGTGGATAGTACCGTGAGGGAATGGTGAAAAGTACCCCGGGAGGGGAGTGAAATAGTTCCTGAAACCATGTGCTTACAATCCGTCAGAGCACCTGTTTGTGTGTGATGGCGTGCCTTTTGAAGAATGAGCCTGCGAGTCAGCGGCATGTCGCGAGGTTAACCCGTGTGGGGTAGCCGTAGGGAAACCGAATCCTAATGGGGTGATAAGTGGCATGTCCTGGACCCGAAGCGGGGTGATCTACCCATGGCCAGTGTGAAGCAGCTGTAAGAGGTTGTGGAGGCGCGAACCCACGTAGGTTGAAAACTGCGGGGATGAGCTGTGGGTAGGGGTGAAAGGCCAATCAAACTCCGTGATAGCTGGTTCTCCCCGAAATGCATTTAGGTGCAGCGTCGCATTTAGCTTGGTGGAGGTAGAGCGACTGGTTGGTTGAGCGGGACTACAATCTTAGCAATGTCAGCCAAACTCCGAATGCCATCAATTGTGTTGTGCGGCAGTGAGACTGTGGGGGATAAGCTTCATAGTCGAGAGGGAAACAGCCCAGATCGCCGGTTAAGGCCCCTAAGGGTGTACTAAGTGGAAAAGGATGTGGGATCGCGAAGACAGCCAGGAGGTTGGCTTAGAAGCAGCCATCCTTGAAAGAGTGCGTAATAGCTCACTGGTCGAGTGGTTCTGCGCCGACAATGTAGTGGGGCTCAAGTACACCGCCGAAGCCGCGGCAAGCAACATTTTTTTGTTGTTTGGGTAGGGGAGCGTCGTGCATGGGTGGAAGCGTTACCGTGAGGAGGCGTGGACTGTGTGCGAGTGAGAATGCAGGCATGAGTAACGAATTGTAAGGTGAGAATCCTTACCGCCGGATGACTAAGGGTTCCTGGGTCAAGTTCGTCTTCCCAGGGTGAGTCGGGACCTAAGGCGAGGCCGACAGGCGTAGTCGATGGATAACCAGTTGATATTCTGGTACCCGTACATGTGCGCCCATGATAAAGCACGGATACTAACCACTGCGGATACGCTACCTTTTCACTTTTTGAGTGTTGGTGGTGTTGATGTCGTGGGGCCTGATGTGTGGTTCAAGTGATGGGGTGACGCAGTGAGGTAGCCGCGCCACTTAGTGGATTGGTGGTGTAAGCGTGTAGGCCGTGTGGTAGGTAAATCCGCCACACATTGTGGTTGAGGCGTGATGCGTAGACCCATTGGGGTTGATGGTGGTGATCCTGTACTGTCGAGAAAAGCCTCTAGCGAGTGTGTGTATGGCCCGTACCCTAAACCGACACAGGTGGTCAGGTTGAAGATACTAAGGCGTTCGGGTGAACTGTGGTTAAGGAATTCGGCAAAATGCCCCCGTAACTTCGGGAGAAGGGGGGCCCTGTGACGTGAAGACCCTGTGCGGTTGGAGTGTTGTGGGGTCGCAGAGAATAGAGGGAAGCGACTGTTTATCAAAAACACAGGTCCATGCGAAGACGTTAAGTTGATGTATATGGACTGACGCCTGCCCGGTGCTGGAAGGTTAAGAGGACCGGTTAGTAACCTTTGTGGTTGCGAAGCTGAGAATTTAAGCCCCAGTAAACGGCGGTGGTAACTATAACCATCCTAAGGTAGCGAAATTCCTTGTCGGGTAAGTTCCGACCTGCACGAATGGCGTAACGACTTCTCTGCTGTCTCGACCACAGGCCCGGTGAAATTGCATTACGAGTAAAGATGCTCGTTACGCGCGGCAGGACGAAAAGACCCCGGGACCTTCACTATAGCTTGGTATTGGTGTTTGGTTCGGTTTGTGTAGGATAGGTGGGAGACTGTGAAATCGTCACGCTAGTGGTGGTGGAGTCGTTGTTGAAATACCACTCTGATCGGATTGAGCATCTAACCTTGGCCCATGATCTGGGTTGGGGACAGTGCCTGGTGGGTAGTTTAACTGGGGCGGTTGCCTCCCAAAATGTAACGGAGGCGCCCAAAGGTTCCCTCAGCCTGGTTGGCAATCAGGTGGTGAGTGTAAGTGCACAAGGGAGCTTGACTGTGAGACAGACATGTCGAGCAGGGACGAAAGTCGGGACTAGTGATCCGGCACCTACTTGTGGATGTGGTGTCGCTCAACGGATAAAAGGTACCCCGGGGATAACAGGCTGATCTTCCCCAAGAGTCCATATCGACGGGATGGTTTGGCACCTCGATGTCGGCTCGTCGCATCCTGGGGCTGGAGTAGGTCCCAAGGGTTGGGCTGTTCGCCCATTAAAGCGGCACGCGAGCTGGGTTCAGAACGTCGTGAGACAGTTCGGTCTCTATCCGCCGCGCGCGTTGAAACTTGAAGAAGGCTGTCCCTAGTACGAGAGGACCGGGACGGACGTACCTCTAGTGTGCCAGTTATCCCGCCAGGGGTATCGCTGGTTGGCTACGTACGGAAGGGATAACCGCTGAAAGCATCTAAGCGGGAAGCCTGTTTTAAGATGAGGTTTCTTTTGAGGTCCCCTAAAGACTATGGGGTAGATAGGCCAGACTTGGAAGCACTGTAAGGTGTGAAGGCTACTGGTACTAATTGACCAAAACAAACACACCACAACAAACCCAAACACCACGTGTGGGGATGATTGTTGGG